>NZ_LWEH01000295.1 GCF_001635455.1 Vibrio sp. HI00D65
CTTCAAGCCCAGCTACAAAATACCCAATCTGCTGTAAATAAAGACCTGCAAGCTATCAAGCAAGAGACTATCCAAGAAGCGTCACATGCGGTAGAGAAAACTCAGGTTGTACAATCTCAACAACAAAAGAGCATTCAAAGTCTACAGCTAGCGGTAGCCGATGTGAAAGGTCGTCGTCCAAATGACTGGCTGCTTGCGGAAGCTGATTACTTAGTAAAACTAGCTGGTCGTAAACTATTCCTTGAGCATGATGCGGTTAGCGCAACCAAACTAATGGAAAGTGCCGATCAGCGTATCGCTGCACTTAACGATCCAAGCCTAGTATCATTGCGTCAGTCTATGACTAATGACATCACTAAGCTTCGTACTATCCCTCTGATCGACCGCGATGGCTTAGTCCTACGTATCACGAGCCTTCAGCAACAAGTCGATAAGCTACCTCTGGCGAATGCGATTCTTCCTGAGGCTGAAGTCGTCGAGAAAAAAGCCGTATCTCAAGACATCAATGATTGGCAAAGCAACCTGATGACGTCGATGAAAGACTTCTCAGAAAACTTCATCACTTTCCGTAGCCGAGATGGCGAGGTTATCCCTCTACTATCCCCAGAACAGCACTTCTACCTGCGCGAAAACATCAAAGGTAAACTGGAAACCGCAATTCGCGCAGTCTACAAAGAGCAAGGTGAAGTTTATAGCGCAGCTCTAAAGACAGCTAACGAGTGGTCTAAGTCGTACCTAAACCAAGATGACAATTCAGTTATCGAGTTTGAGAAGGCTATCAAACAGCTAAGCGAGCAAAACATCACTGTTAAATACCCAGTGAAACTTGAGTCTCAGATCCAGTTGTCTGATGTGATTCGTGAACGTCTACGCCGTGAGGTTACGGTAATGACCTCGGAGGAGAAATAATGATTCGTTTAATCTTTCTTTTCCTCGTTCTGGGTGCAGGTCTATTTGTCGGCACTCAATTTTCAGGTCAACAGGGCTATGTGCTGATATCAATTGCCAATAAGACCATTGAGATGAGTGTGACCACTCTGGCGATCTTTGTGATTGCACTTTTAGCGGCACTATTCGGCCTAGAGTACCTATTTAAAAAGCTAATTTATGCAAGTTCAACAACTTGGAATTGGTTCAGTGTTCGTAAACTAAAGCGCTCTCGCCGCTACACCAATGAAGGCATCATCAAACTTCTTGAAGGTGATTGGAAAGGTGCAGAGAAGAAAGTCACACGTTGGGCTAACCACCACGACATGCCTCTGCTTTGTTACCTAGTGGCTTCTCAAGCCGCACATGAGCAAGGGAATACCGCTGAACGTGATAAATACATCGAACTAGCTAGCCAACAAGATGATTCGCTACTGGCAGTAGAGCTAACAAAAGCGAAACAGCAAATCAGTGAATCAAACTATGAAGCGGCTTTCGATACTCTTTCTAGCTTAAAAGGTTCACACCCAAACAACACTGCAGTCCTGGGCTTACTAAAAGCGACCTACATGCAGCTTAAGTTATGGCAACCATTGCTGGAACTAACCCCTAAGCTCTCTAAGAACAAGCTTCTAACGGCAGAAGAACAAAGTGAATTAGAGCAGAAAGCACAATGTGGTTTACTTCACGATGTAGCACAACAGCAAGGCAGCGAAGGCTTAATCAGTCACTGGAACAAGCTTCCAAGAAAACAAAAGCAAAGCTCACACCTTGTCTCTTGTTTCGTAAAACAACTGATCGCCCGTAAAGCCGATGCAGAAGCTTTTACAGTTATCAAAGAGAACATTGCTAAAACAGGTTCAAACGAGCTCTACATGCTACTTCCAGAGCTGAATCTTGCTGATCACCACCCAGTGGTTGTTATGTTAGAGCGCGCTATCAGCAAAGATAGCAATAATGCAGAAGCACACAGTGCATTAGCTCAGTTCTACTTAAGAGAACAGAACTGGGCAGAAGCACAAAACCACTTCGAGAAGGCTCTGGCACTACGCTCAAATGTATCAGATTACGGGTACCTATCAGATGCACTAGAGAAGCAGAACCTAACCAAAGCAGCCCATGAGGTCTCTCGTAAGGCACTCGCTCTAGTTCAACCAGCTTAAATCCCTCTGCATAATTAAGAA
>NZ_LWEH01000296.1 GCF_001635455.1 Vibrio sp. HI00D65
TCAAAACCTTGGTTCACTAAATATTGTGCCGCACCTTGGCTACTAATGCCGTGATAACACATTACCAAGATAGGTTGTTCAAACTCCACCTCATCCATAAACGAGACCATAGTGTCGTTTGTTAGGTGGTAAGCGGTTTTTGAGTGAGCAACCGCGAAAGATTGCGGGTCGCGGATATCAACAAGTCGAGCTTGGCCTTGTTCAATAAGGGCCTGAGCACCTTGCACGTCGATATGTTTAAACTGGTCCATGACTTTCTCTTTTTATACTGATTTACTTTGCTGCCATTGTAACCTATCCCAAGGCTAACAATCACATCCACTTAATAAGGTTATCCACCAGCGATCACTTTTACACCATTTGTGGATAAATCTGTGAATTGCGTGAATAAAGTGCCTTTGGAAAAATAGATCCACAACATGTAGTGATGATCCTGATCTAACTGTGGGTTAACTAAAACATATCCCCACTCAAAAAACACGCTCAAAGCCTTACTACACCCTGCTTTTAGACAACTGACGAATAAATTTATCACAGAGTTATCCACAAAATCATTTTGCAAACTACGATCGCAAAAGTTGAGAATTCGATCCAAAACAAGAAGGCCGAGATCTCTCGATCTCGGCCTTTTCAAAACTCAGTTATTTGCTAGCTACTATTTAGAAACTAAGTGCTGTTAGAAATCGCCAACGGCTTGTTTCAATTTCTTCATCGCATTTTTTTCTAACTGGCGAACACGTTCTGCAGAGATACTGTAGGTATCCGCTAAGTCTTGTAGTGTTGCTTTATTGTCGTCTAACCAACGTGAGCGAACAATGTGTTGGCTACGCTCATCTAGGCTTGCTAGTGCTAGGCCTAAACGATTATTGGTGTAAGACTCCCAGTTAGATGCTTCAACCGTTTCAGCAACGTCTGACGCTTTATCTTCTAGGTAGTAAACCGGAGCTGTGTAAGCAGAGCCGCCGTCATCGTCATCCATTGGTGCTTCAAACGTTGCGTCTTGCGCTGCCAAGCGAGATTCCATCTCACGAACTTCAGAAGGCTCAACACCAAGTTCACGAGCTACTGTCTCAACTTCACCGTTGTTAAACCAACCTAAACGCTTTTTAGATTTACGAAGGTTAAAGAACAGTTTGCGCTGTGCCTTAGTTGTCGCAATCTTAACGATACGCCAGTTACGCAGTACGTACTCATGAATCTCAGCTTTGATCCAGTGAACTGCGAAAGAAACCAATCGAACGCCAACCTCTGGGTTGAAGCGCTTCACGGCTTTCATTAGACCGATGTTACCTTCTTGAACGAGATCAGCCATAGGCAGACCGTAGCCAGAGTAACCTCTTGCAACGTGCACCACGAATCGTAGGTGTGAAAGGATCAAGCCTTTCGCAGCGTCGATCTCACCTTTGTAATGTAATCGCTCTGCAAGTCCACGTTCCTCTTCAGGCGTCAGCATTGGGTAGCTGTTCGCTGAGCGGATATAGCTGTCTAAACTATCTTGTGTGACTAAAGCCATTTGATACGCTTGGTTTGCCATTCGGTTCCTCATCAATCTCTGATCTGGAGTAGTACATCTATTAAAACCCGACAATCTTGAACCTAAAATGAACA
Source organism: Vibrio sp. HI00D65 (assembly GCF_001635455.1). Classification (GTDB taxonomy): domain Bacteria; phylum Pseudomonadota; class Gammaproteobacteria; order Enterobacterales; family Vibrionaceae; genus Vibrio. The sequence goes on from NZ_LWEH01000296.1 coordinate 1,609, forward strand.
GGTTTCAAGAAGAGGGAGGTAATTATGCATAATCAATTCGTCTATACAAGGCAAAAACTGGTTAAGAAGTGCCTATTTTTCGTCTAAATATGACTCTATTCAACTAAACTGGTTCAATTTCTTTTAGGTGACGCTGTGCAGAAAGCTTCGCAGCCACACTACCCAGCAGGGTTCCAACGATCAAAAGCAGTAAAGATTCATCCCAGCTTAGGCCAATTAAGCGGAAGTGGCTGTCGTAAAGCTGAGCCAGATCATCCACCGCGCTATTCAGTAATACGGTAATTAATGCCGTCATTACCCACGCGCTAACCGAACCTAATACACCGAACCACATACCAGAATATAGATATGGCCGAAGAATGTAGCTATCGGTGGCACCAATCAGCTTCATGGTTTGAATCTCTTCTTTATGCGCCAACACATTAAATCGCAGTGTGTTGCCGATAATCAAAAACACAGCGCCTAACATCAATACCGTTAAGGTAATCACGATGACAGCGGCTAGCGCTTTAATCGCGTCTAATCTTGCTAACCAATCTTCGTCCAAACGAACATCGGTCACTAATTCTTGTTTTTTGACTTGGCCTGCCAGCTCTTTGATTTGAGCATCGCTTTGTACGCTTGGTGTTATCACTAACACACCTGGCAGTGAATAGTCGTCGAGAATAGTTAGTGCATCATCAAAGCCAGAATACTGACTGAGGTCAGCAAGCCCTTGTTGAGATGAAATGTACTCCACCAGCTCAACTTGATCCCAACTCTCGATTTCATCTTTAAGCACCATGACTCGAGGCTCGGGAATACCATCCTCTACATAAGCACTAATTTGTGACGGGCTTGTGACATCTTTTGCCACTTCACCTACGTTTTTACCTAGTAAGTACAAACACGCAGGCATTGCTAGAGCCATAGAAATAACCGCAAGCGTCAGTAAGTTGCCCAGTGGACGTTGCCACATTTGTGAGAACGATGACTTAGCTTGCTTCCAATGCACCACGAAGAAGCCGTCACTTGAAGTGCGGTTTGCAGCACGATTAGATTGAGGTTTTTTGATGCGCTTATTAGCGGCCATAGTCTTCAACCTCACTCAAAAAGCCTTGGTTTAATTCAAGATGACGATATTGAGGGCGAGTATTCACTAACCCGATATCGTGCGTTGCTAGGATGATCGTCACACCGGCACGGTTAAACTCTTCAAACAGTCGCAACACGCGGTTAGATAATTCCGGGTCTAGGTTACCCGTCGGCTCATCCGCTAGCAGCAGAGTTGGACGGTTGACCACAGCACGGGCAATGCCCACACGTTGCTGTTCACCACCAGAAAGCTGGCTTGGCAAACAGCGCGCTTTGTCTAGTAAGCCCGTTTTATCCAACGCAGCACTGACTCGACGTTTTATTTCATTTTCAGAAATAGATTCGATACGCATAGGCAGAGCAACGT
>NZ_LWEH01000297.1 GCF_001635455.1 Vibrio sp. HI00D65
TTTCTGCTGATCAAGCTTCTGCACATCAAGAACTTCAAGTTCCGACAAATCTCGTTCAACATCTTTGGTTTCGCAGCCGAGAAAGCCTTGCCGATGATGGCCTCGTCTATGATCCTATTGCTGCTCAGGCCTGTAAGCGTTGTCAATTAGCGCCGGAATGCCTTACTGGTGAACTCGACCAACAACAACTTCTCTATGCGACCTTGACTCAACTTTGCGATTCTCAAGTTCAGCAGTTCCTATCTCACAACCCTGATGCTTGGATTATTAATGTGGGAGCTGGTCTCGACACCCGTTTTTACCGATTAGACAATGGCCGCTGTCACTGGGTAGAGCTGGATGTAACCGAGAATCTACTTTGGCGACAACGTTTGTTCCACAAAAATGAACGCTACCGCTTGGAGTGTGGTTCCGTAGATGATCTGACTTGGTTAGATGAACTCAATATTCCAGAGCAAGCTTCGGTAATGGTGGTGTGTGAACATGCACTGTTGGATTGTAATGAGCAGCAAACCGCGCACTTTATTCAGTCTTTGAGCCGTTACTTTACTCATGCACATGCGTGTGTTGTATTGGCTGGCGATAAGAGCTCAAGTACTTTAGGTAAGAAGCTAGGCTCTGGTGACTATGCACATGGCTTATCTTCTCCAGTCGACAGCATTCTTAATTGGTTACCATGGGCGCAATGGGTTAAAGCATTTTCGCCTTTAGAACAGCAATGTAACCGTTGGAAGTTATGGCAGCGACTATTGTGCAAAATTTCTCAGGTTAAAAAGCGTTTAACGCCGCAACTGGTACTGGTGAAGTGGTAGCGCTAGAGCAGCACTACTTACACATACTCGAAGCTACATCTGTTATAAGCCAAAATCTCACAACATAGTGAAAGCACACTCACTAGGTTAAACTATCGCCTCTAATCAAAGAGGTGGTTATGAAGCTATTTAATCCCCAAACTATTTTCCAAACGCTATTCAATCAAGCAATGCACAAACAAGTGCTGTTGCTCGCGATCCCGATGGTGCTCTCTAATATTACTGTCCCATTGCTGGGTTTAGTGGATGCTGCTGTTATCGGCCACTTAGAACATTCTTGGTACCTAGGAGGCGTGGCGTTAGGTGGCACCATGATCAGTGTGACCTTTTGGTTGCTTGGCTTCTTACGCATGTCGACAACCGGACTTGCCGCACAATCGTACGGTGCAAATGATGGCAAGCAGCTTGGTTTGGTCTGTGTGCAAGGCGTGACCATGGCTCTTGGGTTTGCTGGTGTCTTCTTACTGTTACACGGCTTAGTGGCTGATCTGGTTTTTTCATTAAGTAGCGCCAGTGATCAAGTGAAACATTATGGCCAACAGTATTTCTCGATTCGAGCATGGAGTGCACCGGCAGCACTGACGAATTTCGTTATTTTGGGTTGGCTACTTGGAACTCAGAATGCAAAAGCGCCGATGTGGATGGTGATTATCACTAACATCACC
>NZ_LWEH01000298.1 GCF_001635455.1 Vibrio sp. HI00D65
GAATGGGAACCTCGTGTGTCGCTCAAATTTGATAGACTCATTGACTTAAACAATGCATCCGGACGCGGGATGGAGCAGCTTGGTAGCTCGTCGGGCTCATAACCCGAAGGTCGTCGGTTCAAATCCGGCTCCCGCAACCACATTACAGTTAAGCGCCATTTATTGCCAAAGGCATTAAGAGCTGCGATTAACTTATGCGACACTAGCTCAGCTGGTAGAGCGCAACCTTGCCAAGGTTGAGGTCACGAGTTCGAACCTCGTGTGTCGCTCCAATTTGAAAGTGAAACATGAAGAGCATTCTGGCAGAGTGCAATCCGTGCCAAGGCTGAGGTCACGCCTAAGCCTTGAAGATCGGTAACCTCGTGTGTCGCTCCAATTTCTTTCTAAGCTATCTGGCTTAGATATAGGCTTTAAGCCTAAGCTCTTTCTTTAATGCTGCGAAGCATAATCCCTCAAAAAGCAAATAATCCTCCATCATGGTGGATATTTTTTTGTCTTAAATTTTTCTTAGCAACCGGAATGCTAGTAATCATCAGGTCTCTGAAGTAGATACTTGAGGTATTTCACATCTATAAACAGACTTATCCACAAGTGGTTAGATGTGGATAACTTGGTTGATAAAGTTATTTTAGGCTTAATTCTTCACATCTCTCAAAAAGATCTTTCTTGTTCTCAATATGTTAGCTAAACCTTAACTTCTGTAACCTATTGTTTTGTATAAGTTTATATGCGTATGCGGGATTTGATGAAAGATCGTTAACTTGTTGTTTTTTGATCTTAATCATTTATCGGTACTGTGTTTAACTTTGTGTAGGTGTCGGAAGTTTACGAGAGTTCTGAATTTTTTCCACATTGCCAAAATTGAGAACAAGGTCAAACATTGTTCTAAAATTATGTGCAACGAGTTATCTTAAATATTGGACTGTTAGTAAGAGCTAGCCTTCCAGACATTGGCATATATAGGGCTAAGCATCTCTTGGTAGTCCTTTCTCAACAATGCGTATCAGTCGATGCTTTTTAGTTGCGACTTTGCTGTTACCTTTTTGAACCTCAATAATGCTCGGCAATTGCTGTAATTGTTTTTCTAAAGCCCACTCGATATGAACATCTAACATGTCGCTATTACCTCGGTGAGACTCTAAGGTTTCAACAATACGTTGTTGGAATGGTGCATTCCCCATAGCAACATAGATATTGCGTAACCATTGGGTATGACCAATACGTCTGATCGCTGAGCCTTCCATTTTCTTTAAGAAGGTCGCTTCATCCCAACTTGCGAGTAAAACGAGGTCGGCTTCTTTAAAATCTTCTCTGCGGTGGAAGTCTTTTTGCTCAGTGATATCAGCGTGACGATTCCATGGGCAAACCAATTGGCAGTCATCGCAACCATAGATTCGGTTCCCAATTGCTTCTCTGAATTCTTCTGGGATTACGCCATCGTATTCAATCGTTAAATATGAAATACATTTTCGAGCATCAACCACACCATCAGCAATAATGGCGCCGGTTGGGCAGGAGGTGATACATGCGGTGCATTTTCCACATTCGTCAACACTCGGCTCATCGACAGGAAGAGGGATGTTCACTAGTAGCTCTCCAAGGAAGAACCAAGAGCCCGCGTCTTTATCGAGTATGAGTGAGTGTTTACCTGTCCAGCCAAGCCCTGCTTTTTGAGCAAGTGGTCTTTCTAAAATAGGTGCAGAATCGACGAAAGGACGTGAGTCTAAACCTTCGACCTCTTTTTCAATTCGTTGCCCCAGTTTTTTCAGTTGGTTACGGAACAATTTGTGATAATCACGACCTAAAGAATAACGGCTGATGTACCCTTGAGTGGTATCGCTGAGGTTTGAGGCAAATTGAGCTTCAGGTGGTAGGTAGTTCATTCGGGCGCTGATCACTCGAATGGTTCCTGGGTGAAGTTCATTAGGACGTGCGCGCATCATGCCATGACGGGCCATCCAATCCATTTCGCCGTGATGACCCGCATCTAGCCATGCTTGAAGAGGGGCTTCGTGTTCACTTAAATCAATATCGCAGATGCCAACTTTTTGAAAGCCTAGCTCATTTCCCCAAATTTTAATTTTTTCAGCAAGATGGTCTAGATTCATGGCTTTATTCTTGTAGATATAAGGGTAACTAAAATTCGGTTCGGCAAAAATGGGGGCGGATCTTAACGGATCTTATTGGCGTTGACCAGAACAGACGTGTTTTGAACAGTATTTTTCATAGAACTTACACTTGAATGCTTGTCTCCTAAAAGCATCACGGTTTACTATTCTTGTTCTTTTGATTTTTTATAGTCAACGATCGATTTTTAGAGAACGTATTCATGAGCACTAAACAATTTACTTTGAAAGATGAACAAGCAACGATTCAACTAGGAACGGAGCTTTCTAATCTTTGCTCACAGCAGACAACGATTTATCTGCATGGTGATCTTGGCGCAGGTAAAACGACGTTTAGTCGCGGCTTTGTAAAAGCACTTGGTCATCAAGGAAATGTAAAGAGCCCAACGTATACTCTAGTTGAACCTTATCAACTTGCAGATTGGCAGGTGTATCACTTTGATCTTTACCGCTTAGCCGATCCTGAAGAACTCGAATTTATGGGGATTCGTGATTACTTTACGCCTGACGCGATCTGTTTGGTTGAATGGCCAGAGAAGGGGCAAGGCTTGCTACCAGAAGCGGACATGGATATTGATATTCGTTACCAAGACGATCACCGTATTGTTTCCCTAACCGCTAATAGTGAATACGGACAGCGCTTACTTAGTCAGTTGGAGTTATGTTGATTTCTAGACGCCTTTTTCCAACAGTAGCCATGATGGCTGCTGTTTTCTCCTTACTATTTTCATCACTGGTTTCTGCGAATTCACTAAAAGGTTTGAGGGTTTGGCCTTCACCTGAAGAAACGCGTGTGGTTATCGATCTTAAATCTGAGGTCGACTTTAGCTATTTCACACTGAGTAGCCCAAGCCGCTTGGTTGTCGATTTAAAAAATACCGAATTAGCGACAAAGCTGCCGGTGGTGGTGAAAGATAGCCCAGTACTTTCTAAAGTTCGTAAAAGCTCTCCCCCACAGAAGGGAACCTATCGCTTAGTTTTCGAGTTGAAGAAATCCTCTAAAGCTAATCTTTTTAAGTTAAGCCCAACACCGGGCGGTCAATATGGGCACCGCTTGGTGATCGATCTGCCTCATGATACGGTAAGCAAGAGCAAACCAACCACAAAACCAAGTAAGCCAACGGTAAGTAAAGATATCAATCAGGTTAAGCGTCAGAAAGATATCTTGATCGTGATTGATCCTGGGCATGGTGGTGAAGACCCAGGCTCGATCGGCCCAAGTCGTAAATATGAAAAAGATGCGACGCTGAGTATTTCTAAAAAGTTAGCTGCTCAATTGAATGCGATTCCGGGTATCAAAACTCGTATGACTCGTAATGCTGACTATTTCGTAAACCTTAATAGACGAGTTGCTATCGCTCGTGAGAATGAAGCACACCTATTGATTTCAATTCACGCGGATGCTTTTACTACACCTCAACCTCGAGGCGGTTCGGTGTTTGTGCTGAACACTCGACGTGCGAATACAGAAATCTCCCGTTGGATTGAGAATAAAGAGAAACAATCAGAATTGTTGGGGGGCACGGGTACTGCTTTCACCAGTCATATTGATGATAAGAACGTAAACCAAACTCTGTTGGACCTGCAATTTAGTCACTCTCAGAAAGAGGGCTATAAACTGGCAACAGCAATTCTGTCTGAAATGGGTAAAGTCGCTAAACTACACAACAGTAAGCCGATTAATACGAGTTTGGCAGTATTGCGCTCACCGCAGATCCCATCGGTATTGGTAGAAACGGGCTTTATTTCAAATCCAACGGAAGAGAAGTTACTTTTCCAACGCTCGCACCAAGATAAACTTGCGCGTGCTGTGACTAAAGCCGTGGTGAAGTACCTGAAAGAGAACCCGCCGGAAGGGATTATCTTGTCTAATGCGACATCATCAACAGGCAGTGTTAGTCAGCACAAGGTGTCTCGTGGTGAGTCGTTATCGGTGATTGCGAGTAAGTACGGCACATCGACACAAGCCTTGATGAAGTACAATAACCTGAAGTCAAGCAGCCTTGCGATTGGCCAAGTGCTGAAGATTCCAGGTAGCGCTTCAAGCTCATCATCAAGCAGTGCGGTTAAGACTAAGACTATCACTCACACGGTTAAGTCTGGAGAATACCTAGGTAAGATCGCTAGCCGTTATAAAGTGTCTGTGGCTGATATTAAACGTGAGAACCGTCTAAAATCAGAAACAGTGAGAGTGGGTCAAAAGTTACGTATTACGGTTGAGGTTAAAGATGTACCCCTTCGCAAACATAAAGTCGCAAGAGGCGATTACTTAGGCAAGATCGCCGCGAAATACGGTGTGAGTGTGAACAGCATTCGCCAAGCGAATAAGCTCCGCTCTGATAAACTGGCGATTGGACAAGTGCTGATTATTCCTCATAAATAATCGAGTTTAACTAACATAGAGGTGCCTTCTAAGCTTGGAAGGGCTTCTATGGATGGCAGTAAGGTAGCTATAAATATGACGATCAAAATACTGCCAGCTCGCTTAGCGAACCAAATTGCAGCGGGTGAAGTGGTAGAAAGGCCAGCCTCTGTTGTAAAAGAGCTGGTTGAGAACAGTTTGGATTCCGGCGCGACACGTATCGATATTGATATCGAGAAAGGTGGCGCCAAGATGATCCGTGTTCGAGATAACGGTAAGGGCATAGTAAAAGATGAACTGGCTCTCGCACTAAGCCGCCACGCTACCTCTAAAATCCATACTCTTGATGACCTTGAGGCGATCGTTAGCCTAGGTTTCCGTGGTGAAGCACTAGCGAGTATCAGTTCAGTAGCGCGTTTAACCATGACTTCACGTCCTGCCACTCAAGATCAAGCTTGGGCAGCGCACAGTGAAGGCCGAGACATGCAGGTAAAATTGCAGCCTGCCGCACACCCAATTGGCACCTCGGTTGAAGTGCTGGATCTGTTTTTCAATACCCCGGCACGCCGCAAATTCTTACGTACTGAAAAAACCGAATTCACTCATATTGATGAGCTACTTAAGCGCATCGCATTAAGTCGCTTCGATGTGACGATCAACCTGCGTCACAACGGCAAGATGATTCGTCAGTACCGCGCTGCTAAGACGGAGGTTCAAGCCGAGAAACGCATTGCAGCGGTATGCGGTAATCCATTTGTTCGTCATATGCTTAAGATAGAACTTGAGCACCAAGGGTTAAAACTTCATGGCTGGATCACCACGCCAGAGGGGGCAAGACAGCAAAGCGACTTACAATACTGCTATGTGAATGGTCGTATGATGCGTGACAAACTAATCAATCATGCGATTCGTCAAAGCTACGAAACTAGCTTGCGTCCAGACCAATTTGCAACTTACGTACTCTTCATTGAACTAGACCCGCATCAAGTCGATGTGAACGTTCACCCCGCTAAACATGAAGTGCGCTTTCATCAGGCTCGTCTGGTGCATGACTTTATTTATCAAGCACTGAGCGATGGCTTAGCACAAAGTAAGCAAATCGATGCAGCGCCTATTAGTCAATCTGCTTTCCACCAATCAGAAGCCCCTAATTATCAGCAAGATAGTTCGATACCTGAAGCGGAAGACACGACGAGTTTTAGTGCGACAGAAAGCAATGTCCCAGCTCATTTAGAACAATCTCAGGTTTCTGAAAGAGTGCGACATGCGATTGAGCAGACTCCAGCCTATCCGAGAAAAGCAGAATCCGAGCAAGTTTATAACCAGCCTCAACACAGCGTTAATGATAGTGGTCAGCACTATGGCTCAGCGTCTAACAGAGGTTCTTCAAGCAGTGGCTTTTCAAGTAATTTAGGTTCACCTGCTAACCGAAACTCGTCTGTTCGTGAAACCAGTTTTACCGGTTCACCTCGTCAAGAGTGGATAGAATCACGGCCGGCTCCGAAGAAAGAGAAAGAGTCACATCAACACCACGCCGAACCTGCACCTTCGAAGCGCGAAGTGAGTGCTTACAAAGAGCTATTGAAAACGCCAGATTTTGAGCGTCAAACGGATGCGCCATCAGATGCTCAACAGCCAATGGCGCAAACAGCGCCAAGCGATGCAGAATTGCCTCAACAGAAGCTACCTCAGTCGAAGCCAAGAACACCAGTCACTGAATTAGGTAAGGCCGTCTCGGTTGTCGAGAGTCAGTACCTGATGATGGGCAACAAGAATGGTTGCGTGTTGGTCTCTTTGGCTAAAGCGGAGTTACTGCGCGTTATTGGCCAGCTAGACACGAGAAGCGGCGCATTAAAAAGCCAGCCATTACTGGTGCCTTTATCGCTTAAAATTGGTAGTGAATTGGTTGAGGTAGCGAAGACATTAAACCAACTACTGACTCGTCTTGGTATTGAGCTTAAAGTTCGAAATAGTGAAGCGGTTATGGTGATGGGGGTTCCTTCTCCATTAAGGCAGCAAAACTTACAAATTCTGATTCCAGATCTGTTATCGTACGCGGCTTCAATAAATGCCCAGAGTACAGTGAAGCAACCTAATGACATGTTGCCAGTTTTGGTCAACTGGATCGGGATTCAAACTGCACAAGTAAAAAGCGACTACACTTTATCTGAAGCGGTTCAATTAGTTGGGGAACTTGAACAACTTTGGCATGGTCTACTTCCATTAGATGATCCTGAATTTGTTAATCCTATCGACTTTTCGGCGACTATTGCGGCATTTATGGTTTAGTTTACTGGTAAATTAAGCTTATTTACGGCTTAGGCTGTGTATGATTTTATTTTTTACGAAGGGACCTTTTTGAAAGCGCCCTCTCGTGACAAAAGCCCTTTGCTATAAAGCGCTATAACTGAGAAACAAATACTAACTATCATGACTGAAAAATTACCTTTAGCGTTGTTTTTAATGGGCCCAACGGCATCAGGAAAAACAGATTTAGCTATCCGCTTGCGTCAGAAATACCCAGTAGAGATCATCAGCGTCGATTCGGCACTTATCTACAAAGACATGGATATCGGCACCGCTAAACCGGATGCAGAAGAGCTTGAGCTCGCGCCTCACCGCTTGATTGATATTCTTGACCCAAGCGAAGCGTACTCTGCGGCAGATTTTCGTCGTGATGCCCTGAAAGAGATGAACGAGATCGTTGCCCAAGGCAAGATCCCTCTTTTAGTAGGCGGCACTATGCTTTACTACAAAGCGTTGTTGGAAGGTTTATCGCCACTACCGGCTGCGGATCCGGAGATTCGCAAGCAGATTGAAGCGGAATCTATTGAGCAAGGTTGGCAAGCATTACATGATCAATTAAGAGAGATAGATCCCGTATCCGCTGAAAGAATACACCCAAATGATCCACAAAGGCTTTCAAGGGCATTGGAAGTTTATCGAATTTCGGGTAAAACATTAACAGAGCTAACTCAAACGAAAGGCGATAGCCTGCCATTTCGTGTGAAACAATTTGCAATAGCTCCCAAGGAAAGGAAAGAACTCCATCGCCGCATTGAGCTGCGTTTTGAGAAGATGATCGAAGCAGGATTTGAAGAAGAAATGAAGGCGCTGTACGCCAGAGAAGATCTTCATCCTGAATTGCCATCGATCCGATGCGTTGGTTATAGGCAGATGTGGGATTATTTAGACGGTAATTGTGATTTAGACGAAGCGGTTTTCCGTGGTGTCTGTGCAACCCGTCAGTTGGCCAAGCGACAGATCACCTGGTTGCGCAGTTGGGATGATTTAACTTGGTTGGATAGCGAAAACATTGATCAAGCGTTAGAAACTCTTTCAGATGCAATAGCATCTGACTAGTATTGCTGTGTATAATGTGATCGCTTTTGCGTGAATATACTCTGAAAAGGATCCGTTATTGAGGCTTTTTAAAATCACAGCCTTTCAATAACAACGGAGTTTTTTTATTCATTTAGCTCAGATGCAAAGGCCGCACCTTTTTGTGCACCACTAGCTAAGTAATTACAACAAAATACAAAATAAGGAAAATAAAATGGCTAAGGGGCAATCGCTACAAGACCCATTCCTAAATGCACTCCGCCGTGAGCGCATTCCAGTCTCAATCTACCTTGTAAACGGCATTAAGCTGCAAGGTCAGATCGAGTCTTTCGATCAATTCGTGATCTTGCTGAAGAACACTGTCAACCAAATGGTTTACAAGCATGCGATTTCTACTGTGGTTCCTGCTCGTGCAGTAAGTCACCACAGCGGCGAGCAACGTGCTCCATCTGATCGTGCTGAGAAGACAGAAGATTAATCGTTCAATTAACACAGCAAAGGCTGTGATAAGGAGTTGGTAGCTTGTTTGACCGTTATGAATCCGGTGAGCGAGCCGTACTTGTTCATATCAACTTCACGCATGAGGGAGAATGGGAAGACCTAAGCGAATGCGAAATGCTGGTCTCTTCTGCGGGGGTAGAAACGCTACAAGTGATTACTGGTAGCCGCCAATCCCCACTCCCTAAATACTATGTCGGAGAAGGTAAAGCCCTAGAAATCGCACAAGCTGTTCAGCTGACCGGTGCTGAAATTGTGATTTTTAACCACTCCCTTTCTCCTGCCCAAGAGCGAAACCTCGAGCAATTGTGTAAATGTCGTGTGATTGATCGCACGGGTTTGATCTTAGATATCTTTGCACAACGTGCGCGAACTCATGAAGGTAAGCTACAAGTTGAGCTCGCTCAGCTTCGACATATCTCTACCCGATTGATTCGTGGTTGGACTCACCTTGAAAGGCAGAAAGGTGGTATTGGTCTTCGTGGTCCAGGTGAAACTCAACTGGAAACCGATCGACGTTTGTTGCGTGACCGTATAAAGGCAATATTGCGTCGTTTAGCTAAAGTAGCTAAGCAACGTGAGCAAGGACGACGCGCTCGTAATCGAGCTGAAATCCCAACCGTTTCTTTAGTTGGTTATACCAACGCTGGGAAATCAACGCTTTTCAATCGAATCACTAGTGCTGGTGTTTATGCGGCAGATCAACTGTTTGCAACACTAGACCCAACACTACGTAAGATTGAATTGCCAGATGTCGGGCCTGCGATTCTCGCAGATACTGTAGGTTTTATCCGTCATCTACCACACGACTTGGTCGCTGCGTTCAAGGCTACATTACAAGAGACGCAGGAAGCTGACATTTTGTTACATGTTGTCGATGCCAGTGATGACCGCTTTCGTGAGAACATTCAGGCTGTTCATGATGTATTGGAAGAAATCGATGCTCATGAAGTGCCAACCCTTGTAGTCATGAATAAGATTGACTGCATGGAAGACCAAAAACCTCGCATTGATAGAGACGAAGAGGGCGCACCACGCGCTGTTTGGGTTTCTGCAATGGAAGGCGAAGGTATTGAACTGCTGTTTGAAGCGTTAACTGAGCGTTTAGCGAGTCAAATGGTTCAATACCGACTGTGTATTCCACATCAACATCAAGGCCGTATTCGTAGTTTATTTTTCCAGCTGAAATGTATTCAACATGAAGAGTATGATGAAAATGGTAACTTGTTGATAGATATCCGAATGCAACAGATAGATTGGTCTAAACTTGAAAAAAGAGAAGGGGCGCTCTTGGGTGACTTTATCGTTACCTCAGAGACTGCTACAGTATAACGTCATATCAAATGATGGAGCTTTCTAATGGCGTGGAATGAGCCTGGAAATAACAACGGCGATAACGGCCGCGATAATGACCCTTGGGGCAATAAAAACAATCGCGGCGGCCGAGATCAAGGACCGCCAGACCTAGACGAAGTGTTTAACAAGCTGAGTCAAAAGTTGGGTGGCAAGTTTGGTAAAAAAGGTGGCAACGGAAACGGACCATCTATTGGTGGTGGCGGTGCAATTGGCTTTGGTGTTATTGCCGTTATTGCTATTGCTATCTGGTTCTTCGCAGGTTTCTACACCGTTGGCGAAGCAGAAAGAGCAGTTGTACTTCGATTAGGTCAGTTTGATCGTATTGAAGAACCTGGTCTTAACTGGCATCCACGTTTCATCGATCAAATTAGCGATAGACAGCTGGTCAATGTTCAAGCGATTCGCTCACTGCGTGCATCAGGCACAATGCTAACGAAAGATGAAAATGTAGTGAATGTATCAATGGATGTTCAGTATCGCGTAACTGATCCATACAAGTATCTGTACCGAGTGACGGATGCGGACGATAGCTTACACCAAGCAACAGACTCTGCTTTGCGAGCTGTGATTGGTGATTCTCTGATGGATGCGATCCTAACCAGCGGTCGTCAGCAGATTCGCCAAAGCACGCAAGAAACGTTGAACCAAATTATTGATAGCTATGATATGGGTATCACGTTGGTTGACGTAAACTTCCAGTCTGCACGTCCGCCTGAGCAAGTTAAAGATGCGTTTGACGATGCCATTGCTGCTCGTGAGGATGAAGAGCGTTTCATTCGTGAAGCTGAGGCTTACAAAAATGAAATCTTACCAAAAGCGACAGGTCGTGCTGAGCGTTTGAAGAAAGAAGCGCAAGGTTACAGAGAGCGTATTACTAATGAAGCAGAGGGTCAGGTCGCTCAGTTTGAAAAACTACTTCCTGAATACGCTGCGGCTCCTGAAGTGACACGTAATCGTCTGTATCTAGATACAATGGAAGAAGTATATAGCAATACGTCCAAGGTTCTTATTGATTCAGAATCAAGCGGCAACTTGCTGTACCTTCCGATTGACAAGTTAGCCGGTCAAGATAGCGACAGTTCTAAAGCTCGTAAATCGAGAACGGGTTCTGCTTATGATGAGATTCAACTAGAGTCTGACCGTAAAGACGTTGCACCAAAATCTAACTCTGAAACTCGTTCAACATCACGTCAAGGGAGATACTAAGAATGCGTAAGTTAATGATCCCTGTATTAGTGATTGCATTGGCTCTTATGTTGATGTCACTGTTTGTGATTCCAGAAGGTGAGCGTGGCATTGTTGTTCGTTTTGGTCGTGTTCTGAAAGATAATAACGAAATCACTCGCATCTATGAGCCGGGTTTGCATTTCAAAATGCCGATGTTCGATCGCGTACAGCGACTAGACGCGCTAATTCAAACCATGGATGGCCGCTCTGATCGTTTCGTAACCTCTGAGAAAAAAGACGTAATCATTGATTCATACGTAAAATGGCGTATTGAAGACTTTGGTCGTTACTACCTGGCGACAGGTGGTGGTAATGCAATGCAAGCAGAGGCACTACTAGAGCGCAAGGTAACTGATGTTTTACGTTCTGAAATCGGTTCTCGTGAAATCAAGCAAATCATTTCTGGTCCTAGCGACAAGAGTAAAGAGCTTGCTGACGGCGTTGAAGATGAATTAGCGAATGAAGCTGCATTGAAAGCGTTAGAGATTGATGGCGAACGTGATCAAATCATGCAAGAGGTTTTAGATGATACTCGTAAGAGCGCACTAAAAGATTTGGGTGTACGAGTTGTTGACTTCCGTATTAAGAAGATCAACTTACCTGATGAAATCAGTGAGTCTATTTACCGCCGTATGCGTGCAGAGCGTGAGTCCGTAGCTCGTAAGTTCCGCTCTCAAGGTCGTGAAAAAGCTGAAGTTATCCGAGCTCAAGCAGAGCTCGAGGTAGCAACCATTCTCGCTGAGGCAGATAAAACGGCTCGTGTGACTCGTGGTGAAGCGGATGCAACTGCAGCAAAGATATATGCGGATGCGTACAATCAAGACCCAGAGTTTTTCAGCTTGCTACGTTCTCTTAAAGCCTACAAGAAATCGTTCAGTTCCAAGAATGATATCTTAGTATTGGATCCTAAGAGTGAATTCTTCCAGTACATGAATCAAGCCAGCGGCGCTCCAGCGAAATAAGCTGAGCAGTTATCGAAGCAGCAAACGCTGACCTTCAATAATAAGACACGCTAATACTTAAAAGGCTCCCATTGTGGGAGCCTTTTTGCTTTTTGGGATTCTGCATTTCATCTTGTCTTGAGATGCTATGAGAGAGTGGTTGCTCGAACTATCTTTCAGCTAGCAATGCTGAGGAATTATACAGAGAAGCTATTCTGAGATGTGATGACGTGAATTAGTGGTGTGTCATAAAGGCGATCACGGCGCCAGCGACAACAAGGCACCCACCAATGCGGCGTAATTGAGTATCGGGCTGCTCGCTTAGTTGAGCGACCATATTTCTCCAGCCATTTGGTGCGACTAATGGGCCAAGCCCTTCAACGATGAGAACAAGCCCAATTGCGAGCCAAATTGAATCAGACATGATGCTGCCTTATATCTATAAAAATATAATGATATCAGCATCTTTAGCAATCTGCCCTTCGTAATCGCTGTTTTATTTTTGTACAGCGTTAACGTTTATGAACAAAAAGTGACTGCAAGAAGTGTGATTCAGTGCTAGAATCCATTTTTAATTAGCAACAGAAATTGGAAAGATGGGAAATAACGTAGTCGTTCTAGGCACCCAATGGGGTGATGAAGGTAAAGGTAAAATCGTTGACCTTTTAACTGAAGATGCAAAATACGTGGTTCGCTACCAAGGCGGTCACAATGCAGGTCATACACTTGTAATTGACGGTGAAAAAACCGTTCTTCACTTAATTCCATCAGGCATCCTGCGCAATAATGTTAAATGTGTTATCGGTAACGGTGTTGTACTTTCGCCTGAAGCACTTCTTAAAGAAATGAAGCCTCTTGAAGAGCGCGGTATCCCAGTTCGCGAGCGTCTTTTCGTTTCTGAAGCTTGTCCGCTAATTCTTCCTTACCACATCGCTATCGACAACGCGCGTGAAATCGCTCGTGGCGCGAAAGCTATTGGTACAACTGGTCGTGGTATCGGTCCAGCTTACGAAGATAAAGTTGCTCGTCGCGGCCTACGCGTTGGTGATCTTTTTGATAAAGAAATGTTCGCTGAAAAACTAAAAGAAGTAATGGAATTCCATAACTTCCAACTAGAGCACTTCTACAAAGCTGAAACAGTAAGCTACGAAGATGTACTTGAGCAGTGCATGGGTTACGCAGATCTACTAACTTCAATGGTTATGGACGTAACTGACGAATTAGACGCAGCACGTAAGCGCGGCGACAAGATCATGTTCGAAGGCGCTCAAGGTACTCTACTAGATATCGACCACGGTACTTACCCATACGTAACTTCTTCTAACACGACTGCTGGTGGTGTTGCTGCAGGTTCTGGTTTTGGTCCTCGTCACATCGGTTACATCCTTGGTATTACTAAGGCTTACTGTACTCGTGTTGGTTCAGGCCCATTCCCAACTGAGTTATACGATGGCCTTGAGAAGCAAGACCCAATTGGCAAGCACCTAGGTGATGTTGGCCACGAGTTTGGCGCAACGACTGGTCGTCTACGTCGTACTGGTTGGTTCGATGCTGTTGCTATGCGTCGTGCAATCCAAATCAACTCTCTAACTGGTATGTGTCTGACTAAACTAGACGTTCTTGACGGCCTAGAAGAGATCAAGATCTGTACTGGCTACAAGATGGAAGATGGTTCTATCCTAGAAGTTTCTCCAATGGCTGCTGAATCTTTTGAAGAAGCAACGCCAATCTACGAAACAATGCCAGGTTGGTCTGAAACAACATTTGGTGCTAAGTCAATCGACGCGCTTCCACAAGCTGCTCTTGATTACATCAAACGTATCGAAGACCTAACAGGTGTGCCAATAGATATCGTATCAACTGGTCCAGACCGTAACGAAACTATCATCAAGGTTCACCCATACAGCGCATAATGCCTTATGGAGCGATTACCACTGCACCTTTAGTGCTATGATAATTAAATCGTTTTCTAAAAGCCGACTTTCTTAAGTCGGCTTTTTTATATTTGTAATCTGAGGGCAAAGCTTTCTGTGAGGATTTTTTTGAACGCCATCTGGCAAAATATTGCCCATTAGCGGCAAGTTTTGTCTAAAGCGATACGCCGAGTTGCCGATACAGATATCATAGTGAGTGAAATGTAATTGAGTTTGGGTTGCCCAAAGGCTTGATGCGTTTTTAAAACCGATAATAGAGTGCAGGTATGAAGCTACGAATTGTGGCAGCGTCATTGATAATGGCGCTGAGCTCACCCTTGAGTCATGCAAATTTGGCTGATGTCGGGGAGCCGGTTCCAATATATACAGAAGCTGAACTGATTAATTTAATCGAGAATAATCAACATCTAGAGCGAGTGAAAGCTGATAAGTGCCAGTTAGTTGAAGATATCGTTGCTCGTGCAACGCGTATTAGTTTGCCCTCTTATGAGTTTTTATACGGCGATATGCTAGCGTGGGGTGTATGCGTTCCTCAAGATGTAGAGCTGGGTCTCTACTATATGGAAAACGCGGCACACCAAGGTTTACCTGCAGCACTAGAGCAATTAGGTCGTTATTATTCTCGTGGAACCTTGGTTCAACAAGACCAAGAGCGTGCGATTCCATACCTGCGTGAAGCGGCCTCTTTGGGGAACCTGAGTGCCAGTATTCATTTAGCCGAGCTGTTGTTGCGTGACTATGGTAGCCCATTAGATTACGAAGATGCCTACCGTTGGTTATACAACTCGGTCACGGCAGATCAAAGGCAACATAAGCGCATTACTGTATTGCGAAGTGGTCTGGAAAAGAGAATGCCAGACAATATTATTGCTCGAGCAAAACGCCAAAACGCGTTCTGGTAATACTGAGTAAGAAACTTGTAATGATCCCTGCACTCATTGTTACAGGTTACTGAAAGCTGAAAAGCCCCGCCTAATTGATAATGCGGGGCTTTTTACGTTTAGATAGTCATGTTATTCGATAGCGAACTTATTGAACTACTTCACCTGATTCGATAACGGCTTCACGAACTACCTTGGTGAAATCGAGCGCCTCTTGACGAATCTTATCTTCATCTACCGTTAGCATGTCGCGATCTTGCATGATGATTTTACCATCGACGATCGTGTGACGAACATTGCCAGAGTTAGCTGAATACACCAGTGCTGAATACGGGTTGTAAACAGGAACCATGTTTGGTGCTTTAGTGTCGATCACTATGATGTCTGCTAGCTTACCGGCTTCAAGGGAGCCGATCTCACCTTCCATGTGTAGCGCTTTTGCAGCACCCATTGTTGCCATGTCGATCACTTTGATCGGCGGCATTGCTGCACGATCTTTATTGACTAGCTTATGAACTTTAGCAACTTGGTTGAATTCATCAATGGTGCTCAGAGTGTTGCCAGACATTGGGCCATCTGTGCCTAAACCGATACGTACATTCTCGTCATACATCTGTAGTGCAGGTGATACGCCTTTTGCCGACTTGATGTTTGCACTCATGTTATGAGCGACACCCATATCTGACTTTTTAACAAGCTCAATGTCATGGTCATCCACTAAGATCATGTGTGCACCAACCAGGTTTTTGTTGAGCGCGCCAATGCTATCCATGTATTGAACCGGCGACAAGCCTTCTGAACGCTCTGCGATCTTCTCTACTTCACGGTGCGATTCTGCAAGGTGGATCATCACTGGCACGTCTAGCTCTAGTGATAACTTAGAAATCTTCTGCAGGATCTCTGTGGTGTTGGTGTAAGGCGCATGTGGTGCAAATGCAGGAGTAATACGTGGGTGATCTTTATATTCTTCAATGAAATTCAACGCGTACTTGATACCTTCTTCAGCGTTTGCAGCATCGGCAACTGGGAACTTAATCACGGTTTCACCAAGGATGGCACGCATACCAATCTTATCGACGGTTTTTGCAACTTCATCCTCGAAGTAGTACATGTCGGCGTAAGTTGTCACACCGCCTTTGACCATTTCAACGTTACCTAGGTTAGCACCAATGCGCACCATATCGCGTGATACTAACTTCTTCTCTAGTGGGAAGATGTAGCGGTGTAGTCGGTCTGGCACATCATCAGCCAGTGAACGGAAAACCGTCATTGATACATGAGTGTGAGTATTGATTAGGCCTGGCATTGCAATATCGCCATCGACGTCTAGCACTTGCTCAGCCTTGTATTGCTTCTCGAGTGAAGCATCACCAACCGCAATGATTTTATTGTCTTTGACGACAACCGTTCCGCTCTCATAAACCGTTTTGTCTTGGTTCATGGTTAGAACCATTGCATCGGTAATCATTAGGTCAGCTTTTTCCATCGCAGAACTTGCGAATGGGAATAGCGCAAGGCTCGCCATTGCTGAAGCCAATAAGGTGCGTTTTAATTTCATATCAATACTTAGAACAGGAGTTGGTAAAAGTGTCTGGATAATAGTGCATTTCATTCATGAGGCAAACGTTCGTTTTATCGTTTGCGTAAACTTCTGATAGTAATCCGTAACTGTGACGTGATGTTTCACAAAATGAAGATATATATCAATCTGAGGTTATTTTCGGGTTTTCTAAAGCATATCTGTAGCTTACCTCTAGCATCGGATATACTAGGGGTATATACCTTCCTTGCTTAAGCAGGCCCGCCTATGTCAAAAAACACACCGATGTCAGAAAACACGACAGCTACCAATAACGTTGATCCTTTTGCCGATCGAGAGTCGAAGAATTACGACAATCCAGTACCAAGCCGAGAGTTCATTTTATCGTTTCTAACAGAAGCGAATATTCCAATGAACCGCAATGACCTATTCGAAGCGCTTGGCCTTGCTGGAGAAGAACAATATGAAGGGCTACGTCGTCGTTTACGTGCTATGGAGCGTGATGGACAGCTTGTCTTCACTCGTCGCCAATGCTATGCGCTGCCTGAAAAATTGGAGCTAGTAAAAGGTTATGTGATTGGTCACAAAGACGGTCATGGCTGGGTTCGCCCTGATGGCAGCAAAGGCAAGGATGACGATATTCTACTGCCGCACCATCAGATGAAAACCATCATGCACGGTGACTACGTTCTGGCTCAGCCAACGGACAACAGCAAGCGTGGCCGTCGTGAAGGTCGTTTAGTTCGCGTGCTTGAAGAACGTACTACACCAATCGTCGGTCGTTTCTTCTTAGAGTATGGTCACTCTTATGTGGTTGCTGACGACTCACGTATCAGTCATGACATTCTCATCCCAACCGAGCATAAAGGCGGAGCTCGAATGGGTAATGTAGTTGTGATTGAAATTACGGACCGTGGCGGTCGCTCTCGTAACATGATGGGTAAGGTTACTGAAGTACTTGGTGAAAACATGGCTCCGGGCATGGAAACCAAGATCGCGATTCATACCCACCAGATCCCAAATGAGTGGCCAGAAGCTGTTGATAAACAAATTGCTAATTTGGGTGAGCATGTACCTGAAGAAGCGAAAGAGGGGCGTGTTGACCTGCGTAAATTGCCATTGGTAACAATCGATGGTGAAGATGCACGTGACTTCGATGATGCGGTTTATTGTGAAGCGAAGAAAGGTGGTGGCTGGCGCCTATGGGTAGCGATTGCAGATGTTAGCTACTACGTTCGTCCTGATACTGCGTTAGACAAAGAAGCGATCAATCGTGGTAACTCGGTTTACTTCCCATCGCAAGTTGTACCAATGTTGCCAGAAGTGCTTTCTAATGGCCTATGTTCATTGAACCCTCAAGTAGACCGTTTGTGTATGGTGTGTGAGATGACTATCTCAGACAAAGGTAAACTGTCTGGTTACAAGCACTATGAAGCGGTAATGAACTCTCATGCTCGTCTTACTTATAACAAAGTAGGCGCAATCCTAGATGGCAACGAAGAACTTCGTGAGCGTTACGTTCAAGAAGTGCCGCATCTAGAAGAGCTACACAGAATGTACAAAGTACTGAAGCAGACTCGTGACGAGCGTGGCGCGATTGAGTTTGAAACGGTAGAGACTAAGTTTATTTTCAATGCGGATCGTAAGATTGACCGTATTGAACCCGTTGTGCGTAACGATGCACACAAGATCATCGAAGAGTGTATGATTCTGGCGAACATCGCGTCTGCATCTTTGGTGGAGAAAGCGAAAGAACCATCGTTGTACCGTATTCACGAAACTCCAGGTGAAGAGCGCTTAGCAGGCTTTAAAGACTTCCTAAGTGAGCTTGGCTTATCGCTAGATGGCGGTTTGTCTCCGTCACCAACGGATTACGCAAAACTAATGCAGCAAATTAACGAGCGTGAAGATCGCGAGTTAATTCAAACCATGCTGCTACGCTCAATGAAGCAAGCGGTATACAACGCCGATAACGTAGGTCACTTTGGTCTGGCGCTAAAACGCTATGCTCACTTTACCTCGCCGATTCGTCGTTATCCTGACTTGCTTCTGCACCGTGCGATTAAGTACCTTATTGCGAAAGAAGAGGGTCGTAACAGCGAACGTTGGACACCAACCGGCGGTTACCACTACACTTTCGATGAAATGGACTTCTACGGCGAGCAGTGTTCAATGACTGAGCGTCGTGCCGATGACGCCACTCGTGAAGTGAACGACTGGCTGAAATGTGAATACATGCAAGACCACGTCGGTGAAGTGATGGACGGTGTGATTGCCAACGTAACGGGCTTTGGCTTCTTTGTGCGTCTAACTGAGCTGCACATTGATGGTCTGGTACACATCTCAGCGTTAGCGAACGATTACTACCAATTTGATGCTGTTGGTCAGCGCTTGGTGGGTGAAAGCTCTGGCAACATCTACCGCTTGGGTGATTCGGTTAAAGTGAAGGTTTCTGCGGTTAACCTAGAAACTCGCCAAATTGATTTTGATTTGGAAGACACTGCTCGTCAGCCTCGTGGCAAAGGTAAAACAGCCAAGAAGCGTGCTGCTGAAGCAATGAAAAAGGCGAAAAGTAAGAAACGCGCCGCAGTGAAGAGCAACAAACCGGGTGTCGCAGCTAAGCCATTAGTTGAGCCAACTAAGCGACCAGATGGTAGTTCAGAAGCTTCTGCGAAAAAGAAAAAATCGCGTAATAAGACCGGTGCAGCAAAAGCTCGAGCGAAGAAAAAGCGCTCAGCAACGCGCAAGGCAAGGGCGGACAAGTCTTAGGACATTGCCAAGCGTTAACAACGAATGTAATGCGAGAGTATCGGGCGTGAAACGCATACTCTCGAAATAAACAACGCAGAGCTGAATGCATTGGAGTTAGTGACATTCATCTCTGAGCAATAAGAGTAATTTGAGACAATGAGTAACGAATTTATTTACGGTATTCACGCGGTGAAAGCCGTATTAGAAAAAGATCCAGCACGCTTCATTGAAGCGTATGTGCTGAAAGGTCGTCAAGACGAGCGCCTTTTGCCACTACTGAATCAGCTACAGCAGTTTGGTGTATCTATTCAACAGATGGGCCGTAAGCCGCTGGATGACAAAGCACAAGGTGCAAACCACCAAGGCATAATCGCTAAGGTGAAGCCTGCTAAGCAGCTTAACGAAACTCACCTAGACGATATCTTAGCTCAACACGAACAGCCATTGCTGTTGGTTCTCGATGGCGTAACAGACCCTCATAACCTAGGTGCTTGTCTGCGTAATGCGGATGCAGCTGGTGTTGCTGCGGTTATTGTGCCTAAAGACCGCTCTTCGCCGTTAACAGCAACGGTTAGTAAGGTTGCATGTGGTGCTGCTGAAACAGTTCCTCTAGTACGTGTAACCAACCTAGCTCGTACAATGCGTGCTTTGCAAGAACAAGGTGTATGGTTTGTCGGTACTGCGGGCGAAGCGACGCACGACATCTACCAAGCGAAGCTGACCGGCCCTCTAGCAGTAGTAATGGGTGCAGAAGGTGACGGTATGCGTCGTCTAACGCGTGAAACCTGCGATGACCTCATTAAGATTCCGATGGCTGGTAGCGTATCAAGCCTGAACGTGTCTGTGGCTTCTGGTATTTGTCTGTTTGAAGCGGTACGTCAGCGTCTAGCTCAGTAACCTTTAAAGAGACACTGGCTTAAGTCTATGAACTTATTAACGCTCACCACTTGCTGGTGGGCGTTTGTTTTTAGGCTGCTATGCAAGAACGAGTTGGTTTGTCAGATGGCAAGGGGCTGTTGCTCTTTAGTGGTTGAAGTTTGTTCGAGATAAAATCGTTTTAGGCGCGGCGAAGAGTATGTAGCTCATCATTCTAAGCAAATATTCTTCAACAAAGCATAAAACGATTTTAGCCGAACCCTTCGGGCAGCCTTTGTGGTTCATTTCTACTGCGTTATCGGCTTTTTATGTAGGCTAGCTACACGTCAAAGCCTTTGTCTTGTATAAATTTCCCACAAAGAGCAGCAAAAGCCAGCTCGAAAGATTAACAGCCCCTAAATGGCGAAAGAAAAACTGTTTCATTATTCGCCAAATACCACTTGCCAATACAGGGTTCTTTCTATAATATTTGCCGTCCTTAAAACTCGGTCATTTATCTTTAGTTCCTTGCTTCCTCTGGACGACCGAGCCATTCGTGGAAGCTAATAATCCGTAAGGAGCAACCAAATGCGTCATTACGAAATCGTATTCATGGTTCACCCTGATCAAAGCGAGCAAGTTGCTGGCATGATCGAGCGTTACACTGGTTCTATCACTGAAGCTGGCGGTACTATCCACCGTCTAGAAGACTGGGGTCGTCGTCAAATGGCTTACCCAATCAACAAGCTTCACAAAGCTCACTACGTTCTTATGAACGTTGAAGCTGGTCAAGAAGTGATTGACGAGCTAGAAACTGCTTTCCGTTTCAACGATGCAGTTCTACGTAACATGATCATGCGCACTAAAGGCGCTGTGACTGAGCAATCTATTATGCTTAAGCAAAAAGAAGAGCGTGCAGAGCGTGCTCCTCGTCGCGAAGAGCGTACAGAAGCTAAACCAGAAGCAGCTGCTGAGTAATTCTTTTTTGGCTTAATGCCTTAAAAAATTCTCAACTTGTTTTAAGTCTTTCACCACTTCCTAAGTTTTGAAAGACTGCATTATTAAATTTAAGATCAGGAGATAGCCCATGGCTCGTTTCTTCCGTCGTCGTAAATTCTGCCGTTTCACTGCAGAAGGCGTACAAGAGATTGACTACAAAGACGTAGCAACTCTTAAAAACTACATCACTGAAGCTGGTAAAATCGTTCCTAGCCGTATCACTGGTACAAGCGCTAAGTACCAGCGTCAACTAGCTCGCGCTATCAAGCGTTCTCGTTACCTAGCTCTACTACCGTACACTGACAAGCATCAGTAATCGGTAATAGTTAATAATAGTTTAAGAGGACTAAGATAATGCAAGTTATTCTACTTGATAAGATCGGTAACCTAGGTGGCCTTGGCGACCAAGTAAACGTTAAATCTGGTTACGCTCGTAACTTCCTTATCCCACAGGGTAAAGCAGTTATGGCAACTAAAGGTAACGTTGAGATGTTCGAAACTCGTCGTGCTGAACTAGAAGCTAAAGTTGCTGAGCAACTAGCTGCTGCTGAAGCTCGTGCAGAGAAAGTTAACGCTCTAGAAGGCGTTTCTATCGCTTCTAAAGCTGGTGACGAAGGTAAACTATTCGGTTCTATCGGTACTCGTGACATCGCTGACGCTATCACAGCGGCAGGTGTTGAAGTAGCTAAGAGCGAAGTACGCCTACCTGAAGGCGCTCTACGTAACATCGGCGAATTCGAAGTAAGCATCCAACTTCACTCTGAAGTTTTTGCTACTGCGAACATCGCTATCGTTGCAGCTGAGTAATTTCAGTACCAAGACGAATTCTTTCTTTATGAAAGTTTTAAACACCAGCTTCGGCTGGTGTTTTTTTATGTCTGACTTTCCTGACTGAAGATAATTAGCCAAGATATTGAATGTTGCGAATCATAGTTGTTAAAGAGCCATTATTGGCAAAAGTTTTTGACAACCCCTGCCTCAAGCTATTTTGTTGAGAGTGCTAGAATGTGAATAATAGGCTGATGGACATGACAGAGTCCTCTTGGCTTAATCCTTCCGGAACCTTGTCGTGGTATTGACGAGAATGAGCAATTTTCAGTGCTATGTTGTCAGTAATATTATTGATTACTTCTAAATCGGTATCAAAATTCAAGTTACTGTGGCCAGACACCAATGTTATATCGGCTTTGAGTTGTAAGTTTGGTAAAACTTGCCATGACGTCTTCACGTTGCTCCGGAAAATTGCTTCTTCAACGACCTCTGGGAAGATGAGGTCATCATCGTCGATCTCATCTAGGTTTGGTTCTTGGTAACGAAAACCCGGTCCCACTTCGACTTCCAATACAAACTCTTCGGTATTTGAAAACTGGTAACCCAGACCGCTCGAAACGGTGTAGTCCTTAAAATAAGCACTGTAGCGTGAATCGACACCTTTGAAACTGCCGTAAAGATAGGTTTTAGGGCTTAACTTGTAGTCACTCTGAGCCGTGTAAGTCGATTGCCTTTTATCTTCTTCGCCATCTTTATAGAGGTTGTAGTATTTCCATTCGCCACTGGTTCTGTGGCGGCCAGCCGTGTATTCACCGTTTAGGCGTGCGTTTAGAGAGCGTGAATCGGAATTACCAGTATGCGACTGATATCCAAACTCAACTTCAGTTTTTAGTGGGCTTGGCAGCTCGGTGTCACTCGTACCACTTGGGGCGATATCCATATCTTTGTCTTCTGGTGCTGGTGCAACGACGATCGGCTCAGCAGTAGGTTCTGGTACTACTATCGAGTCGAGGATTACATCAACATCGGTTTTAGCATCAGCAGCTAAAGCCATCGGAGCGCTCAGGAGACCAGTACATAGAATACCAGTGCTCAGAGCCAATAGTTTGGACACGCATACCTCAGTTATACAGTGAACGAATGGCGAGATCGTAATGCTAGCCTTGGTTAATTTCGTCAGCAATAAGTAAATTCTTCCTACATAATAAAACAAACTCATAGGAACGCATTACAAATGAGTGTTCTTGGGTATAATGAACGATCATTATTAGTTATTGAGTGTAGTCATAGTGGATACCAAAAGTCAGAAATCAGCCAAAGATCAGGTGGACGCCATTAAGGTCCCGCCACATTCATTAGAAGCTGAGCAATCTGTTATTGGCGGTTTGTTATTAGATAACGAACGCTGGGATACGGTTGCTGAAAAGGTTGTGGCCAAAGACTTTTATAGCCGTCCTCACCGTCTGATCTTTGAAGCGGTAAAAGATATCCTTGAAGAAAGCTCTCCTCTGGATCTTATTACACTCTCAGAACACTTAGAGCTGCGTGAGCAACTTGAAGAAGTGGGTGGCTTTGCCTACCTTGCTGACCTAGCTAAGAACACGCCAAGTGCGGCTAACATTAACGCTTATGCGGATATCGTAGCTCAGCGTGCATTGGTGCGTAGCCTGATTGGTGTGGCGAATGAGATTGCTGATTCTGGTTACGATCCACAAGGTCGTACATCAGAAGACCTGCTCGACCTTGCTGAAAGTAAAGTATTCGCGATTGCCGAAGGTCGCGCGAGTGAAAACGAAGGCCCGCAAAACGTAGATAGTATTCTTGAGAAGACGCTAGAGCGTATCGAAATCCTATACAAAACTCCGCAAGACGGTGTGACAGGTGTCGATACCGGCTTTAATGACCTCAACAAGAAAACGGCAGGTCTACAAGGCTCTGATTTAATCATTGTGGCGGCACGTCCATCGATGGGTAAAACCACATTTGCGATGAACTTGTGTGAAAACGCGGCGATGAAACAAGACAAGCCAGTGCTTATCTTCTCGCTAGAGATGCCGGGCGAACAGCTGATGATGCGTATGCTTGCATCTCTGTCTCGCGTGGACCAAACCAAAATTCGTACCGGTCAACTTGATGACGAAGACTGGGCTCGTATCTCTTCGACCATGGGTATCCTCATGGATAAGAAGAACATGTACATTGATGACAGCTCAGGCCTAACGCCAACCGAAGTACGTTCTCGTGCGCGTCGTATTGCTCGTGAGCATGATGGCCTTTCAATGATCATGATCGACTACCTTCAACTGATGCGTGTACCTTCACTATCTGATAATCGTACTCTTGAGATCGCCGAGATTTCACGTTCCCTTAAAGCGCTAGCGAAAGAGTTGAACGTTCCAGTTGTGGCACTTTCTCAGCTTAACCGTTCCCTAGAGCAACGTGCCGATAAACGCCCTGTTAACTCGGACTTGCGTGAATCGGGCTCGATTGAGCAAGATGCCGACTTAATCATGTTTATCTACCGTGATGAAGTGTATAACCCAGACAGCTCACTGAAGGGGATCGCTGAGATCATTATCGGTAAGCAACGTAACGGCCCGATCGGTTCGGTCCGTCTGACATTCCAAGGGCAACACTCCCGTTTCGATAACTATGCAGGTCCTGCATTTGATGACGAGTAATTGCTAATGACGTATATGAAAGCGGCGACAGCGAGCATTGATTTAAATGCGCTTGAGCACAATCTAAGCCAAATAAAATCGAAAGCCCCACAGTGTAAAGTGATGTCTGTTGTCAAAGCCAATGGCTATGGTCACGGCTTACTGCACATTGCTAAGCACTCTAAAAGCTCAGATGCGTTTGGTGTGGCGCGTATTGAGGAAGCATTGCAGCTGCGAGCTGGTGGCATTGTTCAGCCTATTCTATTGCTTGAGGGTTTTTATTCTTCCGGCGATTTACCGATTCTGGTCACCAATAACATTCAAACGGTGGTGCATTGTGAAGAACAGATTAGTGCTCTGGAAAATTCAGTTCTAGAATCACCGGTTGTGGTATGGCTAAAAGTCGATAGTGGTATGCACCGTTTAGGTGTTCGTTCTGAGCAATATCACGATTTCGTTGAGCGCCTGCATCAATGCCCAAATGTGGCTAAACCTTTACGCTATATGAGCCACTTTGGCTGTGCTGATGAGTTAGATAAAACAACGACCGAGCAGCAAACAGAATTATTTTTATCTCTAACAGAAGGCTGTGAGGGTGAGCGTTCGCTTGCGAACTCAGCGGGTTTACTTGCTTGGCCTAATAGCCACCTGGATTGGGTGCGTCCGGGAATCATCTCTTACGGTGTATCACCGTTTATTGATAAAACAGCACAAGAGCTTGGCTTTATGCCTGTGATGACCCTTACCTCGCACCTGATTGCTGTGCGTGATTTGAAGGCTGGTGAAAGTGTGGGTTATGGCGCGAACTGGACCAGTGAACGTGACACCAAAGTGGGGGTTATCGCGATTGGTTACGGTGACGGCTACCCTCGAACTGCGCCTAACGGCACACCTGTGTTTGTAAATGGCAGAAAAGTGCCTATTGCAGGCCGAGTATCTATGGACATGTTAACGGTCGATCTTGGGCCGGATGCTCAAGATAAAGTCGGTGATGAAGCGATACTTTGGGGCAAAGAGTTACCTTCAGAGGAAGTGGCAGAACATATCGGTACTATCGCTTACGAGTTGGTTACGAAACTTACCTCGCGTGTAGCGATGGAATACGTGAAGTAACTTGGTTAGTCAGCCCCCCCCAACTTATGATGCTTTAGTCTCCTGATAAACCAGCCTTTCTAAGTTAAGGTTTATCTACTCAATTTTCTATTACTCAAGAGGGATGCATTTCTGTGTCCCCCTTTTTATTCCGCCACTCTAGGCTTGGTTACGATGAGCTACTCTCCTTGGATAGTAACCACCACTGTGCGGCTACCACCGTAGTCTCGGTGCTCTCCTAAGTAAATGCCCTGCCATGTTCCTAAAGCTAAACGACCATTGGTGATAGGGATTGTCACACTGTTTCCAAGTGTTGATGCTTTAATGTGAGCAGGCATATCATCATCACCTTCATAAGTGTGCTTGTAGTAGGGCGCTCGTTCGGGCACAAACTTGTTGAAGTGTGACTCCATATCACTACGGACGGTCGGATCGGCGTTTTCATTGAGCGTTAAGCTGGCAGAAGTATGCTGAATAAATAGATGTAATAAACCAACAGATAGAGAGTTTATCTCGTGTATCTGTTGTTCAATTTCATCAGTAATGAGATGAAATCCACGCTTTTGTGCGTTTAGGTGTATAGTCTTCTGAATCCACATACGCCATCCTTTATAATGTATTTGGAAAAAAAGTAGTTTGAGGCTATCTTTTGAACTTGAATTTGTCTGGTCTCGCTCACATTTAATTATTTTAGAGCCAGAGTCTGTACCGATTCCTGTCTCAGGAAATCTAATCCTGATTTATCTCAAGGTACAGCTTTTCATATACGGCATAATACGTCGTGAAAAAAAATTACAAAGAATCTTTCAGTAGTGACGCGGTTTGGTCATCACAGAAAAATATAAACTTTCGCCTAATCGGGGGTTCTATTCATCACCCTGGTGACGTTTAGAATAAAACCTACAGTAACATCGGGATAGATACCATGTTGAAAAATATCAACCCAACGCAAACACAAGCGTGGAAAGCTCTAACAGCTCATTTCGAGTCTGCTCAAGATATGGATATGAAAGAGCTTTTTGCTCAAGATGCAAAACGTTTCGAGAGCTTTTCTACTCGTTTCGGTTCAGACATCTTAGTCGATTACTCTAAGAACCTAATCGATGCAGAAACGATGCAGCACCTATTCGCTCTTGCAAACGAGACTGAAGTTAAGTCTGCAATTGAAGCGATGTTCAGCGGTGATGCAATCAACAAGACTGAAGGCCGTTCAGTACTTCACACTGCACTGCGTAACCGTAGCGACAAGCCAGTAATGGTTGATGGCAAAGACGTAATGCCAGCAGTTAACGCTGTACTAGCAAAAATGGAACTGTTCACACACCGCATCGTTTCTGGTGAGTGGAAAGGTTACACAGGTAAAGAGATCACTGATGTTGTGAACATTGGTATCGGCGGTTCGGATCTTGGCCCATACATGGTGACTGAAGCACTAACGCCATACAAAACTCGCCTAAACATGCACTTCGTTTCGAACGTAGATGGTACGCACATCGTTGAGACGCTTAAGTCTCTGAACCCAGAAACAACGCTGTTCCTAGTAGCATCAAAAACATTCACGACTCAAGAAACAATGACGAACGCACACTCTGCTCGTGATTGGTTCCTAGCAGAAGCAGGTGATGAAGCGCATGTAGCCAAGCACTTCGCAGCTCTATCAACAAACGTAACTGCAGTCGCAGAATTTGGTATCGATACTGACAACATGTTCGAATTCTGGGACTGGGTTGGTGGTCGTTACTCACTATGGTCTGCGATCGGTCTTTCTATTTCTCTTTCTGTAGGCTTCGATAACTTCGTTGAGCTACTAGAAGGTGCTCACGAGATGGATAATCACTTTGCTTCAACTGAGTTTGAAAGCAACATTCCAGTAATCCTTGCGCTTATCGGTATTTGGTACAACAACTTCCACGGTGCTGAGTCAGAAGCAATTCTACCTTACGACCAGTACATGCACCGTTTTGCGGCTTACTTCCAGCAAGGTAATATGGAATCAAACGGTAAGTTTGTAGACCGTGAAGGTAACCCAGTAGAGTACCAAACAGGTCCTATCATCTGGGGTGAACCAGGTACAAACGGCCAACATGCTTTCTACCAACTGATTCACCAAGGTACTAAGCTGATCCCATCAGACTTCATCGCGCCTGCAATCAGCCACAACCCAGCATCTGATCACCACCAGAAGCTAATGTCCAACTTCTTTGCTCAAACTGAAGCTCTAGCATTTGGTAAGGCAAAAGAAACTGTGGAAGCTGAATTCCTAGCGGCTGGCAAAACTGCAGAAGAAGTAGCTGAACTAGTACCTTTCAAAGTGTTTGAAGGTAACCGCCCAACGAACTCTATTCTTGTTAAGCAAATTACACCTCGCTCTCTGGGTAACCTAATCGCGATGTACGAACACAAGATCTTCGTTCAAGGTGTTATCTGGAACATCTTCAGCTTCGACCAGTGGGGTGTAGAACTTGGTAAGCAACTAGCAAACCAAATTCTTCCAGAGCTTGCTGATGACGCAGAAGTGACATCTCACGACAGCTCAACGAACGGTCTAATCAACGCATTCAAAGCGCTTAAAGCTTAATTGAGTTGATAACATAAAAGTAAACGCCAACCTCAGGGTTGGCGTTTTTGTATCTGTAGAGTAAGCAATGATTGAATTGCAGGTAATAAAAAAGGCTGACGTATCGAAGCCAGCCTTCTAAATATTTTTCAGTAGTTACCTTTATTCGAAACAGATCTCGATGAAGGCATTACCCCACTGAGATGAGAAAGGCATGATTATGATTGCGCCTTCGCATTTGTGACGAATAGTATGGCCTTTACCAGAAACCACAATCGGTGTTGCCATGTCGAAGTCGAAGCCGCTTTCCGCAAGAATACGTTTTGCACCACCCGTTACCATGTTCGTGATCTCACCAACCATGTCGGTTACTTCTTCGTTCAAACCGTTTGGTCGCTCACCAAGCATGTTTTCCATGATTTGCAGAGCCAGACCTTCATCAAAGGTAATCGACATTGAACCACGAGACTGTGGACCAACCATACCGATTAAACCAGAGACATCACCACGAGCGATTTCATCTTTCTTAACTCTTGGTTTTTGTGGCTTCAATTCTAGAGAAGCCATCGTTTTTAGAACGTTCATCAAAGAAGCTAAAAACGGGTTTACAAATTCAGCGCGCATAATGTTCTTCTATAATCTTATTCTTTCATATCGGAGGAGCAAGATTGGCAAATGCCATGCGATTCAATGACGTGGTTGGTCAATTGAAAGCCATGCTTCTCAGCGTTACTCGCGAGCAGAGTCACAAGGGAATCGTCTTGTAGTTCTATCACTGTGCCACATTTATCGCAGATCAGTAGTTGGGAGAAATGTTTATTGGCATTACAAGAACAGCAGCATATAAAGCTGTTGGTTGACTCAACTCTGTGAATGAAACCTTGCTCCAACAAGAAATCCAAAGCGCGATACACTGTAGGTGGCTTTGCTTGCGGCTCACTGACTTTCAATTGCTCTAATAATTCATAAGCACTAGAGGCTTTCTTATTAGAGAAGATGAGCTCAAACACTCGCTTTCTTTGAGGCGTTAATCTAACACCACGCGATGCGCATATCCCTTCAACTTGCTCTATTAATGTGTGGTCCAAATTCTTCACCATTCAATCGGACATCCTTAAACAAACCCTATTTTCAGGTTATTTAGGCTAAGGAGCCATTGATTTCTATTAAAGTCAGGTACAGAGCGTATTGTGACCCACGACTTTGAATAAGACAAGGTAACTCAAAATGACATTGTGACTCAAGGCATAACTGATTAGTAAAGCTGAATTAGAGATCTGGTGAATAATTTATAAATAATGTTTGCATATTGGGAGTGCTCAAATAGCTCGAGACACCATGTTTTGGGGGGCTCTTCATTTGAATACGCATTTATAGGTCATATAAGACTATTTTATATGAACGCATTAAACGTAGCTTACAACTAAGCAAATTTAAATCTCAAGTTATTGAGAGAAATATTTTGCAACATCATAGTTGCTAAGTTGTATATTGATATTGTTGACTATGAGGCGTCAGATACCTACTATGCGCCCATATTTTTACAGGAGAAATATTATGGAAAACGACAGTCGAAGGTGGATTACTAGCTCAAGAGCGAGAATCCTATTGGAGTAATATGGACTAAACACTGTTTCCCCCTTTAATTCTTCTCTCCCTCTTATTAATGACGTTGGTTTCTTTCTCTGAAACTCAAACGTTATCTTGTTAGTAACCACCTGAAAATGAAGTTTTTTCTATTGCTCGAATAGGGCAAGGGATCGTCATATCTAATAAAAAGGTGCGTTATCATGACCGTTATTAACACAATAAACGAATACAACCATCATCAAACCGTTAGCTTCGAGTCTGGTGCGACTCAGGTAGATTTCACTCTTTTTAATCATTGGATTGAAATGCGTGAGATACAAAAGCTTAACCAACATTTTAACGCTGAATACATTCAGCAAGCGCTTTGTTTTACTCCTCAGTTATCGGCAGAGTCGCTTCAACGTCTTTGTTCACTTGAGGGGTTCGACTATCAGCAAGATGTAGAGCTGTTTCTTCAAGCAAGGCATCCAGTTATCCATGCTGTTAATTCCGCAGCAATGACAGTGCTCTATCATGATATGTCCGTAGAGCAGGCGAAAAAAGCATTGAACAGTCTGTATGTTGAGTTTGCCTGTCTTACTATCGTCGATGATATGGGACGGTTTGTTGGCCTAATCAAACTGGATATGTTGTTTAAGTCTCAACCTGATTTAAAACTGTCTGAGATTGTACATCATGCCATTAGCTGTCATTTTAGCGCATCACAAGAACATGCGGTGGCGCTACTCAAACAAAGTCGTTTTGACGTTGTTCCAATCTTAAATAGTCAGGGACTTCCTGTCGGTTTGCTATCGGCTAAATCGGCGATAGATATCGTTACCGAAGAGCAAACTGAAGACATGGAACGATTGATGGGCATTCAGCAAGATGGTCATGTCGGCGACTATATGAACTTGTCTGTTATGGATCATGTGAGTAAGCGTATTGTCTGGGTAATAGGCCTAGCCATATTGGGTTTGCTATCCGGTATGGTGATCCATAGTTATGAAGATGCAATTGAAGCGTTTACGGTTTTGGCCTTGTACATGCCAATGATAGCGGACTCTGGCGGTAATGCTGGTACGCAGTCTGCGACTGTGATGGTGCGCTCTCTGGCGTTAGGAAGCATCAAGCTGCGTGACTGGCTGTGCGTGTTGTGGAAGGAAACACGCATTGCCATTGTCATTGGTGGTGCACTGGCTGTTATTTCCTTAGGGAAAGTGAGCTTACTGTCTTATGGCGTTGAGTTGCCGGCGAATCTGACATTAACCATGTTGGGCTGTGCAATTGGCCTAGCACTCTTCTTCCAAATAGTCTCTTCTACCGTTATTGGCGCTATGCTACCTATGATGACTAAACGACTCAACCTTGACCCTGCCGTTGTCGCTAGTCCAGCGATAACCACCATCGTTGATATTGGTGGGCTGCTAATCTATTTCTTCTGTACTACTCGATTACTCGGTTTGTCTTAACCTCAGAGTAGGAGTTGTCATCATGAATATAGAATGGAGAGCGAGCAACGCTATAATGGTGTCCCAGATGCTACGAGGTGGTGAGGTTGGAACCATAGATATCAAGATCTATATGGATAGCCAACGTTATTCAGTTGCAGATTTCAGTGAGGAGGCAACTGATGATCTGTACCGTTCAATATTCCTCTATCACAACACTGATAGTCTATTAACTGAAGAAGCTCGACTGGAGTTCATCTCTCTGGAAATGGGTCACTGGTGTCCTACAACTGAAAGTAGACTAGTGGAATGGTTAACGTCGTTCCATACTGCGATACGTGCACGTTGTCTTTCGGTTTGTTGTGAATCTGGATACCCTGGCGTGCCATCTTTGTGTTGGCAGGTGGAGAGGGTAAATTACAAGTTTGCTCTTTTGTTTGAGCGTTGCCCATCGGCGCGCTCATTACATCAACGCTTATTGGTCATCGCATGCCAAGAACTGTTAAAACTCTATGAAAGGTTGAGAGACAATCATGCAGAGTCGTCATCGCAATCTGTGTTGAGCTGTTTGTCTCGGCTTTTGTTTGAACGCAACCATATTGCAGGCTGGCGTCCATACGAACAGAGAAAGAAAGCATATAGTGGAACGGGGTATCGTGATGAAATCGAGGAGTTTGCCTCTAGTTGGCCGGCTTATCGGCATGAACACTTATGTGCTCAGCGCCGTGCATCCGTAAACCACCTGATAACCATTGCTTTAAGCAGCATGCTCGCTATGTCAGTCGTGTTAATGTTCAATATTCATTTGATGAAACAGGATGGACATTTGACTTTGAGTCTACTTATATTGATCTGCTTACTTTATGGTGGGCGTGATGTAGTCAAAGAAGTTCTCAAATTAAAGATCACCAAGCAGCTTAACAAATTTAATTTCTACCGAAGATATAAATTGATTCGACCTGGAAGTTTTCGAAGTATTGGTAAACGAAAAACTCGGATGCAGTCTCAATTTAGTCCGCAAAAAGCATCATCTAAGATGTGTTTGCAAAAAGCGGAGAGTATCTCTGTTGCCAAAAGACTTAGTAAACATGCAGTATCAGTGTACTGCGAGACTCAAATATCACTAAACAGCTTAGACAAATATCGTAAGACGCAGCATTTTAGAGTGCTGAATCAGCATGGAGAAAGTGAACGTACACCAATACGAGATAATCGTGACTTGCATATTTGCATCCAAATCACCCAATCAAATAGAAACACCATAACAAAATCATTTCGTTGTAATAATGAGGACAATAGTCGTTGGTTTGAAATAAAACCGGTAAGCTAGATTGAGGTGGCTGGTGGCCTTTGAATTGCAATTGTTGATCCGGATGCGTGCTGGTAACCGCGTTGGTTCGATTATTAGCCACTTCGCTTTCTTTTTGAAACTCTTCCGTTCCCTGTGTATTATTGACTGTTTTTTTGATCACGATAACCGCTTTATTACGGAGTGTGTGAAACTCCACAATATTCAAAGCGGATTTGATGGGTAAAATTATTAGGTAAAACAATGACCAAGCCAGGTAACATGAGTAAATTCCAATCAAACCGCTTATCCGTTGCACCCATGCTCGATTGGACTGACCGCCACTGTCGTTACTTTCACCGTTTGCTCTCTCAGCAGACCCTTCTGTACACGGAAATGGTAACAACAGGCGCGATCTTACACGGTAAGGGTGATTTCCTAGAATACAGCGAGCAAGAGCATCCACTGGCTCTTCAACTTGGTGGTTCAAATCCAGTTGATCTTGCGGCTTGTGCCAAGCTTGCAGCTGAGCGTGGCTATGATGAAGTAAACCTTAACGTAGGTTGTCCTTCAGACCGAGTTCAAAACGGTCGCTTTGGTGCGTGCTTAATGGCGGAACCAGAACTAGTAGCCGATTGTGTATCAGCGATGCAAGAAGTCACTGATATTCCAATCACGGTGAAAACTCGCATTGGTATCGATGAGCAAGACTCTTATGAGTTTCTGACTAAGTTTATCTCAACGGTTTCTGAAAAGGGTGGTTGTGAGCAATTCACCATTCACGCACGTAAAGCGTGGCTGAGTGGTCTGAGCCCGAAAGAGAACCGTGAAATACCACCTCTGGATTATGATCGAGCTTATCAAATCAAGAAAGACTTCTCAGATCTAGTGATCGCTGTAAACGGTGGCATCACCACATTAGAGCAGACAAAAGAACACCTTCATCACCTTGATGGCGTGATGATCGGTCGTGAGGCTTACCATAGCCCATTTATTCTGGCGGAAGTGGACCAACAAATCTTCGGCTTAGATACGCCAATCAAGAAACGCTCACAAGTTGTCGAAGAGATGTACCCGTATATAGAACGTGAGCTTTCAAAGGGGGCAAGCTTGGGACACATTTCTCGTCATATGCTCGGCCTGTTCCAAAGCATGCCGGGAGCAAGACAATGGCGTCGCTACATCAGCGAAAATGCGCATAAGAAAGGTGCGGGTATCGAAGTCATGCAGACGGCATTGGCTAAGATTCCTAAAGAGCTGAACGTATAGGTTAAATTCGCCATTTAAGGCTAAATTTACCACTCTGATTTATTTGAAAAGCCATGCATGAGAATGTGTGGCTTTTTATTTGCATGATAAATAAGGCTTTTATTGGTTTTGGTGACTTGGTACAGAAGCTGCAACGTTAGGGATTAGGAAAGATAGGTCATTAACTCATTAGGGAGACCATTATGTTTGAATTAATCTTTGTTCTTATTTTCGTTGCTACGCTACTTGTAACAGGCATTACCTTTATGACGGTATTAGCGGCAACTGGAGTCGCATTAGCTGTAATGTTGCTGCTTGGTATGATGAGTGTGGTGTTTAAATTACTGCCTTGGTTGATTGTGATTGCAATCGGTGTGTGGTTTTTCAAAAACTTTGTACATAGCTCGAATCAGAGACGCTACTAAAGCCATGACACCGTCAAATATCGGCTTGCTGTCGGTTTATCGTTTTAGTCTTTAAGATGTGTGGTAGAATTTTTCTCAAAAATCTATGAATGTGCATACACTTAGCACAACGATATGGAATTGGAGCTATCTCAAATGAATGAAATGCCATTAATTGCTTTAGTGGGAATGCTATCTTTAAGTTCAGCGGTATCTGCTGAGGAAGAGTTTTCTTACACGGCTAAAGTCGGTGCCGATATGTGGTGGGGAAGTACCAAGCTAAACGAAGCGAGACAAGACGAAGACTCTAACTCTCCTTCTGTGTATTTCGCATTTGAGCATAATGCCCCAATCCTACCAAATGCAAGATTCCGATATTCTACGGCCGATACAACATTGTTAGCATTTGATAAGTACGACTACACATTCTACTACACGTTGCTAGAGCACAAGTTGATGAACTTCGATGCGGGTGTGACTTTTACGCAGTATGCAAACTCGCACTATAAAGATCCTTATAGTTCGAAAACGACAAGTTTTGATGAGTTGACATGGAGCTTCTATGGTAACGCAGAATTGAATGTCCCAAATACTCAGCTTGATATCATCGGTACCATGGAATTTGGTGATAGCAATGGCATTAAGAGTACTGATTTGATGGCAGGTGTTCAGTACCGTATTTCACTGGCAGATACTAAAATAGCATTGCGTGGTGGCTATCGTGTGATTGACCTTGATTCGGACAAGTTCTTCTCTTCAGAGCTGAATAGACATTCCAATACGGACAAAGAACCTGATCCTTCGAATGAGCCAAAGCCGGGACCACCTAAATCGTTTGTAATGTTAGATGGCTGGTTTGCTGGCGCAGAAGTGCGATTCTAAGTCGACCCTAAAGAACATCTAAAACCAATTTTAAGAACGCCGCTTTGTTAAGTGGCGTTTTTTATATCTGTTGGTTATACCCAGCATCTTGAGGTTACTTGGGTATATATCTTTCTGGAATTAGTTAGCATATTCATCACCTTCGACCATCCTTATACAGATAGCTGATTAACGTCTATTCTTATAAGGTCTAAGGTGTTGGGTCAGAACAAGGGATGGAATATGACACTCAATGAATTACGAAATTTATATCGAGAAAATTTGTTAGTTGAAGCCATCATAGAGCCCTCAATACAAGAAGGGTCTTGGGTTGTGGAGTTTCGCCATATGGGAGGCGGCTTTGTTCTGCTTACTGATGTCCATGGTGAGGAGTGTCATTACGCAGATTTAGACCTAGCATCTAAGTCGGCAATGGCGGTGGGCTTTCAACAAGTTCGTATTGAAAACCAGTAGCCCATTTACCCATTCAATCGCTTTTTACTTCCAAAAAGTTATAAAACATACTTTTCTATTCTTTCTTGTTATTAAAAGGAGTGGTTAATCTATCGTCACGCAATGATTAGGGATGTCGTGACCATGTCTTTAAATAAGAAAGAGTCTTCACAAAATAATAATGCACAGTCTGGGGCGAACGAGCTGCCTGGATTAGCCGCACCGCTTAATGACCAACAACTGGGTCATCTTCAACAAACTGTTTCCGAATTATCTTCTCAGCAACTGGCATGGGTCAGTGGTTACCTATGGGGGGTGAGCCAAGCTCAACCTGTGGGCGCAGCCGCACCGATCACTCAGGCAGCTGCGGCGGTTGCTGCAAAACCTGCTGGCAAGCTCAGCATTATCTTTGCTTCTCAAACCGGTAATGCGAAAGGTGTCGCTGAATCACTAGAGGCAGAAGCAAAAGCCCTAGGCATCGCTGTCGAGCTTTTCGATGCCAGTGATTACAAAGGCAAGAACTTAGCTAAAGAGACGCACGTCATTTTCGTGGCTTCAACTAATGGCGAGGGTGAAGCGCCAGATAACGCGATTGAGCTGCACGAATTCCTACAATCAAAGAAAGCGCCGAAGCTATCAAACTTACAATATGGCGTGATTGGTCTGGGCGACTCAAGCTACGAGTTTTTCTGCCAAACGGCGAAAGACTTCGATAACTTCCTATCTAAGCTTGGTGCTAAATCATTTGTTGACCGTCTTGACTGTGACGTGGATTACGAAGCGGCAGCAACAGAGTGGCGTACTAAAGCTCTATCACAAGTACAAGAAACACTGTCGACGGGCGCTGAAGCCGAGGTAGTTCAATTACCAGTAGGTCAAGCCGCTGCTGGCCATTCACAGTACACCAAACAAAACCCATACACCGCAACATTGCTAACAAGCCAAAAGATCACGGGTCGTGATTCGGGTAAAGATGTTCGTCATATCGAGATTGATCTGGATGAGTCCGGTATTACTTATCAACCGGGTGACGCATTGGGTGTGTGGTATGAAAACAGTTCAGAATTGGCGAATCAGATTCTTGCTAAGCTTGGGCTCTCTGGTATCGAGAGCGTAGATGTGGATGGTGAAAACCTTTCTATCCATAGTGCTTTAGTGAGTAAGTTCGAGATCACGGCTTCAAACCCTCAACTTGTTACTAAGTTTGCTGAGCTATCTGGCAGTAAGAAACTGTTAAAGCTGGTGGAAGATAAAGACAAGCTTCGTGAATACGCGGGCAACACGCAAATTGTTGATGTATTAGCTGAGAAGAAAACCAAATTATCGGCTGATGAGCTTTTAGGTCTGTTGCGTAAGCTTACACCACGTCTTTACTCAATCGCATCTAGCCAAGCTGAAGTGGATGAAGAAGTTCACCTAACGGTTGGCTTGGTTGAATACCAAAAAGGTGAAGAGTCTCGTTTAGGTGGAGCATCAAGTTTCCTAGCTCAGCGTATAGAGGAAGGTGGTGAAGTGAAGGTGTTCGTAGAGAACAATAATAACTTTAAGCTACCACAAGACGACAATACTCCAATCATTATGGTCGGTCCGGGTACTGGCATCGCACCATTCCGCAGCTTTGTTCAAGAGCGCGAAAACACAGATGCTCAAGGTAAGAGCTGGCTGTTCTTTGGTGATCGTACCTTTACTCAAGACTTCCTATACCAAGTTGAATGGCAGAAGTACCTCAAATCTGGTGCGCTAACTAAGCTAGATGTTGCTTTTAGCCGAGACCAAAAAGAGAAAGTGTATGTGCAAGACCGCTTAATCGAGCAGGCAGAGCAAGTATGGCAATGGCTACAAGAAGGTGCGTACTTCTATGTGTGTGGCGACGCGACTCGAATGGCGAAAGACGTACATGAAGCGCTAGTGACGATTGCTGAAAAGCAGGGCAATCAAAGCCGAGAACAGGCTGAACAATATATTAATGATTTACGTAAAGCGAAACGTTACCAAAGGGATGTGTACTAATGAGCAAGCAAGTAATAGAGCAAGAAGTGCTAGGCCAAGTACTTGGTCCATTGGCTGACAATGAACGTCTAAAGCGTGAGAGTAATAACCTGCGCGGTACGATAGAACAGGACTTACAAGATCGTATCACCGGCGGCTTTACAGCAGATAACTTTCAACTGATTCGTTTCCACGGCATGTACCAACAAGATGACCGTGATATTCGTAACGAACGTGTTAAGCAAAAGCTAGAGCCTCTACATAATGTTATGCTTCGTGCGCGTATGCCTGGTGGCATCATTACTCCTAAGCAGTGGCTAGCAATAGATAAGTTTGCTGATGAAAGTACGTCTTATGGTTCAATCCGTTTAACGACCCGTCAAACGTTTCAGTTTCACGGTGTGTTAAAACCAAATATCAAGCTGATGCACCAAACGCTAAATAGCATTGGTATTGATTCAATTGCGACAGCGGGTGATGTAAACCGAAACGTTTTGTGTACGACAAACCCTATTGAATCTGAACTTCACCAAGAAGCCTATGAGTGGGCGAAGAAGATCAGTGAACACCTACTTCCTAAAACTCGTGCTTATGCTGAGATCTGGCTTGATGGCGAGAAATTAGAAACAACCGATGATGAGCCAATCTTAGGTAATAATTATCTACCGCGTAAATTTAAGACAACAGTTGTGGTTCCACCACAAAATGACGTTGACGTTCACGCTAATGACCTTAACTTTGTCGCCATCGCTGAAGGTGGAAAGCTGGTGGGCTTCAACGTGTTAGTCGGTGGCGGCTTAGCAATGACACACGGTGATACCTCTACTTATGCTCGTAAAGCTGACGACTTTGGTTTTGTGCCACTAGAAAATACGTTAGATGTTGCGGCAGCGGTTGTTACCACACAGCGTGACTGGGGTAACCGCTCAAACCGTAAAAATGCAAAAACTAAGTACACACTAGACCGTGTAGGTATTGATGTGTTCAAAGCGGAAGTTGAAAAGCGCGCGGGTGTAAAGTTCTCGGAAAGTCGCTCTTATGAATTCACAGAGCGTGGTGATCGTATCGGCTGGGTTGAAGGCATTGATGGTAAGCACCACTTAGCGCTGTTTATTGAAAATGGTCGCTTGCTTGATTTTCCAGGTAAAGCATTGAAAACCGGTGTCGCAGAAATTGCTAAGATCCACAAAGGCGATTTCCGTATGACTGCAAACCAAAACTTAATTGTTGCTGGTGTCCCAAAGAGCCAGAAAGCAAAAATTGAGAAGCTAGCTCGTCAATATGGTTTGATGGATGACGCGGTAAGTGAACAGCGTAAAAACTCGATGGCGTGTGTGGCTTTTCCTACTTGTCCGCTAGCGATGGCAGAGGCCGAACGTTTTCTTCCTGAGTTTGTTACTGATGTTGAGGGGATTCTTAAGAAGCATGGATTACCGGAAGACGATAACATTATCCTTCGTGTAACCGGTTGTCCAAATGGCTGTGGCCGTGCAATGTTGGCTGAGCTTGGTTTAGTAGGAAAAGCGCCAGGTCGTTATAATATGCATTTAGGTGGCAATAAAGCCGGTACTCGCATTCCTAAGATGTATAAAGAAAACATCACATCAGCTCAAATCTTAGAAGAGATTGATTTGCTGGTGGGGCGTTGGGCTGCAGAACGAGAAGACAACGAAGGGTTCGGTGATTTCACAATCCGAGCTGGCATCATCCAAGAGGTGATCATTTCAAAGAGGGATCTGCATGCATAATTCTGTCGCTTCAAAATTGAAGTTAGCAGAACTGCTCGCACTGACCAAGACGGAGCAGGTACTTCTTCTTGGGAAGATTAATGCAGAGTTAGAACAGCTAACCGCTCTAGAAAGAGTGAAATGGGCACTAGAAAACTTAGAAGGGACACATGTTGTGTCTTCAAGCTTCGGAATCCAAGCGGCACTCATGCTGCACTTAGTCACTCAGGCAAAGCCGGATATTCCAGTTATCCTTACCGATACCGGGTATCTATTTCCAGAAACCTATCGTTTTATAGATGAGTTGAGCCAGAAGCTCACCTTAAACCTACAAGTATTTCGTGCTCAGCAAAGTCCTAATTGGCAAGAAGCGCAATATGGGAAACTGTGGGAGCAAGGATTAGAGGGTATCGAGAAGTTCAACAAGCTAAATAAAGTCGAACCGATGAGAAGGGCGTTAGATGAACTTGAAGCTGGTACTTGGTTCTCAGGGTTGAGAAGAGAGCAATCCCAATCACGTGCAAACTTAGCAATATTGTCTATCCAAAATGGTGTATTTAAGTTCTTACCTATAATTGATTGGACCAATAAAGATGTTCACTACTACTTGGAAGAGTACGGTTTGAGTTACCACCCGCTTCGAGAACAGGGCTACCTTTCAGTTGGAGATACACATACAACGACCAAGTGGGAGCCAGGTATGACAGAAGAAGAAACCCGCTTTAACGGGTTAAAGCGAGAATGTGGGCTTCATGAAGACGATGGCGAACAAGATGGCTCTGGTATTTAGGAGTATTGCTGATTAAAAAGCTGCTTTAGGGCAGCTTTTTTGCTTTTCTGGGGGCAAAAAAGCAACGTCTGTGGATAACTCTGTGATTAGTTTGTAGGTACTTTGTAGTTAAACTTGCATAAATAGGTTCTTGGTGGTTTATCCATCATGTAACCCTTATTTTTGCATTTTTCTTAAATAAACACTTGCCAATATGAGCGACATCTCTATAATGCCGCCTCACTGACACGGCAGGCGCCATAAGGCTTCAGCAAAGAATGTTGGTTAGGCAACTAGCTTCAAGCGATTATTCGCTTCTACTTTTAGAAAGTAGAAATTAATTTTCAAAAGTGTTTGACACTGAAGATTAAGTCGCTAGAATAGCCGACTCTTCCGAAGTGATGTAAGTCACAACGAAGAGAAGTTCTTTAACAATTTAAACCTATCAATCTGTGTGGGCACTCGTTGATGAATATCAAAATTGATTCTTAGGAATCACATTGATTTCAATGAACTGAGTGACCAATCGATAATTTATTATCGGCACAGTCAATTCATTATCATTCTGTTGGAATGGTAATAGCTTTAGAATTACTTTTTGTAGTTTTAAAGTCAGTATTCGTTGAGTCACCAAAATCTTAAATTGAAGAGTTTGATCATGGCTCAGATTGAACGCTGGCGGCAGGCCTAACACATGCAAGTCGAGCGGAAACGAGTTATCTGAACCTTCGGGGAACGATAACGGCGTCGAGCGGCGGACGGGTGAGTAATGCCTAGGAAATTGCCTTGATGTGGGGGATAACCATTGGAAACGATGGCTAATACCGCATAATGCCTA
>NZ_LWEH01000299.1 GCF_001635455.1 Vibrio sp. HI00D65
ATGTAATCGTAATTGGTAGTGGCCCCGGAGGCGAAGGGGCAGCGATGGGATTAACCAAAGCCGGGTTGAACGTTGCAATCATTGAAAAAGAGAGCAGCGTTGGTGGTGGTTGTACCCACTGGGGAACCATTCCTTCAAAAGCTCTGCGTCATGCTGTAAGCCGTATTATCGAGTTCAATAACAACCCTCTGTTCTGTCAGAACAACAAAAGCATTCACTCGACGTTTTCCAATATTCTGGGGCATGCGAAATCCGTTATCGATAAACAGACACGGCTGCGCCAAGGCTTCTACGATCGTAACCAATGTACACTAGTATTTGGTACAGCGCGCTTTATTGATTCTCACTCTATTTCTGTAATGCAAAGTGATGGTACGGAAGAGTACTACAGTGCTGACAAGTTTGTCATTGCGACGGGGTCTCGCCCTTATCAACCAGAGAACGTCGACTTTCTGCATGAACGTATCTACGACAGCGACTCCATTCTTTCTCTTAAACACGACCCTCAACACATCATCATCTATGGTGCCGGTGTTATCGGTTGTGAGTACGCGTCTATCTTCCGAGGTTTGGGTGTAAAGACTGATCTCATTAACACTCGAGACCGTCTACTGTCATTCTTAGATAATGAAACCTCAGATGCACTTTCTTACCACTTCTGGAACAGTGGCGTTGTGATTCGTAACGATGAAACCTTTGAGAAAATCGAAGGGACTGATGATGGCGTAATCATTCACCTGGAGTCAGGCAAAAAGATGCGTGCCGACTGCTTACTGTATGCCAATGGTCGAACCGGTAACACTGACAAGCTGAACTTAGGTGCGGTTGGTCTAGAAGCGGACTCTCGTGGCCAGGTATCGGTGAATACCAATTACCAAACCAACGTTGAACATGTATACGCGGTCGGTGATGTAATTGGATACCCTAGCC
>NZ_LWEH01000300.1 GCF_001635455.1 Vibrio sp. HI00D65
ATAAGCTAAAGCATCCTCAAGATATGGGAACGACTGAGGTAACAGCCTATCTGTCTTATCTTGCTAATGAACAACACGTCGCTATCAACACTCAAAAAGTCGCGCTTAATGCGATTGCGTTCCTTTACAACCAGTTTTTACAAAGACCGCTTGGTGATCTAGGTTTTACTTATGCTAAAAAGCAGCGCAAGGTTCC
Source organism: Vibrio sp. HI00D65 (assembly GCF_001635455.1). Lineage (GTDB taxonomy): Bacteria > Pseudomonadota > Gammaproteobacteria > Enterobacterales > Vibrionaceae > Vibrio. The sequence goes on from NZ_LWEH01000300.1 coordinate 197, forward strand.
GAGCGTACTTACGCCAAATGAAGTCCAACTGATACTGTCACACCTTTCTGGTGTTAATCACATCATTTTTTCTCTGTTGTATGGTTCTGGACTTAGAGTTAATGAGTGTTTGAGAATTAGAGTTCAAGATCTTGATTTACAAAACCTATCTTTAACCGTGCGAGATGGGAAAGGAAAAAAAGATCGCGTAACTTTACTTAGCCCAACGTTAATTGGTTCTCTTCAATTGCAAATTCAGAAAGCGTCAAAAATACAAGAAGAAGATATCAAACAAGGCATCGGTCCCTCGCTTCCACACGCCCTTGGTAAAAAGTACCCGAACGCTTTTAAACAAATTGCTTGGATGTTTATCTTTCCTTCTTTAAGCATCTGTCGGCACCCACTGACTAATAAGCTTTGTCGGCATCATTTACACGATTCTGCACCAAGAAAGGCTCTCAAACGAGCGGTGCAACAGGCTAAAATCTTTAATAAACGAATAACATGCCATACCTTCCGTCATAGCTTCGCTACCGAACTGCTGCGCTCGGGGCAAGATATTCGTACAGTCCAAGAGCTATTAGGACATTCAGATGTAGCGACGACACAA
>NZ_LWEH01000301.1 GCF_001635455.1 Vibrio sp. HI00D65
AATACAAGCTTGTACAAACGAATAGTAAAGAAAAATGACAAAGCAGTGATAAGTTTGCTTTTAGCTTGATACACTTTGTCATTGCAAATTTATTTAATACTCGAACCAACTTAAATTGGGCTCGTATAGTATCACTTTATTAGCGGTCAAAAAATCTATGGTAAGACGTCGCCAGCAAAACACATCACAAAAAAAGCCTTCCGGTGGCTTTGTTCGAATTATTAGTGGTTCATGGAGAGGCAGAAAGCTGCCCGTTCATGATTTAGAAGGCTTACGCCCAACCATTGACCGAGTAAAAGAGACACTCTTTAACTGGGTTGCACAAGATATCCCAAATTCGACCTGCTTAGACGTATTTGCAGGTTCTGGTGGTTTAGGCTTTGAAGCTGCGTCTCGCCAAGCAAAAATGGTGACACTGCTCGAAATGAATCAAAATGCCGCTAAGCAGCTTTCTGATAATGCTAAAGAGCTCAAAGCAGGCAACATCAATGTGGTAAATACTGATGCTATCTCTTTCCTAAAGAAGCCAGGCACACCTTACGATGTGGTATTCCTCGATCCACCATTTCGTAAAGGATTGCTAGCAGAAACGATACAGCTACTTGAGAGTAATGGCTGGCTTGCGGACGACGCGATTATTTACGTCGAAACAGAGAAAGAACTCAAGCTAGAAGCGATGCCAGAAAACTGGGAGCTGCACCGCGATAAGACAACTGGCCAGTCGAGCTACCGACTGTTCAACCGAATCACTGAAGAATAGGAATGATTGAATGAATATCTTGCTTCCATTAGCTAAAGCCGCTATCGCCTTCGTATGGTTTGTGTTGATCGTCAACATTTTCCATCCGTTCCCTGGTAATGCCGCAATTGCGCTTTACATCATGACAGCGTTCTTGTTTTTTATGCACGGCTTACAGATGCTGATCTTTATCGGTGCGTTCGGCGATAAAATCGAAATGACGCGTTGGGAAAAATGGTCCATTCTAATTTTTGGAATCTTCGCCCTACTCGATATCCGTCGTAAGTACATGATGTAATCAAAAGCTGTTACCACGAAACAGATACCAAAACGCCGCTCAGTTGAGCGGCGTTTTTTATTCAATGATGGTAGAAACACTAAGCCATGTAGCCCTTCACACCATCTAAGAACATCTGAGTCGACAGCATAACAAGTAATAAACCCATAAGGCGCTCGATCGCTTTCAGCCCTCTCTCACCCAATACACGCAAGAAGAAGCCATTAAACATCAGAATGAAGAAGGTAGCGCCCCACGCCAGCATTACAGCGGCTGAAAGCTCGAGCATATTGTCTGGGTATTGTGTCGCAAGAAGAATCAATGCAGCAATGACAGATGGACCAGCAATCATAGGGATCGCCATCGGCACGATAAACGGCTCTTCACCTGCAGCAAGCCCTGTAATACTGCCAGCGCTCGGGAAAATCATCTTAATCGCGATGATAAATAGAATGATACCGCCAGAGATGCTCAGGGTTTCAGGCTGTACGTGCAGGAAGTTCATGATGCTTTGACCTGCAAACAAGAACAACAGCAAGATAACCAGTGCAAACATCAGCTCACGAATCAGAACAATACGGCGGCGCTTCGGATCAATATGCTTAAGGATAGAGAGCACGATTGGCAGATTGCCAAGCGGGTCCATGATAAGAAACAGCATGGTAGCTGCAGATAAGATTTCCATAAGTTTGTCTCGAAAAGCGAAGGTGCGCGGAGTATAGCAGCCTCAACATTGATTTTCGAACGCAGTCATCAGCAGACTAACTTATATCATTGCAGCACGTAAACGAGAACAAACAGGAAAGAATAGAAAGAGCGAATACCACAAATACATCCACTCTCAAATCACTCAAGATTAGTGATTACACACACGCTCACGATTGGTGCACAGCTTGCCATCGACAAGCACGACCTTTTCCATCTTCAGGAAAAACTTCAGCAAATCATCCAGATCGAGACCATTTAGCTTACTAGCTTACAAGTATGGAAACGAGCTTCAGTGCCATACATCTGAGCCAGTTCTTGTGCCAGCGCTTCTCGAGTCAGAGGCTTTTCACTAAGCAAGTTTAAAACGTTGTGTGCGTGAATTTCGGTAGTCATAACTCAATCTCATGTTTAATGAATTACACGTAGAGTACCGAGTTTGAGCAAAGCTGCCTTGATATAGCTCAGGCTAGGAGACGCTCTACCCTAAATGGTCAGAGAGGCGACGATAAGCGCATGGGCGAGAAAGTAACTGCCCGTTACCCAAAAGTACGCACTTTTGATCGGGCTGCGGTAACAGTTAAGTGCATACGCCAGTGCCGAGAGCAGCAATACGCTACAACCTGCAAATCCAACCGCGTGCGATAACTTAGGGTCAAGTAACCAAACCTCACCAGAAGCCCAAGTTAGCTGAATAAGCACAATCCCCATAATCACAACAGGAAAGACAAGTTTATCTAAACGTGGTAGCAGCAAGAAGAAAGCCACCACACAAGCAGCTAAGAGTAAGGCGAACAACCACCAGACCATTTCTCCAGACAACTGCAACCAAAAGGCTTTGCTATAACAAAGTTGAGCTAGCAGAAAGCAAACAAAATATAGGGGACGTTTTTGAGTGAGGGTGTGAAATACATCTGCGATCGCCGAGATCGCCAGGCCAGCAACGACCCAATACGTATAATCAGCAACAACAGACTGAGTTAAAGCAATGATCGCTAATANTACNNNGGAGTTGGTTAGCGGTTTCCTTATCTGGTATCGGAGCAGTAACAGGAACGAAACAAGGACATATCGGTCAGGCCTTATCGTATAAGTTATTTACCTTTGT
>NZ_LWEH01000302.1 GCF_001635455.1 Vibrio sp. HI00D65
TCGCTAGCTCAACGCAGAACTCAGGGTTCTCTATTAACCTAGAGCTCAACGATGACCATAGCGCAGTGACAACCTACTCTTACAGCAACGGTGATCCTTCTATTGTTGAGCAAGGCTTCTGGCAGCAACTCAACCAAAACCAAGTTCAGGTTGTCATGACTCGCCACCAGCAACAATACCTGATATCCGAGCGTATCTTCACACACGATAACGGTAAGCTTATCGCAGAGAAAGAAAAGGTCGGCAATATCGTCTACCCGATTGCCAACGGTGGTCTAGTACTATTTGAAGCAAAGCCTGTACAAGCGCAAGCTAACACGGTTGATCTAACGGCGAAGCAAGTGAACTCCAGTGATCAATTTGATCCAAAAGTAGACCAAGCAATCCGCGAATATTTTAAGATCAACAACAGCTCGCCTGATGATACAAAATACCGCTGGCTGACCTACGACCTCAACGGTGACGGTAAAGAAGAGTTGTTCGCTCAACTCGATTGGTGTGGCTCAGGTGGTTGTACACTGCTGATTTTCGAGAACCATCAAGATAAGTGGCGCTTCAATAGCCGAGTAACACTAGTAAAAGGCGATATTCGTGTGGGTAAGTCTAAAAATCACGGTTGGCACGATCTGATCTTCAATGTCAGCGGCGGTGGCGCAATAGCGGCCAAACACGCACTCTCATACACAGGTGTCAGCTACCCACTCAACCCAAGTGTTGCACCGGTAACCGATGATGCTGATATCAGCGAGGTGGTTTTGTTTGCTAACGACATCTCACCAGTACAAAGCGGAGTTAAGCTATAACCATGAGCGATCAGCAAGCTTGCATTGGGTGTGGTTTCACTCATCAATGTATTTGTCATCGAATACCGAATACAGAAAGCCAAACCCAGTTAGTGCTACTCACTCACGAGAATGAACTAACACGAGACACCAATACTGGAAAGCTACTGCAACAGTCACTCAAGCAGTGTCAGTCTTTTATTTGGCAGCGCAAGACGCCTCCAGCCGAACTACTGGCTTTGCTTGAAGGTGAAACTCATCAGCCTTTGCTGTTGTTTCCAAGTAATGAAAGTATTGAGTGTTTGCAAGCCGTTTCTGGAACAGGGAGTGAACGAACGCCATTATTCATTATCTTGGATGGTACGTGGCAAGAAGCGAAAAAGATGCTCAACAAAAGCCCTTGGCTACAGACGATCCCTCAAGTGCACCTCGATGTAACCAGTGAATCTTCATATACGTTGCGCCGCAATCAAGACAGTGGACACTTATGCACCTGTGAGGTTGGTATCGAGCTACTCAAGACATTGGATGAGACTCAATCGGCTGAGCAGATAGAGAATTACTATCAACACTATCTAAAAGTATTCCAAGCAGACAAAAGTGGACACGCTCTCAAGTAGATTAATGCGGAGTGCTTAAGCACAAAAATAAAAAGGGCGAGCCACTAGCTCACCCTTTCACATCTCGCTTTAATGCATTGGAAAAAATAGTGTTTCACGTGAAACATCAGACATTTGCCACTCATCAGAACAGCCGCTTAGGCTCGCCGAAGTAATAACCTTGCAGATAATCGACGCCCATCTGTTCGGCTATCTCGCAAACCTGTTGATTATGAACAAACTCAGCGACCGTTTTGGCATTAAACACTTGGCACAAGCGCACCAGCTGAGAAGCAATATTTCTCTGCTTCTGGTCTTTGTCGATATTACGAATTAAGCTGCCATCGAGCTTAATTATCTGCGGCTCCAGCTTAATGATCTCATCGATGTTGGAGTAACCAGAACCAAAGTCGTCGACGATGATTCTTGCACCTAACGAACGGAAGTGGTCACACACCTCAATCATACGGCCATAATCTCTAATCTGCTCAGACTCGAGTACCTCAAGTCCCAATCGAGTAGGATCGTTCATACCACTAATAGCGGTCTCAAGCACCTCAAGAGTCTTATCACTTAAAAGGTCTTGCGGAGAAAGGTTAATAGAAAACGGGCTCTGTTTATCGGCCATATAGCCGATAGTGTTCTTAATCATATGGCGACTAAGACGTGTATAAAGGTGTGTATCGGCAATCATAGGCAAGAACTTACCTGGTGTCACAATCGTTCCATCAGCTTCCATGATTCTCACCAAGCACTCTTGGCCAATCATTTCATGCGTTCCCGCCTCCACGATAGGTTGCGAGTAGGTAATGATGTTCTGATCTAAGATTGCTCGGCTTACACAGCTCAACCAACCAATTCGTTCTTTACGCTCTTCTTCACTCACCTGAATATCTTTGGCATTAGTTATGTGGGTATTGTTACGAACACCATAACGTCTTGCTTCAATCGCTTTTAGAAGGATTTCATCACTATTATCAGTCAAAAAGTCACAGCGACTGGCAAAGCCGCCACATAACGAGACCGATAGGTAGTCAATATCGGTTAAGCCATAAGGTTCGAAGTTAACACGTTCAACTTCATCTGCAAATTCGACAAAGCGCTCCTTAATCTTCGCTCCTCCGGCACTGGTATTGAAGATAATCGCCCATTCTCCAACCCCAATACTAAAGAGTTCAACTTTGATCTTAGACCTCTTAACTACTCGAAGCTGCAAACGCTCTACGAGGTGGTTGGAGAGATCTAAGAGTAATTGATCACCAACTTGATACCCATACTTGTCATTTACCTCATGAAAATTAGTCAATTTCAAAGTCAACAAATGTTCAGTAAAGAGAATCGTATTGAGTCGTTCTTTTAGTACTATACGGTTAGGTAGCCTAGTAAGGGAATCAATGCGATAACTCTCCGTTAAACGACGAGCCTGTTGATGGAGTTTCTTCTCCATTTGTGTGTTCATGCTATCAAGATCAGCCACTGCGTTACGCACTAAGTTCAGCAGTGGTGAAACCGTTGAGTCACATTTAAAGTCTTCACAGCGAAATTCATTCACCTTATCAGACTCTCTCATCGCGATATAAGTCAGACTGTGGTGCAGGATGTCTTGTCGCTCTTCAGTGCGGTAAAGCTCTCCCATGCAGTAGGCACCACATGCATTTACTATCCCTTCAAATGGCTTGAGCTCTAACTTGCTATCAATGAACTCCAATCGAGAAACACAGTTATAGATGATCACAGACTCAGGCTGATGCATGGCAAGCATCTCTGCACCATGACGCACCTTTTCGGCAGTAAGCGATGGATGGTTATAACAGAACTGGGCCTCTTCACCGATCTGCCACGGGCTATCAAACTCGATACTGCCATCATCATTTATACGAAGTGGTGTTGATATCCCTTTCTTCCTACCAAGTTCGCGATAAAGCGGGAAACTCATCAGTTGGCTGAAAGGAAGATCTTTGCCATCGGCAAGGTAATGTTTGAATACCTCAATCGCCGGCTTGTCATTTAATGCATATAGACGGTTCCCTATCGCATGAGTCACTCGTAGTTTCATCCCGATAGGGTTCCACTCGGAGTAAGCGTCTGACCACACCTTTAAATTAGGGTTCGTCAAGGCAGCCGCTACGCAGGCATGTTGGTAAGTTTGCTCATTGTGCATAACCCAGCGGCCGAACTCATTTTCCTGGCACAAGCCACCAGCCACTGGTAATGCGTAGGAATGATTTTCGAAAGCACCATAAATGGGGTAATCACGTCCTTCAACCTGATCACACAAGCTGATAACAGTTTTGGTGTCTTCCGATAGCTCAAGTTGAGATACGAGATCTTGGCTATCTTGGTTAGGGTTGCCAGTAAAAGGC
>NZ_LWEH01000303.1 GCF_001635455.1 Vibrio sp. HI00D65
CTGTATTGCACCTGTGGTTAAAGTGATCAACGAGAAGCTTGGTATCGAGAATGCGTCATTCACAACGATTCACGATCTAACCAACACGCAAACTATCTTAGACGCGCCACATAAAGACCTACGTCGTGCACGTGCATGTGGTATGAGTTTAATCCCAACTACAACGGGTTCTGCTAAGGCGATTATTGAGATCTTCCCTGAGCTAGAAAACCGCATCAACGGCCACGCGGTTCGTGTACCACTAGCGAACGCGTCTCTGACTGACATCATCTTCGAAGTGAAGCAAGACACGACGGTAGAAGAAGTGAATGCGATGCTGAAAGAAGCGTCTGAGAATGAACTGAAAGGCATTCTTGGCTTTGAAGAGCGTCCATTGGTGTCTATCGACTACAAGGGTGACCAACGTTCAACAATCGTAGATGCACTATCAACGATGTTGGTAGGTAAGCGCATGGTTAAGATCTACGCTTGGTACGATAACGAAATGGGTTACGCGACACGTACGGCAGAGTTAGTGCGTACTGTCGGCTTAGCATAAACCTGAGCACTAAGGGGACAACACTATGACACATCCAACATGGCAACTAGACCTTGAGCAAGGCGCTCTGATTCTGACTCCATGCCCAGGTACTAAAGAGGCTGATCTTGATGCATCTCTGGCACAACTGAAAGAGCAGGGCGTTAAAGCTATCGTGACTGCGCTTGGTGATGCAGAGCTTGCAAGCAAAGACGTGGCAGCACTTGGTGAGAAAATACGTGCGCTATGCATGCAGTGGTTCCAAATTGAAATCGAAGACGATTGTGCACCGGGTGCTGAGTTTGCAGCGAAATGGCAAGCAGCAAGCCCAGAGCTACACAAAATCGTTGATAGTGGTGCGAAAGTCGCAATGCACTGCATGGGCGGTTCAGGTCGTACAGGTTTGTTCGCTGCTCACTTGCTGTTAGAAAAAGGCTGGGACCTCGACAAGATCGTTCAAGAAGTTCAAGCACTGCGTCCAGGTGCTTTTACTAAACCTATCCAGGTTGAGTATATTAATTGCGTAGCGAATAGCTAACAGTCATCGTTGTTAGACAAGGAGCTTTTGGTATCTTGAGTGTTTAGCTTATCGTGATCCAAAAGCTCTTTTTGTTTTGGTTGCAGAGATAGCATTATGTTTTCAAATCTAAGTAAGAGCGTTCGCCAATACATGTTGGTGACTTTCAACTACTGGAATTTCACCATAACTGATGGTGCACTTCGTATGCTGGTGGTCCTTTATTTTTACGACCTTGGTTACAGCTCGTTAGAGATCGCCTCACTGTTCCTTTTCTATGAATTCTTTGGTGTGGTGACGAACCTAATCGGTGGTTGGCTGGGGGCGCGTCTTGGCCTCAATAAGACCATGAACATTGGCCTAGGGATGCAAGTCTTTGCCTTGGGTATGTTGGCATTGCCATCGGCTATGTTGACGATTCCTTGGGTAATGGCGGCGCAGGCGCTGTCAGGTATTGCTAAAGATCTTAATAAGATGAGTGCCAAGAGTTCAATCAAAACCTTGGTACCGGATGAGCAGCAAGGTGCTTTGTATAAGTGGATTGCGATTCTGACTGGGTCTAAGAATGCGCTTAAGGGTGCAGGCTTCTTTATTGGTGGTTTACTGCTTTCAACGATTGGCTTCCAATGCGCAGTGCTTACGATGGCTGTAGTGCTGACTTTAGTCTTCATTGGCAGTGTAGTGGGTTTAGAGGCAGACATGGGCAAGGCGAAAACCAAGCCTAAGTTCAAACAGATCTTCTCTAAGTCCGAATCGATCAACATCCTGTCGGCGGCACGCATGTTCTTGTTTGGCGCTCGTGACTTGTGGTTTGTGATTGCTTTGCCAATTTATCTTGGCAGCGTATTTGGTTGGGATCACTCTTGGGTTGGTGGCTTCTTAGCTGCTTGGACCATCGCTTACGGCTTTGTACAAGGCATAGCGCCTAAGATTACCGGCAAAGCGCAAGGCAAGGTACCAGATGGACATGCA
>NZ_LWEH01000304.1 GCF_001635455.1 Vibrio sp. HI00D65
CTTCTGAGCCATGCATAGCAGCACGAGCTCCTCGAACGTATTCCACACGATCGACGAATGTAATTGGTAACTGGCTAAAATCGACACCACCTTTTGCAGCTCGCGCAAAACGAATACCATCAATTAGAACAAGAACTTGATCAGAGTTAGCACCACGAACAAAGATCGAAGCCTGCTGACCTCGACCTCCATTTTGTGAAACCTGAATACCCGTTAATCGTCTAAATACATCGGTTAGAGACTTAGCTTGAATTCGGTCGATATCTTGACGTGTTACTACTTCAACTTGAGCGACAACACTTTCCGTGCTTTGCTCAAAACGGTTCGCCGTAACCACCATGGTTTCATCGGCAGATGCTTGTTGGGCGTGTAAATTGGAAATAGGTGAAAGCAGCGATGCTACAGCAACCGCTAAAAGGGATTTGTTCATGTTGTGATCCTAAATCGCGTAAATTCCTACCAAACCACATGTTATGGTTTAGCCGCTGGCAGGTATTCGGACTCAAGAGCACAACCTTATGGTTACCTGATATTCGACTTCCCACAAAAAGCTATTTGCAGTGTCTTATGAATACTCGTTCTCTTTTACCGCTGCGCGTCAGTTCTGGATTCACACCAGATTCCCTCTTCAGCCATCTATACATCTAAATGGCACCAGCTGCCGAAGATAGTATTGACCTCTGAATCATTTGTCTAGTCTAAGATAGTTATAAGCTATAGTTTTCATGGCCTATTCACACTGATTGACTCTCAACACTGGACAAGCGCCTGTGATTGAATAAAATCTGCGCTCTTGATTTAAAAGCACGACAGCAAAAGGCATAACAATGGCGAATTTAGATGTAAACCCGCAACGCTACCAAGAACAACTGGCAGAAAAGACTGAGCGTCTGACTGAAATGTTCTCAGAATATAATGTGCCTGAGCTGGAAGTGTACGAATCTCCAGAACAACACTACCGCATGCGTGCTGAGTTCCGCGTGTGGCATGAAGGTGACGATATGTATTACGTCATGTTCAATCAAGAAACTAAAGAAAAATACCGCGTAGACCAGTTCCCTGCTGCTAGCCGTCTGATCAATGACTTGATGCCTTTGTTAGTCGATGCAATGAAAGACAACCACTCTCTACGCCACAAGCTATTCCAAGTAGACTTCCTATCTACACTTAGCGGTGAGATTTTGGTGTCTCTGCTTTACCACCGTCAACTAGGTGAGCAATGGATTCAAGATGCCAAAGCGCTAAAACAGCAATTGAACGATGAAGGTTTCAACCTAAACTTGATTGGTCGTGCTCGTAAGATGAAGATCGTATTAGACCGTGATTACGTTATTGAGAAACTAGACGTAAATGGCGATAGCTACATCTACCAACAAGTAGAGAACAGCTTCACTCAACCAAACGGTAAAGTGGCTGAGAAAATGTTGGAGTGGGCCGTTGACTGTACTCAAGACAGCAAAGGCGATCTGCTAGAGCTTTACTGTGGTAACGGTAACTTCTCACTAGCACTGGCACAAAACTTCGAGCGTGTATTAGCAACTGAGCTAGCGAAGCCGTCGGTTGAATCAGCGCAATACAACATTGCAGCCAACAAGATTGATAACGTTCAGATCATCCGTATGTCTGCGGAAGACTTTACGGTAGCGATGGAAGGCAAACGTGAGTTCCGCCGTCTACAGCAAGCAAACATCGATCTGAAGAGCTACAACTGCAACACTATCTTTGTTGATCCGCCACGTTCAGGTATGGATGTAGATACTTGTAAGATGGTTCAAGGCTACGAGCGCATCATGTACATCTCTTGTAACCCTGAAACATTGAAAGAGAACCTAGAGATCTTAAGCGAAACACACGATGTTACTCGTTTTGCTTTGTTCGACCAGTTCCCTTACACACACCACATGGAAACTGGCGTATTCCTAGAGCGTAAAGCGTAACACTCGCTTTCCTAATCTAGGTATAAGCCAAACTGCAGACACAAAAAAACGAGCCTATCGGCTCGTTTTTTTTATTTATAGGT
>NZ_LWEH01000305.1 GCF_001635455.1 Vibrio sp. HI00D65
TTGGTGACTCAATAAAACGTTGTGCTCATTGCTTTTAGCAAGGAGTTTTAAATAGTGGCTGGGCTACCTGGATTCGAACCAGGGAATGCCGGCATCAAAAGCCGGTGCCTTACCGCTTGGCGATAGCCCAACAATGACATCAATTAAGACATCTAAATACTGGTGCGGTCGGAGAGACTTGAACTCTCACACCTCTCGGCGCCAGAACCTAAATCTGGTGCGTCTACCAATTCCGCCACGACCGCAGCAAATCTTTATAGTTATACTGAGTATTGGTGACTCAATAAAACGTTGTGCTCATTGCTGTTAGCAAGGAGTTTTAAATAGTGGCTGGGCTACCTGGATTCGAACCAGGGAATGCCGGCATCAAAAGCCGGTGCCTTACCGCTTGGCGATAGCCCAACAATGACATCAATTAAGACATCTAAATAGTGGTGCGGTCGGAGAGACTTGAACTCTCACACCTCTCGGCGCCAGAACCTAAATCTGGTGCGTCTACCAATTCCGCCACGACCGCAGCAAATCTTTATAGTTATACTGAGTATTGGTGACTCAATAAAACGTTGTGCTCATTGCTGTTAGCAAGGAGTTTTAAATAGTGGCTGGGCTACCTGGATTCGAACCAGGGAATGCCGGCATCAAAAGCCGGTGCCTTACCGCTTGGCGATAGCCCAACAATGACATCAATTAAGACATCTAAATACTGGTGCGGTCGGAGAGACTTGAACTCTCACACCTCTCGGCGCCAGAACCTAAATCTGGTGCGTCTACCAATTCCGCCACGACCGCAGCAAATCTTTATAGTTATACTGAGTATTGGTGACTCAATAAAACGTTGTGCTCATTGCTGTTAGCAAGGAGTTTTAAATAGTGGCTGGGCTACCTGGATTCGAACCAGGGAATGCCGGCATCAAAAGCCGGTGCCTTACCGCTTGGCGATAGCCCAACAATAACATCAATTAAGACATCTAAATAGTGGTGCGGTCGGAGAGACTTGAACTCTCACACCTCTCGGCGCCAGAACCTAAATCTGGTGCGTCTACCAATTCCGCCACGACCGCAGCAAATCTTTATAGTTATACTGAGTATTGGTGACTCAATAAAACGTTGTGCTCATTGCTTTTAGCAAGGAGTTTTAAATAGTGGCTGGGCTACCTGGATTCGAACCAGGGAATGCCGGCATCAAAAGCCGGTGCCTTACCGCTTGGCGATAGCCCAACAATGACATCAATTAAGACATCTAAATAGTGGTGCGGTCGGAGAGACTTGAACTCTCACACCTCTCGGCGCCAGAACCTAAATCTGGTGCGTCTACCAATTCCGCCACGACCGCAGCAAATCTTTATAGTCATATTGAATATTGGTGATTCAATATGACGTTACATAAGTGGTGGCTACTGCGGGATTTGAACCTGCGACCCCATCATTATGAGTGATGTGCTCTAACCAACTGAGCTAAGTAGCCAATAATGAATCTAATAGAATCACTATTTGTTCTCTAATGAAAGAGAAATAATGGTGCGGTCGGAGAGACTTGAACTCTCACACCTCTCGGCGCCAGAACCTAAATCTGGTGCGTCTACCAATTCCGCCACGACCGCAGCAAATCTTTATAGTCATA
>NZ_LWEH01000306.1 GCF_001635455.1 Vibrio sp. HI00D65
ATTCTTTAAAACATAGCGAGAGACAACCAAATTTAGGAGTAGTGTTATGATTTCATCTTCGCAAAGACAAGGACTTGTAATGATCGCGGTAGTTGTTGGTCTAATGACACTACCGATGATGTACTAAGCAAGTTACAGATAAAAAAGGGACGCCATGAGCGTCCCTTTTTTCATTCAATTTTTTCATTTCGAAAACAGATGTAGCCTTAGCACATCCCAGTTCGCATAGTAGAAACCCGCGGCAGCCAAAGTTATTGTCATCATCAGCAAAATCGCAACTCGCCAGATAAAACGACCACTACGTGGAGTCAGTTCCTTCTCGCAGTCGTTACACATCATGATGAACTTATGTTGATCTTCCAACTTGGCATCATGTTCGTTCACTACTTTATTTCGGCACGTCGCGATATAACGCAGCTTGCTTACCATATCGTGCGGTAGCCTTTCTTCACAGCTTGTTACGAGCTCATGCAATCCTTCGCCTTCAGCGTGATATTGAAGTCTCAATAATTTCTCTATATTGCGAGTTCTTGTCACCACTTTTTCAATATCGGTCATCTTGGCCCTCCCACTCCACACTATAATTCTAGTCGAGCATTTCCTTATTCTTATACAAAATCACTGCTATTTACGAGAGAAAGAGACAATAAATAACAGTGCTTTATCCCAAACTGGCCATTAAATGTGATATCTGCCGAAAAATAATCAGCTTTGCTTACAGCAGTTCACGAATAGCGGCTTTAAACACATATCCCTATTGCCCGAAAGACTAGAATAACCATTACAACTACATGGAGGTTATATGCCTAACTCACTCTTTTTTGCCATCTTTGCACTCGCAGGTCTCGCGGCCTGGGTATTTCTTGTTTTTTATCGAAAGCACATGCAAGGCGAGAACGCACAAGAAAAGAAAGTGAACGTCACGGTATTAGATAAACAATCCATCGACCTTCCTGATGCAGAGCCAGGTCAAGAAGACCAAGAGTATTGGATTTATGTTCAGCGCGGTGTGGTTGGTCCGAAACGTGAGTTCCAAGTCGGCATTCACTACTTCCACGCTCTTAACCCGGGTGACAAAGGGACCTTAACTTACCAAGGTAATAAGTTCTTACACTTTGCATTGAAGCGCTAACCCTAGCGCTTCAACCCTTCCTCATCGACATTCAATAGTAAACTAGTCGAGCATTTCCTTATTCTTATACAAAATCACTGCTATTTACGAGAGAAAGAGACAATAAAT
>NZ_LWEH01000307.1 GCF_001635455.1 Vibrio sp. HI00D65
TAGTCTGTACATCTTCTATCTGTGGTCGTTAGAACTAAACGAGGAATTCGCCCTTCTTCAACTGAGAAACAAATAACACACCAAGACCAATACCACGCATTGTCATAAAGCTCAGCATCGCAAGCCACAGGGCATGATTTTCTAAACTAGACGCTAGGAAGAAAATCGCAAAGAAGCTGCAGGTCGCGACAAACATGCTATTACGCATGTCCTTGCCTTTAGTTGCTCCGACAAAAATACCATCGAGTAAGAAGCACCACATTGAAACCAACGGCATTGCAATCAACCAAGGCAGATACACCTCAGCTTGGCTTTTTACATCTGGGATGGTGGTGATCATATTAATCAGATTAGACCCAGCGATCGCGAACACTAAGGTAAGAACCAAACAAATATTGAAGCTCCAGAAGAAGGTACCAATCAACGACTGATTTAATTCATCTTTGTCTTTCGCTCCTATCGCCTTACCCACCATCGCTTCCATCGCATAGGCAAAGCCATCCATTCCGTAAGAGATGATCATCAAGAAACTCATCAATACCGCATTGGCTGCCACGACATCATCACCAAAGCTTGCTCCTTGGAAAGTCATGAAAGTAAACGTGGCTTGTAGACACAGAGAACGCAGGAAAATATCTCGATTCAGTTTTACAAAGCGACTTAAACCTTGGCTGGTTTTCTTAATCAAAGCCCACGGTGGCGGTAACAGTCTCTTTTTCCAGATTCGAAAAACGCAGATCAGTCCAAACGTTAAGCCTGAATAATCAGCCAATACCG
>NZ_LWEH01000308.1 GCF_001635455.1 Vibrio sp. HI00D65
TCACGACGCCATGCAACAGAGCCAATGCCCGCTTCACGTGACAACTTCTCGTGGGTCTTCAGATAAAAACAGCGTCTTACCAAGTCCAATCGAGTATGGTCGTTGATACGCTCTAGGTAGCGAGTCACCTTCTCTAGCATCAGATAGTAGCTATCCATGCCATAAAGATCAGGTTCATCCGCGAAGAAGCGGCGCTTAGTATCAATACTCAGTAGCTGAGTATTTGGGTATTCCCATGAATACGCTTCTAGCAAGATCGCCTTTAACACCGATTTATACGGTGAGTCGATACTCTTATAGAGCTGCCACAGGTTAGAGCCGAAGTACTCTTCAGCAGGGATGCGATTCAGCTTACCGAAATCAATCCATTGAGAACAATCAAGGTAACCATCTTGGCATAAGCCCTGAACATATTCGTCATAGCACTCTTCCATTTCTGGCGGAATGATTTGCCACAACAGGCGTTGGCCAGCTAAACGAACAGCAGAACGGTAAAACTCATCAAGTAACAGTAAGTGCTGAGAAGAGCCACAGTTATCACCGGTCATCTCTTCAGAATGGTTTGAACGGAAACGCTCTTCATCCATTAAAAAGAAGTTAGCTTCAACACCTAAGGTCTCAGCCCAATCGGTAATCAACAAACATTTATTAGTGAGGTTATCGCGTGCTGGGCCGTCCATATCTGGAGATACACACACCCAGATATCGAGGTCACTTGACGTGCTTTGACCAATAGAAGAGGTACTGCCCATGGTGTACAAACCAAGAATTGCGGGCTCCGCAGACTCGGTTAGCTTGCCACCTAAGGTAAGTTCAGTATCAGAGACAAATTGCTTTTGGAATTCATTAGGCGTGAAGCTACGAATTCCAAAAGGAACTTGTTGGTCGTAATAACCAGGCATCATAGGATGATTGAAATGAAGCAGTGCAGGAATAAGGTTAAAAACTCGTTGGCCTTGCACATTCATCAACGCCAACGCACGATCAATGCGCTGTTGATTAAGATTGTCTAATCGTTGAATCAATGTTTGAGTGTAAGCCTGCAAGGTAAGTCCTTGGTTTGAGATTAAATGCACTTCTGTTTAGTTACTGAACGAATGCAGCAACAAAACGTGATCAATTTAACACTTTTACCCCTAATGGTAAAGCAAAGGAAGCCGCCAGACTGGCCAATTCCTTAATGACAAAAAGTTAAACTCACGGCGCCGTAG
Source organism: Vibrio sp. HI00D65 (assembly GCF_001635455.1). Lineage (GTDB taxonomy): Bacteria > Pseudomonadota > Gammaproteobacteria > Enterobacterales > Vibrionaceae > Vibrio. Next base: position 1,212 of record NZ_LWEH01000308.1, read on the forward strand.
TGTCCTCTGTATTG
>NZ_LWEH01000309.1 GCF_001635455.1 Vibrio sp. HI00D65
AATTCGAATTTGCAACGCATTAATGTATTTCATCGATAATAAATAATTTATTAATTCGGAACTTAATTATACAGTAAATAGGATATAAAATATGAATCACTATGATGATTTTTTTGAAATTATCTTCGATCGATTAATGGAATCAGAGTTTAATTTTAATAACTCACCCCAAGAGAGAAAACACTGGACCGGAGGGGCGGTAGGTCGAGGAGAATTAAAAGGTTCTAAATATGGAATTTCCGCTATGTCTTATCCTGATCAAGACATCATCAACCTAACTAAAGAACAGGCAATGGAAATCTACTATTATGATTTCTACTCCCCTTTTAAAGATGAATTCTCCATTCCGCAGTGCGTTATGTTCCAGTTTTTAGACTCGGTGATCGAACATGGCATACACAACAGTGTGGTTTTTCTACAAAACGCCTTGAAGGTAAAGCCAGATGGTATCTTAGGTTCAGTGACTATTGGCGCAATGAAAGACGCGATCCCGCATGAGTTTGTTTTGCATTTTATCGCGGAGAGGCTGGATTTTATCTCTAATTATTCAAGCGGAAAAATCCATTCCCAAAAGTGGCAAGAACGAACGTCTCGTAACGTTAAATATGCAGTAGCCGATCTGAAAAATATCTAAGCAAAATGAAGGATATTCATTATATCTTTTATTTATTCCGTGCGCTTTTTACCAACCAACGTATGAATTTATAAAAATTGAGCACTACCCCTCAATAAATAAGTGGATTGAATATTTTAAAATATTCAATCCACCATGAATAACGTAATTTAATTAATAAAGGAAATTATTATGGACTCTAATGTATTAGAAAGTAATGATGCTTACCCTCGCGTAAGACAACTCGATTGTGGTGAGGTGACGATTCGTTTCGCCGAAAACTATAAGTGTATTTGGGATGAACGAGGTAATGGCGGCGATAAATGTGTTAGCTTGTGTCGCCCGCTACCGACTAACTGTGATAACGAAGAGGGATTCTACAGCCTTTGTTCGGTTGCTGTTAAAGATCGCTGGAATGTCACGGACTGTTTTTTCCATGGTGTCGCTGGAATTTTGATTAAGCAGAACTATGTACCAGAAGGACAACAACCCGCTTTAGCACACCCAATCGACTATGAGTGGCGTTGGGACAGCGTAAACTCTGGTGCCACTGTTGAAGGTTCAATTTGGCGACCTATTCCACCAAAAGGCTATGTAGCATTGGGGGATGTTGCAAGAAACCAATATGGCTCAGATGCCAAACCAGATGTACGAGAAGTCATGTGTGTGCGCGAAGACCTGACAGCAGACGGCATCTTAGACGGTAACACATTCATTTGGGATGATGCTGGCTCACATGGTGATCACGATGTTTCATTATGGGAAATTCGACCAGATCAACGCGTAGAGGGTGATAACACTATCTTCGTGGCATCAGGTGGCTTTGTGGCAGCACGCAAACACTCAAAACCAAACCGCCCATACCGTGACACAGTATTACGTGTTCTTAAACTGCCAATTTTCCCAGTGGATGGCGGCGAAATTCCTGTTCCTGACGTCTCGGGTTACGACGAACCACCTAAGACGGAGCATATGTTAAAGAGCTACTTTTATGTGCCATGTACCGCTTTAACCGCCGATAAGGATATGTCGCGAGAAAGACAATTCCGCGAATCCCCTTTTTACCGCCTAGAGCGCCATGTGAAGTACAGCCCTTGTGATGGGTTCTACAATAACAAGGCACCTACGCCAATCAGTCTTACCATCACCACTGAATCTGGTGTAACAAAAGCAAAATCTGAGACGCTCAGTGCTGGCGCAAGCTTAACAGTAACAGCAGAGGGCGGCTGTAAATTCATTGGCGGCACCGTGACGTGTGAACTGTCTGCTAGCTTTGGTTGGGAACGAACAAAATCTGAAGAAATTTTCGCTTCTGAGACAAAAGAGGAAGGCTATACCGTGCCACCATGGTCGGCAATGGGTATCTACTTGTTGGACGAGGTCATCTACGTGAAACGCGGCGATGGTAGTGATTTCGCAAACAACCGACTGTCTTTCACTAACGCATCTGCAAAAGAGGTGGTGTGTTGGGTAGATCCCGCTCACAAAGACGATAAAACTGAATAACGCGCTCTGATCATTGCGCCCACAAAGCTCGTAACAAACCGGTGAAACTCACGTATGCACATAAAAGGATATCGAGGGCAGCAAACGTAACTTGCGATCGTCTGTCGTTTGAAATCTTCGGTCATACTCAACTCACCAGATGGTATTTATCTTCATAAAGAACGATAACTACTCAGTGAGCGGCACACTGAATCATCATGGTGCCGCTTATTTTTGGTCTTAGTACGTTTAAACGGAATGATATAATGAAAGAAGGGAACGATCTTCAGTACGCCATTAGTAGCTATAACCATCAAACAAGCAAACTGCTTAACCTTCTATTTGATGCTCAAACTGAAGAACAGGTTCGTAAAACACTCAGCCTGTTAACTAAGCCCCATTTGCCTTTTGACCATAACACTTGGTCATATATGTCATGGTCTCAAACGGTCGCATCCGTCGATGACGAAATTTATCGATTTTGGGACGATATAGAAGCATTTAATTATTGCCTTCGTTTGGCCTATCTTACACAAGACAGCCACCACAATCTTGCCAAGCTAGAAGCACAGCTTATCGACTACCGTTTCTCACTCATTCAAAGAGTAAAACAATATTGCAGCGATGAAAATAGAAGTGACGTTGCATTACTCCCAGAGTTAGCCCGACTGATGGTGTTCCACTTGGCTCTGGATCAGCTCAGAATGCTCGTTGAAGACCCACATTCCGAGTTGGTTGTCACAAGGAAAAAACCGGCACTTCAATACCGCATTTACGCTTATTTGATTAACCATTTAATCAAAACCATACAAAATGAGGTTTCTGACCCCCGTGTAGAAAGCACCATGGGACAATATTTCGATTTGATGAACCGCTGCGCGGCCGCATTGGGAGAATCACAAGCGGCGTAATCCCGAGGTATGAAAAATTGAGACTCTGCCGCTTGTTATCACTTGGAGCTGCGGTACGAGTCCAGTTTATTTGATGGAAAGCCATGAAATCATCGCAATAAAAAATCAGTATTGAAACGTATCAGCAATAACACTTCTAACCGATTCTATGCTTCCTCCTAATTAATCATATTGATTAGGCGAGAGCTATCAATATTTAGAGAGGGATTAACTTTCTAAATATATCCCACATCCATAATCACTCATCCAAATGTTATTTATTCGATGTTAATTATGGTAATTGCACCTAAACGACTACTCAGTCAGTAGTCATCATTCAATATTCACATGGAGAATAAAAATGTCACGTTTTGTTGAACTTAAAATTGAAAACAACCTTGGTAATACATTAAAGTTGAAATCTTCGGACCTAGATCACGGTAAATTCATTTCAGAACCACCAGAAAACATTGAGTCTGGTGGTGTTTTTTCTTGCGACCATAGAAGCGGCGCGATGATTGGCCCTAAGGGCATTGTAACGTATGTAGTTGAAGGCACGGATGTTGAAGTAGAATTTCACTTTAACCACCCATACGGTGATAAGCCAAGTGCATATCGTATTATTCAGAATCCAGACGATTCATTTTATACTAAAATTGATGGTGATTGGACAGGTCATAAACAATACATTACATACATTCTTTACCCTGCATAAATAGCAATCAACCTAGAGAGAATTTTAATATAAAATACTCTCTCATTTTCTTTGTTCCAAATTTAATAAAAATGATAAAGAAAACGGTAGAAATCATATATTGAATTCTACCGTTTTTTTAATAAACCTTATCACTAATACAGCGTAACTAATTATGTTTAATTCAGAAATTGAAAACCCACTCTACGCCGTGACTATCGGTAGTCATATTAAATCATACGATAACAATTTTAAGCCGAGTGTTATTGATTCTAATATTTCTAGCATGATTTCACAGGTAGAAAAACATGACCGAATGTCAGGTACAAGCAGCTATGTTTATTCAGACAGAATGAACCAAGGTTCTTTTGGGATATCAGGTAGCTATGGTGTATCTGGAGTCAGCAAGTTTGAAGCCTCCGCCAGTGCTTATGTTGGTAATGCGGCAGCCAATAGCAGCAAATCAGTTGAAGTGACTTATAGTGCACTGTCTGTCTGTGGTGTTGAGTATGTTGATTTTGAGAAGCTCACTGTTCCTCAATTTTTAAGCGGTCTAAAAAAAGGGTGCAGGCAATCGGCGTTAGGTGCACTTGACTGTTATAACGCTGTAAATAAGGAATGTAACGATTTAGATGTGTCACTGTCTGAGGCGCTGACTAGCGATAAAAACCAATACCCGACCATTCATGATTTACTCCAAAAATGGGTCAAAGCTTCAGATGAATTTTGTCGCGATTATGGTGACGGGCTCGTTGTCGGCATCGCATGGGGTGCAATGGGAGGGGTACACTTTAAGATGACGGCTACAGACGAAGATAATTCATGGAAGTATGGAGGCCAAGCCAATTTCTCTTACGCTGGTTTGGATAAATCCGTCTCTTTACAGGCCATTTATGATGGTAGTAAGTCCGACCAAGAAGCCGATGTCACAGCAACATGCACTAGCTTCGTCAGCGGTAATGCTCTCTCTGATCAAGTTCAGAAGTGGTTTACGAAATTTAGTGAAACTGCACTTCAGCAATTGAACGATGTCCATGTTCTCGTGGAAGCGCCAAACATGAATATTACGTCTGGCGCGCCTAAGATCCCTGAATTTGTAACACCTAAACCTAGCGATGACGTCACCAATAAAGTGGGATCATTAAAAAATCTCGACGATCTTCATATTTATGCGAAGGCGAAAGCCTATGAAGAGGCTAAAGCGAAGAACTCTGAACTCACATTTGAAGAGTTTCTCAAACAATCCGAAAAAGAATCAAATTTAAGTGGCCTTGAAAAAGCAAAGGAACAAGTTAAAGAAAACAACATTAATACGCTTGATAACATTGAGTCATTGAATCAAAAAGAAATCTTGGTTAAAAAGACTGAAGTCATGGATACCGCCGAGATAAAAAGACCCATTAAAGGTAATAGCGATGATCATATCCCCTTAGGTGTGTGGATCGCTCACTGGTCTAATCTGATACCTTGGTTGGCACAAGGTTACTGTAACAGTATTGAAGACCTAGACACCTCTGAGGGCATTAAAGCTCGTGTTATGCTGCAAGATTTCCAAACCTTAAGCCGAATCTATCATATCGCGCACGCTTCTGGTATTGAGTACATTAAACGCAAAGACCGGTCGCTACCACTGGTTAAAACTGCCGCCCTTGCGGATAACTTCGATCATGTTGCTGCATTAATGCAAGATGGTAAAACTCTCTCTGAGGCTTACCATTCACTCAGCGATCCAGCTGCATTAATTTATCAATACTGGAATGAAAATACATTCTTACGCAACGCTGAACTGGGTCTTGGTTTTGTTCGCAACCATAAAAGCATCCTTTCACCAACGAGCGGGGGCAATGATAGCCGTACGATCTACAAACTAGAGACAATCGCTTTCAATGGCCGCAACTTCGATGCGTTCAGCCAAGCGTACAAAGTGTTGCCTCTTCCCACACCAGATAAAGAAATTTGGGCTTTTGGTCCTGAAAAAGGGCTTTTAAGCTCAGCTTATGACACCGAAGCCGTGTTCTCTAAATCTGGTGGTCTCGTTAAGGCAATGAACTTTACCCCTGATCAAGAAAGCAAAACGCTACATTCAAAAGATGGAAAAACAACACTTTATCCGATCCGATTCAGCGCAGCCGCTGGCATTGAAAACTGGAAAGGCATGTCTTCAAGTACCAATATTGGTGCGGACCATGGCCTTGAGAAGAGTTTACAACACTTGGAAGAGGGGCTGCATAAACTCAGTGCTTGGACTTATAGCAGTGCAAACTGGCCAGAAAACTGGGACGATAAAGCAGCCTATCATCAAACAAAAATTAAAAAGCAATACGTAGGACTTATAGAAGAGCCAAAAAACACCTAGGGCTTATAAAAGACCTACAAAATGGTATTAATTCTTAAAGCAAATTTGAGTAACCGTCGAGGTTACCTAAATTGACTTAAATTGCTTTTTAAATGCATGAAAACCTCCTGCTATGCGGGAGGTTTTTTTAGCTTGCTAGTCTTCCCGGTTAGAACATGTAAAAGCTTAAGCATTATTGGCTCATAAAATACGGACACCCACAGTATAGAAGCATCATGATCTTCCAAGAATGAAAAAGAACCTATGGCTGTTTAGAAATTCTGACAGCACTAGATCCAAAGCGACATAAACTCGAATCTTAATGCAACATTGATCATGAAGGTGTTACGTAGCCGCATCTCAGGCTTACGCTTCTTAACATTTTTCACCCATAAAAAGACTGTATATCAAATATCTCAACAATATCGTGGAGCAAAGTTATCGTTGAGGAAAACAAACACTAGGGCAAGCACTTGGTTCGAAGTCGTTAAAAGGTGCGACTGCCAACCCTCGTGGTAAAGAGCTGTGGACGATGTTGAGACGAGGTCAGATAGAGATAGTTGAAGAAACTGCCTGGGTGGAAATTTAGGCACTAGCAGGATAATTGCGTCTAGAGAATGGCTATGTCACGCCTTTATCAGAATTTACGACAGAACCATATCTAACAATTAAGACAAAACCAATGGGCAAAACTAATACCCTATTTAAATATAGATAATGTGAATGCATTAGGAATATAACCTATGAATCAAGAGAAAAAATATAAAAGTTTTAAGTGTTCTCTAGTAAGATTTATGAGCTACCTGTACAAGTATAGTGCATTAGTAGTTTGTACATTGATTACATTGTTACTTCTAATTAAGTATGAAGCTGATAGAGTTGAGGGTAGGTTCGAAATACTTTTATCGGAAGCGATATCAAGGTCAGAAATCAATAGGTTATTAATCATTGAATCTATTGAAAGGGATAGTGACCTTGTTGATGATTTTTATAGCTTAAGTTCTTCTAAAGACTTTAATGTCGCTTTTGATAATGGAAAAAATGTGTCTTACTCGGAGAGTGTAACCTCTGAATTTGATAGCCATAGCCGTTCATGGTATCAATGTGCGAAGAAAAAGATGATTAATGAGTATTGCATCAGTGAACCATACATAAATGCCTTCCCACCCTATCATAATGTCATTACCTTCTCTTATCCTATATTAAAAAATAGTAAACTAATTGCAGTTGGGTTGACTGACTTTAAAAATACAGATTTAGATAGTGATACTTACACAATATCTTTCTTACGCTATGATTTAAAAGATAACAAAGTAATCTTTAATTACCTTTACGATAAAATAACTTTATTTTTTTTAATAATTATTAATACTTACTACTTTTTATTTTTTTCTTCTAATTTAATTCATAAAAAAATAATTTATTTAATTAAAACAGACAAAATGTCCGGACTGAAGAGAAGAGATGCTTTTGACGAAAAGAAAGTAGATAGTAGGGTCATAGCCTTCGCAATGATTGATATCGATAACTTTAAGAAAATTAATGACCAATACGGCCATTATATTGGTGATGAAGCAATCACATTGTTGTCTAAATGTATTCAAGAAAACCTTAGAAAAAAGGATGTAGCTTTTAGGTGGGGGGGAGAGGAGTTCTTAATCGTACTGAGGGGGCCTGCGTCTCAAAAGCAAAACTTGAGTTATATCTTAAATAAATTAAGACAGAGAATCGAGAACTTAGAAGTTCCAAGTGTACCTAATTTCACTGTTTCTATTGGATTTTCAGAGTACGATACCAGTCAAAGTGTTCATAATTGTATCGAAAAGGCTGATGATAACTTATATAAAGCAAAAGCTAATGGTAGAAACTGTGTTAGAGGTGCATAGCTTAATCCCAAGATAGTGTGAGTTGGCAAAATTACGCAGATGAATGCCACAACAAATTGCCCCAAATCTGTGGTATCAATATCAAACTGATGGTTCGGATCAATACATTTTCTAAACATGACCAAAACATCAATCCCTTAACAAGCAGTTGCAAACCGCTAAAGAGCATAACCAACGCGAAATTGGTTTACAGTGCCAGCTCATCATGAACAACGGCGATTATCGACAAGAAGACGTCGCGCAGATTTTGGGGACCAGCCGCCAAGCCGTAGGCCGAGCACTGAAGGGCGCAAGCATCAATAGTAAATTGATTCAATTATTTCCGGTAGTCAGTGATCTCTCTCACACTGATTACGCCATATTGGGTAAAGTCATCAAATCGTTTGTGAATGACTCGAAAGGCCTCGATAGACTTATCAGGAAAATCGTGGAAATTGCTAGCAAAGATGCACTACCAATGCCCCCTACCCCCATAAGCCAACTCCAGTAACACTGAATGACTACAAGAATTTCCCCTCTAGTAGGGCCGTAAATAAGAAAGTACATAACTATTCTTCTCATTCAATACTCCTATCTCCTCACGTCTACAGTCACGTTTTATATTCAAATTTAAATAAAACCAATTTCGTATATACAAATAGAGCACTACCTTCTTTGATAGCCAGAAAAACCAAATTCTGGCTAATTAATTTTATACATAAGAAATGCAACGACACCGTTGGGCTCGGAGAAAAACACATGGCAAAAAGCCAGCAGGTTGCTTGACTGATAGTACGAAGTTCATCGTCGACGAGCTGAACAAACGCAAATTAGGCTCTGGAAGCATAGCGGCACGAAAGAGTGAATCGACGACCGCTGTTGGGCGATTCTTGTTCCAAATGGACAATTCTTAAACCAATGTAACCATGACTGGGCGCTATTCATCCCCTTATTTCCTCCTCTTGTAGAGTGATGCTTAGCGCTTACCACTTCTAGCCTTACTCACACAAACACACAAACACACAAACCAAAGACGAAAAAATGAGCTTTGGTGATTAGTTCATAACCAAAACTCAAAAATATTCTATATAGGAGAACAACATGACTGACGTAAGCACAAAAAACTGGATGAGTGCACTAGATAAAAACTTAACACTGGACAGTATTTCCATGCCGGGGACTCATGACTCAGGAACTCAACAAGCCCCTAAAGGGGGACCGAGAACACAAAACTTTGGCATTTATGATCAATTATCAGATGGCATTCGTTTCCTCGACATTCGTGTGAAACCAAACGGTCCAGAACTTGACCCTCTGAATATTTACCATGGTATCTTTAGTTGCGGCATTTCTTTCGGTGATGTTCTAAATGATTGTTTAAAGTTTCTAAAAGAAAACCCAAGTGAGTCCGTCGTTATGCTGATGAACGCCGAGACAAACAGTGATAAAAACATTCAAGCAAAATTTCATGAATACCTGAAACAAGAGAAGTACAAACATCTATTTTACTTAGAGCCACGTATACCAGCATTGCATGAAATCCAGAGCAAAATTGTTTTGTTAAGACGGTTTGATGGCGATGCAGGTATCGATCTATCCAGTGGGTGGGAAAAGAATGCAACCTTCACTCTGACAACGCCCGAAAACCAAGTGTTCCGAATAGAAGACGAATACCAGCAGCACGATACTCACAAGAAAATGGCTACAGTACACTCCTCAATAAACAGAGCTATGGAGACACCAAATGATAACGCTGTGCATATTACATACAATAGCATCTCACTTGCGGGACATACACCTTACCAATACGCTTGGGGTGGTGGTTTCGGTAAAGTAGATCCGAAGATGAACCCTGGACTGACGGAATTCTTGGCTGAGCAACAAAAGGGAAATAGGTTTGGTATTGTTGTTCTAGACTTTTACAACAACAAAGAAGGCCATATAGATAACAGAAATGCCGAGCTGATTATCAACGCCAACTCGGGAGTTAACTTAAAAAATAGCAAGTATGTAAAAAGTTCATCTACCATCAAAGAAGACCATTCTTACTTAATTTAAAGAATGCGTGTCAACTACCTAGGTGGAAACAAATACCTTACCCATCTCGTAGACTTCTATTGACCTAGGAGTTCACATCAAGGGGGTAGCTTATCCCCCTTGACCAATATGAATCATATCAACAAATTTAAATCATCAACATATGTTAAAGCCCCATATAGCATGCCGGTACAGTTCGAGAATAACACTCTACTGTCTGACTGATTATTGGACAAAAACGTGTCAGCTATTTTGTTAAATTAGAAAGTAATGAATAACTACAGGTATGGCAAAGACACTTAACGCAGTGTCCACTTTCGATGGTTCAGGTCATTATGCAACAAGCCCATCATTAAGGTGTGCCAAACGCTTTCCTCTAAAAACCAGAGCGAAGTCTGATTGATGTTTCCATCAGTAATTCGGTCAGTGTACGTGGGTATTGGTAAATAAGTGCTGAAATGAACTTTATAATAATGCGGTGTATTTAGCTTTCTAGGTTACGCCTAACTAAATCGTGCATTTGTTTTACTGTAAGCAGTGCCAACCAGATGATTTCTTCTACCGAACGTTGACCTGTTGTGGAAGTTGGGTGATTGGCTTCGGTTTTATTACTTAGCGCAGGCAGCTCATGGACGCGATTATCACGAATGGTATTGATCAACGCATACATCGCATCATGAATTAAGCTTTCGACTTGTTGTGAGCCTTGGTATTGCGTGCCTGTTCTGACAAGCGGAATTAGCAAGCAGAGGTAATGGCTCAATAATCGATAGTGACTCAGCATATCTTCATAATAGTGAGGATCTGCGCGAGTATGTCTTGGCTCTTGCTGCATCTCATTGTAAACCAGCTCAAGGTCGCTTTCTGTGGTTAGCATGGCAGCACGTTGCTTTGTTAATGTCATATGATCACGTTGTTCGGTGTCGACTTGCAGCTGTTCATAGCAATAGACAAACAAATTTTTTGAACTATCAAGTGCTTTTAATGCTTGAGTGTGGATCTCTTTGCCGCGCCATTGCGGCCATAACAGGCCATAACCGAGCAGGACAATTGCGCCACCGACCACGTTATCGATCAGACGTGGTGCTGCAAAGTCGAGCCCTTGGTGTGCCATGGTTTGATAAACCAAAATCAATAGCGCCGTAATACAGCCAATTGCTAGCGAGTAATGGCGCATGATATTGAGCATCGCGACGGGCAAGAGTATGACAATTAGCGTAAACATCGCGGTCGTCGGTATGCCAATGTGAATCAAAGAAGTCGCGAATAGCACACCAAGTGCAGTACCTAAACAGCGCTGCCAAGTTTTACTGCGTGTTGCCAAGAAGCTTGGCTGAATAACCATCAACATCGAAATCAACACCCAATCAGGGCGAATTAATTCATAGTACTCCGCAATCCCTGCGCCAAGCGCGAACATCAAACCTACACGGGTAATATGACGCCAAATCGGATTGCCTCGGCTTGGCAGACGAAAGGACAATTCGAACGGCTGCACTTCAAAAGAGCGTTCATAAGCGGGTTCATTAAGCTCAATACGACAGGAAATGAGCTTCACTGCGTATGCCCAATAACGAAATCGGGGTTGGTCTTCGAGCTTCACCGCTTCAATCA
>NZ_LWEH01000310.1 GCF_001635455.1 Vibrio sp. HI00D65
CTTGCTCAAACAACACTTCATGCCTTGAGCCTTCGATGACTTTAAATTGGCAATCCGAGTTGGTTTTCTTCAGTTTATTGATGAATTTTACCTGAGCGTCGTTACTCACAATCTTCTCTTCACCTGCTTGAATCAGCAATAGAGGGATCTTGATTTGACGAGTTTGTTGGATTGACTGCTTGGCTGCCATTAATCCTTGCCATACCCAGCGAGTGCTAGCACCACCGACTTGCAGTGAAGGGTTCTCTTCGTAAAGTCGACGGAACCACTGATAACGAACCTTGCTTTGACTCAGGAGGTTATTCTCAAAAGGTTTCGAGTAATAGGCTTGCTGACCTGGCGCGTAAACCGGTTTGGCGTGATATGCAGTAAGCACTTGCCCAACAATCATTGCGATAGGCTTCAAGTACCACTCGGTGTTGATACCAAACATTGGAGCGCACAAGGTGACCTTATCAAATGGGTGATCTGGATGGGTTTGTAGATAGCGTGTCGCGATAGTGCTACCCATTGAATGGGCTAACAGGTATAGCTTTGCATACTTGCTGAGGTCAAAACTGGCAATCATGTCAGACATGTCTGATGTATAATCATCGAACTCATGAATGTGACCAATGTCAGAGTCTGCTACCATACGCTCCGACTGGCCTTGACCTTGATGGTCAAATGAATAAACGTCATAGCCTTGTTGATAAAAATCATAAAAGATTTCTTGGTATTTTTGGCAGCATTCGATACGGCCATTTGAAATCACAATAGCTTTGCTGTGCTTTTCTGAGGTGAGGCTGCACCAGTACAGTTTCTTTTTACCAGACGATGTTAAATACCCCTCTTTTCTTTGTTGCCAAAGAACGTTGATCGGGTGTTTAATCGCATGATCGAACTGAGGTTCTTGAGTGTAAGGGAAGGCGGCTTCGCTGTGGTTTTCCATGGGAAATTACCTGAACTGATGCGTGTGAGAGCTTTATTGCTACTAATGTTGTTAGATTAAAGAACTAGTAAGGAAATGCAAATGGATACTCATGTTTGGCTTGCTTATGTTGTCACGGCGATTTTATTTAGCTTGGCTCCGGGCTCGGGTACCGTAAATTCAATC
>NZ_LWEH01000311.1 GCF_001635455.1 Vibrio sp. HI00D65
CTGATGCAGAGCCAGGTCAAGAAGACCAAGAGTATTGGATTTATGTTCAGCGCGGTGTGGTTGGTCCGAAACGTGAGTTCCAAGTCGGCATTCACTACTTCCACGCTCTTAACCCGGGTGACAAAGGGACCTTAACTTACCAAGGTAATAAGTTCTTACACTTTGCATTGAAGCGCTAACCCTAGCGCTTCAACCCTTCCTCATCGACATTCAATAGTAAACTAGTATCGAAACGCCTTGGCGCATCGCTAAGGCAATAGCCAACGTGTCTTCTCTGACTTAGAAACGATCCAGCTCATCCACAGTGCACCCGCTCCGCTGATCACTATCCATAATGGAATAACCCAAGCTGGGTGACCTTGGTACCAACCAAACTCTTTCATTGGCCACAAGAAGATTGGGTGCAATAAGTAGATACCCAAACTGTGTTTACTGATGAAGCCAACCACTTGATTGCCTTTGTCTGACAACCCTTCTCCAAAGTAGCGACACAGCATGAACACCATGCTCGCAGCTAACACAGTATTCAGCGTTTTGTACGAGAACCAACGACCAACCGTGTATTCTTCCGCGACTAAGCTCGTATCAACCACCATATAAACGGTGGTCAACAGTGCCGACACGCCAAGTCCAGTACTCACGCTAACGGTAAACTTGTTGAGTGGGACTTTCTTGTACAGCAGATAACCCAGTGGTAAGTAGCCAGTGTAAAGCCACAGCTCATGGCTCCAAGGACCATCAATTCTGAGTAAGAACAGTAACGAGGTAAACAGCCACACCGCAGTGAAGCTATAAACCGCCTTATCACCATACTTTCTGACCATGATCTGTAAGAACGGAATCACAAAATAGAGTGGAATGAAGTAGTAAAAGAAACCTAAGTGATAGTAGGTGTAATGGTGATAGCTATTGAGCAGCACATCCCAGCTGACATCGGCATCAAAGCCCATTGCCGACCAACCAGAC
>NZ_LWEH01000312.1 GCF_001635455.1 Vibrio sp. HI00D65
TAAGTAGTGCGCAACGGCATCGTCAGCGTTGCTACCAATCACTTCATTGTCTGGTAGTGCCTGCATCACTTTCTCGTGTGATGTGCCCATGATTAGACCTTTACCTGCCATTGCCAGCATCTCAGTGTCATTCATACCATCACCAAAGGCAACACAGTTATCCAGCGTTAGGTTCAGAGATTTCGCGACAGCGTCTAAAGCATGGCCTTTAGATACTTCAGCGGCCATCACTTCCAGACACCAAGGTGTTGAGAAGGCAACGTTTAACTTGTCTCCAAATGCTTCTTTTAGCTTTTGCTCAAACGTGACTAGGTGTTCGTGGTCTTGCTCTGGGTGAGTGAAGAAGACCTTGGCAATGCCATCGCTCGGCGCATTATCTGCTTCAAAGCGTTTGTAGCTGAAGCCAGATTCACTGTGGAACTTAGCTAGCATTTCATCTTCACGATCGAGTAGCCAATCTTCATTTTGGTACATGTGAATGAAGATGTTTGGATCTTGGCGAACAATATCAATAACCGGTTGAACGAGTTCTTGAGGTACGTTTTGGCTATACATTAGCTGATCATTCTGGTCGTGCACGCGAGCACCGTTTGACGTGATCATGTACGCCGGAATCCCTGCGATTTGACGAATCCCAGCTACATCGACGTGATGGCGACCCGTTGCGAAGATAAAGGTATAACCTTGCTCGTGTAACTTCTTAAGCGTTAGCTTGGTAAAATCGCTCAACTGATGGTTGGGAGCCAGAAGCGTACCATCTAAATCAGAGGCAACGATTTTCACGGAATCTTTAAGTACAGGAATAGTCATTTAACCCTCATTGCAAAGTGCTTAACCGATATCAACACTAGCCAACGCTAGTATCGTTTGAATTACAATATCTCGACCCAGAAATTGTATGCCAAAATCATGCAAGAAAAGAGGGCAAAGCTCACTTACTTCTCTTCCTCTTTATTCGCTATCTTATGGCTCGTTTCTTCTTGTACTATTGATG
>NZ_LWEH01000313.1 GCF_001635455.1 Vibrio sp. HI00D65
GGGAGTGAACATCATGAACTTTCAGGAATGGCGAAAGATGTCGGCTCGGCAGCTGTTTTTTTCTGTTTAGCGCTTGCGGCTTATGTATGGTTTGAGATCTTGGTTTTGTAATTAGTAAAAAATGAACTAAAAACAACCAATTGCTTTGCTTTTGTCCAGTTACTGGATATACTCACAGTCAACTGTATAAAAAGACAGGTGAATCATGAAGCCGTTAACGCCCCGCCAACAACAAGTCTTTGACCTTATCAAAGGTAAGATCGAAGATTCCGGTATGCCACCGACACGCGCAGAAATTGCTCGTGAATTAGGCTTCCGTTCTGCTAACGCTGCAGAAGAACATTTGAAAGCCCTTGCTCGTAAAGAAGCGATTGAGATTATCCCGGGTGCGTCTCGTGGTATTCGTATTTTGCTTGAAGATGCAGCAAACGAAGAGCAGGGTCTGCCTCTGATCGGTCAGGTTGCCGCTGGTGAGCCTATCTTGGCTCAAGAGCATGTAGAAATGCATTACCAAGTCGATCCTAGCATGTTTAAACCTCAAGCTGATTTCTTACTTCGCGTAAATGGCGAAAGTATGAAAGACATCGGTATTATGGATGGTGACCTGCTTGCTGTTCACAAAACAAAAGATGTCCGTGATGGTCAGGTTGTGGTTGCTCGTGTTGATGATGATGTAACAGTAAAACGTCTAGAACGTAAAGGTTCTACAGTGCTGTTACACGCTGAAAACCAAGAGTTTTCTCCAATCCGTGTCGATCTAGAATCTCAACACTTGTCTATTGAAGGTCTTGCTGTTGGTATCATTCGCAACACGGACTGGATGTA
>NZ_LWEH01000314.1 GCF_001635455.1 Vibrio sp. HI00D65
GTGACCTCAACCTTGGCAAGGANAATGCTCTTCATGTTTCACTTTCAAAATGGAGCGACACACGAGGTTCGAACTCGTGACCTCAACCTTGGCAAGGTTGCGCTCTACCAGCTGAGCTAGTGTCGCATAAGTTAATCGCAGCTCTTACTACTTTTGGCAATAGATAGCGCTTAACTGTAATGTGGTTGCGGGAGCCGGATTTGAACCGACGACCTTCGGGTTATGAGCCCGACGAGCTACCAAGCTGCTCCATCCCGCGTCCGGATGCATTGTTTAAGTACAATGAAACTTCAAATTGGAGCGACACACGAGGTTCCCGATCTTCAAGGCTTAGGCGTGACCTTAACCTTGGCAAGGATTGCACTCTGCCAGAATGCTCTTCATGTTTCACTTTCAAATTGGAGCGACACACGAGGTTCGAACTCGTGACCTCAACCTTGGCAAGGTTGCGCTCTACCAGCTGAGCTAGTGTCGCATAAGTTAATCGCAGCTTTTACTGCTTTTGGCAATAGATAGCGTTTAACTATAATGTGGTTGCGGGAGCCGGATTTGAACCGACGACCTTCGGGTTATGAGCCCGACGAGCTACCAAGCTGCTCCATCCCGCGTCCGGATGCATTGTTTAAGTCAATGAGTCTATCAAATTGGAGCGACACACGAGGTTCGAACTCGTGACCTCAACCTTGGCAAGGTTGCGCTCTACCAGCTGAGCTAGTGTCGCATAAGTTAATCGCAGCTCTTACTGCTTTTGGCAATAGATAGCGTTTAACTGTAATGTGGTTGCGGGAGCCGGATTTGAACCGACGACCTTCGGGTTATGAGCCCGACGAGCTACCAAGCTGCTCCATCCCGCGTCCGGATGCATTGTTTAAGTCAATGAGTCTATCAAATTGGAGTGACACACGAGGTTCCCGATCTTCAAGGCTTAGGCGTGACCTCAACCTTGGCAAGGATTGCACTCTGCCAGAATGCTCTTCATGTTTCACTTTCAAAATGGAGCGACACACGAGGTTCGAACCTCGTGTGTCGCTCCAATTTGTAGATTAACGCAAAAGCGGTAATCGGAAGGTGAAAGACCTTTCCATGATGCGACACTAGCTCAGCTGGTAGAGCGCAACCTTGCCAAGGTTGAGGTCACGAGTTCGAACCTCGTGTGTCGCTCCATTTTGAAAGTGAAACATGAAGAGCATTCTGGCAGAGTGCAATCCTTGCCAAGGTTGAGGTCACGCCTAAGCCTTGAAGATCGGGAACCTCGTGTGTCGCTCCAATTTGAAGTTTCATTGTACTTAAACAATGCATCCGGACGCGGGATGGAGCAGCTTGGTAGCTCGTCGGGCTCATAACCCGAAGGTCGTCGGTTCAAATCCGGCTCCCGCAACCACATTACAGTTAAGCGCTATCTATTGCCAAAAGTAGTAAGAGCTGCGATTAACTTATGCGACACTAGCTCAGCTGGTAGAGCGCAACCTTGCCAAGGTTGAGGTCACGAGTTCGAACCTCGTGTGTCGCTCCATTTAGAAAGTGAAACATGAAGAGCATTCTGGCAGAGTGCAATCCTTGCCAAGGCTGAGGTCACGCCTAAGCCTTGAAGATCGGGAACCTCGTGTGTCACTCCAATTTGATAGACTCATTGACTTAAACAATGCATCCGGACGCGGGATGGAGCAGCTTGGTAGCTCGTCGGGCTCATAACCCGAAGGTCGTCGGTTCAAACCCGGCTCCCGCAACCACATTACAGTTAAACGCTATCTATTGCCAAAAGCAGTAAGAGCTGCGATTAACTTATGCGACACTAGCTCAGCTGGTAGAGCGCAACCTTGCCAAGGTTGAGGTCACGAGTTCGAACCTCGTGTGTCGCTCCATTTTGAAAGTGAAACATGAAGAGCATTATCCTTGCCAAGGTTGAGGTCACGCCTAAGCCTTGAAGATAGGGAATCTCGCGTGTCGTTCAAATTTGATAGACTCATTGACTTAAACAATGCATCCTGACGCCGGATAGATCAGTTAGATAGCTCGTCGGGCTCATAACCCGAAGGTCGTCGGTTCAAATCCGGCTCCCGCAACCACATTACAGTTAAACGCTATCTATTGCCAAAAGCAGTAAGAGCT
>NZ_LWEH01000315.1 GCF_001635455.1 Vibrio sp. HI00D65
ACTCTGCCAGAATGCTCTTCATGTTTCACTTTAAAAATGGAGCGACACACGAGGTTCGAACCTGTGTCCTGAACGCTGCCACAGTTGCGTTTTAGAAACAGAGCTAGTGTCGCATAAGTTAACCGCAGCTTTTACTGCTTTTGGCAATAGATAGCGTTTAACTGTAATGTGGTTGCGGGAGCCGGATTTGAACCGACGACCTTCGGGTTATGAGCCCGACGAGCTACCAAACTGCTCCATCCCGCGTCCGGATGCATTGTTTAAGTCAATGAGTCTATCAAATTTGAGCGACACACGAGATTCCCTATCTTCAAGGCTTAGGCGTGACCTCAACCTTGGCAAGGATAATGCTCTTCATGTTTCACTTTCAAAATGGAGCGACACACGAGGTTCGAACTCGTGACCTCAACCTTGGCAAGGTTGCGCTCTACCAGCTGAGCTAGTGTCGCATCCTGGAAAGGTCTTTCACCTTTCGATTACGGCTTTTGCGTTATTCTATAAATTGGATCGACACACGCGGTTCGAACTCGCGACCTTTACCTTGTCACGGTTGCGCTCTACCAGCTGAGCTAGTGTCGCATAAGTTAATGGTAGTTCTTATTCCTTTTGGCACTATTTAGTTATTCTATAAATTGTGGCTGTTTTAGACGGATTAGAATCGAGACCCTACGTGTTGTGAGCTTGTAGAGATACGCAGCTGCTCTATCCAGCGTCCGGATGCATTGTTTAAGTCAATGAGTCTATCAAATTGGAGCGACACACGAGGTTCCCGATCTTCAAGGCTTAGGCGTGACCTCAACCTTGGCAAGGATAGCTCTCTGCCAGAATGCTCTTCATGTTTCACTTGCTAAATGGAGCGACACACGAGGTTCGAACACGTGATATCAACCTTGGCAAGGTTGCGCTCTACCAGCAGAGCTAGTGTCGCATAAGTTAACCGCAGCTCTTACTGCTTTTGGCAATAAATAGCGTTTAACTGTAATGTGGTTGCGGGAGCCGGATTTGAACCGACGACCTTCGGGTTATGAGCCCGACGAGCTACCAAGCTGCTCCATCCCGCGTCCGGATGCATTGTTTAAGTCAATGAGTCTATCAAATTTGAGCGACACACGAAGTTCCCGTTCTTCAAGGCTTAGGCGTGACCTTAACCTTGGCACGGATTGCACTCTGCCAGAATGCTCTTCATGTTTCACTTTCAAATTGGAGCGACACACGAGGTTCGAACTCGTGACCTCAACCTTGGCAAGGTTGCGCTCTACCAGCTGAGCTAGTGTCGCATAAGTTAATCGCAGCTCTTAATGCCTTTGGCAATAAATGGCGCTTAACTGTAATGTGGTTGCGGGAGCCGGATTTGAACCGACGACCTTCGGGTTATGAGCCCGACGAGCTACCAAGCTGCTCCATCCCGCGTCCGGATGCATTGTTTAAGTCAATGAGTCTATCAAATTTGAGCGACACACGAGGTTCCCGTTCTTCAAGGCTTAGGCGTGACCTTAACCTTGGCAAGGATTGCACTCTGCCAGAATGCTCTTCATGTTTCACTTTCAAATTGGAGCGACACACGAGGTTCGAACTCGTGACCTCAACCTTGGCAAGGTTGCGCTCTACCAGCTGAGCTAGTGTCGCATAAGTTAATCGCAGCTTTTACTGCTTTTGGCAATAGATAGCGTTTAACTATAATGTGGTTGCGGGAGCCGGATTTGAACCGACGACCTTCGGGTTATGAGCCCGACGAGCTACCAAGCTGCTCCATCCCGCGTCCGGATGCATTGTTTAAGTCAATGAGTCTATCAAATTGGAGCGACACACGAGGTTCGAACTCGTGACCTCAACCTTGGCAAGGTTGCGCTCTACCAGCTGAGCTAGTGTCGCATAAGTTAATCGCAGCTCTTACTGCTTTTGGCAATAGATAGCGTTTAACTGTAATGTGGTTGCGGGAGCCGGATTTGAACCGACGACCTTCGGGTTATGAGCCCGACGAGCTACCAAGCTGCTCCATCCCGCGTCCGGATGCATTGTTTAAGTCAATGAGTCTATCAAATTTGAACGACACACGAGATTCCCTATCTTCAAGGCTTAGGCGTGACCTCAACCTTGGCAAGGATAATGCTCTTC
>NZ_LWEH01000316.1 GCF_001635455.1 Vibrio sp. HI00D65
TGCGGCGGCATCGGTATTGCGTTGCTCACCCCTTAACANGGCGTTAGGTGTTTCGAGGTTTTTGATGATTCTGCCAACCTATGAAAGAGAGCATTATCAATTGGATAATGGAGAAGAATTAAATAAGGAATATCCAGACACATTCTGGATCCCTGAAAAAGAAGACAGGGAATCTCTTAAAGTAGGCGATTTGGTAAAGCTAATTTTCAGCATGGAAGAGAACATAGGTTCTGACGAAGTTTCGGTTGAACGTATGTGGGTAGAAATTACAGACGTTTACCCTAATTACTATAAGGGCAAATTAGATAATGATCCTGCTGGCAGTGATTGTGTGCAGTGCGGACAACTTGTCACTTTTCAAGCTTGTCATGTAATAGATATTTACGAAGAAAACACCTAACAAGTGCCTAAACCAAGGACGCAAAACAGTAGGCTTGCGCTCCTTCGTCGCTAATTTTAGCCTGCTATTTTCCGCCTGTTAGGCAAGCGTTAAGTGCTTGGAGATATGTGGAGGTGGAACTTCTATGTTTATTCTAATTGGTTCTATAGCTATGCTATTAGCAATGATGCTCTACATTCAACTTCTGTTGGCTGTTGCTAGCGTGCTGTCTGGTATATTGAAGTTTGTAGCTTCAATGCTCATATATTTAGTCTTTGTTCCTGTTTTTGTTTCTCCACTATTCTACATATTAAAATGGGAAGCTAAATTTGAAGAACAATTTACGCTAGGCATATTTTTGTATGTCGCTAGCTACTTAATCATAATGTTACCTAG
>NZ_LWEH01000317.1 GCF_001635455.1 Vibrio sp. HI00D65
CCGCGCGGAAGGTATCACCCGCCGCTAGCATCACTTTCTTGCCTTCATTTTGGAATTGTTTCGCTAGCTTACCGATAGTCGTTGTCTTACCAACCCCATTCACACCAACCATTAAGATAACGTAAGGTGTTTTGGTGGTATCAACCACTAATGGCTGTTCCACTTGGCTTAAGATCTCTGCCATCTCTTCTTTCAGCAGACCATAAAGCGCTTCGCCGTCTTTTAAGTCATTACGAGATGCTTTTTCTGTCAGGTTTTCAATGATCTTAACCGTGGTGTTCATACCCACATCCGCGATCAGTAGCTGCTCTTCTAGCTCTTCAAACAGATCATCATCGATTTTCTTACCTTTGAACAAACCAAAGAAGCCTGCACCAATGTTTGCTTTAGTGCGGCTCAGGCTACGCTTTAGGCGAGCAAAGAAACTTTCTGTCGGCTTCTCTTGTACTTCTTCAACCTGAGCTTGAGAAGTAACTTCTTGTTCCTGTTCTGCTTCTGCTTCTGCTGCGACAGGCTGTTGCTCATCTTGAGTCTCTTCCAGAGCTTGCTCTGACTCATCAGGCTTCGCTTCTACTGACTGAGCAGCTTCCGCTTCAGGCGCGACTGGTTCAGCCTCGACTTGTGATTCAACTTCAGTTTGATCTTCAACGTTTTCTACGTTCGCTTCATTCTGAGTTTTTGGGCTTTGTTCTTCTTCACCAAAACCAAGCCACGATAATAATCCGCGCTTCTTTTTTTCCGTCATCAGAGGAGTTTCCTAGATCTACTAATTAGCTGTATTGGCTTAATGCACGTCGACTCTTTGCTATTGTTATAC
>NZ_LWEH01000318.1 GCF_001635455.1 Vibrio sp. HI00D65
GTGGAGTCCTTGCCTGATGACCAGCTTATGACGACTTTCTTTTTCATTGATATACCCAATAAGAAAAAACCGCCCGAGGGCGGTTTAGGTGTTAGTTAGAATTGGTAAGTAGCATTCACGTAATATGTACGCTCTGGCGATGGGTATCCACCAGCAGTTTCATACTCTTCATCTGTTAAGTTATCTACTCGACCATTTAAGGTTAGGTTTTCATTCGCATAGTAGTTAACTGAAACATCGAGCAAGCTATATGCCGTAAGATCCTCAGAGAAGTCAGGTCGTTCACCTACATATTGGTAACCTATAGAAACATCAACTTCATCGAAACTAGCCACTGCATTATATTTATAAATCTTCTTAGCTCGGCGTGTCAGCTGCTCACCAGATTGATTTTCTGGATCTTGGAAGTTGGCGCTCACTTGGTGATTGATAAAGCTGGTATCAAACCCAACAACCATTTCCACACCACGTAGTTGGCTTTCGCCATCGGTATTGTAGTACTTGCTTGTCGCGTAATTGTAATCGATGAGGTCTTCGACATTCGTATCATAGCCAGTAATCGACCAATCAACATCCTTAATTAAGCCACCAAAGGTCAACTCAAATGAATCTGCCTTTTCAGCTTCTAACTGTGCATTACCGTAGTAGCTATATAGTCGATACAAGTTAGGTGCCTTGAAGGATGTACCATAAGCTGCTTTAACAACAAGCCACTCAGCATAACGATAGCCTAGCCCTGTGTTGTAAGTCGTTTCTGTACCGAACTGCTCATTGTCATCAACACGAAGACTCAGTTCTCCGAACACTTTATCCGCATCTGCGTTTAATGCAGCGAAGTACGCAACATTCGTTCTGTCATATTCAGTATTCGAAGGCTTAACAATATAAGCCTCATCACGCCAATCTACACCGCCACTAAGAGTCAGTGCCGAAGTCAGTTTGTATGAATTCACCCATTGAACATTTAGCTGTTCAAGCTCATCAGATGTTGCTGACGCTGAGTTCTTGCCTAAAGACTGTTCGTAGTTCCAGTTATCTTGATTCTGATAGTTTACTAGGAAATCAGACTTAAGCTCACTGCCACTATATTTAACTCCAGCAGCAAAGGTAGAGTTCTGAACTTCAGCCTCTTTGTAAGAGTGGACAGGTGCTCCCGTTGAATCAACATAGGAACCATCATATTGAGAGATAGTCTCGAACATGCGGAAGTTAGCAAAACCACTCCATTGCTGATCAAAATTATGGACATAACCAATTAGAGCATTGCGTGATTCAAAGCCATGTCGGTCACCATCATTTATTCCCGGCATAGGATGAACGTTGTATCCCTCATCGGAGTCGTAGCCAACCGATACGTTTAAGTGACCATTTTCACCAACCTTGGTACCACTAACAAAGCTCAGCTCTTCGTAATCTAAGCTTCCCAAGCCAGCGCTTACTGCCGTTTTTTCATTGTCAGAGTTTGCAACGGTAATAATATTGATAACACCACCGATCGCTTCTGAGCCA
>NZ_LWEH01000319.1 GCF_001635455.1 Vibrio sp. HI00D65
TACTCTTCATCTGTTAAGTTATCTACTCGACCATTTAAGGTTAGGTTTTCATTCGCATAGTAGTTAACTGAAACATCGAGCAAGCTATATGCCGTAAGATCCTCAGAGAAGTCAGGTCGTTCACCTACATATTGGTAACCTATAGAAACATCAACTTCATCGAAACTAGCCACTGCATTATATTTATAAATCTTCTTAGCTCGGCGTGTCAGCTGCTCACCAGATTGATTTTCTGGATCTTGGAAGTTGGCGCTCACTTGGTGATTGATAAAGCTGGTATCAAACCCAACAACCATTTCCACACCACGTAGTTGGCTTTCGCCATCGGTATTGTAGTACTTGCTTGTCGCGTAATTGTAATCGATGAGGTCTTCGACATTCGTATCATAGCCAGTAATCGACCAA
>NZ_LWEH01000320.1 GCF_001635455.1 Vibrio sp. HI00D65
ACCTGTTGTTCCGGGCTCTTCACCACGAGTGTACCAACCCGCCACCCAAGTTGCCCCATCGTGGGACACCTGATCACCTTCGACATAGACTGTATTAGTATCCCATGCTGCTGCGCAGTTCGAA
This sequence comes from Vibrio sp. HI00D65, assembly GCF_001635455.1. GTDB lineage: Bacteria > Pseudomonadota > Gammaproteobacteria > Enterobacterales > Vibrionaceae > Vibrio. The sequence goes on from NZ_LWEH01000320.1 coordinate 125, forward strand.
CCGTCAGTCACAGACACTTTACGTTCAGCAGTTACCGTTTGATTTGCACTATCTGTTACTCGGTAAACAAGCGTGTAGTTACCTATCTCGTTCACATCGACACTACCAGTGTATGTAATTGAACTTGTTAGGTCACCGTCTTCAGCATCATTTACCGTAACACCCGCCATTGGGTCGAATGGGTTGCCAAGCACTACAGTAGTATCCGACACGCCATCGAAAACAGGTTTTTGGCTGTAAACTTCTACCGTTCTTGCCTTGGTTGTTTCATTGTTGTCACTGTCTTTCACGCGGTAAGTCAGCACATAAGTCCCAATAACACTGGTCTCGACATAACCTTCAACATCAATTGATGAAGTTAAATCACCATCTTCTTTATCTGTTGCTGTCACGCCTTCCATCGGGTCAAAAACAGTGCCGTGAAGAACACGTGTACTCTCAACACCTTTCAATACAGGTTCACCTTCAACTGGTGGCGGTGTCACTTGGTCGTGAACAAATGGACCGTAGTCTTTGATGAATTGTTCGTTGTATGCTTGTCCGGCTTTGTTGGTACCCATATCCCAGTTGATAGACCAGGTCATGACGCCACGCAAAGGCTGCCCCTGAGCAGTTAAGCTATCGAACGCATCGTATAGATCTTGTGGCACTTTCACAAAACCGGTTGCTGCTGCGTCAATACTCGAAGGGATACCAAACACAAGCTTATCGTGTGGGATCTTATGGAAACCACGGGTTCCGTTGATTAAAGAGTCAGAGATGTAGTAAATGAACTCTTCTTTTAGCTCATCGTTGTTTTGAGCAATCCAGCCCACACCGTCAACCCAGATGCCGTCGCCACCTTGGTTATAAAACTGCGGGTTGATCCAATCGTAGTAACCTTCCAAGTTATCGATATAAGGAACATACTTACCACCCGTCGTTAGGTACGGGAACTCTGGCGCCATAGTAATAAGGAAGTTTTTACCTTCTGCGCGGTAGTGATCTTTCACTAGCTTCAGTGCGTCAGGAATAACGGTTTGGTTGTTTGCAGCAGTCACGGCCGCTTGCTCTAGGTCGATATCTAGACCATCAAAGCCATAGCGCTCCGTAAGACGAATGATCTCATCAGCAAAAGCTCTCTCATCACCAGTTTCTAGCTCTACGTGTGCATCTGCACCACCCAAAGCCAACAGTACAGAGCGACCTTGCTTGTTGAGTTCTGAGATTTGATCAATAAATTGTTCTTCTGAAAGCCCAACCGTTGGGTCCAGTTTAAAAGTTGGAATTCGACCATCCGCCACGTCATACACTTTCATGAATGAGACGTTCACGATGTTGTACATCGGGTTCACTTCATCTAGCGTTACACATGGCGCATTACCGCCTTGGTAACCCCCGCCATCACACCAGTTGTGCCAATAACCTACCACGACACCCGAATCTGGATTCGTCATGTCAGACCCATTTGCATAAACCGCGCCCGACATGGCCGCCATGCCAACTGATACTGCTAATTGTAGAGCTTTACGTTTCAACATTAGTCCCACTTCCTTACTTAACAGCTGTGCCAATCACAACCGAACCAATTCATTTTAATCATGAATATTTATAGAGAAGTAATGGAATTTATAGGAAATAACGACCTTTGATTTAACTTGTGATTTTAAGTCACAGATTGAATATTAGAATCAATATGATTTTGACTTTTCATTCAAATTAAAATTCGAAACAAGATAATTTTCATCAGTTTACATTGAGCATGCAAATATATTAAGCACCGTTAATTCACGAGTAAAATTAAGAATTATATACGGATGAAATATCTTTAATT
>NZ_LWEH01000321.1 GCF_001635455.1 Vibrio sp. HI00D65
AACGGATAAAAGGTACTCCGGGGATAACAGGCTGATACCGCCCAAGAGTTCATATCGACGGCGGTGTTTGGCACCTCGATGTCGGCTCATCACATCCTGGGGCTGAAGTCGGTCCCAAGGGTATGGCTGTTCGCCATTTAAAGTGGTACGCGAGCTGGGTTTAGAACGTCGTGAGACAGTTCGGTCCCTATCTGCCGTGGGCGTTGGAAAATTGAAGGGAGCTGCTCCTAGTACGAGAGGACCGGAGTGGACGAACCTCTGGTGTTCGGGTTGTCATGCCAATGGCATTGCCCGGTAGCTAAGTTCGGAATCGATAACCGCTGAAAGCATCTAAGCGGGAAGCGAGCCCTGAGATGAGTTTTCCCTGGCGCTTTAAGCGTCCTAAAGGGTTGTTCAAGACTAGAACGTTGATAGGCAGGGTGTGTAAGCGCTGTGAGGCGTTGAGCTAACCTGTACTAATTGCCCGTGAGGCTTAACCATACAACACCCAAGGGGTTTTGATGGACTCAAAAATACAAACGCTTGAATGAGTTTGAAGAGACAAGACTTTTAATAAGCTTTCCAGATTATTTTGCCTTCAGTTTTTAAAAAAGCTGAAAGTAAAAGCAAAATTTGCTTGGCGACCATAGCATTGTGGACCCACCTGATTCCATGCCGAACTCAGAAGTGAAACACAATAGCGCCGATGGTAGTGTGGGGCTTCCCCATGTGAGAGTAGGACATCGCCAGGCTTTAATTTCGACTTTGAGGTTTAAAAAACTGAAAATAATACTAGAAACAGCACACAAGTAAGACTGATTTTAGTAACTATTTGTTGGACGTATGGCTGAGTGCTCCAAAGCACCATTCTTGAAAACCGGCAACCTTTAATAGCGGTTCTAGGGTTCAAATCCCTATCCCT
>NZ_LWEH01000322.1 GCF_001635455.1 Vibrio sp. HI00D65
CGAGCTGGGTTTAGAACGTCGTGAGACAGTTCGGTCCCTATCTGCCGTGGGCGTTGGAAAATTGAAGGGAGCTGCTCCTAGTACGAGAGGACCGGAGTGGACGAACCTCTGGTGTTCGGGTTGTCATGCCAATGGCATTGCCCGGTAGCTAAGTTCGGAATCGATAACCGCTGAAAGCATCTAAGCGGGAAGCGAGCCCTGAGATGAGTTTTCCCTGACACTTTAAGTGTCCTAAAGGGTTGTTCAAGACTAGAACGTTGATAGGCAGGGTGTGTAAGCGCTGTGAGGCGTTGAGCTAACCTGTACTAATTGCCCGTGAGGCTTAACCATACAACACCCAAGGGGTTTTGATGGACTCAAAAATACAAACGCTTGAATGAGTTTGAAGAGACAAGACTTTTAATAAGCTTTCCAGATTATTTTGCCTTCAGTTTTTAAAAATCTGAAAGTAAAAGCAAAATTCGCTTGGCGACCATAGCATTGTGGACCCACCTGATTCCATGCCGAACTCAGAAGTGAAACACAATAGCGCCGATGGTAGTGTGGGGCTTCCCCATGTGAGAGTAGGACATCGCCAGGCTTTAAATTTATTTTCACTTTTCAAAAGTGAAGACAAAAGTGTTATGAACGACTTGTCAGCGACGACAAGTAGTCCAACGCAGAGTGGTAGTTCAGTTGGTTAGAATACCGGCCTGTCACGCCGGGGGTCGCGGGTTCGAGTCCCGTCCACTCCGCCACTTATTCAGAGTTTCAGCTCTTTA
>NZ_LWEH01000323.1 GCF_001635455.1 Vibrio sp. HI00D65
AGCTAATGTGTAAGTCACCGCCTGGTAGGCTAACCTTCACATTCTCAGCCAGTAAGCCTTGAGTAATACCAACCGCAACAGCACCACAGGCACCGCTACCACAAGCCTGAGTTTCACCTGCACCACGTTCATAAACACGTAAACGCACTTCTTCACGGTTAACCACCTGCATAAAGCCAGCATTAACACGCTCAGGGAAACGCTCATGTGATTCAAGCAGAGGACCTAAGGTATCCACATCAGCCGTATCGACATCATCAACCACGGTCACCACATGTGGGTTACCCATACTGACCGCGCCACAGAATAAAGTATGTGCATCGGTTCTTAGGATGTAGGTCTTTTCAGGTTGCTTCGCTTTAAATGGGATCTTGCTTGGTTCGAACTCAGGAATACCCATGTTCACGGTGATCAGGTCATTCTCTTCAATCTTGAGAACCATTTTGCCTTTCTTAGTACTTACGTTGATGCTGTACTTATTCGTTAAGCCTTTCATGCGAACGAATCGTGCAAAACAACGAGCACCATTACCACACTGTTCCACTTCACTGCCATCCGCATTAAATATGCGGTAATGGAAATCAGTTTCTGGATCATAGGGAGCCTCAACCACAAGTAGCTGATCAAAGCCCACACCAGTGTGACGATCCGCCAAACGACGGATCAAATCTGGAGAAAAGAAAATATTTTGAGTAATGCAGTCCACGACCATGAAATCATTGCCCAAACCATGCATTTTAGAAAAGTGGAAGTGCATAACGCTTTAAATTACTCCGGAAGAATGTTTTCAAGTTCCCACAAGCTCGTAAGCTCTTCGCGCTGACGAACTAGATGAGTTTTGTTGCCATCAACCATCACTTCAGCCGCACGCGAACGAGTGTTGTAGTTAGAGGACATTACGAAGCCATAAGCGCCGGCAGAACGAACCGCAAGCA
>NZ_LWEH01000324.1 GCF_001635455.1 Vibrio sp. HI00D65
TCAAAGTCTACCGCTATCCCGACTGTTTATATAACCAGTAAAAAAAATAGCGGCGACTTTAAAAGTCTACCGCTATCCCGACCCTAAATATTTGTTTTATTAGGATTTAGCTGTTCTGGTTTTCTTTCTTGAAACAACAAGTGCTAGCTTTGCCCCTCTCCCATCTGTCTCTATGTTCCAGAGTGGCAGCTTATTGACTTGTTTTATAGCTACCATCAGTTGACCTCGCCGCTTTGACAACCTCTTTTTAACTGTATCTTTATCTTCGCTTTCTGCCTTTTTACGTCTCGGCTGTCGTTGTAAATAAGACTTAACAGCTCATCGGCTTTTAAGCGTCTATTCTTCTCCCCTGCACGTACGCGAGCGCAAAGTTTGTCATGCAACGCTCTAGCAAGATCAGAATCTAGCGTGTGTCTCTCTCTTCTGTCTGAGTATATGTAGTCCCCAAACGGTGCCCAGATAGAGTGCGCTGATAATGCGTTTATATGTATCGAAACCTCGTTTGTGTCCTTATCCATGTTGAAAGACAACATGTTAGAACCTCCAAATATTTCCTTTTTGTTTTCCAAAAAGAAAGAGGTTGATGATAGACGTTTAAGCGATGAAATTAACCACTTGTAATCACTCCC
>NZ_LWEH01000325.1 GCF_001635455.1 Vibrio sp. HI00D65
ATACAGTTTGTTCCACAACCAACCTAGAATCTTCTCGCCACGTTTGATCAGTGAGTAAGAGAAGTTCGCTGCGATCTCATCCATGATGTCTTGAGCTTCTTTGCTCGCTTTCTCAATGGAGATGTTCTTTGACTTCGCTTCGTCTTCAATCGCCTTCTTGATCGCTTCTGATTTTAGTAGGCGATCGAACAATGCTTGACGGCTTGGCAGATTAGGACCAGAGGCTGCCAGTTTTTGGCGTGAGAAGTGAATGCGAGCTACACGCGCCAGCTTGTGTGCGATAGTGCTGTCGGTGCCGTGTGAATTTGCCATGTAACGCAGAGATACCACAGGGCTGAATCGTACTAGACAGTCGCGGCCAGCAATTAAAACAGCGATTGATTTCTCTAAGCCGTTCATTGCTTGTAGGTAAGGCTTCTGGTTATTCTCTTTACCAGGCTTACGGCCCCACAATACAGTTGCAGGGATAACTTGCACATCCAGCTCTGAGTCGTCAGCATGCAGTGCAAGCAGCTCAGAGAAGACTTCAATAGAAGAGGCTGGGACGTAATCATCATCTTGTAGCAGCGTTTTACGTGAAGAGATGAAAACGTAGCGTGGCAGTGATTTACCACCGATTTCAAGCTTGCTTAACGGATCCGGTAAACCCAGTTCTAGCGCATGCTTTTGTAGTGTCAGTAGGTCGACGCTTGAGCGAAACGGTAAGGCGAATACAATTGGTTTGCCTAAATCAATGTTCAAATCTTCAACTGGATTAGAAGGGATTGATGTGCCTTTTACCAATACGGATAAAGGTAGCTTCATTAATGTACGTGAAAAAGATTGTCCAGAAGACATATAGGTTCACAGCCTCAATAGTTATTTCAATGTGCTTAAGCGTATCTCTATTTCTATGATGAGAGAGGGTAACCCTTTCAAGTAAAATAGGGATAAGCCTAGGCGTAAATTTAATCGATGCAAGAATACCAGAAACTGGTCTAACCTTTTAATGGAAATAGTCATATTGCCGTTAAGTTTGTGGAATATCATTCATCGACTGATTGAGTATAGGGTTAAAAATGACCAAAAAATCAAACACCGGATTTAAACGTATCGTGAAAGCAGCGGGCTTTTCATGGCAAGGCATCACAAGTTCGTTTAAAAATGAGGTGGCCTTTCGACAAGAAGTCTTCATGGCTGCGGTTATGATTCCGTTGGCGTTTTACCTCGATGTGGGCCATGTAGAACGAATCTTAATGGTGTCCT
>NZ_LWEH01000326.1 GCF_001635455.1 Vibrio sp. HI00D65
AAGACAACTTGCCAGTAAAGGCATGCGTGACGGGATGAAGGCAAGCAGCATTGCGACTCGCTTATCGTCACTGCGTAGCTTCTTTGATTTTCTTGTCTTACGGGCTCTTGGGTGAGCCTGATCGTATGCTTGTGCTAGATGCTGGAAATCTAAGTGAGTGTACACTTGGGTGGTCGAGATGTTTTCATGACCCAATAATTCTTGGACCGCACGAAGGTTTTGGCTCGACTCGAGCACATGCGTTGCAAAGGAGTGGCGCAACTTATGTGGGCTAATATGGCTCGCCACAGATTGCTTCTTGCCCCATTCTTCCATGCGCCTTTGAACACTTCGGTGAGAGATACGCGTGCCCAACTTAGAGACGAACAAGGCATCCTCTCCCGGAGAAGCCAATTCACCACGGACTCTCAGCCACTTATCAACCCACTCTTTGGCTAAACCAGAGAATGGCGCCTTACGTTCTTTGTCACCTTTACCAATCACTCGGATTTCTCCTTGGCGGCTCAGCACGTCTTTAAGATTGATACCGACCAGCTCAGCAAGACGTAAACCAGCACCGTACATCACCTCCATCATCGCTCGGTCGCGAATCGACAGCGGGTCGTCTTCATTCACGTCAAGTAACTGACCGACCTCATCTACATCGAGGTTTTTTGGTAACGGGCGCTGCTTACGAGGCGCAGAAACCCCTTTTGCAGGGTTCGCGGTTATTTCGCCCCGTAAGACAAGAAAATCAAAGAAGCTACGCAGTGACGATAAGCGAGTCGCAATGC
>NZ_LWEH01000327.1 GCF_001635455.1 Vibrio sp. HI00D65
ATATGCAAAATGAAAAAATTAATTACCGCTCTGTTTATGCTGTCCGTTATTGGACTTTCTGGTTGTGGTCAAACGGGTCCTTTATACGATCCTGATGAAGTTCAGCAGACTGAACAATCACAATAAGTGAAACACGCAGAAATCGTTATTTATAAGGGATAAGAACTTTGGATTACTTCAACTATCAGGAAGATGGCCAGCTTTGGGCTGAGGACGTCGCACTTTCACAACTCGCAGAGCAATATGGTACACCGCTGTATGTATATTCTCGCGCTACATTAGAACGCCATTGGAATGCATTTGATTCATCGGTTGGTGAACATCCACACTTGGTGTGTTACGCCGTTAAAGCGAACTCGAACCTTGGCGTATTGAATACTCTGGCACGATTAGGTTCTGGCTTTGATATCGTTTCTGGCGGTGAGCTAGAGCGTGTAGTCGCTGCAGGTGGCGATCCAGCGAAAGTTGTATTCTCTGGTGTCGGCAAAACAGCTGCTGAAATGAAACGTGCGCTTGAGTTGAACATTAAGTGTTTCAACGTAGAGTCTGAGCCAGAGTTAGAGCGACTGAACAAAGTGGCTGGTGAGCTTGGTGTTAAGGCGCCGATCTCACTACGTATCAACCCAGATGTTGA
>NZ_LWEH01000328.1 GCF_001635455.1 Vibrio sp. HI00D65
CTAGACAATCATTCTGATCTAGAGCTTATTTTCGAGCCAGGAAGAGCGACTGAACAAAGTGGCTGGTGAGCTTGGGGTTAAGGCGCCGATCTCACTACGTATCAACCCAGATGTTGATGCAAACACTCACCCTTATATCTCGACTGGTCTGCGTGATAACAAATTTGGTATCGCCTTCGACCGTGCTCCTGCGGTTTACGCTTTTGCACAAACATTAGAAAACCTGTCTATCCACGGTATTGATTGCCACATCGGCTCTCAGCTAACAGATATTGAACCTTTCATTGATGCGACTGACCGTTTGCTTGCCCTGATCGAACAACTACGTGCTGATGGTATTAACATTAAGCACCTTGATGTCGGCGGTGGTTTGGGTGTGGTTTATCGGGATGAACTACCACCACAGCCTTCAGATTACGCGAAAGCGCTATTGGCTCGCCTAGACAATCATTCTGATCTAGAGCTTATTTTCGAGCCAGGAAGAGCGATTGCTGCTAACGCTGGTGTATTATTGACGAAAGTTGAGTTCCTTAAGCCAACAGAGCACAAGAACTTTGCCATTATCGATGCAGCAATGAACGACTTGATGCGTCCAGCACTTTACCAAGCGTGGCAAGATATTGTCCCAGTGAACCCTCGCCAAGGCGAAGCGGTAACGTACGATTTGGTTGGTCCTATCTGTGAAGAGGTGAATTCCTAGGCAAAGACGGCGATTTGGCGCTTGAAGAAGGCGATTTGCTTGCGGTTCGTTCTGCCGG
>NZ_LWEH01000329.1 GCF_001635455.1 Vibrio sp. HI00D65
CAGACATGTTTGAGAAAGCACAACAGCACTTAGGCTTTGATGCTAGCAATATCCTTCATGTGGGTGATCATTTAAGGACGGATGTCTACGGAGCCAAGAAAAATGGCTTCCAAGCATGCTGGTTTAATGACACTGGTTCCAATTTATACCTATCTTCGAAGGCGAGTGTGCTTCCTGATGTTGAAATAGAACAGCTCAGCGATCTTATGCGACTAATTTAATGACCACTGCAGGCTTATTGTGTCGCATTTATGATAGTGAATTGTTACATTAGTCGAGTTTAAGGGCCTGTTTAGGCTAGGATAATTAGCGATTACTGATTACGATTCATTTCAATCATAGCGGTGGTTGCGGGTTCTCTATTCCATTAGATTTCGAACAAGGGTTGGCATGCAAACATATACATTTCTCGCAAACACAGAGGAGCAATTAGAATCTCAACTTGCTCAGCGCGAATGGTGTGATAGCAAACAATACCTAGTTCAACTTTTCTCTACGCAATCACTTGATATGGCTCGCCAACTTGCTGATGTGGCGCTCAATCGTTTGAGCCAAGCGACGTTAATTGGTCAAAGTGCTCGTCATGTTATTTGTGATAACTGCCTTGAGAGTACTTGCACCTTAGTCATTATTAGCG
>NZ_LWEH01000330.1 GCF_001635455.1 Vibrio sp. HI00D65
CTTGAGGATAGTTTACTTTTTGTTTACAGACTTTGCTTAAAACGTGCGCAGTTTTTTGACCAACGCCAAGATAAAGCGGCGAAGTGGGCCAAACAGACGAAGTTTTAGAAAGAATATTTTGAGCCGCGGTCACGGCATGATGGCTGACAGCGATGATGATATCGCTGTTATTAAGTTGGACGCTTAAGTTCGCCGAATCTGGATTGTCGATGATACGGATAAGCGGATGATGGATTGCTTGAACCCCTTCATCCGCTAGTTGTTGGCAAAGCGATTGTCCCTCTACACCGGGACGAGTTACCAACACTGTCATGATTATTCTTGGTCTGCGTATAGCTTGGTTAGGATTTCTCTCGCACCATCATCTAGCAGTTGATTAGCCAGAGTCACACCCAGCGCTTCTGCTTCTTCGCGAGGGCCAGATATCTCACCACGAATCATTTTAGAACCGTCTGGCTCACCAACCAATGCACGTAGCCAGATGTTATCGCCGTCTAGTAGAGAGTAACTACCGATAGGCACCTGACAACCGCCTTCTAGTGTTAAGTTCATTGCACGTTCGCACAAAACACGGTCTGCAGTATCTTTGTCGTTTAGGGGCTCAAGAAGCTTAATTAGGCGTTCATCATCAAGACGACATTCAATACCTACAGCGCCTTGGCCTACAGCTGGTAAAGATTGTTCTGGTTCGATAAAGCTACGGATACGATCTTCTAGTTTTAGACGCTTAAGACCAGCTGCCGCTAGAACGATTGCATCGTATTGACCGTCATCGAGTTTACCTAGACGAGTACCCACGTTGCCGCGCAGTTCTTTGATGATCAAATCAGGGCGGTATTCCAGTAACTGACACTGACGACGCAGGCTACATGTACCTACGACAGCACCTTGTGGCAGTTCATCAATGTTGTTGTATGTGTTTGATACGAATGCGTCACGAGGATCTTCACGTTCACAAATCGTCACGAGACCTAGACCTTCAGGGAAGTCGACTGGCACATCTTTCATTGAGTGAACCGCAAGGTCAGCACGACCTTCTAGCATTGCCACTTCAAGTTCTTTTACGAACAGACCTTTACCACCCACTTTAGCAAGTGGAGTGTCTAGGATG
>NZ_LWEH01000331.1 GCF_001635455.1 Vibrio sp. HI00D65
CGAGAGCAAACATGAGCGAGCCACTTGAGCTTTTCTTCCTGTCAGTTTGTGCGCGTCGTCCACGAACAGCAATGCACCGGTGCCCAACAAATATTCAGCGAGTGCATCAGCTTTCATTTGCAAGTTGAGCCTGCGCCACTCGGTTTTGAGGTCTCGATTTTCAGTGGTTTTACGGCGCTTTTCATACCACTTAGCAACAGCTTCGTTTTCCACCCAGCTGGTCATGGGTAACAAAGTCTCAAGCAACACTGGTTGATGTTGGTTACTCCAAATCCCATCGTGCTTTTCAATGAGGCGGCTGAGCCAACGGCTTTTTCCTGAATCGAGACCTCAAAACCGAGTGGCGCAGGCTCAACTTGCAAATGAAAGCTGATGCACTCGCTGAATATTTGTTGGGC
>NZ_LWEH01000332.1 GCF_001635455.1 Vibrio sp. HI00D65
TCATTGCTAATAGCATAGCTATAGAACCAATTAGAATAAACATAGAAGTTCCACCTCCACATATCTCCAAGCACTTAACGCCCTGTTATGGGGCGGATTAAGCTTGGCTATAATAGCGAAGAATGAGCGCCAGCCAAGCATTAAGACGTCCATTCCATAAACAGCTTGTTATATTTTCACTACTCATCTTCCAAGTCATAAAGGTTAGCTGGGTTTATGAGGGCGAGTATAGAGACTAAAGTGTTGCTAAATGACTCATAGTAATCGTCGTTATCCTTCTCGGAAAAGTCCTTTCCTTCAATGCGCTTTTTTAACCTATTTACCTCTGCTAAATATTTTTCTTCAAACTCCTTTTCCGACATCTGCACTGAATCAGATAGCATTTTTTGTAATGCATCTCTTTCACCTAAGTCATAGTTATCACCATCCCAAGGGCTTATTTCGTTACTTAAAAGAAATGATAACTTACGTTCAATAATTTGACTTAGTTTTATTCCTGAAACTGGTTCATTACTCATAATTTACAAGGAGCCTAAAGAAAATATAACGCCCTGTTAAGGTGTGAGCAACGCAATACCGAAGCTCCCGCATACCACCTTAAACACAAAACGCAACGCATAGCAAAAATGCCAAGCGTTGCGAATCACTCTTAAACAGATTGTTATGTGAAAATTACACGATTAACTATTAGCTTTGTTGATAATGTCTTTAAGCTCAGTGATTTGAGCTTCAGAAACACCTTGTTCAGACACAAGCCAATTTGTACATTCAACTGAACCAACGCAAGTATATACTCCCATTAAAGCCTGTGCCCATTTTTGTGCTAAGACTAGCATCGCGCCATCATTAACTTCAGCATTCTTCATGCTTGCTGCCCAAGAGGAGTATGTGATTGCAGTTTGGACTTGGGAAAAGCCCTCTGATAAGAACGCTTTATTATAAAAACTATACATAACT
>NZ_LWEH01000333.1 GCF_001635455.1 Vibrio sp. HI00D65
ATCTCTTCTTTCAGCAGACCATAAAGCGCTTCGCCGTCTTTTAAGTCATTACGAGATGCTTTTTCTGTCAGGTTTTCAATGATCTTAACCGTGGTGTTCATACCCACATCCGCGATCAGTAGCTGCTCTTCTAGCTCTTCAANCAGATCATCAATGCCTTCACCAACACCAATGTAACGAATTGGAATCTGGAACTGGTCAGCAATTGAGAAAATCACACCACCTTTCGCAGTGCCGTCTAACTTAGTTAGCGTAATACCGGTTACTGGTGCAACTTCACTGAACAGTTTCGCTTGGCTGATAGCATTCTGACCTGTACCAGCATCAAGTGTTAGCATGATTTCGTGCGGTGCAGAGTCATCAATCTTCTTCATTACACGAACAATCTTGCGTAGCTCTTCCATCAGGTTGCTCTTGTTCTGCAGACGACCCGCTGTATCGGCAATCACAACATCCACACCACGAGCTTTCGCAGCTTCAATCGCATCGTAGATAACAGATGCACTGTCTGCACCCGTGTGTTGAGCGATAACTGGCACATCTTCACGCTGCCCCAACACCAGAAGTTGCTCAACAGCTGCCTCGCGGAAGATATCACCCGCCGCTAGCATCACTTTCTTGCCTTCATTTTGGAATTGTTTCGCTAGCTTACCGAT
>NZ_LWEH01000334.1 GCF_001635455.1 Vibrio sp. HI00D65
TTGAGCTCTAGGTTAATAGAGAACCCTGAGTTCTGCGTTGAGCTAGCGAAATAAGTACCACTCCAGTCCAATGTAGGATCTTGATTTGAAACCGTTGCACAGCCGGTGTAGTTGTCTTCATTCAGGTTGAGTTTTGCTTCCCAGCCGTAGATAGAGTCACTCATGCCGTCGCTGCAGCTCTCTTTCTTCAGATTGAGCTCGCCTTGTGTTGCTTTACCTTCTAGTTGGTAATCACGACTGCTTTGCGTGGTGCGGCTTGATTCGATGTTGAGAGCCTGAGGCGCTTCGCCCATCTTGATATAAGTCAGCTGGTCTTTATCAAAGGTGGCTGACCAGAATGGTTCATTGCCGAAGACTCGTGTGGAGCGCAGTGGTTGGTTGCAGCGTTCAGGGTTTTCTGCCGTTAAGATATTGACTTGGTCAACCACGAAGCGTGCTGTGAAATCAGCGTTGTAGCCGGTTTTGCTAGGCACGGTAAGGTGGCCAATCAGTTCGCCATACAGAGCTTGATAAGGTCTGGCTGCTAGCCCTTGTGCTTCTAGTGCTAGCTCAGGGGACATATC
>NZ_LWEH01000335.1 GCF_001635455.1 Vibrio sp. HI00D65
CTGAAGCAACTTAAGACCGCCTAACTTTTTCACAATACCCCCACCCGGTTGCCACAACCACAAAATATTGAAACCAATGTGCAAAATCAAAAAAGGAAGCGCGGNATGGCTCAACCACCGCCACAATTGCCACTGCTGTCCGCCCACCGCAGGGAAGTGAAACGCATTGAAAATCGCTTGGCCAAAGCCGATCTGCTGCAGTGCAAAAATCACCACACACACCAACATGATGCTGAGTGTCACAGGACCAGCCTTAGCTTTTATCATCCCCATGAAGCTCGGCGTGTGATAATGGAAGTGACTCTTTCTAGTCTCAGCCATATCCCAAGAAGCCGCTTGGTAGCGCTTATGATTGGGCTCCGACAAGAAGCGGTTGAGCTCCGCTTCAGTTTCAACTTGAAACTGGCCATCAAGCAGCCAAAGAGCAAAGCGTCCCTCTCCATCAGGTGACATCTGAATAGGGATCTGGCGAGAGGCCATGTAATCAATAAATGCTTGAGCAAGACGTGGATTGTCTAACACCATCAGTCTAATCATTGTTATTTCCTAG
>NZ_LWEH01000336.1 GCF_001635455.1 Vibrio sp. HI00D65
CGATCACAATATCTATCAAACATGGATAAACAAAAAAACGTCCAAAGTAGTCGTCACTAGTCAGGAGCAATTGGAGTATCTGTGCTCCATTACCCCTGATGAGTATTCTGCTTGGCTTTCAACGAGACATTTGTTTGTTCCAAGTAAGCGCATAGCACAACGAGCACAACAGCTCGGTTTCTCTAACGTTACGAATACTCAAAGTGCTGCGAACCAAATATTACTGGCTGCTCTCCAGCCCTAGCTAGAAACAGGAAATAAGCATGACAAGCAAAAAAAATAATGAGCATATTGAACCTGAACAGAACCAAGATACTCAGCCAGTAGCGACCAAAGACGAAACCGCTGAATCAAAAGAAACAGAACCAAAGCTTGATGCTCCTGCATCGAATAAGACTCACAATGAGCAGCTTCAAGCCGATCACAAAGAACAAATTGAAAAAGCAGAGAAACAAGGTAAGCGTGGTGTGAAATTTGGCGCTATCGCTATCGCAATTTCTATTGTTTTCAGCGGCGGTATTGCCTTCCAAATGCAGCAAAA
>NZ_LWEH01000337.1 GCF_001635455.1 Vibrio sp. HI00D65
CCAANCATCGATGNGGTGGCAGAGGCAGCGTTCAATGAAAACGACGCGGCGGTAGATACCGTGGTGGCGACGTTCACGGCGTCGGATGAAGAAGACGGCACNCCAAGTGTGGNCTNCACGNCGGGCACAAACACCGATGGTTACTACGCGATCAGCGGCACCGATGTGGTACTGACGCAAGCGGGTGTTGACGCGGTGAATGCAGGCGAGACACTGCCAGCGGTGAGCCTAACGGCGACCGATAGCGACAATGCGACGGCGGTTGACAGCGATACACCAACTTATAACGCTCAAAATGACGGCCCAACCATCGATGTGGTGGCAGAGGCAGCGTTCAATGAAAGCGACGCGGCGGTAGATACCGTGGTGGCGACGTTCACGGCGTCGGATGAAGAAGACGGCACACCAAGTGTGGCCTTCACGCCGGGCACAAACACCGATGGTTACTACGCGATCAGCGGCACCGATGTGGTACTGACGCAAGCGGGTGTTGACGCGGTGAATGCAGGCGAGACACTGCCAGCGGTGAGCCTAACGGCGACCGATAGCGACAATGCGACGTCGGTTGACAGCGATACACCAACTTATAACGCTCAAAATGACGGCCCAACCATCGATGTGGTGGCAGAGGCAGCGTTCAATGAAAACGACGCGGCGGTAGATACCGTGGTGGCGACGTTCACGGCGTCGGATGAAGAAGACGGCACACCAAGTGTGGCCTTCACGCCGGGCACAAACACCGATGGTTACTACGCGATCAGCGGCACCGATGTGGTACTGACGCAAGCGGGTGTTGACGCGGTGAATGCAGGCGAGACACTGCCAGCGGTGAGCCTAACGGCGACCGATAGCGACAATGCGACGGCGGTTGACAGCGATACACCAACTTATAACGCTCAAAATGACGGCCCAACCATCGATGTGGTGGCAGAGGCAGCGTTCAATGAAAACGACGCGGCGGTAGATACCGTGGTGGCGACGTTCATGGCGTCGGATGAAGAAGACGGCACACCAAGTGTGGCCTTCACGCCGGGCACAAACACCGATGGTTACTACGCGATCAGCGGCACCGATGTGGTACTGACGCAAGCGGGTGTTGACGCGGTGAATGCAGGCGAGACACTGCCAGCGGTGAGCCTAACGGCGACCGATAGCGACAATGCGACGGCGGTTGACAGCGATACACCAACTTATAACGCTCAAAATGACGGCCCAACCATCGATGTGGTGGCAGAGGCAGCGTTCAATGAAAACGACGCGGCGGTAGATACCGTGGTGGCGACGTTCACGGCGTCGGATGAAGAAGACGGCACACCAAGTGTGGCCTTCACGCNGGGCACAAACACCGATGGTTACTACGCGATCAGCGGCACCGATGTGGTACTGACGCAAGCGGGTGTTGACGCGGTGAATGCAGGCGAGACACTGCCAGCGGTGAGCCTAACGGCGACCGATAGCGACAATGCGACGGCGGTTGACAGCGATACACCAACTTATAACGCTCAAAATGACGGCCCAACCATCGATGTGGTGGCAGAGGCAGCGTTCAATGAAAACGACGCGGCGGTAGATACCGTGGTGGCGACGTTCACGGCGTCGGATGAAGAAGACGGCACACCAAGTGTGGCCTTCACGCCGGGCACAAACACCGATGGTTACTACGCGATCAGCGGCACCGATGTGGTACTGACGCAAGCGGGTGTTGACGCGGTGAATGCAGGCGAGACACTGCCAGCGGTGAGCCTAACGGCGACCGATAGCGACAATGCGACGGCGGTTGACAGCGATACACCAACTTATAACGCTCAAAATGACGGCCCAATCATCGATGTGGTGGCAGAGGCAGCGTTCAATGAAAACGACGCGGCGGTAGATACCGTGGTGGCGACGTTCACGGCGTCGGATGAAGAAGACGGCACACCAAGTGTGGCCTTCACGCCGGGCACAAACACCGATGGTTACTACGCGATCAGCGGCACCGATGTGGTACTGACGCAAGCGGGTGTTGACGCGGTGAATGCAGGCGAGACACTGCCAGCGGTGAGCCTAACGGCGACCGATAGCGACAAGGCGACTGCAGACGTCAGCCGCAGCCGAACTTATAACGCTCAAAATGACGGCCCAACCATCGATGTGGTGGCAGAGGCAGCGTTCAATGAAAGCGACGCGTCGGTAGATACCGTGGTGGCGACGTTCACGGCGTCGCATGAAGACGTCGGCAGCGTCAGAGTGGTATACGAGACAGGCACAAACACCGATGGTTACTACGCGATCAGCGGCACCGATGTGGTACTGACGCAAGCGGGTGTTGACGCGGTGTATGCAGGCGAGACACTGCCAGCGGTGAGCCTAACGGCGACTGATAGCGACAATGCGAGAGGTGTAGACAACGATACAGCAGCTGATAACGCTCACAATGACGGCCCAACCATCGATGTGGTGGCAGAGGCAGCGTTCAATGAAAACGACGCGGCGGTAGATACGGCGGTTGTAACGTTCACAGGCTCGGATGAAGAAGAAGGGACACCAAGTGTGGCCTTCACGCCGGGCACAAAAACAGATGGTTACTACGCGATCAGCGGCACCGATGTGGTACTGACGCAAGCGGGTGTTGACGCGGTGAATGCAGGCGAGACACTGCCAGCGGTGAGCCTAATGGCGGCCGCTAACGACAATGCGACAGCCGTTGACAGCGATACACCAACTTATAACGCTCAAAATGACGGCCATACCATCGATGTGGTGGCAGAGGCAGCGTTCAATGAAAGCGACGCGGCG
>NZ_LWEH01000338.1 GCF_001635455.1 Vibrio sp. HI00D65
GGGTGTTGACGAGGTGAATGCAGGCGAGACACTGCCAGCGGTGAGCCTAACGGCGACCGATAGCGACAATGCGACGGCGGTTGACAGCGATACACCAACTTATAACGCTCAAAATGACGGCCCAACCATCGATGTGGTGGCAGAGGCAGCGTTCAATGAAAACGACGCGGCGGTAGATACCGTGGTGGCGACGTTCACAGCGTCGGATGAAGAAGACGGCACACCAAGTGTGGCGTTCACGCCGGGCACAAACACCGATGGTTACTACGCGATCAGCGGCACCGATGTGGTACTGACGCAAGCGGGTGTTGACGCGGTGAATGCAGGCGAGACACTGCCAGCGGTGAGCCTAACGGCGACCGATAGCGACAATGCGACGGCGGTTGACAGCGATACACCAACTTATAACGCTCAAAATGACGGCCCAACCATCGATGTGGTGGCAGAGGCAGCGTTCAATGAAAGCGACGCGGCGGTAGATACCGTGGTGGCGACGTTCACGGCGTCGGATGAAGAAGACGGCACACCAAGTGTGGCCTTCACGCCGGGCACAAACACCGATGGTTACTACGCGATCAGCGGCACCGATGTGGTACTGACGCAAGCGGGTGTTGACGCGGTGAATGCAGGCGAGACACTGCCAGCGGTGAGCCTAACGGCGACCGATAGCGACAATGCGACGGCGGTTGACAGCGATACACCAACTTATAACGCTCAAAATGACGGCCCAACCATCGATGTGGTGGCAGAGGCAGCGTTCAATGAAAACGACGCGGCGGTAGATACCGTGGTGGCGACGTTCACGGCGTCGGATGAAGAAGACGGCACACCAAGTGTGGCCTTCACGCCGGGCACAAACACCGATGGTTACTACGCGATCAGCGGCACCGATGTGGTACTGACGCAAGCGGGTGTTGACGCGGTGAATGCAGGCGAGACACTGCCAGCGGTGAGCCTAACGGCGACCGATAGCGACAATGCGACGTCGGTTGACAGCGATACACCAACTTATAACGCTCAAAATGACGGCCCAACCATCGATGTGGTGGCAGAGGCAGCGTTCAATGAAAACGACGCGGCGGTAGATACCGTGGTGGCGACGTTCACGACGTCGGATGAAGAAGACGGCACACCAAGTGTGGCCTTCACGCCGGGCACAAACACCGATGGTTACTACGCGATCAGCGGCACCGATGTGGTACTGACGCAAGCGGGTATTGACGCGGTGAATGCAGGCGAGACACTGCCAGCGGTGAGCCTAACGGCGACCGATAGCGACAATGCGACGGCGGTTGACAGCGATACACCAACTTATAACGCTCAAAATGACGGCCCAACCATCGATGTGGTGGCAGAGGCAGCGTTCAATGAAAACGACGCGGCGGTAGATACCGTGGTGGCGACGTTCACGGCGTCGGATGAAGAAGACGGCACACCAAGTGTGGCCTTCACGCCGGGCACAAACACCGATGGTTACTACGCGATCAGCGGCACCGATGTGGTACTGACGCAAGCGGGTGTTGAC
>NZ_LWEH01000339.1 GCF_001635455.1 Vibrio sp. HI00D65
CTGTTTAGGCTGTAAAAGAAGAAATTGATAAAGTATGAAACCAATGGGCATTCGCGCACAGCAAAAAGAAAAAACTCGTCGCAGCTTAATCGATGCAGCATTTAGCCAACTCAGTGCAGATCGTAGTTTTTCCAACCTAAGCTTGAGAGAAGTCGCTCGTGAGGCTGGAATAGCACCGACTTCCTTTTATCGTCACTTCAAAGATATGGATGAGCTTGGCTTGACCATGGTAGATGAGGGGGGCTTACTACTGCGCCAGCTAATGCGTCAAGCTAGGCAGCGTATAGTAAAAGAAGGCAGTGTTATTCGCACATCGGTTGAAACCTTTATGGAGTTCATTGAAAGCAGCCCTAACGTATTCAGACTGTTATTGCGAGAGCGCTCAGGAACCTCATTTGAGTTTCGTACAGCGGTAGCTCGCGAGATACAGCACTTTTCTGCTGAGTTAACCGAATACCTTATCACGACTGGCATGACACGAGATGAAGCTTTTACGCAAGCAGAAGCTTCGGTCATATTGGTCTTTAACTCAGGGGCAGAAGCATTAGATTTAGATCGACGTCAGCGAGACGAACTGGCTGAGCGTTTGATCATGCAATTGCGAATGATGGCCAAAGGGGCTTTTTGGTATCGTAAAGAACGTGAACGTAACCGATTAAAAGGCGGGATAGAATAATGTC
>NZ_LWEH01000340.1 GCF_001635455.1 Vibrio sp. HI00D65
CCTATATTAAATCGCAAGAGGAATACACTCGGCTATGAGTTGTTATTTCGCGATGGAGAAAAAAATGCGTACCCAGCGCATATTGAGTCTAATCGAGCAACGTATCGTCTGATTGTTGAGAACTTCTTGTCTGTTGGTCTTAACCCTTCTATTCCATCTTCACGCTGTTTTATCAACTTCCCTTATCAAAGTTTGATTCGTCGACTGCCCTTAAGTTTGCCGAAAGATAAGGTGGTGGTAGAGATTCTGGAAACCTGTAAACCGACAGATGAATTGTTGGAAGCGGTTAAAGACCTTTACCAAGCGGGCTATATGATCGCCTTAGATGATTTTACTTCGACCCCAGAATGGGAACGTTTCCTTAAATACACGCATATCGTAAAGCTCGATATCATGCAGATGGGTTTGGATGAAGCGTGTGATTTGGTTAGGGCACATCAAGGGAAGAAGTTTAGCTTTTTGGCGGAGCGTGTTGAGACCGAGCAAGAATTCCAACAAGCTAAAGAGGCTGGCTTTAAGTTTTTCCAAGGTTACTTTTTTAATAAACCGGAAATCATCAAGAGTAAGTACATTAGCCCTGAGCAAGTGATTGCCATGGAGCTGTTCAAAGAGGTGTGTAAGCCCGATGTGGACTTTCAACG
>NZ_LWEH01000341.1 GCF_001635455.1 Vibrio sp. HI00D65
GAAAGGCCAATCAAACCTGGAGATAGCTGGTTCTCCCCGAAAGCTATTTAGGTAGCGCCTCGGACGAATACTACTGGGGGTAGAGCACTGTTAAGGCTAGGGGGTCATCCCGACTTACCAACCCTTTGCAAACTCCGAATACCAGTAAGTACTATCCGGGAGACACACGGCGGGTGCTAACGTCCGTCGTGGAGAGGGAAACAACCCAGACCGCCAGCTAAGGTCCCAAAGTATAGCTAAGTGGGAAACGATGTGGGAAGGCTCAGACAGCCAGGATGTTGGCTTAGAAGCAGCCATCATTTAAAGAAAGCGTAATAGCTCACTGGTCGAGTCGGCCTGCGCGGAAGATGTAACGGGGCTAAGCTATACACCGAAGCTGCGGCTACGCACTATGTGCGTGGGGTAGGGGAGCGTTCTGTAAGCCGTTGAAGGTGGCCTGTAAGGGCTGCTGGAGGTATCAGAAGTGCGAATGCTGACATGAGTAACGATAAAGGGAGTGAAAAACTCCCTCGCCGGAAGACCAAGGGTTCCTGTCCAACGTTAATCGGGGCAGGGTAAGTCGACCCCTAAGGCGAGGCCGAAAGGCGTAGTCGATGGGAAACGGGTTAATATTCCCGTACTTCTTACAATTGCGATGGGGGGACGGAGAAGGCTAGGTGGGCCTGGCGACGGTTGTCCAGGTTCAAGTACGTAGGCGGAAAAATTAGGTAAATCCGGTTCTTCATAACGCTGAGATACGATGTCGAGCTACTACGGTAGTGAAGTCATTGATGCCATGCTTCCAGGAAAAGCCTCTAAGCTTCAGATTGTAAGGAATCGTACCCCAAACCGACACAGGTGGTCGGGTAGAGAATACCAAGGCGCTTGAGAGAACTCGGGTGAAGGAACTAGGCAAAATGGTACCGTAACTTCGGGAGAAGGTACGCTCTTATCAGTGAAGTCCCTTGCGGATGGAGCAGAC
>NZ_LWEH01000342.1 GCF_001635455.1 Vibrio sp. HI00D65
TGAGTCAGTTTATAGTCGCTTACATTGTTGAGATAATTATAATAAAAATAAAACGTTGGCTATATGATCAAATTTGACCCTATAACAAATCGTATTTATAACGACGATCGTTCTATTAAGATTGGATACAGAGAGAGCCGTGTTTTAGAACTACTACTTAAACACGCACCTGATATTGTGAGTAAGGTGGACATTATCAACTACGCTTGGGGTAGCGAGTTCATAGGAGAGACCTCTCTTGCGAAAAGTATCAGTTTGCTGCGCCAAAAGTTCGTCAAGTTAGGTACTAAAGACTCACCAATAGTGACAGTTCCAAAGGTAGGTTACCGCCTCATAGACCATTGCATTTGCATCGAATCGACTGGGGATGGTACTAGCATCACTGCGCCTGAAGATACCACTACAACGCAAGCTGACAACGAGCTTAAAACGCCCTCAAGCGAAGAGCACACTGAAACGCAAATACTTCCCATCTATCGCAAAATTGCGTGTTATAAGAACTTCGCATGCTATTCCATCGCTGCCGCCCTGGTCACAGCATCAATCGTGCTTGCATTCAGTAAATTTCACGACAAGAGTCTCCATGAAGTCAAACCTTCTGATCGTCTGACCGAGTATTGGATAGGTCAACTACAGATATTTCAAGACCCTCAAATGACGCTAACCCCAGAGTTGAAAAGGATTCTTAACAAGTATCAATGTGACTGTATTGCTTACATCAGCGAAGAACCTGGCTATTCTGAACTTGCGATACTCAATAAAGTGACTCGTAAATCAGTAAATGTTTTTTACAACCCATCACAACTGGACAAAGCCAGTAAAGAGATTGAGCTATTCCTAGAAAAGGGGTCATTATGATGCCATTTATTGCCGTCTTCTCCGCACTAATCTTGTTTGCAAGCGTCTGGAGTATTCCTGATTCTCACAAACTTGAAGATCACAGTTACCAGCATAGTATGATCGATTTGCTCTCTGAAGATAACGTATTACGAAGCGATGGATTCACAAAAATTAGGGATAACAAAGTTCTGCATATCGTCTCCATTCAAGACGATAAAATACCAACCCCTATCGTTCTCCGATTTCAAGGAAATGCGGGACACTCTACATCATTTAATTTTGCCATTGCTGGCACTATAGACCTACTGTCGGTACAGAAAATAAACGAGGCAATGAACGACAATTTGTTATCACCATACCTTTTGTTGAACAATGATCCACTAACGTTGAATATTGATATTTTGAGCGCGAATGAAGCATTTGCCATTATTCGGAGTTGTAATACAGGTCGTACTCAGCTGTTAGCTAAACGCTAAATTACCTCCTTAACGAGTAATAAACTCCCTTCAAAGTTATATTATTTAAGATGGATTTCGACTCAGTTCGAAATCCATCCCTTTCCTTTAATCTATTATTTATCTTAGTTTTCATTCTAAAAAATAATAAGTCTCATAATTGAAACACCCCTTATCTATTCCATATATCGTCACTTCATAATAAGACTAACGAAACAATTGAAGTAAGATCCCATTCTTAGTTCCAAATAGCCTCATAAGTACGAAGTAGTACTATTCACAAGTAATTTTTTAGAAATAATAATC
>NZ_LWEH01000343.1 GCF_001635455.1 Vibrio sp. HI00D65
GATTGGGTAATAGCTGACTCATCTCTTTATAGACAGATAACCCACCTACCCCAGAATCAAAGACCAATATATTTTTTTGTAGACTATCCGACACAACGATTACCTATATGTAGTTTCGCAGCAATAATACCCCTTCACTTAGTTTTCGCAAATCCTCACGCTATACAATGCAAGCTCGATAACGTTGATGTACAAAACGTTCACCTTGCTCTATCACTTCGAGCTCTATATCAAGCTTTCCTCTAAAGCATGGCGCAGAGGTCACTAGGGTATGAAACTCACCATCTTCACCACACGGATCAACATGGTTCGGTAAGCTTGCTATTAACTCATCGGTATATTTCAGCCCGCAGTAGCTAATATCTAATACATTATTTTCGACAGTGGCGAGAAAAGTTTCGATGCCTCTATCTATTATCTCTTGTGCTAGCACCTGACTGCTCTCTCCCATAAGAGGAAACACACACTCCCAGCCTGCAGGTTCAATATAGCTTCTTCTATAGTCCGCAATGCCGTTACAAAACATATCACCGAATGCGACGGCATCAATCGATAAGCCAGAATCTTTAAGTGCCGAGACAATCGTACTTTGGTAAACCTCGTTGCTTGGGAACACTTCCGGAAGCTCGATGGTGATAAGTGGCAAGCCGATCAACTTTGCTTGCATTGCTACTACGTCTATAGGAGTTACTTGGAAAGGGACTTCATCTCCAACATA
>NZ_LWEH01000344.1 GCF_001635455.1 Vibrio sp. HI00D65
TGGCTGTATTAGGCGGCATTGTTTTCTCTCAGGTAGATATATCGCCTGCAATTACCTTTATCCTTGGTGTCTTGGCTTCCGCTTTTGTTGTTAACTTTTCAAGCACCGACTCAAAATCAGATTCAGAAACTAAAGCTTCAACGAAAACGCTTTATGTGGGTAACCTTCCATACAAGGCGAACGAATCGCATGTTCGTGAATTATTCTCAGAACATGGTGAAGTCTTTGCAGTACGCTTAATGAAAGACAAGCGTACTGGTAAAAGAAGAGGCTTTGGATTTGTTGTTATGGCAAGTAATGATGTGAATCATGCGATCTCTGCTCTTAACGACAAAGATTACATGCAACGAACTTTAAAAGTACGTGTTGCAAATGATCCTAAGCATCCTGAAGCGGACGAATCTGAACAGAACTAAACCCTAACTGCTTCAACATACTATCTAGT
>NZ_LWEH01000345.1 GCF_001635455.1 Vibrio sp. HI00D65
ATTGCAGAGCTCGACAACCGCCGTAACTGGAAGGTGGAGCAAGTGAAGGTAGTGCACCATGCGCTACTTGATGCTTTGATGCTGAGCTATCGTAACCTGATTCAGTTTGCACGTCGTAACGACATCACGTCGGCAATCAGCCCGCAAGATATTAGTATCTTGGCGCGCAAGCTATATGCGGCGTTTGAGGTGTTGCCAGGTAAAGTGACGCTACTGAATCCGCAAATCTCTCCGGATCTTCACGAGCCAGATTTGAGCTTTATTGAGGTTCGCCAAGGGCAATCGAATAAAGCGGGTTGGTACTTGTACAAGCAGCCGCTGATTGCACATCGTATTCTTGGGCAACCGTCACTGGAGCATCATGAGTACTTGAGTAAGTTAGTGGCTTGGTCGTTCTTTAACGGCTTGATCACTGAG
>NZ_LWEH01000346.1 GCF_001635455.1 Vibrio sp. HI00D65
TCATCGCCTTCAGTTGTCACTTCATGGTTCCAGCGACCTTGAACTGAATCGAACTCAAGAAGATGTGCAAGCGTTGCTGTATCGCCAGCTACATCGTTAATCTGTACAAACTCTAGCTCTTCCCAATCGAAAGCTGCGCGAAATGCTAGACGGCCGATACGGCCAAAACCATTAATACCTACTTTAACTGTCATTTTAATATCTCTCAGTTAGTGGTGAATCTAAAAATATTCGATCAAACGCAACATTGAGGACGTGAAGTCATCGCCTCTAGGCGCTCAATGTCTTGTTGGTATTCAGTTTTCAAACAGTTAGATGCGATAAGGTCATCAATTAACTTTAGCATCCAACCCGGTAAATCATTGGCAAGGCGATAGAACACCCATTGCCCTTGGCGAACGTCATTCAAAATGCCGTTTGAACGCAGCTGCGCAAGGTGGCGTGATACCTTTGGCTGACTTTCTTGTAATGCCTGAGTCAACTCACCAACTGAAAGGCACTCTTGGCGCACAATCAACATTA
>NZ_LWEH01000347.1 GCF_001635455.1 Vibrio sp. HI00D65
CATTTGCGCAGCACCAGTGATCATGTTTTTAACATAATCCGCGTGTCCTGGACAGTCTACGTGTGCGTAGTGACGAGTTGGAGTGTCGTACTCAACGTGAGAAGTTGCGATTGTGATACCGCGCTCACGCTCTTCTGGAGCGTTATCGATAGATGCGAAGTCTTTCGCTTCACCACCGTACACTTTAGAAAGTGTAGTACAGATAGCAGCAGTTAGAGTTGTTTTACCGTGGTCAACGTGGCCGATAGTACCAACGTTTACGTGCGGTTTCGTACGTTCAAATTTTTCTTTAGACATGGGGTGTCCCTCTCCTAGTTATGATTCGCCACGACCATTATTGGTCGAGACGCGCCAGAAATTGCTAT
>NZ_LWEH01000348.1 GCF_001635455.1 Vibrio sp. HI00D65
CTGTAAATCTGCCGGCACTGCCTTCGATGGTTCGAATCCGTCTCCCTCCACCATATTTCTTCTTACCTCTACCTAAGAGTTAAGAGACCAACCTAGTTGATGGGNTTATGGGAAAACATCAATTTAGGCTTACTTTGTGAAAAGTAAGACACACCCTGGAGGGGTTCCCGAGTGGCCAAAGGGAGCAGACTGTAAATCTGCCGGCACTGCCTTCGATGGTTCGAATCCGTCTCCCTCCACCATATTCTTCTTACCTCTTTAAGAGTTAAGAGAACAACCTGATTGATGGGCTTATGGGAAAACATCAATTTAGGCTTACTTTGTGAAAAGTAAGACACACCCTGGAGGGGTTCCCGAGTGGCCAAAGGGAGCAGACTGTAAATCTGCCGGCACTGCCTTCGATGGTTCGAATCCGTCTCCCTCCACCATATTCTTCTTACCTCTTTAAGAGTTAAGAGAACAACCTGATTGATGGGCTTATGGGAAAACATCAATTTAGGCTTACTTTGTGAAGAGTAAGACACACCCTGGAGGGGTTCCCGAGTGGCCAAAGGGAGCAGACTGTAAATCTGCCGGCACTGCCTTCGATGGTTCGAATCCGTCTCCCTCCACCATATTTCTTCTTACCTCTACCTAAGAGTTAAGAGACCAACCTAGTTGATGGGCTTATGGGAAAACATCAATTTAGGCTTACTTTGTGAAAAGTAAGACACACCCTGGAGGGGTTCCCGAGTGGCCAAAGGGAGCAGACTGTAAATCTGCCGGCACTGCCTTCGATGGTTCGAATCCGTCTCCCTCCACCATATTCTTCTTACCTCTTNATAAGAGTTAAGAGAACAACCTAATTGATGGGCTTATGGGAAAACATCAATTTAGGCTTACTTTGTGAAAAGTAAGACACACCCTGGAGGGGTTCCCGAGTGGCCAAAGGGAGCAGACTGTAAATCTGCCGGCACTGCCTTCGATGGTTCGAATCCGTCTCCCTCCACCATATTTCTTCTTACCTCTCCCTACGAGTTCCGAGACCCACCTAGTTGATGCGCTTATGGGCAAACATCAATTTAGGCTTACTTTGTGAAAAGTAAGACACACCCTGGAGGGGTTCCCGAGTGGCCAAAGGGAGCAGACTGTAAATCT
>NZ_LWEH01000349.1 GCF_001635455.1 Vibrio sp. HI00D65
GCACTTGAGAGATGCGTTGGGAAAAACATCTCTTTAGCCTATCCATTATGAGTTAGGAAAAACACCCTGGAGGGGTTCCCGAGTGGCCAAAGGGAGCAGACTGTAAATCTGCCGGCACTGCCTTCGATGGTTCGAATCCGTCTCCCTCCACCATCTTTCTTCTTACCTCTACCTAAGAGTTAAGAGACCAACCTAGTTGATGGGCTTATGGGAAAACATCAATTTAGGCTTACTTTGTGAAGAGTAAGACACACCCTGGAGGGGTTCCCGAGTGGCCAAAGGGAGCAGACTGTAAATCTGCCGGCACTGCCTTCGATGGTTCGAATCCGTCTCCCTCCACCATATTCTTCTTACCTCTTTAAGAGTTAAGAGAACAACCTGATTGATGGGCTTAAGGGAAAACAACAATTTAGGCTTCCTCGGCAAAGACTAAGACACACCCTAGAGGGGTTCCCGAGTGGCCAAAGGGAGCAGACTGTAAATCTGCCGGCACTGCCTTCGATGGTTCGAATCCGTCTCCCTCCACCATATTCTTCTTACCTCTTTAATAGTTAAGAGAACACCCTGCTTGATGGTCTTTTTGGTAAACATCTATTTATGCTTACTTTGTGCAGTGTAAGACACACCCTGGAGGGGTTCCCGCGTGGCCACAGGGAGCAGACTGTAAATCTGCCGGCACTGCCTTCGATGGTTCGAATCCGTCTCCCTCCACCATATTACTTCTTACCTCTACCTAAGAGTTAAGAGACCAACCTAGTTGATGGGCTTATGGGAAAACATCAATTTAGGCTTACTTTGTGAAAAGTAAGACACACCCTGGAGGGGTTCCCGAGTGGCCAAAGGGAGCAGACTGTAAATCTGCCGGCACTGCCTTCGATGGTTCGAATCCGTCTCCCTCCACCATATTCTTCTTACCTCTTTAAGAGTTAAGAGAACAACCTGATTGATGGGCTTATGGGAAAACATCAATTTAGGCTTACTTTGTGAAAAGTAAGACACACCCTGGAGGGGTTCCCGAGTGGCCAAAGGGAGCAGACTGTAAATCTGCCGGCACTGCCTTCGATGGTTCGAATCCGTCTCCCTCCACCATATTCTTCTTACCTCTTTAAGAGTTAAGAGAACAACCTGATTGATGGGCTTATGGGAAAACATCAATTTAGGCTTACTTTGTGAAGAGTAAGACACACCCTGGAGGGGTTCCCGAGTGGCCAAAGGGAGCAGACTGTAAATCTGCCGGCACTGCCTTCGATGGTTCGAATCCGTCTCCCTCCACCATATTTCTTCTTACCTCTACATAAGAGTTAAGAGACCAACCTAGTTGATGGGCTTATGGGCAAACATCAATTTATGCTTACTTTGTGAAAAGTAAGACACACCCTGGAGGGGTTCCCGAGTTG
>NZ_LWEH01000350.1 GCF_001635455.1 Vibrio sp. HI00D65
TCCATGTGTAGAACAGTACGGATAGACTCACCTTTGTGCATTAGTTCGAATGCTTCGTTTACGTCTTCAAGACCCATAGTGTGAGTGATGAACTCTTGTAGTCCGAACTCACCCGCCATGTAACGGTTTACGATCTCTGGTAGTTCAGAGCGGCCTTTAACACCACCGAAAGCAGAACCACGCCATACACGACCTGTTACTAGTTGGAATGGACGAGTTGAGATCTCTTGACCTGCGCCTGCAACACCGATGATTACAGACTCGCCCCAACCTTTGTGACAACATTCAAGAGCTTGACGCATCACGTTTACGTTACCGATACACTCGAATGAGTAATCAACGCCACCGTCTGTCATCTCAACGATAACGTCTTGGATTGGCTTGTCGAATTTCATTGGGTTAATGCAGTCAGTCGCGCCAAGTTGTTTTGCTAGCTCGAATTTGCTCTCGTTGATATCAACACCGATGATTTTGCTTGCACCCGCCATACGAGCACCGATGATTGCAGAAAGACCGATACCGCCTAGGCCGAATACAGCAACTGTGTCGCCTTTTTCAACTTTAGCTGTGTTTAGTACCGCACCCATACCAGTGGTTACGCCACAG
Source organism: Vibrio sp. HI00D65 (assembly GCF_001635455.1). Taxonomy (GTDB): domain Bacteria; phylum Pseudomonadota; class Gammaproteobacteria; order Enterobacterales; family Vibrionaceae; genus Vibrio. The sequence goes on from NZ_LWEH01000350.1 coordinate 607, forward strand.
CCTAGAAGACAAACTTCCTCAAGAGGTGCTTGTTTGTTTACTTTCGCTAGTGAGATTTCTGGAAGTACAGTGTACTCAGAGAAAGTAGAACAACCCATGTAGTGGAAAATTGGCTCACCATTGATAGAGAAACGGCTTGTGCCGTCTGGCATTAGACCTTTACCTTGAGTTTCNCGAACCGCTTGGCAAAGATTAGTTTTGCCAGACTTACAGAATTTACATTCGCCACACTCTGCTGTGTAAAGTGGGATAACGTGGTCGCCAACTTCAACGCTTGTTACGCCTTCGCCAACCATTTCAACGATGCCGCCACCTTCGTGACCAAGGATAGAAGGGAAGATACCTTCTGGATCGTCACCTGAAAGAGTGAATGCGTCAGTGTGACAAACACCAGTAGCAACGATACGAACAAGTACTTCGCCAGCCTTTGGCAGTTCAACNTCAACCGTTTCACGCTTTAGNGGCTCACCAGCTTTCCAAGCAACCATTGCTTTAGATTGGATATGAGTTTGACCAGGTTTGATTTCGATAGTCATGTGATATTTCCTATATTAGTCAGTCAACGTTGAGCTTGTTTGCTATCACTCTCTCGTTTTGTTG
>NZ_LWEH01000351.1 GCF_001635455.1 Vibrio sp. HI00D65
GAAAGCAGAACCACGCCATACACGACCTGTTACTAGTTGGAATGGACGAGTTGAGATCTCTTGACCTGCGCCTGCAACACCGATGATTACAGACTCGCCCCAACCTTTGTGACAACATTCAAGAGCTTGACGCATCACGTTTACGTTACCGATACACTCGAATGAGTAATCAACGCCACCGTCTGTCATCTCAACGATAACGTCTTGGATTGGCTTGTCGAAT
>NZ_LWEH01000352.1 GCF_001635455.1 Vibrio sp. HI00D65
ACGAAACACTATTCTTCAGGTACAGGAAAGGCGCGCTATTTCTAGTGAAGCTTCTAAATCAAAATCGTAATGGCTGAGGTTATATGCGAGAGGAGATTATTAGACAAAGAGTAAACAAGCAGTACCTAGAAACGACGAAAGCCTATTCGTAAGACTAGGCTTTCTAAAAGGTGTGATGTAGTTGAGTTATCATTCTACCTATTTACCAATCGGTTACTAAATATAGCCAGATACAGCATACATTTTTGATAGATGTAAAAAAGCCCTGCTATTTCTAGCAGGGCTTTTATAATAAGTGGCGGAGTGGACGGGACTCGAACCCGCGACCCCCGGCGTGACAGGCCGGTATTCTAACCAACTGAACTACCACTCCGCAGTGGACTACTTGTCGTCGCTGACAAGTCGTTCATAACACTTTTGTCTTCACTTTTGAAAAGTGAAAATAAATTTGGAGCCTGGCGATGTCCTACTCTCACATGGGGAAGCCCCACACTACCATCGGCGCTATTGTGTTTCACTTCTGAGTTCGGCATGGAATCAGGTGGGTCCACAATGCTATGGTCGCCAAGCGAATTTTGCTTTTACTTTCAGCTTTTTTAAAAACTGAAGGCAAAATAATCTGGAAAGCTTATTAAAAGTCTTATCTCTTCAAACTCATTCAAGCGTTTGTATCTTTGAGTCCATCAAAACCCCTTGGGTGTTGTATGGTTAAGCCTCACGGGCAATTAGTACAGGTTAGCTCAACGCCTCACAGCGCTTACACACCCTGCCTATCAACGTTCTAGTCTTGAACAACCCTTTAGGACGCTTAAAGCGTCAGGGAAAACTCATCTCAGGGCTCGCTTCCCGCTTAGATGCTTTCAGCGGTTATCGATTCCGAACTTAGCTACCGGGCAATGCCATTGGCATGACAACCCGAACACCAGAGGTTCGTCCACTCCGGTCCTCTCGTACTAGGAGCAGCCCCCTTCAATTTTCCAACGCCCACGGCAGATAGGAACCCAACGGTCTCACGACATTCGAATCCCAGCCCGCGTACCACTTTAAAGGGCAAACCGCCATACCCTTGTGACCGACATCAGCCCCAGGATGTGATGAGCCGACATCGA
>NZ_LWEH01000353.1 GCF_001635455.1 Vibrio sp. HI00D65
AAGAAAATATAACGCCCTGTTAAGGTGTGAGCAACGCAATACCGAAGCTCCCGCATACCACCTTAAACACAAAACGCAACGCATAGCAAAAATGCCAAGCGTTGCGAATCACTCTTAAACAGATTGTTATGTGAAAATTACACGATTAACTATTAGCTTTGTTGATAATGTCTTTAAGCTCAGTGATTTGAGCTTCAGAAACACCTTGTTCAGACACAAGCCAATTTGTACATTCAACTGAACCAACGCAAGTATATACTCCCATTAAAGCCTGTGCCCATTTTTGTGCTAAGACTAGCATCGCGCCATCATTAACTTCAGCATTCTTCATGCTTGCTGCCCAAGAGGAGTATGTGATTGCAGTTTGGACTTGGGAAAAGCCCTCTGATAAGAACGCTTTATTATAAAAACTATACATAACTTTGCCTTGGCAAAATTCATTGTCCGTCCCACATTCATAAAGATCATATTGAAATTGCTTTATAGCTTGTTCATCAAGTACCGGAGATCTATTGATTTTTTCGTAGTCTTGTACAGTCAGTTCAGCTGATGGAAGTGATGCGGGTGAACAGCCTGCAAGTAAGGTGAACAAAATGGAAGCTGATGCTAAAATAGCTTTATTACGTTTCATATCAGTTACTTATGTATCATAAAAAAGCATTATATACCTTTATTCATGATACGCAACTCATTGTCACATAACGCCCTGCTAAGGGGTGAGCAACGCAATACCGAAGCCGCTGCAAACCACCTTAATCACTAAAATCAACGCACAGTAAAAATGCCACGCGTTGCGAATCCCTCTCAAGCAGTTTGTTATGTGTAATTTTCTATGTACTTCCTTAATGACTCAGTCGATTCAAACAAGGGGCTAATTGGAAGGTTAAGATTTAGCTTTTCAATTTCGACTGCCGAAGAGCCATGGTACTTTTCAAAGTCACTCCAACTGCACTCGTGAACCCGCTTTACGACTCGAGAGTCGAGTAGCAATTGAGAAAATGCTTCGGGGCTATACCCCTTAGTCTCAGCAATAAAGTGTTGTGTAGCCGGACGTTTACCTTGAACCAGTGCCAAATAAAATCGAGCGATGTCATTAACATGGATATATTGGTTGTAACCTTGAGATGGTATCGCTACTTGGAGAGTTTGGTCAGATAAGGAGTCTACAATCCGCTTTAGCTGACAGTTTTCACCACCATAAACCAAACTAGGACAGTAAACGACATGCCACTTCTTTTTGATAACACAACTTATTGTAACTGTGTCCGGTTTCACCACCTCTAGAGGCTTAAGCCTAAATTCTTTCAGGTCATTGTGAGAAGCATTGCCAAATAACCAAACGCCTGATGTGTGGATTTTTGTTGCTCCATTAGCCGCTAGTCTATCTAGCTGCGTGAGCAGCTTGGACTCTATATCAGCTATTTCCTCCGGTGAAAATTCTGACCAATGTGGGCGAGCACAATTTATAACGATATCAAAGTAACCAGAGAAATCTGATAGCACGTCGGTAAGCTTCCGAGCAAGAGGTAAGACACCATTAGATCTGCTGTAAGTTGAAACTTCAAAGCCACTCTCGACAAACATCTTAGTCACGTGACTACCAATATACCCATTGGATCCTGATATAAGTACTTTCATTCTTTCCATGAACTCTCGATTACACATAACGCTTGCCTAACAGGCGGAAAATAGCAGGCTAAAATTAGCGACGAAGGAGCGCAAGCCTACTGTTTTGCGTCCTTGGTTTAGGCACTTGTTAGGTGTTTTCTTCGTAAATATCTATTACATGACAAGCTTGAAAAGTGACAAGTTGTCCGCACTGCACACAATCACTGCCAGCAGGATCATTATCTAATTTGCCCTTATAGTAATTAGGGTAAACGTCTGTAATTTCTACCCACATACGTTCAACCGAAACTTCGTCAGAACCTATGTTCTCTTCCATGCTGAAAATTAGCTTTACCAAATCGCCTACTTTAAGAGATTCCCTGTCTTCTTTTTCAGGGATCCAGAATGTGTCTGGATATTCCTTATTTAATTCTTCTCCATTATCCAATTGATAATGCTCTCTTTCATAGGTTGGCAGAATCATCAAAAACCTCGAAACACCTAACGCCTTGTTAAGGTGTGAGGCACGCAATACCGAAGCTCCCGCATACCACCTTAACAACTAAAACTAACGCATAGTAAAAATGCCACGCGTGCCGAATCACTCTTGAACAATTTGTTATAAGGCGGGCTCCAGGAGAATATCGTAACCATCAACTTCAATTAGTCCAAAGTCACCTTCTAAAGAAAGAGAACCTTTAAAATAAGATACTCCTTCAACTTCACCCAATGTTGGAATGTCGTTTAAAGTCGTCTTTCTGGCAGATAGCTGCATCCCCTTAAAGCGAACAGTTATATCTTTACCATGTTTATTACAAACAAGTAGTTTGACCTTCTGTCCGGAATCGAGAAGGAATAACATTTCGATGTAGGTATCATCAAAACTTTGATTTAGATAGAGCAACTCTGAATCGATTAAACAATTTAGTTCCATATTCCTTCAAGCCTTATAACGCCCTGTTATGGGGCGGATTAAGCTTGGCTATAATAGCGAAGAATGAGCGCCAGCCAAGCATTAAGACGTCCATTCCATAAACAGCTTGTTATATTTTCACTACTCATCTTCCAAGTCATAAAGGTTAGCTGGGTTTATGAGGGCGAGTATAGAGACTAAAGTGTTGCTAAATGACTCATAGTAATCGTCGTTATCCTTCTCGGAAAAGTCCTTTCCTTCAATGCGCTTTTTTAACCTATTTACCTCTGCTAAATATTTTTCTTCAAACTCCTTTTCCGACATCTGCACTGAATCAGATAGCATTTTTTGTAATGCATCTCTTTCACCTAAGTCATAGTTATCACCATCCCAAGGGCTTATTTCGTTACTTAAAAGAAATGATAACTTACGTTCAATAATTTGACTTAGTTTTATTCCTGAAACTGGTTCATTACTCATAATTTACAAGGAGCCTAAAGAAAATATAACGCCGCATTAAGGTGTGAGCAACGCTACCACTAAACCTAACCATACCACCGTAAACACAAAACCCAACGATGAAATGAAAAATGCCAAGCGTTGGGAATCACTCTTAAATGCTTTGTTATGTGCGTACTTTACATGCCAAGCTTTGATTTTATGAGCATACTTGAAATATAGGTGTTTGAATCCATTTTAACTAACGTATTTATGATTTCCAAAACGCTAAAATATTCTATGCGCTCCTCTTCGCCTTGACCAATACCACCTATCGTGAAATGAGTAAAACGATAACAATGATGTATATTTTGGAGCTGACCTGAAACATCTTTTAGTAGCTTTTTGCTCAATGTAAATGCTGGATACTGTGTACTATCAGATAGCTCTGCCGTTGAACCAATTGAGACAATACTGCAATTCTCGCTTAGTGACTCTTGTGAATGAAGCTCATTAACTAAGTTGAGATAGCCTAGTGGGCCAACGTTCATAAAATCAGCTAACTCTACAGTTGTAAGAATTGATGATTCCCCCCACATAGAAACTAGGTACACAACTATGTCGAACTTAACACTCTTAAGGCACGAGTAGTCTGGCTTTTTCTCTGGGTTAACATCAATACTGAAGCTAGAAATTCGTTCATCATTTTGCTCTGTCCTAGCGATCATATATATTTCAGCATTATGAATATTTGAAGCTAGATACTTACCAAGACCTTTACTGCCACCAACAATGAGAATTTTCATCAACTACTCCTTGATTTTTATATACATTAATCCAAGTTCAGCGCTTAGCACATAACGCCCGCTTAAGTGGTGAGCAACGCAATACGATGCTTCCGCATACCACCTTAATCACTAAAATCAACGCATGGTAAAAATGCCACGCGTTGCGAATCCGTCTTGAAGCGTTTGTTAAGTGCGAACTAGCGACGAGGTAAAAAATAGCCTGCTCTACGTAACTCTAACAGTTTAAACTTCGACAGATATAAAATACTAGGTAACATTATGA
>NZ_LWEH01000354.1 GCF_001635455.1 Vibrio sp. HI00D65
TCAATGAATACTGTCGTCACACCTAGCACTAATAACTGCGGTGCTTGAGGTTGTGTAGGGTCGATAAATTGAGGAAACAGAGCCACCAAAAACACGATTGATTTCGGGTTAGTTAGGTTGATAAGCACTGCGTTTCTCAGCAGTTTGCCGCTCGATAGAGTAGAGCTTTCTTCAGATGCCACTAGGCTCGAGCTATCACGCCACTTTTGAATACCTAACCAAACTAAGTAAACCACACCAACCCATTTGATGATGTTGAACGCCAACGCAGACTGAGCAACGAGCGCACCGATACCCGCGCCCACCAGCATAATGTGGGACGCAAGACCAAGTTGTAAACCGACGATGGATGCCAATGACTTTCGAGTGCCAT
>NZ_LWEH01000355.1 GCF_001635455.1 Vibrio sp. HI00D65
GCAGTACCTAATGCGATGGCAGCGCGTGCTTTCAGAACCGGAAGGGGGCATTGTGGCGTTTACCTATCAGGGAGTCGACTTTTCTGTGCCCACACGTGGTAAAGCCCAGTCAGTACCTGTTACTGATTGGCTAGATTGGGTATTTATAACAATCATAACCGGGCGATATGGTGATCTAAATGCCCTAATGGCCCAATTAGGGCGTGGGCAAGTAAATTGTGGGGAAATTTTTGGTTCGCTGCATTGCGAAATTATTTTGCACTTATTGGGTTTGCAACCCAGCCAAGATATTACTGCTGCCATTGAGCGACTGACGCAGTTAATTGATGAAGGCG
>NZ_LWEH01000356.1 GCF_001635455.1 Vibrio sp. HI00D65
ACAGTGGTGAAAAAGATGAGATGATCGCGAGTGTGAATACCTTCTACACATCGGTAAAAGATGAGTCGAAGGTGTCATCTAAATTGATTAACTTTAACTTGCCTCAGTAAAGGTGAACCCTTGAGCTTATTGGTAGAGATACTACGGTAGAAATCAACCGAGTTTTCTAGCATCTGTACCGATACACCGCGGCGTTCAAAGAACAGACCAAACATCTTGTTAGCAAGACGAATAGCCTTAAAGCGGCGACGTTTCTCTGGCTCAATTGGTTTTAGCCTTAACTCGATACACTCAGCAAGCAGCTGATACACCATGTTACGCATCACACCACGCAAGTTTTTGCTGTAACAGAACACATCAACCGATTCTGGCGGTAACGCATCTTGATGCATCTTGCCTAACACCGTCTTCAGAGCATCAAGCATCGCC
>NZ_LWEH01000357.1 GCF_001635455.1 Vibrio sp. HI00D65
TCTATAGTATTCGCTTCCCCTTTTTGTTCCATGATTGCTTGGCCGATGTGAATGATTTCTGCGGCACGCTCACCAAATACGTGGATACCTAGAATCTCTTTGGTTTCACGGTGGAACAGAATCTTCAAGCTACCGATGTCTTTACCCGCGATTTGAGCGCGAGCTAAGTGTTTGAATGAAGAACGTCCTACTTCATAAGGTACTTTCGCTGCCGTCAGCTCTTGCTCGGTTTTACCGACTGAGCTGATTTCAGGAATGGTGTAGATTCCCGTTGGGATATCTTCAATCAAGTGACCTTCCGCTTCACCTTTAACAATCGCTTGTGCAACAAATCGACCTTGGTCATAAGCAGCACTTGCGAGGCTA
>NZ_LWEH01000358.1 GCF_001635455.1 Vibrio sp. HI00D65
ACGTGTTTGAATAAAAGGCGCCTTGGCAGAGTGGCTATGCAGCGGATTGCAAATCCGTGGACCTCGGTTCGACTCCGGGAGGCGCCTCCATTCTTTCTCTTAGTTTGATAAGTTAAGATAGATTCGAATGAAATTGCGATACTAGCTCAGTTGGTAGAGCGCAACCTTGCCAAGGTTGAGGTCATCGGTTCGAACCCGATGTATCGCTCCAAATTTTGTAGTGTTGATTGATATTGACATTAAGGTGGTGTTTTACTTTTCAGTAATCGGCATCGCAATAAAGAATTGCGTGCCCTGGTGGTGGAATTGGTAGACACAAGGGATTTAAAATCCCTCGACGTTCGCGTTGTGCCGGTTCAAGTCCGGCCCGGGGCACCATCTATTTGGTTGTTACTTCTCTAGGT
>NZ_LWEH01000359.1 GCF_001635455.1 Vibrio sp. HI00D65
CAAGGGATTTAAAATCCCTCGGCGTTCGCGCTGTGCCGGTTCAAGTCCGGCCTGGGGCACCATCTATCTTGTTTCTACTTCTTAAGTAGAGTGATAAACAAAGAGTTGTTCTCTTAAATCACTATTAAAGGCGCCTTGGCAGAGTGGCTATGCAGCGGATTGCAAATCCGTGGACCTCGGTTCGACTCCGGGAGGCGCCTCCATTCTTTCTCTTAGTTTGATAAGTTAAGATAGATTCGAATGAAATTGCGATACTAGCTCAGTTGGTAGAGCGCAACCT
>NZ_LWEH01000360.1 GCF_001635455.1 Vibrio sp. HI00D65
GTTGCATCCATCACGCCACGCGACTTAACGCAGTAGTAGAACCGCTCAATAACGCTAGGGAACTGTGACAATCAGTGTAATGATCGGCAACAACGCCACCGATCATTTTTACTTCACTGTTTACGAGTTTGACAATACATAAGTAGGTAAATATCCTGACTCAACATCAAGGGTCAATCCATACTTTTCTTTGGCGTATTTAGCCGCTGTGAGCAACGGCAGTGACACATACCCCGTTTCCCTTTGGCTAAAATCTTTATCATGCGTCCACCACTCTTGATGCATTTCCAAAGCACGGTGCATAGCATCACGATATGCCTCTTGATTTTGTTGGTGTACCGCTTGCATCACATCATAGAAACCAAGCGTGATGGTAATACTGTGGAAAATCATCCAGCGCTCTCTGCCAGCGCGATCG
>NZ_LWEH01000361.1 GCF_001635455.1 Vibrio sp. HI00D65
ATGTATTGTGCATAACTCCCGCTAGAACCTGCGGCTAGTGGCCGTAGCGTAACAAGCACACTGCACTCAGCAACAGGCTCGACATTAAGTTTTATCTCGTTTTTCGTCATTTGCTTTCCATACGTTTTATTCCAACTTCCATGTTCATGTGTCGTGAGTGTTTCCTCTGTTCTTGTGCAAGGAACAGAGGGCATTCATTGCGCCGCTATTAATTAAACGCGTTGAGATCTTGTCGGATTTTTCTAATGAGCGCGATGGATTGCGGATTGTCGCCATGAACACAGATGGTGTCAGCTTCGATAGGTAGCCTTTCACCTTCAATGGTCGTGACTGAACCGTAGTTAACGATCTGCAT
>NZ_LWEH01000362.1 GCF_001635455.1 Vibrio sp. HI00D65
TGCGAAAGATGTAGCGCTTTCATACAAGCTGTTGCGTTTTGTGAATACCATGTCGCCGCGCCTTGAAGTGACCATCTCTTCTTTTCGTCAGGCTTTGGTGTATCTAGGGCAAGAGAAACTGAAAATGTTTGTTTCGTTAGCCGTAGCGTCTTATGTCTCTGATAAAAAGCCGAAAGAGCTGTATGGATTGTCTCTACAGCGTGCCCAGTTTTGTCAGCGTATGTCTCGCTATCAGGCATTTGAAGGATATAGAGAGCAGGCCTTTATGATTGGCTTATTCTCCTTGTTAGATGCGCTGTTGGACTTGTCGTTAGAGAACTTAGTCGAGCAGTTGCCGCTGT
>NZ_LWEH01000363.1 GCF_001635455.1 Vibrio sp. HI00D65
CTGCACAAATGGACGGTGGTATCCTAGTTGTTGCTGCGACTGACGGCCCAATGCCTCAAACTCGTGAGCACATCCTACTTGGTCGTCAAGTTGGTATCCCTTACATCATCGTATTCATGAACAAATGTGACATGGTTGATGACGAAGAGCTACTTGAGCTAGTAGAAATGGAAGTTCGTGAACTTCTTTCTGAGTACGACTTCCCAGGTGATGACCTACCAGTTATCCAAGGTTCTGCACTTGGCGCACTAAACGGCGAGAAGCAGTGGGAAGACAAGATCGTTGAGCTTGCAGAAGCACTAGATTCTTACATCCCTGAGCCAGAGCGTGCAGTTGACCAACCGTTCCTACTACCAATCGAAGACGTGTTCTCGATCCAAGGTCGTGGTACTGTTGTAACTGGTCGTATCGAGCGTGGTATCCTACGTGTAGGTGACGAAGTAGAAATCGTTGGTATCAAAGAGACTACTCTTACTACTTGTACTGGTGTTGAAATGTTCCGTAAGCTGCTTGATGAAGGTCGTGCAGGTGAGAACGTT
>NZ_LWEH01000364.1 GCF_001635455.1 Vibrio sp. HI00D65
ATAACCAAACAGAGAGTGATAATTCGGATTCTCCTCGACCACAATCGGGAGAGTGTCTTCCTTCTGGCTCACAATCACGTTCACTTTGTAGCGACGCGGCATTTTCTTGTCCAAAGAAGCCGTCGCAACTTCTGCCTGCTCAGTACTCTCTTCTAAGAAAATATCAGCGTTATCGACAATGTCTTTACGCAGTGCGGTTAGATACTTTTTAATGTCTGGATATTGGCTGTAATCCTTCTTCAATTGCTTGATGAAGTGCGTGATCACATCTCGCGCCGTATCATCATTAAGCTTCTGAATTTTCTCGGTATACGTCTCTTCAAGTTCCGTCAGTTCACGAGAAATGGTTCGCAGCCCAACTTCCAGTGCATCGATAGTTTTATCGAACTGGTCTTGCTCTTCAGGTGACAGCAGATCAAAGCTCTCTTCGGTATGAAGCTCATCGCCGTTCATCGCCACAAACTGGTAATCACCTTGAGTGGTAATTGTCAGGTTCACGCCGTTCTTTTTCGCTTCTTGGCTGATCGCTTCTAGCGCAGCTTGTTGCTTGGCTGCTAACTGGTTCTTTAGTCGATCAGCACGGCTGAAGTACATCTCATTGTCGAACGCGAGTGGCATCGCTTTAATGAGCTTACGCATCAGCTTTTCAATATCTTGCTTTAAGCTACTGCCCACACCACGCGGAAGTTTCAATACCTTAGGTGTACGGATATCCTCAAAATTCGCGATGTAACACCAGTCAAAAAGCTCCTCAACTTCATGAGGGTGTCGATTGAGATAACGCAGGATCATGGTGCGCTTGCCCAGACCATTGCGTCCTATCGCATAAATGTTGTAACCCTTTTCCTTAATTGACATCGCGAACTCAACGGCTTTTTGCGCACGTTCTTGCCCGACGATTTCGTCAATTGGAGCCAGTTCTTTGGTCGACTTGCATGGTAGCTTTTCGAGTTCTGCTACCTGATACAGTTGTTCTGTATTGAGTCTTTGAATCGCCATCGCCGCCTCCTTAGTCCTTTATTTCTTGGGTGTAGATAAATTTAGTGTAGATGTAATTGCCTATAAATTTAGTGACTTACGCTACACCGCTGTTCAACCGAACAAATAACACACAATTTAATGCAATTTTATGAGTAACAAGCTATTTAATTCACCAAACCTAACATATGAATGATTTTAATTTGCAATTGATAATAAATATCATTAACCTTTCAAAATATTATAAATCGAGGATGTGGATATGGAAATTGAACGATGCTGGATGCACTACCTAAAAGCTGAACAGTTAATGGAGCAAGGTCACTGGCCAGAAGCGCAGCGCCTTTTTGGTGATGTTCTCAATTCTCTTCCTCACCACATTCAAGATGCGGCATACCAAAGCGATATCAAGCCTTGCCAATTTGCCTGCCTACTTGCGGGACTCAGAGATGCAAGCGTGGCTCAATCTGAGATTCTCAACCGTTTAGGGCAACACCAACAAGCCTTTGATACATTGAATCAGTCTTTTGCGTTAATGCAATTTATCTCTCTTGAGAGCACAGAGCTGATTCAACACACCCACGGGTTACTGGAAAAGCAGAGTGAAGATCTACTCAATCACCTGATCGCTTTTTGCAGTGCTCAACGCAGCTCGCATTGGATGCTAGAGCTAGAACAAATTCAACGTGCTCATCACCATTTTGGGCAACTTAAAACAACGTCAGAAGTTCAATCTTCACCAAACGTCTTAAATTGATAAGGATATATCATGTCGGACCGGGCTCTTCTTAAAGTCAATAACCTTTCCGTTAGCTTCAAAACCAACGATGGAATCGTTGATGCGGTGAAAAAGGTTAACTTTACCCTCAACTCCAGCGAAACCTTGGCCATTGTTGGTGAATCAGGTTCTGGTAAGTCTGTCTCCTCAAACGCACTGATGCGTCTACTTCCAGATAACGCCATTATTGATCCCCAGTCTCAAATTGAGTTTGAAGGTGAATCTGTTCTCGAAAAATCCGAGCGTGAAATGCAGTCGATTCGTGGCGATAGAATCGGCATGATCTTTCAAGAGCCGATGACATCTTTGAACCCATACCTGCGCGTCGGTATTCAAGTGGCAGAAGCTATTATGTGTCATCGTAAAGTGTCAAAATCTCAAGCCAAACAGCGCGTGATAGAGCTGTTCAATCTTGTGCACTTGCCAATGCCAGAAAAGTCATACACCAAGTACCCGCACGAATTTTCGGGTGGTCAACTGCAGCGCATTATGATTGCAATGGCACTGATTAATGAACCGGATATTCTGATTGCGGACGAACCGACGACAGCACTCGATGTAACGGTTCAAGCTGAAGTACTTTCTCTTATCAAAGAGATCCAAGGCAAGATGGGAATGGCAATTTTGTTCATCACTCATGACTTAGGTGTGGTAAAACACTTCGCCGATCGTGTGATAGTGATGTGTAAAGGTGAACTGGTAGAAGAAGGGATGACTCAATCTCTATTCGATCGCCCTAAACATGACTACACAAGAATGCTCATTAACTCAATACCTAAAGGAGCGAAAGATCCGGTAAGCGCCGCAGCTCCAGAGCTTCTTTCTGCTGAAGATATTCGTGTTAAGTTCTTGGTGAAACCGAGCTTCATCAAATCAAAAAATCAGTACTTTGAAGCGGTGAAAGGCATCTCGTTGAACCTAAAACAAGGTGAAACCCTCGGCATTGTTGGCGAGTCTGGTTCTGGCAAGTCAACCCTTGGACGCGCGTTAATCGGCTTATTGCCAAGCTCAGGTCGCATTGTTTATAAAGGACAGGACGTCAGCTTACTCAACGAAAAACAGCGCCATAGGCTGAAAAAAGATGTTCAAATGGTGTTCCAAGACCCTTATGGTTCCTTGTCACCACGTATGACGGTTGGCGAAATCATCACTGAAGGCTTAACGGTGCATCAACCTCACTTGTCAAAACAAGAACGTTTAGAAAGAGCTCGTAAAGCACTGATTGAGGTTCGTTTGGAGCCAAGCTCAATTAACCGCTACCCGCATGAGTTTTCTGGCGGACAAAGACAACGTATTGCGATTGCTCGTGCACTGATTCTTGAGCCATCTTTCATTTTGTTGGATGAACCGACTTCAGCACTCGATCGCTCAGTACAGCTAACCGTGATTGACCTGCTCAAAGACATCCAAACAAAGCACAATATTGGCTTCCTATTCATCAGCCATGACCTTTCGGTCGTGAAGGCACTTTCAGATCGCGTACTTGTGATGCAGAAGGGTGAAGTGATGGAAGAAGGCTCAGCTGAAGAGATTTTTAATGCGCCGAAAAACGACTACACAAAGAAACTCATCGCAGCGTCATTCGATTTAGAAAATAATTCGGAAAAAAGTGCCGCTTAAAGGGAACTAATCAAGATTAACAGCGTCCTAAAAGTACATTCTGAGAAGCATCTAATGAATTGCACTCTAGAATGGATATAGCAAAACTGGTTTGGCCGCCAAAAGAAAAATGTCGCATGGATGCGACATTTTTCGTTTCTGACATATAAAGAAAATCAGTTTAGTGGTTGATAACGATGGTCACGTACATTTACTTGTATTAACAGTCTTTTCTGACTTTCAATTGAGTACAACCTCACTCCACCTACTGTAATCAATATCCAACCGAATCGCTAAAGTGGCTTCCTTATTTCAAATAGCGAACCTTAGCTAAAACAATATTTATTGACTAGTCGATCGCATTATACGAACACGAATCCATTATCCAAATGCATGCCCGCAATGGCGTTCAACTTACTGAACATTTTCCACTACTCGACCTTAAATCATTGACGGTAAAATTAAAGCTATCATCATTTGAAGTTACTTCCCCCAACAAGAATGACACCATTTTACTCAGCATCATGTCATCAATGGTGCCATGATGAGTAAATCGAATATGGCCCATTTTATCAATTAGAACCAATCCAGGAGTCCCCCCTAATCCATATTCGCCCATTGTAATAGGTATTGATCCGCCTGAAGGAGCATCAATTGCGATTGGAAAATCTAGACGGTATTCATGTACAAATGCTTTAAGTGAGTTAAGCTGCATAGCTTCATGGTGTTCGAAAACCGTATGTAGCCCTATGACCTCTAGCGCTTCATCCTTGAAGAAATGTGCTAACTTGGCAGCTTGTGGTAATCCATGACTTACACAACCAGGACAGAGCATCTGAAATGTGTGTAAGGCAATGACTTTCCCTTTCAACTCACTAAGAAGCAAAGGAGTATCTGTATTTAACCAGCTCGATACTTTGAGCTCTGGGGCCTTTGACCATTGATTCATGTTAACCCTCCTACTGGTTCGTTTTACCCGGCAGTGATAGATCACCAGATGCAACATCAAAAACATCAACCACACAAAGCAAAGGTGAATGTGCACTAGCATTGACTCTCAGACCAGACGTAACTCCGTCAAATTGTGCCAGATTCATCGCCTCTACATTGTCAAACCGAAAACTGACATTAACCGAATTTTCTCTGAAGTTGGGTTTATAATCAGGGCTATCAATCAAAATCGGTAAACCTGGCCAAGTTTTGGGTAAATTAGGCTTGGCTCCTTCAGGAATATTTACCACACCAAGTGCACCAACTCCGCACTGCTCATTAGGCTCTAAAACCACCCAGTGACTATGCCAGACATCACCATCATTCGCTTTATTACCATCACCATTCTCGTCATACAATGGCGTATCATCAAAATCTGGATGAGACGTCACAGCTAGCGCGAGTATTCCTGCATTATCGTCGAAACCAACCAGACTACTGTTGAGAGTTGTCGGCCAAACGTAAGAGAACACGTTACTACCTGCAAGTTTGCCTGTTGCCGTAGGCTTAACCTCTCCAGCTCGCTCAGAGACTGCCATATGAAAAGTCGCGATATTCCCTTTCGTCGTGACTTTGGTGTGAATGATGTCAAATGGTGCCAATATGCCAGAACTCACCTGAGAATTAATACCACCAGTGTGATTTGCGTGTGCGAACACCTGACCAGAGCTTGCCACTACCGATACTGCCAATATAGATAAACCTAGTTTAGAAGTTTTCATTTTCTTACCTTTTAGTTTCGAGTCGATACCAAATAGCATAATCGTATAGAATCCCGCTTGTCAACATTGTTTTTAGTCGATACTATTAATTCATGAATACAGAAATTTTATATCACTTACTCGATAGAGTCGGTAATCTGCTTAGAAATGAAGTACGGGCCGATTTAACACCTTATGGCCTGCAGCCTATCCATTTTGAAGCATTGTACTACTTATCAATTTGCAATCGATTTTCTGACACACCAAAAGCCGTAACTGAATACTTGGGTTTAACAAAAGGCACGGTTTCCCAAAGTCTTAAAGTACTGGAAACCAAAGGCTACTTAATAAAACAACCTGACGTAACGGATAAGAGGGTGACGCATTTAGTCGTATCGCAACAGGGCAGGAAGCTAATAAAAACCGTGTTCCCACCACCGTTGATGAAACGGGCAATAAATACGAATAAAAAGGAAAATACAGGCGTCGATGGCGCAGAATTACAACAGCAATTGCAACTTTTACTGCGTTCAATTCAGAATGAAAACCGTCTACACACCTTTGGTGTATGTGCCACATGTCAACATAATCAACCTTTATCTAAAGGCACCCATCTATGCGGCTTAACTCAATTGCCTCTATCAGATGAAGATATAAAATTGATTTGTATTGAGCATCTTGAATAACAACAATATTTTCCTCTAATGCCAAGGCTCTGTTTCCCCAACCTTGGTAAACTACACATAGCCACAATCAAATACATTACTCATTAAATGTAGTTCTTTCATCTTTTGGATCGAGGAGGAGGAGATTAGTGTGTGGACGCAAGTATACAGATTAATCATGGGACAGCGTGATAGATGAGACCTCAACGATACTCAAAGCGTTGGACAAGCTTACTAGGTTAAATATGACTAAAACTGTTCGTATTGACTAAGAACGAAACGAATAGCTCTATCTGTAAATTGAATTACACGACAAAGTTTCCAAATCAGAAAAACTACTCCTGCCACCACCACATCATGTCGTTAGCCCCCACTCTATGACGTTCATAAAATCATATGAAAAAGAAAGGTTAACAAAGCAAGCGATAACCCACAGAAATTGACAACACTATCAATTAATTGATTAAAAATCTTTATCCACTAATCAAATTCAAACATTAAAACATATAGATTACGAATATTAGCATCTATTAATACCTCTACTGATTTTAAATTATTATTTGTATGTGAAAGCTTATTTAAAATAATAATCAATAAATAAAGAAATCATATAACAAGCATTACGTTATATAAAAAACAAAAAAGCATAAACACCTATCAATAGAAAAAATATATAATTAATTTTTATTAAAAGGATATTCTTGCATTGATTTTAATTTTATAAATAGAGGGTGCTTGTATATATTAATAAAAAAAACATTAAAGAATTAGAGAGACTTATGGAAAGACGATTTATTTTAAAAGGAATTACAGCCTCAATCTTTTGCTCAACTTTACCTATGGAAGCATTATCTAAAGGCTTAAAAAATGGTGTTGATATTTATAAGGAAAATTCAGATGTAGATAGGTTTGCTGGCAAAGGGGTGTTTGTTGATGAATATGGAAAGTTCATATTGACTGATCATCACTGGCTACAAATACAGATGTATATCACACATGCTCTTTCACTGCCAACAACAGAAAAAGAGTTTACAACAGAGTTTTCTATACCTGAACACATAGATGTTTCTGGTTTTGATTGGTTAATGAGCTGCTACCAAGAACTCAAGCAATCCGCAGAGAAATGGAATAACAAAACATTCCGTAGTTTATTAGACAACATTCAAGCAATGTCTGGATGGTGTAGTTTCTCTGGAGGAATAATGGAATTTATTTATTGGTCGATAGAAAACCTTCAATATGCTGCAGATATAGGAAATTCAACGCTATTCGAAAATACAAAAGGGCCATTAGTGATGCTTCTCAGAGAGCAACTCAAATTCGCTATACCTCGTGCAGAAGAAGCTGAAAAATTAGCCAGGGAAATGATTGATTTTCAAACATTATTAATAGACCAACAGAGAGACTTAGAAACTTTAGAATCTAGGTATGGAGACTTAATTGGGAATTATGATGAAAATTCAATAAAAGAAGATATAGAGGATCTTAAAAAGGAAATAGATGCTTTAAATAAAGAATATGCGAGGCTTGTAACCATCGCTGCAACAACTCCAACATATGCCTGGGTACCTTTCTGGGGCTGGTTCATTGCACCTGCTGTCGCAGGAGTTTACGGGTCGCAAGCCGCAGAAGTTAATCGCCAACGAGAAGAAAAAATACAAGAACTAAATGAGCTGGAAATCTCATTAGATCATGGCTTAAAAATCTTTAGGTCATGGCAACTAGCCAGACAGAGTATCCAATCAACCGATATGTTAATTGGACCAGCAACCAATAGCTTAGGCCATCTAATTGGGCAGTGGCAAGCCTTTGTCAGCTCTATGGAGCTAGTGATATCAACAATTGAAGAACTCGACTGTGATTTAAAAGATCCCACTGTGGGATATATCTTAGCTGAATACACAGCGGATTCACTTGGTGATAACTGGCTGGCATTGAGTGAGAAATGCCAAGAATTTATAAACAGCGTAACAATAAAAACATACCACTAAAAGGAAACTTAATATGAGATTTAAGAAAAAGATACTTTTAACAACCATTGCGATTGCAGCGCTACAAAGTACTTCTGTATTTTCAGCACAAAACACAATGAACAACTATAAGTCACAAAATTATTCGGGGCAGAGCCAATCATTTCAGATTGCCAATGAAGGTCTATTATTGGGGGACCCGACAGTATTTGAAGAAAACGGCGACTTCATACTTTCAACTGACGAATGGTCAGACATTCAATTTTTTGCACAAACGGCATATAGCTTACCTCATACAGAACAAGACATGAAATGGGAGTTTGAGCTAGGTGACTTACCGTTTGTTGGAGTATATCCCCAGCTATTAAGTAACTATCAAGATATACATAATATCTCGATCGAATGGCTAGGAGCTAATGGTTATCGAGATCAAATGGTTAGACTGGCACATGACCTTAAAAACTATTCCTTACAAGTTAACTCTAAATCTAATGCTTTATCAAGTCTTGCAGAGTTAATGTATGATGCTGCCTTATATGATGATCAAGAAAAGTTTGATAGATATAAATCTGCATTTAAAAAACAACTCATAAAAATGAGTAATGAAACTCATGAATTTAATGATAAAGCTGGTTTACTTAATGAAAAATTAGGTGAATTCGTATTAACTTTAACAGAGTCCGAAACTAAGCTAGATCGATTAGAAGATGCTTATCAAGATGAACTTGGCAATAACGGGGATATTCTAAAATCTGAAATTGAACGCTTAATACTGGAAAAAGATGCTCTCAATGCAAAGTATGTAAAATGGAAAACCGTTTCTTGGACGACTCTTACATATGCGTGGATTCCACCTTGGGGTACGATTGCTGCAATTACCTGTGCTGCAAAATGTTCAGCAGAAGCAATCGCGTTTAAGGCTGAATTAGAAGCTAAAAAACAAGAGCTTGAAGAAAAACAGCAAGAACTTGATACTCAGTTAAAAGTGTACACCTCTTGGACACTTGCGACAGGTAATATGCATAATATTGAATCCTCTATGGGGGCTGCTCGCCAATCACTTGAAAAATTACAAGGTGGCTGGGCCGATATTACCAATACTTTAGATACGACGATACAAGCTATTGATGGTATTGACACTGACGATGTACTGAATGATCCAGATAACTGGACTGCAGCTTGGAATACGCAGACTGAAGTCGAAGCTGTTCAGGCACTGTGGGCTGAAGTTGGTAATGTCGCTAATAAATGGGCTGCAAATGCATTTATAAGTGAAGCACCAACTAAAAAAATCAATTTTAACTAAATAGCAGTTTGATAATTTTAATAAGCAAACTTAAGTTTGCTTATTTTAAGTTTATATTGAGAAAAAAATGTATAAAAAAACAATTTTAGCTTTAAGTATCATTTTAGCTTCCAATAGTTCGAGTGCGACTCCTTTTACAGACTATTACAATCTCATTGAAGATGAGTTGTACCCATCCTCTTATAAGGATATAGAACAAACAACATCCTACAAGGATGGTGTTATTCAAGGAATGCTTATTAACTCTGATTTATTAATTGAAATTTTAAGATCTAACAAGAATGCTAGAAACATTATTATTATTGCTGACACAATAAATATTGATTCTCCTGTTGTCTCGGACATATCAAATCAGTCAGTTTTAATCTTAGCTAGGAAGATAACTGGTGAACACTCAGTAAACTTATCAGCTTCTGAAGATTCAAGGGCTATGGTTAATGTTATATCAAATGAAATTGATACTAGAATTTCTATTAATACGTTAAATTCTTTTAACCAAGTACACCTAGAAAATGGCCGTCACTACAGATATGTAAAACAAAAAAACCAATCCCCTACGGATTATAATGATGAAAACTTAAACATCAACAGCTATTTAACATCTTCTAACAACAATCCTCAATTTATATTTGATCAAGCATTTGATATGAGTGTATCTATTTACGATCAAGTACCTAATTTGAGTTTAGATATGTTATCTTGGTACTCAGATATTTTAGGTAAATCGCAATCTTTACTGGATAAAGATATTAACCTAGCAGGATTGTACAATTCTATTCAAGCTATAAAAATATTTTTAGAAATGAACAATAATTCAAGTAATTATGTTCCAAAATTAAAAATGAATGTCTATTCTGATTCTTATCAGATAATCCTTGATTCAATGTCTTCATTTCAAGATGAATATAACCAGTTCGAAGATCATACATTAGATATCGAAACTAGAAAAGATGCAGCTCAACTAATGCTGGGTCATCTACAAAGTGCTTTAGAAGCGCAACAGGGAATAATAGATAACCAAAACAAAAAAATCGACAGCTACCAGAAAGTCATAGAAGAACGAAGTGAAGAATTTAAAAAACAAGAGTCTATTGTTGAAGTTCTAGAAAAAGACTTTCAAAAAGGCATACTTGAGTACCAAGCTAATTTTGTCATTGAAACCATGTTTAACTGTTTATCTATCCTAGCTGACCTAGGTCAAGCATTTATTGGAGCATTTACAGGTAATGTTGGTGGCGTTGCTGACTCTGCTGATCAAATAGCAAGTGATGTTAAAGAAACTGTTTTTGATGTTAAAAATTTAAAGAAGCTAGCTGAAAATATAGGTCATATCAAAAAATTAAGTGATAATATTACTGCTATTCTAAAAATGGTCAAAGAGCAGAAATTTGGGGCTGATCTTCGTGAGCAGATGAATGATATCAATTTAGCCATTCCTGAACTAGAATCCTCTGCACTGAATTGGACACTCACTCAGCAAGATATTTCAGAAATGCTTGGAGCTGCCGAAGCGCTATCAATAAGAGGAGCTAAGGCTTATCGAGCATCGCTTGATCGATTAATGACCTGGGGCTCTGCTGTGACTGGTACTCAGTTAGCATTAATTCAAATGTCTGCTAGGGTTGTAGAGTTAGAGCTCGAAAAAACAGCTATTCTAGAAGATCTAGAACGTGTTGAAGCTTTAATTGAAAAAATAGAAGATGATGAGTCTAACATATTAGAAGTTCAAAAGTACCTATTCAGGAGCTATAACTTTTTCAAAAGACCATTGTACACAACTCAATTAAATTATAACGCGGCCCTAAAATACAATACATTTAAAAATAGCTCCGTTGTTCCTAAGTTGAATTCAACATACGATGAATATAATAAAAACTTGGTAACAATGAACCAAGATCTAATAGATCATCTAAGTAGCCTTAACTCTTATCCTCAAAATTATGAGTATACATTCCAATTAGAAAACGAAGATGTTGTCAAAAGCTTAAAAGAAAGTGGTGAGTTTACCATTAGTATTAATAACAATAAATATGTTAGCTTTCAAAAAAATCCATTTGAATATAATATTTCCAGTTTTGCTGGTGGCACATTGAAGGATAGAGATAGAATCAGAGTTAACAAAATTGGTATTCAACTAGTAGGTAATGACTTGCCCGATGGCTATTATAAGTTCCAGGTGAGCCATACTGGCCAATTCCAAGATACATACTTAGGGACTAGCTACACCTTCAACACTAGCCCGCAGTATAAGTTTTATTCCTATAACAGTGTGGGATCACACAACACTATAGTAGAAGATGGCGCCATTGATGAATACTTCGGTCCTTATTATTTTAAACCGACATTGTTATCTAATTGGACATTCAAGCTAAAAGATTTTGAAAGTCATGATCTAAGTAAGCTTCAAGACGTGAAGATCTCTCTGAGCTTAAACTCAATATCTACACCTTGGAGGAGCTCAAACTTATTCTGATTTAGAAAATTTTTATTAAACTCCCAACATACCAAGCTAGCTACTGTAGATTATTGAAAATCAGGTAGTTAGCTTGTATGAAATGGGAAGGTTTCAGTGATTTAAACCGTTGACAACCCTCTCACATAACTCCATTAAGCACACCTAATCAAGTTCCAGCCCTAAGATACATTTGGAAAATTGCATAAAACAACATTCTAATTTCTTCTTATTGCTCTTATATTCAATCTTCTAATTGACCGCTTAACGAGCCGAAAACTACGTTGTCATGACATTAACTGGTGCAAAGAAAATCAAATCGGTGCGAAATAAGAAGCACAAGGGAGAAAAGATGAAGACAAACACATCTCACCAGCAAGTAATCAACGCCAAAGCTTGTCAGCAGCTTCAGTTGATACTAGCCCGAAAATAGAAACGGAACGTATTGTCACACAAGAGGTCAGCGATTGGCTGGTAGCATCGACGCGAGTTTTTATAACTTGGTGCAGAAAATAGTTCTGAGGCTTAAAAACTTAGCTGTCGTCGTACGACTCAATAACGGCAGTGTCGACTACGAATGCTTCAGGGCGTAACACCTTGGTGATCATCTTAAAATTAACGATACAAAGACTTGGTCGACTCTCTTACGATTAAATCTATCGGTGGTAGTCGTGCTTCATGCCTCTTACCTGAAAGTAAGTTCAAAATCGACTGGGCACACACCTTTCCAATCTCTTCAATTGGCTGTCTTAAGGTAGTTAGTGCTGGCGTGAAATACCTCGACGTTGGCAAGTCATCTAAGCCAATTACCGACACATCTTCTGGCACTTTGTAGCCATGATCATGGAGCGCCTTAATCGCGCCGTAAGCGGTTTGATCATTGGCAGCAAACAGGGCAGAGAAGTGAATCTTCGATTCGATTAATTCCACGGTTTTCTCATAGCCAGTTTCACTACTGAAATCCCCTTGCTTAACAAGCTTTGACATCACCTTGATGCCCGCCTCTTGGAGGGCTTTTTTATAGCCTTCGAAGCGGTTACCTGCGTCAGGTTGGCTCGAAAGCCCCTTAATATGAGCGATATTAACATGCCCTTGTTGCAATAAGTGAAGCGTCGCCATGTAACCACCCAACACATTATCAATGTTAATTGAGCGAACATTATCTGCAACCATGTCATAGCCCACCGCAACAACCGGAGTGTCTGGCGCGTACTTGGCAATATCCTCTTTGGTAATGCTACCTGTCACGATAATCATGCCGTCAACATTACTCTTAGCTAGATACTCCAAAGCTTGTATTTCAAGTTTTTTTTGCCAGTGCCCGGTAGCTATCACCAACGAATAGCCCTGAGCTATCAGGGTTTTCTCCATGTCGTTGAGGATTCGACTGGTATAAGGGCTATCAGGATGCTGCACCAATACGCCTATCGTGAGTGAACGGCGATTGATGTTCTCCTGCATTTGAAAATTCGGCTTGTAGCCAGTGTCTTTGATCGCCTGCTCGATATTCTGGCTTTTATCATCCGACACATAGGTTGTTCGATTAAGAAAACGAGAAACCGTGCTTGGCGAAACGCCGGCTAACCTCGCTACATCGTATACGGTGGTTTTTTTAGTTTTAGTGCGCATCTCGATACCCTAACCCAGCGACATTGAGGGGAGCCCTAAAGCTCCCCATCAGGTTCAACTCAACATTGCTTAAGTTGAAGCTAATACTGTTTAATTAATATAAGTAGGCAAAAATCATCCCCGGTCGGAAGTAGCGACCAGCGGTATATTTCAAACTAGTGCTCAGAAGCCACTTATGAAGAACCGTAGCTTGCTCCGCTGAAATTTCGCCTTGCATAATATTAACAAAATCATCACTAACTTTCGTCAAGCTAGGATTAACCCGACCGTCAGACAGCACACAGTTTTGCAATTTAAGTGCATTAATCCACTTTTTGGTATCACCTTGTGACAATTTAAAACACTTTGAAAGATCTTTTTCATCAAATGAGGCTGAACAATTGAACCCTTCTGGTGCGGCAAATGGAATTTTGGAATAGTCATACAGCGCGGTATACACGGTATCCATCAATGTTTCCGCTTGCTGAGACCTGCCCGCTAGGCTCAACGCAGTTGCGACACTAAATTGCACGCCAATCCATACGTCTTGCGCCTGAAAAGCCTCGTGTGGCGAACCATCCGCGAGCGTCATGTTCGCTACCCCAAGTTTAGGGCTGTTAATCTCGAAGTTATGTTTATAAACATAGTTCAATGCACGCTGAATGCGCTGTTGCGGGAAAATACCCTCTAGGCCAATCAGTTTGAGATAGCTATCGGCAAGCAGCGCATCACCAAAGCTATTGTCTGAATCAGGCACCAACTCTAGATATTCTTGCGTGAAAGCTTGAGGTGCGGTTTCACTCAACAAACGTTTCTTGGAGACACGTTGAGCTACCTTACCGATGTTTATTGAAGTATCGGTATGGTTTAGATAGTCGTTAAGCATATTCTTATCAGCAACCGCATCACCCGTTAAAACCAACCCCAGAGTTTCCAAAGCTTGGTAGCCTTCACAGGTAAGGTGCTTAGCTTGGACTGGCGTCACGAAGAAGTGGTAATAACCCTCTTTCTCATCCCACAAGCTCTGCTCAACTGTTGCTAATGCCTTTTTCGAACGTGTTAGGTAACCCGCGCCTAGATCGTGTTCGCCCATCAATTTTGCAAGCTCACTTGCAGCTTGAAGGCCTGCAACCCAGAGGCTCGCACAGTAAATAGAGATACCGTGAGACGCAAGGTTATCAAAGGTGTCGTCAGTACCGCGGGTTAGCGGTAAATCGTCACCTTCAGCAATCAAGTTCGACAAGAAATCAATACTCTCTGTTACGGCTTGCCAACACTCTTTAACCACTGAAATATCTTGTGTTTTTTGGTAGTGACGGTACACCATCAGAATGTATTTAGGTGCTAAGTCCTTCCACTCCTTAACATTATGCCAACTATACGCGTCAGGCTGAATGTCGAACGGGCTACCCAAATCGTGGATGACTGCACCTCGAATCGCGCGCACACCTTGGTACTTTTCATCAATCAATTCAGCATTCGGTGTCGCTTCATATTCCCAGTAGCGGCGCTGAGTAAAATCTTCAGCTAAAATAGCTTTTGAGAACTCTTTCATCACGCAGCCATCAAGTTCAGGTAGCAAGTAAAGCAGTGAAAACGAGCCGTAGAAATACACATCCAGTGAATTAAAGAATGGGTAATCAACACACTCTTTCACCAGGAACTTATCTTCTTTATCCCATACTGTTGATTCAGAAAGGAATGATAGTGAGTTCATCGCCATCGTCGCATAGCGCAATGCTGATTCAGGTTGTGATATCTTGCTTTGAGCTTGCTCTAGGAAAGCGGTCTGTTGCTCAACGATATTCTGCTCAATGATTTCAAGCTTTGGCAAGACATCTTCTAACATCGGTAAGGCTGGTTTCGCTTGAGGATAGAATTGCGTGTAAGCCTTGTCCGAGTTCCAGCCATTGAGCATCACTTTGCTATGTGCCATCACTTGAGCAAAACGCAGGTCAACAGACTCACCAGGCTCCAATTCAACCTTTACCACAACCAATGCGCTCAATGCTTCACGCCCTGAGTAAATCCCCGTTTGGAACTCAGCGTTGGTGCGGCCAGTTTTCAATGCGAACTCGGTTTGCTGGGTCACTTTCGAAGTATAAAGCGTTGGCTTAACAGACACCGACAACTTGCCAGACTCCATCAAACGGTTTTCGGCTTGGACACCAAACACCACCTCACCCTCAATGTCACTTTGATAAGGGGACTGGCTAGTGAGCTGAACACCAGTAAAACCATGGCTTTCACCATTTACGTTCACCGCTTGATGCTGCTGATCTATCGGGTTTTGAGATAGGGTACACGCCGAATCTTGAATCCCATCACGACCTTTTCGGTAGGTTGAACCAATCAAGTTTTGTAGAGATTGAGCAAGAGTAATCACGCGTGTTTGCTGTGATTCATTAGTAATCTGGAAGTGGTTCCAGTGCATCGGCAAGGAACAGAGGCGCTTATCCTCTTTAACGATCGGCGAGACTACCTTTCGCTTTATATTAATACCATCAAAACTATTATATTTATATTCAGCTAATGGATACAAAGCCTTATATTCTATATCGCTACCATTAACACTTTCTATATCACTATTATTTCCCACAGTTAGTGATAGCTGTCTCGTTGTATCATTTATTAATAAACCATTAAAGAAATCTAAGGCTACATATAATTGACAATCAATCGACGATGAATCGGATTCAATTAATAATTTAGTCTTATTAGAAAACTCGACATTCCACTTGATAAATTTATCTGTATTTTCTTTGTAGAAGTTACCATTTTCTAATGCGGCACGAATGAGGTTAATCGCATTCGAAATATTTTCTTTATCTATCTTCTTTCCATCGAATAGCGCTGGATAAAAGTTCAGATGAACGCTAAGCTCTTGCTCATTAAGAACCTGAAGCGTTTCAATGGTCGGCACATCCATCACTGACGCATAAAAATCATTAAAATTAATAACTTGCTCTGAACAATCGACAAATACTCCTGGAATAAAACTGAAGTTTGGCGTGTTGCCATTTGGCGTCAGTGTAAAGGTATTACCGATACCACCGATCGCCATACCTGTATTTTCTGGTGTCGTAGAAATTGGCGTGTACCAAGGTTGAATAAATTCAACTGCATCGCCCTTTTTACATAAGTGTTCTGAATTTCCTGAATAGCTTGAATATGGAATTTTATTATTCATGTTAAAACCGCCATTGAATATTTTTTTCTTCTTGTTAATATCTTTCAAAAATGGAGACATCAACATGTTTAAAATTATAAATGAAAAATTTGGAAATATTGACTCTGTCACATTAATAAATCAGCAGCATGGTATAGAACTTCAACTAATCAATGGGTTTGGTGCTGTTATAAATAAATACATTGTAAATAACAGTCCATTCTCTTTTATTTGTGGCTATCAGAATTATGATGAACTGATCAACCAACATCCGTTCTTTTCCCGCAGTGCTAAATTATTTCCTTTTCCAAACCGTTTAAACTTAGGTCGTTACAGTTTCAACAATCGAAACCATCAACTCCCAGCTAACTTTCCTTGGTCTGATCACGCCGTACATGGCCTTCTCTACAACCAACCTTTTTCAATCACAAACAGCGTTGTCAACGAAGAGTCAGCCAGTGTGACGCTTCAGTATCAAACGTCGTCTTTACATCCAGGCTTTCCGTTTGCTTTTAACCTTGAGACCACATTCACTATAAACACAACGGGCAAGCTCTCTTGCTCGACAACCGTCTCTAATTGTGGTGATTATGCCTTCCCATTCGGTGATGCTTGGCACCCTTACTTCTCGCTGGGCAATGACCTAAAACAGTGTGAACTGACCATGTCACCTTGCGCTGAGATCGTACATGAGAACGACTTACCCAATGGTGAAAAGCGTGCTTTTGATCGTTCCTCTCTAAGTAACGACCTAATTAATCAGAGCCTAAATCACTGCTTTGAATTTGAAGCAACTGCGACTAACCAACTGACTTTGACACGCTCAGATTCATCTGCTGAGATTCACTATCAACAAGACGCGAGCTACCCATTTGTTCAGATCTACACTCCAACGAGTGAACAAAGTATTGCGATTGAGCCCATGACTTGCCCTGCCAATGCATTCAATAACCAGATGGGATTATTGACGCTTAGCCCGAACCAGTCTCAAACCTTCACTTGGCAATGCCAAGCCACCTATCAACCCAAATAACCAAACGAAAGAGTAATAAAGGGCGCATAAAGCGCCCTTCTCTTTGTTAACCTAAAACCACTTCAACCGTGTGCTCACCCGATGTAAATACCGGTGCTTTGTTGCCTGAAATCGGGTCACCATTGACCTTCATCTCAACCACGCCCTTACACACGTTATTCGGGTTCGTGACATGAATATGATACGTCGCACCACGGAACTGACGACGGACTTTGAATTCAGGCCACTTAGCCGGAATACAAGGGTCCACCAGCAAGCCATCAATTTCAGGTCGAACACCCAGAATCCACTGCGTACCTGCAACGTATGTCCAAGATGAAGTACCAGACAGCCATGCATTGCGACCTAAGCCGAACTGTTTATGTTCGTCGCCTAAGATGTTTTGCGGGTAGCAGTATGGCTCTGACTCAAAGGTATCAATATCGTCGTTCTTCGAAGCCGGGTTAATTTGGCGGTAATACTCGTAAGCACGCTCGCCATTGCCCATTTTCGCTTCGGCAATCATCACCCATGGATTTGAATGCAGGAAGATACCGCCGTTCTCTTTCGCACCCGGAGGATATGTCGAGACGCCACCAAGTTGTGGATCAAAGCCGTTGTAACCAGGAGTTGAAAGCTTGATACCATTGGTCGTGTTCAGCTTGTTGTAAACCGAATCTAGCGCTTGTGTAGCACGCTCGTGTGTTGCGAAACCAGAGATCACAGGCCAGCTTTGACCGTTGGTGTAGATCTGCCCTTGTTCATTCTTATGAGAGCCAATCGGCAGGCCTTGCTCATCAAAGTAACGCACAAACCATTCGCCATCCCAACCGCACTCATTCACAGTGCGCTGCATTTGCTGGTATTGCTCTTTGAACTGAGCAGTCAGTTGTTCCTCACCGCGCAGCTCACAAAGGTCCAGCATATCGAGCAGGGCTTTACCGTACATGTTAGCTACCATCATCGACTCAGCACCTGTTGGCAGGTTCACCGTGTCATTCCAGTCTGCGAAACCTAATAACGGTAGACCGTGCTCACCCGTATTGGTGTAGGTAAATTCGATCGCGCGGCACAAGTGATCCCAAACGGTGCCTGTTTCCACAGGATTACCCGTTTTGTCTTTTTGGTAGAACGGGATCTCTTTATTCAAGAAATCAGCGTTGCCCGTTTCTTTCACATATTGAGTGACGGCGTAGATGATCCACAGATGATCGTCACCGTAGTAATCCGGGCGATCTTCTTCTTCACGAGAGTCACCAGCGTTCGCTTCCATGGTTGATGGGAAGAACTGGTGCATCGCAGAACCATTGATGTTTTGCACCGATAGTAGACATTCAATAAACTCACGCGCCTCTTCTGGCATATGAGTAATAACGCCCAATGTATCTTGTGAAGAATCACGGAAACCGATACCACGCGCGCCATAACCGAGCTGATAAAGAGACAGATAACGAGACCAATTTTTGGTGGTGTGACATTGGCGTGGGTTGTGTACGTTAAGCATCGAGTTCATTGCTTGGTCTGGCGTTTCAACCTGAACCGCTTGTAGGTAAGAATCCCAGTGCTCAGCCAATTCAGAGAATGCCGAGTCAACCACTTGGTGGTCACGGTATTTAGCCAGTAAAGGCTGCGCTGCTTCTAGGCTTTCTTCTTGTGCAATTTGTACAACTGTACGCTCTGTCTGCTCTGGAGATAACCACCCTAAACGCAGATTCAGCGCACCGATGTTGTCACCACGCAAACACTCAGTATTACATAGCTCGTCGTTTTCTAGCGCTTGCGGCGCAGCCCATGTACCGTAACCAAACTGACCAAGGAATGACTGGCGATCGCCATCAAATGAAGTCGCAGGGCGATCCGCTGTCATCAGATTTACCGCACAGTCACGCTTCATGAAAGCATACTGCTCAAGCACGGTGTGACCCGATTCTTGTTGATGCGCTTTAAGCGTCATGGTTTGTGGAACCCAATCGGCATTTAATAGCTGCTTAAGTGCATCAAAGTGAGTGAATTCGTAGACAGGCACGACATCAACGTGTAGTGCTTTGCCTGAAATGTTGGTGACTTTGATGTCTTGTAGTAGTACTTGGTCTGATTTTGGTACGAAGAAGGTCGCTTCACAACGCACACCAAACGCTTCTGCAATGATGGTGGTGTAAGACAAGCCTGTGTGGTTTTCAAACTTATCAAGTGGCTTCAGAGTTGGGGTGTAGAAAGGTGAGAACACCTCCACGTTGCCCGCTTCATCACGCACCTTGAGGTACATGGTCGAGCCTTTGAAGTCTGAGTTTGGCAGCTGAGCAATGTACTTGGTAATACGGTTCAGTGCTGGATCACCTTTACACAACAACACACCGCCGTTGCTATCGACAATGCCACCGAAATCTAATGTGCCTACATAGTTACACCATTTAATCGGTGTACACGGCGTGATTGCTACGTATTCTTTGTTTTTATCGTCAAAATATCCGAATTTCATCATCACTATCCCTAGCCCCTCCCAATTCAGGAGGAGCCAAAACAATTTGTCGTAAGTAGATTGGTATCAGCTCGTTGGCTGACTTAAATTGACTGGCGAGCTAGTAATTGACTAGCTCGCTAGCGAGTTCTCGCTCAGTGCGTCGAACAGGTGGAAAGCATCCAAATCTAAGTAAAGTGTCAGTTCTTTCACATCCACTTCAGCAGCTTGGGTCTCAACCATCAGCGGTTGGCCGCCGATTTCTGTTTTCAGAAGAATGCTCGCACCTAGTAGTTCCTTGTCTTTGATTTTCACAGTGAATGGCAGCACACGGTCGTGGTCAACTTGCTCAGCACGTAGGTGGATGTCTGTTGGACGAACACCAAAGTGAAGCGCTAGGTTTTTAGAAGCCAGGGATGTAAAACGCTCCGGCAGTGGGATATGAACATCACCAAGTTCAACGAAGTATTCACCCTCTTTTTCAATCAGCTTAGCTTCCAACATATTCATTGACGGGTTACCAATGAATTGCGCAACAAACTTGTTAGCTGGACGTTGGAACACCTCGGTTGGTGTGCCTACTTGAGCAACGTAACCGTCTTTCAAAATCACGATGCGATCTGCTAGTGTCATCGCTTCGATCTGGTCGTGTGTAACGTAGATCGTGGTGGTTTTCAGCTCGCGGTGTAGGTGTTTGATCTCTTCACGCATCACGCCACGAAGTTTTGCATCTAGGTTAGAGAGCGGCTCATCAAACAAGAACACTTTCGGAGTACGAACCATCGCGCGGCCCATGGCTACACGCTGACGCTGACCACCAGAAAGCTCTTTTGGCTTACGGTCTAGTAGCGGGTCAAGCTCTAGCATTTTCGCAGCTTTGCGTACTTCTACGTCAATCTCAGCCTTTGGCATCCCCTTCAGCTTTAGAGCGAAAGCGATGTTTTCGTATACCGTCATGTGTGGGTACAACGCGTAACTTTGGAATACCATTGCTAAATCGCGGTCTTTTGCATCAACCTTGTTCATCACTTTGCCACCAACCACGATATCGCCAGAGCTGATGCTTTCTAGGCCTGCAAGCATACGAAGTGTGGTCGACTTACCACAGCCAGATGGGCCAAGGAAAACCACGAACTCACCGTCTCCAACCGTAAAATCAAACTCTTTAACCACTTCAACATCACCGAATGATTTCTTGATGTTTTTGAATTCTACTTTAGCCATTATCTGTTCTCCTCAGCGCGCTCTTGAAGCATGTTTCGGTACGCAATTGCGCTCTGTTTCAGTGTTCTTTCTTGGGTGGTGTAATCAACATGGACGATGCCAAAGCGTTGACAGTAGCCGAATGCCCACTCAAAGTTATCCATCAGACTCCACGCAAAGTAGCCATCAACTTTCACACCCGCTTCAACAGCATTGTGCACAGCTTCGATGTGGCCTTGGAAGTAACGAACACGTTGGTCATCCATCACTTGTCCGTTAACACACTCGTCGTTACCTGCTGCACCATTCTCTGTGATGTAGATAGGCGGCATGTTTTCGTAACGAGCATCCAGTCTTACCAATAAATCAGTTAAACCTTGTGGGTTGATTTCCCAGCCGATGTAAGTGTGTTCTGCATCAGTCTGTTTTACTGATTCGATGTCGCCATTCTCATTGAAGCGAGCGACGTTGCGTGTGTAGTAGTTGATACCGATGTAATCAACCGGTGCACTGATGATGTCTAGATCGCCTTCTAAAATCATCGGCATGTACATCGCTTGACGGTCGACTACTGGCTGTGGGTATTCACCTTTCAGTACAGGGTCGATGAACCAGTGGTAGTTCTCTGCTTCACAGTAGTCTGCAGCGCCTTGGTCTTGCGGTGTCAGTGGGTAAGCCGGAGTCGCATTAAATACCACGCCATGCTTAGCATGAGGTGCATTCTTACGAAGAATCGGCATCGCCAATCCATGACCTAGCATTAAGTGGTGAGAGGCTAAGAAACCTTCTTTTTCACCCTTGATACCTGGTGCATGCTCGCCCCAACGGTAACCTAAGAACGCAGATACAAACGGTTCGTTCAATGTGGTGTAAACATCAATTTTATTGCCAAAGTAGTTACTCACCACTTCTGCATATTCTGCAAACTTGTAAGACGTTTCACGGTTTAACCAGCCGCCTTTGTCTTCTAGGTATTGCGGTAGATCCCAGTGATAAAGTGTCACGAACACCTTCATTCCACGGGCATGACATTCATCGATGATCTGCTCGTAAAACTCTAGGCCTTGCTGATTCACCACACCGTCTTGCGGCAAGATACGTGGCCATGCAATTGATAGGCGGTATGCATCAACACCTAAGCCTTGGATCATCTCGATATCTTGTTGCCACAAGTGGTAGTGATCACACGCCACATCACCACTGTCGCCGTTATCTACCTTACCTGGCGTCTTACAAAACGTGTCCCAGATAGACGGTGTACGACCGCCCTCTTCAACGCCGCCTTCAATTTGGTATGAAGATGTCGCGACACCGAATACAAATTCCTTACTGCGTAACTTTGAATCACTTGGAAGTTGAAATTTATTCATTGTTATAACCCTTAAACCTAACCTTTAACTGCGCCGGACGTTAAACCACTGATCATCTGTTTCGATGCGAACAGGTATGTAATCACGAGTGGTAAAATAGAAATTGTGGTACCTAGCATTACCGCGCCCCATGGCGTATTCGGAATACCTTGAACACTTCGTAGTGCTTGTGTGATGACGTAATTGTCAGGGTTGTTCAGTACCACAAGAGGCTGCATAAACATGTTCCAGAAGAAAACGAACTGCACGATAGCGAGTGTTGCTAGTGCTGGTTTCATCAGTGGCAGTACCACACTCCAGTACGTTCTGAATTCACCTGCACCATCTAACTTCGCTGCTTCTAAGAGCTCTTTAGGAATCGATGCAATCACATGCTGACGCATCAAGAAGATACCAAACGGCGTGGTTGTGAACGGTAGCCAAACCGCCATGTGGTTATCCAATAATCCTAAGAATTTCACGATCATGAAGTAAGGGATCAAGCTAAGCACTGGCGGAATCGCCATTGAGCCAACCAGCATGCCGAACAACACGTTCTTACCGCGGAACTTAAACACAGCAAATGCGTAACCACCCATGCTACAAAACAGCAGCGAAATGGTGGTGCCTAAGAAAGCCACGTAAATAGAGTTAAACATCGCTTTCCAAAACGGCATGATTTCTAGTAGCTTCGCGTAGTTCACCATTAGACTATCGCCAATCGCAAAGCTGATGCCCGAACCAAAGATCTCCGAACGGTCACGTGTTGAAAGCAGTGCTGACCACACAAACGGGAACACCGTAATGATTGCGGAAACAATCAGTAATATGCCGAGCATGACCATCAAGATCTTAGTCATGATGTACATGGTGCGTTCACTTGGCATTAGGCCACTTAGTGGTGAGGTATTTGTCTTAATTGATGTCGACATCTTAATGTTCCCCTAAGCCTTTCTTACCGAAGAATAAAAATTGAACTAAAGTACAAGACGCGATCAGTGCAAACAGAAGCCATGAAATTGCTGACGCTGTGCCCATCTCTAACCATTCCCAACCCACTTTGTAGAGGTACATAGAGATAGTTAAACCAGATTGACCTGTACCACCGGTACCACGTGTTAGAACGAACGGTTCTTCAAACATTTGCAGGTTACCGATAATGGTCATGGTGATTGCAAAAAAGATGAATGGACGAATCATTGGTAGTGAGATGTTCCAGAAGCGGCGGAAGGCATTCGCACCATCCATACGTGCAGCTTCTAAAATGTCTTTAGGAATCGTCATTAAACCTGTGGTGTAAAGGACGATGTTAAAACCTGTGTATTTCCAGAAAACCATGATCGCGATAGACGGCTTCACCATAGTGGCATCGTCTAACCAGCGGATTGGTTGAAAATCGTTAACCCAAGCAAATGCCCAACCAAACAGCGTGCTATCGGCCAATGCCATTAGCGTTTGGTTGATAATCCCTGAGTTAGGAGAATACATATTGAAGAAAATCAGTGACGCTGCGACCGTTGATGTGATGAACGGTAGGAAGTACGCCGATGTTAGCCAGTGACGCATGCGGTCACCCATTGAAACCAACATGTAAGCCACAGGAATAGCAATTAAGTGCTGTGCCACACCCGATGTGATAGCTAGCCACAATGTGTTCTTTAATGAACGCCATAGCCACGGGTCAGTCAATGCAATGTGATAGTTCTCAAAACCAACGAACTCCATTGCATCCATGCCCTGTACTGGGTTCCATTCGTGGAACGACAGATAAACAGAGAACAACAGCGGGAAGATCCCAAATACAGAAAAAATGATCAGAAACGGCAGAAGGAATCCATACGGTGTAAGCGCTTTCAAACTCAGACGAGAAAAAAGGCTTTGCTCCGAAGGTTCTATCGTTGTGCTCGCTGTATGATTCATAGTAACGACCTCTTAAAAAGGAAGCGCGTTCTCCACGCTTCCTCACTTACTCAAAGTAATAACAAATTAAAGATTACGCGTACGACGCTTGATTAGGCGCTCTGCCTCTTTAAGTGCAGTTTCGATGTCCTTGCCTTCATCAAGTACTTCCATCAATGCGTTCTCTAAAATAATAGAACGTGCTACGTGGTCGCCTTGAGCTGGAGATACTGGCTTGATGTTCTGTGCCACTTCTGCGAATAGAAGACGCGCTTTCTGTCCACCTAGGAACTCCACCTCTTCTTGGAAAAGCTCATCGTCATATGTCGTTACGTTCGCAGGGAAAGCCGCAATCGTTTCGAAGTGCTTAAGTTGAACATCACGGTCAGTCGTCATGTATTCAATAAGTGCCCATGCTTCATCTGGGTTGTCAGATTGCGTTGGGATAGATAGGAATGAACCACCCCAGCTGCCGTAAATGCCATCAGGTAGGTTTTCTACTGCCCACTTACCTTTGGTTTCAGGTGCGATCCAGTTATTTAGGTGACCAAGTAGCCAAGCGCCAGAAAGTTGAGTTGCAAATGTACCGTTGCGGAAGCCTTCGTACCATTCGTTAGACCAAGCTAAAATGCGGCCATCTAAGCCTTTGTCACGAATCTCTTTTGCTACTTCAAAAGCATGAACAAAACGCTCAGATGTCACAACTGGGTTACCATCTTTATCGAAGTAAAGACCTTCGCCTTCAGGAACCGTTGTAAAGATGATAGCTTGTGCCACGTCGGCTGCTGAAGCGATAAGTTGTACGTTTTGCTCTTTCAGCTTCTCACCCGCAGCGATGTATGAATCCCAGTCTTTGATTGCGTCTTCAACATTGATGCCCGCTTTTTCAAACACGTCGGTACGGTAGTACATAACACCTGGGCCCAGGTCAACAGGAATACCGTACATGTCGCCATCAGCACCTTTACCTTGCGCCCATGCATATGGTGCGAATCGCTCTTGGTACTTATCAGCACCGTAGTTTTCAGACAGGTTTACTAGACCACCAGAACTTACGAATGGACCAATTTTCTCAACGTCCACAACAATCACGTCACCCGCACCAGAGCCGGTTGCTAAGTTAGTGGTTAGTTTCGTGTGGTGGTCACCGTGGTTGTTCATAAGGTAATCCACCTTGATCCCTGTTTCCTTTTCGAAATCAGGCAGTAATACCTTCAGGCTGCTATCGAAATCTGGGAAGCCATCGAAACGAATCTCTTTGTCAGCAGCATTAACAGCTGTTGCACCTAGTCCTAAAGCAACCGCGCATGAAAGCGCTAAGGTCTTAAATTTCATGTTCTATCCTTAATATTTTTATAGGGCAATGAGTAAATCCGATACCGAGTTTCTAGTGACCAACGTCGGCAACAATTTAAAATTCACGTCATGTTTAATTTTCTTTAGCTTTTGCAGAATGAGCTGAACCGCTTCAATGCTCATCTCTTCAATAGGGAAATTAATGGTGGTCAAACTAGGGGTCAGATAACGCGCGAAGATGGTGTTATCGAAGCCCACAAGAGAGATGTCTTTTGGTACCGACAATCCCTCTTTATGCAGAACTTCGAAGGCGCCAAATGCCATGTGATCGTTTGAAGCAAATACCGCTGTAAAGTGGCATTTTCTGTTAATCAACTTCTTCATAGCACTATTGCCAGTCTCTTCAGTAAATCCCGCCTCAGAGACCAAGGCTTCATCGTATGGCACACCGGCTTCCTCCAGTGCCTTGCGATACCCCTGCAAACGCCCCCTAGCGTCTGCTTTGTCTAAAGGCCCGGTAATACACGCGATATCTTTATGCCCCTTTTGCAAAAGATATTGAGTAGCGAGTAGCCCCCCGACTTCGTTATCAATATCAATACAACTCATCGCCATTTCTGGGATGAAGCGGTTAATTAAAACCACAGGGGTCCCCTGTTCTTCCAATTCAATTAAATAATCATCACTGAGCAGTTGAGTATGAAGAATCAAGGCATCGACACGACGCCCCAACAGAAACTCCACCGACTCGCGCTGCCCTTGTTCAGTATTTGACCCCGCAGTAACAACAGCGTGGTAACCAAAGCGGCGTAGGTTTTCTTCTATGCAGTGCAAAATGCCTGAGTAGAAAGAGCCACCCAGTTCAGGAACAACAACACCCACGCTGCCAGTACGACTTGAAGCCAAAGCCTGAGCGATAGAGTTCGGGCGATAACCCAACTCTTTGATCGCCTTTTCAACCTTTAGCTTCTTGTCGTGGCTCACTCTACTGGTGCCGTTAATCACTCTAGACACTGTCGCTTGAGACACACCTGCATACTCTGATACGTGTTTAATTGTTGCCACTCGAACCTCGATACTTCATTAGCTTGTAACCGCTTACAAAATGATTATTGAGAAATTACTTATTCCTTGAAGTGAGTGTCATCACACTAAACTTGAAGGTAAAAAGGCAGGATTTGGAAATCTTGAAAGCGCTTACAGATTCACTTCACGCCATGAAACTGTTTCATGGAATTCTTACTCACTTAATCAGAACGACATCTTGTTATTTGCTGCCAGGGTGAAAGTGAGAACGTTTAAACCCCGATTCTTCAAAAGCATTATTCGGAGGTGAACCCGCAACAGACGGTAATATGCGGGTCAAAATTGACCACTATTATTTCAGTGGCTATGCGAAATTGTATGGGAACATTTCAATCAATCCTAAGGTCCGATGAACCTCTTCTCGGCATAAAAATCAGAATAGATATAACACTTTCAATGATGCCCACATTCACAACCGCTTCCTGAATCCTGGTAGTAACAACAATAATGGAATGAGTAAGGTAAGTTCCTTTCGAACCAAGATATCTACTGCCACTAGCTCTATAAAAACGGAACAATAGCGTGTTGCGAATAAGAGCTAACTGTAGCTGGGAGAACAGAGTTTTAAGATGAAACTAAGATCTAGTGGCGAAAAAAAGGGCACTAAGAATGTGCCCAAGAATGGAGCTATATCACATGCCCTAATCAATCTGCCTTTAGGGCTAAAATGGACGGTATTTACCTACTATTGAAACGTATGGATATTCGAAAGCATGGCTCTTTGAAAATATGCCGGATTCAAAGAGCCGCTGTTTCTATATCAGTGATTACCACCAAGCTTCAAACATTGCACCGAACGACAATGTATCGACATTAGTTGTCTTCACAGTGTTGCCTTTAGTTTCTACATCACCCACTGTTGTGTAGAAACGAAGCATTGGACGGCTCCAAGGTAAACCACCTAGAGAAACGTTTTGAGAAAGCGTTATTTTCCATGCGTTCTCTTCACCGTCGTCATCGTAATCAACCATGCCGTAGCCCGCTTCTAACCATGTAGAGTGCACATCATTCCATTGGTATTGCGGACGAACGATACCAGCGTATTCCGTGTTCTCGCGGTCTAGATCAGAACCAGAGTTGTCTTTATACGACACTAAGTAATCGATGATGAATTGCTCAGATGCTGCGTAGCTACCTTCCAAACTTGCGTAGAAGGTTTGGTAATCACCTTTCAGCTCAAATACAGATGAGTCTGCACCGTCACCATACTTCATAACTAACTTGTTAGACTCACCCAAGCCTAAGGTAGCACCCAATAGATATGCAGTTTCATCACTTACTTTTGGCTTTCCGACTTCATCTGCTTCATCTGATGCAAAACCGTAGTTCGCGTATAGATCCAGCTGACCAATGCCTGCGTTAATTGAGTGAAGCTTAGAGGTAATTGCGTATCGACCGTTATCGTTCACTAGGCCGCCTTTCACTTGACCTACAAAGCCCATGTCGAGCTTGGCACCACCAAAGTCTAAGTTGTTAAAACCAGCACCTTGACCATCGTGTGTCATCCAGAAGTAGTCGTTCAAACCTTGTTGTGGACGTTGATGGAAGTCACGACCAGCCCACATGTAAAGCTCAGGCTGACTTTCAAAGATGTTGGTTACACCAGCGTACATTTTTTTCATGCTTAGGCCGCCGTCATCAGCCCATACGTCAGCTTCCCAGTGGTCAGCCATGAATACGATGTCCCAAATCGCGCCGTTGTCAGCTTGGAAAAGCTTAGCTAACTGCACTTCACCGCCGTTGGCTTCGTTACCTAAACGACCAACAGAGCGACCTGTTGTACCGATGTCTACATAACGCTCATCACCACTTTTGTAGTGAGCGCCGTAACGAGCGTAACCAGAGAAGACGATACCGTCTGGTACATTGGTTTCTGCAGTCAGAACCGCTTGTTGTTGATCATCAACATACTTGATATCACCAACTTGAGATTCCAGCTCTTGGATTCGTTGTTCCAAAGCGGCAAGATCTGTTTCTGCAGCAAAAGAAGAGATTGAAGCAAGCGAAGCCGCCACTGCGACCGTTATTGGCAAAAGCTTAAATTTTTGCATTGTAATTCCCTATTATTTTTTTGAGTTTTCATCGAACAGGGGAATATTAAGCAATGAAAGCGTTGAAAAGTTGGTCGCTGTTCACACTGATAAATTAGGTCGAGAGCCATGAAACTTTTAGAAAAACCACACCCAAAACTATTATTTTAATATCAAAACCTTAGAACAAGAATTGCGTGAAATATCAGCTTGAAATCGCTTTCATTTCATCAATAATGGCGGGGTCTATCACGAAAAGCAGTAAGTAAAAATGAGGAAAACATGGTGTATTTTTGACTGGTTTTCATATATGTGAAAAGCCTCAAAATCTATCATCAATTTTGAGGCTTCTTAGTTATGGTCCGATATCTATTTTAAGTGATTCAAGACATCTCTACGGCGTATCAAGAGACTCAACACCCATGTTGAATAGCGTAAATGCATAAATATCTGCAGTAAGATCGATAGCTTTACTCAATGGCATTCCAGCACCGTGACCCGCATTAACATCAATACGAATCATCAC
Organism: Vibrio sp. HI00D65; assembly: GCF_001635455.1. GTDB lineage: Bacteria > Pseudomonadota > Gammaproteobacteria > Enterobacterales > Vibrionaceae > Vibrio. The sequence goes on from NZ_LWEH01000364.1 coordinate 29,076, forward strand.
AGGCATACCACCATCATGCTTGTCTTGAAGCTCAGCGATGAACTTGTAAGAGTGAGCAGGCACAACACGGTCATCATGATCAGCCGTCGTAACCAGTGTTGCTGGATAGTCAACGCCACGTACCACATTGTGAACTGGAGAATAACCAAGCAGGTATTCAAACATCTCTTTGTTTTGTTCAGATGTACCATAGTCGTACGCCCAGCCTTCGCCAGACGTGAATGTGTGGTAACGCAGCATGTCTAATACTCCAACAGCTGGCAAAGCCACTTGGAATAACTCTGGTCTTTGAGTCATACAGGCCCCCACAAGCAGACCACCATTAGAGCCACCACGAATCGCCAGCTTGTCGCTACTGGTGTAGTTTTCTGAGATTAGGAATTCTGCTGCAGCGATAAAGTCATCAAACACATTCTGCTTTTGCTGCTGAGTACCTGCTTTGTGCCACGCCTTACCGTACTCACCGCCGCCTCTCAGATTGGGAACTGCGTACACGCCACCAAGCTCCAACCAACTGCCCACCGTCCCCGAGAAAGACGGGGTTAGGCTGACATTAAAGCCGCCATAGGCATACAACATGGTTGGGTTATTGCCGTCCAGTTTTAGTCCTTTCTTATAAGAGATAAACATCGGAACCTGAGTGCCATCTTCTGAAGTATAGAAGACCTGCTTAGATTCAAATTTGTCCGACTCAAACGGAGACTCAGAGCACTGATAGGTTTCCGATCTGCCAGATTCAACATCAAAAGAGAAAATCGTTGGCGGCGTAACATAATTGGTAAAGGTGTAATAAAGCTGAGTTTGCTCTTTTTTACCACCCAAGCCGCTGGCCGTTCCTAATCCTGGCATGTGGAGCTCTCGAACTAGGTTACCTTGGTAATCAAGCTGATCAATTTTGGATACCACGTCCACCATGTAGTGCGCGAACAAGTACCCTCCACCTGTACTGATGTCTAACGGCTGTGGCTTTTCTGAGATGATGTCTCGCCACTGCTCAGTTCGTGTGTCAAAGCTCACTACCTTACCGTTCGGAGCATTAAGATTGGTGTACAGAATGAAGGTCTCATCCTGGTTATCGATGAGATACATGTCGCTATCCACATGACTAATCAGAGTGTTCAACGATTGTTCTTGTGAATTTAAGTCGACATAGAACAGTCGGTTACCCGACGTGGACTCTTTCCCAAGAATAATTAAATAACGATCGTCTTCGGTAGTGTAGCCGGACACATATCGGTGCTGCTCAACGTTGTTCTCTCCAAAGATAACCTTGTCGCTGGCTTGCTCTGTACCTAATTCATGGAAGTACAGCTTATGCTGTTCAGTGCGAGCAGAAAGTTCACTACCATCGGGCTTATCGTAGCTTGAGTAGTAAAATCCGCGATTGCCTAACCAAGAGATGCCGGTAAATTTGGCGTCGGTGATTTCTGTTTCGAGCTGCTGCTTAGTCTCGGTATCAATCACGAAGATCTTACGCCAGTCGCTGCCACCCTCAGAAATACTGTACGCCACTAGGTTACAGTCTCTCGAAAACGACACTGAGCCCAAAGATGTGGTGCCATCTTCTGAGAAGGTATTCGGGTCTAAGAATACTTCAACCGATTGCCCCTCTTTCTGACGATAGAGAATACTGTGGTTTTGCAAGCCATCATTGTTGTAGAAGTAGGTGTAATCGCCTCGGACAAACGGCTGCGAGCTCTTTTTGTAGTCTTGCGCTTTTGCTAAACGCTCTCGCAGTTCAGCGCAGTAGGGAATTTGAGCAAGGAAATCAAACGTGACTGCATTTTGGCTCACTACCCACTGCGCGGTTTCGTCACTTCTGTCATCTTCTAGCCAGCGATAAGGATCTTCGATTATCTGACCAAAATAGTCATCGCTGACAATCTGTTTATTGGTGATTGGATATTGATACTCTTTTAAATAGCTCATCGTGATCCTTATTAAAAATAGTGAGAAATCGTCAGGTAACGCGTTCTTATGTGTTCAATCAATAACTTAATCTTGTTGGGCGGCTGGCGAGTAAAAGGGTACACCGCATAAATACCCAACTTCTTTCCCACCAAATCAGGGAAGATGTCCACCAGCTGACCGTTGCGAATATCGTGATAAACCAGACAACGCGGCACGTACGCCACACCATGCCCACCTAAGGCGGCTTTTCTTAGCGCGGTCGCGTTGTCAGTCGAGAAAGAACCCGAAACGCGCACGATATATTTGTCGTTGTCGGTACAACCGTCTTTACCATGCAGAAACTGCCACTCACTCGCCCCTGTGGTTTGATAGGCGTATTGTAAGCAGTTGTGCTCAACTAAGTCTTTGGGCTGCATCGGTTTACCGTTCTTGGCGATATACGAAGGCGAGGCACACACCACCCATTGTGAGTCCAATATATGTCGTGCAATCAAGCTGGAGTCTTCTAGATAACCGGTACGAATCACCAAGTCCAAACCATCTTCTACTAAGTCAACAAAGCGATTGTCCAGTGACATATCGACCGTTAAACCTGGATGCATATTACAAAACTCGGCAACGGCGTCTGCCAGAATCAAATCTCCAGAGATAGTAGGCACTGACATTTTGATATGACCGCTGACATTTTCACCAAAGCCTGAAACTGCGTCCATAGCCTCTTGGGCCGCCTGCTTCACATTTTTGGCTCCGTGCAAAATTGCCTTGCCCGCCTCAGTCAGGGTCAATTTACGCGTCGTTCGATATAATAATTGCACGCCAATTTCATCCTCTAGGCGTGCAATTCTTTTACTAACTACCGAATTTGCAAGGTTATTTTGCTCTGCCACCTTGCTGAAACTACCCAGTTCAACTACCTGTGAAAACAGGATCAAATCGTCTGCTCGCATCTGATTATGCCAATTTTGGAATTAATTATTTTCATTATTTCCCTATATCAATGAAAAATAAAGGGGTAAATTCACGCCAAATTAACAAAACAATTACAAAAGAGTCATTCCAATTACAAGATTCGCAAACAAATGGTTCCCGCTTAGAGGCCAATAGCGAGTCAAAAAATGACAACCCATAACGTGTTATCTACTTCAAACATGAACGTTTGAAAACAGTACGAGGAAGTACCCATGAGTGAAACTCTACTAGCTCTATTGGCCTTTTCACCAATAGTTCTTGCAGCGATTCTGCTGGTCGGCCTGAACTGGCCTGCGAAAAAAGCGATGCCAGTGGCATTTGCACTAACCGTTGCTATTGCCCTATTTGCTTGGGATATGTCTGGCACTCGCGTGTTGGCCTCTGTATTCCAAGGTTTTGGTATTACCGTGTCGGTTCTCTGGATTGTGTTCGGCGCCATCTTCTTATTAAACACTTTGAAACACACCGGAGCTATCACCACCATCCGCAATGGCTTCACGGACATATCCGCTGACCGTCGTGTTCAGGCGATCATCATCGCTTGGTGTTTCGGTTCCTTCATTGAGGGCGCATCTGGCTTCGGTACACCTGCAGCTATTGCAGCGCCGCTACTGGTTGCTATCGGCTTCCCTGCGCTTGCTGCGGTATTGATGGGCATGATGATCCAATCGACGCCAGTATCATTCGGCGCGGTGGGTACACCTATCATCGTTGGTGTAAACAAAGGGTTGGACACTCACAACATCGGTGAAAGCCTGATTGCTCACGGTTCTACTTGGGACGCTTACCTTCAACAAATCACCTCAAGCGTGGCGCTAATTCACGCCTCTGTGGGTGTGATGATGCCAGTGTTGATGGCGATGATGCTGACTCGTTTCTTCGGTAAGAACAAAAGCTGGACAGAAGGTTTAGACATTCTACCGTTCGCACTGTTTGCTGGTGCAGCGTTCACCATCCCTTACGCACTAACCGGTGTCTTCCTAGGCGCTGAGTTCCCATCTCTAATTGGCGGTCTGGTTGGCCTTGCAATTGTCGTTACAGCAGCAAAACGTGGCTTCCTAGTACCGAAATCAAAATGGGACTTTGAGAGCGAAGACAAATGGCCACCTGAATGGCTAGGTTCTCTGAAAATTGACCTTGATGACAACATTCAAGGCCATAAAAAGATGAGCGTGGCGATGGCATGGGCACCTTACGTGCTGCTGGCTGTGACTTTGGTTACGAGTCGTGTTAGCCCTGAGTTCAAAGGTCTATTGAAGAGCGTTAGCCTATCGTTCAGCAACATTCTTGGTGAAACCGGTGTGAGTACTGCGATTCAACCTCTTTACTTACCGGGCGGCATCTTAGTATTCGTGGCATTGGTTGCTGTTCTGATTCAAGGCCGCAGCGCAGCGCCACTGGCAAAAGCGTTCGGTGAATCAAGCAAAACACTAATCGGTGCAGGCTTCGTACTGGTGTTCACCATCCCTATGGTTCGCATCTTCATCAACTCTGGCGTCAATGCAGCTGACCTAGCGAGTATGCCTGTAACCACTGCTAACTTCGCCGCTGATCTTGTGGGCTCTGCTTTCCCTGCATTGAGTGCGACAGTGGGTGCACTGGGTGCCTTCATTGCGGGTTCGAACACAGTATCAAACATGATGTTCAGCCAGTTCCAATTCGAAGTAGCGCACACCCTGACTATCTCAAGTGCAGTCGTCGTTGCTCTACAAGCTGTTGGTGCAGCAGCCGGTAACATGATTGCAATTCACAACGTGGTAGCCGCTTCGGCAACGGTAGGCCTGCTAGGGCGTGAAGGTGCAACACTACGTAAAACCGTAATCCCAACATTCTACTACTTGGTGATGACAGGAATCATCGGCCTAGTGGTTATCTACGGCTTCAATATGACAGACGCACTTATGTAAGCCATAAGTCGCCGCCAAAGCACTTGGCGTTAATACTCAATTCCCCGACAGCAACACCGTCTAATAAGACAGTTGATGAGTTCCGGGATGGACACTAGAACACATCAACACCCACGAGTATTAACGCCATTTTCCCGAATTAAAGCAGCCCAAACCAAGCTCTCATAGAAGAACAACATCCCAAGAATTTAGGACTGAAATTATGATCATATCCGCATCGACTGATTACCGAGCCGCAGCAAAATCAAAATTACCTCCGTTCCTTTTCCACTACATTGACGGTGGTTCTTACGGAGAACACACATTACACCGCAACACGGATGACCTTGCTGAGATTGCGCTAAAGCAGCGCGTACTCAACGACATGTCGGATCTAAACTTAGAAACCGAGCTGTTCGGCGAGAAGCTTGCGATGCCAATCGCACTGGCGCCTGTTGGTTTAACGGGTATGTATGCACGACGCGGTGAACTACAAGCCGCAAAAGCCGCAGACAACAAAGGCATCCCATTTACCATGTCGACCGTGTCGGTGTGCCCGATTGAAGAAGTCGCGCCTAAGATTGGACGTCCAATGTGGTTCCAGCTTTACGTACTCAAAGATCGCGGCTTCATGAAAAACGCGCTTGAGCGTGCCAAAGCGGCAGGCGTAACAACATTGGTCTTCACCGTTGATATGCCGGTACCCGGTGCACGCTACCGTGACATGCATTCCGGAATGAGTGGACCAAATGCAGCACTACGCCGAGTATTCCAATCTATGCGTCATCCTAGTTGGGCAGTTGATGTCGGCTTGCTGGGTAAACCACACGACCTAGGCAACATCTCTACTTATCGTGGTTCTCCTACCAAGCTGGAAGACTACATCGGTTGGTTGGGCGACAACTTCGATCCATCGATTTCATGGAAAGATTTAGAGTGGATTCGTGATTTCTGGGACGGCCCAATGGTCATCAAAGGCATTCTCGACGAAGAAGATGCAAAAGACGCGGTGAGATTTGGCGCAGACGGTATCGTGGTTTCAAATCACGGCGGTCGTCAGCTTGACGGTGTTCTATCGAGTGCTAAAGCGCTGCCTTTGATTGCTGATGCAGTTAAAGGCGACACCAAGATTCTGGTCGATTCAGGCATTCGCACTGGCTTAGATGTGGTTCGCATGATGGCACTTGGCGCAGACTGCACCTTGCTTGGCCGCTCTTTCGTATACGCATTAGCAGCTCAAGGACAAGCCGGCGTTGAGAACCTACTCGACCTTTACGACAAAGAGATGCGCGTTGCGATGACATTAACTGGCGCAAAAACAATCAAAGACTTAACTCGTGAATCTTTGGTGGGGTTTGATTAAGCCATTGATTCACTGTAATGCTTTGGTCTACTTAGACTGAAGTTCAATCGGTGTCACAGCAATTCCACTGCTGTTGTGACACCGTTTAAGCACTGGAAAATAAAATAAAAAGCTAGGGCGTATTGATCTTTCGAGCTGATTTTTGCGGCGAGTTGCTGGGGGATTTATACAAGGCAGAGGCGTCGATGTGTAGCTAGCCTACATGAGAAGCCGATAACGTAGTAGAAATGGTCAGCAAACGCTGCCCGAAGGGTTCAGCTAAAAGCGTTTTACTCTTTGTGGAGGGTGATTTGCTTAGAGTGACTAGGCTACTTCCCCCTCGCGGCGATTAAAATGCTTTTATCTTGAACAAAATTTAACCACGAAAGGTCAACACGCCCTGAACAGTGCCAAATAAGAAGCACAAGGAAGCAAAGATGGAAACAAACACATCCCATGAGCGAGTAATCGACGCCACGGCTTATCAGCAGCTTGAGGCGATACTGGCTCAAAGAATAGAAACGGAACGCATCGTCACGCAAGAGGCAAAGCGATTGGCTTACGGCACCGATGCGAGTTTTTATCGCTTGGTGCCGAAAATGGTTCTAAGGCTTAAAAGCCTAGACGAAGTGATATTCACTATTCAAAGCTGTCGTGAACTGGGCATTCATTTTACCTTCCGCGCGGCAGGCACCAGCCTTTCAGGGCAAGCGGTTTCAGATTCCGTACTTATCACTCTGACCGACGATTGGCGCGGCCATGAGATCGTCGATAACGGCAATCAAATCATTCTTCAGCCGGGTGTGATTGGCGCCGATGCCAACAAATACCTTGCCCCCTTTCAACGTAAAATCGGCCCAGATCCAGCTTCCATCAACACCTGTAAAATCGGTGGTATCGCCGCGAACAACGCCAGCGGCATGTGTTGCGGTACTGCGCAGAACTCCTATCGCACGGTAGAAAGCATGAAAGTCGTCCTAAGTGATGGCACCCTGCTCGATACCGCAAACAGTGCTAGCGTTGAGGCATTCAAACAATCACACAAAACGCTATTTGATGGCATTGTTGAATTGCACCGTCAAACCACCTCGAATCAAGAACTCACCGACAGAATCCGCCACAAGTATCGCCTTAAAAACACCACGGGCTACGCGCTCAATGCATTGGTCGATTACCACGACCCAATCGAAATCATCAAACACCTGATGATCGGTTCAGAAGGCACGCTAGGCTTCATCGCCGAGATCACTTACAACACGGTGATTGAACACCCGAATAAAGCCTCTGCACTGCTGGTGTTTGCCGACATCGAGCAAGCCAGTAAAGCCGTAACTACATTATCTAAGACTCCGGTTGCTGCTGTTGAATTGATGGATGGTAGAGCGCTGCGTTCTGTCGCGGATAAGCCGGGTATGCCTGCGTTTATGCCAAACTTGGATTTAGAAGCAGCGGCTATTTTGGTGGAATCACACGCTAGCTCGCAGCAGGACTTAGATTTACAATGTAAATCAATTTTGGATGCATTGGCTGATTACACGATTATTAAATCTGTTCCTTTCACGTCCGATTCAAAGACTGTCGCTACCCTGTGGGGTATTCGCAAAGGCATGTTCCCAGCCGTTGGCGCCGTGCGTGAAGTCGGTACGACCGTCATCATTGAAGATGTTGCTTTCCCAGTTGAAAACCTAGCGAATGGTATTCGAGAGCTGCAAGAGCTGTTCGATAAATACGACTACAGCGAAGCAATCATTTTCGGTCACGCCCTAGAAGGCAACCTACACTTTGTGTTTACCCAAGGCTTTGATAGCCAAGAAGAGATCGGCCGGTACGGTGGTTTCATGGATGACGTTGCCGAGCTTGTCGCCATGAAATATCAAGGTTCTCTGAAAGCGGAACACGGCACTGGCCGCAACATGGCACCTTACGTAGAATTGGAATGGGGCAAAGATGGCTATGCCCTGATGCAACAGATCAAAGCGCTGTTCGATCCAGAAAGGCTGCTCAATCCTGGCGTCATCATCAACGACAATCCAAACTCCCACATCACAGACTTAAAGCCAATGCCTGCTGCCGACAACCTTGTTGACCGCTGTATTGAGTGTGGATTCTGTGAGCCTGTTTGCCCGTCTCGCACACTTACCTTATCACCGCGACAGCGTATTGTGCTGTACCGAGAACTGCAGCGCCGCCGAGCAGCAGGTGAAGAGATAGATGCAAGCGACCTAGAGAAAACCTTCGAATACCAAGGCATCGATACCTGCGCGGCAACAGGTCTGTGTGCTGAACGTTGTCCGGTAGGCATTAATACGGGTGACTTGGTTAAGAAGCTTCGTGTTGCCAAGTATGAGAAGTTCACGCCAATCGCTAAGTGGACAGCAGATCACTTCTCCACCACCACCAAGCTGACCAAGGCTGGCCTCAAAACCAACCAAGTAGCGAGTAAAGTTCTGGGCGCCAACACGGTCGGCAAGCTTACCAATAGCCTGCGCTCAGTGACCAAAGGCGCAACACCGATTTGGATGCCAGAGATGCCGCAGTCTAACAGTCACTCGCTCACGGCTTCACCAATGACAGCCGCAACATCGAATAACACTAAAAAAGTGGTTTACCTTCCTTCATGTGCCAGCCGAATCATGGGGCAACAGAGTGATGCGGGCGACCAACGTCCTCTTACTGAAGTAACCATGTCTCTGCTCAACAAAGCTGGTTTTGAAGTCATCCTGCCGAAAAAACTAGACGACCAATGTTGTGGTATGCCTTACGACAGCAAAGGGATGACCGACCTAGCCCAATCGAAAGCACAACAGCTCGAAGAAGTCTTGTGGCAAGCGAGTCGTCAGGGTGAATACCCAGTATTAATGGACACCAGTCCGTGTGCCAAACGCAGTATTGAGCAGTTCACCAAGCCATTAGAGGTGCTAGAGCCGACAGGGTTTGTGAATCAATACTTGCTAGAGCACCTGACGCTTGAGCCACTTAAAGAGACCGTGATGCTGCATGTGACTTGTAGCTCTCGCCGAATGGGCTTAGAAGGAGCGATGTTAAACCTTGCTAAAGCCTGTACCGAAGAAGTGATTGTTCCAGAACATATTCAATGTTGTGGCTGGGCGGGTGATAAAGGCTTCACCACGCCAGAACTGAATGAAGCAGCAGTGCACCCACTCAAGGAACAAGTACCAAGTCACTGCACTCGTGGCTTTAGCAACAGCCGAACCTGTGAGATCGGTTTATCACACCACAGTGGCATTCCATATCAGTCAATCTTGTATTTAGTGGATGAAGTAGCACAATAGCTAGACTTCAAAAGCGAGATACACTCTAGATAAAAAGGTTGCCAGATCGGCAACCTTTTGTAGCTCTAGTTAAAGCTCCCTCATGATGATTTGACAATATATGTCGTTTTCTGGACAAAGGCTCAAAGAATTGTTCACCTCATTATTGAGTTCTTGAGCGTGACTGGTAGAGGCCAACATGAGTTGTATCAGTGCGGCCAAAATGGTTATCTTCTTCATGACTATTTTTCCCCAATGTATACTGAAACAGGGAGCCTTCAAGTTTAATTATATTAAAGCTGGCTCACTCCGAAAAACCATACTATTCAGAACTTTAAACATGAATGCCTATTTCTCAAAAAAGACGATGGAAGACTCAAAGCCGCATGAGCTTTCTCTGAATAATGACTACCTGTCCGAATCAAGCTAAGTTTATTGATGGTTTTTCAATACGTTACAATGCGATTTATTTAAACGAGACCATATTCATCGCTATGGTCACGCACTAATGAGTGTCGCTAACTCTTGCGCAGAATAGTGCTCAGCCTCTTGACCTCTACTGATCAAATCAATCACTCGGAGTTCACTCATATCACCAAACTCTTTGGTCAAGTAATCACGAAACGCTTTTTCGTTCGGCCATTTTCCTCGCACGATATAACCCTCTTCTTTGTCGAAATCTTCCGTTTCAAAGAAAGAAAAATCAGTCATACCAATGTTATGGCAATACAAAACAAGATACATGTTTACTCCTCAAAATGGGTGGATTAATAAAAACTTATCGGAAGATAGAAATCGAGGTCGAACACTTCATCACTATTTAAGAAATGATTCTGATGATAGTGCACATAAGCTGGTGTTGAACGCTGCTTGAAACCTGATGTAGGTAACCACTTTTCTAACACCATACTGATTTGTGGTAGCAACTCTCCATAACGGCCACTGAGTCGAAACACAGCATGCAAACCGCAGGGAATCACCATCTGATTAACCACGCTGCGGTACTTAATAGGTTCGCTGATCGCGATACACGCCACATAGCGACACTGATCCATCTCAACCCAAGCAGGATTTGAATGGTGCAAACCAAACTGAGTCGAAAAATCACGTTGCTCAGCGTTCGCCCACGCTTTCAATGTCAACCACGCATTACGAATAGAACGGTTATAGCCAGTGTGTCGAACATAGGCTGCCATGCGCTCTGGTGCTTCCACTATTTTGGGCTCGGGTAGCTTGCGCTGTGCGACATTTTGATAACCAGCCGCCACCTCAGGATCTTTCAAATAAGGCTTTTCGGCCACCTGCAAATCGTGTTTGCGCCACTCGCCCGGAGACATATTAAAGGTCGCTTTAAACGCTCGGCTAAACGAAGACATCGAACTGAAACCACATTTATTGGCTATCTCAACCACCGATGAACTGGTATCGAACATCAACTGATTGGCGGCATACTCCATCCGAGTACGGCGAATATATTGATGTAACGACTCCCCCACCACACTTTTGAAGGTGCGATGAAAGTGTTGCTCTGAGTAGGCTGCTATCTCAGATAACGCTTTGGCAGACAACGGCTGGCTGATGTCTTGATGAATGTGGAAAAGAACATCATTGATTCGAGAGATATGTTGACGTGACATCGTTTAAATAGCATAAATGGACATGTTTAAGAGCATAAATGGACACGCTAGTTTTTACAATTGCCGTGTAATATCAAGCGATAGAATAAAAACGAAAAACGACGAGACACAACACATGGAAATCGCACAGTCATTACAACAAATTCAGTCTTCATATATTCGAGAGATCCTCGCCGCAGCAAGCGATCCAAACATCATCTCACTGGCTGGTGGTCTGCCGGATGAGAAAACCTTCCCAATCGATTTAATGAAGCCAACGCTAGAAAACCTAGCGAACATGCCTGAAGTTTTCCAATACGGCTCAACAGCTGGTTACGGCCCATTGCTTGATCACCTAACGCAAAGCTACCAATTACCTGAAACTCACACAGCGATGATCTGTACAGGCTCTCAACAAGGCCTAGATTTGATTGCTCGTGCATATGTTGATCCCAATGATGTAGTTGCGATGGAAGCACCGAGCTACTTGGGTGCGATGCAAGTGTTTGGCTTGGTTCAAGCCAACGTTGCAACTGTGTCTCAAACCGAATTTGGCCCTAACCTAGATGAACTAGAAACGTGCTTTGCCAAGCAATCGCCAAAGATGTTCTATGCGGTGCCAGATTTCCATAACCCAACGGGCGTATGCTGGACAACAGAGACTCGCCAAAAAGTAGCTGAGCTGTGTATCAAATACAACGTCGCGTTCATCGAAGATGCACCATACCGAGAGCTACGTTTCACAGGCACAGAGCTGCCGTTGGTTTCGTCTTTCTGCCCTGACAACTCTATCGTTCTTCGTTCATTCTCTAAGATTGCATCACCTGGTTTACGTATTGGTGCGGTAACGGGCAAGCGCAGCTACCTTGAGCCACTGATCAAAGTGAAGCAAGGCGCAGATTTGCACTCAAGCGTTCCGATGCAGGCCCTACTGCTTGGCCTTCTAAAACACCAAGACTTTAACGTACACATGGAGAGCATTCGTTCACTGTACAAGTCTCGCTATGAAGTGCTGTTTTCAGAGCTAGAAAAACAACTGCCTGCTGACTGCATATTAAAGACGGTCGATGGCGGCATGTTTATTTGGGTTGAGATTCCAGAGTGCGATACTTTTGAACTGGCTAAGACCCTACTTTCAAATGGTGTAGCCGTTGTACCAAGCCCAGTATTCTATCCAAAGCCGGAGGGAGCAAAAGCTGCACTGCGCTTAAACTTCACTAACGCTAACCCTGAAGAGCTGACTGAAGCGGTGAAACGCTTAGCGGAAGTACTTAACCAAGCGTAGTCGCTAATTAAGTAAGACAGATTCAACACAAGCCCTGCTGTACTTGTACAGCAGGGCTTTTCGAGCCTCAAACCATAAATCCACAATAAAAAAGGTGATAAATAGCCCTACACTTGGTTGGTTTTTGTCCTATATCGCCTTAGTTATACTGCGGCGGATTTTAATAAGCCATCATGACGAGCTAGGTATCCATGCCCAGCTATGATCAGAATAGGCAACCGCTCTGGATTTACGTTCCAGCTCGCAGAAAGGAAAAACCATGTCTCAATATGTTGTATGTGCTCTTTATAAATTCGTAGCACTTGATGATTACCAAGAAATTCGCCAACCGCTGACTGAGCTTCTAGAAGCCAATAACATCCGCGGTACTTTGTTACTCGCAAGTGAAGGTATCAATGGTACCGTTGCAGGTAAGCGCGAATCTATCGACGCTCTTCTTCAATGGTTCAAGCAAGACGACCGCCTAGCGGATGTTGTTTACAAAGAGTCGTTCAACGACGAACAACCATTCAACCGCACCAAGGTTAAGCTTAAGAAAGAGATCGTAACCATGGGTGTTGAAGGCATCGACCCTCGCCATGTTGTCGGTACTTACGTTAAGCCAAACGAATGGAACGACCTTATCTCTGATCCAGATGTGATCTTGGTTGATACTCGTAACGACTACGAAGTAGACATCGGCACATTCAAAAACGCGGTAAACCCAAACACGGAAACTTTCCGTGAATTCCCTCAGTACGTTGAAGACAATCTAGACCCTAAGAAGCACAAGAAAGTCGCGATGTTCTGTACGGGTGGTATTCGTTGTGAAAAATCAACAGCCTACATGAAAGAGCAAGGCTTTGAAGAGGTTTACCATCTTGAAGGCGGCATTCTAAAATACCTAGAAGAAGTGCCTGAAGAAGAGAGCATGTGGGAAGGCGATTGCTACGTGTTTGATGGCCGTGTCGCCGTTAACCACCAGCTAGAAAAGAGTGGCTACGATGTATGTAACGCTTGTCGTCTACCAATCACAGAGGAAGACAAAGCCTCTGAGCACTTCGAGAAAGGCGTAAGCTGCCCTAAGTGTTTTGATAAGCACACGGACGAGCAGAAAGCGCGTTTCCGTGAGCGTGAAAAACAAGTTCAGCTATCAAATGCACGTGGCGAAACTCACGTAGGTGGCGATGCAGCTCACCTAATCGAGCAACGTAAGAAAGAAAAGTTGGCATACAAAGAGCAACAACGCTCTGGTAAAAAAGCGAAATAATCTCTTAGCAGAAACGCTATAGCGATCAACGCAACAGATAGAACAAAGGGCATCAGCGAATCCACTTGGGCACGCTAATGCCCTTTTTTGATCCTAATCTCGCTTTGTGTTTTGAACCACATTTATCTTCAAAAATAGGTTCTATACTGAAGTTAATTTAACGAAAGAGGAAGTGCCAATGCTCAATGAAAACCATGCCTTTATCTTAGATTTCCCAGAGCTGAAATTAGACATTGTTCAACTCAACCACGACGACGAAAAGTTCAAAGCAGACATGCAAAAATACCATCAGCTTGATTATGACATCCGTGAATTAGAAATATCAGGCAGTCCGATTGATGACGACAGCATGCACAACCTCAAAGTAGAACGCATGGAGCTCAAAGACGCGCTACACAAACAACTCACTCGACATCACGCACTGAAAATGGTTTAGCCAAACTTCTGACAATACAACTTTCAAGGCCACGTATCTACGTGGCTTTTTCATTTAGTATAAATATCAGTCACATATGGTATTGTTTGCTTATCCAAGATTCAGGGCAAGGAAATATAAAGAATGACAATCAAGGACAACAAACTAAAATTCCGACTCGTGCCAAACTCAGAATTTGAAGAACTGTTTGCTTGCGTAAAGCAAGGTATCTTCGAACACGTCGACAATGTATTTAGCTGGGATGACGAGTTTCAGCGCAACCGCCTCTCAAACGACTACCACCCTTCTTGGTTCCATTGGGTTTATAGAGACTCTCAAAAGGTCGGGCTTGCCTGCTTCAAGCCTTACGACAACGCATATCACGTTCACTTATTGATTATTTTCCCTCAACATCAAAGCCAAAACATCGGTCAACAAGTCATGATGCTGATTCACAATAAAGCTCGCCAGGAACAGCGAAACCAAGTCACCCTATCTAGCTTCAGAGGTAACACTCGCGCCATCCAATTTTATGAAGGCCTTGGCTATCAGGTTGCTGATAACAGTGATGAGGATTTTGTCGGAATGACTCTCTGCCTTGATAACTATTTGTAAGTCGTTAATTAGGAAGAGAGTAAAACATTAACGAATATCCAATTTATTCAACAATGAAGGGAAGCCCCAACCATTCTCGCCTGCTACTACGGGGTCTCCAGTCAGATACTCATAGAGAGTCGGCGCTAACGAACCATTAGCTTCGCTCTTTAATGGCAATGTGTCCATATCTTGCCAAACGCCAATCTCAAACAGCGCATCGTAGATCACAACCATGTTCGCAATAAAGTGTTCATCGATTCGAATACCCTCATGATGTCCGGTTGCTTCTGTGGACGTATCAGGCTCTTTGTAATCAGAATCAGGCGCATCACCCACATAATAGAGGCTATGTTCAAAGCCTCTTAATACCTTATCATCGTAGACTCTCGACAGGTATGCTTTGAACACATCTTCACTGCCCAAGCCCGACTAGCGATCATAGTAACTCTAGAGAAAGTAGTCCAAAGGAATGGAGTAAGTCGGGTTAGACAACTGAGCGATCACCCGCGCTTTCGTTTTAGCATCTAAAGGCAGTGCGAGAATGTACGCATCTAGCGTTACGCCCGCAATCGTAAAGATCGCTGCATCGCGAGTTAGTGTGGCCGAGTAACTCAGGCTTGAAAGCACTTGGTTTTTCAAAACCTCATACGCCACCAATGACAGGCGTTGTCGACATATCGGCAACACTAGACGTTGATACAACCGCTAAAGAAAGAGTGCTAAATAAAAGGCACGGCCACGACTTTGGGGGTAGAAATTCATCAAATATCCTTAGTTTAATGTGTTTTTATAAATGTAAGTTATTGTTCCAGTCTAGTTACATAACCCAAACACGCCCAATTAAGCACCACTTTTTAACAAGCTATCATATGAACAAACCGCACTTTGCACTCGACATAGAAACTGATTCACAAGATGTAGGCGAATAACCCTACAAACGCTTACCGCTGCCATCTTCCCACATCACTTCACACTCTTCTTTAATGGCTGCTTTTAATAGCTCTACCAACGGAAATGCTCGGCTGCCAATGTTTACTGGCGCTTCAACAACTTCATCTTCATTGTCGCCATCCATATCGTCTTGCTCTACAGCTTGATTTTGCTCCGTAGCGATTGCAGTACGCAGGTTATTCAATGCTTGAGGAACCTCTGAAGCATCAATCGCTCCTGGGATCTTACCACTATGTCCGAGCATTTTAATAAACTGGAGGCCTACTTCACCAAACATCGTGACACTTGCGTGCGCCTTGCAACTGAACGTGATTAACATAATTGGTCCCTTGATAATTCAATAGTAAAAGAACTATGTGGAGTAAATTGTTGGAAAGCAAGCACATAATCGTCCGCTTGCTTTTGGCGAGCTTCACCACCAGTGATATTTATCATCACTCAGAATGCTTTGATCAACCTTTCATATGAAATCTTGATAATAGTCACATTAAATGATCACCGAAGGCTCCGCATAGCCCATTATTTAATCTAGTATTAATACCATTATCAAAATTAGTGGCACAAATCACATGAACAGGCTTGTAGGAAGGCACCTTGAAGAAATGGCGGATCTCCGCTCTACGCGAAAACAAAAAATCGTCTACTCATTTTCACTGACTGCTGCCGCGCTCTTTATCTTTTACACATGGGCTTACTTTCAGGGGCAACACTACACGCTGTCCATGTTTGAGCTGTGCTTCGCTTTTATCGCTGCCGCCAACGCGATTTATGTAAGAAGAGTCTACAACCCTGAGTACTCCGAGTTAATTCTTAGCTGTGTACTGCTTGTGCAAGGCGTCATCTTATTTTTATACAGCTATGCCATTCCCGACCGCATACTTTGGCTTTACCCAATTTTAGCAGCAGTTATTTTTATCAACGACTTCAGAATTGGCGTCATCCTAAGCACCTCTTTTTGTCTATTCATAAGTACACTGATCACCGCATTACCTAGTAATTTTTCTCTACCTTTTAACAGCACACATCGCTTTATTCTTAGCCTGTTTACCATGAGCTTGGTGTGTCATACCTCCGCTTACTACTACACAAAAGCAGTAAGCTACATTCAGCGTTTGTATAAAGAAGGGATCGAAGACTTAGCTTACCGAGACCAACTTACTGGACTAGCCAATCGATGGAGCTTTGAACGTTGGGCTATTGAGAAGCTAACAACCGTTGATAGTAAGCGATCACTTACTGCATTGGTTTTTTTAGATATAGATGATTTTAAAGGGATCAATGACAGTTATGGACACGATGTTGGCGACAGTGTGTTGCAGCACTTTGCAAATCGCTTGAGCAACAATATTCGAACTCGAGATCGAAAAAGTCACGAATACGACTATTCGATTGCGCGTTTTGCGGGCGATGAATTTGTATTAATGCTCTACGATATCCCGACTCGAAAAGACCTCGACGGTATCCTGGACCGAATCTGTGGTTTGTTCGAAAGCGGCTGCCAAACAAATGAAAGAATAAAAGAGCTAACGCTCAGTGTTGGTGTGTCTTTGTACCCACAAGACGCGCAAGATTTACATGAGTTAACGAGATGTGCGGATAAAGCCATGTATGTTGCCAAGCATTCAGGCAAGAACCGATACGCTTATTATCATGACAACCCAGTTTCAACTTTGATAGAAGAATATCCGATGGACAGCATCCATGAAGAAGCCGACTGCCCTGAACGTGAAGAGGCTATTCAAACTAACGCGGAGGGGAACAATGTAACACTACTAAAAACTCGCCAGCGTTAACCAACCATGTACATAGCCCATAAGCTGACAAGACCAATAACAATAATCCAAACCACTTGCCGAACTCGGCTTCGGTTTTCCCACTTAGATCTAGTGACGGTTTTAAGCGCGGATTCCTTTGCCGAATGCACAAAAGGCGCTTCAACTTCGCGCTTTTTGATACGACGTTTCACCGCGTTATTCGCAACCTCAGTAAAACGTTGACCTTGATCTGTCGTAAAGTCATTTTTAAAGCCCATTCGACCATGCCTTTCGCCATGTTTTTGTTGTACTGCCATAGCGGCCTCCTTGGCGGTCTACCCTATATTGAGTATAGACTTAATTTCATATTGTTACCTGTTCAAAATTTTCGAATAAGTCACTCAACGCAGCACCATCTTCTTTATAAATTAAATTCCATACACTAGCCCTATTCAAGCTTATGAGGGTTTCAATATGTCGAATGTAAGAACCGTAGAACGTGTAATCTCAGCCCATGCCACGTCCGATGGCGATGGAGTTAAAATCCAAAGAGTTGCTGGTTTTAATAACAAACGCTTCTCTCCATTTTTGATGATTGATGAACTCAAATCAGATGAGAGCAAAGACTATGTTGGCGGCTTTCCTCCCCACCCTCACCGTGGGATAGAGACACTCACCTATATGCTGCAAGGTCACTTTCAACATAAGGACCACATGGGCAATGTCGGAGAACTTCGTCGTGGTGGGGCGCAATGGATGGCTGCAGGCCGTGGCGTTATTCACAGTGAGATGCCGATGATGGAGGAAGGTGCACTTCATGGTTTTCAGGTTTGGATCAATCAACCAGCCAAAGACAAAATGAAGCCAGCGCAATACCATGACTTCCAAAGCGAAACGATTACTGAACACCAAAGTGAGGAAAGCGGTTTACTGAGAGTTATTGCGGGTGGGTTTGAATTACTGAACCCTGCAGCTAACACTTTAAAAATACAAGGACCACTACAACAAACGGGCGTGCCATTGAGTGTTTCAGATTGGCGAGCGAGCATTGGGCATCAAATCTCGCTAAGCACTAACGCTAGTCACAATGCCATGACTTATGTTTACAAGGGCAGTCTTAAAAATGGTGAAAAGACCATAAGCCAAGGTCAACTGGCGTTCCTAACAAGCGCCGAAATACTGTCTTTAGAAAGCCAAGAAGATTCCGGTGCGCTTATCTTTATCGGAGAGCCAATCGATGAACCGGTTGTACATTATGGTCCATTTGTCATGAACTCTATGGAAGAGATTGAACAAACCATTCAAGACTATAACAGCGGCGTATTTGAAACTTATTAGTGTTTGGTTTGGACTTTTGAGGGATTGAGAAGATAACAATGAATTTGGTCGTCGATTTGATGACTGTAAAACAAGTGACACTATCCACTGCCGGTTATTATCACTTATTTAACCACGCACTTTTGTGCGTGGTTTTTTCTTATCGGAGAGAAGATAGCTCACTTCTCCCTAAAGGTACTCACATAGGTAAGCCGTTGCTTCTTGTACTTGTAAGTCGAAAGATGAATCACCAGCAACGTCAAAAGACTCACGAGATTGGTATGTGGTCCAGCCTTCATCACCAACTCGTTTTACCGTTAGTGCGCCTTTTACAACCGTCATCTTTTCTGGAGCCGCCGTACCGAAGGTATATTCGCCCGCAGCCATTACCCCAACACTCACATCAGCACCAGATTGGTTAAACGCTAGCGATTTTACGCCACCTTCAAAGTATGTGTTTTCTTTAATCATTGTACTTCCTTGTTATATTAAAATTGCAGTTATTGGGCTCAACGAATAAGCCTATATGTAAACTTGGGTGATAATTGTTTTAACCAATTCGCGACTTTCCTACAAGAAATAAATAGGCATAACTTAAGATTTACTGACATCAACTTGCATTGATGACATAAATATTGGTGGTAATACTCGAAGAAACATCAAAGCAAGCCTATTTATCGTAACATTGGATCTTGCTTCTAACTCTTCTAACGATCTTTGCAAACAAAGGTTTTAATTTGTAGACTCAAAGACGGTACGAGCAAAAAAATGAAGAGATAATGGCAAAAAAGCCCACTAAAAGCAGAGATATATTTGCCAACTCACTACTCTACGGCTTTCTATTAGCAGGTTTTATGATTGCCGTCACCGCTGGTTATTTTGCTTATCAAGCCCACCAAAAGTCTGTCAGCCCAAGCAACGTACATGGTAATTGGATTGAGATTGGTGCTCCACCATACAATACCGACATCCTGACCCTTTCTGAAAAAGGGGTGATGATGAATCATCGCCTTATCACCACTTCGTTTGAGTTTGACGGTAAAATCGTCACGTTAAATACAGGCTCTGGACCAAGGGTTTATACCATCAGTGGTACCTACGACTCACCTCGCCTAAAACGACTGGAGCCAAGCACACCTGCCCAACAATTTATTAAAGAAGGCTTTGAGCATACCGCTACCGGCGATAATCACAGTGTCATGCAACAAAGAAGAGCTTCATTAGCTGAGCAATTCAAAAGATAACCCTCCATCGCCAAAATCACTGCACCAACACGCTTCATATCTCCCCTGCCTAGCCGCCACTACTTTGTGATACTGTTTCAACTAAAAAATATTTTCATGCAGCTTGCCGCAACTTTACACAACTTCATGTCGTGAAATTTCACATATAAGATTTTCATGCTAGGCGATATTTTATTTTATAAAACATGGACTCGACCTCTCACTCGCTAAGCAACAATTTTGTAACAAAATACAATTTTTTAGTTGTCCATCGAAAACAGATTTATTTTCAGTTATGAAATTAAAACTCTCTCGAATACTGACGGGGAAGCTCCTTCAAAACTGATCGGAGCTACTTATGGGGCCATTTGGTTCTCGTAAACTTCAAGGAATGAGAGAAATAGTATGATTCGTTTTAATACCTGTGCTGCGAGCATTGCTCTAGCGCTATCTGGTACAGCTTTAGCTGCTCCAACAGCACCTAGCATCGACATGTACGGTTCCAACAACCTACAGTTTTCTAAAATTGAACTCGCGATGGAAACAACTTCGGGCTACAACCAGATGGTTAAGTATCACGACAAAGCAAAAGTCGACGTTAAGTTTAACCAGTGGAGCGGAACGTCAGGAAACACTTACAACATCTACTTTGATGGCATTAAGGTTGCGACCGGTCCAATCACGGGCAGCCAAACTACGGCTTCATTCGAATACGATCAGGGCGGCTTATTTGATATGGAAATCGAAGCGTGTGACGAAACAGGTTGTAGCAAGAGTGCACCCGCAAAGATCACCATCGCCGATACGGATGGTGCACACTTAGCACCACTAGCAATGAACATTGATCCAAACAACAAGTCATACAATACAGACCCAAGCACAGTAGTGGGTACTTACTTTGTTGAATGGGGCATCTATGGCCGCGATTACACAGTCGACAACCTACCCGCTGATAACTTGACCCATATCCTTTATGGCTTCATACCAATTTGTGGTCCTAACGAATCAGTGAAATCGGTTGGCGGTAACAGTTATAACGCACTCATGACGGCATGTCAGGGCGTCAACGATTACGAAGTAGTGATTCATGACCCATGGGCAGCTTTCCAGAAAAGTTTCCCTCAAGCAGGTCACGAATACAGCTCACCAATCAAGGGTAACTATGCAATGATGATGGCGCTCAAGCAGCGTAATCCTGATCTGAAAATCATCCCTTCAATTGGCGGCTGGACCCTGTCAGACCCATTCTTCGATTTCACAACCAAAGTAAACCGTGACACCTTCGTCGCATCGGTTAAGAAGTTCCTAAATACATGGAAGTTCTATGACGGTGTGGATATCGATTGGGAATTCCCAGGTGGCGGCGGTGCTGCGCCAGATCTTGGTGACCCAGTAAATGATGGCCCAGCTTATATCGCACTAATGGCAGAACTGCGCGCAATGCTTGATGAGTTAGAGGACGAAAATGGTCGAACTTACGAACTCACATCAGCGATCGGTGTTGGTCACGACAAAATTGAGGATGTGGATTACGGTGATGCTATCCAGTACATGGACTACATCTTTGCGATGACTTACGACTTCTACGGAGCTTGGAACAATGTGTTAGGTCACCAAACAGCATTAAACTGCGGTAACTTCATGCGTCCTGGCCAGTGTGATGGCTCTGGCATTGATGAAAATGGCAAACCATACACAGGCCCTGCTTACACCACTGACAACGGTATCCAATTACTGCTTCAGCAAGGTGTTCCAGCCAACAAGCTTGTCGTAGGTACAGCAATGTACGGTCGTGGTTGGGAAGGCGTACTACCATCAACACTCTCTGACCCAAGCGACCCTATGACAGGTGTCGGTAATGGCAAACTGAAACGCAGCACTGCACAAGGTGTATGGGAAGATGGCGTTATCGACTACAAAGGCATTAAAGCGAACATGCTTGGCGCCAGCAACCAAGGCATCAATGGCTTCGAATATGGCTACGACGAAATGGCAGAAGCGCCATACGTTTGGAACCGTACTTCAGGTCAGTTGATCACGTTTGATGACGACCGCTCAGTTAAAGCAAAAGGTGCGTACGTGCGTAGCCTTGGTCTTGCGGGTCTGTTCTCTTGGGAAATTGATGCAGATAACGGCGACATCCTAAATGCGATGCACGAGGGTTTAGCAGGTGGCACTACAGAACCTGTGAACAAGAAACCAACCGCATCAGCCGGTGCAGACCAATCTGTTGAAGGCCCTGCTTCTGTTTCTCTGGATGGCAGCGCTTCAAAAGACAGCGATGGCACAATTGCGAGCTATGCTTGGTCTCAAGTGAGCGGTACAGCAGTAACTCTGGCTAACGCGAATGCCGCGGTTGCAAGCTTCGATGTTGTTGAAGTCGCTCAGCAAGAAACACTGATCTTCAGCTTAACAGTAACGGACAACGAAGGCGCAACGTCAAAGGACACGCTTGTTGTAACGGTAAACCCGAAAGATTCAGGTCCAGTTAACACAGCACCAGTTGCAGTGGTTACGGCTCCAGCTGAAGTCAATGCGGGAGATGTTGTGGTCGTGGATGCATCAGCGTCTAGCGATGCCGATCAAGACACACTAACCTTCACATGGGATATACCTACAGGTATCGATGCAACAGTACAAGGCGCTTCAGTAAGCTTTGTTGCAGCAGAATACACGCAAGACACTATTCTGAACTTCTCTGTGACCGTGAGTGACGGTACAGATTCATCAGTCGCAGCTGCATCAGTGAAAGTTCTTAAGAAAACCACAGACGATGGTAGGTGTACTAACGCTTGGGATTCAAGTGCAGTCTACACTGGCGGCGACCAAGTGACTCAAGCCGGTAAGGTTTGGGAAGCGAAATGGTGGACCAAAGGTGATGACCCAGTAAACTCTGGTGAGTGGGGCGTATGGAAAGAGATTGGCCCAGCAAACTGTGCTAACTAAAAATAGGCTTTAGCTGAATATTTACTAAACACCTAAAAGCAAAGGTCAACCAGAAATGTCTGGCTGGCCTTTTTTGTTGTTTGCTTTCTCAACCTACGTTTACTGGATTGACTAACTGAACTTAGCCAATCAAGGTATCAAAACTCTCAAACACTTGCGGGCACTTCATTACTCGTCCGTGACCTTGTCCTTGGGTGGCAATCAAAGTAACGCGATCCATTTCATTCGCTGCACGCTGCGACACATCGAACTTAGTAAACTTATCTTGCTCGTCATGCACAATGATGGTCTGAGACTGACGAAACGCAAGCTTGCCATACGGGTCAACAGACTGAATTGGGTAATTAAACTGCTCTTGTATTTCTTCAACTACCGCCTCGAACAGCTTCATTGAATAACCAGAACGAGCAACGCTGCCAAACAAGTTATCCATGTAATCCAATACAGGTGCGATCAGAAGCAGCGGCTTGTTTTCTAATTTAACGTGCTTACATTCCAACGCAGAAGCGGTACCCATGCTATGACCAACCAAGCCTGCAACTTCCCCAACCGAATCTAGAATCGCCTCAAGGCCGTTCACAAACGCCGGAATATGACCATGTACACCATCGCTGCCACCATGCGCCGGGTGATCGTAAGCCAGAGCGGTATAACCTTTAGCGGCAATATGTTCCATCAGAGGAAAGAATTGACTCGCGGTACCAGACCAACCATGAGTTAATACCCAAACTGGGCCTGTACCCAATGAGTAAGTTTTTAACACACCATCACGGCCTTTAATTTCGCTCTTGATCAGCCCTTGTGGATCAGCGTTTTTTTGCCCTGCTCGCATTGGCGTCAGCAGCAATTTACGCGCGATTTTCTTCGCATGGTTCGGCGCTAAGATGTAATGCAGATTGGTGGTTGCTCCAATCAAGCTACGCTTAAAGCTGAATTTGTTCGATGTATTAAAATAGATTTTGTCACTCATGACCGTTCCTTATCTCGCCAAATATACTGGCGTAATCAGCTCGGCCAAAAAACGAACGACCGTGCTATTTGTTGGTGTAAAAAATGACGCTACTGCTGTTTATGCACGCTACCGCCACTTATCTTAAATTTTTAGACTTATAGGTAGGCCAAGCTCATGGGCCTCGCCAACTCTATGGCTTGCCTGTTAAACCACTTTCCAACTAGCAATTAAGCGCTCTACGCCACTCCAAAAATGGGTATGGCTTGCTTGTTGGCCTCGTAACGAATAGAACAAGTTCGCACTCAAATAGAGCCCATACAGCTCAAAGGTTGCCTGTTTTGAATCTAGGTCGGTTCTGAACTGCTTGCTCTCCACCGCTTTTGCTACTTGAATCGTCAAGTAATCAATCCAAACTGAAATGGTTTTCTGCAGCGCTTGCTGAATCACAGATGTTTCGCTGCCCGCGTCTTTCCAAGCATCTATAAACATGCAACTGCCTTGGAATGAGTGGTTCCACCCCAACCAGTTGTCGAGCAGCTGTTTTAACTTCGCTTCAATGTCAGCATCACCAAGTTCTCTTGCTGGAATAATGACTCGCTCGGTGAAGATAGCATTGGAGTACTCAAGTACAGAGAGCTGGAGGTTCTCTTTAGAGTTGAAGTGTGCAAACAAACCACTCTTAGACATACCACACTGCTTGGCTAGTTCGCCAATGGTCAAACTCTCAAGCCCGTTCTCACTCGCAAGCGCGAATGCATGGCTCAAAATATACTCTTTGGTTATCTTTCCCTTGCTCATTATTCACCCATCACAAACCTGATAAGCCATTTTTAGCACGTTCGTTCTTTTTTTCAAAGAATTTTACTTATCTATTGGGATTTAATTTCTCTTTTCATAGAATGATGGAAAAATGCGACAGTATTCAAAGGATATTGAAGTTGGCTAAATTTAAGGAAAAATAATGGACACACTTTGGGAACAGTTTGCGTTTTCAGCATCAGTGACAGGCCCTATCTGTTTAATGCTGTTTCTTGGTGTGGTACTCAAACGAATAGGGCTTATCAATGACAACTTCATTGATGTCGCTTCTAAGATTGTTTTTCAAATCGCCTTACCTGCGATGCTGTTCTTGAGTATCGTTCAATCCGAGCATAACTTCTCTGCCAGCAGCACCTTAGTGTTATTTGCTCTCGCTGCTAATTTCATTTTTTTCCTCATCGCTACCCTCTCAACCAAGCTATTGTTCAGAGATTCAAAGGACCAAGGCGTCATCATCCAAGGTGGATTCCGAGCGAATACGGGTATCATAGGTTTAGCGTATGCCGCAAATATCTACGGCAATCAAGGCGTGGCACTTGCGGCGATCTATGTTGCATCAATTACTGTGCTCTACAATATCCAAGCCGTGATTGCTTTAACTCCAAAGGGCAAAGACACGGGCGATAAAGCCATTCAAGCGATAGCAAAGTCGATAACCAAAAACCCTCTTATTATTGCTATTTTCCTCGGTGTTTTCTGTTACGCACTGTCTATTCCAATTCCTAAAATGATCACTGATGCCGGGCAATACTTGGCAAAAATGACCTTGCCTCTGGCTTTACTTTGTACTGGTGGCTCATTGGATATCAGCTCTCTCAAACAGGAGAAACTTGCGACTTGGTTTTCCTCAAGTTACCGGCTAATTGCCTCGCCGTTACTTATCACATTGACTGCATTGGCCTTAGGCTTTGAAGGTCTCGAGCTTGGGCTGATCTTCCTGATGAGCGCGGCTCCAACCGCTGCCGCAAGTTATGTAATGGCACGAGCGATGGGCGGAAATGCAACGCTTGCTGCCAATATTATCGCGCTTACCACTTTAGGTTCGCTTATCACTTGTACGCTTGGTATTTTCGCACTTAATGCAATGGATTTAATATAGCTGCGACAGGCTTCAAAAAATCAATACAAGCCTTCATATAAAGGTCGCAACTCTTGATTTAACGCTAACTGGTTCAATACAAAGGCTGCTAGATTCGACGAAAATTTTCTTAGAGATCTGATATGTCTTCCGTTCAAAATACGCCTTCACAACGCATCGCCAGTATTGAGTTGGGTCGAGTGATTGCTATCTTAGCGATCATTGGCTTACATGGCCAAATGGCCCTTACTT
Organism: Vibrio sp. HI00D65; assembly: GCF_001635455.1. Lineage (GTDB taxonomy): Bacteria > Pseudomonadota > Gammaproteobacteria > Enterobacterales > Vibrionaceae > Vibrio. The sequence continues at coordinate 54,910 of NZ_LWEH01000364.1, forward strand.
ATTGGCAAATCAATGACGTGCCATGGGTTGGTTATATTCTCAACCAAACCGCTCGCTTTGCCGTCCCTCTGTTCTTCCTAATTTCAGGTTATCTGATTCAACCTAAGCTCGTCTCATCTCCTTGGGAAACCGTCATCAATTACTCGAAGCCTCTGCTCAAGGTTTGGGTGGTATGGAGCATCATTTGCTTAGCTGTACCATTCAACCTCGCTAGAGTTGAAGAACTCGGTTATCTAGGTGAGCGCCAAGGTTACTGGGGCTTTTTAATGAGCACACCCCTCAACTCTTTCTTAGAGGGAGGACTGGTGCATTTATGGTTTATCCCAGCTTTAGTCTTCGCGGTTATGATCATCGCTTTGATGGTTGAGATGAAGCTCGATAAGCTTTTATTGCCTCTCGCAGTTGCACTCTACATCTACGGTGTTTTAGCGGGAAGTTATACAAACCTGACTGGACTGGAAGCACCTTTCTTTACTCGTAACGGCCCGTTCTTCAGTACATTAATGGTGACCTTGGGTTTCGTTATTCGTCAGCATCAATGGAAAGTATCATCGGCTAAGGCGCTAGGATTAATAGCATTAGGAATGGGCATTCATTTTGCTGAAGCGGCGTGGCTTTCTAAATTCAACATTGCGTTCAACATCCATGATTTCTTGCTTGGTACTGCGCTATGGGGAATAGGCGTGTTTATGTGGCTTCTAGCCAATCCAAACGTAGGCAATTATGGATGGGTTCGTGCTATCTCAAATCGTATGTTGGGTATCTACGTTAGTCACCTATTAATCATCATCTTGTTGTTCAATGTCTGTGGTGTATTGGGTATTACGGAGCTAGCAAAAGACGTAACCGTATTCTTTGGCACCGTATTACTCAGCTTTGGGATGGTCGCTGCGATTGAGAAAAGCCTACTGCGACACGTACTGCTTCGTTAGCACCAACAAAATGACGCTAATAACCTTCTCGGTTTAACTAGCCACAAAAAGAAAGGCAAGATAAATTAGTATCTTGCCTTTTTTGTTTTGACTAGAAGTGAACTTGCGTCTCCCATGAAGTTTTATCGGAACGCCATCGCGCCTTTACCTACCCCTTCATAAGCCACGATTTGTAGTGATTGGTTTTCTGTCAAACTTGGAGCAACTTGATCCGCAATGTAGCCTGCAAGTAATTCCACCGTGGTATCGGTTGGCAAGATCTCTGTTTCACACTTAGCAATCGCTAACTCAAACTCACCTTGTGGGGCCTTGTAGCTAAAACCATAATGGCTTTCGTCATTTGCACTCTTAGCGTGCTCACTTAGGTTTAATGATGAAACAGAAACTTGGTCTTCTTTAGATCCTAAGTAGATGTCTTCCCAACGCTTTGCAAACGCTAGCTCAAGTCGCTCATCACGCTGACCATCAACCACAATTTCAACCGGAGAACGGTGGCCATGGGCGATACGCTGACAGTTACCGTCGTGCTTTTTCAAACCATGGGTATAGTGGTAGAGCGCACCATTAATGTTCTCGTGGCGAAGAGTGATCTCTAACCCTGTTACGTTACTTGGAAGGTTGTCACGAAGAATATCGTAAACGTGTGCGGTCAGGCTCTCGATGGTAATCGCCTCTGCATCAATCAGACAGTAAGCTTCATCAGGACAGTGCAAGTGAAGGCTCTTATCACCACGCAATACATCAACCTTAGCGTAGCCCGATTTACTCTCTTGATACACGATCGCAGCATTTTTCATTGGTAGCAGTAAACGATGATCGACATGCTGATCAACAAGGTTTTTGATCTGTTTTTTGACTCTGCTGAAGTCTAAAACCATACTCATTTCATTCAGTTCACCAGACATGGTGACATCTAAAATCCAACTATCTCCTACGACCCCTCTGTGTTCACAAATATATGAAGAATCGATAACGGTAAGGTCTCTTACAAATAGGTTCAAGTGGAACTCCTTAGTGCTTTAATGAGATACGGGAGGCTAAATAATGTTCAGCAGGCACTTCGTCTCATTGATGTCTGATAAAATAGGACGGGCAGGATGTTACAACGAGCTTATAAAGTCCACCTTTTTAGCCCATCATTCGATAAATGAGCAAACTACACGCAATTTCCGCTAAAACATAACCAAGCCTCATGCTAATAGCCACATTTCTGATAAGGTTGCCCGGCGCTTTAAGCCACATTCTGTTTTAACCAAAACCGCGGCGACATTCCGGTGACATGCTGAAATGCCCGAGAGAAGCCAGAGTAACTGTTGTACCCCACTTCATCCGCGGCCCAGTTGATGGGCTTGTTTTGCAACTGCAACAATTGAGCCACAGAAACCCGCCACTTTTAAACATAGTCACCTTGGGTTTCGCCTACTCCATGCTTGAGCGCTTCAATAAACTTAGTTCGAGACACCGCAGCCAAAAAAGCCATTTATCAGTTTGTGAGCAGCGAAAACCAAGACAAATTCCGTACCGATCCACAAGCTTGGAAAATAGAAGATGGAAAGTTATATCTTAACTTAGACAAGTCAGTGCAAAAGCGTTGGTTGGAGAACACACAGGAGTTAATCCAGGATGCGGACAATAATTGGACCAATATAAAAACGGTTGAAGCCTATATGCTCTAGATAAATTGCCACTACCCTCCCTTCTATAAACGGAAGACCCTCTGTCTTCCGTTTTTCAATCTGCACTTGTTAACCATTTCTATTGGTTAATTGCTTGCGTACATAAAACATTGATTTTCTAAGCTCCAGCTAACATTGCTCTTAGGCTATGTGACCTAGACAACATTTTAAGTGGATTAGTTATTGATAATCTAACCAGATAGCCTTGTTATGTTATAACATTCTACAACCTCTGCTTACGATGGTTTTTTCACAAAGCGTTTAAGAGGTCAATCTTGAGTTAAAGGAAAGTATGATGAAACTACACAAGTTAGCGGCGCTGTGCGCTCTTACTCTGGCCGGTAATGCATTTGCCGACGTCACCGTTAAGGAAACAGATAAATTCCAAGATGTGGCAGATAAAGTAAGTCAACTAACAGAGAAAGGCGAAAAACCGCTGATCGTTATTGATATCGATAACACGCTTCTAACCTCAACGAGCGATATCGGCGGTGATATTTGGTATCAGTGGCAGCGAGGGAAACTGGATGTGAAGCCATCAGCTGAAGACAAAGTAGATTGCCTATTCCAAGACTCAATCGGACTTCTTTACGAACTTGTTCCTATGAGAATTATCGAAGACGATGTGCCAAGCACAGTCAGCGGCTGGCAAGATAAAGGGCTTACTGTAATGGCTCTCACTTCGCGCTCACCAAATTACCGTTATGCGACCGAACGCGAGATGATTCGTAATCAATACGATATGACGCGTACCGCGCTGAAAGAAAAAGGCTCAGATGAGCTACCAATTTACATCGATAACCCTGACCGCCCACTGAGTTACATTAATGGCATCATGATGACGACAGGAATGAACAAGGGGGTCATGCTCGACTACATCCTTGATAAAACAGGTCAAAGCTTTAGCAGTGTTGTATTTATCGATGACAGTAAAAAGAACATCGTCAACATGGCAGAGGCCTACAAAGATGATGCTTCTATCGACATCAACATTTTCCACTACACCAAGGTGGAACATGATCGCATGAAACAGTATGGCTCAGTTTTGACACAAGAGCAGGCAGAGAAGATGGCTAGCGATTGGAAGGAATTAAATGTAGTTCTTGATAAAATTGCCCCAGCTCGACTTGGGGAAGCGTGTTTGGGGCAATAATCTAGACCGCTACATTTAGGGTCGTGGAGCGCAACGCTCCCCGACCTTTTTCCTAAACCATCTATCACTTCTTTTGTCATATCCTCTCACTTACACAGAAACAAATGTCACGCGAACCCAACCTATTTTTATTCTATACTCATGGCAGATAAGCTTCTCATTTTATAGAAGAATAATGATATTACCTAGGATTTTGGTACTTGGACTCTGTTTATTTTCAGCCCTCTCTTATGCGACTCCGTGGCAATTTGTCAAAAGTGAAAACGGCATCACCATTCATATGCGTAATCATGGGAATAGTCTTGTTGAAGTTCGAGCTCAAATGCAGGTCGAAACGAGCTACTCAGGTTTTCTCTTATTATTGGAAGATAGCGATAATGTACCGAATTGGATCGACAATGTGTCGCACAGTGAAGTATTAATGCAGATCTCTAGTAATGAGAATATCGTCTATACCCAGTTCAAAGCTCCTTGGCCAGCTCGTAACCGTGATATGGTGACGTATTCGAAATATGAAGTAGAAGACGGTCAATTCACCTTAACCATTAAAGATGCATCCAATTACTTGGCTAAAGAGTCGGGGTATATTCGAATCAACGAGGTCGATGCACTTTGGGTTTTACAGCCCCTCACCAATGGTCTAACTCACATCACCTATACGGCATATGCGAATGCGGGCGGTATCTTGCCTGACTGGTTAATGAACCGCTTATCAGCTAACAACGCATTCAGTACCTTCAAAAAGCTTAAAGACCAGCTTCCAAACTACCAAGGGCAGCAGCACCCTCATCTCGACAAATAACTCAACATCAGGTTTGGCTGCAGTTGTAGAACGGTTAATTTCGTCTCGCTAGGTCACGCGCAAGAATCAATGCTAAACCAAAGATCTGAAGAAAGATCGCGATATTTTTATAGAGGGTCATCTGCTCTTCAAGAGCTTGGAGGAGTTCAGATAAGGTTAGATTATCAAGGTAGAAGTCATCGATGCGTGTGCGTTGCGATTGCTGAGCTTGGTTAATCAGCATAATGACCTGAGAAAGGTTTTCGACAGTAATCTCTGGAACTTCGCCACTGACCCACGCACCAAGCTGACCGCGCATCGCTTCTTTTAATTCCGGCGTCACCGCCGAACTTGAAGAAGTACTATTATCCATGTGCAGCAACATAGATTCACGCTTACGCTCTAAAGTTTCAATCGTATTCCAAGCCAACTGAATCGAGTAGACATTGCCCTGTTGGCGCTCTCGATACTGAGCTTGTTCAACCACCATTTTGTCCAGCACTAGACTCGACACAACAATGGCCAGAATATTCAGCACTAACCCTGTTAGTACAATCATCCATGGTAGAGGGAGGCGTTGCGCCATGCTTGTCATTACATAAGCTTATCAAACGGAAGATAAATCAAGTTTAGAACAACTAAAGACACCATGCTGGCAAAGGTCAAATACATGCCTTGCTTTCTTCCCTTCAGGCTACGAGCAAGAATGCTTTTTCCATGAATAATACGACCAGCAACAAAAGCAATACCAATAACGTGAATCAGCCATACATTTGCGCCGTTGAACTCTAGCAACGCCATCAGTATCACGGTAATCGGAATATAGTCCATTGCGTTACTTTGAGCGGAACGAGCCACTTGTAACGATTCAACACCACCATCTGCGTGTGCTACTTGATTCTTTCTTCTTTGCTTAATCACCTCAATGGAAAGCCATAACATGGCTAACGTGAGTAACGAAGCATATAACGCTGTAACCATTATCATTTCCTACTGGTAGTTTATTCGACGGGCTACCTCAACGTATCTGTATTCAGCAAACAAGGAACATTCACGACCGCACATGTTTAAGAGATCTCTCAGAACAAACGTAAGAGATTACAATCAAGCTTCGCAGAAAAATCCTAGATTACAAACCCAAGCCCTTGTTTTGTATAAGTCCGCACAGTTTTTCTTAGCTTTGCCTTAAGATTATTTGCTTAAGGAAGATTGTCGGAGATGCCTCGAGAGTGTTTAATATACATGTCGACAGGGAGTTGGCAGGAACAGGAAAAAGCCTAATGGATTAGGTATCTTCAGGACGAAGATTTGATGACTTTGGATGAGTTATCAGCAAGGAAGTTATGCTCTAGGATAGAGTCACTTATCAGGATGATGAGTTAGCAAGGACACCGCTAGGAAGGCGATGAATTGGATAGGTTAAAAGATTTAGCCACGTCAAGGAACGATGCAGAGAGCACCAGTTACCTATTGAAAGATAAGTAACGCGCAGTAGCAGGATGGCAACAAAAAGAATAGACCCCGCTTGGTGAGAGCCAAACGGGGTTTCCTTTTTCTAAAGCCTAAGAAGTTTCAGAAGTCAGGCTACAGAATAATGTTCATCAGGAACATCGCACCAAACGCATTCAACACTGAAATAGCGATCATCACTGGGATGTAACGGCCTTCGGTACCAATTGGTCCCATGATACGACCCATGTATTGAACCTGTGAACCCATTAAGTAAATCGCCGGCGCTAAGATCGCAATATGATTGCCATTCAAGATACCTTGGTCAAACAGTGTCATTACCACACCCACCGCACCGCCCATCGACATCCACGCACCGATCAATACTGCAGCGGCTTCACCCGGCAAACCAAACACCGCCATGATTGGAGCAAAAACGCTGCCCATCAGATCCAACGCACCCGTAATCTGCAATGCTTTGATGATTACAAACGCCATCAGAACATTTGGCACTGTCGAGGTGATCGCAATAACCCAGCCTTTCTTGGCACCTTCAACGAAAATATCAGTCACCATTGGTTTCTTTGCTTTTACTTCGCTCATTATGCTACTTCCTCTTCCAGTTTTTGTTCTTTGTCTGATTTTGGTTTGTCTTCTTTGCCTTCAGTAATATTGAGGTAGATACGGAATAGGTTGGCACCCACAAACTTAAAGATGAACATTACCGTCACAGCAAGGCCAATAGGTGACGATACTGCCAGAGAACCGTCCATTGCGGTTAGAGTAAATAGCACGGCACCAGACGAGAAGAAGTTAACGATCGCCGCACCTGCTGTGAATTGGAACATAGTGAAAACGTCCGTCTCGCGCTAAGTTAGATGCCCTTCATCTTTAAGCTGACGTGTCATCGCTGCACCAGCATCGGTACTTTGCAAAGAAGCGATCAGTGCCAAGCCTGAGTTACCAGGAATGCCCATAAGAGGACGAAGTAGTGGAGTAAGCAGTTTACGAGCCGCATCTAGCGCACCGTAGTGCTCGAGTACGTTTATCATACCCAAAGCAAACATCACGGTCGGAATAAGTGTCAAAGCGAAAATGAAACCGTCACGAGCACCGCTACCGCCTTTACCGCGCAAAGAGGTGGTTGCCGCTTGAATACCATCAGCGGATTCAATTACATCGTAAGCAACTTTACCAAATGAGCCGTTAAGCGTCGTAAAATCGAATACGCCATACCATTCATTGGAATGCATCAAACCGGAGAAAAACACAACCGCAAAGGCGAGTGCGATGTAACTGCCGATCGTAACTTTACGATCGGTTTTCGTTGGATTAGTCATAAGGACCTCTATACATCTAGCTTGTATGAAACAGAACACACTTGTATAGTGCAAACTAATGAGACGAAGGTTAATGACCAAAATCAAACAGAGTATCGGTTTAAATTGAAGATGATAGGCAACATATAAAACTGCGATTATGGTTTAGTTATCGAAATATAGACTGAAAAAATCCTCATATTTCACATACAAAACTAAATAAATTTTGCTGCAATAGCGCAACCGAAAACATACAAACGAGACACAAAAATCAGTGCCCAACGGACAAGACTCTGGATAGTCCGATCTCTGATAATTATGTGAGATATCTCTTACATAAATTTTTAGTAAAATTTTTATTTTATTATAATACAGGCACTTAAATCGCGATTTTTCTTCCAAAACGCAACCGTTTTCGTTCTGCTGATTGAGTTTTAATCCAAGCTGAATTCATGAGCCATTTTATAAAGTATTTGAGCTTAATTCGAAATTCCAGCCTCAAGAGGTGCTATAGACTTCTCGCAGCCAATATAGAAGGAAAACGGTGAAAAAATGGAAATGAGAACACTCAAATATCAGGTAATGGGTAAAGGCATGTGGATCACTGCCACGGTATCTCGCGTGGTTGCGGACAAACTTGCGACGGAATACCAATCCTATGGCTGGCCTGTTGAAATATGTGCTGCAGAACAAACAATGGCGTTTGATCGTAATGCTGCATAATGTTGGCGACACAGAATAAGCTCTATCGGACTTAAGCCCGGTAGGGCTTTTTCTTCATCTCCCCCGATAACCTGGCAACGGCTCTATTAGTGTGTGCCGTGGTACTAAAAGTCACAGGAGATAGCCCTAAATTTGTTAATCTCGCCTGTATGAATATTGAGGTAGCGGCGAATGCAGGTGGTGCGTTCAGTCCATTTGGCGACATCACTACCTTGATGGTATGGCAGGCGGACTATGTCAGTTTTAGCGAGTTTATCCCCTTATTCATTCCTTCAATGATGAACTATCTCGTTCCAGCACTGATCATGTCTTACTTTGTACCAACCACCCAGTCCGACACGGTACATCAATACGTTGAATTGAAACGAGGCGCGAGACGAATTGTATTCCTATTCATTATGACCATATGCTTTCCACGCCGTCCTGCATTTCCCACCTGTAATGGGCATGATGATGGGGCTCGCATACCTCCAGTTCTTTGGGTATTTCTTGAGAAAAACACTGCCCAACTCGCTGGCTAAGAAGAAAGCTGTGGCAATTGCGAATAACGATGAAGGAGCTTTAAAGCGACTCTGGTCCAAACGTTACTCAATTGAACCGCTGGGCATTGGTTGCATGTCAGTACCCTCACCCTACTGTTGAATGCGCATCACCAGGCCTGAGCCCGTTCGGCTGCTTCCTGAGTTCAGCTCAATGGTAATCAAATCATCATTGACGCTATAACTGCGCGTCACTGTGTTATCTGCCGTCTGATATGTAACTTGTCCCGACTCAAAAAGCAACTAGCTGTCGTTATCAGTACTTTCATACATACCTTTAAATAGAACCAGCTGTGGGACTTCAAAAGGTTGACTGGTATCGCTTAAACAGCCTGTCAGTAACAGCGCACTACTGCGACCAAGAAGAAGTAGATTGTGGTTATTCATTTGGCATCCTTGCCTAGAGGACATAACTAAAAGGATATGCAACCAAATAAGTATTTTCCAGAAAGCACCAACCTTATTGCAAAATCACACTTTTAAGGCCTTTGGGCTAGGTTCAACATTGTGAGGCATTACTCAACCAATACCTCGATAACCAAGCACTCTATTTTTCGCCAATTCCTTCGATCGCCAATAAGCGCTGCTTGCGTTCAATCCCGCCCGCGTACCCCGTCAATTTTCCATTCTTGCCTATCACTCGATGACACGGAACAATCACTGATACCGGGTTTTTGCCATTGGCTAACCCCACAGCTCGCACCGCTTTTGGATTACCGATCGCATCGGCTAACTGAGCATAGCTCCATGTTTCTCCGTAAGGAATAGTAGTAAGTGCGTGCCAAACCGATTGCTGAAAAGGAGTGCCTTTGGCAACGATCGGTACATCAAATTGAACGGATTCTCCTGCAAAATAACGTTCGAGCAGGTCTTTGACCGATCGGAAGATCGGAAAGCTATCTTCTTGTGTACCTAGGTCTTCCGGTTTCGTTGTGTGTGTTTCAAACCAAACTCCGAGTAAACCTTGCTCATTCGCTTGCAGAGTCACAGTGCCTAACGGGCTGTCATAATATGTAAAACGGTTCGCCATGATTGCTCCTAATTTTGTATTGCAGACTTTCGCGAGTTGCTCTTTCTACTAAGCCTGATTCCAGCAGTGGAACGTAGCGTAACTGCCCCACGGTGAAACACTCTCTATATTGATAGCCGGTCGGTGCTCAATAAACTTCTTCACCACTAAATCACCTACCAGCAAATGATTCGGCTCACTCAAGCCACGAAGTAATGCGTACTGTATGGTCCAAGGGCCAATGCCTTTTAGATCAATCCATTTGGAAGGATGCTCGGCTTGGTTGTAGACCATGTATTCGGCAAAACGCTTTAAGGTCTCCTTACGGCTTCCCGGCATGCGCAAAAAGCTCACATCGGCTTCCGCAATTTGTTTCGGTGTCGGAAAATAGGTTTTCTTATCTGATTCAGAAAGCTCTGTGACCAATAGGTTTAACTGACCAATCGCTGCTGTTACCGAGACCTGCTGTCCAAGTATCGCTCTGACACCTGCTTCCCAAACACTCCATACACCTGGGATACGAATGCCACTTTTGGCGACTAAGTTAGGATCGATCGTCGCCAAAAACGCCTCAACTTTGGCGATGTCGACATCTAGGTCGAACATGCGACGAATGTGAGTGATCAAACCTCGTAATTGGTTTATATCATCCAACTCAAACTCAATGTCTAATCGGTTCTTTTTAGCTAAGGTCACCTTAAACCAACCTTTCGAACCATTTAATGTCACAGTTCGCTGATAATAGTTATCCCCAACCTCTTCTATCCCCTCGATCATTCTGCGTCGATAGAAGTCCAATAAGTGCTTCCAATCTAATGGGCCATGAAAGGCCAGTTGGATGTGATTACTCAGACTGTCATTAGGTTTGGTTCGTCGAATCTGACTTGGCGAAAGCTTCAGCTCTTTATGAAACGCATCGTTAAAACGACGCGTGCTATTAAAGCCACTCGCAAAGCCGACATCAGTAATACTCATACTACTGTTGTGCAGCAACTGTTTAGCGAACATTAACTGACTGTACAGGCTATATTGCTTGGGTGACACGCCAATATAGTTGTCGAACAAGGTGCGTAAGTATCGATCAGAGATCCCCAAACGTTCAGCAAGATCGGTAATCGAACCTGAGCTTAATGCACCGTTATCGATAAGCTGCATCGCTCTAAGAAACGTGGTTTCAACCCCTTTCCATGCAGGTGAGAAAGGAGCACTGTCTGGTCGACAGCGTAAACAAGGTCGGTAGCCCGCTTTTAATGCCTGAGCCTGATGAGAAAAATATTCGACGTTCTCTTCTTTTGGTGGTGTTGCAGGACAGATAGGCCGACAGAAAATCCCCGTCGTTTTTACTGCAGTGAAAAACATACCATCAAAGCGAGCGTCTCGCGCATAGCGAGCCAAATGACATTGCTCATTAGTTAACGCATTATTGTGATGAATATTGTTCGACATATTGAGCTCTTCTCTTTTTCAATAATTCTTACTTCACGCCCTAAAAGTCTATCCTGAAAAACCACTATCGCTAGCCATTTTCGGAGCTTAAGGTTAGATAAATCACATGAAAGGGTTTTATTTTTACCCAATTCGACTAAATTTAATCCAGAGAAGCCAATCTTCTCACAACGTCAAACGATAGGCACTTAGCACGCCAAAGATGCAGAGACCTATCGAATATAAAAAGGAAAAGGCTATGGTTCTTCACACGTGTCGTATTGTTTTATCAAACCAACAGGTTCTCACCAGTCAATCAGTCGAGCAGTCACTAGGCTTTCTTGAAGATCAAGTAGAACAGGAGATTTCTAAGATTGAGATTGACGCAACGGACGGACAAACAATCCATTCGTACATGTCACACTCTCTTGAAGAGTCGATTGAAAACCTAATGAACCTATGAGTGCTTTAACACTATAGAGCATTTTAGATGGGTTACACACCAGGCTTAAACGATTTTCCGACTTAGAGCTTTCTCTAACTTGGACAGTATGAATATCTCTGGTTTAAACAAAAATGGCTCCCAAAAAGGAGCCATTTTTTATTTATTCAACAAAGCAATGAGTGACAGCCTAAACGGCTACTCAGGTGCTTGTTCTGCTGCTTGTTGCAGTGTGTATGCCGTCGATGGGTCAATCTCGTTAACCAACTTCTCAACCTGCATGATCGCCTCTACTGAGGTACTGTTTTTACGGTAGCTTAGGTAAATCGGGCGATACCAGTCTTCAACGCCTTTCACCTTGTACAACTGTCCTGACCCGATAAAAGGTTCAACAAGAGACACTGGCAAATAGGCACTACCCCCTTTCTCTAAAATAAAATCGAGTGCAATACGAGCCGTTGAGGTGCGTAAGTACGGTGCGGGTACTTTTGGATGACGCTCTGCGTGCTCAGAACCAAAACGAGTTCCCCAGTCGACATAAACATACTTATGCTGGAACACCGATTCTAAATCATCAGGTTGTGTCGATACCAAAACTAACACGAGATCAGCCACTTTTTTACAGTTCAGCTCTTCAGCTTTAATCTGGTCAAAAGCAAAGGCCATATCTAAGGTGCGCTCAAGTAAGTTACGGTTCAGTTGCTCACGCCCCATCACCTCTGCCATAAAGCCGTAACCGCCAAAAGAATCCGTCACAACACTCAGACAGTTTTGTAAATACGCATCCCAAATATTCGGTGTGCCACCCAACGTTAGCTGCAAGGCTTTTCCACTCTCTAGTGACAGCTCAAACTTAGCCTGTTGCAAAGTAGAAACCATTACCTCAGCGTAACCAATCAAACGCTCACCTGAAGAGGTAAGCTTGATGTTATTACGATCACGGATGAACAACTGAGTATCAAAATAGCCTTCTAGCTGTTTGATCCGCGCACTCACCGCCGCTTGTGTTAAATACAAGTTCTCAGCAGCACGCCCAAAGTGGCGTACCCTTGCAACCTCAAGAAAGGTTTTAAATACTTTCACATCCATCAAATACATCTCTGTAATAAATCTGCTAACTAGCGGATCTAGGATTGTTTATCGTAAAGGCAAAAACGTTTTGTTTCCTATTTTAGCCTTTTAACAATATTTTCGCGTGAGCAATAAACACTAATTTCTATCTAACCACATTACTGAGGCTGATATGTCTGAGACCGAATTCCGTCATGGAAAAAAACGTTTTTATGACACCATTAAATTCCCACGAGGGTTCGCTAAGTCAGGGGATTTTACTCTTTCAGAAGAGGAAATCCTAACCTTGTTTGGCGACACTATGCTTGCACTTGAGACTGGTGAACTTACACCAATCAATGCAGAAGAAAAGCACTTCCTTAAAGTGTTGTCTCACCCTCATAAGGCAAAGTCCAAGTTAGAGCGTGTTTGGTTGAAGTACATTCAACTGGCTCGCGGACGCCGTCGCTTTCATACCCTAAACGGCTGTAAACACGGCGAAGTGCCTAGGGAAGAATACAACAGCGAGTTAGTGTTAGAAGATTAGTAAAATCGCTCAAAGTGATACCTCATCACTTTGGGCTTTTTTGTGCCTTCAAACACGACTTCACTTCGTGATTAGTAATTTTAGCCAACCCATTAAGTTTTACCAAGATTTATATAAAATTCATAGCGATAGCACACAATAGCTATCTCTAAGTATCCAGATCTTGCAAATTCAAAGCTAAGAGCCCTTTCAGAAAGCAACTATTACTGCGGCTTTTTGAGAGCTGCTCAATCTCCTGGGTTCATGCTTATCTGCTCACCTCTACTATACTCCTCTAACTCACTCCAACTTCAAAATCGGTGAACCCTTTCAGGCGCTGAATTAAATCAAGATTACGATATATGACAAGCGTATTAATCTTGTTTAACGCCACCAAATATCCATACAATAGGTATGAAATTTTGAGAGTTCGACTCACAGATATGACGAAAAAAGTAAAAACTTGACCTAAAACAATGGCAGAAACAGATCACTTATTTTATAATGCGAATTAATGTTTCAGCACACTATAAATTACTTATCTTAGGGGCTACAAAAATGAGACTTATTCCTTTAAACAACGCGGCACAAGTAGGTAAATGGGCAGCACGTCACATCGTTGAAGCGATCAAAGCATTCAACCCAACAGCTGATCGTCCATTCGTTCTTGGTCTACCAACTGGTGGCACACCACTTACGACTTACAAAGAGCTAATCGCACTATACAATGCGGGTGAAGTTAGCTTTAAAAACGTTGTTACATTCAATATGGATGAGTACGTAGGTATCGATCCTAACCACCCTGAGTCTTACCGTACTTTCATGTACACAAACTTCTTCAACCACGTTGATATTCAAGAAGAGAACATCAACCTACTAGACGGCAAAGCAGAAGACATCGACGCTCACTGTGCAGCTTACGAAGAAAAAATCCGTTCTTACGGTAAAATCAACCTGTTCATGGGCGGTATCGGCATCGACGGTCACATCGCATTCAACGAACCAGGTTCTTCTCTAGCATCTCGTACTCGTATCAAGACGCTGACTGAAGAAACTCGCATCGCGAACTCTCGCTTCTTCGACAACGACATCAACCAAGTACCAAAATACGCACTAACTATCGGTGTTGCGACTCTACTAGACGCTGAAGAAGTAATGATCCTGACTATGGGTCACAACAAAGCACAAGCTCTACAAGTTGCTATCGAAGGTTCTGTAAACCACATGTGGACTGTGACAGCACTACAAATGCACCGTAAAGCTATCATCGTTGCTGACGAGCCAGCTCAACAAGAGTTAAAAGTTAAGACTCTACGCTACTTCCAAGAGCTAGAAGCAGAAAACATCCAAGACCTATAATTTCAGGTCTTGTTGAAATAAAAAGCCACTTCGGTGGCTTTTTTTGTACCTGAAATTTGCCGTCGATATGCTGACTGCGACGAATTTGAACAATCAGATTGAATGCTAGGCGAGAGAATCACCTCCGATACAGCTCTTGCTTATATCAGAAGAAATGAAGGATAAAGTGAATACCAAAAAGCGATTCCTCAATGAGAGAAACCGCAATCAATATTTATTCTAGGATGGATAAAACAGGTGGTAGCGAGTGGTTGTGTCGTAATGAAAACGTTCAATAACGAAATCTAAGAACTCAAGGCATTGTCGCGGCATAAGGTGTTAATAATGTCTGTGATAGCCAAAACAATGGTCGACTTCACTTTCTGGTGATGTCGCCCTAAGAACATTTGAAGCATCGGGCCAGACATGGTTTCGACCATCTCCGCATCATATTCGATAGGCATAATACGCTGAATCGCGTGTACCTTATTGAGCTCAAAGATAACATCAACTTCGGTAAAGCTGGTGTCGTCACCTTGTAATTTCGCCCACTCTTTCAAAGTTACAAAAACCTCTAAATCGTCATAAAGCTCTTTACTGATAACACCCAAGCCCAGGAGCAACTTGCCGCGAACCATTATTTCGCCTAAAGGCCCACCGCTGTTAAGTAGTGGCTCGACAACGAATTTAATCGCCGTGTCATCTTTCTTGAAGATGTTTTTTAAAACCGCATCCACCGTATCATCCAATGCATCATAAGCCGCCATCAAGCAGGCGCTAGCACTCTCAGCTTCAGATAAGGCCTCGAGTAATTCTGTTTCATGACTAGGATGTATTGGCATAACGGCTCGGCAATAAGAAAGTGCCACAGGTGTGGCACTTTGATGATTTATCATTTCAATGCTAGATAAGCTTGTTCCGCTAGTTTAACAACTTCTGAGTCGATATTCAGCTCAGAATAGTGCGCTAATGTCTCAGCAAAACCTTTTTCTGCGAACATTGCCTGAAGTTCAACCGCTTGAGGGTCATCTTCATTCTTGTAGTGGAAAGCCGCAGCAATCGCTTTTACAAGGTGTGCATTTGGTAAGCCGTATTCTAGCGTACCGTTCAGTGGCTTGACTAGACGATCTTGTGGACTCAGTTTACGGATTGGTTGACGGCCAACGCGGTCAACTTCGTCACGTAGGAATGGGTTCGCAAAGCGACCTAAAATTTTTAAGATGTATGCTGCATGTGCCTCTGGATCAAAGCCGTAACGCTTGATAAGCACTTCACCACTCTCTTCCATCGTCGCTTTTACTTCAGCGTAAATTACTTGGTCTTCAATCGCGTCTTTGATTGTTTCGTGGCCTGCAAGCACGCCAAGGTATGCCGTTACCAAGTGGCCTGTATTTAGCGTGAATAGTTTACGCTCAACGAAAGCCATAAGGTTGTCAGTGCATTCCATACCTGGGATCTTTGGAATCTCACCTTTAAATTGTGTTTGGTCTACGATCCACTCGCTGAACGTTTCAACCGTTACTGCTAGTGGGTCAGTTTCGCCTGCTTCTGCTGGCGGTACGATACGGTCAACCGCAGAATCAACAAAGCCAATATGTTCTTCAGTGAACGCTTTCATGTCATCAGAAAGATGCTCTAAAACCGCCGCTTTTAGTTGGCTAGTACCACGAACCATGTTTTCTGCTGCGATGATGTTCATTGGCGCAGTATTGTTTGCCGCTGCGCGCCTTTCGATACCCTGAGCAATAGACTTAGAAATAATCTTAAGAACAGTCGGGCCAACGGCTGTCGTCACAATATCAGACTCAGCAATGCAATCTACCACAGCGCTTGTTGCTGAGTTTACTGCTGTCACGTTCTTAACGGTTTCAACAACGCACGCTTCACCCACAATCTTCACTGGGTATTCTTGGCGTTCAATTAACGCATTAACAACCGTTTCATTTACGTCAGCAAAAGTAACCTTCATACCAGCGTCAGAAAGAAGTTTACCAATGAAACCACGACCGATATTACCTGCACCAAAATGTAATGCTTTCATAATTTTGACCTTATAAATATTTGAATCTAGATAGCTAACAGCTCAACCACATGCCTGATGATTAACTAGAGACATTAAGCAGTAAGCTATTCAGACTGAGTCTTGTTAAGACAGATTTAGACCGAAAATGAGGCCAGTAGGGGGATACCGGCCTCCTTCACTTAGGAGCTTGACTAGAGCTTTTTAGTTTCCGCTAAGAATACGTAGAACATCAGCAGGGTTTGTTGTGTTCTGTAGGCATTCCACAGCGTCTTCATCATCAAGTGAATTGGTAATAGCCATCAGCACCATGTTGTGCTCATCGCCTTCAGCGGCAATACCGATAACCATCTTCGCCATATCATCTTCACCTTCGCCCCACTGAATACCTTCAGGGTACTGACAGAACACGATGCCGGTTTTTTGTACGTATTGCTTCGCTTCAATTGTGCCGTGTGGTACTGCGATAGACTCGCCTAGGTAAGTAGATACAAGCTCTTCACGAGCAAACATGCCATCTACGTACTCTGGAGATACGTTGCCAAGTTTCACTAATTGGTCGCCAGCAAACTTGATTGCGTCTTCTTTCTGAGTCGCTTTAAGGCCAAGGAAGATGCTGTCATTAGTCAGTGCAAGCTTGTTGCCTTCTTGAGCTGGTGCTGCTGCAGGAGCCGGAGCTTCTACCTTCGCTTCACCACTTTGTGCTTCAACAAGTTCTGCTACTAGGTTGTCGTATACTGCGCCATCTAAGAAGTTGTTCAGAGACATGTGCATTGCACCAGGAATGGTTTTACGTGCACGGTCTGTTAAATCTTTATGCGTAATAACAATTTGTGAATCAGCTGGTAGGTTATTGATTGCGTAGTTAGTTACCGTGATATTTAGGCCCGCTGCATCTACTTTCTTACGAAGTAGACCTGCACCCATTGCACTTGAACCCATACCCGCATCACATGCTACGTATACTGCTTTCACGTCAGCTAGGTTGATGTCTGCACCCGTTGCTGCACCTTTAGAAGACGCTTTCATGTCTTTCATTTGTGCTGATGCTTTCTCTAGTGAATCTTCCTCATCATCTTGCGCTGATGTTTTAAGAAGGATTGACGCTACAACAAACGATACTGCCGTTGCTGCGATAACCGATAGAATCACGCCGATGTAAGAGCCTTTTGGTGTCATCAACAGAATCGCGAAGATAGAACCAGGAGACGCTGGAGAGATTAGGCCAGAGCTGAACATTACGTTAGTGAATACACCAGCCATACCACCTGCGATTACCGCAAGGATTAGACGTGGGTTCATAAGAACGTATGGGAAGTAAATTTCGTGGATACCACCTAGGAAGTGGATGATAGATGCACCCGCAGCAGATTGTTTCGCGCTGCCTTTACCAAATACCATGTAAGCAAGTAGTAGACCTAGACCAGGACCTGGGTTCGCTTCAATTAGGAAGAAGATAGAACGGCCGATCTCTTCAGACTGCTGAATACCTAGTGGAGAGAAGATACCATGGTTGATTGCGTTATTTAGGAATAGAATTTTCGCCGGTTCAACAAAGATAGATGCTAGAGGTAGTGCACCCGCTTCTACCATTGCGTTTACACCAGCCGCAAGTCCGCCAGACAGAATCTTAACCGCAGGACCAATCACGATGAACGCAATGATCGCACAGATCATGCCGATGATACCCGCAGAGAAGTTGTTCACTAGCATTTCGAAACCACTCTTCACTTTACCGTGAACAGCTTCATCGAATTTCTTGATTGCGATACCACCTAGTGGACCAACAATCATTGCACCCATAAACATAGGGATGTCAGTACCAACGATAACACCCATTGTTGTGATGGCACCTACTACCGCGCCGCGGTCACCACCAACCATCTTACCACCGGTGTAACCAATCAATAATGGCAGCAAGTAAGTGATCATAGGACCAACCATTGATGCTAACGTTTCGTTAGGCCACCAACCTGTTGGGATGAATAGTGCTGTAATGAAACCCCACGCAATGAATGCGCCGATGTTTGGCATTACCATATTGGATAAGAAACGACCAAAGTTTTGAACCTTGATCTTCGCTTCTGGTGATAACATAGGTAGAACCCCGTAGTGTATTGGTTGGTCAAATGACCGAAAATGTGTGCTCAAAAATTGATTGAAATGTATCACAACATTTACAAAATGCACCTCAAGCCAATTTTCGTGACAGCAATCACACACAAAAAACACTTAGGGGTTACCGAGAACGATTTAGATCACAAAAACACCATGAATTAAAATTACAAAGCAAAATTAACGATAATAAATCTCATTCATACAAGATCTAGATCACACTTACAAATCCAACCACCAAAAATAATTAGCGACAAAGATCACACTTAATAAAAGACACACCTTAAGAACTATAAACCATGTATGAAAGAACGCCATTCCAAGTGCGTTTTCTATGCACCCAGATGAATCCACCTTGTAATTTTGTAATTTAATTACAAATCAGATTAATGCCTGTTTTTCAAAATTCTGATTTTCCCAGCCCCTAAACATCAAAATACATGAACAATGAAGGAGCGAAATTGCTTAAAATAGATGTGTTATTCTAGTAACGCCTACCCCAATGTTATCCAGTAGCCCAATAACGACTTAAGAGAAGACTATGTCAGACAAGATCTCCACATCAGCTCTCGCTAAACAGAGAAATATAGAAGCTAAAATTCTATTCAGTGACTTAAAAACGGCCGGCTATATCGTACGTTCACAGGATCGGTGGGTGCTGACCGAACGAGGGGAAAGCTTTGGTGGGGAGTATGTGGAACACAAAAAGTTTGGTGTCTTCATTGTCTGGCCAGAGAAGCTACTTATCGACTTGGATACCTTCTCAGGGCAAACACTAACCGCAACTCAACTTGGGAGTGCCTTCAAGCTCAGCGCAAAGAAAATTAACCTCTTGCTCAATGAACTTGGTTGGATAACAAGAGAAGAAGACGGTTGGCACGTCACCTCGACAGGTTTAAAGGCCGGTGGTGAGCAGAGAGAAGATAAAACCACACAAAACCTATTCGTGGTGTGGCACGATTCATTAGTCCGCAATAAACGTTTGAAGCAATCAGTTGTTGAATTCCTAGGGCACGATGCAGAAAGCCATTCAACGGATGTGTCATTTTCTAGCTTCCGCCAGAAGTTCGAGGCCAAGCATAGGACCTTGGATGGGCACTATGTGCGTTCAAAAGGAGAGCTAATCATCGACAACTGGCTATATATGGCGGGTGTTGTACATGCGTACGAGCGTCCACTGCCAATGGCGAAAGAAGTGATCAGTGACTTTTATCTTCCAAGCGGCAAAGTCTACATTCAATTCTGGGGAACCGACTCTGCGCCAATCGCCGAGGAAAAACGTGAAGCGACGAGAAAAATCTATACCGAGCATGGTTTTGGCTTAATCGAAATCACACCGGAAGATATCCCAAACCTAGACAGCGTCCTTCCACCATTATTGCGCCAGTATGGCATCAAGGCGTACTAAACGACTGAATCTAGACAATTCAAACCTACTAAGATCACACTTATCGAATCATTATGGACCTTATTTACCATAGTGATTTGATATATTCGCTATTTTTCCCAAGATAATCTTCTATTATCTTGTCTCCATCAACTTGAGCTACAGCAGATACTCGATTTATTGGGGCATGTTCGATGACCATTTCAGCGCCTGTTTCTTAGAGACCCGCTCTATTAAAGACCGATGATATTAGAGACAAAGCGCAAATGCGTTATCCGTTTATTGTTGACGTTAGCGAACATAACACCCTACAACATTTATTATTGATAGATATTAGGATTTAACATGACTCATCCAATCATTACCGATCTAAACACTCGTTACACAACTAAAAAATACGATGCAGAAAAACGCATCTCTGCGGAAGACATGGAAGTAATCAAAGAAGCACTTCGTTTGTCAGCTTCTTCTATCAACTCTCAGCCTTGGAAATTCATCATCATTGAGAGCGACGAAGCAAAACAGCGCTTCCACAATACTTTCGAGAACATGTTCCAGTTTAACCAGCCACATGCGAAAGAAGCGTCACACACAATCCTGTTTGCTCACGATCCTAAATACACTAAAGAGAAATTCGCGAAACGCGCAGATACAGAAGTAAGCTCTGGTCACCTACCAGCTGAAATGTACGAGCAATTCTTAGGTGCTTACGCATTCGCAGAAATGAACACCGACGAAACAGGTTTCAACGGTAACTGGACTAAGTCTCAAGTGTACATTGCACTGGGTAACACACTGCACACACTTGCTCGTCTTGGTATCGCTTCAACGCCTATGGAAGGCGTAGACGCAGCGATGATCAACGAAGAGTTTGCTGACGAGCTAGAAGGTCACGTTGTTGATGTAGCACTGGCTATCGGCTACCACAAAGACGGCGAAGACTACAACCACGGTAAACCAAAAGCGCGTCTAGCTCTTGATCAAATCGTGACCACGCTTTAAAAACTAACAAATAAATTGCACAGCTTATTAGGCCAGACTTTCGTCTGGCCTAACAACATTACTAAAAATTTTGCTCTATTCATGTGAGCAAGAAGACCGAACCTGAAATCATAGCCTCTGTTCACTACTCCATAACAAAATTATCCCTCTATCAGCATTACTTAGAAACTTTAAGTAATCACCCTAGCCAACTTGCGCATTTGAAACTATCAATGACCTGAATGTAGCTGATCAGAGAGTATACTTTGGATTTAGTGCGATCAATTTAGTATCAAAGCCACATAATATAAGGATAAAAAATCATGCAAACCATTATCTTGTCGTAATAATGACTTTAATTGTCCCTATATTGATATTAGTTAGAAATATAAATAATTTAATATTTAATCTAACAAATAACTATCCTCATCAATAAAGGTCTAATATGTCAAGCAAAGAAATAATTAATAAAATTCTTAAAGATGCTGGAATCGAAGTCAATGGAAGCAATGAATGGGATATAAAAATAAATAATGATAAGATATATGAAGACCTTTTAAAAAAAGGGAAGATTGCTTTTGGCGAAGGTTATATGAATAATCTTTGGGATTGCAATAGAATTGATATACTAGTTAGTAAATTATTGAAATATGATATTGAACGCCATCTATCAAAAAAAGACATACTAAAAATATCAGCAAATATCGGCATGAAAAATATACTTAACATGCAATCTATAAATCGTGTTAAAAAAGATGTCCCTTTTCATTATGATATTGGTAATGATCTTTATGAAAATATGCTAGACAAGCGTTTAACTTACACTTGTGCATACTGGGATGGAGCTGAAAACCTAGACCAAGCTCAAGAAAAAAAGATGGATCTCATATGTCGGAAATTAGATTTAAAGCCAGGTGAAAGATTACTTGATATTGGCTGTGGATGGGCAAGTTTTATAAACTATGCTGCAGAAAATTATGGTGTAATCTGCGATGGCTTAACATTATCTCAAGAGCAAATGAAATTAGGGAAACAAATTGCTAATGAAAAAGGATTAGACGTAAATATAATTTTGCAAGATTATCGTGAATATGAAGTGGATGATAAATACGACAAAGTTGTTTCAATTGGTATGATAGAGCACGTCGGGCCTGAAAACTATGATGAGTTTTTTAAATGTGTATGTGAACTGATGAAAGATGATGGTTTATTTTTATTACATACCATAAGTAGTCCAATATCAGTAAATAAAACAGATCCATGGATTAATAAATATATATTCCCAAATGGAGTTATCCCATCCATATCTCAATTAAGCCTTGCTTTAGAAGGAAAGATGAATATTGAAGATATCCATAACTTTGGTCCGGATTATGATAAAACACTATTATCTTGGTGTGAAAACTTTGAGAAAAATTGGCATAGAATATCAGATAAATATAGCGATATGTTTTATAGGATGTGGCGATATTATTTACTTAGCTGCGCTGGTGCATTTAGGAATCGTGATTTGAATTTGATACAAATATCTCTAACTAAAAATGGCAGAGCATTACCTACAACAGCTCGTTCTAGTTGATAAAATATACCTTACTTATATCTAATCTTTTATATTAATCAAAATTTCCTTATTCAGACTCGGTGAATTTTTTCATACCACATTGAATGTCTCTTTGCATTTTAAATCCAAAGAGAAAATAAATGAATAGGTAAAATTTAAAGGTTATTTTAGGATTCTAGATTAAAAAATTAAAAATAATTAACAAAATCTCCGGGTTACAATATGGAAATACTTATAAGTAATCCGGCAGGTGCATTATAAAATTTAACTAATAAATTTTTATATATGGTTATCATGCCTAGTTATCACCTATAGAAGTTGAAAATTAATCTTTAGTTAAGATAAATGGTGAAATATGTCAGGAGTTAACGTTTCCATCTGCAGAAGCAGTATTGAGCCTTTTCATAAAGTGAATGATTTATCAAGCTTAGCACTTATTACTGAAGGGGGAGGTCAAAGAGGAGTTTTTACAGCAGGAGTACTAGACGTTTTTATGGAGAATAATTTTAATCCATTTTCTCTTTTAATTGGAGCATCTGCAGGATCTTTAAATTTAGCGTCTTATATTTGCAACCAACGACAACACGCTTATCGTGTAATTACTGAAGTTACCACAAAAAAACATTTTTTTAACTATTACAACCTATTTTCAAATAAAGGAGCAATGAATCTAGATTGGTTGATCGAGGAGACAAAAAGCAATTTGAAACTTGATTGGGATACAGGTAAAAAGAATATGAAATACAAGAAAGTTCTTGCCTGCGCTTCTTGCCTTTACGAGGATAAGGCTGAATTCTTCGATCTAAGTCTAGGCTCCTGGGAGGATAGTCTAAAAGCTTCTTGCTCAATACCACTACTAAATCGTCACCCAGTTTATTTTAATCAAAAGTATTGGGTCGATGGTGGTTTAAGCGCACCGATCCCGGTTGAAGAAGCTTATAATCGAGGTTTTAAGAATCTTGTTGTGATTCGCACTAACCCCAAGGGGACTTACTCATCTCACCAATGGCTTAAAGTTGCTAAAAAGTGTCTTTCAAAAACAAAAGTAGCTGCATTAATCGACATGTTACTAATTCATGAAAGAAACTATGAAAGAAATGAAAAATTTATTAATGATCCACCAGATGATGCTGTTATATATGAAATTCACCCAAGTAAGAAATTAAATGCTAATTTAGTAGGCAGTGATTTATTATCTTTACATTCTGACTATGAACATGGACGTAAACTAGGGAAGTACTTTTTACAATATTATAACCACTTAAAATAATCAAGTTTTCCATTTCGTTCCTGATAACCTTCTGATTTTGTTAGAGTGTTAAAGCATACATAAATTACAGATGCTTATAGATTACCAGATGTCAGCTTATTCGCTACGAGATTTAATCTAAAATTGAGAGCCTGCTGCGACCTAGATGCGATGCATTTTATGAGAGACTTTAGTGCCTTATTTTTAAAAATCACTTACCTTCTACCTTCAGATCTTAAAAACTAACCACGAGTTCTGTTGATTCGGAAAATGATGTTTTTGTTAACAAGATTTTCGATCGTGTGAAAATTATATGGACAGTTACATAGATTTTTCAAAGTATCAGATAATTTTAATTCTACCAGACTCCATGTTGTCCTAGCGGATTTTCCTGAAAAGATACTTTCTTGTTTGCCGGCTATTTAGAGAATATTTCTCTGATGTTTATTTCAAATGCTGATTGGCCAATATTGCTACGCAGCTTCTAGACTAAGCTTGGGAAGTTAAAAAATAAGAGAACATGCCTTACAAGACAAAAAAAGCCAGTCAATAGACTGGCTTTTTTATGCGTTAAGCGAAGTGTTTACATTAACCGATAAACGAGATGTAACCTTGCAGTATAATCAGGTTAACGATATCAATGAAGAATGCGCCTACGATTGGCACCACCATGAACGCCTGTGGTGATGGACCATAACGGTTTACCAAGGAGCCCATGTTCATTACCGCTGTAGGTGTTGCGCCTAGGCCGAAACCACAGTGACCACCCGACATAACCGCTGCGTCGTAGTTTGAACCCATCACTTTAAATGTCACAAAGTAAGAGAACAGACCAAGTACCACCGATTGAACACTTAAGATCACCAAGAATGGGATCGCAAGGTCGAAAATATTCCACAGCTTGAGGCTCATTAACGCCATCGCCAAGAATAGAGACAATGACACAGTACCCAGAATATCAACGGTTTCGCTGTCGGTTTTATGCAGCTTCGTCACTTCAAACACATTAGTGATGAATACACCGATAAACAAAGCGTAAACAAAGTCAGGAATCATCAACCAAGAAATTTCGAAAGTCGCTACCCACTGCTCTAGGTATTTCGCACCTGTGATACAGACAAGGAGAATGAACAATACTTCAATCACCTTCTTGGCTGTCACTTTGTCTTCTTCATACTCGTTATACGTCACCAGCTCAGGGAAACGCTCGTGCGTTTGTGTACCCGTGCCGTACTCTGATTCAAGATTGTTTTTATCGATCAGCTTTTGTGCCACCGGGCTACCAATGATACCGCCAATGATCAAACCAAAGGTGGCCGAAGCCATCGCGATTTCTAGCGTATTGGCAATGCCATAAGTATCAGAAAAGGTTTGCGACCAAGCTGCACCCGTACCGTGACCACCAGATAGCGTAATAGAACCTGCAATCAAGCCCATCAACGGTTCAAGACCAAGCGCGGTAGCTAACGTCACACCCACACCATTTTGGATGATGATGTACACCGAAGCGACGCCCAGAAACAAGAATACCTTCGCACCGCCTTTCATTAACTGTGTGTAGTTAGCAGCAAGACCTACGGTCGCAAAGAACATCAGCATGAATGTGTTCTGTAAAGGTAGGGAGAACTCTAGGTCAACGCTGTTAAAATGCAGACCTGTAATCGCAAAAGCAACAATTAAGCCGCCCACAATGGGCTCTGGGATATTGTACTTTTTGAGAATCGGTAGCTTTGCGTTTACAAAATGACCTAGAAACAAAACGCTGATCGCGATTAAGAAAGATTCTAGTGGCCCTATTGAAATTAATTGATTCATATAACCTCTATTGTTTTACGTTCTCATCTTCCCTAATGAGTCTAGTTTTATCTGTAAGTATTTGTCTTGCTCAGCCTATATTTATGCAAATTGATGAGAAATTGTTGGATTAGAAAACCGAACACACTAGCGTGTCAGCTAAGTGTCATGTTGGTAACACGTTAACTTTAGTAGGCGATCAGAGGTTTTGTGACCCAAATCAACACCTATCTGTCTATCTTATCGCCAATGCGATCGTCGATTTAACCCTTTCTTAATCCCTAAAAAAGCAAAAAGGAGCTATTGCTAGCTCCTCTTTTATTACCATCGCTGGTAATTAGAATTTTTTAGGGGCATAACCCGTCATAACCTCAAGACGAAGCTCTTTACCAATCTTCGTCATTGGGTGAACAACAACTAATCCTTTTACAGACTTTTTCAGTTTACCCATATCCGCTTGCTCAGCTTTAGTAATTTCGCGGCTAAATGGCATATCAAGCAATGACTTACGTTCTTGATTCACATCATAGCTTTGCTTGTGCTTAAGCTGGGCAATCTTCTTTGTTAGCTTTTTGATTTCATCTTCAAATTGACGAACAACAGGACGATCATTACGAGCTTTAGCTGC
Source organism: Vibrio sp. HI00D65 (assembly GCF_001635455.1). Taxonomy (GTDB): domain Bacteria; phylum Pseudomonadota; class Gammaproteobacteria; order Enterobacterales; family Vibrionaceae; genus Vibrio. The sequence continues at coordinate 81,007 of NZ_LWEH01000364.1, forward strand.
CGCTAACTTATGGCGACACTTGTCTAAACGGTTGTTAATTTGTTGAAGTTCGTTTTTAGCACTCATAATAATTTCCTAAGATTAAGCAAACCAATTCGGATTGGGGCGCGGAGTATAGCACAAGGGTTTACCTGAGCCGAAATTTATCTGATAAATAGCCTTTGGGAGTGCATAATGAAGCGTCAGACAAGACCTAGACGTTTACTTTGTACTTCAAATCTTGTGCTTCATCGTCAGTCATTCCTCGGAAACCCCAACAATGCGAAGGCTGCTCTTTAATGGTGATTTCAATATCGATCGGAGAGATAGAGAGCTGCTTTTCAATCGCAGAAAATATCTTCTTAATTAAGCGCTTTTTGGTGTTAACAGCGCGTCCCTCCATCATATTATTCTCAATAGCGGTATAGGCCTGCGTTCGACCTTCTAAATAAAAGAAGTCATCTCGTTCCAACGACACAAAACGATGTGCACGCTTGTCATCTGGCAACCCATCTCACTATTTAAGCACTCTTTAATACTATAAATAACAATCATGACCAGTCCTTCGATGTGATGTTAAGTAAACAAGAAAGTTAGAAAGATGCAGCTATCTACCCTTCCTGCTCACTTACTATTTATCCACATACCACCTAATGACATCGACTAAAGAAGAGTTGAACTATGAATTTATGAATTTATGAACAAGTGCAACAAAAACCATACTCTTCTATCGCAGCTGGTTTACCAAACAACTTTGATTAATAAACAACCACCTCTTGACCTAGATTGATCGAACCTCATAAACAGTCCGTATACCCTGTTAAATCATCTTTGAACCAAGGAGTGCTATGTGCCGAATTCAACTGGGAAGATCACACGGACAAAAACCAATCCAGACCACCCCGTAGAGTCTTCTCTAGATCTTGCTGTGTTCCCTCTACCCATCTTTCTTTTACCAGGAGGAAGACAAAGGCTAAGAATCTTCGAACAAAAATATCTCACCATGGTGGCGCACGCTGCTAAAGGTGATGGTTTCATTATCGCGACGCAAGACAACACAAAGTCCGAAAGTCTGAGTACGTGGGGAACCAAGGTATCGATTGTCGACTTCAACATGTCGGATGAACAGTTGTTAGAGATCGATGTAGAAGGGCAAAACTTGGTGCAGTTGCACTCCTCGTATCGCCAAAGTGATGGCCTAATTAAAAGTCAATTCCGTGACTTACCCCATTGGCCTGCACTCGATTATGATGTGCCCAGTGTCTTTACTGCATTTCTAGTGCAGCTATTTCGCGACCACGACTCAATTAGAACGCTCTACCCGACCCCTGATTTTGATAGCCCGCAGTGGATTTGTGCACGATTGCTCGAGATGATGCCGATTCCATTAGAAAAGAAATCTGAATTTACAGAACCTGCGAGTTTCCCTTCGCTAGTTCCTTTTTTGAATCAAATCATTACGGGGCAGTGAACACTTTTTTTCACTATAATTTTGTATAGTAAAAATTAATTTAAACAAAAGTGATCCCGACTAAAGCTTTGCACGTAGTACTACTCAAATTCGCATGATGGTTACTGACTATGCAAGTGGAAAGCAGAAGTAAAGGGAAGGGCAAGGAGCATGTCATCATTCCCGACAACAAATTACCGAGTGTAAACAAGGTACCTACAGAGCTCTCAAGCTGGTTGATTTCAGTGGGAGAAAACCGAGACAAGCAGGCATTCACCTGTTTGTTTAAGTTCTTTGCACCCAAAATCAAACGTTTTGGAATCAGCAAACTTGGCGGCGAAGCTGCCGCTAACGAGTTGGTACAAGACACAATGACTAACGTTTGGAAGAAAGCACACCTCTACAATGAAGATAAAGGTGCGGCGACCACCTGGGTCTACACAGTAATGCGAAATGCAGCTTTCGATATGCTTCGTAAAGTAAAATCGAAAGCCGAGCAAACGATAGCCGACGACATTTGGCCATTAGACGCTATGGTGGCTGAGACTCAAAACGAAGATTTGCCTTTTGGCGATCATCTTATGAGCCGACATGTTATGACTCAAATCGAGAAGCTTCCTTTAGCTCAGAAAACCATAGTGAAAGGTGTTTACTTTCAAGAGTTGTCACAAGAGCAACTTGCTCAGCAACTCGGCGTCCCACTCGGAACCGTGAAATCCCGTTTAAGACTCGCGCTAGCCAAACTCAAGGTTCACATGGGAGAACAAAGCCATGATTAAACATCATCCAAACGATGCAATATTGAAAAACTTCGTTGATGGCACGCTTGCTGACTCGGTTTCTCTAATTGTGTCTAGCCATGTAGAACTGTGTGAACATTGTCAGGCAAAGGTACAGCAGCTAACAGCTAGCGTAGCAGACAGCGTGTTTGATGAGCAGCAAACAGCAACAACAAACGAACAATCCGGCTTCCTTGCCAACGACATAGATTTCGATTTTGATGTGATTGATCGGATCACTGCAGATTTGGCGCAGTCAATCGAGGTGGAATCGAAAGCCGAGCAAGTGACAGTCGCTGATACTACTTTCACTATTCCACGAGCTTTGAGTTCAATCGCGAGAAGGGACTGGATGAACCTAGGGAAGATATCTCGAGCACGACTCGATTTTGAAGACGACGCACACCACACTAGTTTGTTGCACATCGATAAGGATGGACAAGTACCTTGCCACACACACAAGGGCTTCGAGATTACTCTATTGTTAGAAGGCAGTTTCGAAGATGAGATGGGTGTCTACAACAAAGGCGATTTCATTTGGTTAGATGGCCATCATACCCATCAGCCAGCAACTAAAGAAGGGTGTGTGTGCCTGACAGTGTCAAGTGATGCCTTATACTTCACCAAAGGGGTGAGCCAACTGTTCAACCCTCTAGGTAAATACATTTATTAATTTACATTACAGAACTTTTAAAGTCGTCTAGGAAATAAACTTAAAAACGACTAAATTAATGTGGGATAAGCATCAGCCGACATGACAAGAGATAAAATGAGCAATGAGCGTAAGGAATTGACCAATGGATAAAAAAATAAAAATAGGCATCAGTGCATGTGTCGCCGGTCATAAAGTTAGGTTCGATACAGGTCACAAACGTTCTCGCTTCTGTACTGAAGACCTTGCAGATTATGTTGAGCTTGAGCCAGTGTGCCCTGAAATGGCAGTTGGATTGCCAACGCCTCGTCCAACTATTCGTCAGACACGGATGTTAGACGATCTAATTCACGTTTCCCGTCCAGATGGTACCGGTGACGTCACTGATGAGCTAATCGAGTTCGGTCAAAACTACTCCAAAAACAACCAACATATCGCTGGTTTCATTGTATGCCAAAAGAGTCCAACTTGCGGCATGGAGCGCGTTAAGGTGTATCACCACCATGGCCGCGGCTCTGAATCCACAGGAGTTGGCATGTTTACGAAGCAGGTTATGGAAGGCAACCCATTGTTGCCCGTGGAAGAAAATGGCCGTCTGAACGACCCGATTTTGCGCGAAAACTTCATGACTCGTGTTTTCACTTATCAGAAGTGGCTAGATCTAGTAGATGAAGGAATTACCAAGCACAAGCTCATCCAGTTCCATAGCGCCCACAAGTACTTAGTAATGTGTCATCACGTCGAGGGCTATAAAAGCCTTGGTAAATTACTAGCTGGCAATGAGCTAGAGATAAATGAGCTTGCAGATAAGTACATTGAAGGGCTTATGACGGCATTATCGCACCATGCGAACCGTGGTACGCACGCCAATACGCTTCAACACCTTCAAGGTTACTTCAAGAAGCAGCTCAGCAGCGCTCACAAGCAAGAGTTATGTAACCAGATTGCTTCTTTCAGAGAGGGCGTGATTCCGCTATTAGTGCCACTAACACTGATCAATCACTACTTGATGGAATACCCAAACGAGTACCTGCAGTCGCAGGTTTATCTAAACCCTCACCCGCAAGAACTTAAATTGAGATACGGATATTGAGCGATATTCTATGGATAAGACGAGACCTACGCATTTACGATAATCCGGCTCTCGTCTCAGCAATCGAAAACGGCGTTTCAATCGCCGTTTTTATTTCAACACCACAAAAGTGGCATCAGCATCACCTTGCTTCGATTAAAGCAGACTTTATCTTCCGTCATTTAAAGCAACTGGAAGCTGAACTCGCCGACTTGGGGATAACCCTACTGCACATAAAAGCGACCGATTTTGATGATCAAGCCAAGCAATTGACCAAGCTGTGCCAACAACTCGGTTCTCAGGTTGTTTTCGCCAATTCAGAGCCAGAAGTCGATGAACAAGCTCGTGACCAACAACTGATATCGAGCGGTATAAATCTTCAGATCAGCGACTGTGATGTGATGCTCCCTCTAGGCAGTGTGCTTAACCAGCAAGGTGAGATGTTCAAGGTTTTCACGCCATTCAAAAATGCCTGGTTAAAAGAAGTACAAGCTAAAGGCATTCAATGCAGCCCTGCTGCACTCGCTTCTAATAACAACGCTAAGACCCAGTTGCCTGACAACTTGCAAACGCTCCAGCTTGCCAGTGAATATGACTTCGACTTTCCGCGTGTCGACTCAAGCCGTTGGCCACTAAGCCAAGACGTACTTGGCAATGTGATACCTAACTTTCTAGCCAACAAGGTCAACGACTACGCTCACCTGAGAGACATCCCTTCAGTAAAAGGTACCTCAGGTTTATCGCCGTACTTAGCGATTGGCGCGGTAAGCCCAAGATGGTTAGCCATTCAGCTCATCCAACAGCAACCCGATTTACTGTTTGATACCCAACTGCCCGCTTTTTCTTGGCTAAACGAGTTAATTTGGCGAGACTTTTATAAACACTTGATATTCCACCATCCTAAACTGGTCAAAGGGGCTAATTTCCAGCAAAAATACAATGGTTTAGATTGGTATCAAGATCATCCTAGCTTCAAAGCGTGGTGTGAAGGAAAAACGGGGTATCCATTGGTTGATGCGGCCATGCGCCAACTGGTTGAAACCGGCTGGATGCACAACAGGTTAAGAATGGTAGTCGCTAGCTTTTTAACTAAACACTTGTTGATTGACTGGCGTTGGGGTGAGCGCTTCTTTATGGATCACCTAATTGACGGTGATTTTAGTGCCAACAATGGTGGCTGGCAGTGGGCTTCAAGTACCGGCTGTGATGCACAACCTTACTTCCGAATTTTCAATCCGATCACCCAGAGTGAAAAGTTTGATCCGAAAGGAATTTTTATCCGTAAGTACATACCAGAGCTGCAAAATATTCCAGATAAGCATGTGCATTTCCCACATGATTACATAGCAAAAAACGGAATAAACAGTGAATACTGGCAACCCATCGTTGAACATAAAGAAGCACGATTGAGAGCCTTAGCCTTTTTCAAATGATTAGAGTGAATATTATGGATAACTCTCTATGGCTTGATAACTTTCTCAACATGTATCGAGAGCTCGGAACGGACAATTTCGACGTGCTAAAGACGGTTTATCACCCTAATATCGAATTCCAAGACCCGCTGCATCACGTCAACGGGATCGCAGCACTAACTCACTACTTCGACAACATTTACACCCAAGTGACTAGCTGTAACTTTCACATCGAGCACACGTTTGAAGTTAACGGTGAAGCATCGGTATACTGGACAATGCACTTTGCACACAAGCAACTTAATGGGCAGAAGCCTATTGAAGTGCAAGGCCACAGCCACCTCAAAATGCTTGACGATCAAGTGATTTACCACAGAGATTATCTCGATGTCGGCTCTATGTTGTATGAACATATACCGGTGTTGGGCTGCGCCATCAAATCAATCAAGAGAAGAGCGAGCCGATAATGCGTATTATGATTACTGGCGCAACCTCAGGTATCGGCCAATCACTCGCTCTCGATTATGCCCAGCAAGGACATCAGGTCATTGCTTGTGGTCGTAGCCAAGATAAGTTACAGGCTCTAGTCGATTCGCACGAAACTGACATTGCAGAGTCGTCTATTACACCTCTGTGCTTTGACTTGACGGATTATCATAACTTCCCGGATCTTGAGCATGACAATCCACTTGACCTTCTCATTCTCAATGCGGGTGACTGCGAATACATCGATGACCCAGTCAACTTTGATGCAGAGCTTTTTGAGCGAGTCATCAACATTAATTTAATATCTATTGGTTACGCTCTAAAGTCTTGGCTGAAAAACATCAAATCCGGTGGACGCTTGGTTTTAGTAAGCTCCAGCGCTAGCTTTCTGCCTCTGCCAAGAGCCGAGGCTTATGGCGCTTCAAAGGCTGCACTCACTTACTTAGGAAGAACACTTTCTGTTGATCTTGCCAAACACAATATTCATGTCTCAATTGTGCATCCTGGCTTTGTGGAAACACCATTAACCGAGCGAAATACGTTCGCTATGCCTATGATTATAAGTAGTGAGGCTGCAACTCAGCAAATCGTTAACGGAATTGCTCAAGGAAAGAGCGAGATCGATTTCCCTCGACGATTCATCATGTTAATGAAGCTACTAAAAATGCTTCCAACTTCAGTTTGGCAAAAACTCGCTTCAAGGATGGTATAACAATGAAGAAAATCGCCATTATTGGTTCAGGCATTTCTGGACTCACTTGCGCGCACATATTAAATAAACACCACGACGTAACAGTATTCGAAAAGAATGATTACGTTGGAGGACATACCGCCACCGTTGATATTGAACATCAAGGCTCGGCGTTCTCGGTTGACACTGGTTTCATCGTGTTCAACGATCGAACCTATCCAAACTTCAATCAATTACTCGAACAATTGGGCGTCGAGAGACAACCAACAGAGATGAGCTTCAGTGTTCACAACACAACCACTCAGTTTGAATACAATGGACACAGCATCAACTCGCTATTTGCGCAGAGGAGCAACATCTTCAAGCCGCAGTTCTGGTCATTGATCTCTGACATTCTGAAATTCAACAAGTTATGTAAGGCTCAATTTGAAAGTAACCGCTTCACACCTGACGTTACCCTTGGCAGCTTCCTACGAGACAACCAATTTTCTGACTTTTTTAGCCAACACTACATCCTACCAATGGGTGCGGCTATTTGGTCAACAAGCCTTGAAGAGATGGAAGAGTTCGAACTTAAGTTCTTCATACAGTTCTTCTACAACCATGGCTTGCTAGATATCACCAATCGCCCTCAATGGTACGTGATTCCAAAAGGTTCTCGTTCCTATGTTGAGATCATCCTTTCCCGCTTAAGCAAACCAGTGGCATTGAACACATCGATTCAGCAAGTCACTCGCCATGAAACAGGTGTGACTATCGAATTTGAAGACGGTGCAACAAGTCAATTTGATGAAGTGATTTTCGCCTGCCATTCAGACCAAGCGTTAGCACTGTTAGGCGATGTAACGGCTGATGAGAAAGAGGTATTAGGTGAGATACCTTACAGCCGCAACGAAGTGGTTCTTCATACCGATACCAGCTTGCTACCAGACAGAAAGCTGGCGTGGGCAAGTTGGAACTACATGCTGGATGGTAATAGCAAGCGACCAGCTTGTGTCACTTATAACATGAATATTCTGCAGGGAATAAAAAGCCAAGACACCTTCTGCGTGACCTTAAACCAGAGTGAAGCCATTGCTCCAGAAAAGATCATCCGAAGCTTTGTGTATCACCACCCAGTATTGAATTCCAACACGGTCAATGCACAGCAACAGCGTGATCGGATTTGCGGTAAACAGAATACGCATTTCGCAGGCGCGTATTGGTACAACGGGTTCCACGAAGATGGCGTGCATAGCGCATTAGATGTGACCAAGCGCTTTGGCCTAGATCTCAGCACGAGCTCAGCACAATGAACACCGAGACCCTAGCATCCAATACGGAAATTGCATTTGAACAGAGTGAAGAGTTCAGCGGTATCTATTGGGGAAACGTCAGACATCGCCGCTTTGGTGATATCCCTCATGAGTTCAGCTACCAGCTCTACATGATGGGGCTAGATCTCGATGAGCTGCCTAAGACCACCGCGAGAAGTATGCTGTTTGGAACTCGCTGGTACAACCCGATTCGCTTTGTCGAATCGGACTATCTTGCTGAAAAAGAAGAAAATGCAATTAGCGATGAACCTAAATCTCTCAAACAACGTATAGCATCGAAAGTACAACAGCTCGGGGGCGATTGGTCTGATGTAAACCGGGTCACAATGCTCGCTCAATGTCGCTGTTTAGGTATTTACTTTAGTCCAATAAACTGCTTTTTCTGTTACGACGACGCAAAAGAGTGTCGATATATGTTGGCCGAGGTTAGCAACACACCTTGGCGAGAGAGGCACTATTATCTGATCGACATGCGCCAAGAGTTGAAAGTTAAAAAAGATTTTCACGTTTCGCCTTTCATGGATTTAAACATGACCTATTTTTGGAAGATTAAGCCACCAGCGAAACGAACGCTTGTCCACATTGAAAGCCGCCGAAGCGAACGAATATTCGATGCGACACTAGCGCTGACTAAGCAGTCAATATCGAAAACAAACATTAGGCGAACGGTTTTTAAGATCCCAGCAATGACGGTTAAGGTCGTGGTGGGGATTTATTATCAGGCTCTCAAGTTATTCCTGAAAAAGGTACCGTTTGTGGCGCATCCGGGCTCTACACCTTAAGCGCCGAAACCAATACCCGATTATGTTGTGAGTGTGCTCAAATCAACGAATGGCACCCAACTTAGTTGGTAAAAAGTTAGAATGAATTCTCAGCGAGGTTGACATGGAACAGCTTGCAAAACAAAACAACAACATTGAACAACAAGCCAAAGCCGTTGCTGTTTCAAGCAACTGTAAGTATCGAACTTTAATTTTTAAGGTCCTAGAGCGTCTGCAATTTGCAACACTGGAAATCATCGAGCGAGACCAGCACTCGGTGTTTGGTGATAGAGAAGCGGACTTAAAAGGTCGAATCGTGATTCATAATGCGACCTTTTTTAAAGATGTTGTGGTTAACGGCAGTATTGGCGCATCCGAAGCCTACATTGATGGCAAATGGACCAGTCCAAACCTAACACTCGTTATCCAGATTATGGCTCGCAACCAATCCCAATTAGATGAGCTGGACGACAAAACCCAGTGGATTTCTCGCATTAAGAATCTCCTGCTTCGTCGCAAGAACGCCAACACTGAGCAAGGCTCTAAGCGAAACATTTTGGCTCACTACGACATCGGCAATGAGCTGTACGAACGTTTTCTTGATAGTTCGATGCAGTACTCGTCAGCTATCTACAGTGATGAAGCACTGACTTTATCGAAAGCACAGCAGAACAAAATGAGAACGATCTGCGAGCGTCTAGAACTTTCAGAATCGGATAGCGTGGTTGAGATCGGGACTGGCTGGGGTGGTTTAGCGATTTTCATGGCGCAACATTATGGCTGCCACGTCACCACGACAACGATTTCAGATGCACAACACGAGTTAGCAGAGCAGCGCGTAAAATCGCTTGGCTTAACCGATAAGATTACTCTACTCAAAGAAGACTATCGCAACCTAACGGGTGAATACGATAAGTTGGTTTCCATTGAGATGATAGAAGCGGTAGGTCACGAATACCTACAAACCTTCTTCGAGAAATGCTCTTCACTGCTGAAGCCTTCCGGCAAGATGCTGATTCAAGCGATTACCATCGCTGATGGGCGTTATGAAAAGTACCGTAAAGGCGTAGACTTTATTCAAAAATACATTTTCCCTGGCGGCTGCTTACCTTCTGTATCAGTAATGACCCAACACCTTGCGACCAGTACCGACCTTGTCGTTCAAGAGATAGATGATATCGGTCTACACTACGCACGCACACTGAACGACTGGAATATTGCCTTTCAAAACAGCTGGGAAGAATTGCAATCTCTGGGCTACTCAGAAGACTTCAAGCGCCTGTGGACCTTCTACTTCTGCTACTGTGAAGGTGCGTTCCGCGAGCGAGTGATCAGCACTCATCATCTGGTGGCAAGAAAACCTCGTTACTTTGGAGCGAAAGATGAAACGGTTTTGGATTATTAATCTCATTCTGTTTCAAACGACATGGGTTTGCAGCGCGTTCTTCACCGCTCAAGCCCCGTTCGTAACACCACTACTGGTGATCATTCACTTCCTATTGTCACCGACTCGCCACAGCGACCTTAAATTACTCGTTTTATTACCATTGGGGCTACTGCTTGATAGCCTCATGCTTCACTTCGGCGTCTTCGCCGTCGACCCTGCCATTGCCAATCAATCATGGTTCCCCGTGTGGCTAGTCTGCCTATGGATCATGTTCTTGATTAGCTTCAACCACAGCCTTAATTGGCTCTTAAAATGCTCAAAAGTGATCTTGTTCGCCTTAGGGTCCGTAGCGGGTACTAGTAGCTATTGGGGAGGTATCAAAGCGGGAGCCCTCCTTGCTACCTGGCCAGATGCATCGGTAGTTGCTGCCCTTGCGTTGAGTTGGGGAATACTTTTGCCTCTTCTTGTGGCCGCCTACTCCAACTTAATGAAACCGACAATGGCAAGGACAACTAGGTGACTTATGGCTTACTCACTCAAACGGACACAGATGCTCCCTTCAAAGAGCACTGAGGGACACTCGTTTGCCCAATCTAACACTCAAACGGCTGCAAACAATCAATTAACAAAAACATGTCTAGATGTCTTCACCCTCTCCCTGATAGTCGTAGCTTTACTTTTTTCTGAGCGAGCGCGCGCCTCTGCTGTCGACGATTTAAATAAGCGCGGACAAGGTGAAATGAGTTATCTATTTTGGACCCTCTATTCTGCTGAATTCTACACCGCACCTTCGAGCTCAGAACGCGCATTGAAAATAGAGTACTACCGTTCAATTGACAGTAAGGACTTGGTCGAAGCGACAGAAGATCAATGGAACAAGCTTGGCTACCCTAACAGCAACATCGAGCGTTGGTTAAAGCCACTCTATACTATGTGGCCCAACGTAAAAGCAGGAAACACACTAACGATTCGCGTAGCCGAAGATAATGTCAGCCGCTTTTACTTCGATGAGCAGCCTATCGGTGTCATTCAAGACAAACAGTTTGGCGATGCCTTCCTAGCTATCTGGCTCTCTGAAAACACCTCCGAACCTGGCCTACGCAAACAACTATTAGGTTTGAATCAATGAATCCAAAAACAAAAATAATCAAATTTGCTCTCGCAATACTGTCTCTTAGTTGGCTAACAGGTTGCGGCTCTGCCAGCCTTGATAATCATGTCGACACAACACCAAAGCTCAAGCTTGAGTCTTTCTTCAATGGTGAGTTAATGGCCTACGGAATGGTGCTCGACCGCTCCGGCAACTTGCTACGACGCTTCGATGCTAAACTCATCGCTACGTGGGAAGGTAACAACGGTGAAATCAAAGAGTGGTTCTCATTTGCCGATGGTGAACGCTCAACCCGAGTTTGGAACCTCATCAAAACTGGCGACAACACCTACTCAGGCACCGCTAACGACGTTGTAGGAACCGCTTATGGTGAAACCCAAGGTTCTGCACTCTATTGGAAATACGACCTAGAAATTGAAGTCGACGGCAGTACCTATGAAGTAACGCTAGATGATTGGATGTTCTTGATGGACGAAAAGCGATTGTTCAATAAAACAGAAATGTCCAAGTTTGGCTTTAAGGTCGGAGAGGTCATCCTGTACATCGAAAAGATTTAGACAACTGGCCCTTCAATTCAATCTGAATCACCCGCATTAGAATCTAGCCCACTACGACACGTTGTGGGCTGTTTCGTTTAATCCCTCGAATACATGCCTACATACTCCCCCACTGTGCTAAGATGCGCCACCAGCGTACAAATGGCCAATACCTCATACTGATGAATGCCCCTTTGTTTCGCCACGTGTAGATTCCTTACCACGATAAATTGAAAAGGCTTTAAAGCATGAGCAAGTTAACTTCAGCGGAGCGTAAGGCTCGCGACAATGAACGTTTCTCACAACGCGTAAACGAGCGCAGAGAAAAAGGTGAAGACGTAGCTGCTTACGCATTAACTAACAAAAAAGCCGTTAAATTCCTGACCAAGTCAGAGAAGAAACGTCTCAATAAAATGAAAATTGCTCGCCAAGAAGAGCTTCGCCAGAAAGAACAAGAAGAGCTGAACCGAATCGAAGACGCCTTCACCATCAAACAGTTTGACAACGAATAATCACGATAAACAACTCAAAGTGCTGTCGCAGGTCTTGGCTACCAAGCAAATGAGAGCATAAATTATTTTGTTAGGGTGACCTTCAAAGTGTGCGACAATGCGCGAAGTAAATTCATATTCAAGGTTCATTATGAAACTTCTAGTTCGTAACCTATCACGCTCAACAACAGAGCAAGACATCCGTGTACTATTTTCTGAGTTCGGTTCAGTAAAAGCATGCAACCTAGTATTAGACCAAGAAACTGGCTACTCAAAAGGTTTTGCTTTCGTTGAAATGCCAGAGCCAGAAGAAGCGAAAACTGCACTAGACAAGCTGCACATGACCAAGCTTGGTAAAAACACGATTCGTGTAAAAGTCGCTAACTCTTAATTCGGCTTTAACGCTTTCGCTAGTTTATCAGAAAGTCAGATGATAAAGCCCGTAACGATATTGCGCTGAAATAACGCCATATCGTTACGGGCTTTTTGCTGCTCGGTACTTTGTCCAAGCACTCACAACTTATCTATAACCCTTCATAGTCATCAATGGCTCGTCGCGCTTCAGCCATTGAACATCCAGATTCCATCACCAATTGAGCAACTGTCATAGAAGGTGTTGCAGCTAACAGCGACGCCAAACACACCACAGGTTTTGGCAGTATCTTGTCTATGGCTACTGTTATCCAACCGTCTTTTTCATGAGTTAACAAAGCTTTGAATTCGATCAATTGATGCTCTTGAGCCACCAATAACCAGTTGCGTGAGCGACGAACTCGCTTCAACTGGCATCCACACTCAGCAGCGTTTGCCATTACTTGGCTCTTATCACTCACACGATGTACAAAACTATTCAGTGGGACGCTAAACATAGCTCTCTGCCAATCAATCTCTATAATCATTCTGCGCTGTCTAGAGCTGCTTGGTGAAACCGTGAGTAGGATTACACAGACACAAAAAAACCGCCAGTCATACCCTCTAGCCACTCTTCCCCCTTTTCAAAAGCAGCAATGGTCGCAAATACAGAGTACGTCGAGGCGCGCTTTGAAGAAGCCGTTGTAAGCAGATCGGCTTGAACAACGCCCTATCAATCGCAGTCACTATCTAAAGTAAGGGAGCACCGCTAAGTTGCTTCCTTAATTGATCTTGAGTACCACTGAGAAATCGTGTGGGTTACGAGTCTATCTCTACCGTGATCTCGGTTTTTACAGAGTTGGCAATGAAACAGTTACTGTGCGCCAGATGGTGCAGTTTTTCGAGTTGTTTATCCGTAGGGCGCTTATCACCAACAAATTGGATTTGGGGTCTAAGCGTCACATGGCTCACCCAAGCACGCCCTGCTTTATCTTCTTCAAGAACGCCAATCGCATCATCAACATAAGACTCAATCACGTACTTGCGCTTAGCTGCAATGCCCAAAAACGTCAGCATGTGACAACTGGCAATCGCTGCAATAAACGCTTCTTCGGGATCAATATTTTCAGCTACCGAAAGTGGTAGTGGCACAACATGAGGCGATGACGAGGCGGGTACAATAACGCCACCGTCGAACTCCCATGTATGCCCGCGACTGTATTGGTTATCGCTAAATACCTCATTGTCACCTTTCTGCCAGCGAATCAAGGCACCATAGTCAGACATACTTTCTCCTTAGCGATCCGCAGGGTGGTTAACCCCATCATTAGTCACCACATCACCGATATCGAAAGGGTTCACTCCTTCCAAACAACCAATATTGAATCCATATTCATTTGGGCTAGAGCGACGTTGATGATGGGTATAGATACCACAGTTCGAGCAGAAGTAATGCTTCGCGGTGTTGGTATTGAATTGATATAACTTGAGATGCTCTGCACCTTTGAGGATCTTGATACCATCCAAGGCTACCGAGCCCACTATCGCCCCTTTACGACGACAGATCGAGCAATCACAGCGACGCGGCTTTTCGATTCCGTTAGGTAGGCTGAGCTCTAACTCTACCGCACCACAATGGCAGGTCGCTTTATGAAATGGTTTGATCGCCGTATTGCCAACTATTTTCATTGTTTTCTCCAGTAACATCCATGCATTGCTCGCATCATAACCAGTTCTGCCAGTCCTGTCCGTAGCCTCGTTTTCAGTTCGAGAGTTTTGTCATATCGCGTTAATTAATTGATCTATCGGTCAAATGACCAAAATTTTCGATTAGAAAGTCCAAGAACAGTCGAATTCGCTTAGGTTGATACTTCTTGCTGATGTACACAACATTCAAGTCAGCGCTCGATACAGAGGTCGAGGTATTGAAGTTTTTCATATAGCCATTGAGCAAAGTAACAAGGCGTTGGTTATTGATGTCATCTTGCACATCCAGTACCGATTTTAGCGCAATGCCCTCGCCTTTTAATGCCCAGTAGCGAATCACTTCACCATCGTCCGAGAATCGTTTTGGCACAACGGTAATCGACTTCTTCATGTCGTGATCTTGGAAGTGCCATGTCTTGAGCTCTTCATTGCTACGTAGCATTGCCAAACAGTCATGCTCGACTAAGTCTTGTGGCGTTAACGGCGTACCATGCTTGGCAAGATATTCAGGAGAAGCACACAACACACGTCGGCTCAAGGATAAACGTCTTGATATCAAACTGCTATCGACTAACTCTCCGTAGCGAATCACCACGTCCATACCCGACTCTGCAATATTCGACAGGTTATCGTTCAAATACAGGTAAGGGATCACGTCAGGATACTGCTGACAGAACTCAGAGAGAATAGGAAGAATGTATTGCTTACCGATGTCTTTCGGTGCGGCGACCTTTAAAGGGCCTTTAACCTCTTTGACGCCATTTTGAATCAGGTTTTCGGCTTCGCTAACGTTATCCAATATCTCTAGACACGCCTTGTGATATAGCTCACCAGAGTCAGTCAAAGACACATGTCGAGTACTTCGATTCAACAGCTTCACGCCATATCGCTCTTCCAGTGCCTGCATCCTTACCGTCATGGTCGCAGGTGATAAGCCTAGCTCTCGCCCTGCTGCTGCCAACCCTTGGTGCTTCACGATACTGACGAACATCGCCATGTCTGAAAACTTATCCATGCTACTTCTTCCTCGTCACATTGTTCATCTCAACCGAATAATGAATTCATATTTTAGCCAATTATCAAAATTAATCGAACAAATATAATGGCAACCATCAGCAGAACACGCAGGAATTGAGAACATGAACAACGTAGTAACGGACCAAGAAAAAAGTACTTTCGTCATCATTGGTGGCACATAAGGCATCGGTAAAGCATTAGCGATGCAATTGAGAAGCGAAGACAACACAGTACACATTGCGAGCCGACATACAGGCGTTAATATCAGCAATGAAAAGTCGATTTGCGAGTACTTCGAATCGATTGGTCCCTTCGATCATTTGGTGGTCACTGCTGGCTCATCTGCTCCCGCAGGAAAGGTGACCGACGTTGCTCTTGAAGACGCAAAAACGGCATTTGATACCAAATTTTGGGGCAGCCTGAACGTCGCCAAGCATGCGGCGCGTTACATCAAACCCAAGGGTTCTATCACGCTTACCACAGGATTGCCTTGCAGTTCGGTTGGCACACCACCTTCTTTACCGTAGCTGCACTTGGCACCATCGCGATGATTTCTATCCTAACGTCAATCAAATCAAGCGGTCATAGCGAAGCGAAAGACATCAAGACTCAACTAATGGCATTTAAAAATCCAATGCTGCTTATCAGCTTGGCGATCACCGCTTTTGCTTGGTCTGGGTTTATGACGCTTTACGGCTACCTTGCGCCTATTGCCATGCACATCACGGGTTACGGTCAAGACTCAGTCACTTGGATCTTAGTCATTGTCGGTGTGGGCTTGATCATAGGTAACACATTAGGCGGCCGCTCTTCCGATAAAGATTTAGGCAAATAAAGATTTAGGCAAAGCTTCCATGTTTTGGGCAATCGCGATGGTCGCTTCACTGGTTGTGGTGGGCCTAGTGGTAGACAACAAAATCCTATTCGTTGCAGCTGCATTTGTCTTTGGTATTGCATCATTTGCGAACGTTCCTGCCATGCAACTTCGAGTAATGAACCACGGTGGTGAAGGACAAGAACTTGCTGCTACAGCCAACATTTCAGCCTTTAACCTAGCGAATGCCTTCGGTGGATTCCTTGGTGGCATGGTACTCGACAGCCAGCTAGGCGCAGGAATGATTCCATTCGCAGCCGTTGTTGTCCCTGTCATTGGCTTGCTACTTATTGCCAAAGCCAACCGAGCTGGTAAGCCTCAGAGCAACTCGATTTTCAGCCCAGCGGAAAGCAAGTAATCCGCTCTATAAACCGAATACAAAACTAAAAACATTGAATTAAAAAGTACTGAATTAAAACAAGGTGGATACCATGAACAAATTATTCGAAACATCAGAACTCAAGGGCCTAGCACTGCAAAACCGTGTCGTTATGGCGCCTATGACTCGCGCTCGTACCAGTCAACCGGGCAATGTGCCAAACGATATGATGGCAACCTATTACCAACAACGTGCGAGCGCTGGGCTTATCATCACTGAAGCGACGCAGATCTCTGATGACTCTCAAGGCTACTCATTCACTCCCGGCGTTTATACCGATGCACAAATTGAAGGTTGGAAGTCAGTAACCACAGCAGCCAAAGAACAAGGCGCAGCAATATTCTGTCAGCTCTGGCATGTCGGCCGCGTGTCTCACCCTACCTTTCAAAAAGGCGAACTGCCGATAGCACCGTCAGCTTTGGCTCCGATAGAAACTCAGGTGTGGATTTCTGATGAGAATGGCAACGGCAACATGGTCGATTGCATCCAACCAAGAGAGATGACCCAAGCAGACATCGATCGAGTGGTTCAAGATTTTGCGAACGCAGCAAAGAAAGCCATCAAGGCAGGCTTTAATGGAGTGGAAATCCACGGTGGCAATGGCTACCTGATTGACCAGTTCCTAAGAACCAACTCAAACAAGCGCAACGACAACTACGGTGGAAGCCGTGAGAACCGCCTTCGCTTCCTGATTGAAGTGGTTGATGCTGTGATTGCAGAGATAGGTACCGATAAAGTAGGCGTGCGCTTGGCGCCATTCATCACCTTTAAAGACATGAACTGCCCAGACATCGTGCCAACGATTTTGGAGGCTTCGAAAGCACTGCAAGCTCGTGATATCGCTTATCTACATCTTTCAGAAGCTGATTGGGATGATGCACCGGTGATACCTGAAAGCTTCCGTGTCGAACTAAGAGCCTTGTTCTCCAACACCATCATCGTCGCTGGCAGCTACACACCAGAACGCGCCGAAGAAGTATTAAACAAAGGCTACGCGGATCTCGTCGCATTTGGTCGCCCATTCGTGGCTAACCCAGATCTCGTATCACGCCTACAAAACGGCAGTGAGCTAGCACAACTCGATGGCACGACTCTATTCGGCGGCAACGAAAAGGGCTATATCGATTATCCAGCGTTGTAGTGGTCAAGAATTAAACACCTCCCAAGCCTGCATGAGTCCTGCAGGCTTATCTCTTTAAAAACGTGACCAAGCCGATACCTTTTCACACCCAAGAATCCACTTACACACTTTAACTTAAACCACTGTTATATTTAAACTTTACATAAAAAACAAACTATAAAAATATCAATAATAATTCCAATTCAAACGGATAAATGAGGACTCTCCATTGTTCAACGTAG
Source organism: Vibrio sp. HI00D65 (assembly GCF_001635455.1). Classification (GTDB taxonomy): domain Bacteria; phylum Pseudomonadota; class Gammaproteobacteria; order Enterobacterales; family Vibrionaceae; genus Vibrio. The sequence goes on from NZ_LWEH01000364.1 coordinate 98,820, forward strand.
GACAAGTTTACAATCGACGTACAGATATACACGGCCGTTACAAAGGTCAGCAATATGGTGGTATAGCTACGCCTGCAGCACACCCATATGTATTTATCTTCACAAGCGATGCAGGTGAAGAATTTGGTTACTCTGATGGCTTTAGTGCAGACGGGACTTTCCGATATACAGGAGAAGGGCAAGAAGGTGATATGCAGATGATTAAAGGAAACTTGGCCATCTTTGAACACCAAAACAACCTAAAAGAGATTCTCTTATTTGAATCTGTCTCAACTGGTTTGGTTAGATTCGTTGGAGTTTGCAACTACATTTGTCATCACATAGAGCAACGCCCCGACAAAAACGACCAACTTCGCGACGCAATAATTTTCCATTTAGATATAGTCCCGCAAAGTATTGGAGATAAAATTCAAACTCCAAAAATGTCATACCTTACCAAGCCAACTAAAAGTAAATCACTGAAGCAGTTACGAGACATCGCTTTAGCTTCAACACCACTTAAAGCTAGCCCTAAAGAGCAACTCACGCACGTGAAATATCGTAGTGACGCTATCAAGTTTTATGCAAAAAAACGAGCAGATGGAACTTGTGAAGGCTGTGAAATAGCATCGCCCTTTGAGGCAAAGTCTGGTCCCTACCTAGAGGTACATCACCTGACACGATTAGCGGATGGTGGTGCTGATTGTCCTGAAAACGTGATTGCTCTCTGCCCTAATTGCCACCGAGAAGCGCACTACTCAATAAACGCTACTGAGTTCAACTCCCAGCTCAGAGAGAAGGCACTAAAGATTGAAGAAGAATTGTTATAAACGTTTCTTTCAGGCAAAAGAAAGGCTCGCGTGACTAGTGCGAGCCTAATGCAGTTTAGGGGGTAAACCACAATCTGATATTAATTTGGGCTAATTATTTAACTTATGAGCCATTATGCACTTATGCGCACTAATATTCCATTTTTAAATGATTCACAGCAATTAATCAATCGATAAAAGTTAGCGTTTGGTCAATTTAAACCACATAAATAACAATTATTTAGTGAGCTGTGTCTACTAATTCATCAGAAAGCCCATACCAATCAGATTTATAGGCTTTTCATTTGCCAGTAGCCTTCACCATTAGTTGCAAGCTGACTATGTAAGTAATCGAGCGTGTCAGCAACCGTCCCTGCAATGCCTTGTGGTGGGTTAAATAACAACAAACCACTACCGATGAGTCGGTCATCGCCCTTAGGATCGCGCAGTCGCAATTCCGATTTGATAGGGCTTGGTAGCAAGCCATCTTTCACCGCTGTCACGCAGTGGTTCAAAATCAGTGAGCTTTTGTCATCGGTGTAGAGTGGATACCAAATCAGCGCAGAGACTTTCTCTGACTGTTGATAGGCCTTAACCAAAGCATCAATCACCGCGTGATATTCGGAATCCGTTTCGTAAGGTGGGTCGATCACAATCAGGTGGTGGCTATCATGTTTCGCGACATCGTCAGGCAGTGCTTTAAGGCCATCGCCCGCAGTAATGATCAACTTGCTAGAGACATCGAGATCGCGTTGCAACTTCTCAATATTGGTTTGCAGTAAATCGGCTTCATCTTGCTGAATATCTGAAAAATAGAAGCTATCTTGGCTGCGACCTTGTTGATAGGTAATCGCTGCCGAGCCGGGATACAGCGTGATAAGTTGATTCGGATTGTAGTATTCCAACATCGACATAAAAGATGCAAATGAATCAGGAAGGTAGGCCTTGTTGCGCCAAAGGTATCCAACCCCTTCTGCAAATTCGCCTGCGTGATTACTTGGCGCAATGGTTAGGTCATAACACCCGGTACCTGAGTGAGTGTCGATAACATTGAGGCGCGAATGCTGCTGCATTAATGACTGAACCAGAGCACTTAATACAGGGTGCTTCAGTGCATCACCGTGGTCGCCTACGTGACATTGATGTCGATATTCCATTCCCTTGCCTCATTTCTACTAACGTCATATAAACATACTTCATATCATTAGTACTTGCCTGCTCAACCCGTCGTTTTTTGAAATAGGCTCTCTTTCCTTAACTAATTGACTCTTAAATAAAATAAAGCCCTTCGTTCGGTTAAAAGCGAAGGGCTAAAGTAAGCTCACTTACTGAGTTGCAGCATTATCAAAATAGATAACTTAAGGGTACTCACCCTCAACTTCTACAGGCGGTTTCACTTGATAGTGACAAGGCTGTAAGCCAAGTAATTTCGGAAGGGTTATACCGACCGAAATTGAAGACCATGTACCACTCGCAATGCCCACTACCAATGCGATTGCAAAGCCTTGTAGAGCCGCTCCACCAAGCAACCAAAGCGCAGATACCGTCAACAAAGTCGTACCTGAAGTCACCATGGTACGAGAGAACGTTGCTTTGACTGATTCGTTAAGCAGGTTATCAGTATCGCCGTCAAGATTGCCACGCAGCATCTCACGGACACGGTCAGCAATGATGATCGAGTCATTCAGTGAGTAGCCCAGAATCGCTAATACCGCCGCCAGCACCGTTAGGTTGAACTCAAACTGAGTCAAGGCGAATAAGCCGAAGATAATCGTCACGTCGTAAATGATCGCAGCCAAAGCGCCTAGAGCTAAACGCCATTCAAATCGTACGCTTAGGTAAAGCATAATCATTAAGAAACACACCAATACCGCCAAGCCACCTTGGTCAACCATGTCTTGACCCACTTGAGGGCCAACCACACTGCTGTTCAGTACTTTCACTTGGTCACTCACCGATGCCAAGGCATCAACTAAGTTGGTTTGCGGTGCGTCTGTCAGCTGGCTGTAGCGAATAGTCCAGCGATCTTGCTCTGCCATGCCAACCACTTGCACGTCTTGTTGGAAAGCAGCATCAAGCTGTGTTTTCAGCGCGTCTTTGGTCACTTGATCTGAAAGTTGAACCTCAGCAACCACACCGCCTGTAAAGTCCAACCCCCAGTCAAACCCTTTCACGGCCACCAGCATTACTGAGCTCATGAACAACACAATAGAGATTACCGACATAACCTTACGAAGGAGAGTCATATTACTATTTGAAAAATAGCGTTCTGAAATTGTCATTTTTGTTGAAGTACTCATGCTTAAATCCTTACATCATGGCGTTGGTCACGCCCCCAAACCAAATTGATGATTGCTCGTGAAGCAAAAATGCCCGTAAACATACTGGTTAGAAGACCTAAGCCCAATGTCAACGCAAAGCCTTGAATTGGTCCGTTACCAATGGTGTAAAGAGCAACCGCTACAATCATGGTGGTAAAGTTAGCATCGAAGATAGATGAGAACGCGCTATCGAAACCACGATCGATGGAACTAGCAAAGCTGCGTCCTTCTTTCATTTTGTCTCGAATACGTTCGAAGATAAGTACGTTAGTATCCACCGCCATACCAACGGTTAATACCAAGCCAGCTATTCCCGGCAGGGTTAATACCGCACCCGGTAGCAATGCGATCAGACCAAACAGTGTTACCATGTTAACGATAAGCGCACCATTCGCGACCCAACCAAGACGGCGATACCATAGCGCCATAAACGTAAGAGTAAGACCAAGACCAAGCGCCAGTGCAGCAAAGCCGTTAGTCACGTTTTCTGCGCCTAAAGATGGACCAATGGTACGCTCTTCAATGATAGTCACTGGTGCTGTTAGTGAACCTGCGCGAAGCAACAGAGCAAGCTCTTGCGCTTCAGCCATGCTGCCTGCACCTGTAATTCTGAAGCGGCTACCCAATTGAGATTGGATGTTCGCAACGCTGATCACTTCACTGGTTTTCTCGCTGTTCCCAGCTCTGTCTCGGCTGTACTCGCTGTACACGGTCGCCATTGGCTTACCGATGTTGTGACGAGAGAACTCAGACATTTTCTTACCACCCGCAGAATCTAAGGTGATGTTTACTTCTGCGCTACCCATTTCACCAATGCCACTACGTGCATCAATAATGTGTTCACCACTTAGTACTGCTTTGCGAGCAACAACCACACGGTTGCCATCGGTATCTTTTAGCGTCTGAGTATTACGAGTTGGGTTGTCGTATACCGAGTAGAACGCCAATGATGCTGTGGCACCAATCACGTCTTTTGCAGCTGCAGGATCTTGTACACCCGGTAATTCGATACGGATACGGCTTTCGCCTTGGCGTTGAATTGAGGCTTCAGTGATACCGAGCTCTTCAATACGGCTGCGCATGATTTGTAGGTTTTGTTGAACCGTTAGGTTGCGAAGCGTGCGTTGTTCGTCTTCTGATTGCGTCAAAGTCAGCTTTTTGTCCGAGCGGTCACGTAACCATTGTGGGAACTCTTCACGAATCAGCTTCTGTGCTTTTTCAAAGTCTGCATCGGTACGGAAGTTAAATTCCACTTTGTCCTTTGCAACTTTACCGTGGGCATAACGCACTTGGTTAGTGATCTCATCGACCATGGCTTGCGCTTGCGCGTGGTAAACCGGTTCCATGTCTACTTCAAGTAAGAACTGCACACCACCACGTAAATCAAGGCCTAGCTGAATCGGTGCAAAGCCCATGTCAGTCAGCCATTTTGGTGCTGCTGGCTCCATTGCTAGCGCGACGGTTGCAGTATCAAGCAGACGCTCATTCAGCACTTCTTTGGCTTTTGCTTGCTGCTCTGCATCTTCTAAGATCACCACTAAACGCTTGTCTTTCTGATAAGCCGATTTAGCTTGGATGCCTTCGCTTGCAAGGTATTGAGTCACCTGCGTCGCGTCGATGGTTTGCTCAGAGCGATTGTTAATTTGAACCGAAGCATCTTCACCATACCACGACGGCAAAGCGCTCAGAATCATGATGATAATGGTGGTAATAAGTACCACGTATTTCCACTTAGAGTAGTGGTTGATTTGTTTTCTTGGAATGCGTTTTTTCACAGTCAAGATCTCTTATTTTAACTAAGTTTTGCGAACGCGAACGATGGCTACCCCCAACCAGACCAAACTGATTTAACGGCAGCAGAGTGCATTCGCGAATTGTTTTGGGGATTGGCTAAAACAACGGACACAGGGGATCGTCGATGCGACCAATCAGGGGCAAAGGATTAGCTAAGAAGTTCTCGAAAGTGGGAATATTGGATGTTGCCCTCTTTCCACCCCGACAAACGGGAAGGCGGAGAGCTGACAATACTGGTCCAGTGCTGTTTGAGGTCCAACATAGGGGTTGTCGCTAACAGCGAAGCCAGTAAAGAAGGGGGAGAGAAGTCAATCAGCAAGTGATAAGCAGGCTCAAGGTCAGGCGCGCTTTCTTGCTCATTGGTTGATATACGTCGGTAAGTGGTCGCTTGAAGGCTAGATTCAGTATCGTGATAATTGGATCTGTCACCTACTGACGAAGCGCCTACTTGAACTTTATCGCACTCCAAATAGGCCGATGGGTCATCAATGGCAGCGTTCTGACACTGTTTTTGCGCGAAAGATTGCTGTTGAGCAGTCTCGATTTGAAACGGCTTAGAAGGAAACGAATAGCCGTTAGAATTCACTAAGCCAAAGCTCAGTAAAAACAACATTAAGACTAATCGGGTACCCAGTTTAAGCAATCTAATATCCAAACAATATTCTCGTAGATCGCCAATCTACAACACAAATGAAACGCTGTCTTGATTTAAAATCATTTTTTTAGAAAATGATTCGATGCAACCGATTAAGCTTCAGTGCTTCCAAAAAAAAAAGCCAAGCAACGAGGCTTGGCTTTCCATTACGTATGCGTCCAACGCTGATCGTTATGACGCTTTAGGTCGCATGATGTTCTTGACCTTACGGCTATTTTCACCAAAGATACGCTGCACTAACGCATTCATATCATCTGCTGAAATCGATCTCGCCATTCGTTCCACTTGAGATAAAGCATCGATATCGTAGCCATGAAGCAGATAACGAGATACATACCAGGCTTGGTCAATAGAGCTCATCTCAAGAGGCTTAAAATCAGCTTCAAACTGTTTCACCACCGCATGCATCTCTTGCTCAGAGACACCTTGTAGAAGGTCGCTAATGACCTTATCGATTGCCACTTCTACTTTTTCGACATTCTCTGGCGCGACCATCGCCCCAATAGCCCACTCAAGAAATGGCTCCCCATCGGCAGATGCTAAGTAGGTATAAGGCGAGTAATCTAAGCTTAACTCTTCACGAATATAGCTATCTAAACGAGTCGCCAGTAGGCGCTCCAGTAAGCTTTCCATGAAAATATCTTTTGCCGTGAAGTCTTGCTCGGTAGCGCTTGCGGGTTCAGAGATCACTCGCAAGATGTACTCAGCACTATTTACATTGTTAATCGCCAAATCAATACGTGACTCCAGTGGCTGGTTGTATGCCACTTTAAATTCAGGTACCGCGGCTTTTTCCAACGGAATAGAAGCCAAGTACTGCTGAACCAAAGGCTTCAATAGACTTGGGTCGATATCACCAACGACCACCAGCTGGTTTTGTCTCATTTGACCAAACAGCTGCTGATGAAGGTTATCGACATCTTCCACTGAAACCGCTGCAACACGCTCTTTATCAACCAACAGGTGACGACTATCCGGACTATAGATATTTTGGTTTATTGCGCGTTCAAACTGACCGACCGGACTGCTCAAGAAAGATTCTTGTCCCTGTACAAACTCTTGCTTCACCGCCTCTAGTTGCTCAGGGTTGATTTTAGGTGCCGTGATGAAGGTATACAGTGCAGCAAATGTATCTTTTAGCCCATCTTTCTGAATATTAAATTCAATGCCATGACGGGTATTGCCAATGAAACTATCTGCTCGGATATCTTCACGGTCAAAATAAGCAAGTAGCTCAGATCCCGTAAACTCACCGACACCACTTCGAGCAAACGTCGGCAATGCCACTTCAACCGCTGGGTATAAGCTCGGTTCCAAAGCGGCTTTTCCACCGAGACTCATATACATCACACCAACATCATCACCCGCCGCATAATCACGCAGGTACCACATATCGACGCCATTGCTTAACGTCCATTTCTGAATGTATGGATCTACCGACATTTGTTCTACCAGCACAACCTCGCCCGCCGAACTAGGAACGGCGAAGGCACTTGCAGAAGCAATAACGAGCGGTGGGGTTCCTGGTTCGCTATAAGTTGCTTTTAAGCTGTCTAAAGAATTGACGACAGCGGTTCTATCTTCAGAGTCGTCCATCCCGATAACAAGGAAGTAATCATCAGAAAGCAGATTCTTGATGTTGTCGTTGATCGTTTCAAGGCTTAGATTAGCGATGAATGCTTCTAGGCTGGCTTGATAGTCTTTCTGTGATTGGACGATTCGGCCACTAACAAGAGCGCTCGCTTTATCGCTCGCGTGATCAGCGCTATCAAACTTATCCCAGTCATCCTCGATGTTATCCAGCAGGTCTTGGTAGTAGTGCTGCTCGGCAACGATATCCATTTTCGACACACCAAAATCACGCAGTGATGCCAGCGTAGAGAGAAGCTCCTGTTGGATTACATCACGCCCACCATTCGGAAAACCAACACTGATTGATGAATAATTCAGAGCTCCCATCTGATAGTTTTCAGATGCTACCCATTGGGTCGGTAAAGCTGCGTCATTGAATACCGTTTCGAGTCTTTGACGAATGAGTTGTAGAGCCGTTTCATCTAACCAGCGCTGGTGTTGTTGAGCATGGTTTTCGATGCGATACAGACCACGATTGAACGTTAAAGTGATGCTTGGCGCTTCTCTACCTGCATACTCAACATAATCACCTTCATTAAACGAAGTCGTATTCTGTTTCTCTGGTCTTGGCGTTTCGCCGCGCTCCCAACCCGAAAATTTCTCTTCAATCAGTGGGATCAGTGTTTTAAGGTCCACATCACCAGAAACCACTAGCTCAACGATTTGAGGTTGATACCAAGTTTGGTAAAAGTCGGTAAGCCCTTCCGACGTGGCAGCCATAACCGAAGCTTTAGTTCCTAACGCACCTTGCGATTCGTAAGGGCTGCCTTCGAATAGGTAATCAACATATTTCTCGGGGAATGACTTATCATCGAGACGAGCCATACGAAACTCACCAAGAATCACTCCCTTTTCTTTTTCAACTTCCGAACTAGAGAGATCGAGGCCATCGCCAACGTCACGCATCCAAGTCAATGCTTGCTCTAATTGGAGGTTATCTGGCAAATCTAATTCATACACCGTATCTTCATAGGAAGTATAGGCATTGATGTCCGCACCAAAGCTGGAGCCAGCTTCTTCAAATAGACGAATCACATCATTTTGAGAGAAGTTCTTGCTGCCATTAAATGCCATATGCTCGACAAAGTGAGCATAGCCTTCTTGTTGAGGTGTTTCTTGAATGGAGCCCGCGTGCACAACTAAACGCACAGATACCGATGCTTCATGATCAGGATAAACATGGTAGGTAAAACCATTATCCAGTTGAGCAGATGTCCAGGCAGGATCTGGTTGAATTAAAGTTTCATTGGTTTTTGATGTAGAACTGCAACCAACCAGGGCAAAGCATATTGCCGTCGCTAAATAATATGTCTTCATAACAACCTCTTAATGTCATTCACTGACAATATACAGATTGAGTTAATGATTATTATTTAATATTTAACCAAATGAATATAGTTGTGATCTAGATCGTCATCTTATAAATTACAATAACACATGTAAAGTCAGCCATATTCAACTAGAAGTTCAGGAGTAAGGGGAAGAAAAACAGACTACATGCCTTTAAACAGAGCTTGCGAGGCACGGCTGATTGGCAGCTTGTCACCGGATACATACGCCGACATCTGACCGGATAGTCCTTTTTTGACCTTATCAATAGCCGACACTTTCACCACCACTGAACGATGGATCTGCCAAAACTCATCCGGATTAAGTTGAGCGAGTAACTCCTTTAGAGATACACGAAGAATAAACTCCTCTAATAGCCCACCGTGCCCTTTCTTGAATATCGATACGTATTTATCTTCGGCTTTGAAATACGCCACATCATCGACGGCGATCAGGTGAATGTCTTCGCCAACGCTGGCTTTGAGCCACGTAAGATACTTTTTCTGCGACAAATAAGGAGGCTGCGTTTGCTGTGACGCCGACTGTGACAGTTGCTGAAGTTGACTCATGAGTGCAGCGATGTCGGGTTGTTCTGGCATATGACCGGACTGTGTTTGATTACTTGATAAGCGCGCTTGAATCTTCTGACAGGTAGCAAGCAGGCGCTCTTCATTGATTGGCTTGAGTAGGTAATCTATCGCATTATGCTCAAAAGCTTTAACCGCATACTCGTCGTAAGCCGTAATGAAGACCACCAGCGGCGGTGATGCAAGCTTGTTCAATTGTTTGGCTAGGGAAATGCCATCAAGCTCTGGCATACGAATATCAAGAAAGACGACATCAGGTTTTAGCTGCTGAATACTCTGCATAGCCTCTGTCCCATTTTTGGCCTTACTGACAATCTCTAGCTCAGGCCAAACCTCAGCAAGACTCTTATCCAAGTGATGCCTTAACAGTGCTTCATCGTCTGCGATAATTGCCGTCACACTGTGTTTTAGTCCTGAGTTGATCATTATTCTTCCTTTAAATTCACACTGTAAATCGTCTGTTTTCGTAACAGTACTTAGAGTTTCAGAACTGCATTCTCGGAGCTAGTTTCGCTGATGAGCGGCAACAAGATTGTCGACACCACGCCGCCAGTCGCTTGCTCTGTGATCGTCAGGCTCGCCTTATCTCCGTATAGGGTAGCAATACGCTGACGAATATTACTCAATCCAACACCATGGCCAGCAGCAATAGACGGTGCTGTCAGCCCCACGCCACTGTCTGATACTTCAATTTTCATCTGGTCGTCTTGCTGAACAATTCGGATATTGACTTCACCACCAGTAGCCTTAGGTTCAATTCCGTGTGTTAACGCATTCTCAACCAAAGGTTGAATCAAGAAAGGTGGAATCACTTGTTGTTCGCTGATGTCGTTGGTTTCAATCGAGAACGTCAAACGTTCATCTAATCGTATCTTCTGGATGTTCAAATAAGCGTCTAGTAAATCGACCTCTTGAGCTATGGTCAATTGCTCAGTACGGCTGTTCTTGAGGGTCACACGCAACAAGTCTGTCAGTTTTTCAAGCATCAACTTAGCTTTGGCGCTATCACTCTCAATCAATACATTAATGGTCGCAAGAGTGTTGAACAAAAAGTGCGGCTCGATTTGGCTTTGTAGCTGTTTTAACTGGCTAAGTACAACGACCTTTTCTTGATCAGCTTGGCGACGTTTCGCCACCTCTAATTCATTATCGGCACGTAGCTGCTGCTCTCTTGTGTAGAAGTAGTAATAACAAACGGAACAGAAGATCACACCAAGCAGTATCACGGATTTAAGATCGGAAAGGTTAGAGCCGAAAAAGCCGTTCAACCAATAGTGTGCATTCAAGGTACCCACCACCATAGCAATGGCCATCGAAACGCCAACTTCAAATACGCGAGATTCTCGTTTAAACCACTTAACCAACACAAACGAAGAGCCCACCGCGCTGTAGCCAAAACCGAAGCTGATGGCTAAATTGAGTGTTAACCCGCCTCCCCAAATCGTATGGGTTGTAATTGCAATAAGAACGCAAAATAGCGTGGTGAACGCGAAGCTTTTGATCCATGAAAAGCGACTGTTTGAAGAAGTGTCCATTAAAATCGTCCTTTGATATTTAAAAGAATCATATGACTATCCGGTAAGTTGGCGTAAGCAGAATCACTTTTACCGCCTAGAAAGCGTGCAGCAAGTTCCAATTCCAACGACGAATCGCCATTATCGAAAGCCTGATAATTGAGCCACTGCGTAGCAATAAAGCCACCGTCTTGCGGAGACAGCATGACATCAAATGTTGGCGTGATATCTTCAAGCCAGCCATGTGTCGAGTCCAAAGACCAGTGAAACATGAGATTGTGTTGAACCAAATTAGCGTGTTGATAACCTTGAGCGTAAGAGCCCGCCAACGATGTTGTCATGGGATTAAGAGACAAAGACTCCGCATTCTCTAAAGCGCTTTGCCACTCACTATCACTCCAAGCGCGGCTATCAAACCAGTATTCCAGTACCACATTGTGGCCCGTCTCGTTGGCCCATGTTAGTCCGAGTAAGGCTTGGTAAGCCTCGCCCCGCTCTTCTAGATAAACCGGTTCAAGCAGTGAGTTGGGCTGGCTGTAACCCAAACTTTGTCGCTGATAAACCATCGAACCGTGAAACTCCCACGCGAGGTTTAATACCGACACCAAGCTTGCTCCAAACAAACCGTGGCGTACATCGTCGTAATAAGCGACCCATTGATATTCGTGATCGCCTACTAAGTTGAAACGACGTAAGCCAAACCCTTGTTGCTGATTCTGCTTTTCGAATTGATTCACATCTTGGGAAGTCCATGATGAATCGCTGTAAAGCAGTGTCCATTCGCCCGTCATATCGAACAGTGACGCGGAAGCCACACCTGCGCCCTCTTCTGCGACAATGCCCACAGGGTTTTGTCGGTAAGGCTTAATGATGTCTAAAGGTCGGTAACCATAACCAACGCCCCAATCTAGGCGAACCTTACCGAGTGTGGCATCGAAGTAATGATCACCGAACGCTGAATTAGACAGTTCAACACCACCTTGCCAAAACAACTCGCGTACAATGAATTCCGATTCAAAGCTCGCGTCTTGGTCTTGAGGAGTATTACTCAAAATGTCATTGGCTTTTACGGCAAACAGGCCAAGCCAATTACCATATCCAACTTCAAGATCCAGCAAACCATTGAGTGACTGACGGTTATCAGATACGAAAGGACTAAATGGCGACTCTCGCGATTCAACGCCTTCAGCACTCAGTTGCCAGTCCCACGCTAGGCTCAGATCGCCCGCTTGAGTCGTGTGACTCATACAAGACAATGCAAACAAGGTAGCGATTGAAGGCTTGATGTGGAATCGACGGCTAGAAGCTTTCATACCACCCACCTAAAGCCCAGACACGCTATTACGCGATAAGTAAGCAGGGTTGTAGTATTTATCTGCCAAGGCTTGCTCGCTTACCTCGCGATACTCAATCACGGTTTTCTTACTTGGTTGAATCTTATCGAGCAAGGTCATCGACACCACACTTGGCAAGCCATCTCGCACGCCTTCAGTAAACCAAGCTTGCTTGGCTAACTTACCTGAACGCAGATACAGATCCGCTTTAACAGGAAACGCTCGGTCTGCCGTTAACCACAGATCAATCGATTGATAACTCGCGCCCTTAGTTTTCGCCGTGAGTTTTAAGTGGTAGGTATCAAGCAGCTCACCACTTGGCATCTCAACCGATTGTTCAGCAACCCACTCGCCTTGGTAGTCTTCACTCCAAGTCAGCGTTGAGATATCACCAACCGAAGCTTCACCAAGCAATTTTTGCATCGGGGTGATACGAATTGGACGGCGCGATTTCGGCATCAGTAACCAATAGTTGTCCTCTATCATCAGCATCTTTTGACCCGCCTCGACCGCCGACTTGAACACGACCAGCGACTCTCGATTTGGTCTTGTGTAGACGTTGTACTCACGGGTTTTGTCCAGTTGCTCGTCTTGATATAGCGCGACCAGAGATACCACTTTTGATGCCTGTTCGCTGTTCAGACGGTAGCTGTCTGCCTTAGCAATCATCTCGGTAACTAGCTGTGAATCGATAGCCCAGCTTGATGCCGATACTAGAGCCAAGGACAACGCAGAACCTAAAATAGTGAGTGAACGAGTAAGTTTATACATAAACCAGCGCCTCCGTGATTGGCTTATTTACGCCTTTGCGAGCAGAGAAGTAAGCAGCCAGCAAACATATCGTCAGCACACCTAAGGTGGCGTAACCAACCAATTCCAATGAGAAGTAAATATTAAGTGGGTAACCTTCGGTTCGACCCGGAGGTGGTGGCATTTGCGCATCAATCACCAGCAATAACACCGACACTAAACCACTCACTAGTGCGCCTATCGCACTGCCAATTACCGCCAGTAAGCCCGCCTCTTTTAGAAAACCCGCAACGATTTCAGAAGGGTAACTGCCAAGTGCCGACAAAGTGCCTATCTCACAAGTGCGTTCCGTCACCGACATGGTCATGGTGTTAAACAAAGATACGAACACCACCAATGCCATCACTGCGCCCATGATGCCGAAGATACGGTCGTAAAGATCTTTAACCTTGGTGTAGAAGAATGCGCGATCTTGCCATGGGGTGATCTCAATGCCTGAGCCTTGTTGACCAACTTGCTTATCCAAAGCCAATTGGATGCGTTGTTGAACCGTCGAAGTCTTATTAGTTTCAAAAAGAAATACCGACAAGGTGCTGACTTTGTCTGACGCTAAAAGCTCTTGTGCGGTAGTGATGTGTACGTACAACTGACGTTTGTCGAGCTCAGGTACGCCAGTCGAGTAAATGCCCTGCACCTTAAAATCAAAGGCATTCAATGCGCCATCACTGGTGGTCGCAAGCAATGTAACCCAATCACCAACGGCCACTTTAAGGTTACGAGCAAGGTCGGTTCCGAGCATCACTTGTGGCTCTTGGCTGTCGTATCTTGGTGATTTCACATCCGAGAGGGTTTGACCGCTGCGCACGTCAAGGAAAGGCCCTTTCATGTCGAACTCGCGCTCATTAACGCCTGTTCCCATAAAGATGGTCGACTTGCTGCCGTTAGACACCAAACCACTAAAGTAAACTCGAGGCTGCACACCACGTACATCGCTGTCGCCAATAATGCTCTTGGTGAGCGCTTGAACATTATCTAAACCATTACTCAGCGGCATGTCTTCGTCTTGTTCAAAATAACCCGGCGTGCTCAAAGTAAGATGACCCATATCGCGCGCGGTTGATTCTCTCAAAGATTCGTAGGTGTAAAGTCCATAACCGCCCGCACTAGTCAGCGCAAACACCGCAATCGCGATGATCAACACCGAAAGCAGACTACGTCGACCATTTCTCAATAGATTGAGCCACGCCAAACGGACCGAGGTTGGAAGTAAAACGGAGCTAAAGCCTTGCGTTAACTTGCCCATGAGATCACCTCCATTGCTTCGGCTTGTGACGCTAGTTGCCCATCGATAAGTTCAATCATTCGGTCACAGCGCTCCGCCATTCTTGGGTCATGCGTTGCGACAATAAAGGTGGTGCCCATCTCGTGACCGAGCTCTTTCATAATGTCGATCACCAGATTGGCTGTGTGGCTGTCTAAGCTGGCAGTAGGCTCATCAGCAATCACTAAACTTGGGTTGTGGACCAATGCTCTGGCTATCGCAACACGTTGCTGCTGACCACCTGAAAGGTTGTCTGGACGGTGACGGATATAACACCCTAGCCCAACACGATCTAACATATCTTGGGCTCTGATCTGCTGTTCTTGCTTTGAACATTGGTTCAGCATCAACGGATATGCGACGTTCTCAAGTGCTGTCATCACCGGAACAAGGTTGAAGCGCTGAAACACAAAACCCAATGACTGGCGGCGAAAACGCGCAGCAGCAATCTGCTCTGTTGGATACGCTTTGCCATCAATATTTATCTCACCTCGATAATCCATATCCAACAAACCTAGGATGTTCAAAAGCGTGCTTTTCCCTGATCCAGAAGGGCCGCACAGTGCCACCATTTCACCACGTTTTATCTGACCATCGACTCCCTTGAGAGCATCGACACTTTGTCCACCCGTGAGATACGACTTACTGATCCCTTTAAATTCAATCATTCCGTTTTCCTATGATTACTCGCCAACTATTCAGCTTCCATGCCCTTTATTTCACTTTCGCAACTATTACTTAGCTTTCGCTACTATTACTTGGCTTTCGCTATTAGGGCCTTAGCAGTCATCGTTTCGATGTTATCGGCATCGGCCATTTCCATTTGCTTTAACCACGCCTGTGCTTGCGTTAGGTCTTCAGCACGAATCGATGCAGTAATTGCGTAGCGATAAATCCATGAGGTTGCAGAGAAGTGCTGTTGTTGAAATTCATCTTCCGCGAGTAGCGAGAGAAACAAGTCGTAACCGCGATCAAAGTGGTTAAACATGTCAGGTAGAGAAGTGTAAGTCACCGCGGCCATGGCGCGAGTCAGGTAAGAATCTGGTAATCTTTGAACACGAGGTTGTTCATGAATGGGTTGGTCTTCGTCTTTCAGCAACACCAGTGATTTGTCTATGGTCGATAAGCCCTTCTCGACATACTTCATTCTGTTCCAAGGCAAGAGTGCATCACGACCCATTAAGGTTTCTGTGCTGCCTAGGTAAACCAAAGTCAGCGGCGTCGCACCGTCTTGTTGCAGCGTGTCATTGAGGCGTTCATAGGCCATCTCGACTAGGTCTTCATTGCCTTGCGCGGCTTGATTGTAAATATCAAGCACGTCTGAACTTGGATTAGCTAGCGCCAGAGTAGGAGCGATTAAAGCTAACCCAATTAAAAGTGAACGACGAAACAGAGCAGTAAATGAGTTTGAAGTGTTTGAAGCCGTCATGATGTGTAATCCCTCTCAAATGTTGACGTTGAAAGGTTAACCACAAACTGTCACGCCGTTTTATCAATGCGACGAATGGCAATAATGCGGAGTGAATGGTTGAGTGAAGGCGTGAGTGGGGAAGTTAGAGGTGGGAGTAATTACCCTTCTCTGCAAAGAAAGATTCAAGTTTAGTCACCATCATGCTGCACTGTTTGTTAACTGGCCATTTCAATTAACCCAAATAATTTAGCCCTTTATAAAGCTAATTAGAACGACTCAAGCAACATTAGTACATAATTTAAACACAACATAATAAATTCACACCATCAATGTGTAACCCCATAACATTTACCACTATAGGAGCTTGCATTCACACTGTGTATTAATATAGGGTACAACCCGAAGTAGCTCGTCACAAGCCACTGATTTAAAAGAACAAAAAACCATCAGGTCAATTAATCAATGCTTTGATAGCTATAATTCGCGTACGTCGGTCGTTCTAAACAATGGCTAGTCTTATAACAATTCAATGAGAACAAAATGAACTTACTTAACAAATCGGTTATCACAGCTATCACCAGTGCATTATTCATGACATCAGCGCAGTCAATGGCCAGCAGCGGCTGCTACTCGGGAGAAACCGATGGCTCTCAATGGCTAGAAAGTATCATCGAGCCAGATAAACCACTCATCATTGATTACAACACCAGTACATGGGGTGAAATCGAAAAGTTTGATTTTGATTTCGGCTACGACAAGATTGAAAATCCACGAGGCCTTTCAGTTAGGGTTCTTTTAGCTAACCGCACTACAGAAGCAATGTCGATTTCAGGTAGGCTTGAGGGAGCGAATGGTGCAAACGGCGGCTCGAATAACGCTGGTCAAATTGAACTTTACATGAATCTAAACAGTGACCGTTATTTTTCACGTTTAGTTGACGGAAAACTGAATCTTGGTTTAGCCCGTACAGATTCAAATGAAACCATCGAAGTAATCAAGGTAACAGCAAGATTCTGTGGTTTACCTGTTCAAGAAGGTGTCGCTGTTAGTGCGTCTGATCACAATATTCTTGCAGGCAACGCTCAGCCTCTATCACATTTTATTGATGCGGATACGACGTATCGAGTTTCGGCGACGGGAAGCGCAACCGATGAAAACGGAAATGCTATTACCGCAGTATCGATCAACTACATTGATTCTCGAAATTCTGAAAATTCGACGCTTCAAGTGAATACAGGCGAAGAATTCTACCTTCATTCAAATGGTAAGGTATCTCTGTATTACGCAACAGAATCAAGTCAAAACACCGGTGGCCACACTGTCAAATTTGAGCGTGTTAACCTAGATTAGTCTCTAGCTCAAACCTGATTACAAGCATTATGTGTACCTAACTAATCGGGTATACATAACCATCGATAGGCTTGTCTTGATTTATACAAGCCACACAAAAATAGCCGCTAATCAGCGGCTATTTTTCGTTATCCAAGTGACACTCTAACTAGGCACTCGTTAGCCTTAATAAAGTAATGACAATGCTTTTTCAAGTGCTGCATCTCGGCCTTGCTGACGATCTTCTAACACAAAGTTTCTAACCACGTGCTCTGGCTGCACCCCTGTAACTTCATGGTTTTTAAGGTCGCGATTCTTATAATATAAATTACTTAATGAATACTCCCAGCCATTGGGAAGCATTCTGCCAAATGCATCTGAGGTGGCACCTGATGTTGATTCACCAACGATGGTCACGTGAGGGAGCGTCTTCATTGCCGATGCGAATGTCTCTGCTGCACTGACCGTTCCAAAAGAGGTCAAAAGTACAATCGGTTTTGTATATGAAATACCATCGCTTGGGGTCATCATGACATCAGCATCATGGCTGAATTCACCTTTGAAGTAAGAGCTAACATGCCAAGCTAACTGCTGCTCTTCAATCAAATGCTGCAATAACCATAGACCTTGCATATCAAGCCCACCCTCATTTTCACGGATATCGATAATCAACGACTGGGTATCATTTAGCTGCGTTAAAATTTTAGTCACTAATTCTTCAAACTGACGATGAGCTTTATCTGTGTTTCGTTTAGGCGTTTCTGTTATTAAACCTTCATCGATATAGCTCATAAAGTCGCCAATTCTTAAGTATCCAGTCGGTATGCCTTTATTATCAATGATGCCCCAGTTCAGACGATGTTCCTTGCTCTCAAGAGAAGCTCGTTTTTTAAAACCTTCCTGTTCATGTTCAAACAAATACTTCATGATATTGAGCGTGATTTTATCCTTCTGGCTGGTTATGTAGCTTTCTTTTTCGGATTCAGGAATATTTAACTGGTCAGCTTCCAACTCCAGTTTTTGTTCCAAGATGGCTTTATTGCTATACCATATCTGCAGCTCTTTTGAAGGGATAGAAATAGAACTATGATCATCCTTTAAGTGACGAAGTATTTCATCGAATACATTTATTAGCTGTTCGTCGTCTGCACCGTGTAAGTCATCATAATATTTTTCATAAACCTCATCCCAGTCAATGTTACGTTCATCAAAAAAGGCATAGTGGTTGTTCATATCTTGCCAATATATATCGAACATCGATTGAGCATCAAAATCAAAGTAACCATCGCGAACCATAGAGTGACCAAGACCTTCAGTACATACATCATTGATATTACTAACTAAAGTATAAGTAAAAGGTCTAGGTCGAAGAATATTAAGAATCAATTGATTATCTTGACGAATGGAATGCTGTTTTATCGCCTCATAACTCAACTCTGTACCATAACTCAAAGAGTTAGACACTTCATAACAAGTGTTATTAACCACTTGTATCGTTCTTGTAGTCTCATTTTCGATAACTTTAATTTCGCCGTCTCGTTGGCTAAACCAAACCCCATTAATATCATGGGTCTGGTCTTTTTTAACTTGTTCGCTATGACATGCGAATGAACCTTGAATTAAAGCAAGTGTCATCACATATTTAAGAGGTTTCATTTTATTACTCCACTATACGGAAGTTAAAAATGATAAATTAATTTGATAATAAGCAGTGTAGGTATATGTATGTTTTATGTAACTGAGTCTATTACATCATTAATTAGAATAGAATAAATTAACATTGTCAAATTTAAAAAAATCTAATTTAAACCCACCTAATTTAGAGAATTGAGAATAAAAAAAGAGCCTATATTAAAATATAGGCTCAAAGCAGTGGCAGTGCATAAATTAAAAAAGGGTTCTATATTTTTAGCTAATTAAATAAAATCGTTTAATTAAGCCACAATCGCTGAGACTTTAACGGCATCACTGATTGTTCGGTAATTCGGAGAAAATTGTTGGACCCCAGCAATAACTTCATCGTAATCAGCCTGAGTACCATCACCTTGAACTTCAAACTGAAATTGGATCTCTTCGAAGCCAACCGGAGCTTCTTCAGATACATTCAAGAACCCACGAAGATCCAAAGCCCCTTTGATGGTCAGCTTTACAGACTCTAAACGAATGCCGCGGGCACTGGCGCCTGCAACAAAACCAACCATCATACAGCCAGCCATGCCACCCAGCAGGTAATCTTGTGGCGTAGGGTATGCGTTATTGCCAAGAAGCTCTTCTGGTTCACCCACGTCGAAAGTAAAATCTTTAACGATTTCTGTTCCACCTACCTTTTGGTTCAACGTGCGAATTTCGCTATGAACACCGCCTTTCCATTCAGCAACAATGCCGTATTCAGATACCGCTTGTGTTGCATCATCAGTAATAACTTTCGTATAAGCTGATAGGTCTTCTAAGTTAAGGCCATTTAATGGTGCATTACTCATGTTAAATCCTTTAATTATTTCTTGTTTATAGTGATTAATATTCATGTAGTGCCTCCCACACCGCGTGGAAGGCGACTTGTAATTTAGTTTCGACCCGCCATCACGCCGCCATCGACATTTAGAATCGTGCCCGTTACCCAAGAAGACTTATTCGATAGTAGGTATTCAATTGCATCAGCAACATCGTCTGTAGAACCAATTCGACCGATTGGGTGGAAATCGTTAAAACCTTGTAGTGCAGATTCAATCTCATCTTCAGCGATGAATGACTTATAAATTGTCGACATTACGACTGCTGGAGCCACTGCGTTTACACGTACACCGTGGTCACCTAGTTCAATGGCCAAGTTTTTTGTTAGTGCATGTAGTGCCGCTTTCTGCATTGAGTAAGCTGAAGAAGGCGTTGCTTTAATTGCTTGGTGTGCCCACATAGAACCGATGTTTACAATTGCGCCACCACCGTGCTGTTTCATATTTTTCGCAACAGCTTGTGTAATGAAGAAGAAAGCACGGTTCATATCTAACTGAAGGTCGTAATCTTGCTCAGAATGCTCTAGGAAATCGACAGGTTTGAAGAAACCAGCTGCATTCACCAAATAGCCAATGTGACGTTTTTCTGCATTTAATTGTTCAATAAAGCTTTGAACAGCAGAAGGGTCGTATAAATCAACCTGAGCCGTTTCAACATGACCATTCGTGGCTGATTCCAGTTCCAATTTTGCTTCAGCAAGATTCTGTTTGTCATGAGAGAGAATCATTACAGGCACACCAGACTTAAGCAGTCGCTCTGCTGTTGCTTTACCCATACCAGAAGAACCGCCAACAATTAGTGCAATAGAAGATGTGTTAAACATAATGAAATCCTTAATCTAAAAACTACCTACCAGTAGATAGGTTTTTTATTCAAAAAAATGGAGGAGTAGTAGAGACCATCTCCTCGTCAGTGGGTGTACTTTAAGATCGGATCGGTTTCGCGTCAACAACTTTATCTACCTATCAATAGGTAGATAAAGTTATTTTCAATGAAAGTCCATATTTATCATAAACATAGTATGTAAAATTATTTTTGTAAAAATAAGCATCCGTCTCATAAAAAGTGTCTACAACACCATTTAGTGAGTCAGAACCATTACGAATTTTTGTCCAATGACCAGTTTGCAGACATAAAAAAAGCGAGGGCTAAGCCTCGCTTTCAAAACAACAATCTCTTTTGGGTAGCACTGTGTTCAACATATCTAAAACGCAATAACGATGCCCTCTTACAAAGCCTAACGCTATACTGCACCGTATCAGCATAGTCGATAAACTATAAAGCCTTCAGAATGTTTAAGCAGCCGACTTTCACCGAACGGATATAATCTGTGTCCTTGAATTGAGACAGTAAAATCCCTCCCTCCAAGGCGACAAAAACCAACCTCGCAGCTTGAGTCGCTTCTAACCCAGAACGGAAATGTCCACTCGCAATCCCCTGCTCTATGCTTTTACGAATAAAGTCTTCATTGATTTGAACAAATTTAGACAATAGGCTTTCCAAACCATCCGCCAAAAAATAGAAGTCAGAAGCATACATACCACATAGACACAGTTTATTGTTCTCGCGTACATCAACAAAAATGTCGGCTAATGCTTCAATTTTACCTTCTGCAGAGATGTCTTGACTCTCGATCCGCTTTAACGCTACTTCGTAATTAACAAGGTAACGTTCAAATACCGTTTGAGCCAGGTCTTGTTTCGTTTTGAAATGATAATGGATACTCGCAGTCTTTATCCCAAGCTCATTTTGAATGTCGCGAAAACTGAAGCCATTAAAACCTCGGCTTTGCATATAACTTTCCGCTAAATCGACGATCTTTTCTGCCGTTGGATTAAGTTCTTTCATATTAATTCCACCTATATTTTGGGTGAATATAGCATAATTCACAGGGATCGCCTATCTATCAGTAGGTATGGTTTTCCAGGAAGTGTAAAGTTCGAGTGTGGGTGGGCAAAAAAATAGCCGCTGATTAGCGGCTATTTTTAATTATCTAAACGAAGTTTCTATCTTTCTACGTCTTTGTCTCTTCAACCACAGCTTTCATCAATACAGAGGTATCCATACGGCCTTCACCTTGTGCAGAAAGAGCCTTGTATGCGTTGCTGGTCTTCTCCGTCAATGGAAGTTGAATGCCTTGGCGCTCAGCTTCATCTAAACAGAAACCTAAGTCTTTGATCATCCAATCAATGGCGAAACCGAAATCAAACTTGTCTTGCGCCATTGTCGTAGCGCGGTTTTCCATCTGCCACGAACCAGCAGCGCCGTTTTTGAGGCAATCAACCAGAGTTGGGATATCTAAACCTGATTTCTCAGCAAGCACTAAGCCTTCAGATAAGCCATTCAACACACCAGCGATGCAGATCTGGTTAACCATTTTCGCGCGTTGGCCTTGGCCGACTTTACCCATCAGAACTGACGATTTACCGTAAGCTTCAAACACAGGTTGAAGGTCGTTGAATAGCTGTTGCTCACCACCACACATGATAGTTAGCACGCCGTTCTCTGCACCTGCTTGACCACCAGACACTGGTGCATCCATAAAACGAACTCCAGCTTGCTTCGCAGCTACTTCAAGCTCTTCAGACAGGATTGCAGACGTTGTGGTGTGGTCAACAAGAATCGCGTTTGGCTTCATTGCTGCCAGTGCGCCTGTTTCGCTGGTTGTCATGCTTCGTACGTCATCATCATTACCCACACAAACCAGCACAACATCGGCTTCTGCCACACACTCAGCAACGCTCTCAGCGGTTCTACCTTGGTGCTTTCCAGCCCAGTCCAATGCTTTGCTATGAGTACGGTTAAATACCGTTACCTCGAAACCGGCTTTGACTAGGTGTCCTGCCATTGGGAAACCCATAACACCTAACCCGATAAAACTTACTTTCATCTCTTTCTCCTTTTGTTTAACTCAGCTCGTCGCTATGGAACGACTGAACGCTTTTAATTAACGCCTCAATAAGCAGAGTTAAAGCCTTCGGCTGATATTTTCTTTCTTTGTACACTAAATACGCTTGACGATCACCCCGATGGTACTCAGGGAGTACTTGAACCAGATTCATTTCCGGATCAACATGACGAAAAGGCAGCGAAGCGATACCCAGCCCCTTCTGCGCTGCTGCCGCGACCGCACGAATATCGTTCACAATAAACTTAGGCCTGATCGTCACCATCTGTTCCAGGTGACCCGCTTTGTAAAGCGGCATATCAAACACATCATCAACGTTAATCCAGTCTTGATGTTCGAGATCTTGTGGTTTAACGATCGGCTCACGTGATTCTAAATAGGTTTGGCTTGCAAAAAAACCATGTTTCGCTTTAAACAATGGTCGAGCGATCATGCCGTCCATGTCGGAAATCTGAAACGTGATCAACAAATCACGGTCGGTTTTTGGCACCACTTGTTGCTGGCTCAAAATCAGATTGAGCTGCACATTTGGATATTGAGTAAGGTATTGCTCGACTGTCGGGCGAAGAAAACCACTATAGAAATTATGAGGCACTGCGAGTTTTACCTTACCTTGAATGGCATCGCGCTCTTCAAGCAGGCTACTAAAGCCTTGATGAAGAGACTCCATGCCACTACTCAGCGCTGCAAAGGCCGCCTCACCATCTTTCGTCGCCACCAGTTCCCTACCCTTCTTTTCTAACAAGCGGATGCTCAAACGCTCTTCTAAAGCGGTTAATCGGCGTGACATGGTCGACACAGGCAGTTGAAGCCGCTTCGATGCCGACAACAACGAGCCCTCTTCAACCACAATACAAAACAGGAATAGATCGTCAATATTTCCGAATATGGAATTCATACTTCTATTTATGCCTATTTTTCTCATTAATGGATAGTTGTAACCTTATCTCATCAGTTACAGAAAATCACGGGAGACACATATATGAGCAAAAAACAATTTTGGGTAACCGCGATTTTATCCTCACTCACCATGGCAACCATCATGTCTGGGTTAATTTCTGGCTTTAAAATGGGATTCAGCCACGAGTGGCCGCCAATCTGGTTACAAAGCTTCTTCCTGGCTTGGCCGTGTGCCATTGTGCTGAACCTTACAGTACTCCCTTTGATTCGAAAGCTATCTGAGTGGATTTGTCGACCGCGTACACTTTGCTAACCAGCGCTATATAAACAGACCTTCTGTTAGGCAAAAGCACGGAACGATGATCAAGGTTTGATCAATACTCAAAGCATAAAAAAACCGAGCACTAGGCTCGGCTTTTTTATTAACTATTATAACTGTAAAAATTACAGCTCAGCGTTGTGGTAAACCTGCTGAACGTCATCACAGTCGTCAAGCATGTCTAAGAACTTCTGGAACTTCTCAGAATCTTCTTCCGCTACTGGCGTCATAGTTTGAGGAACGAAGGTAATTTCCTCAACATCTAGAACTAGCTCAGGGAACGCGTTAGTTAGTGCAGTCTTCGTTTTGAAGAACTCTGTTGTTGGAGCGAATACAGTGATTACACCATCTTCTAGCTCTACATCTGTTACGTCTACGTCGTCCATCATTAGTGTTTCTAGGATGATCTCGTCATCTTCACCTTTGAACTGGAATACAGCTTGGTGAGCGAACATGTGAGAAACAGAACCTTCAACACCGATTTTCGCGCCAGTTTTAACGAAACATTGGCGAACGTCTTGGAAAGTACGGTTGCCGTTGTCAGTTAGACAGTCAACGATTACGCTTGTGCCGCCTGGGCCAAAGCCTTCGTAACGAGCTGGAGCGTAGTCTTCACCACCGCCGCCGCTTGCTTTGTCGATCGCTTTGTCGATAACGTGTGCAGGAACTTGGTCTTTCTTCGCTTTAGCAATAAGGTGCTTTAGCGACAGGTTCATGTCTGGATCTGAACCACCATTCTTCGCACACATGTAAATTTCTTTACCGTATTTGGAATAAACTTTAATTTTTGCGCCAGCAGTTTTAGCCATTGAGGCTTTGCGCACTTCAAAACTTCTTCCCATCGGGATCTTCTCTCTGATTCAATTAACGGGGCAAATTCTAGCAAATTACCGTGTCATTTCAATTCCACAGCTTTGCTGAGCAAGGTTTGTCTGCGGTTATGCGACGCCCATTACTCGTTTGTATTTTTCTACAGACTGTTCAAACCACGCCTTTTCATCTGGGTCACCGAGCTTCATTGCTTCTTCAACAATGGCTTCTGGGCCACATTTAGCCTGCTTCAATTTCCATACTAGAAACGATGCCTGCTTATCCAGTTCGATTTTGTTTTTCTCGCTGGGTGGAAGGAGTGAAAGGTTGATAGACATTAGTCGCCTTCGTCTGTAATACACTTGGCCGAGAAATATATCATAGAGCTGCCTCATAAAACCAATACTATGAGTAGCAGACAGGATTTATGAGACAAGAAACCAAGCAAGTGCTGATGCAGGTCAAGTTGGGTTAAGAGAAGTTAGCCCTTTTACAACGAGAGTATCAATGATTCGGCCCGCAACACGAACCGAATCGGTTAATCAAATTACAATGCTACTCACTCTCCGCGAACACGTCGCAGCGTGAGGCACAGATGAAGTCATTTTTGTGCAGGCCTTTGATTGAGTGACTCCACCAGGTGACGGTGACTTTACCCCACTCCAATAGGATAGAAGGATGATGGAACTCTTCTTCTGCCAACTCCGACACTTTATTGCTGAATGCCCATGCTTGTTTGTAGTTCTTAAACTTGAATACCTTTTCAAGCTGCGGGATGCCGTCTCTTTCGATGATTTGCCAATCAGACAACTCCAACAATAGCGACTGCTGCTCATCTTTACTCAGGGCAATCGCGTCAATACTGCAGGCTTCGCATTTTAATTCATTCAACATGTGTCGGTTCCTTGGGTTCAAAAAGTGGTGGTAGTAACCCCGCTTCAATTGCGAGATCAGCTTGCTGTAACAGGTTTTCTTGACTGATTTGAAATAGCTCAGCTAAGTCATTAATCACATAATACTTCGGTTGCATGATGTCGATGCGATAAGGGGTTCTTAGCACCGTTTGCAAATCAAAACTCTCACGAACGGCCAACTCCCCTTCCAGCGCATAATGGGTTTCTGCTGGAGAAGAGAGAATGCCGCCGCCGTAGATTTTCAATTTATCGCCTTCTTTTACTAATCCGAACTCAACCGTAAACCAATACAAACGGGCAAGATAACCTCGCTGTTTAGAGTTGGCGGCTTGGCCTAGCTTTCCATATTGCTCAGTGAAAGCGGCAAAATCAGGATTAGTGAGCATGGCACAGTGACCAAAAATTTCATGAAAGAAATCTGGTTCTTGTAGGTAATCAAACTCGTCTCGCGTTCTCAAAAATGTGGCTACAGGGAATCGCTTATTGGCGAGCAAATCAAAGAAACGGTCGAAATCTATCAACGCAGGTACGGGATGTACTTGCCAACCTGTTGTTTCCTTTAGAACTTTGTTTATCTCAGGTAGTTGAGGAACTCTGTCTAATGGCAGATCAAGCAGCGTCAATCCATGCAGATAGGCTTCACACGCGCGATCATCAATTACGTCCAGTTGCCTTTTCACCAAGTCGTGCCAAATGGCTTCTTCTTCGAGGCTCCACTCAACCCATCCCTCTTGGCTCACGGGCTTAGAATGATATTGAGTCATTACGTACCTCCTTTCGAATGTCTCCCTTTAAGCCTATCCCCACTCATTGTAAGCGCCAAATTTACGCTATTTTTCGAAATAGCCCGTCATGTAACATTTTATTTACATAAATATATCAAAGCCTTATTTACCTGATCTTTTGACTTTGTAAAACCTTCATACCAGACTGAAATAGTTAAGTTTTTGTTAAAAGGTAAAGGAATGTACGAAAGCAACAAGCCAGTTTGGCAGCCAAGTGAGCAGCGTATCGCTGATGCCAACTTAACCCGATTTATCGACAACCTTGATCTGTCTGAATTACATCTAGATAGAGGTATAAAAAGCTACACCGAGCTACATCAATGGTCTGTGGATCAACCAGAGTCGTTTTGGCAAAACGTGTGGCATTTTTGTGGAGTGGTTGGCTCGCAAGGGGGTGAAATCCAAACTCAAGGTGAGAGCCGCTGGCAGCAGCCCAAATCGAATCGTGATGCAATTTGGTTTCCGAATGCGCAAGTAAACTATGCCGAGAACTTGCTGCGCTTGGCGCAAACCATGCCTGACGAGCAGGCGATCTGGTTTGAGAATGAGCGTGGTGAGCAGCAGAGCTACACATGGAAAACCCTATGTGAGGCTGTTTCTAGCACTCAGCAATGGCTTGTTGATAGCGGCGTGGGACGAGGGGATGTGGTTGCTGCGTATACGCCCTACCTGCCACAAACCTTAATAGCCATGCTCGCGACCACCAGCTTAGGAGCGATTTGGACGTCAACCTCGCCTGATTTTGGCATTGAGAGTGTTATTGAGCGGTTTGGCCAAGTTAAACCCAAGGTGCTATTCACCTGCGATGGTTACACCTTCAATGGTAAAACATTTGATATGGCTGACAAGAACAGCGCCATCATTGAGCATCTCAGCGAGCTAAAACAAGTGTGTCAGATCGGCTATTTAAAAAAGAACGATTTTGAGTACGACGTGTCGCTGCAAAGCTGGAACAACATCATCAATCATTACCAGTCGCAACCTGTTCGATTTGTGCGTATAGGCTTCAATGATCCGCTGTTTGTGCTCTACTCTTCTGGAACCACAGGTAAGCCAAAGTGCATAGTGCATTCTGTTGGCGGCACCATCATCAATCACCTAAAAGAGCATCAGCTGCACAGCGATGTTAAGCCGAACGATCGCGTTTTTTACTACACCACCTGTGGTTGGATGATGTGGAACTGGCATGTTTCTGCGCTTGCCAGCGGTGCTTGTTTGGTGATCTTTGATGGCAGCCCTGTTTACCCGCAACCCAATGTGCTATGGGACTTGGCACAGCGCGCCGAAGTGTCGCTGTTTGGTACATCGGCCAAGTATTTAGAAGCGATTGAGAAGGCAGATCTCTCACCTATCGACAGTCACTCTCTACCTTATTTAAGAACACTGTGCTCAACGGGGTCTGTACTTTACCCAGAGCAATTTGATTACGTTTACAAACACATCAAACAAGATCTACATTTGGCGTCTATCTCTGGCGGCACAGATATTTGCGGATGCTTTGTGTTAGGTAATCCTATCTCGCCGGTGTATCGCGGCGAATGCCAACAGGCAGGGCTTGGCGTCGACATTAAGGTGTTCAATTCAACGGGCCATAAAGTCGATCACGAACGTGGTGAACTGGTGTGCACGAATTCTCTCCCAAACTTCCCTGTTGGCTTCTGGAATGACACAGGAGAGCGCTATCACAGCACTTATTGGGACAGGTTCGAAAACGTATGGCATCACGGTGACGAAGTCGCACAGAGCGCGTATGGCGGTTATCTGTTCTACGGGCGAGGTGACACTACGCTCAACCCTGGAGGGGTGCGTATTGGGACTGCTGAGATCTACCAACAAGTGAACACTATTGAGGGCATCATAGATTCCATTGCCGTCGGTAAAGATATCGACCGCAATGAGCAAATTTGGTTGTTCGTTCAACTTCAGCAAGGCGTGGTTCTCAATGAAACGTTATTAGCCGCCATTAAGCACAAGCTCAAATCCTCGTGTTCACCAAGGCATGTACCGAGCCAAATTTTTACTATCAGTGACGTGCCAAAAACACGCTCAGGAAAACTAGTTGAGCTGGCGGTAAAACAGGTGGTAAATGGCAAACCCGTTGAGAACATCGGCGCGATGGCCAATGCAGATGTGCTCGATGAGATCAAGCGTGTGATTTCGGTTTAACGTTTACCTCTTGAAATGTAAAAAGCCCTCTACGAAAGACGACGTAGTGGGCTCTTTTCCTTATAATATCCTAGCAATTACAATCAAGACTTACCCATTTCCTATCTCTAGGCTAAGAGTGCTCCAACAGACATCTGGCTGTCTAGTTCTGTCGACTTGCGCTTCACGTCTGTAGCTCCTAACCCAGGCTCCAGTGAGAATAGGCGCAAGACTCAACTAAAACAGCTCGCTACAGTACCATTGCAATTTACTTTGGCAAACATAATACGCATACATTAGTAAACGAGTGGTGAGAGTAAAAAAACGTCTTGGGGCCTGCATGCACTATTTGACGCCTCCAATCAAAAGGGGGGCTAGACATACAGGCCAAGAGGTAACAAACGTAAATGATCAGATTGTAGTTTCTTAACTTAGTTCCATTGAATTACACAACAAAACAACTAGAACTCCACCAGAACGTCACGGCCGGCACGACCTGTAGTCGATATAGTACGAATGCGAACATCACCCGAAACTTTTGGTTTATTTGAATCATCGTACTCTAGCCAAACATGGCCATCATCAACCGAATACTCAATCGTTAATCCTGGGTAAGTCGAATTTGCCGAAAGAACACCACCATCAATCATACCTCCCGGAACAGGAAGTCGATATAGAATCCCTGCAAGGTCAAGTTTTGGAAGCTCTTTGTAGCCAACCTTATTTGCGTAAACAATCCACTCCAAATCGCGTTGCCTAATATTACTCTCTAGATGATTAGTACCCTTACCTTTATGTTCAAGAGTATTGGTCTTGTACATAACTCCTTCTTTATGTTCGGGCTCCCAGCTCGCTTCATGCCATGCTCTTTCAGCTGTCGCCAACAGACGTGGGAATGCCATGTATTCTACCTGCGCATCAGTTCTAATTGTTTCAGACCAGATACTACTTTGAATCCCTTTAAACTCTTTAGTTTTTGGTCCAGAGACATGAGATATCTGAGCCCCCATACGGTCTGCTGTCGTTTCTATGTTCGCAGGAATATTGTCAGGCATAAAATTGAAAATTTCTCGACTGCTGTTTTCTCGAGTAGCCCAGTAATAACCACGCTCTTTAGGATCAGCCTCGTAAGGCATATCCAAATACAATGTATCTGGCAGTGACACTACAACATCATAACCAGCTGTGGCATATGCATCATAAGAGCCAGCACCACCCCAGAATAGGTTTGACCAAACCCAAGCTTTAGTATCCTCACCAGCAAGTGTGGTTGGGTCCATGATTCCACCATGGTTTAACCCATCATTCCAAGCGCCAAGGGTCAAACCATGACGATCAACAATATGAGAAATTCGCTCAATAAAGTGCTTACCAAGATCATCAAAGTTTGCAATCCCACTGTTTGGGTCAATGAACAATTTACGACAAACGGGGGAGTCAAGCCACGCACCTGCAGTTTCATCAGCACCTACGTGATAATCAACCAGTGGTACGCCTGCTTCGGCGTGAAGATTCTTAATCTCAAAAATCACTTTGTCTATGAAAGCATAACTGGATTCTATGCAGGGGTTAATAGTGTTGTCGTTATAGTTCTGTACAGATCGGTACTCTGTAGTATCATTAAGATCAGTGAGCAAGTACATTTCAGCTTTAACGGTATCACCTTCAGCCATGTATTTGTCGTAGCGAGCTTCCATTGACTTAATTGCAGCACGCGAGTGACCTGGCATATCCATGGAGGGTATCACCTCGATATTTCGTGACTTAGCGTATTGAAGGATTTCAATATAATCATCACGAGTATAGTAACCAGATCCACTTGTTGACACGTCAGGTCCAGAAGCTAGCTGTGGCAATAGACAAGTTTTTTCTTTAAGATCATGACACCTATTAGATCCAATATCCGTTAGTTCCGGGATATCTTTGATCTCTAAACGCCAACCTTCATCGTCAGACAAATGGAAATGAAACTTGTTTAATTTATAAGCAGACATTCGATCGAGCAGCTTAAAAACAAGCTCCTTTGAATGAAAATTCCGTGAGACATCCAAATGCACAGAACGGAAATCATAACGAGGCTCGTCCACAATTGACACAGCCGGAATAGTATCTTGACCAGGAGTAATAAGCGAGATTAGGGACTGTACTGCATTAAAAGCGCCCTCTTTATCGACACCTACAATCTCTACCCTATCAGCATTAACATTCATGAGATAAGAACCAGGCATTTTACCAGGTTCAGGCTTAACAGATACATTAACCAGCAGTTCACCTGAAGAAGAGACATTTAGGCGTTCAAAGTTAGCATTCAAAACTGAAACCTGCTCAGAAGGCAGCGCATTATCGATAGGGTTGATCACAATACCATTAGCTATTAAAACTCGGTCATCTAATTCTTTAATGAATGTTGGAGTTGGCAAAATTAGGGCATCTACACTCCTTAACCCTGTATCAGGAGTATCAACATTTAGATCGAAACGTGTCAAAGCAGTAGGATTCACAACTGTGTCACCAGCTGTTCGCTTCATCTGATTTTCTGTTGGGAGAATACCTTGAGAAAAAGCGCTAATGTCTTCACGACCATTAACCTGAACAGGGACCGTATTAGCAATCACCTTCGCCTCAAGATCACCGTGCGCCACGTAATAATTTGGGAAAAAATCAGTATCACTGACTATCCAAGAAGGGAAATCAACCGTGAACGATTTCGTCTCGCCTGGTGCCAAACCGTCAAAGGCATCAGTCATCGTTATACGATGCAAATCACCATTAATATGCTCCACATCGAACTCAAGGGAGCTTTCGGACAGCATTGAGAATAAACTACCAAAGTAAATTTCAATATCACCGTGAAGGTTCTTGTCACCAGTATTAGTAATCTCAAAAGATTGTCTGAAACAAGCCCCCCACGGAGCCTCGTCTGGACAATCGTTTGGCTGATTATTAACTAGTGCTGGCTTGATCATTATATTGCCGGCCGCATAGTCGACATCAGCTTGAGTTATACTCTCCCCCCCCTGGATAGATGCACAGCCTGTTAAAACCGATAACGCTAAAAGTGACAGTTTATACTTCATATAATTTACCTAACAAAAAAAGTATAAAAACACTACACTGCAAATTGCAGGTTAAAAGCAATTTTTGTAAATAGCGTGTACCGACTCGAAAAAATAATATCTTTAATTATATAAAGCTCATGAATCCTATTTGCCGCAAAGCAATACCAACTACTCATGAAAAAAATCAAACATATGTTCTGCACAATTAAATATAAAAATAAGTAAAGGCACTAATGCGAAGTTACTCTTTAAAAGTTAACAAACCCACCTAACATATTATTAACAAATAACAATCATTAACGCAGGAAACAAGCGAAAAGAAATATTTATACAGTCAGGATTAGGGAGAGCAACGATAGCTATATTTCAGGAAGGGTAATACGTATCCCTATAAAAAATTCATAAACACCGCTCAACATCCAGACTCCGAACAAAAAGTTGCCAGTAGGAATTAACATCATTCCAATAGGTTCAATCTAATCGATGAGTATTAAAAAGTGATTAACATACTAGATAAATAGTGCGAAATAATAATGCTGTTTTACCGAAATAGATAAAAGTGCTTGATTTTTATGGAAGCAAAAAGTTCGGCTACATATTAAGATAAAGATTCCTTCATGTTGTCTTGAGCCTACATAGAAATAAGCTTAGACAGTAGCACAAACTAGTCCTATGTATCATGACCGAATAATCGCGACTCGGTCATGATCCCCTCAATAATCTAAACCCAATCAGTTTTAATTTGGGGCTAAACTTGCGGTTTCAGTTTATAAGAGTAAAGTCGCATCCGCCTGATTCTCTGGCATCGCATCAATGAACGCAGGCAACTGGTTACACGCTGCAACAATCGAGTTAATCAGCGGATAAGGCGACATATCAAGACCAAAGCGTAAGGCATTATAGACTTGCGGCACTAAACAAATATCAACGATACAAGGTGAATCCGTGAGACTATACACCGAGTCGCCGTGCGCTTTTTTGTGCTTCGCCAGCTTCTCTTCTAAAGCATGGAAACCCTGGCTCATCCAATGATGAAGCCAATCCATTTTCGCTTCTTGTTCGCACGATAATTCTCGCTCCAAATACTGCAGCACACGCAGATTGTTCAGAGGGTGAATCTCCATCGCAATATCCTGAGCCATCGCCAATGCTTGGTAACGCAGTGGTTTTTGCTCAGGGATCAACAAGGTGTCAGGACTGCTCTCACACAAATAGCTTTCATCCAAGTATTGTAAAATCGTCAGCGACTGATTGAGTTGAACGTCACCATCCACCAGCACAGGCACTAATTCACTGGCATTGATCTCGCGATATTGTGGATCATGCTGCTCGCCGCCATTACGCACCAAATGCACCAATTTCAACTCATAGCTAAGTTGCTTGAGGTTCAACCCAATACGCACTCGATAGGCTGCCGAAGAGCGCCAATAACTATAGAGAGTGATCTTCTTGTTCATAAAGAGCCCTTGTCCATACTATTCCTCTCTGTCGCTTTACTCTTGTCGCTATCCCTTGCGTGGTCGATATTGACTGACTTTTTGGTCAATCGCGCCAAAGATCGAGTCACCAGCGGCATCGAACATCTCTAGACGAATCGAATCACCAAACGACATGAATTGAGTCGACGGCTTACCATCACGAATTGTCTCTATCATGCGTACTTCAGCAATACACGAGTAGCCCACACCGCCTTCTGCAATCGAGGTGCCATGGTCAGTGTCTTGCTTATTCGATACCGTGCCAGAGCCAATGATCGCGCCAGCCGACAGTGGACGAGTCTTCGCAGCATGGACAATCAGCTCCGCGAAATTGAAGGTCATGTCCACACCAGCATTCGGGCAACCAAAAGGTGTGTCGTTGTAGGTTGAAGTCAGTGGCAGGTGAACCTTACTCCCTTTCCACTGTTCACCAAGCTCGTCGGGCGTGACGGCAACTGGAGAGAACGCTGAAGAAGGCTTGGACTGGAAGAAACCAAAGCCCTTGGCGAGCTCAGCCGGAATCAAACCACGCAGCGACACATCATTCACCAACATTAGCAGACGAATCGAATCGTGCGCCTTCTTGGCACTGACTCCCATTGGCACATCTCCGGTGATAACCGCAACTTCACCCTCGAAATCGATACCCCATTCGTCACTGGCAAATTCAATATTGTCACGTGGACCAATAAACGCATCTGAACCACCTTGATACATAAGCGGGTCAACCCAGAAGCTTTCTGGCATTTCAGCACCACGAGCCTTACGCACCAGCTCAACGTGGTTTACATACGCGCTGCCATCCGCCCATTGATAAGCACGTGGCAGAGGCGATTCACAATATTGAGGCGCAAAAACTTCACTGCCCGTCACATGACCAATGTTGAGCGAGGTGTATAGCTCCTCTAACTGAGGTGCAACGCTGTCCCAGTTATCCAGAGCAACTTGCATGGTTGGCGCCAGATGCATCGCGTGGAAAATTTCCGTCGCTGGCACACACTGTTTGAGATCTCTACTCACGACCATCAACAGACCATCACGAGTACCATTTTTCTTGGTTGCTAATTTCATCCTTGTTGCCCCTTACTTCTCTTGCCAACTGTAGACATATTCTTTGTTCTCAACGCTATCGAGCTCGTCAGAGAACTGCAATGCATGGCGGGTATCGATCATTACCGCGACTTCGTCGGTGAACTTTTTCTTATACGCTTGCCCAGCCTTAAAAGCTTTCGGGTGAGGCCCATGAGTGAAGCCCGCTGGGTGGAAAGTCACCATGCCCGCTTCAATATTGTCGCGACTGAAAAAGTCTCCAGCGTGATAGAAAAGCACTTCGTCGTAATCATCATTGTTGTGGTAAAACGGCACTTTCAGCGCACCGGGGTCGCTCTCAATCGGACGCGGCACAAAGGTACACACCACAAAGCCCGCGCCAACAAACGTGGTATGCGCAGACGGTGGCAAGTGGTAGCGATGTGACATCAGCGGTCTGATATCGCGCCAGTTCACTTTCACCACAGCCAAATCACCATGCCAGCCAATCGCGTCTAAAGGATTGAACGGATAAGTGATCACGCTGACTTTGTCATGGCGTTTAACCTGAACTTGAGTTTGATCTTCTGAATACTGAGCGCGGAATTGATCGTTGATCGATGGAATTTCAAGAACCGCCGGATCAAACACTGCGTGATTGCCGACCATGCCCTTCTCCGGCAAGGAGTAAGCGGCGTCGGTGTTCTCAATCATCAGGATAAACATTGGTTCGCTTGGCTCCAAGCGCCAATTAGTCGAGCGCGGGATCATCACGTAATCCCCTTCACTCACCTCTAAATGACCATAATCGCAATAGAGATCAGCGCTGCCTTGGTGAATGAACAGTAGCTCATCGCCATCGGAGTTACGTACCAAGAAATCCATCTCCTCAACCATACGCCATACGCGAATTTTGCAGTCCGCATTGTGCAAAAGGTGAGGCACAGCCCAAGGGGTTATCTGGCTGGCTTTTTCCACCAGCGTAAAATCAAAAGCGCGAGGGCGTAAGTCGCCCTCCCACTCCGACCAACCTGTTGGCGCATGTTGGTGATGGAAGTGAGCGGCAGGGCCGAAGAAACCACTTCGGCCCGCCTCTCGCTCATAGATAGCCTCTTCGGGGAAGTCGGCATGCGCTTGTTTAGAGCACACTCCCTCCCGATGAGGAAACGAGATCCATTTATGCATCGTCTAATACTCCTCGACGAATCTGGTCCTCTTCGATCGATTCAAACAGCGCCTTAAAGTTGCCTTCACCAAAGCCTTCATTGCCTTTACGCTGAATGATTTCAAAGAACACAGGTCCAATAACCGTCTGTGTGAAAATTTGCAGTAAGATGCCGTCTTTAGTCGGTGCACCATCAATCAGAACACGCAGCTCACGCAGCAGATCAGTGTCTTCACCATGGCCTTTAACGCGCTCATCAACTTTCTCGTAGTAGGT
The DNA here is from genome assembly GCF_001635455.1 of Vibrio sp. HI00D65. Classification (GTDB taxonomy): domain Bacteria; phylum Pseudomonadota; class Gammaproteobacteria; order Enterobacterales; family Vibrionaceae; genus Vibrio. Next base: position 133,884 of record NZ_LWEH01000364.1, read on the forward strand.
ATCTGGGGTTGGCATAAAGTCCATGCCGCGATCACGCAGAGTTTTCACTGTTTTGTAGATATCATCTGTAGCGAGTGCGATGTGTTGAATGCCTTCACCGTTGTATTCGCGGATGAACTCTTCAATTTGTGATTTATCATCTGAAGACTCATTGATAGGGATGCGGATTTTGCCACATGGGGAGGTCATTGCGCGGCTCACAAGGCCTGTCAGCTTACCTTCGATATCAAAGTAACGAATCTCGCGGAAGTTACCGATACGCTCATAAAAACCCGACCACAGGTCCATATTGCCTTGTTTCACGTTGTGCGTAAGGTGGTCGATCTCGTAGAGGCCTACATCAGCTTTCGCCATGCGCTCTTCCGCATCATCATAGAATCGGAAATCAACATCATAGATGCTCTGCTTGCCGTAACGGTCTACGAAATAAAGCAGACTTTCACCGATACCGTAAATAGCAGGAATGCTTAGCTCCATTGGCCCGATTTCTGTTTTGTACTCTTCACCACCACAGTTAGACGCCTGCGTCATTGCCGTGGTTGCATCGTTAACACGAAACGCCATGCCACACACCGATGGGCCGTGAACTTTAGCGAACGCTTCAGCTTGGCTGTGTGGTTGTTCATTGACGATAAAGTTGATGTCACCTTGTCGATAAAGCCAAGCCTCTTTTGAACGGTGCTTAGCGATCTCGGCAAAACCAAGTGACACAAACAGCGCTTTAAGTTGCTCAATTCCCTTGTGGTCGACAGCTGTGTATTCAACAAACTCGAATCCATCCGTGCCAAGCGGGTTGTATGACTCCACCATGAACTTTCTCCTTGTACCTATCGGTTTTGTGTTACGTTTTTTATGAAATGATTGTTTGTTTTTGTCCCTAATTAAATTTGGCCCACAAGCCGACAGATTGGAATGGATGGAGAGAAATGGACAATCACGCTAAAACCCCATCAATTTGTAAAATATTTGTTACACACAAACTCTAATCACAAGAAAGTGAGCACTATCAAGGGGTTGAAATATGGTGGTTTGATTTACAGGCAAGCAAGAGATGTTATTGAATTGTTACATTAAAGCTTTTATGAGCTAAGGTGATAAGTCGAACCTTAGACTGATGTGGCAAAAAAGCCGCTGTAGTCAGCGGCTTGATAAGTTCTAAAACGAAGCTAATTCGAATATAGGGTTCGCGTTAATCCCAGTTGAGAATCGACCAATTCGGTTGCTCGGCCAGTGCTTTCAAACGCGGGCATGGGTTCACTAAATACGCAAAATCAGCGTGTTCACACAAAGGTAAGTCATTGATTGAATCAGTATAAAAGTGAATGTCTGAATAGTTAGTTTCTTGATTGTCTAACCACTCTTTCAAACGGGTGACCTTACCTTCTCGGTAACTCGGCACACCTAATATTTGAGAAGTAAAACGGCCTTGGTTTTCGACCAAATCGATACCGAGTGCATTCTCGATACCAATCTTACGGCCCACAGCTTCTACTAAAAAAGTGACGCTCGCCGAGATGATCAACATGTCAATATCGTCCCGCGCAAGCTGCTCTATCAATGGTTTCGACTGTTTGAACTGCTTAGGTAAAATACACTGCTCCACACACTCTTCCACCAAAGCGCTGACTTGCTCAGTTGGCATGTCAGCCAGTGGCTCCATAGCAAACGCAAGGTAGTCTTCCATGTTCAGCCTACCTTCCGAATATAAGCCCATTAAGCGTTGGTCTTCTTCAATAAAGTTCGGTGCTTTAGCAATGCCCTTTTCAACCAAGAATTCATTCCAAAGCATCGCTGCATCGGCATTGATCAGCGTTTCATCCATATCGAATACATACAAAGGTTTGAACATCTTAGGCTCTCACTGGTTGAATTTCGTTAAGGTTAAACAGCAGTTCAAGTTGGCTGCCATTTGCCAATAGACGTTCTGAAGAACGGTTAAGCAGGTCGACCGTCAGCTCGCATTCATCAACATCCACTTGGTAGCGAATCACGTTGCCCAACAGCTGGTGGTTACGAATAGTGCCGGTTTTCGGCGCAGAGATATGTTCGCCATATTGTCGACCTTGCTCTTTAACGTAGATAGATTCAGGTCGAATCGCCACCTTCCACTCGGTTTCAATATTAAACAGCTGCTTAGCCTTGTTCGCTTGTACCAAGTTGTAGTGTCCCATAAACCCTGCCACAAACTCATCAGCTGGTTGAGTGTAGATCTCTTCAGGTGTACCGGCTTGGACGATCTCACCTTTATTCATCAGGAAGATACGGTCAGACATGATCATCGCTTCTTCTTGATCGTGAGTCACGAAGATGGTGGTTAGGTTCATCTCTTTTTGAATATCTCGGATCTGCTGGCGCAGATGTTTACGGATCTTCGCATCCAGCGCTGAAAGTGGTTCATCAAGCAATAAAATACGCGGCTTGACCACCAAGGCTCTGGCTAAAGCCACACGCTGACGCTGACCACCTGATAATTGATGCGGGTAGAACTTCTCTTTGCCCGATAAGTCCACCAGCCCAATCACTTTCGCGACTTCGCGCTTTATATCGTCAGCAGCAAGCTTTTTCATTTTAAGGCCAAACGCAATGTTGCCCTCAACCGTCATGTTCGGGAACAAAGCATAAGATTGAAACACCATGCCGATGCCACGGTCTTGCGGCACTTGGTGAGTGATCTCTTCACCATTCACCCAAATCTCGCCACCATCGACCGGATTTAGGCCTGCTAAACTTCGCAGCAGCGTTGATTTACCGCAGCCACTTGGGCCAAGCAACGTGATGAATTCCCCCTTCTCGATAGAGAATTCAATGTCTTCAAAAACTGTGTTGTCACCAAAACGCTTGGTGAGGTTTTTCGCATGTACATAGCTCATTATTTGGTTCCTTGGCTGAAACGACTTGCCAACCAAGTCAGTAAGAAAATAAACAGGAAGTACGTCATCACAAGGGCTGACGTGAAGTGACCGCTGGTTTGACGCATGTTGTATAGGTAGATTTGTAGTGTCTCGTAACGTGTACCAACCAAGATGTTGGCAAACACGAACTCGCCTAGTAGGAACGAGAACGATAAGAACAGCGACGCCATTAAGCCTTTTTTAAGGTTTGGCAAAATAATCAACAAGAACGCCTTAGTAGTGCTTGCACCGAGCAGGTGAGCCGCATCCATCAAGTCGCGCAAGTTGATTGCATCAAAGCTGTTGGCAATCGCGCGATACATGAATGGCAGCGCGATGGTGAAGTAAGTACCAATCAAAATCCACGGCGTGCCTATCAGTGAGATTTCGCTATCGGCATACAGCTGAAGCAAGCCTACCGAAGACACCACTGGCGGCACTGCGAACGGCAATAAGATCAGGATATTCATGACCCTGTCGAGTTTCGGGAAATAATAAAACACCACGAAAATCGCAGGCAGAATCAAAACCACACTCAGTGACAACGCCGCTACACAGATAAACAGTGAACGACCAAAGGCTTGTAAGAAGCGAAGATCCATCAGCAAGTTGATGTACCAATCCAAAGTAAAACCATCAGGCAAGATCGTGGCGCCCCAACGTGACGAGATCGAGTAAATGAAGGTGGCTAAGATCGGGATCATCATGATGCCAACGATCGAATAGACCACGGTTTTATGAAAGTGAGTATTTACGGTGTTCATTACTTTCTCTTCCCTGCGTAGCTTTTGTTGATCAGCCATTGGTTAATCACAGTGATAAAGGCCAGCATAGCCATCAGAATCACGGAAATTGCAGCGGCTAGGTTTGGCTCTAGGAACAAGTCGCCCGATACCAAGCTCGCGATTCGAATCGTAATCACGTTGTAATTACCCGAGGTTAACGCGTACACGCTCGCATAGGCGCCAATCGCATTAGCAATCAAAATGATGAAGGTGCCAAATAAAGCTGGAGACAGCACAGGAAGCGCAACTTTGGTCCAGTATTGCCAGGCTTTCGCACCAAGCAGCGCTGAGGCGGCTTGCCAGTCGTCGCTAAGGGCATCAAACGCTGGATACAGCAACAACACAGCCAATGGGATCTGAAAGTAAATGTAAATCGCCAACAAGCCCCACTTGCCGTACAAGTCGAAGTCCCCTAGCAATCCGTACTGCTTGAGCAATAAGGTGATTGCACCGTTGGTGCCTAAGATGATGATAAAGGCGAACGACAGAGGCACACCAGAGAAATTGCTGCTCATGTTAGTGAAAGCAATCACTGCGTCGCGGATTTTAGAGTCGACACGGCGCAATGAAGAAACGAGCAGAGTCGCAATCGCCAAACCAAAGATACTCGACCAAATCGACAGCCATAAACTGTTACCAAAGGCCTGCATCATGAAGGCTGAATCGAGGACTTCAGAGTAGTTTTCTAAAGAAAGCTCATCGTCGTAGAAGAAGCTGTTGATCAACACCCAAACCATAGGAGCCAGTTGGAACAGATAGAAAAACAGGGCGAAAGGCGCAAGCCACAAAGCGGGCTTGAAGCGTTTGAACCAAGATTTGGTTTGAGGTTTAAGGACAGAGCCATCGCTCTGCGTGATTACAGAACTGCTCATAAGGCCAACAATTCCTGAGTGTAAGATTTATCGTGTTCAAGGTTGAGTAGCTGACACACGCTGCCGCAGATGTCAGTCTGTTTTACTGAACAGACTTGGTGTGTGAACTTATCGCCAATCACAAAGAATGGCACTTCACGCTCTTCAGGCAGAATGCCACCGTGTGATAAGTCATTATTCATGCCGTGGTCACTGGTGATGATCACCTGATAACCTTCGTCCACCCATTTCTCAAGGTAGTTCGATAGGTAGATATCGGCGCCACGTGCACTATTACGGTATTGGCGAGAGTCCAACCCGTGCTTGTGGCCCATATCGTCAATGTTCATTGGGTGAATCAGCAAGAAGTCCGGCTGATGAGTGACACGCAAATGCTCAGCATCCAAGAACAAGGCTTCATCTGGGTAGTGGTCCCAGTGATAAAAACAGCCATGTTGAATGTTCATGGTTTCGTCGTTGGTAAAGCGATCACGCACCGCATCAAATGGCGCTCGGTTATACAGCTCACTCACCCAGTGATACGCCGCAGCGGCCGTTACTTTACCCTGTGATTTAGCCAAACTAAAAATCGATTCGTGATTCGATAAACGCACGATTTGGTTATTAACAATGCCACTCTCAACGGGGCGAACTCCGGTTAAGATGCACTCATACAGTGGACGTGACATGGACGGCAGCTCACACTGCATTGGGTAAAGCGTGGCACGCAGCTTGTTTTTTTGCGTGTTCATGTTTAGCGAGTCGCCCTGTTTTTCATGAAGATCGCTCAGTTCTAGAAGACCGTTCAGGTAGCCCATGCAATCACGGGCTACCTGATAATTCAGTCCATCTAGAACAACAAGGATAACCTTATTGCTCATGGTATATTCTCTGTTACTTGTTTTGAATATGGATTATTGCTGATGAATCAAGACGCTTTCTTGCCATTGACGCGGCAGACGACGTGCTGATTTTTCCCATGCTGAGAAGTCAGTGACTGGGTGAACGTTGCTGTATTGCTCGTTCGAGATCAGCTTGTCTTGTACTGATTGAGGAAGCGTAACGTTGCTACGGATTGGGCGCGCGTAACCTTCTGCTAGGTTGATCTGGCCTTGGTCGCTGAAGATGTATTCACGAGCCAGCTTCGCCGCATTCGGGTTCTTCGCATATTTGTTGATGATGGTGGTGTAACCAGAGATCACTGAGCCATCTTGTGGGATGTTGACAGTGAAGCGCTTACGATCAATCTTGTCGCGGTAGTTCAGTGCGTTGAAATCCCACATGATCGCGACTTCCACTTCACCTTTTTCAAGGTTCGCAATGCTTGGATCTGTGTAAGATAGACGGCCTTGCTTCGCTAGCTCACCAAAGAATTTAATCGCCGGTTTTAGGTTCGACTCATCACCACCATTCGCAAATGCTGCAGCTAGAATCGCGTTGTTTGCTTGTGCTGCTACGCCTACGTCACCAACAGTGACTTTGTAATCGCCTTCTAATAAGTCACTCCAAGATTTTGGTGCGTCTTTGACAAGGTTGTTGTTTGAGATAAACGAGATAGTGCCCGTATAAGCAAGAGCCCAGTGACCATCTTTGTCTTTCGCCCAGTCCGGAATATCATTCCAAGTACTTGGCTTGTATGGCTGAGTCACGTCTTTCTTCACCGCAACACGTGCAAAGGCGAAGCCAACGTCACCGATATCTGCGGTTGCGTTTCTTTTCTCTGCTTCAAATTTCGAGATCTCTTGTGCTGAGCTCATGTCTGTATCCTGATGCTTCAAACCGTAGTTCGCTTTCAGATCAGCCCATGTGCCTTTCCAGTTTGCCCAATTGTCAGGCATGCCCACACTGTAAACCGCACCCTCTTTTTGAGCGGCTTCAATCAGTGACTCAAGATCAGCATCCTTTGCCATCGCTGGCATTGAAAGTGTTGCCGTTATTAACGTTGCGCCAATCAGTTTGGCTGGCGATACAATTGAACGGCTAAGCAAGGTTTTCATTGTCTCTATCCCTCTGGACTAGGTCAGTAAGTTCGTTTTGTATGCTATCGCCAGAATGTGACGCTTTCGCGCAACTTATTTGACAGTTAGGGTGCATTTGTATGGCAGTTATATTTCACTCATATGACAGTAAGGCTATGTTTACTGTCACATTCCTGTTAACTCCATGGTTTACCTTATTGAACACACGAACTTATGGACTAGATCAGCAATGAAAACATTGGCAACAACGCAATCAGGGACACAGCTAGGTAGAATCAAGGCGAGCATCAGAGGACAACTTCAATCGGGTATCTTCACCGAGGGGCAAAAACTGCCATCCGAGCGAGAGCTCAGCGAACTGTTTTCCACCACTAGAATCACGCTCAAAGATGCATTGGTGTCGTTAGAAACTGAAGGTCTGATATACCGAGAGGAGCGCCGAGGATGGTATGTGTCACCCGAACGTATTCGCTACAACCCACTGTCTCGTTCTCACTTTCATCAAATGATTCGCGAACAAGACCGCATCGCAGAAACGCGGCTACTGAGCACTCGCACAGAGATGGCGGCAGGCGATTACGCCAAAGCATTAGAGATAGAACAGATAACGCCAATACACGTGATCGAGCGATTACGCTTTATTGATGGCAGAGCGGTGCTGTTCGTTGAAAATGTATTGAAAGAACCGCTGTTTGAAAAAATATTGTCGGAAAACCTCACCATGTCGCTGACTGGTATTTATAGAGAGAAGTATGGCTATGAAACCAAACGTTCGCGCTTTGATGTCATTCAGACTTCAGCCCCTGCCTATGTCGCTAAGGCGCTAAATTTGACTGAGGGTCAACCGGTGTTGAAGATCTGCCGTGTGAACTACAAGCAAGATGGCGAGCTAATGGACTGCGAATTGGAATACTGGCGACCAGACTCAGTAGTGATCCACATTGATAGCATTGGCTAGTGCCGCATCCATAAAGATAGGTAACCCCACTTATACAAAAACTCCGACGGATTAGGTAGGAGTTTTGGTTTTTTACGATGAGGTTTAATGGCGCACCGACTAAATAATCTTCTGCTCACCTTCTCCTGCCAGTTCGCGCTTGCCAGACAAAAAACTCGCCACGACTTCTCTCAGTGTACCTTGATTAACAGGTTTAGGTAGAAACTTGTCCATACCCACATCAAAGCATAAGTGCTTATCTTTCAGCACTACGTTCGCTGTCAGTGCCACGATAGGAATATGTTTCGACGTCCCTTCTTCGAGTGCTCTAATCTGTTTTGTCGCTTCAAAGCCATCGAGTACTGGCATCTGACAATCCATAAAGATCATCTGATACTCATTATGCTTAAACTTATCGACTCCCACTTTACCGTTATCGGCAATGTCTACCTCAAAGCCAAGCTTCTTAAGCATCACCTTGGCAACCTGCTGGTTGACTCTAGAGTCTTCAACCACCAGAACTTTACCGCTAAATAACGTAGCTTCAGGCTTAGGTTCTTCGGCATCGACGCCCTCTTTAGCCACCACCGCTGGTTTAGTGGTTGGTACAAGCTCATTGTCCTTAAACGCCACCTCCCCTCGATTTGGATAGGTAAAGGTCTCGGTTTCAGCTGTTTTCGCTAATACCTCACTGATGGTCCATTTAAGCTGGTTATCTTGATATGGGCGAGCAATGTAGGCAATAAAACCCACTTGCTTAGCATGTATTTCGTCTTGCTTACGCGGATCAGCAGAGATCATGACAAGCTTAGGGCAAGCTTTGCCAAAGCGCTCGATCAGGTTTCTTGCAAGCTGGAACCCATCGATGGAAGGCATCACTTTATCAATCAACACTAAGTCATACGGCGAAGCATTTTCGATAGACTCTGAAACGAGCTCTAACGCTTGGGTTGCGGTTTCACAGCATGAAGAGGACACACCAAACGATTGTAGCTGTGCCGATGTAATACGCATATTCAGTTGGCTATCATCCACCAGCAACACCGAGACCTTATTAAAATCGATATTATTCTCGTTGCTTTCCAAACACGGATCAAAGTCAGCCACAAAGCAAAACGTACTCCCCTTGCCTTCAACACTGGTTAGCTCAAGCTTGCTGCCCATTAAGGTCACAATCTTATCGCATATGGTCAGCCCCAACCCGGTACCGCCGTATATGCGCGTAGTGCTGCCATCCGCCTGCTGAAACTTATCAAATACCGATTTTTGTTTGTCTTCCGCGATACCAATACCGCTGTCGGCAACTTCAAATCGCACTCTCAATTTCTGCTCAGGCTCAATCACTTGCTCTAAGCGAAGAGAAAGCGTGACATGACCGCGCTCGGTAAATTTGATGGCGTTACCCACTAAGTTATTCAGCACTTGTCTGAGCTGCGTTCCATCACCAATCACCATAGTTGGAATCTTGGGATCTATCGCCAGTTGGAATCGAAGCCCTTTTTGCTCGGCTTTCACTCTGAACGTCGACTCAACATCGGCCGCAATGCCCATCATTTTCATCGGCTCTTGTTGAAGCTCTAAACGTCCCGCTTCAATTTTCGAATAATCCAGGATGTCATTAATAAGGTCGAGAAGAGTTAACGAAGAGGTATTGAGCATGTTGACGTACTCTTTTTGCTCTTTCGGCATATCCATTTCTGAAAGCAGAGACGAAAGCCCGATAATTCCATTCATTGGAGTGCGGATTTCGTGGCTCATGTTAGCCAAAAATTCACTCTTGTTGCGGTTAGCAACTTCAGCCGTCTCTTTGGCTTTAATCAACTCTTGATATTGTTGACGAATGCGTTCAATTGATTGGTTATAACTGTTTTCCAACGTCGATATTTCATCTTTGTAAGTAGAGTCGGTTGGTGTTAAAAAACGTGGTTTATTGTCTTCAACTTGCTGCTCGTTTATCTGAGAGGACATGGTCATTAAGCGTTTTACGACCAAGCGATAAACAATGACCAAAGAGACCAATGATAGCAAAAAGATTTTCACGGCTTCAAAAGCGAGTAGCAACAGCACTCGTTCTTCGAAGTCATTGAGGATCATACTTAAGTCAGATTGCACCGTGAGGGTGGCAAGTGGGAAGTCTTTCCCCCCCATCTGATACACCATCTCCCATGACTGAGAATACGATTGCCCAGTCGTGGGGCTGCCAAGCTCTAAGATTTTTTCGTCAGGGCTTTCGATAAGGAGATAACTGACCGAAGGGAGGCGGGATATGCCCTCCGCTTGCACAAACAATTGAGCGCGATCTTCAACCCATAGGCTTGACGTTAAACTAGAAAGGTAGCCAGCTTTGACCTGTTCGATCTGAGAACTGATAAAAGAAACTCGATTTTGGTACTCCACATACAGCCCCAGACCTGTCACTATAACTGTGAATAAGGTACTGATGGCAATGATGGCCCCGATTAACTGTCGAGAGAGTCCAATATAGCGTTTTCCTTTTTTCACCATATAAAAATTACCAATATTGTTATCTTAGTAAACTACAATTACTCAACTAGTATAGTAGTAGTCATTCATCAAATAACTAGGGAAGGTTATGAAAAAACATCTTATCGTTGCATCCATAGTCAGTTTGTTTTCAAGCAGTTATGCTTTCTCAAGCGAGCCTCTTCACTACTACATTATTGCGAGCCAAGCGCAACCTTTTCAGATCGAAACTGACGGGTCATCCCACAGAGGAATCGTTTCTGATATTGTTGAAGCCGTGTTTGACGATAGCCAGTACGAGATTAACTACCACACCTACCCTTTTAATCGAATGATTGACAAGCTAGATGCGAGAGAAAACCCCAATTGGGTTACCTACGGCAGTCCTAGCTGGGGAAACATCCAATCAGTCAACCTCTCTGAAGAGCCAATTTACAATGTAAAACACGTATTGCTGAGTAGCGGTAAAAAGCCGTTCGAGTTCAATACGATTGACGATTTAGATGGCAAGGCTGTGGTATTGCTAGTAGGATTTGAATATCCAAACTTAGAGCCTTACATACAACAAGGTAAGCTCAATGAGATCCGAGTAAAAGATTACACAGCAGCCTTTCGCGTCATAAACCGTGCGCCAGGTGACATTGTTTTTGTAGAGATGGAGTCTCGAATCAAATACAACCTAAACCAACAGAAACTCAATATCGATGATTATCAAATCCAAGACTTTGGTTCAGTCATCAATAACTATCCGATTCATTTGGCTTTCGACCCAGAAATGGACCCCAAGCTAGAAACTTTTATTAACCAACGTTTAGACCAAATGAAAGACGATGGACAGCTTGATGACATCGTCCAAAGTTACTTATAGTTCTAGCGTCATTCTATGGCTCTGTAACGCACTCTAGCGGCTTCGAATACCGGAACTATAGAAATCTAAAAGGCCGTTCTGCATTCAGCGTACAAGCTAAGCAGAGCGGCCTTTTTAATGTGTACTTAATGTGATGTGATCAAATGCAATTGCTGACTACGAAGTTGTTGGCGCACTGCCATCAAAATTTTTCCTAAGTGATTCTCACCGGTTCCGTCTCCCCCATCTCCCCAAAAATGGTCTTTATGAGAGTGCTCTTTGATCACCGAATCGCCCGTGTTCGTTAAAAACAAAGCAAACTGCGGGTTCTGTGTGAATTTCTCAGTCACAATAAATCGCATCACCTCTACACGAATGTCGTACCAGTCCTCTCGAACCTGCTCTTTGTATTGTCGGCTTAATGAGAATGCTTCAGCAGGTGTGCAGGCTTCAAGGATGATATTTCTCAGTGACGGTGAAGAAAACTTCATTGCCTGATAATAGTGCTCACTGGTTGCCCACACTTGCCCATCCACCTTGATCGGGCAAGCGGCAAAATTTGAAAGGTATCCATTCGGATCTTCTGGTTCATAAAACAACACTTCTTCAGCTTGAGCCACAGAATTCGACATAGCCTTCTCCCTACCAACGACATCACATATTTTTGCTTTGCCTTTAAAATTAGTGGCGTCACATATTGCTGTCAAACAACTTAGTTCAAGAGTATGCCGTCAGCCTGCTTTTAAACGAAAAGTAGAAACTGCCGAGAGAATTTGTATGAGTGAGCTTTATGCCCAGAAGGTAAAATTACAGAGGAGAATCAAATGAGAAATGAATAAAATGCATACAAATCAAAGGGTGGCCTTGAGCCACCCTATTACATGCAATCGGGGATATTAGTGAATAAGACCCAGCTCCCTCGCTTCTTCCAGACTCAAACCGCTTTCTCTAATTTCTCTTAAAGCCTCGATACGACGACGAGCTTCAGCGGACTTCATTTTCTTTTCTGGTTTGAAAGATACTTCTTCTTCAGCATCCCACTTGTTTGCAATGTTTGTCATTTCATCATGGTTGATAGAATTAATGGACATGTTTTCCTCCGAAAAGCACCATGTAATGGACAGGTAATCTGTAGCAAATGCTATTTCGCTTGTTAAGAAATTCTGCACTGAAATGTGATGATTACGACGCTTCATAAAGCTCATTAACAAATGGCTCATTTAAACTTTGCCAAAGCCATTTTCTGCAATTACATTTAGAGGATTCTCCATAATAAATGGGGTTTGATCCAACTCTCACTTTCCTCCCTTAATTTTCGCCTTTCCCACTGAAAATTCCTGAAATACCGCTAGATAAATTCCGAGGCACTTCATTGTTTTTGTACTGGTCGCTTTCACTAAATCCAACACGTGTTAATGATAATAGTTATCAATATCATAACTGAGTATCTATCATGTCTATGGAAAATCCAGATACACCTCTTCTAGAAGTGAAGAATCTATGTGTCGACTACATCACCGATGACGGAGACTTCAACGCGGTAAAGTCCGTTAACTTTAGCATAGGGCAAGGAGAAATCTTTGGTCTGGCTGGCGAATCGGGTTGTGGCAAGAGCACCATCGCCTTTGCTATTAACCGACTTCACAAGCCGCCCGCATTCATCTCTGGCGGTCAAATACTTTTTGATGGGCAAGACCTACTGAGACTATCTGACAGCCAGCTTAATACATTACGTTGGAGTGAGATCGCCATGGTGTTCCAGAGTGCCATGAACTCACTCAACCCTGTATTAACTATCGAAGAACAATTTGCTGACGTACTACGCCACCACAAAGGAATGAGTGATGAACAAGCCAAGGACCGCGCAGAAAAACTGCTCGACCTAGTGAATATACCTCGTCATCGCCTGACCGAATACCCTCATCAATTTAGTGGCGGTATGCGTCAACGATTAGTGATTGCGATTGCTCTCGCGCTCAATCCCAAACTGATCATCATGGATGAGCCAACGACGGCTTTGGATGTCGTCGTTCAACGAGAAATATTGCAACAGATACACCAACTCAGAGCAGAGTTCGGCTTCTCTATCCTCTTTATTACCCACGATTTGGCCCTGATGAGCCAGCTGTGTGACCGCATTGCCATTATGCGTCATGGCAAGATCGTTGAAGTCAATCAAGCCTATGAGATTCGCAATAACCCTCAGCACTGCTACACCCAAAAGCTGTGGAGTTCATTCCCTAATATTCACGAACATGCTCACGCCACAGCGTGCTAGGAGCCTCAATGTCACAACCAATTATGCAAGTAAAAAACCTCGTTAAAGAGTTCACTGTTGGGGGCGGATTTGACAAAGAGGAGATATTTAGAGCCCTGCATGGCGTGAGTTTTGATTTATACCCAGGAAGAGCGCTAGCACTCGTTGGCGAATCAGGCTGCGGAAAAAGTACCTGTGCGAGGCTAATGACCAAGGTCTACCCACCGACAAAGGGCGAGATCCTGTTCAATGGCAAAGACATCTCAACCCTCCACAACCGCAAGGACATCTTGGACTACCGCAGCCGAGTGCAAATGGTGTTCCAAGACCCGTTTGGCTCGTTGAATCCGACACACACTATAGAGCACCATTTAACGCGCCCTCTCAAGATTCATAAGCAAGTCGCCAATAAACAAGCGCTAGCAGAGCGCTTGGAAGAGTTATTAACGCTGGTGGAGTTACCCATTGAAACACTGGCTAAGTACCCTCACGAGCTCAGTGGGGGCCAAAGACAAAGGGTTAACCTAGCAAGAGCACTGGCTGTTGGCGCTGAGGTTATTCTTGCCGACGAACCTACCTCCATGTTGGATGTTTCGATTCGACTTGGTGTGCTCAACCTCATGCTACGAATGAAGAAAGAACTCGGGATTGGCTTTTTGTACATAACCCATGATCTAGCGACCGCACATTACATCGCAGAAGAGACAGCAGTTATGTACAAAGGACAGGTCGTCGAATGGGGATCCACTCAGTCGATCTTGACCAATCCTCAACACCCATACACCAAGCTATTGATCTCTGCGGTGCCAGATCCTGATCTGCCATTTGGCGAACTCGTTAAAAATGAACCAAACTATTCAATAGACGCGGAGCTTATTCGAGAACAAAGCAGTGAAATACAGCATAACGTTAAACAAGTTGCTGATAATCACTACGTAAAACAATGGGATGATGTTGCATGAATGAACTAGACACTTGGTTAGAGCGGATCGGAGATTGGTACAAAGCCCGAAAGCATGATCAAGTGGAACGGTTAGAACCTTTGATCTTAACGCCTCCAGATGCACTCTGGGGGCCATTGATCACGGATGAACAGAGCAAAGGCATCGCATGTTGGTTAGATGGCTGCCTGAGAATCTTTACCTTCTATCGACACCCGAATGAAAATGCACAGCATCAAGAAAGGGCTTACCAATACCTAATGTTTGCTTACAGCAAGCTGCAAGCGGTGTCTTGTGACCCCAAAGCAGAGCCGAACTTGCAAGAGTGGTGTACTCAACGAGTTCAGCATCTGTGTGTGCTGGCTCTCGAGTTTGCCAATCAGCAGCATGAGCCGCGCTGGCAAGCAGAGTCAGAGAAGTTGATCGAGTCGCACGTCCGCTTCATGGCGAGCCATCCCCGAAACGATGATCAATGTAATGTAAAACATCAGATTCACTGATCGCTACTCATTTGATCCAAAGTCCACCCTTAAGAAGCTTCCACTCCTGCCAATGAGAGCCAGATCCATGAACGCATGATTTAACCTTGATCATACTTCAGAAGGAAACACATTAAACTACTGATTTTTAATGGCTAGTCGAATTTTTTACAAAAAAAAGCGAGTCCCTTGGGGAACTCGCAAAAATCTATTCAGTATGATGTAACAAAATATGAGCCAATCTGTTAATCATAAGAAAGGACAAAAGGTTGTCTATTCGGGATAAAGAATAATCAACCGACTGCGCTACTTTGTCATCACTTTGTCAGCGTTAGGTGCGGTTCTTATCAACACCTAATGATGTTTCAAATTTCCATCCACAGGCCTGAAATCAGGCCCAGAATCAGTGGCCAATCGCCATTTCATCTAACGCTAAGAACACATTCTCATCCAAATGTCCTTCGTGAACTTGCTTACACACTTTACGACGAACCGCCAAGCCAGAAATAAGACGTTCAATCGAAAGATGGCGGTTGCAGTTACTATCGCGGTCGTTGTACAGCTCAATTAACTTACTCAACGTTTCATAAGGAATGATCTCATCACCTACTCTCAGCCAATCAAGCTTCCCTATAAGCTCTGAGCACTCTTCTTTGATTGAGGCGTGTGAGTGCCCTGTCATAGCAGATAAAGCCGTTATGCTGCGTTCTAGAGCCTCTGCAGAGGTATATTTAGAGAGTGTTATCATGATCTCGTCTGCATTGATCTCGACAGAGTGCTTACGCTGCTTAACACGACGCCCTAATTTACCTCTTGGTGATGGTGCCTTGCGTTGGATTGGCTCGAACTCACCATCGATGATTTCAGACAGCTCTTCCAGCTTCTGCTTTGATACCATCTCGTTGCGGAGCGGGTTTGGCAGCGTTGGTGCCATATTACGTTTACCAGCGTTGGTGGTGCGGGCTCTTGAGTAACGCAATACTTCTTCCACGTTACATTTTATATCAACTTGATAGTCTGTAGTTTTCCCTTTCTCGATCAAAGCTGTGATCGTCAAATGGTAACCCCACAGATTAACCAGGAAGGTATCTTCTTGATCTCCTTCTTCGCCAAGCTTTCTCAATTCACGGATCAGATCCATTGAGAATCGACGCCAATCGATGTTGCGAGCCAACTTCTGATTAAGTTCGCTTAACAACATGCAATCAGAATGACGACGCGCCATACGGCTTCTGAAGTAAGAATACATTTGGAAAACCAAAGTATGCTGTTTCAGGATCTCTGGCGGGAATAAGAAGAAATAATCACGTGTCAGCAGCTCTTCGTAGAACGATGGCTCCCAAACAAGGATGTATAAGTTCGGTTTAATGCGAATTTCGCCGTCAGAGCCCTCTGTAGGCGCTTCTTCCGATGCAGTAATGGTTCTCGCTAAGAATCGGAAACGATCACTCTTAAAGCCTTCTGGCATGTTCTCGCTAAGCCAACGACCAGTAAGCTCATGCAGTTGAAAATCTGTAAATTCGATACGATCAATACTGTCACGGATTGAGTCACGTGCAGGTCCGCTGTCTTTTTTGCCTCGAAGCGACAAAATATCAGTGATGTAGAGTGGGGTTTTGTTCGGTGTGTGTTTTGCATCAAGATGATAGTCATCTTGGTGGTGCTCATGGTATTGAACGGTGAGTGTAAATAACGCGAATAGTGTCATGAGATCATCAACTGTCATGATATTTTTCGATGATCTTGTCTCGATCACTGCGCGAGTACCTGAGATCGAAACCATTGATTTTTGGTAACTCTTACGCGTTCGTGGTGGCGCTAACGCCTGATCAATAATCCCCGCCCAATTTGTTGGAGATACAATGAACTGGTCCGCTTCATCTTTCATTGTTGGGGGAGTATTTAGTCCGTGTTCATTCAGCAGGCGTTTGTTAACTTTGGTTTGGGCTAGGGCTTTAGAACGCTTCTGCTTTTCATTTTGTTTGACACTTTCCGTCACCAAGCTGGTGGCACCCAATACCGATATTAATTGGTTAGGGTTAACAAAACGATGGAGCATGGTTTTTCCTGCTAGGCCTTCTTCAAAGCGAACAGGGATTTGCTTGAAAAGACCGATATTTACAGCCGCTCTCAATCTTTGTTGCAAAGCTGCGCGGGTAACTTGACCATCGGTTGATTCAATAATCTCGGTCGTTGAAACGTATCCATCTTTACTGCTAAATCCACGAAGTGAAATTAGGTTTAGAAGCTCAACTATGCTTTTAGTGACACCTTTGAAGTGTTGATATTGTTCAATCCATTCAACGGCTGTTTCAGATACCTCAAATAAATGACCATCTTTGTGGCTTCGTGCCTTAATTAACAATTTCTCTTCTGGTTTCATTTTTGATCCATATCACACTAACCGTAATTTCACTATAGTTCCTGATGATAAAGAAAGAATGATCATAAATAAAGAGAATTTATTGGCTTTTAAATAACTGATCTTTTAGATTAATATGATCTTAAATGATTAAGTGATCTAATGATCTGGCTGTAATTTTGCTGTTAAGTCTATGAACTTAAACAATTAAATAAAATACGCTTGGAAAGCATGATCATAAGCTTCTCGAAACGATGATCATAAAACAGAAGAAAGCATGATCACAGCGAGTCAGAACTATGATCATTAAATCATTTTAAGCATGATCATTATTGATTCGAAAGCATGATCATTATGGTTATACAGCTTATCCACAACCGATCTTTGTCTATTTTGTTTCGAAGTGCTTATTTGCTGAAAGTGTGGATATTTTTGAAGGCCAATTTATCGGAACAATGATCAAGTAAGTGGTGATTTTCATTGTTCCCTGCCCTCTTTCGTACAAAATCCATTCAGTATCGATTTATCACATGTTGCCTTTCGTTTTAAAAAGACATCGAACCAAAGGTAGGAAGCATGATCATGAAATTGTCATGTTTCTGTATTCCCATCTTGTGTCGATTGAATTTCCTAGCAATAAGGCCCAATAAGTCATGAATCCCCATTCCAAAAGCATTTTTCCGTAAGTTAGCTCTCCAAATATATGCTTCCGGCACGATATCTACTTGATCATTTTTCCGGAAGTTGATCATTTTGAACTGACATTCATTCGGATCAATATTGGCGACGATGAACCTTGATCATGCTTCATAGTATTAGTTTATCAACTGTAGAATTAATCATTTACACCATGATCATTCTTCCGGTGTGATTCAGTTTGTCCATTATTCAATGGTGCTCATTACTTTGAATGGCTAGATATCGAATCGCTTTTCTTAAATCGAAGTTTGAATTTTCATGTATTGTTATTTTTTACGTGATTCGCCTGTAATTTACAATGAAAATCACATAGACCGTAATCTATGGTTGTATTTCAATCGTTCCGGCGTTTTTTAGTCATTTTAGCATTTACATTGTAAATAAGTGATGCTGTAACATTTTAAATATAAGGTAAAATTAGGCCAGTTATGCGCTATGAAAGTAGTCAAATTTGTATTCGTTTTAGATACCTTTTCATCAAACTGTAAAAATTCAGTCTATTTTATGTGATTTTACTCATAAATGTATGTGCATGTTTTTGTTGTTTTTATCACTGATCGCTGTACAATTTATATCTAGTTAATCATTACGGAAACTGGCAATGAAAAGAGAACAAACGATTGATAAGCTCTATCAGCTAGCCGAACAAACTCAACAAGTTCAGGCTGACCGAATTGAGATTATTTTGGAGGAGCGAAGTGATGAGCATTTTCCGCCTATGTCTAAGGCTATGATGGAGACTCGTTCTGGCTTAACTCGCCGTAAATTGGATGAGGCTATCACTAAGCTTGAGGCGGAAGGCCACCAGTTTACGAAGAATAATGCTAACCATTACTCAATTTCATTGACCGAAGCTCACATGCTGATGGACGCGGCTGAAGTGCCAAAATTCCATCAACGTAAACAGCATGCGGGAAATAAGCCTTGGATTATCAACGTACAGAACCAAAAGGGTGGTACGGGTAAATCAATGACAGCGGTTCATTTAGCGGCATGTTTATCTTTGAATCTTGATAAACGTTACCGTATCTGTCTGATTGACTTGGATCCACAAGGCTCTCTGCGCTTATTCCTAAACCCACAAATTAGTGGTACTGAGCACGATAGCATTTATTCTGCTGTAGATATCATGTTGGACAACGTGCCAGAAGGCCAAGAAGTTGACCAAGAATTTCTGCGTAAAAATGTACTGTTGCCAACACAATATCCAAACCTAAAGACAATTTCAGCTTTCCCAGAAGATGCAATGTTCAACGCTGAAGCGTGGCAAAGCCTTTCTCAAGATCAGTCTTTAGATATTGTGCGTCTTTTAAAAGAGAAGCTTATCGATAAAATCGCGGATGATTTTGACGTGATTATGATTGATACCGGCCCGCACGTAGACCCACTGGTATGGAACGCGATGTACGCGTCTAACGCACTGTTGATTCCATGTGCGGCGAAGCGTTTGGACTGGGCTTCAACGGTTAACTTCTTCCAACACTTGCCAACCGTCTACGAAATGTTCCCGGACGATTGGAAAGGGCTTGAGTTTGTTCGTCTGATGCCAACCATGTTTGAAGACGACAACAAGAAACAGGTATCTGTACTGACAGAAATGAATTACCTGTTGAATGACCAAGTAATGATGGCAACGATTCCAAGAAGCCGCGCATTCGAGACTTGTGCAGATACTTACAGCACGGTTTTCGACCTTACAGTGAGTGATTTTGAAGGCGGTAAGAAGACTCTGGCTGTCGCTCAAGACGCGGTACAAAAAAGTGCTCTAGAATTAGAGCGAGTATTACATAGCAATTGGCCTTCACTTAATCAGGGATAACAAGAATGGCAATTAAAACATCTGACTTAAATGCAAAGCTATTTGGTAAGGCGAACAAACGTCGTGTTGCTACGCCTCAAGAAGCGCAAACTGCTGCTAAAGAACAGGCTCAAGTGATCGAGCTTTCTGTTGCTGGCGAAGATTTAGTTTCATTTGAATTGGTTCGAATTCCTGCTTCTGAAGTAGCAACCCGCACCGTCGTTTTTGAAGAGAATGCTCGTGAGCAATCTTTCCTAAACGAACATGCTCTTTCTGATGTTCTTACAACATTGAAAGAACGCGGCCAGCAATACCCAGCAGTAGGTCGTAAAAACAAAGACGGTAAGATTGAAGTTCTTGATGGTAGCCGTCGTCGTATGTCTTGTATTTTGGCTGACAAAGAGTTCCTAATCTATGTTGCCGAAAACATTCACGGCGAACACGCTAAGTTCTTATCTGATGTAGCCAACGCTCATAAGCCGCTTTCTCTGTACGAGAAGGGCAAAGAGATGCAAGCCAAGCTTGATAAAGGCGAAGCTGAAGACCAAAAAGCGTTAGCAAAAATGTTCCAGTGCAGTGAAGCGCTAGTGAGTGGTGCATTGAAAGCAGCGGCTTTACCACTTGAACTGCTTCAAGCTTACCCAAATGTGAGCGACCTTGGTCGTCCAACGATTGTTAAACTGTATAAACAATTCAGTGGCCTGACTGAAGAGCAGCAGAAAACATTACTCACTAAATGTGATGCGCTTGAAGGTTTTGTATGGCAGCGCAGTGAAGCACAAGGTGTGACTCGTTTAACTAAAGACGTAACGGAAACGCTAGAAGGTTGGATTCTTGAATTGGCTCCTGCACCAGCGAAAAAGGCGTCACCAAAAGTTGAGCTTATCAAAGGCCGCGCATCATACAGCCGTAAGGGTTCAAACCTAGCGTTAAACCTGAAGAAAATTGATGATGCAACGATGCAAGAAATCCTAACGTTTGTGCAATCGAAACTTGACTAAGTCGATTACTTTCCAAAACTTCTCTAAAGCCGCTTTATGCGGCTTTTTATTTAGCTGTGATAAACTGTATTTAGATGAATCTGGACACAAATTATGACAAGCCCAATCAACACATTTCTGTATACACTTTCCGATATCGCCCAACATAATGCTTACCGTTACGGCGTGGTGTTTAATGGCGATGCGACATGGCAAAACTCTGCTATCTCTGGTTACCTCAAAGAGAACAACGCACAAATCGTTTTCCAAATTGGTGGGACTCCTTTTGACGGCGTTATTCATGCACCTGTAAAGAAAGGTCAGCAACTTCTCGGTCGTGAATGCCAAGTGCTTGTTTGTGATTTTAGAGAGCAGTTTGATGCGAATGGCTTTAGTGCAGCACTTGGTGCCTTGGTCGGTGGCGGACTGTTGTTGGTGTTACCGCCTGATATTGAAAATACCGAAATTTTAGTGCTTGGCCAACGTTGGTTACATACGCATTTCGAAAAGCTAATTTCAGTGTCTCAAGACGATGAAGCTTCAGGATTGGAACGCAGCTTCGATTTACTTCCACAAATGAGTAACGCTCCAAATCATCTAGATCGATTTGAGCAGCAGAATATCGCCGTTGAGTTAGTCAAAAAAGTGGTGTCTGGTCATCGAAAGCGTCCTTTGATTTTAACGGCTGACAGAGGCCGTGGTAAGAGTTCGACGTTAGGTATTGCAGCAGCACAGCTTTTGGCAGAACGTCCTGGGTTCAACATTGTTGTGACAGCTCCATCTGTTAAAGCCACCGAGCCTGTTTTTTCACATGCGAAGCAACGACTCAATGGTTGTGAAGTCGTGAATGCCACTCATGTTTGCTATCAAGGCGGTAGCCTTAGATTTGTTGCGCCAGATGAACTACTAAAATCAAAGTCCGAGTGCGATTTATTATTGGTTGATGAAGCGGCTGCGATTCCTATCCCAATGTTGAAATCTATGGTCGACAATTATCACCGTATGGTTTTTTCAACCACTGTGCATGGCTACGAAGGCAGTGGTCGAGGCTTTGGAATAAAGTTCGAGGCTTGGCTTACTAAACACCGACCTGGCTGGAAAGGCTATAAGTTGGAACAACCTATTCGTTGGAATAATCATGATCCGCTTGAAGCTTGGTTGTTTGATTGTTTCTTACTTGGTGCCGCCTCATCAAATAACGCCGCAGAGCGCGATGTTGAGCTGCTTTTTAGCGAGAAACTCAGCTCACTAAGTTTGGTCGAGTTATCCAAGCAAGATTGTTTAGCTAACCCAAGCATGCTTCAACAATGCTTTTCGTTATTGGTCGATGCTCATTATCAAACATCCCCAAATGACTTGATGCAATTTCTCAACAACCCAGCGATTCAGTTGTACGCGGCTTGGCATCAAGAAGAGTGTTTGAGTTGTATGTTGGTTTCGCAAGAGGGTGGGTTAGACAGTGAATTGATTTCTCAGATTCAAATTGGAAAACGCAGACCTCAAGGTCATCTGGCTCCGGTATTGTTAGCAAATCAACTTGGTGCAGTACAAGCGGCAACGAGCATCTGTATCAGAGTCATGCGTATTGCGGTGTCGACATGTCACCAAGGTTTTGGTATCGGTAGTTGGATGTTGGACAAGTTGTCACAGCGCATTGAACAAGCCGACTACTTAGCGACGAGCTTTGGAGCGACAAGTGATTTGATTGCATTCTGGAGGAATAATGATTTTGCTCCAGTACATATTGGTCACCAGCGTGATCAGGCAAGTGGATGTCACTCTGTGCTAATGGTTAAACCTCTTAAAGCAAATTCAGATAGTTGGGTCAGCCAACTTCTGAATCATTTTGAGCGTAGTTTTTGTTTTGTTGTTTCCGGCTCTCTGGCATCTCTTGAAGTTGATATGGTGCGAGCATTGCTTCCAACTTATTCTGAATCGATCTGCGAACTCGAAGTTCAACTTATCAAGAGCTATGTTGATGGAGGGAATAGTTACGATAGCATTGGCTACAGTGTGTTGAAGTTGGTGCTTATTAGTAATGCACGTCAAGCCCAGAAAACAGTTGTTGATACTACGAATGTCGTTCATTCTTTCGTTTCTGATTTGTTGATTGCCAAAGTTGTTCAACAGAAAGGGTGGGGGAGCTGTGTTGAACAGTTTAACTTTATTGGGCGTAAGCAAGCCGAGGCTCAATTCCGAAAAGATGTAGAAGCCTTATTGGTAAATTTACAGTGTAAATAGCGGCAGTCAGTTTTAAATGTGATTTACAGTGTAAATTAGAAGGTTGAATTTACACTGTAAACTGTTCCTTAACACTAAGCCTTCAGCCTCATTTCGATTCCACTATCTCAATTTCCTATTTTACTCAGATAACCCACCACATCACAGGACATTGAAACTTCAAATTAAACCGTGTGAGAATTGTCGCTTTGTCTTTGTAAAGGTGAGACAAATCATAAAATGAGTACGTCTTATTTATGAGTCATCTTTGCAGTCACGAAAGTAAGTGATGTGACGCTGATTATTATAATGTGACGATTCTAAGCACAGATTGATTTATATAGACTGAATAACAGCTGAGTCATTAGGGATACTCAATTCGAATGTGGGATAACATCGTTACATTGTCGGAAGATAAACAACAAGTGATGGCATGTCTGCCGTTAGGTGTTGTGGTTGATGCAAGCTTTGATAACAAGACACTGCCACCAGCCTTGGAAGCAATAGACGCATCAAGCTATTTTCTTTTTGAAGAAGAAGTGCTGCGTTTTGTCTCTATTGCTAAAGAAGGCAAAGGAGAAGCTTACGAAGGTATTCTGATTGCTGAGGTTCGCGACGCCAGTGTAGAGGTGCAACTATCCGATGACGAGATGTTAGCGAGTCTTGTTGTCACTGGTCCATACAACGGAAACCCTCTGCGCGGTAGTGACATCATCCATTGTCTAGCTCAAGCTCATATCACTAAAGGGATTAATAAATTAGCCCTTAGAAAAGTATTAATGATGAGTAGTAAGCTTAGGCCGGGAGAAACGTTTACTCAGCCTGTCGCTAAAGGCACTCAGCCAATCAGGGGTAAAGACGCCAAGTTTGCGGCGCTCGTGGAAGACATTACGCGCCAAGTTCTAAAGCCCCGCGGTAAAAACGAAGACAAGATTGATATGCGGGATTTGGGAGAAACCATCACCGTTGGACTGAATGACCAATTGATGAAGCGTACTCCCGCGACTAAAGGTGTTGCTGGATTTACGGTTCAAGGCCGAGTCATCCCACCAATCCCTGGACAAGACAGCTTAATCAAGCCTGGTAAAGGTACGTACATTTCTCCTGATGACCCTAATCTATTGCTCGCTTCCCACCCTGGCTTACCCATCATTAAAGATCGAACCATCGAAGTGGATGACGCACTGTGTGTTAGCAATGTCGATGTCTCTACTGGACACGTAAAGTTTAAAGGTAATGTGCTTGTCTCTGGCAACATTGAACCAGGCATGGTTGTGAAAGCCACTGGGAGTATTACCGTCGGCGGCTTTATTGAATCTGCTGAAGTTCAGGCGCAAGGCGATATCAAAGTCGCGAAAGGAATCATCGGACATACGACGAAAGAGGGAGAACCGAAAAGTTGTAAGGTATTTAGCAAAGGTTCTATCACGGCAAGCTATGCTCAAAATGCCGAGTTACAAACGGCGAGCGATATGCGCCTTGGCGTACACAGCATGAGTAATGAAATCCGCTGTGGTAACAACCTTATTGTGATGGACTCACTCAAGAAGCACGGCACACTCAGTGGCGGTGAAGCGAAAGTGGGTGGCAAGGTGGAGTGCGTTTTCTTAGGCGTTGAAGGAGATACTGCAACTAAAGTTCATGGTTTTGCACGCTATGATGGTTATCGACAGAAGATTGCTGAGCTCAAGGAAATTTATAGACACACGCAAGAACAGACTATGGACGTAATTCGACAAGAGCTTGAATTTAAGAAATTACCTAAAGCAGAGCGAAGTGAAGAACAAGCGTTACAAATAGAGCAGCAGCGCGAGAAGAACAATCACGCCATAGAAAGCACTAAACAAAAGCTTGATACTCTGGAAGCTGAATTTGAAACGAACCTTGCGGAGTGTACGGTCGAAGCACATGAAAAAGTTTATACTCGAGTCACCGTGCAGTTTGGTGATGAAACCGTGACAACTAAGCGTACCCATGGGGGAAGCGTGTTTTCCTTCAACCAATACGAGATTCAATGTTCCTTTAAGATGGAACAAGAAGACATTTCATTATAAAAGGTGCCAGTGTGCGGCACCCATATCAAAATATCCTCATCAACACCTTCCTTTAATCAGAAGACCACACCGAGCGAATGTCTGGCCATCCCCAGTTGGTGAGTGCGACATCTTCTAAGACACCTTGAAATCGTAATGTTTGAGTGTGATGAAACATTGGGGCAACCCAGTACTCACTGACCAACGTTGAAGCTATCGGCTCTAACGCCGTTAGGTAATCTTCAAGCGGGGTGCTCGCTCTGAGGTTTTCCAATTGTTGATCAAGCCAACTTGCATTTGCTTCCCCTAAAGTGTGGTACAGCACGTTGTTGCAATAGAAATTAGAAAACGCTGAAGCATGACGGTTATCGTCTAAATTGATATTGGTTAAGATCAGTGTTTCATCGAGCGTGCCGTTGTTCGCTTTCTCACTCAACTCTCGATAGGAATACATCACAATTTCAACTACACAATTGTGTTCGGCAAGTACTGAAGAAATAGCCCGAGCGCATCGACGCAGAGCTGTGTAGTTGTATCCAGCAATGGTAATGGTTTTTGGTAGCGTGCTGAATTCACCAAACGGGCGTAAAACGGGGTTCCAAACCGGCAATAAGTTGTTAGCTACGACACTGCCGTAATGAACCTTCTTTTTCTGGAACACGTCGAGTAGTCGCTGCGGTTGAATCAATTCCGTGATGTAACAGCGTTGGGCACGTGTTAACGGATGCTTTGCATGATGGTTGAATAACGCGAACAAGCAGCCGTCTTCAGTGCGACTGTGTTGACTCGCGTGAATAGCATTGGGTGCTTGTATTGAAACTTCAATACCGCTTGTTGTTTCAGATACTTGGATTGGTGTATTACTGGATAGTGATAGGTTCTCCATTTTCTCGTCGTTGACGCTCCAAATCGTAACTAAGTCGACCAACACACGACACGAATAGTAGCCATCGAATGCTTGCAGTTTAAGCTTATTTTTGTCGTGTTCGACCACTGTAAATGGGCCACTGCCAATCACAGCATTGTTGTTTGCAACATTAACTTGGTTTGCTGGCTGAATACCGTATTTGACACCAGAGACAAGCCCTGCGAATCCTTGATCTGGTTTGCTTAATTTAAATACCACTTTCAATGGATGTGGGGCGCTGATGTCTCTGACGTGTGCGAGCTCTTTTTGATAATAGGGAAGGGCACTGAGTTTAGCAAAGAGGCTCACAATGGTATCTGCGTCAATTGGTTCGTCGTTGTGGAACTTAAGTCCAGGGCGAAGATGGAATGTCCATTGATAGCTCGCTTCGTCATAGTGCCAATGGTGAGCGAGCTCTGGTTTGATAACACCATTGTCATGGCTGGATACTAAGCAGCAATACACCTGACGCAAGAAGAAGCGCTCGCTACGGCGGTGTAATTGGTGTGGCACAATACGCTCGAACATGCGCTTGTATGTGAGTTGAATACTGACACGGCCTTCTTGAACTGAAGCCCCAGAGGTGGTTTTCAGTAGGCGGCCAAACGTTGCTTCGTCCTCATCAAGAATAGCCAAAGCTTTCTCATACTTGCCTTGTTGGATTCGCTCTAGAGCAAGGCTCTCCTTGAGTACGCCTAGTTCAATGTTTAGCAGAAGCGACGAACGTTGGTTTCGACCGGCTTTCGGTTGCCAAGTTAACCACGCTAGCTCTTGCATTTGTGATAACAGGTTGCGGGCATGTCGAGGAGAAGTACAAAGTAAATCAGCCACTTCTTGTACTGTGGTTTTTATTTCGCTTCCGACACCAATGGGTGCGATTCGCTGATAATACCTAAGCAGGTTGAGATTAGACACCAAGAGCCCTTTGTTAATGGATAGCCTAGTATTTTACTCAACTTAACTTCGAGAAAATAAGAAAATGTTCAGTTACTTTGTTCCCCTTTTGTCACGGTTTAAGGGGATAAAAAAGGGGAGCATTCGCTCCCCCTTTGGTGATTGTGTTGATGACAGGCTTTTAGCTAACAGCTCTTACACGACCTTGTTTAAGATCGGACAGAACCTTCGCTTTCGGACCATCAGCAATTATGCTGCCTTTCTCCATGACGATGACTCGGTCTACAACATCTAACATCGAGGTTTTATGAGTGATAAGGATCAGCGTTTCGCTTGGTAACAGTTGGCTAAGCTGGTGCTTGATGTGCATTTCTGAACGGTTATCCATTGCACTGGTTGGCTCATCCATTAGTAGCACCGGAGGACGGCCTAAGAAAGCCCTAGCAATCGCAATCGACTGACGTTGACCACCAGAAAGCAAACCACCGCCTTCACCCACTTGACGTTCTAGGCCAGCAGGATCTTGCTGAGTAAACGCTGTCACACCGGCGCGGTTCGCTGCATCCATCACATCACGATCGTCCACCAAAGGGCGGCCTAGAGTAATGTTATCTCTGACTGAACCATAGAATAGGTTACTGTCTTGCGGTACACAGCCTATATTGCGTCGTACGTCGACATGGTGAAGTTGTTCCATATCTGTATCATCAATGCGCACATGACCTTCTGTGGGCTTGTACAGGCCCATAATCAGGCGTTCTAGGGTTGTTTTACCTGAACCAATACGACCGATGATCGCTACCTTCTCGCCGGGAGCGATGGTCAGGCTGAGATCTCGCACTGAAGCGACGGGGGAATAAGGATAGTGGAACGTCACTTTATCTAGCGCAATATGACCTTGAATGATTGGTCGGTGAATGTAACGCTTACCTTCCTCTTGCTCGTCAGGCATCGACATGACTTGTTCAATCAGCGTCATTGAAGATTTGGCTTGGTTGTAACGTGTAGAAAGTAGCGACAGTTGAACTAAAGGGCTAATCGCACGGCCGCTCAACATGGTTGCAGCGATCAAACCACCCATCGTCAGTTCTCCTTCCGCAATTAGATACACACCAAAAATGATCATCCCGACATTGGTACTTTGCTGAACAAAGCCTGCGGTGTTTTGGATGCTGTCAGTAATGCGGCGGCTTTTAATATTCCAGTTCGCCATGTGAGCAACGGCTTCTTCCCAACGGAATTGGAACTGGCTCTGTGCGCTGAACAGCTTAACGGTTTCTAGGCCCGCCAAGCTTTCAATCAAGTTCGCGTACTTCTGAGAGGCTAGGCGTGAACCTTCTTCAATAGTGCGACGCAATGGACCTTGAATCAGCAGTGCGTAGATGATCAGAATCATCACACCTGCGACTGGAACAAACACCAAGTTGCCCGCCATTAACCAAATTAAGGCTAGGAACATGAGAGCGAAAGGCAAGTCGATCAGAGAGCCGATCGTCGCAGAGGTAAAGAATTCTCGAATTGACTCAAACTCTTGCAAGTTCTTCGCGAAGGCACCAACTGAAGCTGGTTTTGCTTCCATACGAATACCAAGTACCTTGCTAAACAATTTGGAGGAAATCAGGATATCGGATTTTTTTCCCGCAACGTCGATGAAGTAGCTACGCATCAACTTTAAGAGCAGATCGAACAGGAAGACGACGAAAATGCCGCTCGCTAATACCCACAAGGTTTCAAATGCAAGGTTAGGTACTACTTTGTCGTATACCAAACGCGTAAACATCGGCGCAGCAATCGCAAAAATGTTGATAAGGATCGACGCTATTAATACATCGCGATAGATGTTTTTCGATTCCCAAATGGTGCTCCAAAACCAGTGACCTTTGCGTGTTTTCAGAACCTCTGGTGAACGCTCGTCATAGCGGAACTGCTTTTTAACTAAGAAGTAGCGGCCAATGAACTGCTCTTTAAGTTCGGCAACAGGAATGATGATTGGCACCATTCCACTCTCAGCTGTGATTATTTCAGCTTCTTGTTTTTCAAGGTCGATGCTGATGAGCACACACGCTTCGCCCTGCTTTAGCAATAATACCGCCGGCAAAATTAGGTGTGGGATGTTATCTAAGTCGGAACGGTTTTCTTTTGCCACTAGCCCCGCACGTTCTGCCGAACGTGGGAACAGGAAAGGGGTTAGCTTTCCGTCTGATAGTGGCAACCCATTGACCAACGCCTCAGGCGAGTTCGCTAATCCGTAATATCGGCTAACGTAGATCAATGAGTTCAATAGTGGATCTTGCATGCGATATAACCCTTACAACTATTTATCAACAATGAAACCTTGGAACACTTCTACGTAGTTATCAGACAAGATATCTAACTGAGTCTGAGTTTCTATTCGAGATGCGATGGTGGTGACACCAAGGTTATGAGCCGTTCGTGAAATCGACGTGAGCGTGAATTTCTGCTTCTCATCGTCCAAGTTATGCGTGAACAGGTAATCCAGCTTCACGTAGCTAGGACGGTACTCGTTGATGTAGTCCAGTGATTGGAAGTTACGTCCGTAGTTATCGACACCAAACATCGCTTCAGCATTACGAATGGTGTTACACAATAGTGCCGTGTAGTGCGGAACGTTGATGAAACAGTTTTCTGGGATCTCAAAGTGCAGCAGGTGAGCAACTGAAGCGTTTTGCTCAAGTGTTTTGCCAATCCAACGGATAAAGCTTGGTTGAGAAATACTGCTTGGTGAGATATTGATTGCAATTGGACTTGTCACCTCTTTTGCTGTTAGCTTATTTATCATTTTCTCGATAACGTATTGGTCGAGAATATGGCTCATTTCAAGCTGTTCTAGTGCGTATAGGTATTGGTTAGCACCGTAACGAATGCCATCTTTCTCAATCGCTGAGAACACCTCTTGGTGATAGGTTTTGCCAAACGCATTATTTGCAGCTTGCAGGCGGAATGTGACTAGGTCATTGATGATCGCCTCTTCAACCAACATGCGCCATTGTTGTTTACCCATTACTGCGCCATGGTCATCAGCAGTGACGTAGCCGTAAGCGAGTTCACGATTCGCTTTAGCACTAGAGAGCGCGTTATCGACCAATGACATGATTTCGGTGCTGGTTTTACGTTTGTTGCTATGCGTTACACCCAATGCAATGTGTGGATTTGCCATGCCTGTTGGATCTGAACCTAGGCTTTGAATACAGTTGACGATGCTGCCAGCGACCAGTTTAAGCTCGCTTTCATCAATGTTCGGCATAATGAAACCAAACTCGTCACTAGAAATACGCGCAATGATGGTGTCTGGTGATGAGATAGAAGCTTGCAGTTTTTCTGCCAATTGATGTACTAACGCGTCACCTTCTTGGTAACCATTCTCGTCGTATTCTTCACTGATAAATTCCGCTTTCAGTACTGCAAGACCACCTAAGCTCGATTCTTCTAGCCACTGATTTAATTGCGACATGTAGTAAGCGCGATTACCCAGCTGAGAAACCGGATCAATGTACGCTCTTTCACGTAGCTTCTGAGCTTCTTTTGCTTGGTTTTTAAAGGCTTGTTCAACTTGAGTCGACATGTGATTAATGCCATCAACCACTAAGATCAGATCTTTTGTTTTAGGGCGTTTTAATGGCTCACCGAATTGGTTCTTAGCGATCTGGTCCATTTTGGTAATGATCATCGATAGTGGGCGTAGTGCCCGCTTAAGGATCCATGAAATCGAGATCAAGCCGAGTAAGAAGATCACACCAAAGATGCTTAATAAGCGAGTGAAGGCTTGCCATAATTGATCATAGGCAGGGCCTGGATGGCTGACGATCTCTACCTCTGCAAGCTGCATCCAGCCACTGGTAATCACTCGGCGATCATGAACGGGTTCAAATAGGTTGAGATTGGTAAACCAATGGGGCACACCTGATGGTTTTACAGGGTATGAACGTATGATGTCTTCACCGCTGTCGAGAAAAATCAATCGTACGACCGAGTAAGAACTGCCATCAAACAGGGCGTTGATAACAGACTCTACCGATACCTTGTCTTTTTCTTCAAGGTAAGGGGCAAGAGCCAGTCCAACAGTATTAATGGTATTACTTACCTCAGAGCGTTGCTGCTCCTCTAAGTATCCACGGGTAGTATTGAATTCGATCATAAAGACTGACGTCATCAGTAATATGAACACCGCAACCATCCCGACCACAAGCTGTTTATATAAAGTCATTGTACCTACTCATCGTAATTGATAATGGGTTTGTTTAATTTTAGAGAGCGCTCACGGGAACGTAAGTCGTTCCATAAGTTCAATCTTGAAGATTTCCCTGCTAGCTTGCCGCTGCCTGCTGATGACTTGATTAACCAAAGGCTTTTACCGTTGAAACTGTAAATTGGTCGTAGGTCAGGGCGCTTAGAGCCGCGCTTTATCTCAGGGTTTAAGTTGTCCAAAATTAGTGGCTCTGCACTCGGTGTGGAGTAGTAAGCCAACACCATATGGAATTGGTTTAGCTCCAGTGCCTTTACGTACACTAATCGCAATTTCTTATCTGGAACGCCTAGCTCAAGCAGAGAGAAGTATTTCGCAATGGTGAAGTCTTCACAGTCACCTGCGTTACTGCCTAAAAACTCCAGTGGTGTTGCCCAGTAGTCTTTCTTTCCCCACAGGATGCTGTCGTCGACAAAGTACATCTGATTGAAGAACCGGTTAACTGACGTGAGCTTCTCTTTTTCGCTTAAACCATCGTATGACGTCATATTTGAGCGCCAAGTTGCCACGCGCTTTCCGGCTCTCTCACCGTAGGTTTGCGTGACAGCATCGATCCATCTTTGGTCGTTCTTATTGAGAGCGACAGAAGTAAAAGAGGTGAGGACGAGCAATAACAGCGATATTCGAGACTTCATAGTATCAACTCTTGTTGGTTTACTATGTATTGAAAGGCGTTGTTAACCATCAAACGTCCTTATTCCTTTAGTGCGTTGTTTTGTGCACTGAGGATAGGTTTCAACATGTACTCGAGTACGGTTCTTTTACCTGTGATGATATCGACCGAGGCTGTCATACCTGGAATGATTGGCAGCTCTTCGTTTTGTCCAAAATTATGTTTTTCGGTTCGTACACGCACGATATAAAAGCTGTTGCCTTCTTCATCTTGTGTCGTATCGGCGCTGATGTGCTCTAACACGCCTTCTAAGCCACCATATTTAGTGAAATCATAAGCACTAAACTTAACAATGGCGGTCAGTTCTGGACGTAGGAATGCGATGTCTTGCGGGGCAATTTTTGCTTCAACGAGCAGGGAGTCTTCGGTCGGTACAATCTCAACGATGTCCATACCTGGCTGGATTACGCCACCTACGGTATTGATGCCTAACGTTTTAACGGTGCCGGTTACTGGAGAAACCACGACAGTACGGTTTACTCTGTCTTCTAAGCCAACCGCAGATTCGGTTAGTGCAGAGAGTTTATCTTGTGCTTGGTTGAGTTTTTCTTGTTGTTCAGAGCGGAAGTTAAGCGCCGCGTCGATACGGCTGAGCATGGCTTCTTTGATCGC
The DNA here is from genome assembly GCF_001635455.1 of Vibrio sp. HI00D65. Lineage (GTDB taxonomy): Bacteria > Pseudomonadota > Gammaproteobacteria > Enterobacterales > Vibrionaceae > Vibrio. Next base: position 165,777 of record NZ_LWEH01000364.1, read on the forward strand.
TGAGCGTAGCAGAGGGATTTTAAGCTCGCTTGAGGTCATTTCTCGGCGAGTATCGTTGACTTGTCGTTGCAGCTTAAGTAATTCAATTCTTGGTACCACGCCTTCGTCGGCAAGCGGCTTCGTGATGTCCAATTCCTGGCGAGCGAATTGGTAGCTCTGTTTTAGGTTTCGCACACGCGCTTTTATTTCAACAAGATCTTGTTGTTTCTGTTCAACTTGTTGATCAAAAACGGAAAGTTGATTCTTTAGATTGTTTAAATCTTGGCGGTATTCTGCTTTTTGACGACTAACCAGCTCAGGTTGAACCTCGTAAAACTTAGGTGGGAAAGCGAGTTTTCCATAATCAAGAGTGACACTTTTCTTCCACTTTTTTTCGTCAAAGTCTTCGTTGATCACTACGCTGGTTAAAGATGCGGAAAGCATCAATACGTTGGCGGTCAAGTTGGCAACTTGCTGTTCACGTTCACGGAAGTCAGAACGGAATCGAGTGTCATCGATCAATAGCAGTTGTTGGCCTTTTTGAACCTTTTGACCTTCTTTAACTAAGATCTCTTTGACTAGACCACCTTCAAGGTTTTGCACAACTTGGATCTGAGAAGAGGGGATCACTTTGCCTTGGCCAACGGTGACTTTGTCGATCTCTGCCCAAGCGGCCCACCCAATAGCAGCAATAAAGAACAGAACGATCATCCACAACATGATACGCGCACTGGTCGGCGTGTTGAGCAGTAATGCCGCGGTTTTATCGTCGACGTACTCAAGTTCAGTTTCATTCAATTTGCTGAAATTCTTGTGGCTCATAACAGTCCTTGTTTGCTGAATAAAAGTGCAAGCCTATTGAGTGTATTATTACTTTTGATAAATGTTAAGAAAATGTTCTTTTAAATATTTGAATTTATATATTTTTTTACTCTTATCTGTTTTTGAAATCTGTTTTGTTGAGTTGGTGCTTTCTTAGCTTGTCATAGAGGGTTTTCCTCGACACTTGCAGCTCTTGTTGTACGTCTTTTAGGCACCCTTGATGGCGATGCAGTGCTTCTATCAAGAGAATTTGCTCAAAGCTGTCGGTACGTTGGCTTAACGATAATTGCTGTTCTTCAATGTTGACGTCTAGCGAACCGTCATCCGATGGTTTTGGATCGTCTGCTTGATCTGACTCTTGATTGTCGAGTGCTGGTTGCTTCACCTGAGTTAGCACGCGCAACTCGGCATGTTGACGAAGCTGGCGAATATTTTCGCCCCAGTGAGTGGCTATCAAGCGTCGAATCTCTTTCTCTGTGATCACTGGTGGTGGCAACTGGTAACGACTTGCTGCACCTCTAGCAAAGTGTTTGAACAAAGAGCCAATATCCTCTGTTCGTTGCGCCAAAGGCAATAAGTCAAATCGGCGCAGCTCACTTGTAATTGTAGTAGGAACCACTGTAGTTGCGACAACGATACAAGTTGCATTTTTCTTACATGAGTTTTCTCGAAGCAGAGTCGGTTTTAAAGCCGCCAACCACTGCCATTGATCTGAAGTTAATGTTTCTGTTTCATGGATGTAGAGTGTTCCGCCTTGATGTTTGTGAAAGAGCTGTAAGACAAACTGGTGAAATGCCGCTTCGTCATTGCGTGGTAAACTAAACGCAGCAATCGGACAAAGTTCAGCGGTGGGATGGCTGTGTAAATCATGAGTGTACTGCGCGGTGATTCGTTTGCCTGTGCCTATGTCGCCAACAAACAGTAACAGCGGGTTCTGTTTGCAATCTAAGGTGATCAATTCGCGGCGCAATGTCTGCATTGATTGAGATTGACCAATCAGTTTCGGGCCCACTTGATTTTGCATAGCAAGCTCTTTTCTGAGTAGATTGTTCTCTTCAACCAAAGCGAGTTTATCGGCTGCTTTTTTGACTGCCGTTAATAGCGAATCAACAACAAACGGTTTCTCAAGAAAATCATAAGCTCCGGACTTCATCGCAGAAACGGCGGTTTGCACGTCACCGTGACCAGTGAGAACAATGATTTGAAAGTTCGGATTTTGACTCAACAGCTTCTGTGTAAATTGAATGCCATTCATCACTGGCATGTGAATATCGGTGATCACAATGCCTGCTTGCGTGATGTTAATCTGCGTGAGAGCCTCGATGGCATTCGGAAAGCAGACTATATCGATACCTTCAATGAGCATGGCTTGTTCTACCGAGTCACGAATCGCGGGTTCATCATCGACAAAGTAGAGTTTAGGCATAGAGTGCAAGTGTTGAGTCCTTAATGTTGAGAAAGCTTTTAATAACAGGCTGTTAGCCTTTATCTTGGTAAAGTGGAATATTCAGAGAGAATACCATGCCTGAAGGCTCGAGTTGGATTGCGCTGATCGTGCCGTGATAGGCTTCAATGATTCGCTTCGATATCGAAAGTCCGAGCCCTAACCCCTCATGCTTAGTGGTAAAAAATGGGTCGAACAACTGTTCCAGTTTGTCGCTGGTGATACCAATTCCGTTATCCCAAATGATCAGTTGGCAGGCATCATTATTAAGCTGCCACTCTACGCCAATTTGTGGAATGGTCGGTTGACCCCCTTCTTGAATTTCTAAGTCGTTTTGAAGTGCGGCTTGTTGAGAAAGCGCTTGTGTCGCATTGTGCATCAGGTTAACCAACACTTGCTCAAGCTCGGTTGGGTGAATCGCGATATTAATGTCACCTGGTACAGTACTTAACCTAAGGGTGATGCCTTGTTGGATCATCAGTGCGCTGAGAATGCTGGTGGCATTGTTGATCACTTGATTCAGATTCGCCACATGATGCTCTTGCTTGGTCACCTTGCGCGTAAATACTTTAAGGCGCGCAATGATCTCGGTAATCGAAGTGTTTAGCGCGATCATTTTATCCAGATTGCTTTTTACTAAGTCTGAACGTCCCATCTCAAGCAGCTTGACGCTGTTTTCGCTGTAGGTTCTGAGTGCAGCAAGTGGTTGATTAATCTCGTGGTTAATACTGGCTGACAGCTCACCCAGCACGGCTAACTTAGCGGTTTGCGTTAGTTCTTGCTCTGTCTGTTTTAACTTCAATTGAGACTCTTGATATTGAAAGAGTGTTTGTTGAAGTTGTTGATTGGATTGCTTCAGATACTGAGTTCGCTTATCTACGGTTTGCTCAAGGTTCTGATTGAGTTCAGTCAGTGCCACTTTCGCGAGGTAGGTTTGGCGCCACGACCAGGCAATCAGCATGACCAAGCTGTAAATCACAATGAAGATAACGTCGATCTGCAGCACCTTGAGTAGTACGGAGCTTGTGTCCTTGATAGCAACAACTTGGTACTGGTTGTCACTGGTAGTGGCTGGGTACAGGTTAAAAGTTCCAAGTTTAAATAACTTGTTTGCAGTAAGCACTTTGCTTGCATCGGTTGTTTGGTTCGAAGAGTTAAACGCATCAATGATCGAAATTTTGTTTTGGCCGTATTGGCGTTGCGCTGCGATATCCTGTTGCTGTTGATCTGTTAATGGTAGTAATGAGTGATAAAGCCAAGGCGTTTGACTAGAGAGAAACACCACTTGGTTGGAATCAAGCACCACAATCTCAAAGTCGTCGCTAGTTAGAATGTTTTCTAGGTTTTCTAAGCTTACTTTCACCGTGATGACGCCCACGATGTGATCGTCGATATAGAGTGGTGAAGATAAGAAATAGCCTCGCACATCAGAGCGAGCGCCGAGTGCGACATATTGGGTTTTATGGCCTTTTATTGCGGACGCAAAGTAGGGGCGAAACGCGAAGTTTTCGCCAACGAAGGTTCGAGGTTTTCGATAGTTACTTGAGGCAACCACTGTGCCGCTCGGATCGTGGATGTAGATGGTATCGGCTTGGCTTTGCCCCAACCATTCGAATAACAATGTGTTGAGTTCAGCTGTGGAGATTTTGTCGGTCTTTGGTGATTTATCAAAGTAGGACAGCAGGCGCGGATCGTGGCTGAGCAGGTCGGGAATTTGTTTGAACTTTTCTAATTCAGAATCGATCTGTAGGTTGGCTTTGTTCGCTGCTTCGTTGAGTTGTTGTGTGACAACTTGTTCTTGGTATTGACCTGCCAAAAAGTGAGTTGCGGTTAGCCCTGCCGCTCCCAATATCAATGAGAAAAATACAAAAGGCGTGATCAGGTTAGACAGTTTTTTAGACACGAGAAACTCAATTTACAATCAATTTACATATAGACTATCAATGTGACGGTTGGCGTACCGAGATCTCGTTAACACAGAGCACCTCCAATGAGACAAAATTAAGGCTTAGACTTGTGTTTCAAAGGATTACGGCGCAGAATCACAAAAAATTAAAAGGAGTAACCAAATGGAACTGACAGACATTCGTCGTGAGTACGCTCAGGGTGGATTGAGACGTAAAGACTTAGCCGCAGACCCAATTGACCAATTTAACCTTTGGTTAGAGCAAGCGATTGAAGCTAAGTTGACGGATCCGACGGCAATGACAGTGGCGACGGTTGATGAAAATGGACAGCCATTCCAACGCATTGTTTTGCTGAAGAATGTTGATAAAGATGGTTTCGTTTTCTACACCAACTTAGGTAGCCGTAAAGCGCAGCAACTTGAGCACAACAGCAAGATCAGTTTGCATTTCCCTTGGCATCCTTTAGAGCGACAAGTTCATATTACTGGTACGGCTGAAAAGCTGACGGCGATGGAAAACATGAAGTACTTCTCGTCTCGTCCAAAAGAGAGCCAATTGGCAGCTATCGCAAGTAAGCAAAGCAGCCGCATCTCTGCTCGTGGCATCTTAGAGGGCAAATATTTAGAGCTTAAACAGAAGTTTGCGAAAGGCGAAATCCCGGTTCCTTCTTTCTGGGGTGGTTTCCGAGTGCGAGTTGATAGCATTGAATTTTGGCAAGGTGGTGAGCACCGCCTGCATGATCGCTTCTTGTTCTCACGCCAAGACAACAGCTGGGACATTGATCGCCTAGCGCCATAGTTTGAGCCTGCTGGATTAAGCAGTAAAGACAGTAAAATTAGGAAGATACCGTTGATCTTGTGTTCATTCACATCAACGGTATTTTTTTGTCTATATTTTCATCTCTATGGGCGCTGTGAGTCGTTAATCAGTCGCTGTGTAGAACCACAGAGATCTGTTTCTTGAGCAAAGTTTCAGGAATCACAGAGCCTAACCCTGAATCCAATGCATACTCGATTAACTGGCTCTTACTGCGTGCATCGAACTTTTGCTTCAGCCTTGCGACATGTCCCTCAACCGTCTTGATTGAGATGTTTAACGTCAATGCAATGTATTGAGGTTTCTTACCGAACAGCAGCAAAAATAGGACTTCTGATTCACGTGAGGTCAGCTTCTTTTTCAGTTTGGACACACGCGGTGTTGAGCCTGCGATCGATGCCTGATTGTCTTTGGCGCAAGTTGCCTGACATACCCAGTGACCCACTTCTAAAATTGCCGTATCAGTGAGTTCCTGACCATAGAAGATGGTGCCTTGTACGATGTTGTTGTCATCAAGCCAAGGCGTTTTGGTGAAGATATGGGCGTGCCAGCGTCCGTCAGGGTAGGGGTGAATATCAAGGATTTTAAGCGTCGAGCGCGTTTCCATTACATACTTGTCTTGAGCCCTAAAGTCTTGCGCGCACTCGATGGTTTGGCTCGGCATATCAAAATCTGTCAATCCAGTACAACTTTCGCCCGGCTTTAAACCGATCAATTGGTTATAAGATAGGTTTGCGTATACGAAAACAGAGTCAGTATCTTTACAGCCCCAGCAGCCTGGAAGTTGTTCGAACAAAGAACGATGTATGGGGTTTAGTGATTCTGGCAAGGTTTTATCTCGTGGATTGCGATGTTGCAATGATATCAGTTTACTATGGAACTGCAATGGCAATTACAGGTTGTAGTACGTGTAGAAAAGACGGGGTGAGTTTTCGTTAATCAGAGTGTTGAATAACTGCATGATTCACGGGCAATAGATAGGCTAACCGAGTGATCGATAGGCAAAAAAAGCCAGCCTGAAGAAGGGCTGGCCAAAGACAAGATATGCCTTGTCGACATGTAGAAGATTTTCAGCTTAGTTTACGAGGGTCAGGTAAATTAAGCTGAGGCATCAGTTAGATACCCAGAGTGACTTACTACTCTATCGACAAATTTACTCCTAGACGTGCTCATGTATAAGGGGGGAATTCCCCTATAAACACAATTGAATGCGATAAATGAGAGCCTAGAGTAAATATTTTAAACAATGGTGCGAGTTATCGAGAGCTTATAGCTCTCGTAACACTCTAAAGCCGAGGTAGTTGGCTGCTGTTGAAGGCGGAACGTACAGCTCGTTAAATGCTTTGGCTTCTTCAGGAGAGAAGCTCCACGCGCCACCTTTGGCTAGGCCTTTCTGAATGATTGTCCACTCCCATACATTGCCTACCATGTCGTAGAAACCTGTTGGTGTTGGCATGAATGATTTTACCGGAGAGGTACTCACGTTTGACCACGGTGTGCCTGCCCATCCCGTATTCGCTTTACCTGAACGGAATTCATTACCCCACCAGAAGTTGGTTTCTTGGCCTGCTCTTGCTGCCGCTTCCCACTCTTGTGGTGTTGGCAAGCGATAGGTAAAGCCGGTGTTCTTGGATAACCAACGAGTGTAGGCAATCGCATCATTTTGACTGACACAAACTACTGGTGAATTGTCTGCTTGCGTGAAGCCTGGTTTTTGCCAATCACTGTCGGCAACAGAGGTAATTTCAGCATTAGCGAAGGTATCGCATGTATTCATTAGCTCTGCATCTGTTTGGTAGCCAGTGCTCTCTACAAATGCTCTAAAGTCTTGTACACGTGTTGGGGTAGCGGCTAAGGCAAACGGCTGTTTTATCGTCACTTGCTTGGCGCTGTTTTCACCCAGTAGGTAAAGACCAGAGCCGACAACAATCATTTCAGGGCTTTGAGTGCTATCTTTCATCGGGTCCGCAAACTTGGTGCCCACGTTTAACGTATTTTGCTTGGCTTGTAACACTGCTCTTAGGTTGTGATCGCGAGTTATTTTTAGCTCTTGGTGGAAAGAGAGGTAACCTTCTTTCTCGATCGTCACCATGTGCGGGCCGGTTGGCAGCATGACTTCAACAGGGGTGCTGCCGTAGTTAACGCCGTTAATTAGTACTTTGTCGTTGTACTGATTTGAGCGAACTACCAAGTTAACCCAAGCGACTTCTTTTTGTTGGTCGTTGGCTTGTTGATCAGTTTGTGTGAAACAGTTGGATGACTGAATACCAAGCAGGCGACAAGGTGTGTTTTTGTTTGGGCGAGTTTCTAGGTTTGCAGAGATGACTGCGCGGTAGCGGTTATCTTCCGAGAAGCCTGAAGAGGTCACTTTGTGTTGCAGAACGTGGATGTTCAGTGATGTAGACGATAAGTGCTTTTTAACGGTTTTCGACTCTGTGGTGTTATCAATCAGGCTGTGTTGGAACTGTTTCACCGACTTCTGAAGCGCTAGTGTCACTGTTTGATCAGAACATTGGGCTAATGTCATGTCGTTGCTGCAGCGATTGGTAAAGCTGACTGTCTGCTCTTGTGTTTGGGTGATCTCGCTTCTGAGTCGTTCAGCTCTTGCTCTCAGCTTGTCTTGCTCTAGCTGTGCGATGGCTGTTTCTGTCGCTGTTTTCTCGGCTTGGATAGCTTCAAGCTCCATAGCCAAGCTTTGCTGCTTCTGCTTAGAGTCAGAAATCGCAAGTTTGCCTTCTTTCACGCTTTTCCATGCGTCTTGGAAGTGATTTTGAGCAGTCGAGATATCGAAGTCTGGCTCATCAATCATGCGCGTGTAATCTTGCTCTAGGCTTGCTTTGGCCGATGCGAGCTTTTGTTCTGCTTCCACAGATCGTTTAGCGAGACGTGCCGTTTGCTGCGCTTGGTTATCGACTTGGTTTTGTTTGTCTGCGGCTTTCTTTTCGATAGTCGTTAACTCGGCGTGCTTTTCGAAAAGTAAGCCTTCAAGATCGGTAACAGACGCGGCCGTGATTGCTGGTGGTGTTGCTTCAGCGAAAACAGCAGGTGTCATTAAGCAGGGAGCAAGTGCGAATAATAGAGTGGGTAAACCTTGGCGCATGATGGGCAACTTCAATCGTAATTTAGGTTAATCGACTATTCTAAAGAACAACGCCATTTCGTCTCAGCTACTGTTTATAAAAAAATCAACAGTTTATAACTATCAACAAAATGGCGAGTGTTCATTCAGCTTTGTGAAATCGGTATGGTGATCTTCTACTGAGGGAATTAGCTTTCTTTGCTAGGAAGAAGCTTAACCCAGATAGTATCGCTGCCATTGATGGTGACTGTGCGGTTGTATGACTCGTAACCTTGCTTAGAGATGGTTATTTGATGACGACCGCTTGGTAGCGCAACCTCAAGAGGTGTGCTGCCATACTTAATGCCATTGATGGTCACAGAGTCGTTGTATTGGTCAGAACGCACAGTTACGTTTGCCCATTTCTTGTCGCTCTTTTTAACTGCAACTGCATCGCTGCCAGTTAAACAGTAGCGTGTCGACACGTTCAATAGGTTACATGCTGCAACTGCCTCAGGTTTTGCTTGCAGCTGAGCTTGCATCTGCATGAAGTAAGAGTTGTTGCCAGAGAAACCGCTCTTTATTGGCTGGCTGTCTTGAACGTGGATGTTCAGCTGAACACCTTGCAAGTTTTGCTTCGCCAAAGTGCTTTCTGTGAGCTGCTCAAGTAATTGGGTCTTGAACGTTTGCACCGCTTTTTGGTTCGTTAGGTATTTACCTTGCGCAGTACACTCACCAAGCGTCATTGTTGATGCACATGTCGTGGTGTAGCTGGTTTCCAAAACCCCACTTTCACGCAGCTCTGTAGCAATACGTTTTACGCGAGCTTCAACTTTAGACTCTCGTAGATTCGCTAACTCATTATTTAGGCGAGCTTGCTTCTGTTTGATCTGAGAAAGGTGAATTTCACCTTCATTCATCGCTTGTTGATTGTCTAACTGAGCCGATTGATTTTCTTTAACTGCAGCCCATGCATCTTGGTAGCTTTTTTGAAAAGAGACCAGATCCGTTTCTGGATCTTCAAGTAAACGACTGTACTGCCTGTCTAGTACAGACTTGGCTCTGTTACGTTTTTCCTTAAGTTCTTCACCTTCACGCAACAACTTATTGTTTTTATTTTGTAGTTGTTTTAGGTTCTCAGTCGCCGATACTTTGGTTGCTGAAATACGCTCAATATCTGAGTTTTTCTCTGTGATTTTTGCATCGATGGCTGAAACGGGATCGACCTGATTAAGTTCTTCAGCTGATACCGATGCAGATACCCAAAGTGGGGATAGCGCAAGTAAAAGCGCTGAAATTCGAAAGTTAGTCATAGGTCCCTGCAACTTATAGATTGTAATTGGCTCATTGATAATGTGTCTGCTTTCTAGTTGTGAGTCACTAGTTATTAGCAGTCAACACATTATCCGTCTTTATACCGTTTTATTGTATTTCAATCTACTCAAATGCCGCGTTTCGGTACTTTGGATACACTTTTTATAAGTTTTATGCGAATTGTTTGAGCTATGTAAGCAAATTTTTCAGCGATGTTCTGGTGATTAAATTCTCATTTATGAGTCATCTTGAGTGAGTTGAATAATGAGGTTGGGATTTGTAAAAAAGCACCGGAAATATTGATTTTACATAGCCCGTAGTTTGTATACTCTTGATCATCTTTCCGGAGGCATGATCATGATGATCGCGATAATGATCTTTTCGTTCTCGCGCGCAAATGACTCTCAGGAATATTTACAAATTCATCTTATGGGCATTTAAGAGTATTATTCTCAGTATGTTGACCCGAGTACTTGCCTGTCATGTCTAAACCTTTACCCTTTCCTAACCTAGACCTTTCTCCGCTAGGCCTTACTGGCCCTAGACCAGCTGAGATCATCACTTTGCCATCGCACATGGATTGTCATGATCATAGTTATTCTCAGGTGGTGATTGGTTTAAAAGGTCAGGCTGAATTTGAAGTCAGCGGTAAGGGAAACCTTGTCGGCCCTGGACAAGGTTGTGTGGTGACGGCGAGCTCTGATCATGCTTTCGGTGGTGTGGTCGGTCAGTCCGATATTTTGGTACTTAACATGCCAGTGCCGAGTGACGACGACCCGCTGATGCTAGAGAAGATTAACCAGCTCGAATCTTCGAACGTCTATTTCCAATTAGATGCGCAAATTCAGAAGCTTATCCATATGTTAGTGCAAGAGATGCAGGCAAGTCCTGATGATCTCTTGTTAAGCCGAGCGTGTAATGACACGGTGATCGCCTTAATGCAAAGGCACATTTCGGCATTTGAAACTTCAGTGAAGGATTCGCGCTTCGATCTTGAAGCACTTGATCGTTACATCGAGCAACATTTAGCAAGTAAGATCTCAGTCGCGCAACTAGCGGGGAGCGTGTTCTTAGGCGAGAGCCAATTTCACATGCTGTTTAAAGAGCAAATGGGCATCACTCCTCATCAATATGTACTAGGTAAGCGAATCGATCGTGCTCGACGCCTTATTGAACAAGGGAATTTAAGCCTTGGCCAGGTCGCAGAACTTGCTGGATTCTCCGGGCAATCCTCATTTACCCACACATTCTCGCGCCTTCAAGGCATGTCACCATCTCAATACAAAAAGCAAATTTCTGTTAAATAGTGAAACGAAACGGCATATTATATTAAAGTTTCATATGTGACATTGTGTTTGTTTTGTTAATAAAGCGAGTTTTTAGCAAAAAACTCGGAGTTTTTGACAAGTATTCCTTATATACTCTAAATACACTGCTGCCATTGTAGAGAGCCCGGGCTAATTCCGGGTGTGAGATTAAGGAAAACGCATGTTTACAGCTACTGATGTGTTAAAGCCAGAATTCAACGAGCAGTCGCTTGATGATCTATGGTCGCTTATCTCACCATTATATATGGTGGATGAAACCCAATGGCTAGAGCAACTTCTGCCACTAGCTACCCCTTCTGAGTCTGAAAAGCAGCAAATCAAAGACAAAACGACTTCTTTGATCGAAGCTATCCGTGCGGATAAGACTTCTATCCAGATGATCGATGCGCTGTTGCTTGAATACAGCTTAGATACTCAAGAGGGCATCTTGCTGATGTGTCTGGCGGAAGCCTTGATGCGTATTCCTGATTCAGCAACGGCTGATGCACTGATTCGCGACAAGCTAAGCGTTGCGGATTGGAAGTCTCACCTAAAGAATTCTGACTCGGTTTTTGTTAACGCTTCGACCTGGGGCTTAATGCTAACAGGCAAGGTGGTTGGACTTTCATCGAACGAGCAGAGTGCTGGACAAGCGGTCAACCGTCTAGTGAACAAGCTTTCTGAACCGGTAATTCGTAAAGCGATGCACCAAGCGATGAAAGTGATGGGTCACCAATTTGTTCTTGGCCGCAGCATTGCTGAAGCGCAAAAGAACGGTAAGTCTATGCGCGACAGAGGCTTTACCTACTCTTACGACATGCTGGGGGAAGCGGCACTGACTACAGCTGACGCAAATAAGTACTTTAAAGATTACCTAATGGCGATTGAAGCCGTAGGTCGAGACACTTATGTCTCTTCAAAATCTAGTCCAGCGCCATCTGTATCTATCAAGCTTTCTGCACTTCACCCTCGTTACGAAGTGGCGAATGAAGACCGCGTACTGATTGAGCTATGCGACACGCTAGAACAGTTACTGCGCCGCGCGATTGAGCTTGATGTTGCGATTACGATTGATGCAGAAGAAGCGGATCGTTTAGAGCTTTCGCTAAAGTTGTTTGAAAAACTTTACCGCAGCGAGCTAGTGAAAGGTTGGGGCAAGTTTGGTCTGGTTATTCAAGCGTATTCAAAGCGTGCGCTACCGGTTCTAGTTTGGCTAAACCGCCTAGCAAAAGATCAGGGTGACTTAATCCCGCTTCGCCTAGTTAAAGGCGCTTACTGGGATAGCGAGATCAAATGGTCGCAACAAGCTGGCTTCGATAATTACCCAGTTTACACACGTAAAGAAGCGACTGATGTAGCTTACCTAGCGTGTGCGCGTTACCTATTGAGCTCAAGTGTTCGTGGCAATATCTTCCCGCAGTTTGCGAGCCACAATGCTCACACGGTTTCTGCTATTGCTGTGATGACAGACCATAAAGATTTTGAATTCCAACGCTTACACGGCATGGGGGATTCACTTTACAACCATGCAATGGAAGCTTACCAACAGTCGGTACGTATTTACGCGCCAGTTGGTAGCCATAAAGATCTGCTGCCATACCTAGTACGTCGCCTGCTAGAGAACGGTGCAAACAGCTCGTTTGTACACCGTTTGGTTGATGCTCGTTGCCCTGTGGCAGAGCTAACACAGCACCCAGTCGACATGCTTTTGGCATTCGATACTTTGAACAACACTAAGATTCCTCTGCCGCCAGCGGTATTCCCTGAGCGTAAGAACTCATACGGTGTGAACATTGATATCGAGAGCGAAGCGCACCTGTTTGAAGAGCAAGTAAAAGGCTTTTTGAACAATCAATGGACTGCTGGACCGGTGATCAACGGTGAATCTCTTGCTGAAAGCATGATCAAGGCTGATCAGAATGTTGAACAAGTAACTGCACCTTACGATCGTCGTATTAACGTGGGTCAGGTGGCTTTCGCAAACCTTGATCATGTTTCCGCAGCGATCTCTGGTGCAGACGCAGCATTTGCTGATTGGAATGCGACATCGGTTGAAACCAAAGCCGCTGCGCTTGAGAAGTTGGCTGATTTGATGGAAGAAAACTTAGCTGAGTTGGTGGCAATTTGTCATCAAGAAGCGGGTAAGACTATTCACGATAGCATCGATGAAGTGCGTGAAGCGGTCGACTTCTGTCGTTACTATGCAAAACAAGCGAACAACCTACAAGGTTTTGAGCTAAAAGGCTTTGATGGTCTAACTCGAATCGCTTCGCGACAAGGTCGTGGTGTGTTCGTTTGTATCAGCCCTTGGAACTTCCCATTGGCGATCTTCCTTGGCCAAATTACCGCTGCACTAGTGGCGGGTAATACGGTTGTGGCGAAACCTGCAGAGCAAACAAGCTTGATTGCAGCTCGCGCGGTTGAACTGATGAAGGAAGCGGGTTTCCCTGCTGGCACGATTCAACTTCTACCTGGTCGTGGTGCAGAGATCGGCAGTGCGCTAACTAGCCACGATGCGATTGCAGGCGTTGCCTTCACGGGTTCAACACCAACTGCACAACGCATCAACGTGTCGCTAGCAAGCCGCAACGCTAAGCCTGTGCCGTTGATCGCGGAAACTGGTGGTCAGAACGCGATGATCGTCGACAGTACGGCACTGCCTGAACAAGTGGTTCGTGATGTCATTCGTTCTGCCTTTGCTTCAGCAGGTCAACGTTGTTCTGCGCTACGTGTGCTTTACATTCAAGAAGATATTGCAGACCGCGTGATTGGACTAATTCACGGTGCGATGGATGAGCTAAGTGTTGGCATTCCACATCTTCATAAAACGGATGTGGGCCCGGTTATCGACCGAAACGCGAAACAGAAGTTGATGACGCACCTAGAAAACATGACCAAGACCCAGAAGAAAGTGGCTCAACTTTCTCTAGGATCGGATTGTGAACATGGTGACTTCGTTCCACCAAGTGCATTTGAAATCGATGACATTAGCTGCTTGAAAGAAGAGCAGTTTGGTCCTGTGCTGCATATCGTTCGCTTCAAAGCGAGTGAACTGGCAAAAGTGGTAGACCAAATTAACCAAACTGGTTTCGGCTTAACCATGGGTATCCACAGCCGTAACGAGACAACTTACCGTTGGATCGAAAAACACGTTCGTGTGGGTAACTGTTACATCAACCGTGACCAAGTAGGCGCTGTTGTTGGTGTACAACCATTTGGTGGTCAAGGCTTGTCTGGTACTGGCCCTAAAGCGGGTGGTCCTCACTACCTATACCGCTTTACTGATGTTCATTTCTCTCAATCACAAGACAAGGCATAAGGAGCAGTATCATGGTTCATCAAGTGACAGGTTTTTCTGATGCTTTCTTGGCGTGGGAACAATGGAATCTTACCGACTTTGATCATAAGAGTGCCCAGGTACTTGCATTCAAATCAGAGATCGAAAGCCAATCTACGTCTTTGGCGGCAGTGGCAACTTATCACCTAGAGCAAGCGTCTGCGCTGCTTTCAGAGCAGCATCTAATGGCTGGCCCGACTGGTGAAACAAACGAGCTGTATGCTGCAGGCCGTGGTGTGGCTTTGGTGATTGTTGATGATTGCCAAGACAAAGAGCCAGCACTGCAAACAGCAACTGCGATGATTACTGCAGCACTATTAGCGGGTAACAGCGTGCAACTGTGCAGTGATGACGTGCAATTCAACACGTTGATTGTAGATGCGGCGAAACAAGCGAATCTACCGACGAACTTGGTGCAGGTTGCTTCGTACGACGCGGCTCAACAGCTGCTGTCTTGCGATGTACGTAGCGCAGGTTACGTAGGTAATTCACAAACGGCTCAAGCTATCAATTTACAGCTTGCTAAGCGTGACGGTGCCATCGTCAGTTTAGTAGCTGAAACGGATCTGACAGCAATGCATGTTGCTCACGATCCACACCTATCGCTACGCTTTATTACCGAGCGTACGCGAACTATAAATATAACAGCCGTGGGCGGTAACGCGACCTTGCTCGAACTCGGAAGCGAAGCTCACTAACCTTCAGTAACATTGGCTCTAAGCACTTTGGGTTTTTTACCTCAGTGCTTTGGAGCCAAAATCCCTAACTCAATGTAATGGCTTGCCTTTATTTAGGTAAGGGCATGGTATTGGGTTAGGCATGGAAGGCTTTTTACAAATGAGGACTATCAAATGATAGAAAACAGTTTTGCAATAACGACGACGTTCATTGCGTATCTAATTATGATGCTGGCAATCGGTGTTATTGCTTACAAACGCACTTCTAGCTCGACAGACTATTTCCTTGGTGGTCGTTCGCTAGGCCCATGGCCTGCTGCACTTTCTGCTGGTGCATCAGACATGAGTGGTTGGCTATTACTTGGCTTACCGGGTTACGCTTATGCTGCTGGTTTTGAAGCATTCTGGCTTGCTGGTGGCCTGCTAGTGGGTACTTGGGCGAACTGGCTAATCAGTGCTAAGCGTCTGCGTACTTACAGCATTACGACAGAGTCACTGACACTACCTGAGTTCTTATCTCGTCGTTTTAATGATAATTCTAAGCTGATCCAGACAATTTCTGCTTTCTTTATCCTTTTATTCTTCCTTTTCTACACAAGTTCTGGCTTGGTAGCGGGTGGTAAATTGTTTGAAACGGTATTCGGCCTAGATTACACAACAGCGGTAATCATCGGCACAGTATGTGTGGTTTCTTACACGTTATTTGGTGGTTTCCTTGCGGTATCTTGGACGGACTTGGTTCAAGGTCTACTGATGTCTGCTGCGCTATTGATTGTACCAATCGCAGCGATGAACGGTGGTCTTGGTCAGCTATCGACTGATCTTCACAACATCAACCCAGAGCTTCTAACGCTATGGAATGATGCGAAAGGTGAACCACTATCTGCTATCGCGATCATCTCGTTAACGGCTTGGGGTCTTGGTTACTTCGGTCAGCCACACATCCTTGCTCGTTTCAAAGCAACACGTACTAATAAAGACCTAGCAACAGCGCGTCGTATCGCAGTGGTATGGACAGCACTGTCTATGGTTGGTGCAATGCTAGTGGGTCTGGTTGGTCTAATCTACGTGACTAACTCTGGCGTGCCTAAGCTAGACGATGGTGAGAAGATTTTCATGCTTCTTGTTAACGCGATGTTCCACCCAGTAATCGCAGGTATCCTACTGGCGGCTATCCTTGCTGCAATTATGAGTACTGCGGATTCACAACTTCTTGTATCTTCATCTGCGATGGCAGAAGACCTTTACAAGCAAGTGCTCAAGAAAGATGCGACATCTGAAGAGATCGTTCGTGTGGGTCGCTTTGCGGTAATCATTATTTCTCTTATCGCGCTATTCCTAGCGATGACGCCAGACAGCTCTGTACTTGGTCTTGTGTCTTACGCTTGGGCTGGCTTTGGTGCGGCATTTGGTCCAGCTATCGTTATGAGCCTTTACTGGTCTCGTATGAACCGTAACGGTGCTCTAGCGGGTATCGTGGTTGGTGGTGTGACTATCGTACTTTGGAAACAGTTCACGGGCGGTTGGTTCGACGTTTACGAAATCGTACCGGGAATCATCCTATCGACTATCTCTATCGTTATCGTGAGCCTAATTACTGGCGAGCCAGAAGACGAAGTGAAAGCGCAACACGCTGAGTTCGAGAAGAAGCTAGTAGAGCTAGACTAATTTACATTGTAAAAATACAAGCGAATTAGCAAAAAATATTAATCAAGAACAATAGAGTCACTTCGGTGGCTCTATTTTTTTGACCACTCTCTAATACTTGCGACTTCTTGCTCATCGATATTCAATGACTCCAAAAACTCTTGGTGAGCGGTTGGTTCCATCTTTTTCGAAGCGATCGGATCTTGCGTGAGAAGGGAAAGATTAACTTGCTCAATGGCCTGTGATGTCAAAAAATGAAATAGAAAATTGGCTAATTTTTGAACTTGGTGCTCACTTTTGTTATTAGCTCGGTGAATTGTGGAACCGAATTGGACATGATGTGTCAATTGTCAGTAATCACTAAAGACCTATAGGACAAAGGTACGCCTGATCTCTATTGCAAAGGATGTAAAAAAACAACACTACATAAGTCTATAATGAAACGTTGTGAATCAGAGCCCGAGACAGCCTCTGGTCGTGTGTTGCAATGGACCTCAAAGCTGTTTAGTGGAAACTTATATTACGATATGGAAACGCAGCACTTTTGTCGTACATGCAACTGCCGTTGTGAAACTGGAAGTTCAGCTCCCCAGGTTGGCTTAGCTTAGTTGATTGTAAGTGCTTACTAACCCATATCAAAAAAACCTCCGTTTGGGAGGTTTTTTGTCATTTAGGCCGCTTTAAGCGCGATATCGCTGTTAATGGCATTGCCATCAATTTTTACTTCCCATCCGTAGTTTGAGTATTCATTGGCGAGTGCTTGAGCCACATCTTTTGACACTGTTACGTGTGTCCATGAGCCGATACCGTAGGGTTTATATGCGAGTTCTTGTGTTTTCATAATAGAGTTATCCTTTCTCTTTGATAATTATATTATTAACTTTGCCATATATCCTTTCTTTCGTTTCTGGCTCAACTTATTTGTTTATCGGGTCATTTCTATAATAATTTGTTAATAACCAGAGTTTGATCTTTGAAGTTTGTTATCGGTTTGTATGGATTCATATTTAGTGTGAATGCGACTTGTGCGTTTAGTTTTTAAATGTGTGAGCGGGGTTTTCTTCGATCGCCTTAGGTATGGAATATACTGAGCCGAATTTAGAATGTTTAAGGAATGTTATGTCTCAGCATCAGCTTGATCGTATCGATAAAGAGATACTAAGAATTCTACATATGAAAGGGCGCTTGCCTGTAGTTGAATTGGCCAAACAAGTTAACCTAACTACCTCTCCTTGCTCTGACAGATTGAAGCGATTAGAAAAAGAGGGTTACATCACGGGTTACCACGCAGAGCTGTGTTCCGAGAAGTTGGGGCTCGATGTTCAAGTGTTTATCCATATTCGTCTCGACCAAACCAGTTTTTCAATCTTTGATAAATTTGCCCAAGCTGTGGAAATGATGCCAGAGGTGGAAGAGTGTTATTCGCTATCTGGAGACTTCGACACCATGATTAAGGTTCGGGTAAAAGACATGAAGGCTTACCAAGCATTTATGGCTACCAAGCTCGGGACCTTACCTGGTGTGATTCAGACGCGCAGTGAAGTGGTGATTGAAGAGCATAAAAAGGGCTTTGGTGTGAACCCTGAGCTGTTAGCGACTTTAAATTAGCGCCCCTTGGATTGAGCCAGTTTTGATAGATATAAAAAATGGAAGCTAGTGAGCTTCCATTTTTGTGACTGCTAGAAAGAGCAATCAGATAAGTGCAGTCATAAACGCTTTATAGTGTAATCGCCGCTGAAATAAGACCGATTACACCACCGAATACACCGCCCCAAACGACAAGCCAGCCAAGGTGTTTCTTGATCATGGTTTGAACCATCTCTTTTACCAGCTTCGGTGTCAGTTCATTCAAACGCTGGTCGATGATGGCTTCGATGTTCTCTTTGATTTCATCCATCATTGCTGGTGATTCTAGTTCTTCCTTGATGGCATTTTTCACTGAATCACTCTTGCTGATTTCGATGACAGATTCTTGCATCTTCTCAACAAATGGTGCCTTCATTGGCTCTAATGCTTCTGTACCACCAAACATTGCTAGCATGCCGCCAAACTGTGAGTTCTCGATAATGTTAACCAGTGAATCGAATGCAGGATTGAAATCGATTTTCTTAATCACAGGCTCTAGGTTCAGTGATTGGCCACCGCCCATTTCGCTGCTTAGGAAGCGGTCGATGTTACTTTCAGTAAAGAACTGCTCCATCATTAGTTGTTTGATGGCTGCTTTGAACTCTTCAAAACGCGCTGGAATAATGCCAGAACCGTATAGGCCGGGTACTTTCTCGAACAACATGTGAATTGCAAGCCAGTTGGTGATGGCACCAGAAAATGCGAATAGGCCCGCGTAAAGTAGGTATTGATTTGCTGTCGCATAGCCGCCAGCAAGCAGTACTAACGCTATGAGGTTAGTTAAGACACTTTTGTTCATGGTTGATCTCTAAAAAGAATATTGCGCGCATTTTAAGAAAAAAACATCAAGAAAAAAACAAAAGGATCGATGAAGTTAATGGAACTGGTGAGAAAAATCGCTGATATACGGGCATAAGAAAGGCTAGCCTCCCCCCGAAGTCTAGCCTTATTCCAGAACGCGCAAGCGAAGCCGCCTTGGTTTGTTAAAGTCATTATATAATTACAACATGACATTCTGCCATGTGCAATTTACCTCTATGCAGCAAATTGGTGTGAAGTGCGCCGCACTTTTAAAATAGCATATAAATTAATCGCTACTATTTTTGAGCAAGATAATACGCCATAAAAGCCTTCAGTTTTTAAATCTAATACCATCAAAGGAAGGCGCATATCTTCTCGGAACAAGCATAAGTCGTTGCAGAATGTCCTATCGAGGCGGTTATCATCTTACCGGAAATTTACTCTCTACACTGATTGAGTGATGTCTAATGGTGCAAAGAATATATATTGGCTTCATACCTTTCCTGATTTCTATACCAGGGCTAACTGTAAGGTTAGGTTGTTATATAAAAGACAAACTCACAATAGGCCAAAAATATCATAGAACTACATTTTATGTTTGGCACTTTTATAATACAAATCGTATAAAAAACATACAGATCGAGTGTTGGGCTATATTTAGAAATTTCCATTTTTGTTCTTGCATTAATTGTCAGCAGATACTAAACAATAAGTAGTGATACCACTATTTAAGGAAAAATAGCATATGAATAAGTCTCAACTAGTTGATCAAATTGCGCTGTCAGCGGATATATCAAAAACGAAGGCTGAAAAGGCTTTGAAAGCTGTTATGGAAAGTGTGAGCCATGCGCTCTCTAATGGTAATGAAGTTGCGCTGGTCGGATTTGGTACATTTAGAGTTAACGAGCGTGCTGAACGTAAAGGGCGTAATCCTAAAACAGGTGAAGAAATAACGATTGCGGCGGCAAAAGTTCCGACATTTAAAGCTGGAACAAAACTGAAGGCGGAATGTAACGCTTAGTGCGAATTTACCTAAATTCTAACTTCAGCTAGTAAAAACACACATCAAGAAAAGGCTGTCAAAAGGCAGCCTTTTTAGTTTAACGAGTCCAATTATTATTAACACTTACCTGCTCTTCAACGTAGGACAATCATGTAAGCAACGGTCTGTATACTTTTGATCATCCATGCTTACTTATCTTACTTGGGTGTCCCATAACCTTCTTTTGTTCACAATCAAACGAAGCCATCGCTATGGTTAGAAAGCACTCGCTATGACGCGTGATTTGAATTCAGTCTAAGAGACGTCACACCCACTTCAGTAGTTTGAGTTGATTAGAACTTCTTCGCCATACCTACCTGCCTGAGGCAGCGGAGTATAGGTTGTTTGTGCGCCTCTTAGAAAGCGTATAGCTTTTGCGCCTGCTTCACGAGAGCTGGTGATATCTTCGTCTGAATCACCGTAGTATTGAGCAATTTTTGCCATTTTAAGTTGTTTTACCTTATCTAAAGAGCCAGAGAATATGACGGGTTGAATTTGTTCCCTGTATTCTTTCGGAAAAATATTGCGTAAGGTTTCGGTAATAGTTTCTTGTCCTTGAGGAGCAGTGCGGCCAGTAATGAAGTATATGGTATCACCGTGTTTTAGGTGCATTGATACTATTTCTACCGCTGACTTTTTTGGTATAGAAAAACGGTCAAGACCCGTAGAAGCCTCATTCCAAAAATCTTGGTTCTTTAGGTAATTAAAAGAGTCCGGAGAATATTTTTGTTTACCGTAATGAAAAACAGGACTTGAGAACAACATAGTATCATCAATATCTAAACCAACATTAATTGGGTGCTCAGGAAGCTCTGAAGCAATCTTGTCAACAGTTGTCCAACTGATATCCGAGTAATGCGTTGGTGCTTGTTTTGAAAGAGTATGCATATCTATGGTTGCATTAGTATTGGCGAGTACTGATACCGAAAAAAGTGAGCTAAGTACAATGATGGTAGACGTCTTCATTTTTAATCCTAGTAAGAGTTTGTATGCTTGTGGTTTAGGTTTCAATCGATCTTACATCTTTTATTATGCTGTGCATTCGCTCAAAATTAGTTTTTATTAATGGCTTTTCAAAGTGTCTTGAAATCCTGTGTTTCATCGTTGTCGATTTAGAAGTGTGCCTAGTGTGGTGTGCTGTTTATTTAATGGTACTGACAGTCTCGTTGACCCATGTTATCTATTCACTTTTTGTCCTGAAGTTTTTAGATCTGATGAACTTACCGTTTGGTGAACATTGATGTAAATCGAATTGATTTAAGTCGTATCTTGAGGTGTCCGTACTGAAACCTTCCGAAGTTCTATCTCTAAATTATATTTCGATTCACATAACAGATTGATGTAAATTGAGTTTTATAATGTATGCCAGCATCATAGCTCTGATGACATTCAAACCAAGGAAAACAAATAGAAATACCAAACCTTCCTTTAAGTTAAACCTAAATTAGTGGAACTTGAAACAAGTCATCAATCAGAAACCACATTATTGAAAGTTCTTTCATAATTAAATTGGGTCAAAAAATGAAAAAAATATTGATCACTTGTGCTACCAGTAATATTGGCTCAGCTCTAGCTAAAAGATTGGCTGCAGACAACGAGCTTTATCTTGCCGCTCGAGATACAGCTAAATTGGACAATATTGTCGATACCGTCGTCACATCAGGGCATCATAGTGTACTGGCACATCACCTGGACTTCTTCGACAAAGGATCTATCGACCTGTGTGCAGACTCCATTACTGAGTTTGGTGGGCTGGATGGATTAGTTTTTATCATTCCAAGGATTCCGCCTTCTAATAGTGTATTTCCGGACGATGAGGCTTGGAGAGACTTGTACGAAAAATATTTTATATTACCTTTGAGGCTTATCAAAAAGCTTGTTAATCACTCACGATTAAACAGTGGGTGTAAGATCGTGTTGATTTCCGGTCTAAGCTCAAAGAGTGCTCTAACACATTATTCTACAAATAATTGTCTGAGAAGTGCTTGGGTTGGACAAGCAAAAACGATGGCGTTGTATTTAGCCTCTCAGAACATATCTGTGAACACTATTTCACTTGGAGGTGTCATGACTGAGAGTTACACTCAAAAGATGAGAGATAAAGCAGAGGCTCAAGGGGTCAGCTTTGAAGAATTTATGGTTAGTGAAGTTGCAAATATCCCACTGAAAAAGTATGCCACGGTAAACGATGTTACAGAATCTATAGTTGCCTTGTTAGGTCCATTAGCGAATCATATGACAGGGCAAAATATTTTGTTAGATGGTGGTTTTAACAAGGCGTATTGATTGAATTATCTTAAACTTGTATGGACTCAGAGGTAGCTTTTCAACGGCTCCTTTGAGAGTGTCTAGAATTCTGTGTAGCTGTCTAGACTTAAGCCTCAAAGGTTAAAGATCGACAATATGGTTAAGAAAGCACTTGAAGCTTTTGCTCGTGAAGCAGCAAAGTCAATTAAGACAGAGTCTGATCTTGATGACTCTTGAAAACTGTTAACCAAGGTGACCGTTGAAACGGCCTTAAACGCTGAACTCGATGAGCACCTTGGATAGCAAAACCAAGAATTTAGAGTGAGTTCCAACTCCCGCAACGGCTAATAGGGTAAGTTAATCCTCGCGATCGTGAAGTTAGTTTTTAGCCTCAACTCGTCCGCAAACACCCAACTCACTTTCAATCCAGGGACCACAATATATTAAGCTTGTACGCAAAGGGCATGGCCACACGTGAAATCGTCGCAACGTTCAAGGAAATGTATGATGCTGATTTCTCACCAACGCAGATATCAAAAGTAACGGGCTCGGTGCTGATTAAGTGATTTAATGTCAGTCGCGACCTCTCGACGATATTTACCCTACTGTCTCAAAGCGCGATTAGTCAGATGATGTCATAGTTTTATGGCTTGGTTGATCATCTAGGCTATTGCCTAGAAGACGGTAATTTACGATCTCTCCAAGCTTAATTCGGTTTAGATAGTCTTCGACTTCATGTTTAACTAATGGGGCAAACAAATAAAGACCGATGACGTTAGGCAACGCAATTAGAAATACTAGGGCATCAGAGAACATCAGTACAGCATCGAGATGGAGCATGCAGCCTATAGCAACAAAGCAACAGAACATAAGTTTGAATAAAAATTTTGAGTGACGCTTCTCACCGAAGAGATACGTCCACCCCTTCAACCCATAGTATGACCATGCAATGGTAGTTGAAAAAGCAAATAACAGAGCTGCAATTGCTAGTGGATAAGGGGCCCAAGTAAAATGATGTGCAAAGACAGCCGAAGTTAATTCAATACCAACAAGGTCACCATTAATCAGGCCGGCTGGATAAGCAGTAGAAATCACCACCAGGGCGCTCAGAGTACAAATAACAACGGTGTCAATCAGTGGTTCAAACAAGGAAACTAGGCCTTCAGAAGCCGGTTCCTCTGTTTGTACCGCCGAATGGGCAATGGATGATGAGCCTATTCCGGCCTCATTAGAGAATACCGCCCGCTGGAATCCAACTATGATGGCTCCAATTGCACCACCAGTGGCACTTTCTAGGCTAAAAGCGTGTAAGAATATGAGTGATACAGCACTTGGTAAGTGCTCTACGCTTTTGATAAGAATAATGCAGGCAGAAATCACATAGAGAATAGCCATGATCGGAACAAGTTTGGCGGTTACCTTAGCGATGGAACTGATACCTCCAAGAATGACTAGAGCTACTAGCACCGCCATAATCAAACCAAACAGCCAACCTTTATCGGCAAAGAAGCTTTGGCTTTCTCCTGTGATAACCAGTAACTGTGAATAGGCTTGATTTGATTGGAACATGTTGCCAATTCCTAAGCACCCAATAACAAGAGCAAGTGCATAAAAGCTTCCTAAACATTTACCTAAAGTCGGGTAGTTACGACTTTTTAAATAATGCTCAAGGTAGTACATAGGGCCACCTGAAATACTGCCATCTGGATTTACTTTTCGGTACTTTACACCCAAAGTACACTCAACCAGCTTGGTCGACATACTGAGAAAGCCAGCCATGATAAGCCAGAAAGTTGCGCCTGGTCCGCCAATAGTGATTGCTACGGCGACGCCACCAATATTACCAATCCCGACGGTCCCTGATATTGCAGTGGCAACAGCTTGAAAGTGAGAAATTTCCCCCGTTGCTCTTGGGTTGGTGTAGTCGCCTCTAATTAATCGAAATGCTGTTGCCAAACCACGTAAATTAACAAAATTCAAATAAAAGGTGAAAAAAACAGCGGCAACGCTTAGCCAGAGAACAATGATGGGCACTGAGTAACCGAATAAGTTTATTTTGTAGAAAACGATTGAAGAGAGTTGGTGTGCGATAGGAGAAATGATGGAATTGACTTGCTGATCAAAGTTAAGTGCTTGAGCAGAGTTTGTGGCCAAAGCGGGAGAAGACAAACTTAATGGTACAAACCAAGCTAGCACTCGAAAGGCTTGATTAAGTGGATGTAGATGCATTGCTTAAAGTCCTGCGTTATTAACGGCATAGGATTCATCTTAGATAAAAGATCCGAATACTATTAGAGCCAGAAGTATGTTAAAAATGGGGCCAGTAAGTTGCTAAATTGTTGATAGTTATAATAAAATGAAACATTTGTTTTACATGGAGTTTGACGAAGGTGCCAGTCTACAAACTCAGATTAAGAATATGATCACCTCCAGCATTCTCGATGGTCACATTAGTTCAGGTGCACCATTACCTTCATGTCGAGAGCTAGCAAAAACGCTTGGAGTTTCCCGTAATACTGTGGTTCTTGCTTATGAGAGGCTGATTGAGGAAGGGTATGCAATTGCCAAAGAGAGAAAAGGATTCTTCGTCCACTCTACTTATGACGAGAATCTAGTGGCAAGTCACTCCTCTTTACCGTCAAGAGGATCGAATGTTAATTGGGATAAGAAGCTTAAACTTATGCCGTCTCAGCAACATCTTTTTTATAAACCGGATGCTTGGAAGCAGTGTGAATACCCATTTATTTATGGGCAACCTGACCCTGATTTTTTTCCTGTTAGGGAATGGCGCGAGTGCACTCAGCGAGCTGCACAGACTTTGCATGCAAAAGAGTGGCTTCAAGACCGTTTCGATGAAGATGACTCGTTATTAATTGATCAACTTAGGACTCGTATTCTTGCTCGCCGAGGGGTTCGTTGTAACAAAAATGAGATCTTGCTTACGGTGGGTACCCAGCATTCATTATATCTACTGAGTCAATTGCTCGGTGGCGATCACGCTTGTCTCGGGTTAGAGACTCCCGGTTATTCCGATGTTCGTCACATTTTTGATCTTAACCAAACACAACTTCGTGAGTTGGACGTAGATGAAGGTGGGTTGGTCGTGAACCAAAAGATGGATGGTTGTGACTATGTATTTGTAACGCCCAGCCATCAATCACCTACAACTGTCACCATGCCGCTTGAGCGTCGCCTTAAGTTGTTGCAAAAAGCGGCTGACCATGATCTTGTGCTTATCGAAGATGATTACGAATGCGAGATTAATTTTCATTCAGCGCCAACTCCGGCACTGAAGAGTCTAGATAATGAAGGTCGGGTCATTTATATAGGTAGTTTGTCAAAAACACTTGCTCCGGGCTTGAGAGTTGGCTACTTGGTTGGGCCAGAAGCCTTAATACGTGAAGCTCGTGCGCTGCGGCGATTAATGATGCGTCACACTCCATCGAATAATCAACGCGCATTAGCACTTTTTCTAGCTGGTGGGTACCACGATACTTTAGTACACAGACTGACGCTTAGATATTCTGAGCGCTATGAGGTGCTAAAAACAGCCTTACAAGAGTTTCTTCCTAGCGTGGAATTAACACCATCATTAGGCGGAAGTGCGATTTGGCTTAAAGGAGCTCCAGGTTTAGACTGTGTCCGTTTACAAAGAGAAGCGTTAAAACATGGTGTGTATATCGAGACTGGAATACAGCACTTTCATCAACTGTCCAATAACGAATATGAGGCAAGCCGATATTTCAGGTTGGGGTTTTCTTTGATAAAGACGGACCGTATTCGAGATGGAGTCCGTCTTTTATCGTATGCGGTTGATCAAGTGCTTTCGACTACAACGCTGGCGTGAGTATCTTCTCTTCTACTTCTGTCAGTGCCTTGTCGATCGCTTGTGCTATCAGGTCGATCTCGTATTGCTGAGTAATAAGCGCAGGACTTAAACACAAGGTGTTATTGAGTGTCTGGAATGAGCGATTCGTTCTGCCAATAATAACGCCTTGTTTTAGGCAGTTAGCCGCAATGGCAGCACTTATACTCTCATCAACAGGTTGCTTGGTTTCTTTGTCTGTTACAATCTCGAGGCCGACGAAGAGACCTTTACCACGTACATCACCGACAATGGGGTGTTTTTTCTGTAACTCAAGCATCTTTTCTTTCAGGTATTCGCCTTGTATCCGTGCATTTTCGACCAAGCTTTCTCTTTCTATGATCTCTAGATTAGCTAGTGCAGCGACAGGCCCTGCAGTACAACCACCAAACGTAGAAATGTCGCGGAAAAAATCCATACGACTGGTTGTATCTTGATCATGGATCAATTGATAAATACGCTCCGTGGTTACCGTGCATGAGATAGCGGCATAACCTGATGCAACACCTTTAGCCATAGTGACGATATCAGGCTGTATGCCGTAATGCTGATAGCCAAACCACTTACCAGTTCGGCCAAGGCCACATACGACTTCATCGATGTGCAGTAGTACATCATATTGGTGACATATTTCTTGTACACGTTGCCAGTAGCCAATTGGTGGCTCAATAACACCGCCTCCTGCCGTAATAGGCTCAAGGCAAATAGCGCCAACGGTATCAGGTCCCTCTCTCAGTATTACTTTTTCAATTTCATCGGCTGCTTTAAGACCATAATCTTCCATTTCGCCCCATTGAGAACGATACTCACAGCAGTGAGGTACGCTAACAAATCCAGGAGTAAATGGCCCGTATTGATCGCGCCTTTCTTCTTGGCCTGTTGCGCTTAAGCACGTAATCGTTGTGCCATGATAGTCACGCTCGCGATAAAGTATCTTGTACTTTTTTCCGCCATATTTTTTTGCAGCAATTTGCCTTACTAGTTTAAATGCTTTCTCGTTGGCCTCAGAACCAGAGTTTGAGTAATAAACGCGGCTTAGTCCAGGCATTTTCTCAAGGAGCTTTTTGGCAAAGCGCCCAGCGGGCAGGTTACCAGCGGTTTGAGCAAAGTAGTTCATAGTCACTAATTGGTCTCTAACGGCATTCGCGATCTCTTTGCGGCCGTAGCCAACATTGACACACCAAACGCCACCCGAGACAGCATCTAAGTATTGTTTGCCGTGGACATCCCAGACATACATACCTTGGCCTTTTTCGATCATCATAGGCGTAGCTTGGTGTGGCTTCATATGGTGCCAGACGTGCTCATTGTTGCTGTCAACCAGTGATTGAATATCCATGTCCTTCATCATCAGCTCCTTAAGATTACTACTTTTTATAACGGCTTAACTTTGATGCTCGATGAATGAACCATTAGGTCAGGTTAACTCACCACTTGCTTAGTTAAGGTGTTGTGCGTGTGAATAAAGTTTACAGACCAATGTGACGAGTTGAGTAGAGCCAGATGTGGACAGTTTTTAAGTCCAGTTCTGGTACCAAAAAAAATGCTTGTTGGCTCTACGCTCAATGGGTTAGGTCACCTACATTAATGGTTCTGTTTATGACTGGGTAGAAAAATAAGCAATGGATGTTATTCCTCTGTCAACCACAACCCTAGCTTTAACTACCTTGGTGGTGGTTTTGGCTTCCGTGCTATCGAGCTTGACAGGGAGTGCTGGTGGTATCTTGATGTTCACTGGCATGAGTGTATTCATTCCCGTGAGGCCATTAATTGCAATTCATGCATCCATTCAGATTGTGGGGAATGGCATTCGTGCTTGGTTATTGCGTCGTGAAGTTTCTGCCCAAATGTGCATACCATTTTGTATTGGTGCTTTGATCGGTGCTGCGTTGACGACCAGATTGCTGGTTGAGCTAGTAAGTGATTTGTTTGCCTTATATCTATTACTAATACTGATTGCTTATACATTGTTTAAACCCAAGAAACTGCCGATGTTAAAGATAAAAGATCGGAGTTTTTTTTGGGTAGGGCTGGCAGCAGGAAGTTTAGGAATTATTGCGGGTGCAGTTGACCCTTTGCTTACGGCATTTTTCATGCGTGATGATTTGTCAAAGGAAAGTATTGTTGCCAACAAGTCTATCATGCAGCTTTTTGTCCACTTAACCAAAATACCGGCATTTCTCTATCTTGGCTTTTCATTCTCTGACAATGCTGGGCTGATTGTAATTTTTGCTCTGGCTGCTTTTTTAGCAACAAAGCTAGGAGTGTTTCTACTGACTAAGGTAAACACAGCCTTATTTTTACGTTTGATGTGGTGGGCACTGCTAATATCTGGCGGGCAATTGGCCTATCAAGTTATCACCATACACCTTAACTAGAATAATAGGAAAGACTTATGACATTGGCTTATCAGGTAAAAAACCCTTATACACAAGAGAGCATTGGTCAATTTCACTTTAGTTCAAAAGAAGAAATTGCAAATTGTTTTGCCATCCTTCATGAGGGGCGTGAAGTACAGTCGAAGCTAAGGGCTTTTCAGCGTTCTGATATTTTGCGTAGATTAGCGGGTTTATTAGAAACCCATGCTGAATCTTTAGCATCAATGATAACGCAAGAAACAGGAAAAACGATCGCAGATAGCCGAATCGAGTTGACGCGTGCTATTAATACCACCATTGCTTGCAGTGAAGAAGCACGTCAAATCCAAGGTGAAGTGCTGGACTCTGATGCCTATGCACCTGCGAGAGGCAAAACTGGTGTTGTTCGTTACACTCCTATCGGTACCGTGCTATGTATTACACCTTTTAATTTCCCTATTAATATAGCAATGCACAAAATTGGCCCAGCTTTTGCTGCAGGCAACCGGATTATTTTTAAACCAGCACCGATTAACCATGGTTCAGCAGCAAAGTTGGTCGAGCTTTGCTACGAAGCGGGCATCCCAAAAGAAGTGCTGCAGCTTCTTGTGCCAGATATTAATCAAATGGCTGGGCTAGTGAGTCATCCAGACGTTAATGCGGTGAACTTCACCGGAGGTCATCCAGCGGCTGAAGCTATCGCTGCCCACGCAGGTTATAAAAAAATGCTGTTTGAATTAGGAGGCAGTGATCCACTCATTGTCATGCCTGATGCAGATCTTGAAGCTGCGGTTAATGCTGCTATTCAACAGCGTTTTGCTACGGCAGGTCAGCGCTGTACTGCTGCGAAACGTTTGTTTGTCCACCAAGACATATATAATGAATTTCGTGACTCACTGTTGAGCGCGAGCAGTGAGCTTGTTATAGGTGATCCTGCTGAAGAAGCGACTTTTGTCGGGCCGCTTGTCAACGAGCAATCCGCTATTCAAATACAAGATGTGATTGATCAAAGTGTGAAAATGGGCGCCCACATTGTTCTTGGTGGACAAAGAGAAGGCAATATTGTTTTTCCGACCATATTAGAGAATGTGCCAGATGATAGCCCAGTGATGACAGAGGAAGTGTTTGGCCCGGTTATTCCATTGCGTGAGTTTGCGTCTATCGATGAGATTATTCCTATTATCAATAGTAGTGATTATGGTCTTCAGGCTGGTGTATTTACTCATGACTTGAGAACAATAAATAGGTTGTTCGATGAGCTAGATGTGGGGACTCTTGCGGTGAATGACGGTCCTGGATTTAGAGCAGAGCACTTTCCATTCGGAGGGGTGAAGAATAGTGGTATTGGTCGAGAAGGAATAAAGTATGCGATAAGAGAAATGTCTGTTACTAAAACGCTAGTGTTATAAATATTTATCTATGGTGTGTAGATGTAGTTTGGACATTAGATTACGCAACTTCACTCATTTATGGGGAAGTTAAGCAAAAGGTAACTCGTTTTTCTCTAAATTAAAGCCCGTGAAGTTTTAACGGGCTTATCGGACAATACTTCACAGGCTTCGATTTTGAGAGCGATACTCATTTTTATAAAAATAATTTTATAACCTATATACATGATAAGTAAGTGATTTTATTCAAAGCAACCCCACCTACCTATCAGTAGGTAGATAAAGTTGTTGACGTGAAACCGATCCGATCTTAAAGTACACCCACTGACGAGGAGATGGTCTCTACTACTCCTCCATTTTTTTGAATAAGAAACCTATCTACTGGTAGGTAGTTTTTAGATTAAGGATTTCATTATGTTTAACACATCTTCTATTGCACTAATTGTTGGCGGTTCTTCTGGTATGGGTAAAGCAACAGCAGAGCGACTGCTTAAGTCTGGTGTGCCTGTAATGATTCTCTCTCATGACAAACAGAATCTTGCTGAAGCAAAATTGGAACTGGAATCAACTACGAATGGTCATGTTGAAACGGCTCAGGTTGATTTATACGACCCTTCTGCTGTTCAAAGCTTTATTGAACAGTTGAATGCAGAAAAACGTCACATTGGCTATTTGGTGAATGCGGCTGGTTTCTTCAAACCTGTCGATTTCCTAGAGCATTCTGAGCAAGATTACGACCTTCAGTTAGATATGAACCGTGCTTTCTTCTTCATTACACAAGCTGTTGCGAAAAATATGAAACAGCACTGTGGTGGCGCAATTGTAAACATCGGTTCTATGTGGGCACACCAAGCAATTAAAGCAACGCCTTCTTCAGCTTACTCAATGCAGAAAGCGGCACTACATGCACTAACAAAAAACTTGGCCATTGAACTAGGTGACCACGGTGTACGTGTAAACGCAGTGGCTCCAGCAGTCGTAATGTCGACAATTTATAAGTCATTCATCGCTGAAGATGAGATTGAATCTGCACTACAAGGTTTTAACGACTTCCACCCAATCGGTCGAATTGGTTCTACAGACGATGTTGCTGACGCGATTGAGTACCTACTATCGAATAAGTCTTCTTGGGTAACGGGCACGATTCTAAATGTCGATGGCGGCGTTATGGCGGGTCGAAACTAAATTATTTACGACTTTTCAAGATGTGGCAGTTGTTTCAATAAAGAAATACTGTAACCAAACGAATAAAAATTAGAAATAGAAAGGCTAATGTATGCGTAAGATAATTGCACTTGGATTAATGGCTACTTCAATGAATACTGTTTTTGCTGCAGATGGGGCTTATACAGGAACTATTGATACGACAACGAGCAAAGGCAATCAAGTAAAGGTAGAGCGTGTCAAGGTTGATTTTATTCTTAAAGGAAGAAATAAAGCGTCTAATGGCGGTTTGAAATTTAGTTCGAATGCTTCACATGACCAAAAATTCCAATTGAAAGGTCGTCGTGATTAACGCTAAATCATGCCATGAAAATACTGTGCCGTCGGGTGCAGTTTTTTCGTTTTGTGATTAGGGGGAGCATTGGTGCGAACTAGGTAATAATGTGGACTGGCTTTGTTAAGTAATTCAGCTTAGAGATAGAGTCGCCCGTTTCTTGTATTTCTTAGTCAATACGATAAAGTTTTAGGCACACCTAATCCAGTAAGCTTGTTCAACGCTTTTATAATCGCATAGGTTTCACCCACCTGAGCATTGTAGTTCCCCAGGATTAATTTTTCACCTAGCAGCTGCTTTACTCGGTACATTGCGGTCTCGGATAGAGAGCGCTTGTGATAGCCATACCGCTTTTTCCACTTCTTGTTGGAGCCGCAGAGCTTCTGGCAACCCACCCTTAAGTTACGAACATGCCCTTGTTCCCAGAAGGCTGCCCTTTCTCTTGGCGGGATGAGCGGAACAGCTCGCTTGATCAGTATGGCATCATGGCAAATCCTTGTGTCATAAGCGCAATTATCTGATATCTCAATGATTTTCCGACGTGTCTGCATGAGTAACTTGGGGAGCACTTCGGCATCGGTTACGTGAGATAAGCTCAGCTCTGCTGTGCTATCTCGTGGGGGCTTGTATCTACTGCGATGTGCAGCTTACGCCATACTCTGCGTATCCCGTCAGTTCTATGCTTCTTGACTTTACATTCACCTTCGCCATTAACCTTGAGACCAGTGACATCAATGGCTAGGTTTTGTATCACACTTCTGGTTTTAGTTTTAAATGAAACCTCAACATCTTTAGATCGACGGCTTATACAGGTGTAGTGTGGGCCAACCAGCGGAATGTTAGCCAGCTTAAATACGGAGTCTAGAAAACCTTGCAGCGCTTAAGATGATGATTTTCATAATATCTCCTAGATTTATGACGCTAATTTTATCCTACTAAATTCTCCATAGCACTACTGTCAGCGAATTAGCAAATCATGCACTTCTTTTTGTAACAAATGGCGATCTAACGTGGTTGGTTGTAATAGCTTACCAATATTGACCTCGATACGAGACCAAATACGAGTCGGGCGCTTAGTTAACGCGTGTCCATTTTTATGGCTGAAGAAAGAGCCCCATAAGCCCTTTAACGCCATTGGAATCACGGGTACAGATCTTCTCTTTAAAATCTTCTCAACACCGGGTCTGAACTCGCCCAGTTCACCATTTGAGGTCAAACGGCCTTCAGGGAAGAGACAAACTACTTCATCGTTACTAAACGCTTGCTCAATCTGTTCGAAAGCTCTTTTGTAAGTCTCTGCACATTTGCGTGGAGAGCAGATTGGGATAACTCCAGCATGACGAAAAACGTGTTTAAGAACAGGTAGCTCACTGATTGACTTGTCCATCACGAATCGAACTGGGCGGGTTGATGTACCCATTAGAATCAAAGCGTCCACATAGCTTACATGGTTTGCCACAATCAGGGCAGCGCCTTGCTCCGGGATATGCTGACGACCGGTTACCGAAACTCGGTACAGGCAGTGGCTTAGCAAGTAGCTAATAAAGCGCTGAGTAAACTCAGGTACTTGACGGTAAACATAGATGGCTACGATGAAGTTACCGACGGCCAAAATCGCAAATAGCTCAACAATAGAGAACTCAAAAACACTTAACACCAAGATAGAAACAGCAGCGGAAGCGACCATAAACAGTGCATTCATGATGTTGTTTGCCGCAATAGATTGAGCACATTCGCCTTCTTCTGAACGCGATTGGATAAACGCATAAAGGGGAACAATAAATACACCTCCGCTCACACCCACCAAGAACAAGTCGATCATCACTCTAATATGCGAAGACTGAGCAACAAAGCTTTGTACATCGTAATATTGACTTGGGAAAGATTCGATTGCAGGTACTGCCCATAAAAGGTCGGCACTGAAAATCGTTAAGCCCAAAATACCAAATGGTAGAATACCCAGTTCAACTTGATTGAAAGACAGCTTTTCACACAACCATGAACCCGTCGCGATTCCAACTGAGAATAGAGCTAACAGCAGAGAAACCACAGTGCTGTCTGCAAATAGGTGTTCGCGAGCAAAGTTCGGGAATTGAGTTAGGTAAGTCGCACCCATAAACCAGAACCAACTGATCGCGAGAATAGACATCCAAATACCGCGTTGTTTTTTTGCCAGTTTGAGTGTTTTCTTCAAACCAGTAATAGGTTCGAATTTTACTTTGTCACTTTTCTTACTTGGCAGAGAAGGGATGTTAGCGCTGCTTAAAAAGCCTAGAAGTGAAAGCGTAATTACAATGCAAGAGGCGATAATCATGCCGTTTGGAACTGCAAGCAGAAGACCTGCGCTTAATGTACCAATCAGGATAGAAAGGAAAGTCCCAATCTCAACCCAAGCATTACCTTTAACTAGATCATCCGATTTTAGCGCTTGAGGAAGTAGAGCGTATTTCACAGGGCCGAAGTAAGCCGATTGAGCGCCAGTCATGAAGAGTAGTCCCAGCATTAGGATAGCACTCTGCGTCATGATAGCCGTCGCAGCACAACTCATGATCACCAATTCAATAAGTTTTAAGCGGCGGATTAGCTTAGCTTTGTCCATGTTGTCGGCAATCGCACCAGCGTGAGCTGAAAACAGAAAGAAGGGAAGAATAAATAAGCCAGCCGCAAGGTTAACAAAAAGATCGACCGACATCGGTAGTGAATCAATTTGGCTGTAGGTCACCATCAGCAAGAGAATATTTTTGTAGATATTGTCGTTCAGTGCACCAAGGCACTGAGTAACGAAATAGGGGAAGAATCGTTTAGTAAGAAACATGCTGGCTCCGTAGGGGCAAAATCGCGTTGAGATGGGAGCACTTTAATGGCTGAGCTTTAGGAAACCAGCGTAAAGAAAAGAGTTACGTTATGAGAAACCAAAAGTAACACTTTGCGATACTTCTGGTTTCATTAACTTGAGACATTGAACGGATAGGTGCTTTTATACGTTACGAGATTAGCTTAATGTCGGAACCAGACGCTGAGCATTCTCAATGTAACGAACAAGATAAAGCCAGACAGTCCAATAAAGCCCAAGGTGATGAGATAAAAGAACAGACGCACCAAGCGAACTTTCATTCGTTTGAAAAAACCGAGGCTTGGTGTAAGTTCAGGAACATGCTGAAAGCTTGAGAACATCACCCAAGCGGCAAGTGCCCACAACGCCGTTACGCCACTCGGAATAAGATAAGACTCCCC
Organism: Vibrio sp. HI00D65; assembly: GCF_001635455.1. GTDB lineage: Bacteria > Pseudomonadota > Gammaproteobacteria > Enterobacterales > Vibrionaceae > Vibrio. The sequence continues at coordinate 200,143 of NZ_LWEH01000364.1, forward strand.
AACCACATCAGAAAGTTGCAAGAGTGTGGCAATGAACACCGCAAAACCAGCAAAGGCAATGAGTATGAATAAAGGGAGAATAGGTCTCGTCTTGACCGATAAGCTTTTGAGTTTATCGAGCATCAGGTAGTACCTACTTGCGTTCCCAAGGGTTAAACAGCGGGAATGTCCAACGACGCATCGCAATCACCAGAGAGGTACCGTGCTTCTCGTTCATATCCAGTGAATCGTCGCTCTGACAGGTCTGATAAAACTCATCAATGACCTTTTGTAGCTTCTGCTGCATCTTCTTGTTAGTTGGTAAGCTCATTAAGCCCGTTGCCATCACTAGCTTTTCATCTTCAGCAGAGAAATAGCTCTGGAAGAAAGCTTCTTGAACTTGTTGCTGGAAGAAACGCTGAATAGGGCCACCTGTGTGCCAACGGAAAGTCGGGGAAATACGCAGGCGAATCTTGTTACCTGGCAGCAAGTCGATGATATTGAGACGATCGAGTTGGGCGAGCTTTTGTATCAGCTCTAACTCATCAAAGGTGTATTGCTCGATGATTTGCTCGAAGCGATAACCATTGACCACACAAACCGCAACCAACAATAAGCCTTTATCATCAACCAGCTGTTTTTCTTGTTCTAGCGTGAGCGACTCCAGCCCTTTGTTGTGTGCCGCAGCCAGCTTAAATAGCTCAGACATCTCCAAACCAATTAGTTGACAGATACGCTCCAATCGATCGAGGCTAATTTGACTGCCTTCTGCCAATAAGCGCTTTATGGAGCCCTCGCTTAACTCCAAATGTTGTGCAACATCGACATAGTGCAAGCCATACAGCTTGAGTTGGCGTTTGAGTTCTTTGATAAGGTCTTGACTTTCTGACATATTAACCTTTACTCCTCAGTGTAATTATTCTAGCGAGATTGATTTACTGTTTAATGTTCTCGATTCGCATATTCGACTATCTCAAGCGCTGTATCCAGTTGATACTGTTCAATCTAAGCTGGATATTCTTACACACGACAGCGTTAATCTAAAAGAAATCGACCCAATGATGAGTGTGGACTAATTATTTATCTGGTCGGTGATAATTGCGATTAATTGGGGGAAAAGAACCCTTTTGCAGTGTTGCAAAATGTAACTCACATGATTCAATATGCTCGGTACTTATCGTCTTTATCGATTGGAAAGAAAGTGGCTAACTCAGCTAGAAAGACAGGTATAAAATCAGTATTTGAACCATTTAACTTACTTCTTCTTGTTTTTATGGCTTTGCTTACATTTCTATTTAAGTCATGACTCAAAGTTTTTCGCTGAACTCATCACACTGATTGCACTTATAACCCTGTTTATAGAAAAACAGAGGAAAGCCTAACAATATGAACACCAGAAACGCTGGCCGCTTACCCTTTGTATAGGCAGATAAGTCACTACTTCCGCAGTGAGGGCAAATGTCTAGCTTTTCTCCTATTTCTTGAGAGTGACTTTCTAGGCATTCAGAAAAATCACCATTAAGAATTTCGGTTGCCTCCTCTAAGTCTTCTTCTGAAACCATTAATCGAACACCTCCAATTGCATTCGAATATAGCCATTGTGTATTCACCGTATGTTCATCTCCAATGAAGCTTTTAATACCAGCACTTTCTAGACTAGCTTTGGCAATATGGGCTTCATGAGGAAAAGAAAACCTTGCTACTACAATCATGAATTTCTCCTAAAGGTATAGACATAATGCCCCCACGAATGAGCTAAAGTCCTAACAGTCACCATTTCTCGATTGTGACGCTGTGGGGTCGATAACCTTATCATCACAAAAGCTTATAGATTCTAAATGACTCACTTATAACTTGTTCAATATTTCACTGTCTAGCTCATGAATTTTGAAACCGAAGACAAGGTGAACCCCCTCAAGTGCTTCATCAGAAAGTAACGTTTCTAGGATTAATGCTTGTTTTATAAGCATGAGCCCAGGTCGATTAGAAATATCCATATATATACTTCAATCTTTCAACAGCCTCACTCCCACTCAATGAACAAAGATAATAAAGTCATTAGCCACAAGGCTATCCTCAAACACTTACAAATCTATCTTGAACCTATGTTGCTCGATAAAGCCCAAAATACCGACGTTTCCTGGGTCATGGCGATGGTCAAAGATGAAGCTCTTAAAGCCGTAATTGTGCATACTCGTGGTAATCAAGCAAAACCCGCGAAGTTATTGGGCATTAGTCGTAGTAATTTCACTATCAAAATAAAAGATACAGCCTCTCAACGACAAGGCAGGTGAAGCTTCACTGTGCCGGTATATTTGATGTGCTCTTTAAGAGTTTAGAACACCGACTTTTAACTAATCGTAACTCATTATTGGACAAAAGTGAGTTAGAGCCGAAGCTCTAACTAGTTCCGTGAACATTAGAGAAAGTAGCTTGAGCCTTAAACGTTTGTTATAACCCGACCGCTTTTTCTAACTCTGACTTTGTGAAGAGAGGGCTAAACTTAAGACCCAATTTTTCTAAGTTCTCTCTGCCACTACCTTCTCGGTCAATTACACAAACGACATTATTGACAATAGCACCACGAGCACGTAATTCGTTAACTGCGTCAATTATTGCTCCACCCGAAGTTACAACGTCTTCAACAATCAAAAGTTCCTGATTGTCTATTTCGCCGCCCTCAGCTAACTTACACGTACCATACTCTTTAGCTTCCTTGCGGACGAATAAAACTTGCTTTTGAATTCTTAAAGAGAGTGCCGTAGCTATTGGAATTCCGCCCATTTCAAGACCAGCCAATTGGTCAAAACTTGAAGGCAAAACCTCTTCCAAGTGCTCTGCGATTGCTTGTAAAATTTGTGGGTTCGATTCAAACAAGTATTTATCGAAGTATTCCGTCGCAGTGACACCTGAGCGTAACTTAAAGCTGCCCTTAATATTTGATATTTCGTAGATTTCTTTAGCCAACTGTTCCTTGTTCAATGACATTCTCCTTCAATTTTATACTAGGGTTATAACAGCTATACTAGACAGAATAATTCTGTACTTAAATATAGAATTATTCTGTCTAGTATCTTAATGACGTAAACAATACATCTGTTTTTATATGAATAACAATACTTTAAGTTCTACAGTTCCGTACCTACATCACTAAATACAGATTTTTCTGTAAAGCATGAATTGATAGGCAAAATATGTTCCAGCCTGATGTACGAATAAGGGTTAGACGATTTGCCAGCAAGCTGTTGCCACAATAGTTCTCATGCTTAATTCATACGTTCTAAACACACTTTGGGGCAAAGACGTGTTTGGTAATCAACTAATTTAGCTGTGATCACCAAGCGATTCTGTCGTACCTTAACTACCAAGCGACTTTGTCGTTAGCCTAATTACCGATGGAAATTGTAACTAATTTTACTAACCCTCCCCTCCAAATTTTGCATGCAAAATTTGATAGATACCATCGCTGACGAATTACAATACATACTGTTTAGTGACAAGCAATGCATACCTATTCACCTTCGCGCTGAGCATTCATCTTCTTAACGACACGTACAACTGTTCTCGCTGAGACGCCTATCATTTTGGCTGTCTCATTAATGCTCATCTGGTTACCCACTCTAAGCTTGTAGATTTTTTCATGCAGCTCTAAATCTGGCTTTCTTCCTTGATACTTCCCTCTTTCTTAGTCTTCTCGATACCTTGTTTTTGGCGTCGGCGTCTGTCTTCATAATCTTTTCGAGAAATTGCAGCCAACATGTCCATCATCATGTTATTGATGGCTTTGATCATTGAGTGCGTGAACTCATTAGAAATTTTTTGGGCCAGTGCAATATGAACAGCACGACCAATACTGGGCACTAAGTTAAACGACTTTACATACCCTTATTTATTCATAAATAACCAATTTAGCAAAGCCACGAGCAAATTTGTGTTCAAAAGTGAGTCTCAAATCCAAGTACTCCTATGTGATCACCAAGCGACTTTGCCATAAAACTTCGTTCAGTGATGAATAACAGTTAATTGAGATGTCTACAACAAGCCCCCAATACAGCCACTTTCTATTCTTTGCCCATATCATAAACGTTCTTTATCAGAGACAGATATTTGCTGAGTAAAACAGTTATTAGATCGGAGCTAAGGCTAAAAAATCACTACGCTAGGTTGGCGATACTTATACTGTATTTAAGGCATCGAGTAAGTCATGCCAAAAACTCAGTCCGCTGTCTAATGACTCCTCAGTTTAGGGCGTTCAGTTTTATGTGCGAATTACGCAGCAAAGCCATTCTGTACACTAAAAATGATCAGAAATTGTATCTTACTTAACAGCCGCTGAATGACTACTATTAGCTTTGATTAATGCAAAAATAAATGAAACCGCTAGTCAATTAAGGTTGTTGTGTATGAAATTCAAAAACAAAGAACTGTGTAAAATAAGAACTATTACTACTTTTTTGTCATTAAAAAATGATAAAAAAACTTGGAGAAGTCAAATACAAAAAGCTGCTGATTTTTGTAATAATCTATCTGAAAAATTTATTAGTCAGGGCTATATAGTTCAATCTATTCGTATTGTCACCAATCCGTTTGGTGAATACTTAAATACTTTAAATATAGAAAGTGCTAAAGCTGATTTAACTCTACTAAGTAAATTGATTAATAGCCATAATAAAAGCGGATTACGTATTAGATTTGCTATCGGTGAAGTTAAAACTAAACATGAGCTTGGCCTTCTTCCTGAATTAATACGTGACTTCGGAGATTTGTGTAATGCTTGCGTTAATGTATCACCTGATGAGTTTGGTATTCTTGATAATGAGATGATTGACTTAGCAGCAACAACCGTAAAAAGAATTAGTGTAATAACTAGCCATGGTGAAGGTAACTTTAATTTTACAGTTAATTTTAACTGTAAACCATTTATCCCATGTTTTCCTGCAAGCTACCACCGTTCAGAGCTTGAGGATAGCTTTGTGATTGGTTTGGAAACACCAGATCTTTTAGTGCAAGTATTAAAAGATATAAATGAAAATTATAATATTAAAAACCATAACGAAGCATTCAAAATATATTTTGACGCAATGAAAACTGCTTTGCATTATCATATCGAGGAAATTAACCAACTTATTTTAAATTCAACGACAACAGATAGCTTCAATTTTGCAGGTTTTGATAGTTCTGCTGCACCGTCTAAAAGTTGCGCAAGTATGGTGGAAGTATATAAAGAATTAGGCGTTAAAAACTTTGGGGCCGCTGGTACAGTTGAGGTCTCTTCATTGTTAACTCGCGTATTTAAGTCAATGACTCACGTTAATCTAGTTGGATTTTCAGGCTTAATGCTCGCATTGACAGAGGATACAGGGCTTGCTGAGAGAACCATGACTAGTGATTTTGATATTCTGACCTTACTTACTAATAGTGCCGTCTGTGGTATCGGTTTAGACACAGTACCGATTCCAGGTAACACATCAATAGATAAAATTTCAGCGTTAATGCGCGATACAGGGACAATGGCCTATAGGTTGAATAAACCATTAACTGTGCGTTTGTTTCCTATTCCAAATTTAGTAGCAGGTGATGTTACTCAGTTTGAAAGCGACGATTTGTGTAACTCTGCCGTACTCAGTGTGGATTAAAGCGTAAGTAAAATTACTCACTCATAAATGGCTGGTATATTACAGTGGGGCTTATCTCTTTCTCTAAATAAACAAAAAATTAAAGATTATTGAGTAAGATTTTTAAGATACATACCCTAATGCAAAAACAAGCTAGCTGAACGCTAATCTTGAAAACCAGAGCATGAGCTCTGGTTTTTTTAGAAGCGATGTACTTATATTCTTTGTTATATTGTCGCCATTTAATGTTCTATTCTAATTAATGTTTTAAAGCCTAATTCTCGGTACCGATAAAGCCACCAGTCTGGTGATTCCACAACTGCGCATAGATACCATTTTGGTTAATCAGATCTTGGTGAGTGCCTTCTTCAACGATATTACCTTCATCTAAAACGATCAGGCGATCCATTGCTGCGATGGTGGATAGGCGGTGCGCAATTGCGATAACCGTCTTACCTTCCATTAGCTCAATTAAGCTCTCTTGGATAGCAGCCTCTACCTCTGAATCTAGAGCTGAAGTCGCTTCATCAAGAACCAACAGTGGTGCATTTTTCAGAAGTACACGTGAAATCGCTACACGTTGGCGTTGACCACCAGAAAGCTTAACACCACGCTCGCCCACTTGAGCATCGTAACCAATGTTGCCAAACGGGTCGGTTAGGGTTTCAATAAACTCATGCGCGTGCGCTTGCTTGGTTGCGGCATACACCTCTTCATCCGTCGCTTCCGGACGACCGTAAAGAATGTTGTCTTTGATCGAACGGTGAAGCAGTGAAGTGTCTTGTGTCACCATACCAATATTGCTGCGCAGTGAGTCTTGAGTAACGCTTGAGATCTCTTGATCATCAATCAGGATACGACCGCTTTCGACATCATGAAAACGCAGTAACAAGTTAACCAACGTCGATTTACCTGCGCCAGAACGTCCAACTAGACCTACCTTTTCACCTGGTTTGATGTTCAGGTTTAGCTTATTGATAACGCCTTTGCTTTCACCGTAGTTGAAGCTCACGTTTTCAAAGTTGATGCCGCCTTGTGGAACCTTAAGTGGCTGCGCGTCTTTCTTGTCTTCGATAGCGATAGGCTTCGACATGGTCTTAATGCCGTCAATCACGGTACCTAGGTTTTCAAACAGGCCACCGATCTCCCACATGATCCATTTCGACATGCCGTTAATACGTAGAGCCAAACTCACCGCAATCGCAATAGCACCCACAGTGATTGCGCTATCGAGCCATAGGTAGATAGAGATACCTGCGATACTGAATACCAGTAAGTAGTTAGCGAATTCAACACAGATGTTGAAGCCAGTAACAAGGCGCATTTGGCGATACACGGTATCTAGGAAACCTTCCATGCCTTCTTCAGCGTATTCCGTTTCACGTTTGCTGTGTGAAAACAGTTTTACTGTCGCGATGTTGGTGTAGCTATCAACAATTCGACCTGTCATGAGTGAACGAGCATCCGCCTGTTCCGATGACACATCTTTAAGTTTCGGTACGAAGTAAAGCTGAATACCGATATAGACGAACAACCAGATCAACATTGGAGCCATCAAGCGCCAATCCGACTCGGCCAGCATGAACAGCATCGCGGTGAAGTAAACCGTTACGTAGACAAACACATCAACCATCTTGGTCACGGTTTCACGCACCGCGAGCGATGTTTGCATTACTTTGGTGGCGACACGTCCGGCAAAGTCATCTTGGTAGAAGGATAAGCTTTGCTTTAAAAGGTAGCGGTGCGCCAACCAGCGAATCGACATCGGATAGTTGCCAAGTAAGGTTTGATGAAGCAACAGTGAGTAGACACTGATTAAGATTGGCATTACTACCAACAGCAGCAACCCAAGGCCCACAAGAGTGGACTTGTTGTCAGCTAAGAAGGTTTCCGGGTTACTTGTTGATAGCCAGTCAACCAATTGTCCCATGTAACCAAATAACGCCACTTCGATGATCGCAATCGTCATGCTCATGATACCGAGCAAGATCAGTGGCTTTTCAAAACCTCGCGTGTAGTGGCGGCAAAATGCCAGTATTCCAGTAGGAGGTTGTATCGGCTCTCCCTTTGGAAAGGCTTCAGTAAAGCCTTCAAACTTTTTGTACATAGATTTCCCTTTATAAACTCGTGTCTCTATAAGCAGCGGTATCGTCGTGCAGCTTTGTTTTTATAGTCTCAATTTAAATTTTCACAGTCTTAGTTTGAAATTTTATGAGCGCCTATACGCTCTTATAAGCATTAAATCATTCGATGGAGTTTGGTTTTCACTCTGGCTTAAACGCTTGGCTCTAGAGCTTGGTTTAACACCGTGTTTTAGTTATCGCGAAAGGTCCAAAACGTATTGTGTATGACGCTTATTTTAGATTGGATCAGATTGGGAGAGTTAAGCTTATTTCAAACGTAATTAATTGTTATGCAACGGTGATAATCCTAACGCTAAATGGATTAAATTGTAACCTAAACTCGCGGTAATACAGAAAAGAGCGTTCGGATATTTATTCAGCAAATTCTCTAATTGATATGCAAACTGTTGGTTCTTTCTGATGTGCTGTTATCTTGCAGTAAAAATTATGGTTTAAACTTGGTTTGGCAGTAAATGTTTTGGATAAATATTCAAATCATTATTCTTTTCAGTGAATCTTGCCGTAACAACTTGTTTACAATTCTTAGGTAAATAAAAGATAGGGACGGTTGAAATGTTAAACCTACACAAAAAATCACTTCACATTACCAATGTTCAAAACGCCAATTGCGTTGTTATGGTGCCGCCAAAAGAGTTTCGATTTAACGAAGAAACTGCACGTGATAACGAGTTTCAAAACAGAGTTAGCCTCACTGAAGCTGAGGTGAAGTTAGAAACTATGTCTGAATTCAAGACGATGGTGGCTTCATTACGTAAAGAGGGTGTGCAAGTTGTAGAGTTTGATTATCCAGAGCTTGGTGTGGAAACGCCAGATGCGGTGTTCCCAAACAATTGGTTCAGCACCTGTAGCGATGGCAGCTTATTCACCTTCCCAATGGCCTGTGAAAACCGTCAGAATGAAGTGAAACCAAATGCGCTTATTGAAGCATTAGAGGCGTCAGGTCGCGTTGTTAACCACACTGATTCGCTAGAGTCTTATATCGCGCAAGGTTCTTATCTTGAGAGCACGGGTGTGATGGTGATTGATCACATCAACAAGACCATCTATGCCGCGCTTTCTCAACGTTGTGACCGTGAAGTATTAGAGGATTACGCTAAGCGTATTGGTTATTCACGCGTGGTTTCGTTCCAAACGGCATTGCCATCTGGTCAGCCGATCTATCATACCAATGTAATGATGGCGATTGGTGATAACTTCTGTGTAATCTGTGATGAAGTGATTCCAGAGTTTGAGCGCCGTTTTGTAGTCAAGTCACTCGCGAAGGACAAGCAGGTTATCTCTATCTCAATCGATCAGATGAACCGTTTCTGCGGCAATATTCTGCAGCTTGAAACTGTGAATGGTGACAAAGTGATCGCGATGTCTCAATCGGCTTACGATGCGTTCTCTCCAGCTCAACTTGCCCAGCTATCGACTCATGGAAAGTTGCTACCATTCGACGTAAAAACCATTGAAGACATTGGTGGCGGTTCAGTACGTTGTATGCTTGGTGAAGTGTTCCTACCAACACGAGTGAAGCGTCTGTAGCGAACGATTCATATTGAGCTCTAAGCCTTTGAATACCACTCTTGTAATAGAGTGGTATTTTTGTATTTAACGAACTTCGTGAAACAGGCGCGGGAGAAGGGCTAGGGAGCCTTCTTGAAAGCTCTGTGTTCGATAAATTGAGTAGAGAGCGTGACTACTTCCTTAGAGTACACCAGCGCGGTGTGATTGAGCTTGAGTGCGCAGGTGTCTGTTGCGCCTCGCAGGTTAGCGTCTTCAAGCGTCACTGTGCCATCTCCTAGGTTTCTGCCCAACACAATGCGTCCTACACCTGCGTCGTAGGTGCCAGTAATCACGCCAATCGGCACATCAATATCGTAGTCGCCTAAGCCATCACTTAAGATCATCTTGCTCGAACCGAATATAAAACCTAATCCATGATTCGACAGGGTTTTCGCGATAGTCGCACCATTGTGTGGTGTGCCCGCTGTAATGATGCAGGTGTCAGTGAAGTGTGGCTGGTAGAATTTGAAGTAATGACGAATCAGTAAGCCACCGAGTGAGTGACCAAAGAAATAGACCTTATCGTGCTCATCAAAGCGTGCATTTACGAAGCGATTTAGGCGTTTTGCTGCGGATGGGAAGCGCAGTGAGTTGTAGGCAAACTTATGGGTAGTAAAGCCGCGTTTCTTAAAATTTCTATCTAGATATTGCATGATCAACGCAGGCATATACAGACCATGAATTAAAACTATGTGTTTGTTTTTATTATTCATTATTGCCCTCCGTCTGATGGTGTTTCCAGTATATGGAGTCGCAATCCTAAACTCAACAAAACTTGCTCCGAATGGGATACGATAGACAGAGATCTAGTGTGTGGGCAGCCCGTTACTCTGACCTGACACCGCCATATACATCTATGGTTAATCCACCTTCTTTGACATAGGTATTTGGTGTGAAGCCAATGGTCTTTTTTAAGTAACGAATCAGGTGTGGTTGGTCGCTAAATCCAAATTGAAAAGCGACGTCTAGCCAATCTATGTCATTCAACTCTTTCTTATAAAGATATTCGAGCATTGCTTCGAGTTTGTTCATGGATTGGCACTGCTTTAACGTTAGGCCTGTCACTTTGTTAAAGCTTCGTTCGAGTGTTCTTTGAGAACAAAATAGCGTGTCACCAAGTTCAGCTATGGGCGTCGAACCAATCACACTCAGTACTTTACGAGTGAGCTCGCTATGTCTATCGGTTCTAGCGGTGGATAACCAAGGTAGCAGTAAGTCATCCAACTGCTGACAACAAGCTTCAAAGTCGCTTTGAGCAAGCTTAATCAGTGAAGTTACATCGGCATCAGAATTGTTGAGTAGAACTGCAAGGTCGATGGTGTTGGCGCGATCTAAGCTTTGATGGGGGTAATCAGGGATTGTGAGCGAGTATAAAGCGCCGACGTGGAACTTGATGCCCAAGTGAATAAACGGCTTCGAGTGATCCAGTTCTATCGCCTTGTGATGGGGCAGTAATAGGTGGCTGCCAACTCCTTGTTGGACTTGTTGATTTATTGTGTAGTGATACGGTTGGTCGCTGGGTGACAGAATCAAATGTGCTGAAGGGTCAGGGTTGAGTATCGGAAACTGATGAGTTTGAGCATCGGGCGTTTTCTCGATAAGCCAATAACAATCAATGTATTGAGCAGCAACAGAGGGTTGAGGAGACTGTAACCAATTGATCATTCGAACTTCTATTTCTGATGAGTATCATCACAACTATATGTGGATATCCTTGTCGGCGACAGTTTTATCCACATTGGTTGTCTATGCTTGGTATCGGTTGTTTGACAGTGCCTGAGCATACTCAGCAGAGCAAGGGCTAGGCTGAGTATTTAATGAGTAAAAGTCAAACTGCAAGATGCGATTCTTTGATGACAAACCAGCTCGCTCAATTGCTTTTTGTGCACCGATATTACTGCTCTCGGTCGAGCATATAACTTCTAAACCTTGGCTGGTGGCGTGTTGTGTTAGAAAGTTCATTACGCGTGTTGCTAAGCCTTTGCCACATTCAGCTTGCGCGACAATCATGCCTAAATCTGCAAACTGCGTTTGGTGCTCATCGAATTTACGACACTCTCCAGTTGCAAGAACGCTTTCATTTCCCCTGTAACCCCAAAGCTCTTGGTGAGTAATCAAATTACCGTAATAACCGCTGAGCCACGCTTTAGGCGCGCCAATCGCTGATGAAGCAAATTCGACTAGTTGATCGAGTTGTTCTGGCGTCGCGAGAGTCATTTCGATGTTTTCAATGCTGTTTGCGACGGCTGTTGGACGCTGGCGGAACATCAGTGCGTTGACTTTGAAGGACTCAGTATTGTCCAAGCATAGTGACAGATATTGTGGTTCAGCCGCACTCACAAATGCACCTTTCACCTCACCAACCACAGAGCTGTTGTTTTCTACGATTAATGTAAACAAGTCTGCAATATTGGTGTTGGTGGTTGGTGCTAGATAGAATTGAAGTAAGTAGCCTTCACCATTCAACATGCAGTAACCCACAAGCTTGTCATTTTCGTAAAAGCCTTAATGGTCAGACATTTACACAAAACCGAAGTGCCACATGCCATCAAGTGGTGCTGTTGAATCAGCAAAGTAAGAAGCTGTTTTTAGTTTGCTTAAGTCGCTCAGTGTTGTGATTTTTTTGATGTCTAACATCGCTTGAATTCCTGTTGTTTCGATAGCTGCAATTGTAGGCGAGTGCTTTAGGCAGGTATTGAATAAAAGCGACAGTTTTATGTGTACCACTAGTGGAATGGTTGCCTAATCGTTTGGATCGGACCATGATTTAGGAATGTTGAAGTGGGGCAAGTTGGTGGGTTTGTTTCTTTCGCCTTTGCGCCATGCTTTTAGCTGGTTCACGTACGTGAGAATGTGCGCTATCGCGACAAAGAGTTGGTTTGGAACCATTTGATCGATTTGAGTGGTGTTGTAAATCGCTCTGGCAAGTGCAGGGCTCTCGACTACTTCAACCTCATTTTTAGTCGCAAGCTCTCTAATGTAAAGTGCCACATCATCTTGTCCTTTCGCGATCACAAACGGTGCCTCTGCTTGGCTTAAATCATAAATTAGGGCAATGGCGTAACGGCTTGGGTTGGTTAACACAACACTTGCTTTAGGCACGCGCTCATTGGCACTTCTCTTGGCATTTTGAGTCTGTATTTGACGGATTCGAGCTTTAACCTCTGGCCTACCTTCTTGTTCTTTGTGCTCATCTTTGACCTCTTGCTTAGTCATTTTCATCTGCTTTGTAAATTCATGTCGTTGATAAGGAAAATCAAACAAGCCAAACAGTAAGACGATTAAAAGAAGGTAGCCCAAGTACTCAATGGTAATGGTCGCGACTGAAAGCACCACGGTATCAAAGTGGGCGCTTACGAGGTTGGTGATTACTGAGATGTAGCTCGATATTACCCAATACAGCAGGGTAAAGAATAGAGAGACCTTAATAACGTTCTTGAAAAGCTCGACGATCGATTGGGAGGAAAATATACGCTTCAGTCCTTTAAGTGGACTTATCTTTTCCCACTTGGGAATCAGTAAAGATGGGCTGAATATCCACCCTCCAAGCAGCGTCGAGCCGACGATCGCGGCGATCATTTGATAAATCAGCAGTGGGAAAAATAGCATGATCATCGAAAAAAGCGCGGTGCCTACTAACTCGACGATAGCCATAGGTTGGCTGACCGTTTGGCTATCAAACCGAAAGCTTAAAAGAAACAGTTCAATGAAGGTCTGTTTAATCATGTCTACATTCAACACGTAGTAAGCGACGACGCTCATGAGGGTTATGGAAGAAACGAACTCTTTAGCGCGCGGTACTTGACCCTCTCGTCTAGCTTTAGCGAGCTTATGTTGACTGGGTTGTTCGCTCTTATCTCCGGAATCTTGATGATCAGACATTCGGTAGCCTCAGCATATAGTGCAGGTGCTGGTTCAACTCTAATACCAGATCAAAATAGTGATCGCCGATACCGGTTAGAGACGCCATTAATGCGAATAAGCCAAGTAGCATGGTCATTGGGAAACCAAGAGCAAAGACATTAAGAGACGGCGCCGCTTTGTTCATTAGACTAAACGTAATATTACTCAACAGCATGACAACGATAGCAGGCACCGCTACCAACAAGCCGGTCGCAAACATCCAAGACACCATTTTTAAGACGTATTCAATGCTGTTGAAAGGGAAAGGTGAATTGAGAGGCCAATACTCAAAGCTCTCTTTGAACACAAGTAGCACCACTAAGTGTCCATCCAAAGAGAGGAAAAGCAGCATGGAAGTGATGAACATGATCCTGCCAATGATGGCAATACTGACTCCGTTGGCAGGGTCGTTCATCACAGCCATAGCTAATCCCATTTGCATGGAAATGGCCTGACCCGCAATCGAAAAAATGGTGAAAAATATCATCACCGCAAAACCAATTAAAAAACCAAAGATGAGCTGGTAAAAAGAGAACAGTAGCGTGTCGATGCTGAAAGGGTTAAATGGAGGGACCTCTTTCACCAAGGGGGCGAGAAGCAGAGAAAAAATAAAAGCAAACAGCAGCTTAACTCTTACCGGAATCGCTTTATCACCAAAAAAGGGTGCGATCAGAAAAAGCCCAGTAAACCGAACAAAAGGCCACCAAAGTACCCCTAGCCATTGGGTGATATCAGTGAAGCTTATTTGCATCATGGTTAGCCAACCTTGCTTGGTATCGTATTGAAGATAAACAAGAATAGGTCGTTGATCTCTTGTAATAGCCAGTGACCCGCAAGAATGATGCATAGCAAAGTGACGAGCAGCCGAGGGAGGAAGCTGAGGGTTTGTTCATTAACTTGAGTGACGGCTTGGAAAATCGCTACCACCAAACCGACGACCAAGCTAGGTAAGATAAGAACCGACACCATAAGAATGATCAGCCAGATTGCTTGGCTGACCAGTGTGACGGCTTCTTCCGGGCTCATCCACTGATCCAAAAACTGTTGGCTAAACTCCCCATCAGTAAGCCCCAGCCATCAACGATGACAAATACCAACAGTTTGAAAGGCAGAGAAACAATCAAGGGTGACAACATCATCATCCCCATCGACATTAAGACGGATGCCACCACTAAGTCGATGACAAGAAAGGGCAAAAACAACATAAAGCCGATTTGGAAGGCGGCCTTGAGCTCACTCAGCAGATAGGCCGGCAGTAAAACTAAGAAGGGGATATCCTGATCAGACTCTATGGAGGTTTCTCCTGCTATCTTGGATACTTGTTCAAGTGCCTTGCGTTGTGTTTGGTCGAGCATGTAGCGACGTAGTGGTTTTTCTGCTGTGTCTAACGCCTGCATCAAGGTCACTTCGTCGTTTGAGTATGGAATGTAAGCGGTATCGTAAATCTTGGTCCAAACCGGCCTCATAATCAGTAAAGTAAAAATCAGTGCAATGCCCACAAGCACCTGATTTGGCGGTGTTTGTTGTAGGCCAAGCGCTTGCCTCAAAATAGCCAAAACAATCACAATTCGTGTGAAGCTAGTACACATAATCACGAAAGCTGGAACGAAGCTCAGTAATGTCATCAGGATCAGAATTTGCAATTTAACGCTGTATTCGGTGCCGTCAGATGTGGTGGTTTCACTGAGAATCGTCAACCCTTCTGCGTGCGATGCGCCCGCAAATAGGGCGAAAGCGAGGGTGAAGGATATTGGCTTAGACATCGTATTCTTTACGTTACTCAAAGTCGTTACTTACTTGGCTTTTTGATGATGCTCAGTAATCTCACGCCATACTGACCATTCTTGGATACAATTTCTCCTGTACCAAACGCGGTGCCATTGATTTTGATATCAACAGGGTCTCCTTCATGTTTTTCTAGCATCACAACACTGCCCGCTTTTAGATTCAGTAGCTCATCTAATATCAATGTCTTACGCGCAACCTCAACGGTGATATCGACAGGAATACTCTTGAGCAGAGAGATGTTACTGACGTGCTCTTTGTCGGCACCAAGGTCGATGTCGTCGGCAAGATCATCGAGATCTAAATCGTCAAGATCTGGCAACTCATCATGCAGGTTTAGGTCGCTCATTGAGCTGTCAATGTTGCGTGTCTCTTTGTCGTTAGCCATCGATTTCGACTCCCAGTTCAGAGTTTATGGATTGAAGTTTGCCAAAAAAAGTTGGGTGCCCGTTGACCTTGACCGTTAGGTTTTTGCATAGGGTCATGGGCATAAAATCCCCTGGTTTCAGCTGAGAAAGCTCATGCAGTGTGCACTGCTTGTGAAGCATGACGCACCCTAATTCGACGGGTTGATAACGCAGGTTGTCGAGTATCTCTTCCCGATCAAAGGTTTCGTTACTTTCCATCATGTCGCGCAGCTTTTTCACGTATTTGTTGTCGATCATGAAGGTCACATCAAGCTGTTGGTCGTCGAGTTCAAACTTAATGGTGACACCAATGTCTGAGGGCTGATGGTCGGTATGCTCAATGGCGTAGTGATTGGCATCGGCAGTCAGCGCGTTGGTGATCGCCATGGTGAACTTTTGAAAAAGCCTTAGATGGCTTTGGGTTAGCGCAATATCGGTGTTGCTACGCTTAGATTTTTTGAGTGGTAATGGGTTGTTGAGGTGCTTATGTAGCAGAATATCGGCGGTTTGGGGTGAAATAAAGAAAAAAACATGCCCAAACTCCTCAATATGAAGAACGGTTTTGATGCTGCTTGCTGGTGGTCGGCGCGCTTCTGAAAACGTGGCTTTGACGTGACGGCCCGCAAAGTTAAATTTAAAAATATCAATAATTTCTGTTGAGAAATGTTTTGAATGTCTTAACAGAAACTTACGCATTTTTATGCTCGGATTTCCGAATTCAGTCAATAATAATTTCTTCATGTCAAGTACCGGTGGTTGGTTTTTGCGGTCATTCTCAAATTTGACACGCTAATTAATCCTAACTATAGGTTAAAGCAGTCTCATTTCAACTTCGGTTGCGAGAGAAAATATAAAAAGATAAAGGCCTACTTCTGCTAAGGATTAAGGCCAATCAACGACGAGGCTAGGGCAATGATTCACTTAGACGATGCACTTGGGGTACACCCAAAAATGGTGCAGTTTCGTTTGGACAGAGCGGCAGTATTGAGTTCCAATATTGCCAACGTGGATACGCCTAATTACAAAGCGATGGATCTCAGGTTTGAGGCGGTACTCAGTGGTATTGGTCACTCAAAAGACTGGTACATAGGTACGGCGGCTCAATATCGGATTCCTGTGCAAAGAACACGAGATGGCAACACTGTTGAGCTAGAAAACGAGCAAGCTAGATTCGCGAAAAATGTGATGGATTATCATCAGAGCCTTGCGTTTTTGCAGTCTAAAATCAACGGGATAAAGTCTGCCATCAAAGGACAATAAGTGAATTAGGTAGGGACATTATGGCATTCTTAGGTATCTACGAGACGGCAGGCTCAGCGATGAGTGCGCAGACCGTCAGGCTTAATACTATCTCCAGTAACTTGGCGAACGCCGACTCTGTATCTGGTGACCCATCACAAGTTTATAAACCGCTAAAACCGATTTTCTCAGCGGTCTATAACCACTTCAACGCACAGCAAACTCAACAGCAAGGTGTGGTGCCGATTCGCATTGCCGATGTTGTGGAAGTCTCTTCAATGATGGAAGGGCGTTATGAGCCCAACAATCCTCTCTCTAACGACGAAGGGTATGTTTATTACTCTGGCATCAATGTCGTTAACGAAATGGCTGACATGATATCGGCTACTCGTAGTTTTGAAGCCAGCGTCGAAGTGCTCGGCAACGTAAAATCGATGCAACAATCATTGATGGGGCTTTGGCGCAGTTAACCCAACTGCTGCCAATGACACCAGAGGAGCTACACCATGACAACGATATCCGGTGCTGCGCAGGTCAATAATATTGAGTCTGCGTCAACGATGACCCTTCAAGACAATCCGAACAGTGCGAGTGCATTAAAGAATGAGTTCATCACTTTAATGGTGGCTCAGATTGAAAATCAGGATCCACTGAACCCAACTGACGGCACTGAATATGTCGCACAGCTGGCGCAGTTCTCTCAGGTTGAAAGTACGGAAAACCTTGTTCAGTTGACGCAAAACAACTCAACCATGCTCGATAACTTACAAGTACTTAGCACCGCTGCATTGATCGATAAAACGGTGACGGTAAAAAGTGATCGATTATCTGCAGCGGGTGTTGATCAGCATACCGGGTACATTGAGCTGCAAGCTCCGTCGAACACCGTCATGCTCGAATTAGTGGATTCGCTTAGCAATGTTAAGTCATTGAATCTTGGCCCGAATAGCGCAGGGCGAGTGGATTACACATTGGATGCGCAAGCCATGGGGCTAACCGGTCAGTATCAGATGCGTATCAAATTGGACAGTGGACAGGATTACCAGCCATCGATTTATCAGCATGGTCAGGTGGAACATGTGACGACGCCTTTGATTGGTGGCACGAGCCATTTGCAGGTCAAAGGGGTTGGCATGGTCGCGTTTTATGACGTGGCTGCCTTCTCAAATGAGTAAGGCTTTTAATTAGTTAGATAATTTTCGCTACATTTTCGGCTTTGCCGGTTTTTGGTTTGTATTTTTTAGTTTTGTTTTAAGTAAGTAAGATGACGGCTGTCGTTCTCCGTGGTGTTTAAGTCGACGGAGATAGCCTCTTTAGCGTGAAGAGGAAGACATTATGAGTTTTAGTATTGCACTGAGTGGGCTGAATGCCTCGAACTCAGAGCTGAACACCATTTCAAATAACATTGCTAACGTTTCTACGACGGGTTTTAAGGAGTCGAGAACCGAGTTTGCGTCCGTTTATAGCGGTAGTGAGGCAGGCGGCGTTGAAGTGGTCGGGGTTTCGCAAAACTTTGAGAAAAGCGGAACCGTAACCGGAACTGGGCGCTCACTGGATATGGCATTAAGTGGCAATGGCTTCTTCGTGCTTGAAGACAGTAAAGGGCAAACTCTCTATACCCGTTCTGGTATTTTCAACATGAATGCTGATGGGGTGATAACTGCGAACAGTGGTGCCGCCCTGCAAGGTTACTCGGTTGATGGTAATAACAATTTATTGCTCGGCTCGGTAGGCACGGTGCAGATCAGCACGGCATCGCTGCAAGCTAGAGAAACGGACAGTATCGAGTTTGTTGCCAACCTCGACGCCAGAGAGCAGGTTCCTGCCAGCGCGTTTGACTACAGCGATTCATCCACCTACAACCACTCTTATACCACGCCAGTTTATGACTCTTTGGGTAACCCTCATACGGTGAGCCAGTACTTTGTTAAGGGCGCATCTAATGACTGGGATGTTCACATCTTGGTTGATGGTAAAGCGATTGATGGGGCTGATGCCTTGATACCCGCCGCTTCGCCAACCGCGACGGATACTGCAAACTTTACCTTTAATGCCGATGGCACCATCTCATCGGGTGGTAACTACTCAGTCAGTTTCGACCCAGCCAATGGGGCAAACAGTGTCACGGTGAATATCGACCTATCCGCAGTCACCCAGTTTGGTAGCGACTTCGTTGTTTCCAAAAATAGCCCAAATGGTTACACCTCTGGTGATTATGCCAGCGTGCGAATGGAAAACGATGGTCGTATCTTTGCGACTTATACTAATGGTCAGTCTCAATTGCAAGGTCAGGTTGTACTTGCCGACTTTGCTTCCCCTCAGAACATGATCAAAACCAGTGATACCGCTTGGTTACAAAGCTTTAGTTCTGGCACGCCTGTTCTGGGTACTGCGGGCAGTGGGGTGTTTGGGGATTTGACTTCCGGTGCGCTCGAAGGTTCCAACGTCGATCTGACGTCTGAACTCGTGGCCTTGATGACGGCTCAGCGTAATTATCAAGCCAACACCAAGTCGATATCGACATCGGATCAACTGACGCAAGCCTTGTTCAACGTGGTGTAGCACTATGAATCCGATTCTCTTTAGTGCTGCGAAAGGTGCTGAGCGAACCATGCTCGCTCAGCACGTGCGCGCGAATAATTTGTCCCATGCGGACACCGTTGGTTTTAAAGCCTTGATGGAGCACTCAACACCGATGCGCCTTGAAGGCTCGGGCTTTCTTACTTCCATCACCTCCAGAACTAACTCATCGATCAATAACTTTGCTCAGGGTGAAGATATACGTACTGAGCGACCACTGGATGTCGCCATTAATGGTGACGGCTTTATTACGCTCGAAGGGATAGAGGATGAACCTGCCGAGCTCTATACGCGGGCGGGCAATTTTCGATTGGATGGTAATGGTCAACTCTACCTTGGTGAGCGTCGAGTGATGTCGACTGATGGTCCAATGGTGTTGCCAGACTTTGAGTTTGTGTCGGTGAGTTCGAATGGATTGGTGTCGATCACCCCGATTGGCGGCGAGGCATCGCTAGAAGTTGGCGCTCTCAAATTGGTTAAGCCTGAGAACGAACAGATGACCATGCATGCGAGTGGTCACTTTGTTCCTAAAGGCGGTCAGGTTCTGGTTGAAGACTTTAACGTTCAGATTCGTTCTGGTTATTTAGAGGCGAGCAACGTCTCCAGTTTAGAAGAGCTCGTCAGCATTATGTCGCTGACTCGACAATACGAAATGCAAATTGAAGTGATGGCATCCGCGGATGAGATCGCTCAGATAGGCAATAAGCTTCTCAAAGCTTAAGGAAGGGAATTATGCACAGTGCCTTATGGATATCCAAAACAGGGATGGCTGCACAAGATGCAAAAATGACGGCGATTTCGAACAACCTTGCCAATATCAATACAGTCGGTTTTAAGCGAGACCGAGTGGTGTTCGAAGATCTTTTTTACAGTGTCGATAAGCAAGCAGGTACCGAAACTACAGAGCTTAATGAACATCCAACGGGGATTCAGCTCGGTAATGGTGTTCGAGTGGTTGGCACCGAGAAAGTGTTTACTCAAGGGAATATCCAGAATACCAACCAACAATTTGATCTGGCTATTCTCGGTGATGGTTTCTTCCAGATAGAAAACTCAGATGGAGAGCTACTCTATACCCGAAATGGCCAGTTTCAAACCAACTCTGATGGTCAGTTAGTCAATACACAAGGCTATCCTCTGATCCCTGAAGTCGTCATTCCTCAAGAGGCGACTCTCGTCAGTATTACTGCTGATGGCGTGGTCAGTGCTACGATACCGGGCCAAGTGAATCCTGAAGATTTAGGGCAAATCACCATAGTGAAATTCATGAACCCTGCAGGGCTTTCTGCTCAAGGGGGTAACTTATTTATTGAAACGGAAGGTTCAGGTGAAGCGGTCGAGCTCATCGCAGGAACAGAAGGTTCAGGCCAGTTAAAACAAGGGGCACTTGAAGGGTCGAACGTACAGGTGGTGGAAGAAATGGTTGATATGATCGCCACCCAACGCGCTTATGAGATGAGCGCCAAGATGGTCAGCGCAGCCGATGAGATGCTGCAGTACATCGCGCAGCAATCATAACTCTCGCTTTAACGAGCGAATAACGATGGTTGCTAGGGAGATCTGACATGGAAAAGCCAATTAAGTCAAGGTTGGGTAAGCCGCATGCAATCGGTGCGATTTATTGCCTTACCGTAGTTACCTTGCTGGTGGTGATGGGTACGGGTTGTGCTGGTCGCCAAGACGATTTTATTCCACCATCGCCAAATGATGAAGCGTACGCGCCGCCCGAGCTGGACTATCAAGTGACCAGAATCAGCAAAGGTAGCCTCTATACGGGAACGACTTCGATGACCTTGTTCCAAGATCGAAGAGCGTACCGTGTGGGCGATATTTTAACGGTGTTGTTGGATGAAAAAACAGAGTCCGATAAGAGTGCTTCAACCCAATATGGCAAAGATTCCAGCGCTAACATCACCGCGCCTACATTGGGCAACAAGACCTTTGAAGACGTGGGCGCTTCTGTTGATGCCATGCGAGATTTTGATGGCGCAGCTGCCTCGAAACAAGGTAACAGCTTATCGGGTTCTATTACTGTCACCGTGTATAACGTGTTGCCGAATGGTGTGCTTAGAGTAAGAGGAGAGAAGTGGCTCAAGCTTAACCAAGGAGATGAATACATTCGTCTGACTGGCAATGTACGGGTCGATGATATTCAGGCAGACAACACACTTTCTTCCCAGCGAATTGCCGATGCAAGAATTACTTATGCTGGCCGCGGCTCGTTTGCTGATACCAACACTGCTGGTTGGTTGACCCAGTTCTTCAATTCGCCATGGATGCCATTCTAATGAGTGCCCTAATTCGCTTCTACTTGACCTCATTGGCGCTGCCTTGGTGTTTGCTTGGGTTTATTTCTTCGGCAGATGCGGCACGACCAATTGCAGAAGTCGCCGAGGTGTATGGCGATAGACAAAACCAACTTATTGGCTATGGGTTAGTTGTGGGTTTGGACGGGTCTGGCGATAAATCGCAAGTGAAGTTCACGCAACAATCGGTAGTTAACATGATCAAACAATTTGGGGTGCAACTGGATGATTCCACCAACCCTAAGCTGAAAAATGTCGCTGCCGTTAGTGTCACAGCTATGGTGGAACCTCACCAAGGTGCAGGTCAAACCCTGACTGTGACGGTGTCTTCATTGGGGGATGCAAAAAGCTTGCGCGGTGGCACCTTATTGCTCACTCCACTACGAGGTATTGATGGCGAAGTGTACGCCATAGCGCAAGGCAGTCTTGTGGTTGGAGGCTTCAATGCGACTGGTGAAAACGGAACCAGTATTACTAGGAACACACCTACCGTCGGGCGTATCCCTAATGGTGCGACCTTGGAGCGCGAGGTCTCAACTGGTGCTGACTTAGAGCCAACGATACGCCTGCAACTCAAGCAACCGAATTACGAAACTGCGCTCAATGTTTCCAAGGCAATTAACCAGATGTTTGGCGGTCAGGTAGCGAAAGCGCTTAACAAAGGCCAGGTTCAAGTCTCTGCTCCGATAGATAGTGAAGACCGCGTGATGTTTGTTGCCATGATTCAAGAACTTGAGGTGGAAGAGGGGCGTCGATTACCGAAAGTGGTGTTTAACTCTCGCACCGGAACCGTGGTGATCAGCCAGAACGTGACGGTGTCTGAAGCGGCGGTCAGCCAAGGTGGGATCACAGTGACAATACAGGAATCTCAATCTGTTTCTCAGCCTGGTGGTGCTTTCAATACTGCAGGGGAAACCGCGATTATTCAGAACTCACAAGTGAGTGTTGGTGAGGAAGATGGTACGACTATGGTTTGGCCGAAAGGGACGAACCTACAAGAGATCGTGGATGCGATCAACAACATTGGTGCGACACCGGAAGCGCTTATGCAAATCTTGCAGGCTCTCGATGAGGTGGGTGCCATTAACGGTGATCTGGTGGTGATCTAATGGCAAATATAACGGTTATGAACCCTTCGTCGCTTGAGCCGGTGTCGAGTAACCATACGGCGCCAATACTCGATAACCCTAAAATGGCTGCATCGATAAAACCTGTTGAGCATCCACAGTCATTTGAAAGATTCATGATGAACAGGGCACCAGAAATGATGCCGATGGTGAAAGCCAGCGCAGGTTCGAGCCAAGCAATGACCAACTTTTACTTGGACAACAACGCGCTTGCCAAATTAAAGCATGACAATTCTGCCTCAGGTTTATTGGCCGTTTCACAGCAGTTCGAGGCGTTGTTTTTACAACAAATGCTGACCCGAATGCGTTCTGCCAGCCAAGCACTGAGTGATAAAGACAATCCGTTGTCGATGAAATCAGACGATATGTTTCAGGGCATGCTAGATGCTCAGCTTGCACAAAGAATCAGTCGTCAATCGTCGTTTGGGTTAGCAGATATGATCTTCAAACAGTTGTCATCACAAGTTATGGGACGACCTTTTGATAAGGAGAATCAATAATGGGCATGACCAATATCGGGTTAAGTGGCGCACTCGCCAACCGGGTAGCTCTCAATACAACGGCGCAAAATACCGCTAATGTGAATACTCCCGGGTATAGCCGTCAAATAGTGACCATGGAAGCCAGTGTGTCGGGCAATACTGTGAATGGCATTAATCTAGGATCTGGTGTTGAGGTTGGCGATATCCTGCGGATTGCCGATCAGTCGTCTATCAATCGACTAAGAGAAGCGACGGAATCTGCCCAGTTTAGCCAAAGCTACTTCAATGGCCTCTCCAATTTGGAAAATTTATTGGGAGCGGATGGACTGAGCCTCACACAAGGGATGAACGGTTTTTTTGCTGCCATTGATGAGGCCAGTGTTACACCAGAAAGTGTCGCTTTTCGCCAGCAAGTACTGACCAATGCTGACGCTTTGGCGCAACAGTTTAACTCTGTGTCTGCGCAGTTGAGCCAGCAGGAAGCCGCGCAAAGTGAGCGTTATGGAGCCTTGGTGACCCATGTGAATAGCCAATTAGAAAGCATCGCTTCCCTAAATCAAAAACTGCAAGAAGATGCGCTGCTTGGTAAGAGCGTTGGTGGTTTACAGGATGCGATGGATAAACACCTCAATGAACTCTCTAAGTCTCTCGATGTTCAGGTGATCTTCACCAATGGCGGCGTCGAACTTTCTACACCAAACGGCCAGCCTCTTGTGATTGGCGGTTATGCCGCATCGCTTGCGCGAGACCAATCCAGTGGCGACCTTTACAGCACGGATTTGAACATCACCTTTCAGTCAATGACAACGCCTGTTGATGCTTCATTAGGTGGAGAGTTAGGAGCGCTCGAAGCACTAAAAACGAATCAATATGAACCCATCAAAACACTGCTAGCGGACCTTGCCAAAGGCTTGGCCGACGGTGTGAACTCGGCATTAAATTCTGGGTTTGATCTTAATGGCGCGGCGGGTCAGAACTTGTTTATCTACACCCCAGGCAGTGAAGCCTTATCTTTGGCGATTGATCCCACCCTGACCGCACAAGACCTAGCCTTTTCATCGAGTGCAACGCTTGCCGGAAACGGCGATGTGTTGAAAGACCTATCGATGCTGTCACAAACACTATTAACCAATGGCTCTGTGGTGGGAGAAACCCCTTACAGCGCTTACTCAGGGCTACTCGGTGATATCGGTATCTTCACTCGTCAGGCACAGAGCGAAGCAACCGCAGCTCAAGTGAGCATGGAGGACGCGCAAGTGGTAAGAGACAGTGTCAGTGCGGTTAATTCCGATGAAGAGGCGGCCAACATGCTGCTCTACCTCAACGCTTATGAGGCCAATATGAAAATTATTAGCACGGCCAATCAGATGTTCCAGACCTTGCTAAGAGCATTCTAGGAGAAAAGTGATGCGTGTAACGGACTCCCAATTTAACGCGGTGATGCAGCGTTCATTAATGGACAACAATATCCGCTTGAACAAAGTTTTTGAGCAAATGTCGACAGGGCTAAGGATCAATCATTTATCCGACGACCCAATTGCCGCTGTGCGCCTTGAGGGATTAAAAAAGACAGTCTCTGATAATCAGCAGTACCAGCGAAATATCGAAAATGTGCAGTCGCAACTGACGCGCTACGAAACTAACGTCAACACGCTGGAGTCGCTCTCCCAACAAGTGAATGAACTGCTTCTACAAGGGAAAAACGGCACTCTTGATTCGGAAAGTCGGGCGGGAATTGTGCTCGAACTCAAGTCACTTAAAACGGAAATGTTGAACACATTGAACCAAGCCAATGAAGGCAGTTATCTCTTTTCAGGAACGGATATCAGTAATCCAGCAATTGATACCGCACCGCCTTATACCTTAAATCCTAATTCAGATTATCGCGAGACCAAGGTGGGTGATAACCAGTATGTATCGAGTAATTTTACTATCACCGATACCATAGGTAGCAGTGCAATTTTTACTGACTTAGACAATGCGATATCAGAGTTGGAGTTAGCAACCGGGGGATTTACAACGGCTTTGGATAACGCGCTCAATACCAACCAAGCGCTTCATCAAAACTTGCTGGTTTCATTAACCGATATTGGGAGTCAATACAACGCATTAGAAAGGTTAAAAGAGACCAGTATCGATATGGTGTTCTTTGCTGAAACGGTTCGCTCTGAGCTAGAGGAGCTGGATTATGCAGAGGCATCCGTTGAACTTAACCAGGGTATGATCGCGCTAGAAGCTACGCAAAAAACCTTTGCGCGTGTTGCCGGAATTTCACTGTTTGACCTGTTATGAATAGGTTCTTTTGGGTAAGCGCTAGCTTAGACATTTCTTCCGCTTTTCGACGCCGACTTGGTAAGGTGCTGAGCGCATTTTTAATAAGCTGGGGAGTAATGTCGTCCCAAGCTTCGGCACAGCGCTACATTGTTCCCTTCGATAGTGTCGAGTGGCGGTTTACTGAGTCTGTTGATATGTGTGAACTGAACTCTTTCGACCCCCACACTGGCTTTTCAGTGCAATTCATTTTGTTGGCAGCAAGCCCGATAAAAGTCAGAGTGGAGAAGCGAGGTGTGCGTTCACTTCCGACCTCAACATCGTTTAATACCACAGAGCCGGTATGGGGAAGGTCTCAGTCTTACACCACAACCACCATTGAAAGAGTCAACAAGCAAGGAGCGGCGCTGGTGACTGACGATGGCGCCACCTTGATGTTGGATGATATGGCGAGTGGCGCTTGGTTTAACGTCAATGCGATGGACTTTGATGTCTATTTCCCAACCACCAATTTTAAGCCTGCTTTAGAGCAATTTAATGAATGTCGTTATGGCTTACCGCCTGTTAATTTCCAACATGCGCGTCGAGTCGAACTGCGCTTTCAACAGGGCTCGGTGACCCTTACCGAAGGGCAGAAGCGCACCATCAACGATATCAGCACCTTGGTCAAACGAGACTCGAGAATCATTAAAATTCTGATTGATGGTTACACCGATAATTCCGGTGATCCTGTCGCTAATTTGCAACTTTCAAAGCAGCGAGGATCGGACGTTGCGCAGTGGTTTATGGGCAATGGCGTGTCAAAGCAAATGATTGAGATACGTGGTCACGGCGACCGTTATCCAAAGTACGACAACACCACTCAGCAAGGCCGGGATAAGAATCGTCGTGTAGAGATTCGGTTAGTGCGCAAGTGATGCAACCGCGAGGGTAAACAATGGAAAAGATGACTGCAGTCCAGATGCAACAAGCCATGTTAGGGAAGATAGAGCAGCAACAAGAGGTTGCCAGCAATCCGTTCTCTAACCAAGCCGTCACGGGAACCATGGTGAGGGGCATCACGCAAGACAATCACACGGTAAGTCCGGTATCGGACAATTCACTGGCGTTCAGCAATACCTTGAGAAGTGTGCTCGATACTGTGGATAGATACCAGTCTCATGCATCTGAAAAAATCACCGCTGTTGAGCTAGGAAAAAGCGATGATTTATTGGGAGCAACGGTCGCATCTCAGAAAGCCCAGCTCTCATTCAATGCATTAATGCAAGTGCGCAATAAGATGGTGTCTAACTTCCAAGACATCATAAAAATGCCAATTTAGGCTAGGGAGCAGCGATGGCAGGAGAAGCAGAAACTCAACCCGCGTTGACCAACAACATGGGAGCCGCCAAAGATAAGCTCACGGAGGCCTCTGGTTGGCTCACCATGTTTTGGCAGAGTTCACAGCGCAACGTCATTATCATCACTATTTTTGCGACGATCACAGCGGCGATCATCGTGATTATGTTGTGGACGTCATCGGAAAGATTTAGACCCCTCTATAGTAAATCGGCGAACTTCGATTCTAGCCAAGTGCTGCATATGTTGGACGAAGAATCAATACGTTACCAACTGAGTCAGGACGATGGACAAATACTGGTGCCCGAAGGTGATGTCGCCAAGATTCGGATGATATTGGCGTCGAAAGGCTTAAAAGAACAATTGCCGAGTGGTTTTGATTCACTGGATAGATCAAAGAGCCTTGGCGAAAGTCAGTTTATGGAAAATGCTCGTTACCGCCATGCTCTAGAGGGTGAGCTAGCACGCAGTATTACTACCATGAGTGCCGTGAGTTTGGCTCGTGTTCATTTAGCGATACCCAAAGAAAGCTTGTTTATGCGTGATGACGCTGAGCAGCCGAGAGCCTCTGTGATTGTGCATATTATCAATGGGATGGACCTTAAGCCGACGCAGGTTGAGTCAATCATTAACTTGGTTTCTGGTGCGGTGATAGGGCTTAAATCGGAACACGTGCGAGTGGTCGATCAACACGGTCGTTTGTTATCGAATGATGCGACAGTTGGGGACATTACCGTGACGACTGGCAAGCAATCCGATTATAAGCGCAACCTTGAAAAAAACTTGGTTGCTCAAGCGACCGACATGCTGACTCCGATTCTCGGTGCGGCTAATTTTCGAGTGCAAATTGCCAGTGATATTGATTTCTCTAAGGTGGAAGAAACAGAAGAGATCTACGCTGATCCTGTGGTGCGAAAAGAGACCTTACTGAGTGACATGAACGAGTCGTCGATGGCGCTCGGTATTCCGGGGGCATTGAGCAACACCCCCCCAGTGACCGATAGCGAGCCACAACCAGAGCCAAACGCTAAGGTCAATCGAAGTGAAACATCGCGTGACTATGCAGTGAGTGGCAAGGTTCGCCATACTCAGCACCAGCAAGGTGTCTTGCAAAATCTCTCGGTCTCTATTGTGGTCAACGATTTAGCGAACCCCAATCAAACTTGGACTCCCGAAGAGCTCACTAATGTTGAGAATGTGGTTCGTTCGGCAATCGGTTTTAATACAGAGCGCGGCGACAGCATTCACATCACTCACTTCCCTTTTGTGATTGCGAGTATTCCAGAACAAGCTCCGATAGCTTGGTTTGAGAACACGCACATCATGCAGCCTCTCAAATATCTACTAGGTGTGATGCTCAGTGGCTTGATGATCATGGTGGTGCTACGACCTCTTGCTCAATATCTCACTAAGTCAGCGGAGCAAGAAGAGTTGGAAGCGGAAAGCATGGAATACGATGACGTCATTACCAAAGAGGAGCGTGCCGCTGATGCTGCATTGCAATCCAAACTGGAATCGTTAGGTATTGATGCAACAGGTATTAAGGCGCTTGATGACAACTTGCCATCTGCAGATAGCCCACTCGAAGTTCAAATTAAACACCTCAAGCTCATCGCAAAAGAGGACCCGAACAGGGTGGCTGAAATTTTACGTACTTGGATACAAGCATAACGAACCAAATAAAAGTCTGTAGGAGAAGGTGCATGGATGGCAAACAAACCTATCAATCAGTGGACGGCGTCGCGATGTTGGTGTTGACGATGGGAGAGGACATTGGTTCTGATGTACTCAAAGGCTTCACCCACGAGGAGATAAAACAGATCACGCATGCCATGAGTAAGATGAAGGACATTAAAGCTAAGGATGCCTTGGTCTCTTTATCGGGCTTTTTTGATGATTTTCGTAAGCACTCCGGGATTCTTGGCGGGACACGACAGTACATCACCAATGTGTTGGAAAAGACGTTAAATGGTAATTTAGCGAGAGATCTTGTGTCGGAGATTTATGGTGACGAGATCCGCTCACATGCTGAAAAGTTGGCGTGGATTCCCCCGGAGCTCTTGGTTAATGACCTTAAAAAAGAGCACATCAACCTGCAAGCACTGTTGATTGCCCATCTCCCTTTGGAATACAGCGGCCGTGTGATGGATGAATATGAGGAAGAAGAGTGCCATGCGTTAATACTGCAAATATCTAAGACGCAAGTACTCACCTCGGGTCTGATGGAGACACTCAAAGACCTTATCGATCGCTGCAAAATCAATTATCACAGTGGCGGGTCTGCCAGTTTGCAAGGTTCGAAAGTGGTCGCGAATCTCATCAACCGTTATTCCGGTGACAAAAGCAATTTATTCCAATTTCTTCATGATCAAGACGCTGAAGCTGCAGAGTTGGTGGAAGAGGCGATGTTTGATTTCTTCACCCTATTCAATCAAGACATAGAGACCATCAACCTGATTAACGAAAGAGTTAGCCTAGAGCAATGGGCTTATGCTCTTAAAGGTACCAATAAAGATTGCCGCCTTTACATCATTAACTCTATGCCGCAACGGGTATCGACTCAGCTCAAAGAAAACTTGGTGCGCATTGGCGCGGTGCCAGTCAGTCAGGTTGAGCAAGCACGTAAAGATATCATTGAAATCGTCAAACAAATGCAATCGGAAGAGATCATCAAGCTGAACTTTGCTAACGAGCCAAGGTTGACCTAATTGGAGAGGCAGTATGAAACTCACGGGTATTACGCAGCGCAAGAATCAGGTGAATCCGACAACAACGGGAAAGATTAAGAAGCCGGAAAAGCTGACCAGCAACAAGCCGAATAATGCACTCATTCGACAGCAAATGGTGCAAATGAACTTGCAAGAAAGGCCTAAGTTAATTGCTGAAGTCGCCGACTCTCACAAAATGTACAGCAGGCTCATGATGGCTGGGGAAGTGTTACGAACCGTGGCGAGTGAATTGATTAAGCTGCGCCAGTTAGCCGAGCTGAACCAGTACAACCCTGAACAAGCCAACCATATTGATGTCATTAAGAAAAAACTGGTGTTTTGGAGTCAGAAACGGTTGTTTGGTGATTATGTGGTGGATTCAAGTTTTGCACCGATTCAAGGCGATAACCCTTTTATTGAGTTCACGGTTCCGGGGCTCGACTTACAGCGAGAGCGGTTTCGTGATGAAGTTGTCTCTCTGTACATCAACAACCGCTTGATACCGTTGGCGTTTGAACGCTCTGAAGACAGAGAGGTATTGCTAGAACAATTCAAGATGATGTTTGCTTATGCGCATTTGCAGCTCAGATTTAATGAACAACAAGAGTTTGTGATCGGCATTCGAGACCAACAATGGCGATTGTGGGATGGGCAGGTCTTCGTTTCGGGCCAAGGCGGTCGGTATGCTGAAGGACCACCGATTGCGGTACCGGCTCAAGCTCGCTATCCGGTGTTAGACGACATCAGTCGCTTGTTGGTCAATGAGCCGGGCTCGAATCAACAAATCGATGCCTTGCTTGAACGGGTCAATAAACTGTATTTGGCATTATCGAAAATGTTGAAAGTGAAAAGGAAAAAAGCTGACCAGCTTATCGCGTTTTGTTCACATCCCGAGTTGCACAAATTAGGCAGTTTTAAACATCAGTTAGTGAGTAATCCAGAGCTGTCGCTGAAGTCAATTCACCGCGGCTTTAGCGGGCCAACTAGAGACAATGTAATCAAACTATTGAGAAAAAGGTGAAACAGAGACGAAATACTGCCGTTATAGTTAATTAGTAGTGCAGCAAAATGGGTAGGCAGAGATGAGTCAAATTAAGGTCGACAATGTGAAACACGTTGTGCCTCATACTCAGGTAGATGTGGTTCAAAACAAAAAGACAGAGCCGGATCAAAAAGCAAAGGTGAAGCCGATTAACCTCTCTCAACATGAAGTGGAGTTACTCGATAATACCAAGAGTCTTTTTGACGGTGTTGAGGATATTGATACGGCTAAAGTCGAGCAGATAAAAGCGCAAATTTCCGCGGGAGAGTTAGTGTTTGATATGGATGAACTAGCGAAAGTCATTACGAGACTGGATCATGGAACGTAGAAGCGACCTGATTGGTTACATTACTTATGGTCAACATGTGTTGGCTTTGTCAGGTGAATTATCTGCACGTCTAGACGACATTCGTGTGGCGATATTGAACCGCGAGTATCAGAAGCTTGAATCGCTCAATCAAGCGATCACCTCACTGACTCAACGGCTAGCTGACGCTGACGCTAAGCGATTTGCTCTGGCCAAGCGACTGGGGTGTGAAGACAGACAGTACGCAAAAAGCATCCAGGCTCGGCTCAAAGGAAAAGCACTACAACGTATTCAAGCTTTGGATACGGAAATCGAACTGACGATCAACCAATGTAAAACTAAGTTGACGCGCCAAGGTAGCGTCATGGTGATGCAGCATCAAGCATTGGAAGAGGCGCTTGGTAAGCATCAATTAAGGGTCAATGTTTAGGTTGAGGCGGTGTATGGCTAACTTATTAAGGCTAGCTGGTGTATGGCTATTCGCCCTTGGTTGTGTGACCAAGGTAAGCGCAGAAGTCGGTAACATTACTCTTGAACAACAACTCTCCACTCAAATCCATTCGCTCATTGAGCAAACCATTCGTTATCGTTATCCCCAACAGTACCAATTGGATATTCAGATTCGTTTTTCTCGAGCCATTCATCAGTTACCACAGTGTAGCGAGTCGGTTGATGTCACGCATAGAAGCAAAATCAAGCTTGGCAAACAAAAGTGGAACGTGCGTTGTGAGCCAGAGAGGTGGACCCTTTCAGCGACCTCAACGTCGACAATAACCGTCTGGACTGCGACAGCCAATAAGGCGCTTAAGAAGGGCCAAAGACTGACGCATGACGATATTGCGATTGAACCGATCAAACTCTACAAAGACCAAAAAGTGTTCTTCAAGGCTAACGAAATCGCTGGCAGCAAAATCAAGCGCTCAGTAAACAAGGGCGATTTATTGACTACATCTTCTATGTATTTGGATTATGACGTTGAAAAGGGGCACGCTGTGGATGTGGTTTTTCAATCGAAAAGTATCCGTTTAGAGACATTAGGAATGGCGTTGGAAAGTGGGCTGATAGGCGATACGGTCTCAGTTAAGAACCAACAATCTGGAAAGTTGCTACGCGGCGTAGTCATTGAAAAAAATAGAGTTCGAGTCTTCTAAACCCTCCTCAAATCTGCGTTTGTATAGTAAATCACCGCGCTATGATAATAATTTTACAGTGTGATTATCTGGCTCTGACTCTTCACCAGACAATGACATAGAATTCATTCACCTCTCAAATATCACTAATTTTAATCCTTATTATGCCCTCCGATACAAAAACATAATTAAGGAAAGATAATGAAAATCAAAGCAGTGGTAATGGCAGCAACAACCGTAGCAACACTCTCAGCGTGTAAAGAAGAAGCTTCTGCCCCAACACTTGCCAACATTACGTTAGTTGAAGCCGTCACTAAATCGGTCAAGACGCCTCATCAGGTTTGCCATAACGTGCTGGTTACTCGACAAGCCGAGGTGAAAGACGAAGCCAAAATCATAGGCACGATCGGCGGCGCTGCTGCTGGAGCTGCTTTGGGCAACCAAGTTGGAGGTGGTTCAGGAAAAACCATCGCGACGGCCGTTGGCACGGTAGCTGGTGCAATGACAGGGCGTAAGATTCAAGATAACGCACAGAAAAACGATACGATAACGACCACCGAGCAACGCTGCAGCACCGAATACACCACATCGACACAAGTTGATGGATACGATGTGACTTACGAAATCGGCGGTGCCTCGACGACCGTACGTTTGGCTAAAAAGCCAACCACAAACACTTTCCCAATCGTCTCAAGTCAGGTTGTCTTACCCCAATAGGATGAATAGATTTCCGCCTGTTGGATAGTGAACCTATTCTTTCGTCAGCGTGTTTTAGCATTCATTGGCTTAGCGGGAAGGTAAATGGATAAAGAAGCCCATCAATAGGCTTTCTTGAGCTTGGGTGGGCTTATTTCCTGCCCCTTATGATTTATTCTACATCCCCCAATACGTTCAACCCATATTCATTGGGGATCTCGTTGTAACTTAGCACAATTAATTCTTTGGCAAAGGCTTGAGCTAACTTGGCGATCATTGGGCGTGTCGTGGGCGGCACAACTATGACTGGCGGCAGGTTTTGGCTCTGCATGGTTTGTACTATGGTTGGCATGCGGTTTTGGAATTTTTGCAAGATGGTCGGTTCAATAGGAATCGAGTCCAGAGGGATATTGGGATCGCTTTGTTGACTCAAAGAGATCGCGCCTTTCAATTCACCTTCTAAGGTTGCTCCAATAATGAAAGCATGGATGGTCTTGCTGTTTGGCGAGATCAAATTGACGATGGTTCGTTTTAACGCGACCCGGATATTAGAAGACAGCAAGATTGGATCTTTTATGGTGTCGACGCTTTCAATAATGGTATTAGCGATGGTTCTTACATTAATGATAGGCACTTGTTGAGCCAGTAACTGACGGATGACCTGCATTTGTAGGTTCGGGCTAATGACGCTGGCTAGGTTCTCTGCAAGCTCAGGATGCTGCATAGCAAGTCGTTGGTTGAGGGCTTTCACATCATCATAATTGAAGATGTTATCTAGGTGTTCGCTGCATACTTTACTGACGTGGGTCGCGATAACATCGTGCACCTCAATGACCTGAAAGCCGTGGTTGATCGCTTTGGTTTTGTCGCCTTTTTTAATCCATAGGGCTGGAAGTTGATAGGCAGGGTCGATACCAACAATGCCATCCAGATCTGGGTGGTCAATATGATTGCCGACTGCCATAGCTTTATCGGCATACACCTCACCACGCTCAATCTCATCACCATCAATGCTAATCGCGTACTCAGAAGGCTTGAGTGACAGGTTGTCGGTGATCACCACCTCTGGCATCACAAACCCTATTTGCTCACTGAGTGTTTTTCGGCTACCACGGATACTTTTAATCAACTTGCCGCCTTTTTGTGAGCTCGCTAAAGGAACCAATTTGAAGCCTAATGACAAAGCGATCACATCGACGTTGGGAATAATGCTCCAGTCGATGGTGTTTTCTCGGTGGGGCTGAGGAAGCGTATGTAAATCGGGGCTGTCTTCGGGTGTCACATGCTGAAATTTCGATTGTCTCCAGCCGACGAACGCTAGCAAGACGGCAAAGGTATAAAACGCTAAATGCGGCATGTTTGGCACACTACCGATAACAAACATAACTCCTGCTGCCATGTATAAGTTGTTCGGTGACGCAAGTAACTGCCTTTTCACCGTTTGTGCCATGTCGTTATCGTTGTCACTGATTCGCGTTACTATGATAGCGGCAGAGGTGGCCAGTAACAGAGATGGAATTTGTGCAACCAGACCATCACCAATCGTCAGTAGGGCATAGGTTTGAAAAGCCGCTTCTGCGGTGAGGTTGTGCTCAAAAATGCCTATGAGCACCCCTCCAATTAAGTTGATGAACAGAATCAATAGCCCGGCAATCGCATCACCACGAACAAACTTACTGGCACCGTCCATTGCACCATAGAACTCAGCTTCTTCTCCTACTTCTAAACGTCGAGTTTTCGCTTGTTTCTGATCGATTGCGCCTGCATTTAAGTCGGCATCAATGGCCATCTGTTTCCCTGGTAGGGCGTCAAGAGTAAAGCGCGCAGATACTTCGGAGATCCGTTCGCCACCTTTGGTGATAACCACAAAGTTAATGATCATCAAAATCACGAACACCACGATACCGACAACGTAGCTCCCACCGATAACCACTTCACCGAAAGATTGAATGACCTTACCAGCGGCGTCTCCGCCATTGTGACCTTCGAGTAGAACAATTCGGGTAGAGGCGACGTTAAGAGTTAATCGAAGCAAGGTTGCGACAAGTAATAGTGATGGAAATATAGAGAAATCAAGCACTCGCGAAACGGTACTGCTGACCAATAAGACAACGATGGCAAGCATGATATTAAAGGTAAAAAACGCATCCAATAGAATAGGAGGCAGCGGCAAAATCACCATCGCCAAGATCATGAGTAACACAATTGGAATTGTTAGCCTTGCAGCCACTGCATTAAATACGTGTCTCATAACAACCATTATTATGAATATTGTTGATTAATATACTAGGATAATTTTAAGCACTTCTCATTTTTGAGCCTTGCTATTTTTAAATTTAGTGATCTTTTTCCGAAAAATATGAAATGAAATTTTTCCTCTGTCGTTAAAAGTTAGTGAACAGCAAACACAGATGGGGAACATCAGATGGCTATATCAGTACATACAAATTACGCAAGCTTAGTGACTCAAAATACATTGCAGTCGACCAATAATGCGTTAACCAAATCAATGGAAAAACTGTCTACCGGCTTTCGAATTAACTCAGCTGCGGATGATGCGGCGGGTTTGCAAATTGCTAACAGATTAAATCTTCAAAGCCGCGGCTTGAATGTCGCAATGCGAAATTCACAAGATGCAATCTCTATGATGCAAACGGCAGAAGGTGCTCTGGATGAGATGACCAATATTGCATACAGAATGAATGATCTAGCTACACAAGCTGCCAACGGTACAAACACTTTTGCAGATCGAAGCGCGATGCAGTCGGAGTTTGAACAACTTGCTGGGGAACTTGGAAACATCTTTGAAAATACCAATTTTGGTGGTCGTTCCTTGTTTGCAGGGACCGAGCCAAGTTCATTCTCTTCAGGAGCGGTCTCTTTTCAAATTGGTTCAACAGCGACAGAAACGTTGAGTGTGGACCTTTCTTCAAATGCAGATGCTATCGGTCAAGCCCTTGATGCATTTGGTTGGGGAAATGAAGCATTAGCGCAACTTGATGCCAACGTTGTTGTTGAAAGTGGTGGTGGTGATCTCACAGGAACGTACAGCAGTTATTCGGATCTACTTAGTCAAGCTGAAGCTGGAACGGGTAGTGCTGTTGCTGATTTAGCGATCGCGAATGGCTGGGATGAAACTGCAACCTCAAGCGGTGCAGCTATGGGTGCTTATGCAACATCCAATTATGGTGGAACAGCGCCTACCGCGGGTACTACTCTATCCAGTGTTTACGCCGCTTCTTCAATCGCTACGCAGTCGAGTGCTGGCGGGCAAATAACGAGTCAAGCTAGTTTTATCAGTGAGTTAGGCAGTACTCGTGCACAGTTTGGTGCGAACATTAATCGATTGGATCACACCATTACTAATTTAGGCAATATGACTGAAAACTTGGATGCTTCTAAAGGTCGAATCATGGATACCGATTTTGCCTCTGAGTCCGGAATGATGAGCAAACAACAAATGCTTATGCAATCAGGTGCCTCTATGCTGAGTGCATCGAAAATGGTGCCGCAGTTGGCGATGAGCCTACTGGGCTAGTTTGAGTGGTAATTATTCACGCAGTAGCGGCTATACACATAGTCGATCTCTAGGAGGGTGGAGCTGTACCTCCTATATAGAATTAAGGGAGAAGGGTTATGAACGTTGATGCGGTTCAATTAGCCAGTAATTTTGCCAGTTTAGATGTGCAGCCATTTGAGTTTCGTTATAACCAAAAGCTGTCGATGATCGCTTCTAAAACATCCGCTATTGGTAAAGTTAAAACGGCCCTTCAATCACTAGAAAACAAGATCTATGAATTTACGAAATCGAGCTCAAGTCTCACTCAAACGTCGACTTTGACATCGAGTGATGACCACATCTCTCTCTCCGTCGATTCTGGTGTGAATGACATCAACTTAGATATTTTTGTGCAACAGATGGCTTCCAATCATCAAGTGGTTTTTGATGCCAATTCGGTTGATTCAAATGATGTGATGGCGTCGGGAGGCGTATTTTCTGTTACTCAAGGCGGTGTTACTACAGACATCAATATTATGGATGCTGACACTGACGTAAGCGGTGATGTTACGTACAGCGAGTTTGTAAGTTACTTCAATAATCAATTTGACGGTTCTATTCAAGCCACTCTCGTTAAGTCTCAAGGGGCGATGAAAGTGCTGTTTGGTTCTGAAAATGAAGGCGCTGACGCTGCTTTTACTTTGTCTGCAGATGCAGCAAGCGGTTGGGACACCGTCGTCGCGACATCAAGCGCTGCACCTATGCAAACAGCCCAAGATGCGGTGATCGCACTCGGTGGCGAGTTTGGCACTCAACTTACTAATTCAAGTAATACCTTTGAATCGCTCGTTGATGGTGTTGACCTTACGCTGGCTAAGGCGAATAACGCCGGAGATTCAGCGACAAAGATCGAGATAGGTGATGACATTACTGCCACGGTCGCTTCCTTACAGGAGTTTGTCGATGCTTATAACAGCGCCGTTACTGAGATCACTAACTTAACCGCTTCTGGTAATGAGGATGAGGCAAGGGGTGTCTTGGCTTCGGATAGCGCAGTGCGCAGCATTGAAAACCAACTGGCTAGCATTATACGTGATGACTACAACGGTACTCGCTTGTTTGAGTTAGGTCTCGAAATCGACCGCGATGGCAAGCTCAGCCTGGACTCCAGCAAATTTGAAAGTGCGGCAGCGACGGTCGATTTTGAAACGCTATTTACCGGAAGCGATGGAGTTTTTGAAGCGTTTGAAAGCAAACTCGAAACCTATATCGATTTCTCTAACGGCTCGCTGAATCGTCGAATAGATACGCTCGATAACGAAAAGAGCCGCATTAATGACGCCTTAGCAGCGCTCGACACTCGCTATGAGACTTACTACAACCGCTACTTGTCTCAGTTTTCTCAACTGAACTCACTCAGTAGTCAATTGGATTCGGTATCTGGACTTTTCACGATTTAAGGAGCAACACATGCTTTTAGGGAAACAGCAGCAAGCCAATTATGCCAATGTTCAAGTGACGGCAAATGCTTCAGTGTCGTCGAGCTTTGAATTGATTTGTATGTTACATGAACGACTGATCCAAGAGTTGGAAAATGTCAAGTTTTCAATTGAAAACAAGGACTTGGAGCTAAAGTCCAAAGCGACACAAAAATCGATTGATATCTTAGTCGGGCTCGATGCATCTATGGATTTATCGACCGGGGAAGAGCTTATCCAAAACATACACGCCTTGTATGAGCATGCGATAGCGACTGTATTTGAGGCGTCAAAAGAGATGAATACTGAGCTGATTGTTAAGTTGATTGGCGTCGTGACTGATCTGAAAGAGGGCTGGGAAGGTGCCATGGAGTGGCTTGATGAAGCCCAGTCCTAAACAGCTAGAACGCCTTATCAGTAAGTTAGAGGATGCAGCAAATTGTAAAAAATTTGCAGAGATCGCGAAGCTTAATCTGCTAGTAAAAAAGGTGCTTGTAGCCGTTGAACAGTCGCACCCTGACTATGTTGTTATCGTTAGGCGACTTAAGGTGGTTCATGAGCAATGCCGAATCTTGGTGAACAATGAGCAAGCCATATTAAAACAGCAGCTAAGTAACAATATCAGTCTACGTGAACGTGACAAAGCCTATGCTCAGACACAGGTCAGAGCGGGAGAGTAATTATGGAATTGCAAGCACAAACGTCGTCTTATCGAGGCAGTTTGGATTTACTGTCGGCGGCAAGTTCTTCGGTGAAAAGTAACACCGCGAGTACGTTATCGGCGCCTCTAGCCTTTGAAAATTTAGCTTCTGCCCCTTTAGCTTCTGAACGATTGGCTTCAGAACTGGGCGAGATACGTATGACGCCGCTTGCACAGTCTTTTCAGTCGCTATTTTCGGTACTCGACCAGGTGAGTTCGTCTATGGCTGCAAGCTCTCTAGATCCTGCTTATCTCAACACCTCCAAATATTCTGAAGGCATGGCTGGTTTTTCTCATTCGGTACTCTCTTACTTACCTCTAGTTCAACTGGAATTATCATCGAAAGGGTTGAACCTAAGTGATAGAGCGGCGGTGCAGTCGCTCAATTCGCCACAAGTGCTTGTGTTGCAATCACAGATTCAACCACCGCAGTTAAGTGCGGTTGCTCATTTTGTTACCCAACAGTTTGAGTTGATGAATCAAAGACGGGGAGTAGGTTTTGAATTCGGTTCAACGAGCAGCGCTTTATTGTCTTCTAAGGGCGTGGAATATTCGGGGACTGATTGGCAAGCGAATACGCCTTCATTTTTTGGTCACACGCCCAATAGTTACACCCCCTCTGAGCTTGCTTTGTCGTCTAATCATCAGGTGGCCAGCTCAATGTTCAACGCCACTCCTGCAAGCCTCAAATTAGGAGCTATTTCCAACACACCACTGTTAACGGGGCTGCCCCTTGTTGAAGCGGTTAATACTACCAGTGATAGCAGTCATGTTAGGACGATGGCTCCGATGGTAGAAGCGACCAAAGAGCTTAGTTTAGAAAGCCAAAGGCAGATACATCAAGTCTTGAGAGATAAAATCCAGCTTCAATTCGACACGTTAAATCAGGCAGCTCGAATTCGGTTTGATCCACCTGAATTAGGTAAGGTAGAGATGTACATTCGCATGGACGGTGACAAAGTTAACATCCAAATGAGTGCGTCATCGGCGCTAACCAGAGAAGCGATCTTGGTGACATCGGAGCGTTTACGACACGAATTGACTTCGCAAAACTCCGAGTTGTCTGAGGTGAATATCGTTCTCGACCAGTCGACTCATCGCCAGCCTGAGTCGAAGCAACAAAATCAGCTTTTTGAGCAAGAACGTCTGTCCTCCAGTGAGGATCGCGCGCAAGAGCAACCAGAGTATGTTTTGGAATACCAAGCATACATAGCGAGGGTCTGAACATGATTAAAGTCTTTATCACCTTTGCTTTAACTCTTGCTCTATGTGTGACCGGTTTTTGGTTTTATCAAACCAATCAACTGAATATGGCGGTCTTGAATTCATGGTTCACCCCAAGTGAGCCAGAGCCGGCTCCAACACAACAGATTGAGGTTCAGTTAGAAAATGTGCTTGTGCCGATTAATTTAGGTAACCGACAAAGTCTGTTGTTGCTGGATGTCTCTATGTTTACGCCAGAGAGGAACACTGGTTACGTGCACGAGCAACTCAGCAGAATCAAAAATCGAATCATAAAAAAATTTAGTGTGAAGGAGGCGTCTTACTTCTATAACAAGCAGTTTATTTATGTCATTCAAGACGATTTAAAAGACGATTTGGATGAGTTACCTAGCTTACAAGTGGGTGATGTGCTTGTGACGAAAGCGGTATTTCAATAGGTCGTCATCATGTTAATGCATCCTAAATATCAACACACCCAAACCGATGACCAAGCGACGCTACAGGAGCTCGAGAAGTTGGTATTACAGCAAAACATTAAGTTGATTAATGGTTTGCTTTATCAGTATCGCTATGCGGTGGATGAGGGCACGTTTGAAGATCTTAAACAGACCGCCATGATGACCTTAGTGATTGAATTGAGAAAGTTTGATCATGTTGCTAATGATGATTTTCGCCGTGCCGTCGCGGTTCGTATTCGTGGTGAATTGGTCGATGAATTGCGTCGACGTGACTACATGGAACGTGACAAACGCCAACTGGTTAACCGCATCAAACATGCCGAGCGACAGTTACTCCAGCAGCTTGGAAGGGAGCCAACCAGCAATGAAGTCTGTCGGCATTTAGGGGTTGAAGTGAGCGATTATCAGCAAGCTATGACTCTCGTGGATGTGTTTGATGATATCGAGTTGGAGTCGGTGGTAACCGCTGTACCTGAAACCGATAAAGAAGTGCTGTTTAACGAGGTGAAACAAGTGTTGAACTCGCTCCCAGTAATGGAGCAGCGGATTTTGTATCTGGTTTATGTGAAGAGCTTGAGCACCAAAGAGACGGCGATTGTCCTTGATATCAATGAGATTAAGGTACACCGACTCAAACATCGAGGCTTGGACATTCTCAAAAGCAGAATTAAGGAGAGTGATGTATGCAAAAGTTAATCGGCATTGTCGTTGTATTGAGTGTGATTTTTGGCGGCTTCATTTTCCTTGGTGGTAAGTTTGAGTTCATCTTTAAGCTATCAGAGATCATCATTATTTTTGGTGCGGCCTTCGCCAGCTTGCTGATGTCTACGACCTCTTCAACGCTCAAATTGATGGTTCAACAGGTGGGTATTGCGTTTCGCTCGACTCCTTATAATAAGGATTATTATCAGCAGTTGCTGTCATTGATGTTTGAGTTGATCAATACCGCGAGAGTGAAGAACATCAAAGCGTTGGACATTCATGTTGAGAACCCAGAATCAAGCAAGATCTTCGCAAAGTATCCTCGAATTGCCAAGGATGCGTTGACCACACAATTTATAATCGATTCGTTCCGTCAGGTGATTACGGGCAAGCAGTCTCAACATTTACTC
The DNA here is from genome assembly GCF_001635455.1 of Vibrio sp. HI00D65. Classification (GTDB taxonomy): domain Bacteria; phylum Pseudomonadota; class Gammaproteobacteria; order Enterobacterales; family Vibrionaceae; genus Vibrio. Next base: position 241,221 of record NZ_LWEH01000364.1, read on the forward strand.
GAGGCCTTTCTTGAAGAAGAAATCGAACATCTGGAAGACGAATATACTAAGCCTTCAGAAAAGCTGCATGCCACTGCTGAGGCGATGCCAGGGTTAGGGATCTTAGCAGCGGTGATGGGGATAATCCTCACGATGCAGGGATTAGATGGTGAGATAAGCGAAATTGGCAAGAATATTGCTGGCGCATTGGTGGGTACTTTCACTGGCGTTTTTGGTTGTTACTGCGTGTTGGGTCCGATGTCGAGCAGTATTAAAGATGTATCTGAGAATCAGCTAGCGCCTTTGCTGTGTGTTAAGTCGATATTGTCCGCTTATGCGCAAGGCCAGTCGGCTCACATGTGTGCCAATGCGGGTCGAAAAAATATCGAGACGCGCTACAAGCCATCATTTGTTGAACTTGAGAAAGCGGTTGAAGTATTAAGACAGCAGCCGTCATCAAGTTAAGGAGAGGATGATGCAGCAACCTCAAATCATTATTCAGAAAAAAGGCCGTCGTAAGCGCAATGAACTGCAACATGGTGGCTGGAAGGTCGCAATGGCGGATCTGATGATTTCGTTGATGTGCCTCTTCTTGGTGCTATGGATTTTGCAGGTCGTGGATGTTGATGATCAGAAAAAGCTCCTCAATTACTTTGCTTACGGCAACGATCCAATCATGCATTTAGGCACCAGTGAGAGTGGTGGCAATTCAATTAACCCGCTTCCACTGCCTCATGTCGCGACCTCTCACTATGATGCTGATCTTCATCGGATTAATGACACTTCTGTATTGCAAGGGGAGTTCAATAGTCAGCAGGAGCTGGAACTGCTGGCACAACGTATAACCCAAGAGCTTTCAGGTATTGATGCACTTGGCAGTGTCAGTGTTTTTGTCACGCCACAGGGCGCTAAATTAGTGATTGCGGATTCGGATTCAGACAAAGGGCCGATGTTTTTCCGAGGTGGCGCGAAAGTGACGCCTTTTTATCAGGATCTGTTACTCAACCTCGCAGGCTTACTCGAGAACATTGAGAATAAGATGATCATTACTGGTCATACGGACGCCAGTCGTTACAAAGGAAGCCGTATGACGAATTGGGAGCTATCAAGCAATAGAGCAAACAGCGCACGTTACTATTTGAATAAAGGAGGGCTTCAAGAGCGGTATATTTTCCAAGTGACTGGGATGAGTGATACTGCTCCAGTCGATTATGAGAACACGAAATCTGGTATGAATCGTCGCATCGAACTCTATATTTTAACGGCGAATACGTTGGCGCAATTAAACAAGGTCTACAAGTCTTTTGCGATTGGCAGCGCTAATAGTAATGGTTCTTCACCATTCTCTCAGCATGAGTTAGATAAGGTTTTGCCTGACAGTAAGAGAAGGGCTGTTAGACAAGCGGAGTTGAACCAACCAGTCACCTCTTTTGAAGTGCTAAGCCGCTATGACTGAATCACTCAACGTCATGTTTAACACACGTAAGTGTCTAGCTTGGCTAGTGCTGATTGATTACATCTTAATTGGATATTATATCTATTTAGCGACAAGTTTGCTGTATTTCGATGTTTTTGTCGTAGGTTTGTTGATTGCTTTCTACAATGTTTTGTTGGTGATGTTCATTGTGCAACAGCCACAAGATTTTGTCTCTTTCGAGAAAGATAAGCACCTCGTGATTCCCATTTGTTTCGCAGTATTTTTGGGTTGTACCATCGTGGTATTGACCTTTTTTGTGTGAGTTTTTGACCGAGTAGAGCATAGAGGCGTTTCAAAGGTTTAAAATAGGGCATCAACAGGGATAAAGAGCAATTAATACGTATAAAAAACAATACGATGATGGAGTGATGTTTTGGCTAAAAGTTTGAGCGCTCAATTTCTCGTGCACTGGCTTTTCTGGCTGGTGGTGTTTCTTGCGTGTCTTCAAATCACTTCTAGTTATGCACAAAATCGTCCGCCCCATAAGGCTATCCAACCCCATATAAATACGCTTAAGCCATATCAAAGCCAAATACTGAAAAAGCTAGAAGAGTTCGACCCATTGGTCAACGAGATCTTTAGGCAGCTTGCTGAGCGGTCACTCCCCGACAGCTTGGTGTTGGTACCTATGCTTGAGTCCTCGTACAACGCCAATGCGGTATCTCCCGCTAAAGCGGCAGGTTTATGGCAGCTGATGCCAGCCACTGCTGAAAGGTTTGGTTTGACGGTTAATGATAGTCAAGATCAAAGGTTTGAGATTGAACCCAGCACTAATGCGGCGATGCAGTATCTCGACTTTCTGTATCGCAAGTTTGATGGGGATATTAACCTCACTCTTGCGGCATATAACGCTGGAGAGGGGCGAGTGCAACGGGCAGTCAAAAAGGCGGGCAGTCGGCAGTTTTCCGATTTACGATTACCTAAAGAGACCGTCGATTATGTTCATCGTTTTTACGCTTTGCTGGTGTTAGTAGACGTCACTTCAATCAAACAAAATTCGGTTGCGCCAATGTGGTTGTTTGCTAGCGAAAGCCACTGGCAAAATGCGCCTTTCGTCAACTTAACTCCCTTACCGCCGTTGATTTCGTTAAAACGGGGAGCTCGCTTTGGTTTGTAAGCAATAAAAAATTCACTTTACTGAGTGACCTTCATGACAAGGTGGAACAGCAAAGTGAATTATTTACGTTAGGGTGTTTTATGTAGGCTAGCTACATTAGAAGTTGTAAGAACCACCTAGGCTAACACTGCTGAATGCCAGTGTCTTATCTTCGGTTTTGAATGGACCGTAGTAGTTTTCTACGCTCACGGCATCAGCTTGTGAAATTAGGCGTAGTGTTAGGTTTTCGATTGGCGTGTATTCAACACCAAGGCCAAAGTGGAAGCCTGTACCGCTGTCATCATTGTAACCAGCGCTCTTGTTTGCGTGTAGGTCAACAGAGCTAAGACCAGCCAACACGAATGGGCGAATCGTGTTGTCGAACGTGTAACCTAGGTTTGCAGATACGGAAACAGACGTTGGAGATACTTTTGCTGTGCCCTGTTTGTAGTTTGCGTAATCATTGTAGCCAAGTTCAACACCAACGATACGGTTGAACTGGTAGCCACCATATAGGTTGTAACCCATACCATCTGAATCTAGGTTACCTTGACCGTCTGTATCAGAATCTTGATACACACCAAGGCCGCCACCGATGTACGCACCGCCGTCAGTTCCTGCTGCTAGGGAAGGAAGAGAAACCGCGCTGATTAAGCCCAGTGCCAATGCTGATTTCGCGAATTTGTTCATTGTTCTTACTCACTCTTTTATGTCATGCAGTATCAAGTATTTTTGTTATCGGCCTTTGACCGTTGGTGAGCATTATTCCGCAGTCTTATACGTATTACTGTATAGCTTTGTAAGCTAAATCGTTACATAGTAAAAGCTTATAAATAAGGGTATATATTTTGTTAGCGTGAATAGTGCTCTAATTTTAATTTGATATGTTTGTATTGGAGATATTGTCCTTTCATTACAAAAAATATTGTTCAAGAGTTTGCACAATAAACGGTAGTAAAAATTGGAATACATGTCATTGAGCTCGACTTGGGAATTACAGTGCATCCACTCATAAAAATTAATGACGAAATAAGTAACACTCTCATGGGAATTTTTCTCGCTGTTATTATATTGATTTTATTTTAAACTACTATCAATTGGTAATATAAACCATAACGATTACACAAATTGTAACAAGTTTTATTTGATTTAAAAAATTCAGGTACTAACATTGCGGTGATTTAATTGAACAGTGTTTTATATTATGAGAAAGAAATTTTTTGCTTTGTTACTTTTGCCATTCTTAACACATGCTAAGAGCTCTGATTATGTTGTAGGTGCTGGGTTGAGTGCTGACAATAACCATATACTAGGTGGTTCAAGTAAAGAGACTTACATGCTTAGAGCCGGCATCATTAATAATGATACTCACCGATTTCTTGGGACAGTTACCTACTCAAGTGAGAGTAAGTTGACTAAATACCTTGGCTCGTATGACTATATGTATGGTTTAGGTTCAAGTGGTAAGTTTAATACATTTATTGGTATAAGTGTTGGCTATAAATCTCAAGACATTGATACTCCTGATAATAACAGTTTTTATTTATTCGGGGGGCAGGCTGGTGTTAATTACTTTTTCAGCGAATCTTGGTCAACAGAATTAGGATATCGAGTGCTAAGTGGAAGCACACAAGAGGATGAGTGGATGAAGGATGAGTTATACATGACGCTCGATTACCGCTTTTAGAAATCTCAAAGTACTTAATCTAGTAATTATAATAAAATATTTTTAATTACGATGATTTTATTTTTAAATGTATTTTTATCTTAGTGGTCAACATTTTTCTACTCTTGAAAACGTAGCAGCAGGTTAATTGGTTTTTATAATGTTTAAGTTGATAGTTATACGTTTTTTATATTTATTTCCGATGGCGCATGCCTGTAAATTTTATTATTGCTCATGTTTATCGTCGATATTTTTAAGCATTAGTGTGAACGTCATTCCTTGATCAGAGTTGTTCTTAGCAATTAGATAGCCTTGCATATCACGTACATTGTTGGCGGTGATCGCGAGACCGAGTCCGAGCCCTTCGCCCATTTTTTTGTTAGTGTGGAAGGGTTCGAATATAGTTTCTAGTTGGTCTTCGGATACGCCACAACCATTATCTTGCACCTTGATGATCACACGCTCTTGTTCGGTATGAGCACTGATAACAATGGTAGCTGGTTTCTGATTTTGCGTAGCATCGATAGCATTGCTTAAGAGATTACCAAGTACTTGTCTAAGTCGTGCTTCTTCGCCCATCACCATTGAAATATTAGAGGCGACACGTACTCGAATATCGACACGATCTAACGTGGCTTGGTGAATGCGTAGGGTTTCTTGAAGTGCGTCTGTCAGCGAAACCGGATAAGGTTTTTCCAATCTTTGAAAGGCGAAGGACTTCAACTGGCTGGTCATGTTAGCCATTCTATCGATGAGGCTCATCACCAGGTCCATGTTCGCTTTTAACATCTTAGTCTCGCCTCTTTCCATCAGTAACTGATTACTTGAAAGCAAGGTTTTTAGGCCAGTAAGCGGTTGATTGAGTTCATGAGTAATCGCGCTAGACATCCGCCCCAATGCGGCAAGTTTGCTTGATTCGACCAACTCTTGCTGTGCATCTTTTAGGTCTTGAGTTCGCTCTTCGACCCTCAGCTGTAGTGTTCTATTGGCTTCTTGTACCGCGATCTCCGCTTTCTTACGTTTACTGATATCAATCACAGTACACAGGTAATAGGTTGTGCCATGCCAAGGAAAGGGGCTAATCGAGAACAACACCGGGAAGTAGCTACCGTCACTGCGTCTTGCCATGGTTTCAACACTGGTGATCTCGGCCAGTTCTTGGTGTTGATCTAAGTTCTTCAGCAACTGCAAAGTGGTCGAGTTCGGGTTCCCGGCCTCAAAAAGTTGCCATGCTTTGATATTACTGATCATGGAGTCGGATAGGCAGAAGTAGTTTTTCGCCATCAAGTTAATGTCGTGGATGTGACCGTGTTTATCGATCAGCACAAGTCCAACGTGTGTCTTGTTGATCATTCCAGACAACCGTTTTTCCGACTCTTCGATAAGCTTTTGGATTCGCAGGTTGCTGAGTTTTTTCTGGCGTCTTTGGTAGAGAATGACCAGCAATAGCATGATGAAAAGGCAGCCCACCGCCACGCTCCAACTTATCCAGTTAGTGGTTTGATTGAGGCTAGTTAATGGGGTGAGGTAGGTTAAACGCCAGTTGAGGTCGTCTAACTTGATTGACTGAATCAGATAGTCTTTACTTTGCAGTCGCCACACGAGAATGTGGGTTTGGTCGTATAACTCGCGTTTGGTGGCAGTAGGCTGAGAATTGAAGGTGTCGTTAAACCAATCCGCACTGAGTTTGTGGTCGCTTGAGAGAAAAAATTGTTCGCGAGGGTTTTGGAACAGTACTGCTTCGCCATCTGCAAACCATTGATCAGTCAGTAGCGATAAATCAATTTGTACCGCAACAATGCCCACCACATCAGAGGCTCGATACACCGGTGCGGCAATAAAGTAATCTGGGGTGACGCCTTTGTTCTTGGTTACGACAGAAATCTCTCCGCCTTGTTGGTGGATATTAGACACAATCGTGTTGGCATTTTTACGGCTGAGTTGGCTGCTTTCGACACTCGATACCAGCAAATCGCCTTTGTGGGAGAGTAAGTACCAACCTTTGGTATTCGCTGCTTTGTCTAATTGAATGAGCTGCTTTTTGATGCGCTTTTCAAGGCGGTCTTCGCCATTGATAAAACGAACCGTGGTTTCATCGTTAGTGACTAGGTAGGGCAGGTAATAGAAGCGTTTTAGGGTTCGCCTTGCTTCAGCGATATATCCAAGGAAGCGCTGCTCAGCATAGCGTTGCGCTTGCTCAAGCTTCCATTGGCTGATTCCATTCTTGGTAGTGATCTGTACTAAACCAATAATTAAACAGGCAAACAGAAATAACCAATATCGATTGTTCTTCATCATTCTTGATTAAATCCCTTTTAAATTAGTGGTTTAAGGTCGTTTTAAGTTTGCTTTTTGAGCAAGAGGAGAGTGAAACAAGTTGAACCTAACAAACATCATAAAACTGTTAAAGAGGTGTTACTCAAAGTGGGAGCTAGCTCCTTTTCGTCTGCTCGATTTTTGAATACCGTGGGCGGCATATTTGGTTCAAGTGTTAGGAACAGACCATGCAACGTATAGCTTTGATTGAAGATGATGCGATTGTGCGTCAAGCAACCAGCCAATGGTTACAATTAGCAGGCTTTGATGTCACTGCGTTTGAGGTTGGGCAAGATGCGTTAAGCGCAGTTAAGCAAGGCGATTTTCACACCATTATTAGTGATGTGCGTTTGCCCGATATAGATGGGGTAGAGCTGCTTGGACGTTTTAAAAGTCTGGTGCCAGAAGTCCCTGTTATTTTGATCACCGGGCATGGTGATGTTGATATGGCTGTAAAGGCTTTACATCAAGGCGCCTATGATTTCATGGAGAAGCCATTTGATCCTGAACGCCTTTCCCAAACTGTCTCTGAAGCAGTCGAGAAGTATCAAAGCAGCCAAGACAGAGTTAACCGCCAAAGCTACTTAAATAATCTAAAAGGCATTGAGCAGGTTCTGATTGGTCGTAGCAAGGTGATGTGCGAACTGCGCGAACAGATACAGAAGGTGGCTTCTATAGATACCAATGTGATCATCTACGGTGAAACTGGCTGTGGCAAAGAATTGGTCGCTTCTTGTTTGCATGAGTTTAGCGAGCGTAAAAGACACCCTTTTGTGCCGCTCAATTGTGGCGCCATTCCAGATAATTTGTTTGAGAGTGAACTGTTTGGGCATGAGGCCGGAGCCTTCACTGGAGCAGCTAAACGACGCATCGGTAAGCTTGAGTATGCTGATAAAGGCACGGTTTTCCTTGATGAAATCGAGAGCATGCCTTTGTCTATGCAGGTGAAAGTGCTGCGAACCCTACAAGACAATGTTGTTGAGCGTGTGGGGGGTAACCAGCAGCAACACGTTGATTTGAGGGTAGTATCTGCCTCTAAATGTGATTTATTGAACCATCCTGACTTTCGCCAAGACCTATTCTATCGCCTAAATGTTGCCCAGCTGCACTTGCCACCGCTTAGTGAGCGTGAAGATGACGCTTTGCTCCTTTTTGAACATTTTACTCTAGAAGCGAACAGCGAAACTCGAGTGGCCAGTGAAGCGGATCGCCATGCTTTATTGTCGTACGCGTGGCCGGGGAATGTCCGTGAACTTCGCAATGTTGCGATTCGCTTTGCGTTGGATGAAAGCCTAACGGTTGGCGATATATTGGCGTGTCGCCCCAATTCGGTAACGGAATCTGCCACAGCGGGTATTCCGCTGGCGGTTCAGGTGCAGAGCTTTGAACGAAAAGTAATTCATGATGCGTTAGTGCGTTATCAAGGGCGCATTAGTGACGTGATGCAAGATTTGGATCTACCTCGCCGAACACTGAACCAAAAAATGGTGCGCTATGCGCTGAATCGAAGCGACTATATCGAATCTTAGTGAGCAACAAGACTGTAGTGTTTATTGAAAATTAATAAGCAATAAATGGCTCGCTCTGTATTTGTGATTTTATAACTGTTGGTCACATTTCTCACGTAAAGTGTGATGTGGCTAACTTTATATAGATGTTACTACCTGCTTTTAATGAGCAAAAAATGGCTCATGCTATCTGCACTGAATAAGCAATAATCCGCCCACTGTTATTAATCTTTTTATTTAAATTCAATTAAATCAATAGCTTAAATTTTGGCATTGTGCTTGCTATCTGGCTGTTGTTGTTAACAAAACTATAACGTGAATAACTTTACATGGAGAGTAACAATGAAATACAACAAGCTAGTTAAAACTTTAGCAATCGCAATGGCATCCATTGGCCTTATCAGCAACGCTTCAGCTCAAGAAGAGCGCAGCTACATCTTAGCAACCGCTTCAACTGGTGGAACTTACTACCCAGTAGGCGTGGCGTTGGCGACATTGAGTAAAGTTAAGCTTGCGCCAAAGCAGCACTTTTCTTTGGCGGCTATCAGTTCTGCAGGTTCAGGTGAGAACGTAAAACTGCTGAATGAAAATGAGGCTCAGTTCGCTATCTTGCAGGGCTTATACGGCGCTTGGGCTTGGCAGGGATTAGGGCCATACGAAAAATCGGGTAGCCAAACTCAGCTACGCTCTGTCTCTATGCTTTGGCAAAATGTTGAACACTTTATTGTTCGCTCAGATCTGACTGAAACAGGTACCATGAGCGATTTAGAAAATCTAAATGGCAAGAAATTCTCTATCGGTAAGAAGAACTCAGGAACAGAGAACTCAGGTCGTCAGATCATGAAGGGCCTATCAGTGAACCCGGAACAATTTAAACTTGCTTTTATGGGTTACGGCGGTAGTGCGAGTGCGCTACAAAATGGCACGATAGATGGCATGAACACCCCAGCGGGTGTGCCTGTGGGCGCGGTAACTCAAGCTTTTGCTGCTCTGGGAGAAGATATTCAAATCCTGTCGTTTACCGATGAACAGATCAAACAAGCGAATGGCGATTACAACATCTGGACCAAGTACGAGATCCCTGCCAATACCTACCCTGGTGTTGATAAGCCGATCACTACAATCGCTCAACCTAACTTCCTAGCGGTTCGTGAAGATATCTCAGAAGAAGATGTCTACCAACTGACCAAAGCTATCTATGAAAACCTACCTTTCCTACAAGGCATCCACAAAGCAACCAAAGCCATGGCGCTTGAGAAAGGGATTGCAGGTCTGCCTGTTCCACTTCACCCGGGCGCAGCACGTTACTACAAAGAAGTGGGCATCGAACTTCCTTCTGAGCTGATCGTTAACTAACGGCTTTCGTCGACTAACTGTTTTAGTCGATCCCCCTTCTTTAATGGCTTAACCGCTAGGTGCGCGTTCACGTCGTGAATGGGTTCGTGCACCTGCTTATTTTATGGATTTTCTCTGCGCATTTTGCTGTGGAGAGCAGGAGTTTTCTATGAGCGATTCGCTGCAGCAGGAACTGAAAAAATTTGAATTGCCGACCCGAACGGATTTTCCTTGGGTAGGCAAAGCAATAACAACTATGGGAGTGATTCTCTCCCTATTACACATTTGGTTTAATACCTTATCTACCTTGCCTGAGCTTTGGATTTCAGCGACTCACTTTGCTGGTTTCGCAATCATTTGTGCGCTTTGGTATCCCGCTCATATCTCGCTAAAAAAGAGCAAGGTGGCTCTTGCTGTCGACATCGGCATCGCCTTGGCAGCATTGGCTTGCCTTATCTATATACCCTTTGCAGAGGATGCCCTTTATGAACGAGGCGTGAAGTTCATCGCCAGTGATTGGTTCTTCTCTATTTTGGCGATTGCTATCGTCATTGAGCTGATTCGTCGTACCATGGGCTGGTTTATTCCAGTGCTTATCTTAGTCTGTTTGAGCTACGTGGTACTTTGGGGGCAATGGACCAGTGGCATCTTCCACTTTCCTGGTTTGAGCCTTGAGACGCTACTTTACCGAAGCTTTTATTCATCGGAAGGTATGTTTGGTTCTATCTCTAGAATCAGCTGGACCTTCGTGTTCATGTTTATCCTATTTGGCGCTTTTTTAGTGCGCTCGGGTGTCGGTGACTACATCATTGATGTCTCGCGCGCGGCGGCGGGCAAAGTGATCGGTGGTCCCGGCTTTATTGCGGTGATTGGCTCTGGTTTGATGGGCTCAGTGTCCGGCTCTAGCGTGGCTAATACGGTGTCGACAGGCGTGATCAGTATTCCTCTGATGCAAAAAGCGGGTTTCCCTTCGCGCTTTGCTGCTGGTGTGGAAGCGGCGGCATCGACGGGTGGGCAGTTGATGCCACCCGTGATGGGGGCAGGTGCTTTTATCATGGCCTCTTATACTCAGATCCCTTATGTCGATATCATTGCGGTTTCTTTCTTGCCTGCGCTTATCTACTTCTTGTCGGTGGCGTTTTTCGTACGTATTGAAGCGAAGCGTAGCGGTGTACAAAAAGCCTCTTCGGGTTGTGAGCCTCTGTTAAAAGTACTCTTGTCTGGTTGGCATAACCTTATCCCAATTGCGGTGCTGGTGACTTTGTTGGTGCAGGGCTTTACGCCGACGTACGCTGCGGGTATCTCAATTATCTCGGTCGTTGTTGCTTCGTGGTTCTCGAAAAATCATAAAATGGGATCAAAGGCGATCATTGAAGCGCTTTCTCAAGGCGCAAAAAACATGGCGACAACTGCAGTATTGCTTGTGGGTATTGGCCTTGTGGTCAATGTGATCAGCACCACCGGGATAGGCAATACCTTTTCGTTGATGATCAACAGTTGGGCGAATGGTGATTTGTTAGTAATGATTGCCTTGATCGCATTAGCATCTTTGATTCTCGGTATGGGCCTGCCAGTCACCGCGGCTTACATCGTGTTGGGTACTCTATCTGCTCCCGCTTTGTACAAGTTGATCGCTGAAAGCCAATTACTAGACCTGTTGGTTTCGGGTCAGTTACCTGAACAGGCGAAAGCGATTTTCATGTTGGCAGCGCCAGATAAACTCGAGCTGTTGAATGCGCCAATGGCTCTCGAAACTGCAAAAGAGCTAATAGCGTTAGTGCCCGCTGATTTTGTGGAAACGCTGCTTGAGCAAAGTTTAGGCTTGGAAGCGATCAGCCTTGCTTTATTGTCTGCACACTTAATGATTTTCTGGTTATCGCAAGACAGCAACGTGACGCCACCGGTTTGTTTGACCGCTTTTGCGGCGGCGACGATTGCTAAAACGCCGCCAATGAGAACGGGTTTAATGGCATGGAAGATCGCCAAAGGCTTGTACTTGGTACCACTGCTTATCGCTTACACCAACTTAGTAAGTTGGGATGTGACCTCGGTTTTAGTTACTGGCGGCTTTGCTATTATTGGTACTTATGCGTTTATTGCAGCGATCGAAGGCTACCTCGAGAGTGAAATCAATCTTGTGCTGCGCGCAGTATTGATTGCCTTAGGTGTTGCTTTGGTATGGCCTGATGTGTCAATCGTGATTCGCCTGGTCGGTGTAGCACTGTTTGTTGCTATCTTCATCTACAGCGGTCGTAAGTACGATATCAACCAAGTGAAAAAGCAGTCGGATGAAGAGCAAAAGTCTTTGTCTCAAACCGAGCCTGATACTGTCGCTTCTTCCCTATAATTTAAAGGACTGAATGTAGGAACATTATGAACTCAATATACGACTATATTATCGTTGGTGGTGGCATTGTTGGCGTGTCGACGGCATGGCAACTGCAACAAGCTCACCCTGATAAAAGTATCCTTTTAGTCGAAAAGGAGCGTGGCTTTGCGCAGCACCAAACGGGTCACAACAGTGGTGTGATTCATGCTGGCGTTTACTATGCTCCGGGTAGCTTGAAAGCGGATTTCTGTAAGCGTGGCGTGGAGCGCACCATCGCGTTTTGTCGCCAATACGATATCCCAGTCGAAAACTGCGGCAAGTTATTGGTTGCGACCAATGAGCAAGAAGTTGAGCGCATGAACGCGCTCTATCAGCGCTGCCATGATAACGATATTGATGTCGATTTGTTAGACCAAGCGCAGCTCAAACTGGCCGAACCGAACATCACAGGTTTAGGTGCGATTTACGTTAAAACCACCAGTATCGTCGACTACAAAAAAGTCACCGAAGTGATGGCCCAGCAGTTTGTTGAGGCGGGTGGCAAGCTCAGCTTAGGCACTGAAGTTATCTTGGCTGATGAGCAAGACGATGAGGTTCAGTTAACCTGCAAAGTGGGTGGACAAACACTGCAACTCAACAGTCGATTCTTGATCACTTGTTCGGGTTTGATGGCTGATAGAATGACTAAGATGCTTGGTATTAAAACCAGCTTCCAAATCGTCCCTTATCGTGGTGAATACTATCAACTTGATGCAAAACATAACCAGGTGGTGAAGCACCTTATCTATCCGATCCCTGATCCTGAACTGCCTTTCCTCGGCGTGCATTTAACACGTATGATTGATGGCTCGGTAACGGTAGGGCCTAACGCGGTTCAAGGGTGGAAGCGAGAAGGTTACGGTAAGCTGAATTTTAGCGTTAAGGATACTTTGCAGATGCTGAGCTTTCCTGGTTTTTGGAAGGTGACGGCTAAGCACCTAAAAACCGGTTTAATTGAGTTCAAAAACTCGTGGTGGAAGTCGGGGTATCTCAAGTTGGTTAATAAGTATTGCCCAAGCATCACGGTGTCTGACTTCAAGCCATACCCTGCTGGCATTCGTGCTCAAGCGGTACTCAAAGATGGTACCTTGGTTCATGACTTCCTGTTTGCGGAAAGCCCAAGAAGCTTGCATGTGTGCAATGCACCATCACCAGCGGCGACCTCAGCTATCCCTATTGGCGAATATATTTGTGGTAAGGTAATGCGTAAAACAAACAGTTAAATTGCTCTAGCTTCAATAGTAAAAAAGACCATCATAATGATGGTCTTTTTGTTTTTAATAAGTCATTTAATGAAGAGATAAGTTCTAGAGAACCCCCGCTCTCGTGAATACGGCCTTATTACTTAGAGGTACGCTTGAAAACCCGCTCAACAACAATAAAAAATACAGGCACAAAAAATATACCTAAAAGCGTTGAGCTTATCATTCCGCCGAGCACTGATGTGCCTAGCGCTGTTTTGGCTCCGGAACTCACGCCGCTGCTGAGAGCAAGTGGTAATACACCAAGTCCAAACGCTAATGAAGTCATGATTATTGGTCGTATACGAGACCTGACCGCCTCAAGAGTAGCGTCAATAATTGAGACTCCATGACTGCAGCGATCCTTCGCAAACTCGATAATCAGTATTGCATTTTTTGTCGCGAGACCAACTGTCGTCAACAAACCGACTTGGAAGAAAACATCATTTGCCATGTCTCTTAATCCGATAGACAGTAAAGTACCAATGACCCCAAGAGGGATGACAAGTAGTACTGCGATTGGGACAGACCAACTTTCATATAAGGCCGCAAGAACGAGAAACACAACTAACACAGATAAGACGTACAGTAGAGGTGCTTGGCTGCCGGATTGCTTTTCTTCATAGGATAAGCCGTTCCAGGCAATACTAAAACCTGGAGGTAATTGTTTAGCTAACGCTTCAATATCTCTCATTGCATCGCCCGTGCTATAGCCATCAGTGACTCCTCCTTGAATGTTAACAGAGGAGATACCGTTAAAGCGCTCTAGTCGAGGTGACCCTTTTTGCCAGTGGCCTGAAACAAATGAACCTAAAGATATCATATCGCCGTCAGCGTTCTTTACATACCACAAGTCAATATTGCTCGGCGATAAGCGGTATTGTTCATCACTTTGTACGTAAACTTTTTTAATTCTGCCTTGGTCAATAAAGTCATTTACATAACTGCCGCCAAAGGCTGAACTGAGCACTGAATTGATATCATCCATTGATAGCCCAAAAGAAAGTACTTTTTTTGTATCGATATCGAGTTGATAAACCGATGAGTCTGCTTGGCCGTTTGGCCTTACCCCGACTAGATTCGGATTCGATTGTGCAAGATTGATTAAATCATCTTGAGCGGCAATCAAAGCTTCATGCCCCTGAGCCCCGCGATCTTGAAGGTAAAAATTAAAGCCAGATGCTGTGCCTAGTTCAATGGCTGCTGGAGGTGCGAATGACACCGCAATGGCATTCCTCATTCCAGAGAAATACGTCATTGATCTTTCAACAACAGATTTAACGTCTGCGTTGTGGCTCTCTCGTTGATTCCAGTCTTTTAAACCGATGAAGGCGACCCCCATATTGTTGCCCGTGCCAGCAAAGCTAAAACCTGACGCGGTAAAGACATTCTCAACTAAGTCAGATTCTTGCTCCATAAAATACTGAGCCACTTTTTCCATTTCTCGATCGGTTTGTTCTTGTGTTGAGTTACTAGGTAACACGACTTGAGCAAAGAAGATCCCTTGATCTTCATCAGGTAAAAATGCTGTGGGCAAGGTGGTAAAATACCATGCTCCAGCTGCTGTGATTGCTCCCCAAATGACCATGACACGCAATGGATGTTTTAGCATTGAAGTGACATTACCTTCATAGCTATTTGTAAAACGACCAAATATATTGTTAAAGGCGGCGAAGAGACGATTTGGGCGCTCATTTTTGTTGACTGGCTTGAGCATCGTCGCACATAGTGCCGGTGTCAATATAAGTGCCACGACAACAGACAGACTCATAGCGGTTATGATTGTAATCGAGAACTGTCGATAAATTACACCAGTCGATCCTGACATAAATGCCATGGGTACAAAGACGGCTGATAAAGTAAGAGCAATCCCTATTAAAGCGCTAGATATTTGCTCCATAGATTTATAGGTTGCTTCTTTGGGGGTTAGTCCCTCTTCGTGCATTATTCGTTCGACGTTTTCGACAACGACAATGGCATCATCAACCAGTAGGCCAATGGCTAAGACCATCGCAAACATAGTCAGCATATTGATTGATAAACCAAGACTATATAAGACGGCAAAGGTGCCTAATAAAACAACAGGTACAGCAATCGTTGGTATTAGTGTGGCTCTTAAGTTCTGTAGGAACAGATACATAACAAGAAACACCAGCACAACAGCTTCAAATAATGTATGTACAACACCTTCGATGGATTTTTCCACAAAAGGGGATGTGTCATAGGGATAGACCACATCTAGGCCATCTGGGAAGAATGGACGTAATGTTTCTACCTCTTTTTTTACAGCCTCAGCAGTTTTGATCGCATTGGCACCAGTCGCGAGCTTGATACCTAAAGCTGCAGTAGGGTGGCCATTGTAAAAATTTTTCATGATGTAGTCGTTTGCACCAAGCTCAACGCGAGCAACATCTTTGAGTTCAACGTGTGCTCCATTGGTACCAGACTTAACAATAATACTATTGAATTCCTTTGCCGTTTTAAGGCGACTCTGTGCAGAAATAGCAGCATTGAATTGTGTATTTTGGGTCATTGGTGTTGCGCCCAACTGGCCAGCCGTTACTTGTACATTTTGCTGCTTGATGGCTGAGACAACTTCTGCACTGGTCAAATTGAATTTCACGAGCTTGAATGGATCAAGCCAGATTCTCATAGCATATGGTGCCCCGAAAACTTGTATGTCACCAACGCCAGGTACTCTGCTCAGTGGTTCGCTCATTTTGGAAAAAACGAAGTCAGAAATATCATTTCTATCAAG
The DNA here is from genome assembly GCF_001635455.1 of Vibrio sp. HI00D65. Lineage (GTDB taxonomy): Bacteria > Pseudomonadota > Gammaproteobacteria > Enterobacterales > Vibrionaceae > Vibrio. The sequence goes on from NZ_LWEH01000364.1 coordinate 256,965, forward strand.
GCGACCATCCTTGGAATACAAGCCAACAATCAAAAGGATGTTTGCACTTGACTTGCTTACTTTGACACCTTGTTGTTGTACCTCTAGAGGCAAGAGAGGTAATGCAGATTGCAGTTTGTTTTGGACCTGAACCTGTGCAACATCAGGATTCGTTCCTCCATTAAAAGTAACGGTAATCTCAACATTGCCCGTGTTGTCGCTTGAAGACGAAACATACCGAAGGTTATCAATGCCCGTTAATGACTGCTCAATGAGCTGGGTAACACTGTCTTCAACTGTTTTAGCGCTCGCGCCATCATAACGCGTGGTGATCATCACTGTTGTAGGGGCGATGCTAGGGTACTGCGAAACGGGTAACTTAGCGATGGAAAGTACACCGACTAACATTATCAGTATCGCAATAACCCACGCGAAGACAGGTTTGTCGATAAAATATTTTGCCATGGCTACTTCTCCGTTTGTTGCTTAGGTACTGATTTTTTTGGGGAGCTTGAGGGGGCGTTAATATCGCTTGTAGATGTGTTATCAACGTTGACTTGATCACCAGATCGAATTCTCTGTAAATTACTTGTTACAATCTCATCGCCCGCATTTAGGCCTGATGTGACACGCCAGTATTTACCGATGGCTTCGGCTACTTTTATGACTCTACGTTCGACCTTGCTATCGTCTGTCACCAACATCACGATTGCTTCCCCTTTGCTGTTTCTTGATACAGATTTCTGTGGCACTAAGATAGCTTGTGGATATCTACCAAGGTTGAGGCGAGCATGAATATACATACCGGGAAGAAGTTTGTGTTCTTGGTTAGGAAACTCGGCTCTTAAAATGACGGAATCTGTTTTTGGGTTGATATTGGCTTCTGTAAATTTAACCTTCGCTTTGTAGGTTTGTTCATCATCGTCCCCGAGAGATATAGAAACGGTTGGTGTAGAATCAAGAATCAAATCGCCTCGTTCACTTGAACGTTGTAAACGGGCCACTTCGCTACTTGAGCGGTTCAAGTCGACGTTTATAGGGTTTAGCTGCTGGATTTTTGCGAGCATTTGTTCTTGCCCAGATGAAACGAGTGCACCATCAGATACATAAGAGTGGCTAATTACCCCTGAGATTGGGGCTCTAACTTTTGTGTATTCTAGGTTAATCTCTGCTTGATGTTGCGATGCTTCCGCGACGTGGACTGATGAGAGAGATACTTCATAAATAGACAAATCATCATCAAGTTTTTGTTTGCTTACAGCACCACGTTTAACAAGCTGTTTAGTTCTCTCTAATTTTGCTTTTGCTGCCCCCAAAGAAGCTTTGGCAGCTTCGAGCTTGGAGTTTGATATCAGCAAACTTGCTTCATATTGGGCAGGATCAATTTGATAGAGCGATTGCCCTTTTTCAACGAATGAACCTTCCTTGAATAATCGAGCAAGCACAATGCCATCGACTTGCGGTCTGACCTCGGCTTCTCTAAAGGCATTCGTATGTCCTGGTAGATCTAACAAAACAGGCTGACTGGTTGTTTCTATGGTAAGGGTATCTACATCGACTAAAGGGCGTTCTAAAGTTTGGGGAGTGATATCACCACACCCTAGAATAATAAGAGGGATGAGTGATAAACCGATTTTTTTATACATAAAATGAAACTCTAAGCTAAAGTAATGTTGTATTTTAAGTTATGCCTAAAGAGTCACTAATATAAAGGAGGACTAAATATATTAACTTAGAGACAAGCTAATATACGTCTGATTGGCTTTTAAGGTAGGGAGAATAACTCGGTAGCGATCAAGCATACCGAGATTATTACTTAGTTGATGTCAGATGCAGTAGAGGGAACTCCGGTTTCGAACTGCTACTTCTTCACCGCTGTAACTGTCATAAATGTGGATATCAGGTTCCGTTTTTAGGTACCGAGCGGGGTTCTTTACTTCACGCATCTTTATGTAGTTTTTGTTTGGTGAGACTCGCTCTATCGCTTCTACTCGAAAGTAAGTGTCTGGCTTAGCGAGTATTTCTGCTTCATCTGGTTTGAACGTATACGCGTTAATGGCGCGACCTGCCGACTTAAGTTCAATTTTGAATTGAGCAACAGATAAATCATCATAAACGTTAGTTGAAGAGAAGCGCTTGGCGACACTAGGCAGTGTAGATGTCGATAGAAACGCTTTCTCATGCAGAATATCACCCACGTTGAGTTTATCGAGTAGTACGTTCTTGATGGATGAGCCACGGTAAACCGTACCTTTGTAGTTAGGCAGTTTATTCATCACATTTCGCATGTGGAATACGCGTGATTTTAATGTACGGCCAAACATTTCGGATAAGTAGCCCTCAGGCTCTCCCGCTCTCATGTATTCATTCACCACATCATGGTCAACTCGACCGTAATTTTTGATAGCAGAGTACTCTTCACTGATCATCTTTCTTTCAGCTTTTACATGGTGTGTCGTTGCCCAATCCATCAAGTCATCCGCAATTTGTTGTTGCGCCTGATAGGAGAGTGAACGCTCTTTAAACTCTGGAAATTCCTCACTTTGTGCCGAAAAACTTGTCAATAGAGAGAGACAAAGCGCCCAAATAAATTTTTTCATTGCTTGATCCTTAGCTTATGTACAAACGAGAGAGTGCCAAAATGACGTTTCTACTTCTTCACCTGAATAGAGGTTATATTTCTGAGTGTTCTTGACGGCAGATGCCTTCACCGTTTCCACGCCGATGTAGGTATGGGTAGAGGTTCGCTCTATCTGGGTGATTCGAAAATGTGCATTTGGCGCAAACAGAACTTCTGCTTCTTTGCTGTATTCCGAAAGCCCTGCAATGGTGTGACCCCCTTGATTGATCTTGACTTCAAACAGCACTCGCTTGAGCCTTTGCGGGGAGTTGGGATGCACTACCGAAAAGCGCTTAGCGACTTCTGGGATAGTTGAAGTGGAGGTAAATGCTGGCTCGATCAACACGTCCCCCTCTCCGAGCTTATTAAGTAAAGATTGCTTTACCCAAGTGCCTCGATAGGCGGTTCCTTTGTATTTTGGCAGCTTGTTGAGGGCTGATTTAACCGTGCGAATATAATCCCTCGCATCTGCTCCCGCGACCCCCCATGTTGAGGTGTCAGTCGCCCTTAGGTAGTCATTAGCGGTCTGATAGCCAGAAATTGAAAAGTCTTCCACAGCTTCTTTTTCATTGGCAGTTATGAAGGAGTAGCGCCAACCATTGGAGGCCTTTGACCAGTCTTTGAAGTCTTCTACTAGCTGGGTCATTTCTTCCTCTGAACGGTTTGGCTGTTTGAGCGCATCAAACGGTTGAGAGAATGCAGTAAAACTCAGACAACAGAGCAGTAAAAAAAAACGAGTATTCATAGTGTCCGCCCTTTATTGGTATTGGTAGCTGTTAGGGCTTAAATCACATGCAATACCGAAAGTGTTCTGATTGATGACGGCATATCTTAGAGCCCCAAACATATTGAGCTGTTGGCGAGTGACGGCGTCGTACCATTCTGATACAGGTGAAATCCAATACAGGTCATCATCAGCCGCAACATCAAGCAGTGCGCTCTTAAGGTATGGGTAGTAAATCATGCAGCTACGACCCGGTTTATCGGTAAAGTTTTCGTTTGTATTGCTTAAATTATCGAGTTTTTGATTGAGTTCAGATGTTGGGTTAAAGATGGCATCGATAGAACGCTCAATGCGCGCATCGTAGCTATCAGGGATAATATCTGAAATCAGGTAGCGCATTAGGTGCGCGGGTAGCATCTCTGAGAACAGAGCGGTGACTTCACCTTCCCCAGAGGCGTAGTGTCCAGTAGAGATATGTTGAGAGTGGATGATCGACGTATAGCGCTGGAATTGACCCACTTGCGAATGTAGCCATTCAATGCCGTTACTGTCTGAAACACTGATTGCTTCAGCAAGGCGAGTTTTTACGATCCCTTTCGCGAGTTGTAGCGTGTTGCCTTCCAGGTGAGCAAGATCCAGTGAGGACGACTTCAGTGCAGAATAAATCAGTGGCGCATTTTTTTGAAGATCAATGCTACCTGGGTAAGTGAAGCTATAAAACTCGATGGCTCTCTTAGCTTGCCATTCGCTCTCTAGCGCAGTGGTAATCAAGCCACCAAGCTTTTGATAGCGCTTCGAATGCACATAGGCGCCTTTGCCAGAGTAGTTTGCGTGCCAATTGTTGATGTAATGTAGCGACGCTTGTCGTGAAAGGTTCTCTTTTTGAAGGTAAGACAAGCTCCACCCAGCACATGCACTACCGCCACCACATTCACCTTCAAGCATTGCGCTTGAGTCCAGTAACCAGTGATAAACCTGTTGTTTGTCGAATTCAGCTTGCTGTTTTAGACGTTGCTGCGCAGAAAAATCTAGCAACTGTTGCTCCAACCAACGCTCCTCTGCTTCGGCATTCCAACCATGATCAATGAGGTTACTAAGTGAATCGAAAAGCACGCGTTTTACAGCTTCTTTGCTTGGCGGTGATATCTGAGCAATAACGGTATCTTCAGATGGAATAAATGGGCGAGTTTCTGCTGGCACCCAAGCGTACTCAACGCAACCCCTAAAGTTTGGGTCGCCTCCTAGAATGCCAATACGAACGCATTTTTCGTAACCACTTTGCAGGACGATCTCTTTGTTGCGTATTTCTTGTGTTGTTGCTGGGCGCCCCAGAATACTGCGTGTCATCTCGTCAATGGCGCTGCGATCGGCTTGTCCCTTGAAGAAATTATGCATGGTTTCTACCGAATCTGAACCGAATAGTCGCTCTATGGCGATATCACCTTGTGTGAACATCTCTCTTTGCAGCTTACTCATCAGTAGATTGACATGATTATCTGCCGTTTCGATGATCTGTGTTTTAGCCGCAAGTGTGCGTGCATACAGCTGTTGAACTGCAGCTTGGTCTAGTCCCTCAATTTGACCTGTTCGTAACTCATTCAGTTTGGCAATGGCTTGGTCTAGCAGGTTCTGCTGACAATGCTGAAGTTTGGCCAGTGCGCGGTTGGCTTGGCGTTTTGAAGGCAATGCTGGTGGTAGGGAGTTACTCTCTTCAATATCATGCTCAGGGTAAAGGTCTGCCAGTACTCGAGTTTCTTCGCTACAGCTAGCGGCAATATCCGATGCAAATAGACGAGAGTCTTTATGGTCGAGAGCCAGTTGGCTAAAGATAGCTTTGCGGAGCTCGTGGTCGACCGCGGTGATCAGCTCTTCTGCCAGAATGGTTTGAGCCTTCACTACTTCTTGATAATGCTGCTGGTATTTGAGGGCAAGATCGGTGGCAAAGCCGCGTGCAACGGCGTTCAACATCTCTTGCTGGTCTGAGGCGAGTTCTGCCCAATAAATTTTGTCTCTTAAATCTTGCTGGGTAACGAGATCCTCATGAACGTGATAACTGTAATGGTTACCTGCTGCAATTCTATCCCAGCGACTACTCAAAATTTGGCGGTCGATCTCTCTCGCAGGCAACTTTAAAACGCCAAACCAATCGACGAGCCCCATTACTGTGGCAAATCGATCGTAAGAGGTGCGTGATTCATCTTGGAAGCTAGTTGCGACCTCATTTGCCCAAAGCCCTACGGCAACCGCGTCGCCAATCGGTCCCAGCGCCTCCAATGCTCCTTGCGCTAGCCCTGTCGTTGAACGGCCCAAAGTGTCCATCAGCCTTGCAGCTTCCTCAGGTGCTAGCGTAACAGCCGAGGTGGGCCCTGTTTCTAGTAAGGTGGCAGTTTCAGGGAAAACATTACTGGCTTCAGAGAGAGAGGGTTTTAAGTCGACAATGTGCTCTGGCGCTGATGGAAAAAGGTTTTCAGGAGTAATACCTTCACCGAAGGCATCATAATTTTTTTGTCGGACCTGATGAAAGCTTTCGCTGTCCAAGACGTTATATTCGTCTCCGATGTTACAGACTTGAAAGGCATTAACGTTGGATGAAATCATAGCAGTGATAAGTGCTAATCTCTTTAACTTCATAGGTTTATCCTTATTGTTAGCGAAGTTATATGCTTAATTTAGAAAGCAAAAAGCCTCTCCTTGCCGAAATGGAAAAGAGATAACTAGAGGTTGTTGTGTGGTGGTGCTTCGAAAAATCGTTTAATCAAATCACCCGGGTGGTGATATGAGGCTTAGTTTTGGTGTTGTGATTAGGGGAATAGCTTCCCCTAATCAGTCTTTATTGAATCTTGCTGAGGTTAACGGTTCAGCTTAAAGGTACTGACTGCTTGCGTGAGCTTTTCAGACAGTGCAATAAGCTCTGACGCTTTCTCTTGGTTCGATGCAGATAAGTTTTGCGTCTCACGGGCTTTGTCATTGACGTCAACGATACTCTGGTTGATTTCGCCTGCCACAAGGGTTTGTTCTTCAGTGGCCGTGGCTATTTGCGTATTCATGTCTTCAATGACGGTAATAGAACTCGAGATTTCATTGAGTGAAGCCTGTGCTCTTTTCGCATTTTCCATGGTGACATTTGATGCCTCTCGGTTCATCTGCATCATTTCCATAGAGCTATTGGCTTCATGTTGTAGTGAGGTGATAACCTCTTGGATCTCGTTGGTGCTCTGCTGAGTGCGGTTGGCTAGGTTACGAACCTCATCAGCAACAACAGCGAAACCTCGGCCTTGCTCACCTGCTCGTGCTGCTTCAATGGCAGCGTTAAGGGCAAGTAGGTTAGTTTGGTCTGCAATATCTTTAATAACGTCCAATACACTACCAATACTTGAGGTTTTCTCACCTACGGTGTTGATAACGTCGGAAACTTCTTGGATCCCTTGAGAGAGGCTCACAATACTGTGATTTACAGTATCGAAAGTTTGATTACCAGATTGTGCCTCTTGGGCAGCTTGCATTGCTGCTTCTGACGCACGGTGGGCATTTTGCGCGACTTCATCTACCGCGACCGACATTTCGTTCATTGCCGTCGAAGTTTGCTCTAGTTGTTCCATTTGTGAGGCAGAACTGGCATTCACGCTGTCCGCTGCGTTGGTTATGCCTTCGGCAAAGGTAAACAGGTCGTTTGATGAGTTACGGATGGTTTCAATTGTGGTACTCAGCTCATTGACCATATCGTTCACTGCAGCATTGATACCAATCGCTTTACTTTGTTCCTGCTTGATTGCGGTAAAGTCACCAGAGGCAACTTTTGCAACAGTTGCTTCTATCTCGCTTGGCTCTCCACCAATTGGGCGATAAACCAAAATTTCGACAACGTAGTAGACGCATCCAGCACAAATAAGTAGCAGTAATAAAGAGGTAAATAGAGTCTCTTGTAGGTTGTCATTTGAGTCCTGATTTACATTAGACTCTTTATCCCATGCCCATACACTCCAGCCAAGATCGTTGATTTTCGCCCCACTTGCTAGGAACTCAATATTCTTGTATGAGTATTCAAAACTTTCTTCTTTCGAAGTGTCACTATTTTTAAACGCTGGAATCTCGTTGAAGATATTCTTTCCAATCAAAGACGCGTTTTGTGCACCCAAGATAAAGCCATCTTCCCGGGTAACGAATACCTTGTTGTGCATAGTTAACTGTTCAGTGAATTTGCTGAGCTCTTCAACTAGGATATTAAGTGCAACGACGCCCACAATTTTGCCTTGTTTGTAGATGGGAGTTGCCAAGGACATGACTTGATCACCGGTTGTTGCTTGATAAGGTCGAGTAATTATTTTTTCTTGACCACTCATTCCTTTTAGAAACCATTCGCGCTGTTTGGTTTTGGCGTTGAAATTCTCGATGATGCCATTCGTTGCTGAAGAATAAGATGTACCGTCTTCTACCGCGAAGTAAACGTTGACCGATTTGGTTGTGTTTAACGCATTGTGCAGTGTTTCGATAGCACTTAAGGTATCAACATCACCATTTTCATTGAAGGATAGTTCATTACTAACTACTCTCAACACATCAAAGTAGCGATTAATTTTCTGTCCAATCGTGTCTGCGATAAGTTGAGATTTATACCCCAACTGTTTTTTGTAACTTATTGTCGACGAGGTCTCGAAATTCTTCCAACTTAAAAAGCTTGTCGTCATGATTAACATGACAGTTAGCCCCATAATAGAAAGCATTATTTTTATTTTAGCACTCATAATCTCCACCAATGCAAATGATACAAAGTATGTTTAAAGTTTATTGTTCAGATTTTTCTGAATAATAATAATAACACTTATAGAATGGATATATAAGTTAGGTTTATTCGTAGATAATATACATCTAATTAATATATGCAATATTTATTGGATGGTTATATTACCTATATGCTTGGTCTATGAGGTGCTTTTTTTATTGAATCAATGTCTCGTAATTAATCTGGTCTTACTTGTTGTTTTTATTGGTCACTCCTTATTTTATCTGGGTTTCTAGGTTAGATTTTTACCTTAATTGAAGTATTTCGATAGCGTTGGATTACTTGAAATAAATCATAAAATGAAAAAATATATAAATACATTAAAGAAATATAAATCTGGTCTGACTTGTTGGTTCAGGCAAAGAGAAGAAATACCTTGTTAATTAAAGCTCATCTAATCAAGTTTTTGCTGTTTTAGTGTTTGTTTATATGGATAGTGGTCTCTTAATTAAATGATTACAGGATATTTATGGATTTTTTTTAAATAAAATGCACTACTTTATTGGTATTTAGATTTTAAGTTATCCTAAAACCGCACTATATCTCAATGATTTAAAATTTCTAACAAAAAACGCAGCCAGTTCGGCTGCGTTTGTTTTGGTGATTTTGGCAGTGAGCCGTGTCATGCTTGAGTTTAACTAGTCAGCCCTAGAGAAGATCAGGAACAAAGTTAGCGATGATAGAGACATCGCTGAAGTTGCGATAGCCGCGCACCATGATGCTGAATTCACCCGCAGGCTTGTTCAAGACACATTGTTCGTTGCTGCTATTCTGGTACGGGCGGCAGTCAAAGTCGGCTTTCGATACCACACCGTTATATTTGACATATAAGTCGGCATCGCCACTGCGAGGCCCAGTCATGGTTACGGTCAATTGCCCTGCGTAATCTGTCGTTACGGTAAAGAATTGCTCTTCACCATAACCTGCGGATAGTCCTTCAACAGGGACGTCATATTGAAGCTTTGTTGGACCAGCAACAGGTGAATCCAGGCTGGTTTCAACGAGATAAGCAATCGCTAGTTTCGCGAACTTAGAGGCATGTGAGGCCGTTGGGTCTGAGTTCTCAATCGTATCATTCTGGGTATGAATGTGTGGGTTGTAATCATTGAACATGGTCTCAAACGGCATAGCCGCGGGGTAGCCAACGTTATGCCATGACGCATGATCAGAGCACGCATAACCACAGCGGTCAAAACTGTAACTGATGTCGCTAGCGTAGGTGTCAATCAACTCGCTCAGGTAAGCCGTTAGGTTGTTGTCGGTGTAGTCGGTGATGAAGGTGATATCGTGCGCGGAGCCGTTGTAGTTAGTCATGTCCAACTGAAGTACAGAGATAACATTCGCTTGTTCGTCTCTCAGAGCATTAGCAACATCTTGTGAACCACGCAGTCCCACTTCTTCAGCCGCATAGCCATAGAACTTGATGGTTTTGTCTGGCTGAATACCACTAGCTATCATCAAACGCAGCGATTCAGTAACGGTAGCAATCCCCGACGCATCGTCGTCTGCCCCTGGAGAGATTGTCCCTTCGCTCGTCCAAGAACCAACGGTTGAGTCAAGGTGTCCACCAACGACAACGATCTCTTCTGGATACTTTGCGCCACGTAAGGTGACCTCGACAGATTTTTGCGGGTACTCTGCGTGCGTGATTTGGCGTGCCGAGGCATAAGGTACATCTTCAATTTCCGCTTTCCAGCGCTCTAGTAGCCAATCTGACGCAGCAACACCTGTAGAAGTGGTATAAAAACGGTTGGTGAAGTTGGTTAGATTTTCGATAGTCGCAACCATATTGTTTGGCTCAACCTGAGCAAGCAACTCATTGACGGTGTTTTGATGGCTGATCACTGGTTTTTCGAAGGTGCTCATTGTTAGTGGCATTGCTGAGGCTTTAAGCGCACTTGCTTTGTCTTCGTGCACCATGTAGCCACCACAGCGGTGAGTCTCTTCGTGCATGTGGCTCGAGAGCGCAGCCAGTTGTTTCGCGTTGATTTTTGCGACGACCGAGTGTTTGTTTCCATTCACCGCTGGGTAAACTGTTGCGCCGTGCTCAACGATCAGGTGCTGAGCGTCAGCATCGGTTGTGATCCAAACTTCTGAGTTTTCTGGCGGTGTAATACCCAGGGATGCGTAAGCCGTTGCGCTGCCAAATAGAGCCACAGCGAGAATGCTTTTTTGAATAGCCATTTGATGTCCTTTCTATCGTTTATATTGTTGTTTTTCGTATTGCTTTAGTTATGAGAGTTTTCATTATCCATATAGTTAAAGGGCTCCTTTCGGAGCCCTGAATTAACTATCGTTTATTGTGTTTTGATGAAGCGGTAGTGCTTGGTTTCTGAACAAACATCGCTTGAGGTACACACTTGGTACTCCACATCTACTGTGCCGTTGTGACGGAACTTATCGACGTATGAGTTGAAGTCTGTTGCGCCAACATTTTTGCCATTACGCTTAATCACAAAGTAATCGTTGGTGTCGTAATTCCATGTAAGCTTGACGCGAGCTTTGCCATTCGGGTTCTTGTTACCAAACTTCAGTTTTAGTGGGAAACCTTCCGCAGAGTCACCTTCAATCGTGATTGATTTACTTGTTGATGTTGCAACGCCAGCATCGTCAGTTACGGTCAGTGTTACCACGTAGTCGCCTGCTTCAGCGTAGGTGTAGCGAGTTACTTCACCCGTTTGTGTGTTGCCATCGCCAAGGTCCCATAAATAAGAGACGATTTGGCCGTCGCTATCTGAGCTTGTACTGCGAAGTTCGACTTCATTACCAACCACGCTGTGTTCAAATGAAGATACAGGTGGTACGTTCGTACTGCCCACTTCATATGCCGCTTTCAGGTTGGCGCCAGCATATTCTGAGTAGCCCTGAATGTTAATAGTATAGCGACCTGCAACTGGGCTTTCGATAACACAGACTTCATCGGTCACACTTATACTCTTACAGATGTTTTCCTGAGAGCTTGGCGCATAATCTAGGCCAACATACATATCAGGATCACCCGTAGAGACAGCAAGATCAATCGTCAGTTTGTCCTGGCCTGCAGGTACTTCGATATCAAAGTAAGTCTTGGAACCGGTTCCACCAGCTACTGGTGTCTCAACACCATTTTCTAAACGCTGGTATTCTGGTTCCGGCGGTAGTGGTGGCTCGTCACATGGCGTGACGCCAACCAGTTCGAACGCAGAGACTACATCTTCGGTACTGTAACCAAGGTCAGTTGCTGAGTTTTTCACGCCACAAGCACCCTGCCAGAAATCACTGTTTTCCGACCAGTAGATCTGGTTAGCCAATACAAACAGCTCGAACGCTTTCTTGGTATCCCAACCTTGTGTCGTTGCTAGGTGGTAAAACGCCTTGTTGAACACGCCTGAGCTGTAGTGCACGTTTAAGCCGTCGTAGTATTCCGATGCGTTGTTGATTGAAGAACCATCACGAGACGGGTCGTCCATGTAGCGCAAAGCACCGTCACCTTTAAAGATGTTGCGACCCACCATCCAGTCGTTGGTACCTTTCATGTAGTATTCTGCTGCTTCTCCGGCCATATCAGAGAATGCTTCGTTCATACCACCAGATTGGTTTGCGTAGATCAGACCTGAGTTTTGCTCCGTGAAACCGTGGCTCACCTCGTGGGCAGACACGTCTAAGCTTACAAGTGGGTAAAAGAAGCTTTCACCATCACCAAAGGTCATCGCTTTGCCGTCCCAGAAGGCGTTTTCGTAGTTAGAGCCGTAGTGGACACGCATCATGAGTTTGAAAGAGAGTGGTGCTGTATCGAACCAGTTCTTGTACATGTCGAAAACGATGTTACCAAAGTAATGAGCATCGTTCAGAGGAGAGTATGCACCGTTTACTTCTTTATGTTCGTTACGTGGGCATTCGTAGCTGTAAGCGGTATCGCCTTCTGTTGCGCCATTTAGGTCAACCGTGACAACGTTTTCAGATTCCATCACACACTCAGTGCCATTCTCTTGAACATCGAGGAAGTGGTAGTCGGTACCGTATTCGTACATGCCTGTCTTCTCATTACCGCCAGGGCCTGTACCGATCTGAGCGTGAGCAATACCTTCCCAGCGGTCGATGATTTCACCGGTGTGAGCATCTAGCATAGTGAATGGTCGCGAAGGCTTGTCACCCCCTTTGATGAGGTAAGAAACAACGTATACTAGGCGTGTCTTATCAACCTTTTGTGCTCCAAGACCTTGCTTCGACGTGCCTTGGTAAATAAACAGCTCATGTTGTACGTTGTCGAGTGATTTGCTAATTACGTTCTGGTCTTTTAGGTCTTTACTTGCCAGTTCAACTGCTTGAGCGCTGTTGATGGACGGCTTAACGAAAGAACGTTCCAGGGTCGTGGTTTTTAAGTAGCGACCTTGAACAGACTTAAGCGCGCCACCTTGAACACTTTGTGTTGCGTTTAGGTAGTGTCCCCACACCGGCGTCCCCCAAATGTTTTGTTGGATCTTTACTTTGTAGATACCACGATTTTTCAGGTTAACTTCTTTAACCATCTTGAAGCTTGAGGCATTGCTGACACCTAGCTGAGTATTTAGCCCAGAGAAGCTAGTAAAATTGATCGGTTGATTAATGCTAACGGATTCACCCGCGTGCACTGATAAAGACATAGCACTCGCTATAGCAACGGCAACTAAACGCTTTTTCATTTTCATTGTTATTTTCTCTTTCCATGTAAAATCCATGAAAATGTAACAAAAGTATCACACTAAATTTACATTATTCGGTTGGATTAATTAGTAGCATGGCAGAGTTCTACTTTATTCATGAAAGTTATATTTCTCATTTTTACATATGATTATGATTTTTGTTTATTCTTTCGGTTTATCCTATTTTTTATTTGCAAAATAGTGATAATTCTATTGATTGTTATTTTTCTTTGAAAAATAAGATTGTCGAGAAAATTGATCCACACCTCGATTAATTGAGCTCAAATTAATCGAAGGGTAAATGGTTGATATGCGTACGCTGTGCTTTTAGATTTTTATGTGATTTTAAGAGTGATTTTAAGAGTGATTTTGACGACACTTTTATCTTTTAGACGCTTGTTGCTTAAGTTGTCATTTATTTTTCATCGTTTTTTGAGGCGTTTTTTGGCACAGCGATCAAAACGTCAGGAACAAAAAACCAGCGACGAATGTCACTGGTTTTGAAGATTGTTGCTTGGGATAGCTTGCGTTTAAAGATACGCAAGCTCTCGCAAATTACTGTTTTTTACCGCCAACTTGAACGTAGTCGATACCGATAATGCGGTTGATGATACCAAGGGCAGAACTTGTGTCAGAGTTTGTTGAACTTATGGTATCAACACTCGCACCTTCAGGAACCAGTTCCATTGCACGATCTTGTGTATTACCAGGAATTTGGAAGCCTACGATGTTGAAGCTTTCAGCGTGCGCTGTGTACACCTCATCGTTGTGGGTAATACCTGAACAACCTGCAAGAGAGACAATACCTAAAACAACAAATAACTTTCTCATAAATATACCTTTAGAAGAATTGGAATCTAGAGGGGCAGCCTTTGGTACTCATGACTCGTGAAGCACGTCGGAGCGGTTCTTCTCCGCACTCAAGTGACAAGCCATTAATAGTGGCGCCAAGGTTATCTAGAGCGAATAAATGGATAGGGAGACAACGTCTCCCAACCGATGTGAACATTATTCCAGAGGTGTTTTGTCGTTACTGTATGGCTTTGTCAGCTGCTTCGTTACAGAGTGGGAAAGTGATAGTGAAGACCGCACCTTTCAAACTTGGGCTTTGAGCGATTTGGACGGTTGCACTGTGTTGGGCGCAGATTTTATGGACGATAGATAATCCTAAGCCATGACCACTCTTAGCTTTGTTACGTGCTTTGTCGCCAACATAAAAGGGATCGAACAGGTGTGCTCGGTGTTCTTCTGCAACGCCATCACCATCGTCATGTACCGCAATTTGTAGCTGATCTTGGTGTCTGGTTACTTCAATTGAAATCTGTGTGCGTGCAAATTTCATTGCGTTACGCACGAGGTTATCCAAAGCACGATTGAGCAGGGTTTCGTCAGCCACTATCGATTGCTCGTGTTCTGGTAAGCAAAGCTGAATATTGAGCGCGGTCTCTCTACTCCAGCGCGTCGTCGCGTGCTCGAGAAAGTCTTTTATTTCTAATGGCTGCTGTAGGCTTTCGAGATCAGTGCTATCGAGCTTTGCATAATACAAGAGCTCATCAACCATCTTTTCCATCTCTTCCGTGTCTTCAATAATGCTCTCAATGGTATTCTCTTGTTTTTCGTTTAACGGCGTGTCCTTCAGCATTTCAGCTTGCCACTGAATACGAAATATTGGTGTGCGCAGTTCATGAGCGACCGCATTGGTGAGCGAGCGATTGCTCTCAACTAAACGGTGAATTCGGTCGGCCATGAGGTTGAAGGACTTGTTCAATGATCCAATTGCAATGCCGCTTGAGGTTTCGGCGCGCGAAGAGAGGTCGCCTTCTGCAAAGCTGAGAGTGGCAGATTCAAGCTTCTTAACTCGGCGAAAGATGATCAGTACGTGGCATAAGCCATATAAGATAAAACTTCCTAAAAAGAACAACCAAATGAGATCATCTTCTAACTCTATCTTTTGCCTCACTAATGCTTCACTGTTGGGGAGGTAGTGATAAGTGTTGTTACTGTTTGTTAAGCGAAACCATAGGTCACGTTCGTCATCGTGAAAGATAAAGGTATTCGGGTTGGCGGTGAAGAACTCTGAAACGGGGCCTGGTATTTCATCATCTGGGCTGAAGGTCACCAGCTTGTTTCGTGTGGTTTCGACAAACTGATTTATGGCTTGATGAGCAGCTTCAAGCCCTTGATTCTTAGCGATGTTTTCTATGAGTTGCTGGTGGGCTGCCGCTTCATAATCTTGCAGTATAAATTCGTAGTCAGTATTGAGCTGATAGACACTGATTTCATAGGCGATAATACCTGCCATAAAACAAACTAACAGCCCTGTTAGGGACTCCAAATAGATACGTCGCATAATTGTTCTCTTTCCTTACGCTCGTACTGAGCGAGGTTAATGCCAAGCGGTGGAAACAAATAAGTAACCTTTACCGCGAATGGTCTGAATCTTTTCTGCTGGCGCATGGTCGTCCCCCAGTATTTTTCTCAGGCGTACGATCTTGTTATCAATGGTTCGATCAATGCCGTCATATTCAATACCACGCAAGGTTTGTGTCAAGTAGTCACGTGATAATGGTGTATCAGGGTTACTCGCTAATAGCCAAAGTAGGTCAAATTCACTGTCGGTCAGTGACAAAACCTCACCCGCCAGTTCGCACTTCTTATAGGTGTTTTTCAACAACAGTTGATCGAACTGTAGGCTGTCCGAGTCATCGGCTGAAGCGGTGTTAGTGTCTTGGCGGCGCAATAATGAACGAACTCTTGCAAGCAGAACTCTTGGTTTGATTGGCTTAGTGACATAGTCATCAGCCCCTGTCTCTAATCCTGCGACATGATCAAAGTCGTCGTCGCTAGCAGTGAGCATCAGGATTTTACCTTTGTAATGTGTACGCGTCTGTCGGCAGATTGTAAGTCCGTCGCTTACAGGAAGCATCAGATCCAGTAAGACAATGTCTGGCTGTTCAGCGAGGATAGTCTGTGCAGCGCTGCTGCCATCATCGAGTACCGAGACGTCAAAATCTTGCGCGATAAAGTAGTCTTGCAACATTCTTTGAAGCTTTAAATCGTCTTCCACGATGATCATTCTAGGTTTTGTCATTCCATTATCAGCCTTATCGTGTGTTTAACTTATGAGATTCCGTGAGTGCAATTATCTTATTAGGTAATCATAGTTGCATATTCGATTCGAATGCTTCACGAAAAATACCTGATGCGAATGATTAAACACTTTATAAGTTAGTTCAATGCTGAATTTGCATTTATATCAAAAATAAAAAACATTGTTCAAATATAAGACTGGCCGCCATTGAGCCCAACTTTAGAATGGACTTAATGGCGAGGTTCTATTTCCAGCGGCTAGATGTAAGGCGGTAGGATTGAGGTAGACTAAGCCTACCCAATGGGATATGTGGCACTCTCGGTGACTTTCAATCAGCCTAGAGGCAGCCGCGTTTTTTCGAGTATCAGTCGCTGTACATCCCGTTACATTTTCAAGACAGATAATTCAAGGGGGGAATAATAGAATTTTCCTATCTTACGTTTGGGGAATCATTGCATGAAGTACTATCGAAACGCGTTGTTGGCATTACCATTAATCTTTTTAGCTGGATGCCACTCTGGCTCCAACACCATGAAGAAACAATTACCTCAACCCAAAGCCGATTACGTGTTCTCATTGGCCAAGTTAGGAAAGTTGTATCAAGACCGAGAAGAGATCCAAGAAGCCTTCACACTGAATTACGATGGCGTGCAGTACGAGAAAGTGATGTTTGCCGAGGATATTAGCGGGCAGAAAAAAGTCATCAGGCTTGTCGACCGACTAGGTCAAACCATTGACATTTATTTCCCTGATGCTGGAGTCGATACCTGTGGCATTTACAAGGAAGGGGATTTCTATGATGAGTTTGATTGCAATGCTGCACAGCGCTCAGTGTCGAATGAAACCACGTTAATCCAAACGACAACCATTGATAGAAAACGGCCAATTGAATTTGAGTTCTATACCGAAGCGTTAGAATACGTGACGAGGCTAGGCTCTACGGTTTTAACCCGCTCTCTACAACACAATAAAGTCACTATTACTACCTCGTTCGCTTTTAAAGCCTTTTACCGAGATCGCTTTAATAAGCCAGCTGTGGGTGAGCGCATTGACTCCACGTTAGGCGTATCAACCTATTCTCAGCTTTTTGACATTGTGAAGTTATCTCAAGATCGCGAAATGACATTAAAGTTCGATAATCATATTGGAGGGAGTGCCGATGATGAAATCAACATGTACACCGGACGCATGATCCATAGCAATAAGATGACAACCATCGTGACTCCAAGAGGTTCGGTTTTCTCGGGTGGTACGGACTTATTCGCAGCGGGTTACCCACGTATTTTGCAACGTGCAGACACCAGTAAAGCTATCGAACAGAATAAGCAGATTGGTGTACATAGTTGGGCTGAGGGAGATAAAACCGCGAAAGAATTTCCTTACACTAATGAGAGCCATCGCAGTCAAGCGACTTACTTTAACAAGGTGATGGGAGACAAAGGGATCGCTTTTTATATGTTTACCCTAAATTCAGCCCCAGCGTCTGGTGAGCATTGGATGACGAAAGCGGACTCTGATAAATACAGTTTCATTACCCGTATTGAGTAAGTTTAGGGACGAGAACTGAGCGTTCTTCACCGATTGCCAAAGGTTGATAGTGGCTTTGGCATTATCACCCTTTTTTGTGTTTGCTTTTTTCATTTCAACTTCATTTTCAAATTGAGAAAAGCGACAGGTTGTACTCTAAATCATTGTTAAGTATAGCTTCTATTTATCGGCATTATACTTGCTGCATTTCTCTTTACACGTTTAAGGCTGGTGAGAGAGGGAACAGAATGAGAAATTGGAATTTAGTCATACTGTCGAGTTGCTTGGTGCCATGTGTTGCGATGGCGTTGACAACCGCAGACCTGACTTTTGAATCTGGAGCGGATGCTTCCAACTATTCTGTAAAAGGCAAACCCAATAATACTTACTCGGTTGCAGCGTCACTGCCTCAAGACGTCTTAACCAACGTCTATTCGATGTTGCCTGAAGGTAGTGCGGTCAATAGCGCTTTTATTGCACCTGAGCGCTACTCGAGCATCGACATTGATGATGAGTTGGACGGTGCAGAGTACGCTACTGCCACAATCACTTTCTTAAACGAAGGAGCGGGTTACCGCAACACCCTTGGCTACTTCGTGTTTGATACTGATAACCCCCCCGCAACTAAAGACGATATCAACGCACATATCGTGGTGTTTCCTAATACGTCCGTTGCTGAGGTTGGGGAAATGCAAGAAGGGGACTCTATTGATCTCAGCGTCCAACTTACTGCAGGCCAAACATTGGCCTTTTTCATCATTTCCAATGGTTGGGGGTGGGAAGGATCTTATAACAACATCCCGTGGCTTGGTGGCTGGGGCACGCCTTTCTACAGTTATTCAGCGCTCAACCCTGAGGCGACAGCCGAAAATAGAAGACATAATGTTGCCTTCTTGGATACAGAGAATGAGTTTTTGGTACTTGGTTTTGAGGACATTTACCGTCCAACTGGAGATAACGATTTTAATGATTTGATCTTTACCGTTGAAGTTACGCCATTTATTGCTGTTGATGGGGTTAACGAGGACGGCACAACAGACTCTAAGTATGAGGTACTTGTTCAAGAGAACAATGAAGATGTGACAGTGACAACCGTCTATCCAAGTTCGAACAGCTACGCAACGATCGCCTTTGAGGATAACTGGCCACTAAAAGGTGACTACGACTTCAATGATGTGGTTTGGCGCTACAAAGTGACGGAGCAGCTCAATGGTCAACGAGAACTTACCAACTTGACCGTAGATTACACACTTCAAGCGATGGGGGCAGGCTACTCGAATGGCTATGCAGTGAAACTACCGAATGTTTTACCTGCGAACGTAGCATCTACCACACTCACTCGCAATGGCGTTGCCGTTGGTCACACGATTTTACAAGCGGGAGACAGTGAGACGATATTGATGGTGTCAGAAAATCTAAGAGAGGATCTGGAAAACTTAGGTGAACTAACAGAAAGCTGTGTTTTCTACCGAACCCAAAGTACGTGTTCTGGGGTACAAAACGCTGACGTGCTTAACTACCAACTGTACGTGGAATTTACTACACCAGTATCACGTGATGACATAGGTTACCCACCTTATGACTCGTTTATCTTTGGAGCTGATGGTACTTATCACGGTGACTTCGTTGCGACCCCACCGGGTATGACGTGGCAAACTCACTTAAAAGAGTTTTCAGGTACTAGTGATATGAATGACACCTTGTTCAATAGTCATGATGATAGCTCTTCAGGCTCAGAGTCGTTCAAAACCAGCAATAACATGCCATGGGTTATTAATATTCGAGACGAATGGGATCACCCTGTAGAACTGGTTGATATCAGTGATGCGTATACATCATTCCCTACATGGATAAGCAGCAGCGGTGAGACAGATGGTGAATGGTACAAAGCATCGACCACCAACAAAGTTATATCAGCGACGGATGAGTAGGAGAGCTCCATGAATAAGATAAGTAAATTAATCACCATGACATCCTTCTCACTCATACTTAGTGCTTGCGGCGGTGGAGGAGGTGGTAACACAAGTGCATCACCTGCGCAAACTCCAGCAGCGACACCGTCTCCAACGCCCGCTCAACTGCCTGCATCAACAATCCAGCCTGCTGCGATCAGTACGTCTGATATCGTGGCACCTGTCGGTTTCTCATTTGATATTGGGAAGAAGATCAGCTTGTCGATGGATTACACGAGAACGACGGCAGGGGCTCTTCATTTGTACTCTGAGTCAGCATTTGTCATGAGTAATGGTGATGTTGTTGCGGAGCCTACTTCTAGAATCACAACCGTTTATCCAACACACACCGATGTCGTAGAGTTAGAAGTCAATGGCAACTGGGAGCAGATCTATGCTCGTTGGGTGCCAATGAGCAGTGAGGAGCAAGAACAGAGCTGGGTGGTCACACTCGATCAGTCGAGCAATAGTTACCATTTGGCTTTCTAGTAACGTGTCGCTTCTCGATAAAATATCGAGCGATATTATTGATAGTATTTCAAACTTAAAGTACCTAAATATTTGGGTACTTTTATTTTTTACCTGCATTCCCTTCCTTTATTTCAAAGAAAAATAGCGCTGAAATGAGGGCTCTCTCATTTAGTAAGCTCATCGCCTCTACTGCTTAAAAATTAGGCGTTTAATCAATGTCTGTTGAGCCATAACAATCATAGTTCAAACTTTTGATGAGTTTGGTTAGTACTCTAAATGAATGTTAAGTGGTTGTTTTTATGTTACTTATCACCGAGGTGGTGATGTTTTGTTAATAATTTGTTGTAAATAATAATTTGAACCCTAACTAAATTTCTGTCATTTTATATTTAACTGAACGTTCAATAAAAAATAAAAGGACTGAGAAATGCCGAAGGTTGGGATGCCTGATATACGTAAACCGCAGCTTGTTCAAGCTACAATGGCTGTGATCGATCGAGTGGGTTTACATGCCGCGAGTATTGCGTTGATCAGCAAAGAAGCGGGAGTCTCTACTGGTATTATCAATCACTATTTTGGCGGCAAACATGGCCTGCTTGAAGAAACCATGCGCGAAATTCTTCGCCAACTCTCCAATACCATCACTACCTCATTAAAAGCCCTCCCTGTTGATGCTCACCAACAGAGGATCAATGCGATCATCGATGGCAACTTCGAAGGCTATCAAGCCGAGAATAAGGTCGCGAAGGCGTGGTTGGCTTTCTGGTCATACTCCATGCATGACGAACAGTTAAAACGATTACAGCGCGTGAATGAAAGACGTTTGCTCTCGCATTTACGGCTTGAATTAAAAGGTATTTTGGATCATGAACAAGCGGATCTCGTTGCTCACGGGATCGCTTCTCTGATTGATGGTTTATGGCTGAGAGGAACGTTAACCCCTTATGGTATAGATGCTAAGAAAGCCAAAGCCATCATCAATGATTACCTTGATAAACAACTGACGTTCTACTCGTGTCACATCAAGTAGACCGCAGCTTAGTCATAGAACAGCACAATACTTACAACTAACATTCAAACAAGACCAGCAGAGTCTAATAACAATTAAGTCAGAATCTCAAATGGAAATGAACTCGTTATACATTGACGGCGCAGCAGTGAAAGCTACGTCTGGTGAAACCTTTGATAGCATCAACCCTGCAAATGGCGAACCTATTGCCACGCTAGGCCAAGCCTCCGCGGCCGATGTAGATAGCGCTATCGAATCAGCAAAACGTGGCTTCGCACTGTGGTCAGCAATGACAGCAGTTGAGCGCAGCCGCATTCTTTTGAAGGCGGTAGAAATACTTAGAGCTCGAAATGATGACCTTGCAAAACTTGAGGTTGTTGATACGGGTAAGCCATTACAAGAAGCGATTGAAGTGGACGTAGCCTCTGGCGCTGATGTTATTGAATACTTTGCTGGCCTGGCGCCTACGATGCAGGGCGACCAACAACCGCTTAGCGAATCTCAGTTTTTCTACACGCGTCGTGAACCGTTAGGTATTTGTGCGGGCATTGGCGCGTGGAACTACCCAATCCAAATTGCGATGTGGAAATCAGCTCCGGCGCTTGCTGCGGGCAACGCGATGATTTTTAAACCTTCAGAAGAAACACCGTTAACCGCTCTAAAGCTTGCCGAGATCTTTACTGAAGCAGGTCTTCCAGATGGCGTGTTCAACGTGGTTCAAGGTGATTACCGTGTGGGCCAAATGCTTACGGCTCATCCAGATATCGTGAAAGTCTCATTTACGGGAGAAACCGGTACCGGCAAAGCAGTTATGGCTGACAGCGCTAAAACCCTTAAATCAGTGACGATGGAGCTTGGCGGAAAATCACCAATGATCGTATTTGATGATGCGAAATTGGACGATGCGGTTTCAGCTTCTATGGTCGCTAACTTCTACACACAAGGCGAAGTATGCACCAATGGAACTCGTGTCTATGTACACGAAAATATTTATGACGCATTCATCGAACAACTTAAAACGCGCACAGAGAAATTGATCATTGGTAATCCAATGGAAATGGAAACTCAGATAGGTGCGTTGATTTCTAAAGAGCATCTTTCGAAAGTCCTTGGTGCGATTGAGCTGGCGAAGCAGTCTGGCGCAACTTTGTTGACGGGTGGCTACCAAGTAACGGACAACGGCCTCGAAAACGGCAATTTTGTTATTCCAACGGTGTTTGTCGATTGTGATGACTCTATGCCACACGTCCAGCAAGAAATCTTTGGCCCAGTGATGTCTGTGATGAAGTTTACCGACGAAGACGATGTGATTCGCCGTGCTAACGACACCAAATATGGTCTGGCCGCAGGTGTATTCACACAGAGCCTTTCTCGTGCTCACCGCGTGATCCACCAAATGCAGGCGGGTATTTGTTGGGTAAACACGTGGGGCGACTCACCGGCAGAAATGCCGGTTGGTGGCTACAAACTTTCGGGTATTGGTCGTGAAAACGGACCAGAGACTCTACTTCACTATACGCAGACTAAGAGCATTCTTATCGAACTTGGCGATTACGCCAGCCCTTATGCCTAACGCGTAACACTCGATTTAACGGGCTAGCGTTAGAGTTAGCCAAACAGACTTATCTCAGGGAATAGATAACATGGAACAACGCTACGATTATATTATCGTCGGCGCGGGTTCGGCCGGCTGTGTGTTAGCGGATAGGCTAACGGAAAGCGGTGAACATAGCGTTTTATTACTCGAAGCTGGTGGCACGGATAAGAGCATTTTTATCCAGATGCCAACCGCGCTTTCTTACCCAATGAATACTGAAAAGTACGCTTGGCAATTTGAAACTGAGCAGGAACCGGGCCTTGATGGTCGCGAACTGCACTGCCCACGTGGCAAGGTGTTAGGTGGTAGCTCATCAATCAATGGCATGGTTTACGTGCGTGGCCACGCGTGTGACTTCGATCAGTGGGAAGAAGAGGGCGCTGCCGGTTGGAATTACCAAGCGTGTTTGCCTTATTTCCGCCGTGCTGAATCGTGGAATAAAGGCGGCGACGAATACCGTGGTGACAATGGCCCGGTCGGTACATGTAACGGCAACGATATGGCGCTTAACCCACTTTACCAAGCCTTCATCGACGCAGGAAAAGACGCCGGTTACCCAGAAACTCAAGACTACAATGGCTACCAGCAAGAAGGCTTCGGCACTATGCACATGACGGTAGATAAAGGTGTTAGAGCCTCAACCTCTAATGCTTATCTGCGTCGAGCATTGAAGCGCCCAAACCTTACGTTGAAAAAAGGCATCGTGGCACGCAAGTTTGTGATCGAGGTTCAACCGAACCAGAGCAAGAAAGCAGTCGGTGTGGAATTTGAAAAGTCAGGCAATATCCAAACTGCCATGGCGAACAAAGAAGTGATCTCTTCTGCGGGCTCTATCGGTTCTGTTCAACTACTGCAACTATCAGGTATCGGCCCGAAAGCGGTACTTGAAAAGGCAGGCGTGGAAGTTAAACACGAGTTGAATGGTGTGGGGGAAAACCTTCAAGACCACCTAGAAGTGTACTTTCAATATCACTGTAACGAACCTATCACGCTCAACAGTAAGCTTGGTTTAGTGAGCAAAGGAATGATCGGTGCTGAGTGGATTCTCACTCGCAAAGGCTTAGGTGCGACCAATCACTTTGAATCGTGCGCCTTCATTCGATCTCGCAAAGGATTGAAGTGGCCAAATATCCAATACCACTTCCTACCAGCAGCAATGCGTTATGATGGCCAAGCCGCCTTTGATGGTCATGGCTTCCAAGTACACGTTGGTCCTAATAAACCAGAAAGCCGCGGCACGGTTGCTATCACTTCAGCAGATCCGCATGCCAAACCTCAGATTCAATTCAACTACATTTCGACCGAGCAAGACCGCCAAGATTGGCGTGATTGTATTCGTCTAACGCGCGAAATTTTGTCACAACCAGCAATGGATTTTTACCGTGGCGAAGAGATTCAGCCAGGATCGGATGTGACTTCTGATGAGGCGATTGACGAATGGGTTAAGCAGAATGTTGAAAGTGCTTATCACCCATCTTGTGGCTGCAAAATGGGTGCTGACGATGACCCAATGGCAGTGCTTGATGAAGAGTGTCGTGTTCGTGGCATCGACAGCCTGCGTGTCGTTGACTCGTCTGTTTTCCCAACCATTCCAAACGGAAACTTGAACGCGCCAACCATCATGGTCGCCGAACGCGCATCTGATTTGATTCTGGGGAAACCAATGCTCAACGAACAAAACGTGCCAGTTTGGATTGCACCTGAATGGCAAGAGAAACAAAGAATCAAAAAACCAGTCAGGGAAGCGTAACGCGCAATGACTGGGTGAAAAACCATAAGAAATTAGCAATAAAATAATTAGTTAAAAGTCAGCAAAACTGCCTCTACCGTTTGAGAAGAGGCAGAAAAAAGGAAAGATTAAAAGGAACCATTATGACGACTCTAAATATGCATAACGTGACCACAAAAACGTTAGCCACATTCGCGATTAGCTCATGTGCATTTACAGCTAACGCTTCCGTTGAACCACAACAATGTGAAAACGTACGTTTTGCTGATGTCGGTTGGACTGACATTACTGCTACCACCGCTGTCACCACTGAGCTTTTAAAAGGCTTAGGTTACACCACTAAAACCGACCTGCTTTCAGTACCTGTGACTTATTCTTCAATGGCTAACGGCGACATCGATGTGTTCCTAGGGAACTGGATGCCGACTATGGAAGGCGACATTGCTAAATACCGTGAAGCGGGCACTGTCGAAACGGTTCGTGCCAATCTAGAAGGTGCTAAATACACGTTAGCGGTACCTAAATACGTGTATGACGCGGGGGTTAAAAGCTTCGCAGATTTAGCTAAGCACGCCGATAAATTCAAAGATCGTATCTACGGCATTGAGCCAGGTAACGATGGTAACCGCCTAATCCAATCGATGATCGATTCTGACGCTTTTGGCTTAAAAGATTTCAGCCTAGTTGAATCAAGCGAAGCGGGCATGGTTTCGCAAGTATCACGTTCAGCGCGTCGCAGCCAATGGATCGTTTACCTTGGTTGGGCACCGCACCCGATGAACAGTAACGTTGAGATGGAATACCTTTCTGGCGGTGACGACTTCTTTGGCCCTAATTACGGTGGCGCGAATGTTTACACCAATGTTCGTTCAAACTACCTATCTGAGTGTTCAAACGTCGGTCAGCTTTTGCAAAACCTAGAGTTCACTCTAGAGATGGAAAACCAATTGATGGAAGCGATTTTGAACCAAAACGTGAAACCTGAGAAAGCGGCTCAGCAATGGTTGAACAGCAATCCACAACAAGTGGAAGCTTGGTTAGACAATGTTAAGACACATAAAGGTGAATCAGCAACTCAAGCGGTTATTGAATACCTAAAGCAGGTAAAAGCATAGTTCTACCTATCGACCTATTTACTAAAGCTATATAAAGCATAAAGGTGGGCTTCGGCCCGCCAATAATGAAAGGCAATATTGTGAATTTTATTACGGAAAACAAAATCCCTGTCGGACAGTGGATGGAAGCTGGTGTCGACTGGTTAACTATCAACGCAGCGGGCTTTTTTGATGCTATTTCTATCTTTTTAGAAACCGTTATTCTGTTTTTAGTCGATGTATTTAAATGGATGCCGCCTGCGCTCCCTATCGTGATTACTGCTGCGATCGCTTGGTATTTACACCGTAAATTGTCGTTGGTGATCTTCGTTGTCGCGGCGCTTCTGACCATTCTCAACCTTGGCTATTGGCAAGAAATGCTGGAAACTTTTGTTCTCGTCTTTGCGGCGACAACGATTTCCGTATTAATTGGCGTACCGGTTGGCATCATGGCGGCGCACCGCCCTTGGTTATACACCTTACTGCGCCCCATTCTCGACTTAATGCAGACGGTCCCAACGTTTGTCTACCTTATCCCAACCTTGGTTTTATTCGGCTTAGGTATTGTACCGGGGTTAATCTCAACCATTATTTTTGCTATCGCAGCGCCTATACGTTTGACCTACTTGGGCGTGACTAAGGTGCCAGAAGAGCTGATTGAAGCCGGTAAAGCGTTTGGTGCTAGCCGTATGAAATTGCTCGTGAAAGTGGAATTGCCGGCAGCATTGCCAAGCATTATGGCTGGTATCACTCAGTGCATCATGTTGTCGCTTTCTATGGTCGTGATCGCGGCGCTTGTTGGTGCTGACGGGCTTGGTAAGCCAGTGGTTCGTGCCTTGAATACAGTGAATATCTCACAAGGTTTTGAAGCGGGACTGGCGATTGTACTTGTCGCTATCATTCTTGATCGCTTGTGCAAAACGCCTAATCAGAAGGAGGCTTAATAATGTCTATTCCTCAGCAACAAAAGACAGTGGACGCAATTACGATTAAAAACCTCGATGTCGTTTTTGGTGATAAATCGAAGCAAGCGCTTGAGTTACTCGATCAAGGCAAAACTCGTCAGGAGATCATTGATGAGACAGGCCAAGTCGTCGGCGTAGATAATGTGTCGCTAACGGTTAAAGAAGGTGAAATCTGCGTGCTGATGGGCTTGTCTGGGTCAGGGAAATCTTCATTGCTTCGAGCGGTAAACGGTTTGAATGAGATCAGCCGCGGCTCGTTGGCAATCAAAGATGGCGATAAGCAGGTTGATTTGGGGGAACAGTGCGATGAGGCGACACTGCGCCACCTTCGTACTCACCGTGTTTCTATGGTGTTCCAAAAGTTCGCCTTGATGCCTTGGTTAACCGTGTTAGATAACGTGGCGTTTGGCCTTGAAATGCAAGGCGTTGCTAAGAATGTTCGCCGAGCTAAGGCGCGTGAGCAGCTTGAAATGGTGGGTCTCGCAGAATGGGAAACCAAATTCCCTCATGAGCTTTCTGGCGGTATGCAGCAACGTGTTGGTTTAGCTAGAGCTTTTGCCATGGACACTGACATTCTATTGATGGACGAACCGTTCTCGGCGCTTGACCCACTAATTCGTGCTCAGCTTCAAGATGAGTTGATCACGCTGCAAAACAAGCTCAACAAAACGATTCTGTTCGTAAGCCACGACTTAGACGAAGCGCTGAAGATTGGTAACAACATTGCGATCATGGAGTCCGGCAAGCTGATTCAACATGGTAAACCTGAAGAGATCGTACTCACACCTAAAACGGAATACGTGAAGGACTTCGTTGCTCATACTAACCCATTGAATGTACTAAAAGGTCGCTCATTGATGCAGCCTCTGGATTCTTTGAAACAAGAAGATGAAAGCTGGCAGATCTGTGATTCAAAAGACCTATGGGTTGAGCAGAGCGAAGGAGAGCTATCTGTAAAAGGTGAATCGGATGTGGCACTTGTCGAGTGGAATGAGTCTGATGATTTAGCCGAGATAAGCAGTACGAGTGTTGTTGTGGTAAGCCCAGAGATTGGCATGCGTGATGCAATTCAGCTCAAGCAGATCAGTAATCATCCGATCTTGCTGGTTGAAGATAATCAATTGGTCGGAATCTTGGATAACAGTGAGTTCTACAACGCATTGACGGGGAATTTCCAACTCAATAATGCTGCTTAGTCGCTGGAGTTGGGAACACTCGCTTTTTAACGATAAATAGGTAGTGAAACCTCGCTACCTATCTGACTCTACTCTCTTTTTATTTTTTTCTCTTGTTCGCGACTTTTCTTTGATGGTTCGCCGCCAAAAACCTGAATATCCGTACTCAAAGTACAAAAGTGTTGTCACGCTCAAACTCAGAGGCATAGAAAAGATTGAGAATAGTATGAACATCAGTACAATGCGGAAAAATTAATGAAGTAATTTATCAATTTACAGTGTAATTCCTGAGCAACTTTAGCTCTATTAGTTGGAGCTTCTAATCGCTTGAGCACTGTGAAAACATTCACCGTATATTAGTACAAAGGTCTGCATCTTGGACAAACATGACGAAATCCTGGTCGCTATTCGCCAAATTATTCGCGCTATCGATTTACATTCGAAGAAGCTGAGTAAAGAGTATGGTTTGACTGGCCCTCAATTAATCTTAATGAGAGCAATCCAAGAAATGGGCAACGTGACGATCAAAGAATTGTCTAACCACACTAATGTGAGCCAAGCGACCACCACCACGATCATTGATCGTCTAGAGGTGAATGGCTATGTACAGCGTATCCGTAGTGTTGCTGACCGTCGTAAAGTGCATGCAAACTTGACCGAAAAAGGTCAAGAGCTGCTAAATAATGCGCCACCACCACTACAAGATAGCTTCGTTAACAAATTTCAAAATCTGGAACCGTGGGAACAAAGTTTGCTGCTTTCTTCGATGCAACGTGTGTCATCTATGATGAACGCGGAAGACATTGATGCCGCTCCAGTTCTTCAACTTGAAGGTATTGCTAATATCGCGAAAAGCTAGATAACACAACCTGAGAGCACGAGTTAAATTCAACCCTCGGTACTTCTGAATCGGTTGGCCTTCACGGTAGTGAGCTTGACCTATTTTGTTTTTAACTTCTCAGAAACATTGAGTCTTGTACTTCCCTCCTCGTTAGCCAGGTTTCCTGGCTATTTAAAGCTTACTGATTTTTCGACACGTATCTTTATTTGATGATCAGCTACGTTATAAAATTTTCTGTAAGCCTCAAAACTTTTTTCAAAATAAGCGCGTTCTATTAACTGGAAAAAGCCCTCTTAAATCGCTTATTTGGTGCCTTAAATTAGCTAAAAACGGGTGCTTTAAGTTGCTGTTTTTGTTGGTTTTTAATTTGGTGTTTTCTGAAGATCTCAGTGGTAGTCTTAGCTTACTTTCTTTAGGGGGCTAAATGGACACTAATAACAGTACTTATCATCACCACAATTTCGCTCAACAAGATTTGTCCGATATGACTTTCACAGCATGTACCTTCATTCGCTGTGACTTTAGGCGTTGTAACCTACGTGACACGACCTTTATCAATTGTAAGTTCATTGAACAAGGTGGTATCGAAGGGTGTCACTTTGGTATCGCAGACCTGCGTGATGCAAGTTTTCAGAACTGCCAACTCGCCATGGCGAATTTTAGTAACGCTAATTGTTATGGGATTGAGTTACGTGAATGTGACTTGAAAGGGGCTAATTTTACGAGAACAAACTTTGCCAACCAGGTGAGTAATCGTATGTACTTTTGCTCAGCGTATATCACAGGCTGTAACTTGTCTTATGCTAACTTTGAACAGGCTTGTTTAGAAAAATGTGAGCTGTTTGAGAACCGTTGGATAGGGACTTACCTTGCAGGAGCGTCATTAAAGGAGTCGGATCTGAGCCGAGGTGTATTCTCTGAAGATGTATGGGGACAGTTCAGTATGAAGGGAGCAAACTTGTGCCACGCTGAATTGGAGGGGTTAGATCCTCGAAAGGTTGACACATCGGGTATTAAAATTGTCGCTTGGCAACAAGAGCAACTGCTTGAAACTATGGGTATTGTGGTAATGCCTGATTAATAGGGCGAGAGAAATCAGTAAATCTGACAGGGAAGGTGGTTATCTCACTTTTAACCATCGCGGCTGCACATGTTTATACCTGCTTTATCTATGGGCTTATCTTGTGAGAATTTCAGGTAAGGTGTTAATTTAAATTGGGAAAGTCTTTATACGGTATGGGCGGAAGATTAGTGTTTGTCGAGGGTGGACTTTCGAGGTTGATTTGAATAGTCCACGTAATATTGACCCAAGGCACTTTCTAAGAGGAAAGTGCCTTGCTCTTATTCTATTGAGTACTTTTATGTAATCATAGCCCTTTGCGCGGACTTTGGCTCAGTTTGAACCAACATCAAAGCTAAATCACGTTCTTCTGCAGATTGAAGCCTTACTAAGTGTGGCGTAGTCAAAGTTATATGGCACAGAATGGTTGGTTTCTATTAATGTTTGTACAAGGCTGAGTTTCTCGTTTGTTCGTGTTACGCCCCAATTCAACCACTTGTTTACCATTGACATCAAACATCGAGAAATCGTATGTCTCAACTTGATCTGTGTCCCACCGGTCTAGCTTGAGTGTTTTATTCTTTAAGTCTACTTGCGAAACCCATAAAGTTGGAAAGTTCGCGTCATAGGCGACGTCCCATTTTGTGTATCCGCTACGCATCTCATGAGCAACACCTTCAATAATATTACTTAATTGTTTGTTGTCGCGGATACCAAAACGCTCTTCATACGTTTTTACTTCCTTAAGAGCGTATTGAGCACGATAACGACGATCTATAGAGTTGATTGAGGCCGTTGGGAAGCGCTTTTCACTTAATAATTCTCTGTCCATTTCTGTCATAGTATCAAACGTTGGGTTGTTTGAAATGACATCTAAAGAACCTGTTCCTCGGTAGAGTTTCTTTTCACCATTTACCATTTCAACAAGGATAGTCTCACCAGAGTTATCAGCAAAAATGAAGTGAGCCAAGAAGTGGTTTACAGTTGTATTCGCATCATACAGACCAGGTACGCCACCAAGCTTCTGGTCACGGATGTTGGTGTTATTGATAATAGATTCTACTTCATCAAGGCTTTTTGCATTCGCAATAACGTATTGCACGAATCGCTGACCATCGATGTCTTGATTACCTTTTACTCGCGCTTTTTCATCTTGCCAGTCTGTATTGAGATAATGAATTTGACCAAGAACACCATGTTCGTTGATTGCTTCTGTGACAAACTCTGCGTCGAAGCTTGCAATCTCAATCATGGCATGTTTTGACTTGTAAATTTGATGGGCTCCCCCTGATTTGTTTAGGTCGACACCGTATACCGTGGGTGCACGTGTATCAAGGACAGTTCCTCTCGGTACACCGCGCACAACACCTTGATCGTAACCTTCCCAGTCCATTGAACGTGTGACCATCGTCGTATCTAAAGTATCCGAGTGATATAAAGCTCGTGTACAAGCTTGTGCTGTACCAGAAATGGCTCCAACCGTTGTGGCAACGAGGGTGAGTGTTAATAATTGTTTTTTCATGACTTAAGTAACCTAAAAGATAAGTTCGTATGTGTTGAATACTAGGTGTTATGCGCTATGTACGTCATTGGCCGATAGAATTTTGCATTCTTCAGATTTGTGGCTAATTCAACTTTTATTTCTCAGAACACATATAGCGATGAGCAATTAAAGCATTCCTTTTGCTTGGTTGTTATTATGCAACTTTGCTTATACTTATTCAATTGGCCATCAACAAGTTAAAGCTCTTCATGAGCAGCGTTGAATCACTTAATAGTTTAGGTTTAATGTACGGTTTCGCGACTGTACATGTTTATATTCAGTTCAATCTAGAGAAAATTATGACTATAGAAAATGTGTTTCCTGAAGATTATGCAGAAATGCTTAAGGTTTGGGAGAATTCAGTCCGAGCAACTCATGACTTTATTACAGAAGAAGATATTGAGTTTTTTAAACCTATCATCATGGAACATGCGTTCCCTGCGGTATCTTTGAAATGCGTTAAAAATGAAAGTGGTTCGATTGTTGGCTTCGTGGGCGTCCGTGAAGCAAAGATTGAAATGCTTTTTGTTTTGAATGAAGTTCGAGGACTGGGAGTAGGAACGGTGTTGTTGCTACATGCGATTGAGCAGTTGGCAGCTACCAAAGTTGACGTGAATGAGCAAAACCTACAAGCGGTAGGATTCTATCAGCACATGGGGTTCAAAATTGAATCGCGCTCACCACTTGATGACATGGGAAAACCATTTCCAATTCTGCATATGGTGCTGTAAGACCCGGTTGTCGTATTTCTCGGTTGTAATCAACCACAGTCGCTATAAGAAAAAGTCCAAAGCTAATAACTTTGGGCTTTCCCGTATCTAGTAGCCATCATTTAATAATGGCATGAAAAAGATAAATGCTTTGCGATATCGAATTAGATTAGTGCATACCCGAACGCATTTTGTCGGCGAGGGCAAAGAACACAAACAGCACAAAACACACCAAAGCAACACAAAGTGAAATTAGTATCGTTATGGCATCTTTTGTCATTAATGGAACCACGATAGAAGCTAATGCTATCAAGATAACGAGGATATGAACGATTCGTCCGGGGATAGGATTTTTATGGCAGAATGAAGCCCATTGATAACGCATTATTAACACCAGTACAAGATTAGTGGGTCTATTCTATTTTCTTAATGAGTGTTTTGTAAATAACTTTTCATTACGGGTGACCGTAAATATGATCTAAGTCTGCGTGGTATAAAACTATTTAAATCACTGTAATTTATTGTTTTTTATAAGGTTAAAAGTATAAAAGTAAAAATAATAGTATTCTGTATCCTTTAGCTTGGTAAGTTAAAATTCGGCAAAATTTTGGTTTCTTGACTGAAGATCTCACTTATTGAGTTTTTTGTTAAAATATCGTTCGCGCATTTGCATTTATCTTGTGAATGTAAATTGTGTGGGTAGCGGTTTCGGATCTGCGAATCGTTTTGTGTAATTTATTAAAGAGAATGTTCGAATTGAGAGCACGGTAATCTTGTCGTAGATTGGGTTTGATATACTCAAAGTTCATTCTACGAAGATGATGGAGATGATATGTCGAAAACCGCGAAGATCATGAATGAAGATAAGCTGGTTAAGAAGGCTCTAGAAGTCGGTTTTAAAATGGCAAAGTTGCAAGGTTTCGATTTGCCGAACTCATCTCAACCAATCAAGGTTAAGGCAGTTTATCTATTTCTTGTTGAAGTTAATCAAATCACTCCGTTGCCAGATAGTAAGTTGGACGGTGCAAATATCAAGAAGCGCTTGGCTTTATGGATACACAACGCATTGCCTGATAACGACCCTCTGAAGTAAGCAAAGAGTAATTCGTTTTTATGTTTGAAACCTAGCAACCATTTGCTAGGTTTATTTATTTTATGGTAATCAGTTCAAGTTCGAGATGCTTCAATAAAGTAGTATCAAACCTTGGTAACCATCTATCTGCACTTCATCTATATATTCTCCCACTCTACCATCCGCACTTACGGGCTTCATTGGTGGGTCTAATCGAATAGAAATTTTCTCTGCGGTATAAAAGTCAGCGTTTTTCCCATAAAAATCGGTGCGATAGAGAACGCGTCCATGCTCAAACTCTCTGGCAATCACCATGTCTTCTGGGCCGCCTTCGACAACCTGTTTATTTGATTGATAAAGGAAATAGGCATGAGTAGGTAATAGTGAAACCTTGCCATTCGGTAGGTCTGGGTGATCGATGCGGGATTGTGACGCGTTGCCAACAATCATGTAATCCTCAGGTTGTGGAGTGCGGGTTGAGAGCATTAGTGTAAGTGGTTGAAAGCCCTTTGGTATGGCTCTTGAAGGCACACCAAGATCAATGTTGAGCAGTGGTGTGGGTCGGTAAGCTATATTTTTGGGTACGTCAGCTTTCCAGAAATTATCTGTGGTGGTGCTGTTGCTCCCATACACGTAACCACTGTTCCACTGGTTGAAATAGCTTTGCTCGGGATGGTGGTTTAGGTAATAGATAGCGAGAGTTGAGTACTGGTCTTGTTGCCAATTTTCTTGGTTGTTCCCAAAGAATTGCACTCGTCCATAGCGCGTAGTGGCTTGTTGAATAACCTTCAAGCCTGAATAGGCGAGTGCTGAGTTATCCCAAAACTTCGAGAGCCCGCCATAGCCGCTAAAGCCCGTTGACGGAAATATATAGTGCTCTCTGAAATACAGGTTTCCTGTATCTATGAGGTGAGATTGTCCATTTCGACCATAGAGGTTAGCCGTTCCAATGTTGAGTCCAATGTACGGTTTGTCGTTAACGGCAGTTAGTCGCTTGAGAAAGGTGGAAAACTGTTGTTTATAGCGTTTATCCGCTTCAGTTGAGCCTGCGATAGCATCAAGTTCAGAGATGTTACCCCCAGAGTAAATATCAAATTGATTTTTACCTAAGAGCTTATTGGTGTCATCGTTATAGGCGCCTGTGAGCCCTAGCTTTTTCCATTGTTGACCATAATAGCTACCCATTGCCATCAATAGCCCGGGATTAGCCAGATTGGTTAGCGACCATGACGAATTTTTGTCCCACATTCGACCAAAAGGAATAACACGGGATTCCCAACGAAATCGAGCGGTGGCAGATTTGTTGCTTCGACTCTGGTACTCAGCAGGAGACAAATAGTTATCTTGGTTAAGGTCGGCCGATTGGTCGAAGCCACGAATTTTTCGCCAATTCTTGGGGTGATTGGGAGCGTGTTTTTCGCTGGTCTCTTTAGAACTGAGTTTCAAGTCTTTTGGTGGCAAATTCTCTTCAGTTAATCTTGGAAAGTTATCAGTGAACTGGACGCGACTTAAACGGGGGCGAATATCATTGGCTTGACCTTGCCAACGTACTCTAACTACGTATAAACGGCCACCATCACGGACAAAAGAGGAGCCAAAAAATTGCCCGCCACCATAACTCTTGCCACTCCTGTCATGAGTGTTTACTCGTACCCAATTAGAGGGCACTTGCCAGCTAACCGCTTGGTTTTGAGTCATGTTCTCGGTGTTATCTTCACTTATAACAAGATGAGACCATGCAGTGACTTGATTGTTTGCGTTCATCTCAGAAGGGTATTCAATCCAAAAGTGACCACCTTGAGCAAAGCGTGAAAACTCAAAATTTACACTATCGAATTTTTCAGAGTGATAAAGGTAGAGTGCACCGCCTTGTTGGAAATGTTCAAAGACATCGGCATCCCAGGGTGGTGTTTGGTAAAGGGCAAAACCTGCGTGCATTGCGTCTGTGGTATAACCCACAAGCATGGGCTTGCGGTTTAACAGGGTATTCTCGCCATGAGTTGGGTTTGGCTCTGCAAGGATTGTGTCTTCTGAAAAGTGTAAAAAGAAATCTTCGTAATCGATGTCGTATCGTTCTGCTATTTCTCTAATCTCGTCTTCGAGTACACCTGAGTTCAACTCTAACTTTTGGTTGTACATGTAGCCAACGGCCGGGATATTGGTTTTAAGGTTTTGGTTAGCATTAGATCCAAATATCAAATCACTATGGTTGAGCTCCCAATCAATCACATCGTGGGCAGATATTTCATTGCCTTGTAAATCACTCCCTTGCTCATGTTGACCGGGCAGAACGATCGCGTAGTTAGCCCAAATAATATTGGGAATGGTAAGGCTGGTAAGAAATAGGGCAGAGAAAAATCGTGTTGTTTTCATTATGTTCCCTTGCCATTTACTATTAAGTGTTATCCCTGTTTGGTAAGTGTAGCTAATCTTAATATCTGTGCTCCGTTTCGTCGTATACCTGATGTTGAGGTGCGTATTCTTATATTGATTCGGCGTGTTACTTGCATCTTCTATTGGCGGAAGCGTTTTGTTAGCGGTGGAAACTTGACAGGTTAACGCTTACTAACAAGTATTAAATTGATGATTTTTAATCCGTAATCCATAAATTTGCCGATTTTGAATGCTGTTTGTGGCGTAGGTGTGGATATTCATTTTGACGTTCAATATGACTGGACTTAATAAATAGCGAGGGAATACCTCTTATGATGTCTTTACTGTTTCTACTATTACTCGTGGCTATGCTATGCGCTTTTTTCGACAAAAAGACTGCAGCTTATGGCTTTTTTGCGGGCTCCGTGATCCTAGGGTTGTATTGGTTTAATCACCATGCGACTGATTCATTACCCATCTTATTGTAAGGAGCTAACATGAATCGAGATCAATTAACGCTCCTAAATACGCTTGGCCTACT
Organism: Vibrio sp. HI00D65; assembly: GCF_001635455.1. GTDB lineage: Bacteria > Pseudomonadota > Gammaproteobacteria > Enterobacterales > Vibrionaceae > Vibrio. Next base: position 292,479 of record NZ_LWEH01000364.1, read on the forward strand.
CGGTATGACTGCCGTTCTGTTGATAGGCTTTATCCTTCAGTTTGTTCTTCATGAGTTGCCTTGCCCGCTGTGTTTATTGCAGCGCATCGGTTTCGTGATGGTTGCGTTTGGCTTTATGTTGAATGTGGTTTATGGGCCTCAACCTCGTCACTATGGCATTGTTTTGATCGGTGCCTTGTATGGTGTCGCCACCTCACTACGGCAGGTATCGCTGCATGTGATTCCAGGCACGCCTGGCTATGGTAGTCCTATCTTTGGGATGCACTATTACACTTGGGCTTTCGTGTTATTTGCTGCGACCATATTAGCGGTTGCCGTCATTTTAATACTGACCAATAAAGAACCGTCGCAAGAAGCTTATAAGATGAGTAACTTGGGGCGTGTGGCGTGTTTATTAGCCATCGTTGTGGTTGCCCTCAATGCCATTGCAACCTTTGTTGAATGTGGACCTTATCAGTGCCCTGATAATCCTATTAGTTATTGGCTACTGAGCTAGCTGTCCTGTGTCAGTTTATTTAGTGAAAAAGAGAGCCACAGCGCCAGCTGTGGCTTTGTTGTTTATGGGTGACTCCATTACGGTGCTTTGTAAGCATTACTATTGTTCCTCACAATTCGGATAAATACACAAATATCTATTACGGTGATTGCCTGTTTTGTATCTGAGGAAGGGGGGAGGTAGGTGTTGTGGATGCCCGGTTACTTTGAGCATATTGTGGATTACCTTGGTAAGGCGGGGAAGCAAGGTAGATAGCGCCACGGTTGGTTGTTTTTTTGTTCTTTTGTCAACTTGATACTTGAATTTAGCCATTTTCAGGCCAGACTTCTAATTGAGTTTAATGTAATTAGGAGGTAGGTATGGCTGCAGATAGAGATCTAGTGAACTTCAGCGAAGAGCATGAGCTTAATTATTGTCTCAGAAGTGCAGGTAAGCGCCAAACTAAAGCAAATCGAGATGCGCTTGTTGATTTGGGTAAACAAGTTAAACATGTTTTAGACAAACGAGTGTTGACTCAAGATGATGTAAGAGGTGCTATCCACGATCACGAGGATATGTTTGAGTGAGTATGATCGTCAGTCATTGCATTGCCTTTCGAGAGGCTTTATTGGCGAGTTTATTTGTTTTCATTCTTTCGATTCAGATACCGGATTAATTTGGCTGGTGTGCCGCCGTAGAGACAATCTGGTGGTACATCACTGTTGACGACAGAGTTGGCAGCGATAACAGAGCGGGCGCCAATCGTCACATCTTGATTAATGACCGAGTTCCCACCAATCCATACATCATCTTCGACGATAATAGGGAAACAGAAGGTTTCCCACTGACGACGACTTCGGTGATCCAAAGAGTGAGAAGCGGTATAAAACTGAACGCTCGGCCCCACTAAAACATTGTTGCCAATTTTGATTTTAGCACCGTCCAGCATGACCACATTCATGTTGATGAAGGTATTGTCACCTATCTCAATGGTTTTACCAAACTCACAGTGAAAAGGGGGGCGCACTATGCTGCTACCAATCTTGCCAAACAGGTTTGTTTGCAAACTTGGCTGTTGGCTATCGTCTGTACATTGATTGAAGTCTGAAAGGGCTTTACTAGCATGAGCTCGCATTTGGCTAATTTCACGGTCGGCGCCGTCAAAAACCTCGCCAGAGAGCATTTTTTTGAGTTCTGTTTTTGTGTTCATGGTTTATATCTTGCGAATCAAACTTGGTATCAGAGTACTGATAAATGGACATAAAAAAAGAGAAAAGCGTCAGCCTTTCTCTTCCTATTTTATGCCTTTAAGCACTAGCGTTAAGTGCGCCCAGCTCTTCAGCAAAAGGCGCTTTTAACCGTTAGATTTGGTCAACAAAACCCATTAGGTGCTGTTTTACTTCGTCTGAGGCAAATGCGCTTTCTACAGAGTACTTGTAGATTTCTGCGTAATCTTCTTTCGTTAGGTCGAAAGTTTCACATACGCGTTTCACTTCGTTAGTCATTGTTGTGTTCGACACAGTGCGGTTATCTGTATTGATTGTCACAACGATGCCATCTTTCTTGAATTCAGAAATTGGGTGGTCGCTGAATTTGTGGATACATTTAGTTTGAACGTTACTTGTTGGGCAAGTTTCAAGCGCAACCTGCTTCTCTTTCACAATGTTGTATGCATCTTCGTTACCTTGGATGTGAACACCGTGGCCGATACGCTCAGCGTCCAGCATAGTAACAGCGTCGTAAACGTTTTGACCGTGCCATTGCTCACCTGCGTGAACCGTCACTCGGTAGCCTTGCTCGATAGCGTATTGCGTGTATTCAGGGAACTCAGCACAGAAACCTGGCTTTTCGCCGCCAGCAATATCAAATGCTACGACGCCCTTACCAAGGTATGGCTTACCTGCATCGATCACGTCTTTGATTGAATCTTTAGGGAACATACGCAGTACAGACATAATGTAGTTGCCCTTGATGTCGTATTTCTCTTCAGCACGCTTCATGCCTTTCACTGCACTTGCAATGATCGCGTCAAGAGACAGGCCTTTATTCACGTGCAGGATTGGTGCGAAACGAACTTCTAGGTACTTAACGTTTTCTAGTGCTGCGTCTTCGTAAAGCTCAAAAGAGATACGCTCAATCGCTTCTTCAGTTTGCATCACTTTTAGTGGCAGGCTGAAACAAGCTAGGTACTCATCTAGATTTTTGCAATCTTCAGGCACTGTTAGAGATTGAACAACCGCATCACGGTCTTCAGGCAGTTCGATATTGTACTGCTTTGCTAGATCAATAATCGTATCTGGGCGAACACTTCCGTCTAGGTGGCAGTGTAAGTCAATCTTTGGTAGTGCTAGAAAATCCATGAGTATTCCTTAATTCTATTATTCTTTGAGTGTGTTAACTCACATGCGCTCAATTTACCAAGAGCATGATATGATTTAAAGTGACAAATAATCATCATTAACCTGAACTTGGGGAATATCATGGTCGATGTTAAAAGCTTACTTAAATGCGATATGAATTTACTGTTGTGCTTACACGTTCTGATTGAAGAACGCAGCGTGAGCAAAACGGCAGAGCGACTGTTTTTGAGCCAATCTGCGGTAAGCAAACAACTCACTAAGCTCCGAGTTTTGTTTGACGACCCGCTATTTGAGCGTGAGTCTAAAGGGCTATTCCCAACCCCAAAAGCACTAGTATTAGCGCCCAAGATCCACCAAATTTTGCTGCAAATCGAAAAGCTAACTGTCCCTGAGGTGTTCGATCCTAAGGAGAGTGAGCGTACTTTCACTATAGACCTCGTTGAGACCGCCTACACTGCGGTTTATCCGCAATTTATGCCGACAGCGCTTGCCGATGCCCCCTATATCACCATCAACAGCTCAACGTGGAGTAGTGATAGTTTCAAGCGTTTACTCAAGCGCGAAGTCGATTTTGGTATCGGTATTTTTGAATTAGATGAACGCGCCTCAACCCATGTGCAATGTATTCCGGATGAATTAGATTACGTTGAGCTGTGTTTGGATTATTCTGTTTGTTTGATGCGTAACGATCACCCTGCTTTGCAAGAAGAGTGGAACCTCGACACCTTTCTTAAGTATCGACACATACAATTGGTGACGGGCGGAGCGGGCGACTGGTTGTTGATGGAAGTGCTTAACGCTAAGCAGTTAGAGATCAATAAGGCCGCGAACGTGTCGGATATCACTAGTGCCATTAAACTGTGTAAGCAGAGCGACCTTTTGATGTGCTATCCATACAACTCGGTGCGCGATTATATCGATAGCGGTGAACTTATGATGAAGCCAGTTCCCATTGATTTGGTACCTGGAGGGTTATTTTTATTGTGGCACCATTACTTTGATTCTGAGCCTAGTCATCGCTGGTTGCGAGAACTGATTGTTAAAAAGACGCAAGACTCTCAATAGTAGGTTATTGATTTACTGATTATTGAGCGCAATAAAATGTTTTTCAGGCAGCACGATGAAGCTGTTTGTGAGCATAAGTTGAGTGAATTTGCCTTTTAGGCTGCCGTTAAATTAAAGAGTATTGAAACGCTTATCGTGCTTAAAGCCAAATGAGTCCGCTGTATGGTTTCGCTTTAAGTGCCTCTAACCTACTTGTAAGTGAGCCTGAGTGTATCTCCAGTTTATGACCATCAGGGTCTAAAATATAGAGTGAGTTCCCTTCGCTTTTGTTCTCTTTGAAAACTGTCGCGCCTGATGAAATAATACGTTCTGTAAAGGCTTCAAATTCTTCTGGTGCAATATCAAAAGCTGTGTGTATAGTCATTTTTCGGGCAAGGTTCATCCAGAGCAAGACAAAGCCAGAGGTCGCCCGCAGAAAGATATGCTCCTTTGTCCCATTTAGTATGAGCCGCAACCCCCAAAGTATCTCGATAGAAACGAATAGAACGTTCAAGGTAAGGAATCTGAATGATTCCTTACCTTGAACGATCGCGGCCTAATTCACGTCAGAATAAATCGCTGACAGACCTAACTTCTGCTCTACAATCTAAATGCGGATGTTAATTGAACGCTTTCACGCTGTTTTCACGATTTCAGATACATTTATCCTATGAAATGCCTAAACCGGCCTGATTTGGGCTTTAACCAGAGCATGATGAACCAGCTCTGACAGCGGCTCCCCAGCCCTAAAGCGAAGAAACGTTAAACGGTGCCCACAAAGAATGCACTCAAACGGATCAACCTTCACATATCCTTTCAACATGGCGGCGTAGCCGGGCATTTCAGGTACGTCTTTAGGGACGGTGCCTAAGGCATCGTAGACCTTAGGGAGTATCTCACCACGACGTCGGTTTGATAGAAAACCGAAGTATCGAATTATTTTGAAGTGCTTATCAGGAGTATGCTCAATCATGCGCTCTATCAGTGCTTCTGGACTCAAAATGAGGGATTCTGTCTGACTATTCCTATGATTAAGATAATCAAACGTCACTAAGCTTCCCTGAAAATCATGTCGAAATCTAGACGCTGATATGGTTGGGCGTTTTAGGTATCGTCCGAGGTAAGTCATGGTGGGCGTTACGTTGGCCGTTTTCTTTGCAAAGTGCAGCTTCCATCGACCGCAATATTGGCTGGTTAAAAAATCGGGACCAATCTTGCTCATTGCGAATAAAAGGGCAGCCTTCTCCACTTAAGGCTAACTCTGCGTACTGGGAGCCGAGAAGTGGAGTGATGGCGGTACGCCAACACTTCTAAGTGGTCTTAGCTTTAAAGAAAATGGGCCTCCACAGGCCGGTCCTCTTACATAAGCCCCCGCGCGTGACTGATAAGTGGATGTGCACATTCCAATTCAACTTTCTCCCGTGGGGATGAAGTGCACAGAACACGCCAATATCAATATCGAGTTGCTTTGCCCATCCTAAGAAGATTTTGGCTGCACAGCTAAAGAGATGATTGAGAAGAAAACGATTATCCCGAAAGATTGGCCACAGCGTGTGTGGGAGCGTCAACGTAACGTGTTGATACTCACACTCAGGAAAGACATGTTGTTGCTTTCGTATCCACCGCTCTGTGGCTTTTATGCCACAACTGCTGCAAAAGCGAGATTTGCACGTTTGGTGAATGTATTTGTGATGGGTGCTGTTGGCATGGCTGCATCGATACTCTTTAGAGCTAAAAGCAGCGGTACTGCAAGCGAGCATCTTAGTGACGTTTTCAATAACGACGGTTCGGAGTGTTGCCCGATATTTATTGAGGTATTTTAGCCAATTATCGTTGTCATTGAAGAGTGGTTTGATGGGCTTATTCGGATGCATGAGATATGGGATAAACTATCCATGTAAAGCACCCTAGTAGGTTGAGTTTCTTTGTTTTCGGCCGTAGGACGCTCAGGCGCCGCCGTCGCCGGTTCATCCCGCCCTTGTGAGTACCTATGCCTAGCGGGGCTTTGTTTAGCAGTCCGTTACACAAAACCGCAGGATAGACTGACACTATTTTTTCTTACTTATGACAATAAAATATAAAAAACATATTTATTATAGAGGCTCTGATGGTAAATAACTATATAAGTTGATATGAAATTACAAGCCACGGCGTTATTTTTTGCTATCTGTTTTATGCAGTCTAGTGCTTTTGCGAAAGAGCAAGCTGATAAGCCAATAAGAGAAGAACCTAATAGCCAAACCGTTTACTTTGAGAAAAATGATGATTGGGTAAAACTCAAATCAGGAGAAGTGATCAAAGGAGAACTCAACGGCACGATTAAAAAGGATTCTAATTCCTACAAGCAGGAAATTGAGTTTGACAGTGATGATCTTGGCGGTCAAGAAATCGAACTCGGAAATATCCAAGAACTTCAGACTGCGAGTTATTTTACTATTCGATTATCAGATGGTGCTATTTACGATGGCTATTTGTCTATTCGTAATGACCAGCTCTACCTATCCAATGCTGAACAAGAAGTTTCTTTTCCCGTAACAGAAGTTGTGTCCATATATCGTGGTAAAGAGAAGGGCTCAGAACAGTGGGAAACAGAATTTACGTTAAGCATGGATATGAGTAGTGGTAATACTGATGAGCTTACCCTTAAGGGGGCTATTGACGCAGTACTTTATACAGTAGATTCAAGGACTAAATTGAATGCTAGCCATGAAGAAAAAGAATCTAATAATGAAAAAACCGCCAATAATTCAAGCATTAAAGGTTCTTACGATATTTATATCGATAACAAACTTTTCTTTAGGCCGTTGGATCTTGAAGCTAAAAAAGATGAATTTAAAAACTTAAATTATAAAGTTATAGCTTCAATAGGTGTGGGTTACTTCTTTATCTCCGATGAAACGACAAAATGGGATGTGACTGCTGGTCCTGCATACACTCATACGAAATTCATTACTGTAAACGAAGGTAACTCATTGACCGAAAACAGTGGTGCATTAAAACTTGATTCAAGTTTTGATTATGAACTTACCAAAAATATCGACTTTAGTTATGACTATAGTATGAATTGGGAAAATGAAGAATCAGGAGGTATTCATCATACCAATGAAGTGGGGTTTGATATTGATCTAGTGGCCGACCTAGATCTTAGCATTGACGGTATATGGGAGCATGTATCTGATCCGACCGCTGATTCAGATGGCAAATTACCTGAAAAAGATGATTATAAAATGTTTGTTGGTCTAAGCTACGAAATTTAGTTTAAAGGTAAGGAATCACTCAAATTCCTTACCTTCGAGCGAATTTCCAGATAGTGAGATAGCCATTCCTCCCAAAGAAAATCTGTATGCAGACGACGCTCACAACCCCAAAGCACTCGTATTAGCGCCCAAGAACCACCAAATTTTGCTGCAAATAGAAAAGCTAACCGTCCCCGAGGTGTTTGACCTTAAGGAGAGTAAGCGTACTTTCACTATAGACCTTGTTGAGACCGCCTACACAGCGGTTTATCCGCAATTTATGCCAACCGCGCTTGCCGATGCCCCCCATATCACCATCAACAGCTCAACGTGGAGTAGTGATAGTTTCAAGCGTTTACTCAAGCGCGAAGTCGATTTTGGTATCGGTATTTTTGAATTAGATGAACGTGCTTCAACCCATGTGCAATGTATCCCTGATGAATTGGATTACGTTGAGTTGTGTTTGGATTATTCCGTTTGTTTGATGCGTAACGATCACCCTGCTTTGAAAGAGGAGTGGAACCTCGATACCTTTCCTAAGTATCGACACATATAATTGGTGACGGGCGGAGCGGGCGACTGGTTATTGATGGAAGTACTTAACGCTAAGCAGTTAGAGATCAACAAGGCCGCGAACGTATCTGACATTACTAGTGCTATTAAACTGTGTAAGCAGAGCGACCTGTTGATGTGCTATCCATACAACTCGGTGCGCGATTATATCGATAGCGGTGAACTTGTGATGAAGCCAGTTCCCATTGATTTTGTACCTGGAGGGTTATTTTTATTGTGGCACCATTACTTTGATCCTGAGCCTAGTCATCGCTGGCTGCGAGAGCTGATTGTTAAAAAGACGAAAGACTCTCAATAGTAGGCTATTGATTTACTGATTATTGAGCGCAATAAAATGTTTTTCAGGCAGCTCGATGAAGCTGTTTGTGAGCATAAGTTGAGTGAATTTGCCTTTTTAGGCTGCCGTTAAATTAAAGAGTATTTAAACGCTTATCGTGCTTAAAGCCAAATGAGTCCGCTGTATGGTTTCGCTTTAAGTGCCTCTAGCCTACTTGTAAGTGAGCCTGAGTGTATCTCCAGTTTATGACCATCAGGGTCTAAAATATAGAGTGAGTTCCCTTCGCTTTTGTTCTCTTTGAAAACTGTCGCGCCTGATGAAATAACACGTTCTGTAAAGGCTTCAAATTCTTCTGGTGCAATATCAAAAGCTGTGTGTGTATAGTCACTTTTCGGGCAAGGTTCATCCAGAGCAAGACAAAACCAGAGGTCGCCCGCAGAAAGATAAGCTCCTTTGTCCCATTTAGCATGAGCCGCAAACCCCAAAGTATCTCGATAGAAACGAATAGAACGTTCCAAGTCACTGACTGCAATGGTGATATGATTAAGCCCTAAGATCATTGCTTTTTTCATTAAACACTCCCACTAACTTAATGAATCGTATAAATATTTTATGACCATAATATACTCTACTTAATCTGGATTTACCCAAAGTTTTGCAAAATCGCACCAACCAATAGAGTTGATTTCGACATTTCTTACTCGAGATGGAACCGTTAGCGTTAAACTCTCTGACTTGAAGATCGCAAGAACATTATTGTTGTAGAGATCAGTTATTAGGCCATTTATTAAGGTTTCTTTTTGAGTAGGGGACTCAGTTTTACGTATGGTATTTAAAGTGTTAGCTAAATTATCATACTGCTCCCAAGTTAGATTTTTACTCCAAAAAGGGTAAAGCTTGAAAAAAGCAAACAAGCTTGTAACTCGATCTCCCTCTAATCGAATCCCACCAATAGCCAAGTCTTGGTTAGGTACAGCACGTCCGTATGAATGCTGACGACCTATAGGCTTTTTATTTATGGATGAATTTGCACTCATTAACTTACGAGCAAAGTTGCGATTTTCATTGTTGTTCTCATAGCTGAACGATATGGGAAATGGCCATTCAAATGATGATTGGTCATTGCATTGAAATAAATTGATTAGTGAATTTTTGATGGAAGTGGTTTGGAGCTCACTATGATTAAGTAAAATGAAAAAGTAACCAATATCACTAGTTGATACTTTGTATTTGTTCTCATCACCATCAAGAAAGAAGAAATTCTCAGCGCACTTTTTGTCTTGCTCCCATTCCGGATGAATCCAAAGTTCAATCCTTTCAATTAATGCGCAGTGGCCGCTGTATTGGTCATTTCGTGCTAACCTAAGAACTCGAGTTGAGTTAACCTCAACAAGAAATGGCCCAGATCCTATGGGCAAGTAACTCATGTCCGGCTGATAAATACTATGTTTAGGCATAATTGCTGTTTCAGCTCTGGACAACAACAGAGGTAGGCTAGGGTCTTTGGTTGTCAACCTGATAATAATGCAATGCAACGAAGCTATTTCTATGTCGCTAATATGATCGTATAACCTTTGCCAGTACACAGATAGAGACAAGGCTTTTAAGCTTTCAACAACATCTATCGCTGTTACGGCTGATTGATCATGAAAAATTGCTGAGGATCTTAGGTGAAAAGTCCAATTCATATGGCCTTTATCACTTTCCCAGTGATGCGCAAGATCTCCTATAAGCTCTGACCCGTCATAGGTGACTAAAGTCTGAAAAACTTCATGAATTAGATGTCTTTCAGTTCGCTCTATAGATTTGTGAGGGTGTAGTGGTCCTATTTTTCTGTGAAATGGAGCGTAGATAGTTCTATCATTTTGGCTAGATGTTCGCTCCAAATATTGCTTTAATCCGACTGCAGCATCCCGTTTGTTAAAGCTCACTAATTGGTGTGCTTGTTCATATTTTGCGCTGTCTATAGCTTTATCTACTTGTGCGTAACAAGCATCGATTGGTTCTACGACGCAGTTAAGTTGCCCTCTTTTGCCTCGTCCTCTAGCTGGAGCCCAAGTCAGCCAATTCATTTCGGACATTTGTTTAAGTAGAGTTCGGGTATGCCTTTCACTGCACATAAAGGCGGTAGCGATCTGTTCAATAGTCACCTTATTAGTGCCGGGACCCATTTTTTGAAACAGGTCCTCGTATAATTCTAGTTTACGTTTATTCATTTATTTTCGCAGTATCATTGGACTTTTCTCGTTGAGTCATTCGAGTATGACTCTCTCGTGTATCCTCCCAAAACTTGTTAGTGTCAAATATTTCATTGAGCCTTTGCACTCTTTGCGCTGGTGTCATATAGAAAATCCGAGCCAGCAATCCCCGCGTTCTCTCGTGCGGATAAGTTGATCGAATGAACTTTGCAATGTAGTCATAAGTTGTCATCTTTTTTACCTGTATGAATGAAAGCATAGACAGGCTAAATGATTTCAGGAAGACAAAACCGGAACACTTATAGAGTTTGTTCCTGTTTTACTAACTAAAGAGTCGTTGCTAATACACATAGTTCGCGGGTGCTGAGTGTAAACGTTGTGTGTTACAAGTGATAAATCTGACATATATCAATGGTAATGGTTTAGCATAACTCGAGCTTCTTAACGTTGTGCAACCATATGTGAGTAGATTGAATTACTTTTTGATGGTGGTAGTGGTTGCATTTTTTCAGGTTTAAATATGGCTTCAGCTATAAAGGTTCCTTAGCTACCACTGAGCTTGTAAAACTTCATAACGAATATCCGTTTGGCGTACTCGAATATCAATATTGAATGGAGAGGCAATTAGGTTGTCGCAGATTTATAGCCGTTTTTTGTGAATGGTCTTACGAATGAGTAAGACCATTTTTGTTTTTAATTGAAACCGCTACGATGTACGCGAATTTGATTTAAGGGATCTCAGATAGTTCTTGCTTTAAGTCATCAATTTTACGCTGCTCTTTTTCTATCTTGCGCTGATACTTTTTAATTTTGTCCGATCTGTTGTCTTGTTTGGCTTTTTCCAAGTCGGCTTGGTATTCAGCCAAATCTTCTTCATTTGATTCGATTTTTTCACGAAGCTCATCTTTCAAAGCTTCGTTGGTGCAGTTCTCTTTCGTTGCTTTCAGTGCTGTGGTCAATCGCTCGACTTTATACTGATTGTCGTATTGCTTAGCTTGTTCGATTTGATACTCGATCTCACAAAACTTTTTCTCACAGCCAGTAAGTGAGTTGCAGGTCGTGCTTGCCATACTGCTAAAAGAAAATGCACTGAGGAGCAGTATTGAGCCTTTTAGGTGTCGATTCATGATTTACCTTCTTCTGGTTCTATGGTTTGAGCCTAGTTTCATGGCAACTTAACACCCGCACGCATTGCTTATGGCAGAGGAGTGTTAAAGGTAAGTCTATGTGTAGAATGACTTATCTCTATTAAAGATAGAATCAAATATGGCTAACCCACAACTTATCGAGGTCACACCAACCGAACCCATTTACTCGTGCTCCGTGTATTTTTTCAGATACTTCTAGATTGAATGCCTCTTGCTTGAGCTCGACCACTACTTCAGTCTTGTATAGCCAGCATTTGAGTTGCACGAGCGTTTTGGCGGCTTGCTCAAAGTCTGATTCGCATTGAATTGAGGCTAAAGCTTGATCGATGGTTGCGAGCATTTCAACGGGTAGTGACAAATCTTCGAAAGGGAAGCGGGTGAAGAAGCCCAACCAAGAAGAGAATGCGTGGTTTTCATCGATAATGCTGCACAAAGCCGCGTCTCTTATCGTTGAAAAATTCCCATACTCGACGGTGAGCTTAGTATCATCGGGTGCTGAAGATTGGCTGAAAAAAGCTTGGCATTCCGAGGTGTCTTCAACTGTGAATGTTCGGTTTCTAGAAGGCAACTTTGGATTTTGAATTTTGAAAAAAGTAGAGCCGTGAGCTTGCGCATGTGCGCAGCTGTATTCGCCAACTTTGAGTGTTTTTTCAGGCACTTTTACGCACACCTGATTTTGAGCACACGCTTTACTCTCTGCCCACTCTGGGTAAACCCAGAATTCGACTCGATTTAGGATCGGAACCTGATTTGAATACGCATCATTGCGGTTCAGTCTTAACATCTTGTTTGAGAAGATCGCCAATGAGAATGGACCAGAACCGACCAACCTATCGACAGAATTAGGCTCAAAAATCGATGCTTCGGCTCTGGCAAGCAAGCGGGGCAGATGCCAATCCGTCTTGCTGAGTTTTATTGTGATGATGTTGCCTGAAGACGGAGAGACTTCAGTAATATGTTGATAGCAGCGATGCCATAACTTGCTTGAAGAGAGCAAAGCAAGACAGTGTGCAATGTCTTGAGGTTCCAGTGTTCGGCCGTTGTGGAATTGCACACCATTACGAATTTGGAAACGCCAGATCGATGCATTTTCATTGGGTAGCCAATGATAAGCCAAGTCGCCACATAATTTACCTTGTTGTACAGAGGTGAGACGCTGGCAAATTTGCATCACCAAGAAACGTTCAGTCCGTCTCAGCACACGCTGAGGGTGAAGTGCTTCGAGTTCACGGTGGAAGGGAATGTACGCGCCGCTCTGCGCCGATTGATTCGCGCTATTTAGGAATGCTTGCAGTTCCTTACCAGCATTGCGTCCATTAAAGCTTAAGGTACTGAATACCTGCTCGATGTTGCCGGAATCTGCTTGGCTTTGTGCGTATTGATAACATGCTTCCATTGGCTCAATTAGACACGTGAGTTGTGCTTTTTTATTGCGTCCTGAACTGGCTTGCCACTCAATCCAGCCTTGCGCTGTCATTGCTTTGAGTAGAGTTTGAACGTGACGCTCACTCACATGTAGAAAGGTTGCGATTTGACTGACTTGGCAGCGTGATACTCCAGGCCCAAAAGCCTGAAATATCTTTTCGTACAGTTCAAGCTTGCGCTTTAGGTTGCCCAATTCGAATTCCTAAATATTAGGTTTAGTTAAGTGTTGGTAGCCTGTATCAGCGAGCGCTGTTTCCATGGTTTCAAGAACCTGTGTACTTATCTTTGAGCTTAGGATATCAGACTCAAGTTTTCCCTCTAAGACAAGTTGCGAAAAGTGCTCGATTTGATACTCGAACCCATTACCTTGAACGGGGTGCTCGATGGTGAAGGTTTCTTGTTTGTACTCCACCGTTATATGGGCTGGGTTCCACCACTTCTCTTTAATTGTAATGGCGATATCTGGGCCCGTTAATCGCGCTGCACGTGGCAGGTTTCTTACCGTCGAAGCCGATATGGTCGCGTTGATCTCTCCAGAGAACTGGAAGCACGAATCGGTATCTACATTCGAACCTTCATAGAGGCTCGACATTTCGACTTTAGGTAGAGGAGGCGTAATTTTAAGAGTGCGACATAAATCGTAGAAGAACCACAGACCATACACTCCAACATCAAGTGTTGCCCCGCCGGCTAAATCCGGGTTGAAGATAAACAGGTTAGGGTCGTAGTCGTGCTCATTACCAAAGCTGGCTTCTACCGAATCAAGCTTAATCTGGTTGCTGGTTAAAAACGATGTAAGCTCGCGATAAGCTGGGAACACCACGGTCTTCATCGCCTCTAGCAACATTACGCGATTTTGTTCAGCTATGGCTTTCATTTCTAACCAATCACTAAGGTTGGTAAAGGCTGGTTTTTCTACCAATACGTGCTTGTTGTGGCTGAGAAATAGTTTGGCTAGCGGTTTGTGGTACGGATGGACCGTGGCAATGTACACAGCTTCAACATCGGGATCTTGAGCCATGGCTTCATAAGATCCATAAGCTTTATCGCAATCAAACTTATTAGCAAAAAGAGCCGCTCTTGATTGGTTGCGTGCGGACACTGCGTAGAGTTCGCCAAATGAGCAGTGCTCTGTTAGCGATGTGGCGAATCTATTCGCGATATTGCCGAGCCCTGCGATACCCCATTTAATCTTACGTTGTGTGTCATTCATCACTTACTCCAATCGTTGTTTTGTCTCAGTTTACTTAGGGCGTCACAAACAAATAGAGAACAGATCTTTCAATCTGTTCTCTATTTTTATTATTTTAACCGAAGCGGTGGCTTTAGCTTTGTGCGGAACGCCTCCAATCCGCGAGGGCTTTAATATGTTTTGGTCCGATTCCACAACACCCGCCAATAATGTTCGCGCCAAGGGCATGCCAGCGTTTTGCATAGGCTAAGTAACCTTGGCCATCTAACTCGCGCATTTCTTGAAGCATATCATTCGCTTCATGTTCACTGCTGATCGGCGCAAAGTTATTTGCATAGACACCGATTTCTAGATCTTGGCCTAACTCATCCATTACCTGTTTGGTATCGATAATCGCTTGATCCATCACTTCCGGTACCGAGCAGTTAAACATGATGCCTGTCGCGTTAGACTGACAAACCAGCTTGACGGCTTCTTTTACGCTCTCACCTGAACGAATAGATGCAGAATCTCCTTTGGTATCTTCTAAACTAAAGGCGTAGTAACACGGTTTCGTTGATTGCTTGAGTACCCCATGAATGGATTCAAACTCTTGTGCGCTGCATAGGGTTTCGACTAACCACAGATCGATATTTGGTTTTTGTGCATCGTAGAGGGTTTGAATGATATATGCCGCTTCTTCGGCTTTGAATAAGTCTGGTCGGTAGCTGCCAAATGGCGGTGGAACAGAGCCTGCCACTTTGACCGTGTGAGGCGCTTGGTCAGCAACTGCTCTAGCTAATTTGCCAGACAGCGCTGCTAGCTCAAATCCTCTTTGTGCAAACAGTTCTTCACCTAAATGAAAAGGCACACACGCATAGCTATTAGTGGTTATGATTTCAGCGCCTGCATCGATAAAGTTTTGGTGCGCTTGGCTAACAAAATCTGGGGCTTCAATCAGCGCTTGAGCGCTCCAAAGAGGCTGTGAGAATGGCGCGCTAATTTCTTTGAGCTCTCGGCCCATGCCGCCATCAAGTATGGTGAGTGTTTTCATATTCAATACTATCTAAAACAATTGCTGAAGTTCTGCTGTCACCATATCAGACAACCTTGCTTGACTAAAGCTGTCCAAACGCTAGGTTATTAACTAAGCCGATACCGCATTTGTGGTAATAATAAATAATGCACCTCTGGCGCTATGTTGTATTGGATTAGGGGGATATATTATTAGGGCCAATGATTAACTTGAACCCAACAAGCTGCAGAGGAGAGTGCATTGAAGTTAACGAATAAGCTCGTGCGTTACCCGCACATTGATGTCGATCGTGTGTTTGAAAAAGAAGGTGAGCTACTGCAGCAAATACAGAATGGTGAGATTGGACAAGCCTTAATGTTGTGGCAAGCCAAAACGCCGACACTTGTTTTACCTGCAGGTAAAAAGTGGCCAGTGACGTTGGAGTCTAGAAAGCAGCTTGAAGCACAAGGCTGGCAACTCTCTTCGCGTAAAACGGGTGGTGCTCCCGTTCCCCAGCTACCGGGTGTGATTAACCTATCGCACATTTATCATTGGCCGAGCGATGAAGCGTATAATATTCAAAAAGCCTATCTGCATTTATGTGATGTATTAACTCAATTTTTTAGAGAGTTAGGCGTTGATGTCGATGTGCACGCAACTCCAGGTTCTTATTGCGATGGCGATTACAATCTTAACATCAACAAGCAAAAAATAGTGGGGACGGCTCAACGTGTTTTGCTGAAACGAGGAGGCGGTCAAATAGTACTGTCCCAAGCCTGTATCTTGTTAGATGCAGACTTAGAATACATCGTTGAGCCAGTGAACTTTTACAATCAAATTTGCGGTAACCCAACCGTGGTAGAGGCACACGTTCACACTATTTTATCTGAACATGTGACGCCCATGCCCAATGTAGATTCACTCTTTCAGCAGCTGAGCCAAGCTTTTATTAAGCATGTATAATAATTATTTGTAAGCTAGGCTACCAATTTACAGGTGCTGGGGCTCCTAAACTTTGAGTGCCTTGAAATCGACACTCTGTTAATACGTCACGTAATTTTGCTACTCAATGTGTAGAGGTTTTACTGCCATCGTGTTGGACAGACTATTCGAAATTTTTCCGATGCAGCGATACGTTAATAAGTCTGAAAACAGTTGAATCTGAAGACAGAACTATAAAAGAGGCCTCAAAATGAGGCCGTTTTTGTTTTTGTTTTTGATTGTTCCACTTTTGTTGAGAGCCAAAGTGAAATTATGCTGAACTCAGCTCGCTCGTTGTCGTCGACGTTTTTGACGTGAACTTTTGAGCATCTTTGTTGGTGATAAACCGGTCACCAGCATGGTGCCTGTGATAACCAAGACAGAGCCAATCATAGTATTAATACCGATGGCCTCATCTAAGAATAAGTTACCCCAAAGGATTCCAAATACAGGAATTAGAAAGGTGACTGAAAGCGCCGAAGGCGCACCAAGCTCATTGATGAGATTAAAGTAAAGCAGATACGCTAACCCGGTACATACTGCACCTAATAAGATGACCGATGCAGTGATAGTGAGATCGGGGGCTTCTCGCATAGGTATGAAAAATACAAATGGCAGTACGATTAACACCGCTGCCCACATGCTGCCGTGCGCGTTATTGAAGGCTTCAACCTTAGGGGCTGTTTTGGTGTAGTTAGAGGCGATACCGTAGCTAAATGCGGCCATCACCGCTGCAAAAATTGGAATAATGGCTTCTTGTCCGATATTGAACGCATCCCATCCAACCAACACTGTCACGCCCGTCACACCAATGCCTAGCCCAAGCAACACTTTGCTCTCAAGTGCAGTTTTGGTCCATATCGCACCTATGATCGCCGCCCATATCGGTGCTGTGGAGTTCAAAATCGCAAGGGTTGAAGCATTCAAAGTTTGAGCAGCATAAGCGAAACACAAAAAAGGAAGTGCGGTGTTAAATAAACCAAGAATGAAAAAGTGTTTCGAGTGAGCATTAAATGAGAGCTTTCCTTTTAGATAAAAAGAAACCAAAAGTAGGGTGATTGCCGCGCACAAAACTCGCGCTTCAATTAGGACCGCAGGGCCTAAAGGATTCGCTGCAATTCTCATAAAAAGGAACGAGCCTCCCCATATAGCAGCTAGCATGATCAGTTTAAAATAGCTCACAGTTTGAATCTCGATTGTGTAAAACACCGACTATGGATTAAAGCTATCTATTTCACAAATTGATATGCCAATATTGCGCAGTGGTTGGATGAAATATCACCAAATAAATAGGAAGGTATTTGACGTTTTCTGTTCTGTTTATTGCGCATTATTTACAGAGAAATCTGATGCTAAATATCGACATTCACATAGGTATAACCGCACTAAAAGCAATTACAGTGGCACCGTTCGAAAGCTAAGTATTGATCACTCTGTGGACAATCGATAACTCGGAATCATGCGTGGATTTTCGATACCACCTTCGTTCCTCCCTTCTAATTTGTAGAAAATTACCCTTAACCATTGGTCTATAAGGGAAATGGAATGAAGCTAACTCAAACTAAACGGGCTACAGTAGCGCGGTAAGAGCAGGGACCCACGCGACAGTTCCGATTCATCCTTTCTATGTGCCCTGTTTTGCTTACCAATAATATCGTTGGCAGGTCAAATTGAGGTCTGAGCAGTTAATTGGAATAAGATAAAAGTATATAAAGTACTTTTCACTATATACGAAGATTTATTTTAATAACCAACAGGTGAAAAATAAATTTTGACAAATTTAACGAGAGTTGAAATTTATTCGATAATAAGCGAGATATCGGATATTCCTTTTTACTTTAAGGGGTAAACGGCTAACAAATTATTCCAAATAATAAAAAACTTTCTAAAAGCACTGATAGTCTTAACATTAAAGGTGTTTATTGATGCGAGTCACAACAAATAAACAGTCTAGATTTTATAAAAACTAATCCTTTTTCAATTTGTGAAGTGGTGATTACCTGAATATCATTGAATTAATATCTCTATTGTCAATATAGGCGTCTGATTTATTTGGGTATTACTTTTCATTTGGTTTTGTGTCCTAGTTGGATTTAGCAAGGTTTAGAAATTTTACATTGATGAAGTGATTAATTAACTTGGCGCTGTCCGTTTAATCAATTAAATGGGTTGTAAGTAATAGTTATCGGTATGGTCAATGGCGTTTACAAATTTGATGATGTGAAACTTGAATAAGGCAAAGACCTTAAGATGATTTAATTATCAAAAAACTGTCATATCTAAAGGTAACTGTACTTTTTATTTAATTTCTTAACGAATAATGTTGAGGGTCAATACTATGAAGTTATCGATGAAGAAGTCATTGTTATTAGCAATGTCGGCATGTGTTTTTTCTAATGTAAGTGTTGCTGCCATTAATGGTGATTATCATGTGGTCGACGATGATCTGACTGCTGATCATAATGAAAGCAATGGTGTACCAATGCCTTTTTATGCTAACGGAAGAATGCAGTCAAAACTCAGCGTTTCTGTTTCTTTTGCGGATAGCTACGGCAGACCAGTGACCGTATCTAAGAGTGACTTAGAGGGAGCGATATCTTTTTACCTAAAGAATAGTGGGCAGGAGTTAGGGAAAGATAAGGACTGCAGTTACGGAAGAGGTTGTTGGGGATACACATTGAACCCAAATGACTACTCTCACCAAATGGGCAGCAGTTACGGTTACTCGAAGACCCTTCCTACGTCTCGTGTGTCAGCCAGTGATACTAAATTAACCGCTTGGGTTTATAGCAACGAAGTCGCTCAATACCGTGAAGTGTGTATGAAGGTTAAGTTCGATGCCGGAAGCCAATATGACAGCAATTACTACGATAGCTGTGCCTTCCCGAATGAAAGCAGTGCGTTCTACCAAAGCGTGCAGCCTAAGTCTTACAGCGCCGCTGATTTTTCTGATCTTGGGGAAGGCGAATTGGTGTGGGAAGAAGCCAACGCCGACGGGTTCTATTTTGATAAAGCAGAGATGCGTAACTTTTATGTGACGCCGAAAGATACGTCCGTTCAACTGGTTCAGGTTGCTATGGATAACTTTGACGAGTCGGATAGCGATAAAGTGTTCCTAAACGATGAATGGCTGGGCTGCTACTCAGATTGCCCTGACGACAATCGCTCTGTGAAAGGTTATATATTTGTTCCAGGTTCAGAACGCAAAGTCTCTGATGAGTATGTCTGGAATAGTGCTGCTGGTGAAGGCCGAACTGCTGTGTGGCGTGTTAACCAACAGCTAAGATCAGTGACTCTTAGCAAGCTGTTATATTCGAACAACGGAACGTCAAACAACGATTCGCAAAAAGAGTACCGATTTACTGTATTTGACCAATACGGTAACAAGGGACCATTGAAGCTTATTTATCCTCAAAGTGAATTCACTGGTGGTGGTCAGAAGTGGGATTACACCCGTTGGACCCTAGTTAGCCAATAACATTCGAACAAAACAGAGTTAGCTCAACCATTTGGGCTAACTCATCCACTTTAGGGGAAATTTATGTCTAATTGGACTTCAAATGCTTTTAACTTTGATAGTTTTTGTTCGGGCGGTGTAGACCAAAGGACCAGAAGCTACTCATACCAAATCTTACTTGGCTCTCTTATTGGTAATTGGCTCAAGGGACCAAACCTCGATATCTCCATTCAATTCTCACCATACTCAGCAGATAACCTTGGTTTTGGTAAAGGCTGGAAGTTAAATCTTCCGAGATACGATATTGAAAATAAACAACTCTATCTAGCCAACGGGCAATCTTATCGCGCTGAATTAAATGCCAATCTAGAAATGAGTGTTCGTTACAAAAAGTTGCTCGATTTTTCGGTATCGTCTAGCGCGAATGGTTACGAGATTACTTATAAAAATGGCCGTACTGATATTTTAGATAAAGATGGTGACATCATTAAGGTACTCCAAAGTAATGGGCATGCTCTCTATTTTTCTTGGCTCAATGTTGGTGGCAAGAAACGCTTGGAAAAAATTTGGGACGATAGAACAAACAAGCAAACAGCGCTGTTGTGGATTGAATATGTGAGCGCAGGTCGCGTTAATGTCTTTACTAATCTTGGTAGTACTCATGAGGCTTTTTTCAGTTTAACGCTAAACAACAGTAAGCTGGTTAAATGCAACTTACCCGAGCGCGCCGGTAACTATAGTTTTGGCTATAAAAACATTGGCCCGTACACGTTAATTGAGGAAGTGGTTCACCCTTGTGGCCTAACAGAAATACTGAGATACAAAGCGGACGGAATTCGAATAAATTCGATGACCTATTTACCCGCGGTGACTTCTCATGATGTGCTGACCCTCAACTCTCCTGTCATTACGACGACCTATGACAGCATTGGTACCGATAGTCGTAATTTTATGGGGTACGGCTCGCCCGGTGGAGAATTGAGTGAAGGGCTTGATAATTTGCTGGAGCGCGGCAGAGAGTACAGCTATCGCGTACAAAAAATTGAAAATGGCTCTATTGTCACAGCTCAAACCTACAATCAATTCCACTTGCTTGTTGAAGAAGCTCGACACGTCGATGGCAACCTGGTTCATTTGAAAAGGTTGGACTATCCCGCCCTTGATAATCAAGAGTTTTCTGCTCAACCCGCTCAGTACTCATTGATCAGTAAAGAGGAGCAGGTTTGGTTCTCTGGATCGGATAGCCAAGCTCAAAATAGATTCTGGGACTATGACGAATACGGCAACATGCTCAGGTTTGTCGACGAAAATAGTATTACAGAACACTATGAATACTATGCTAAAAATGGAGAGGAGGGCTGCCCTGCGTCACCAACTGGCATGGTTAATTTCGTTAAATCTCGCACGTTAGACAATGGCTCTGAACAAAGAGTGATTACTTACCAGTATGCTTCTCTAGAGGGGTTAAGTGGTCAGCGAGACGTAGTGCTGAGCCTAGAAGAAGATACACAGCGTTACCAAACTCATTACGCCTATCAAACCGAAACAAGTGATGCCTATTCATTTAGCCGACTGGCTTCGGTACAAAATGACATTCTTCACCCTAACGGTGTGTACTCTGCTACTTCACGTTATCAGTATGCATTGGATAATGATGTTCTTGAAGAACACGAAGAGCTTACTTGTCATGATAATTCGAAAACCAATCTCGTTGTTGGTCACTACCTTGATATTGGTGAGTTAGCGCGACATGTCGACTCTGACGGTGTCAGCTGTTCATTTGCTTATGACACGCTTCGACGAACCACCGAAGAGCGAATTGAAGGAAGTGCTTCCCGTTCGTACCAATACATTGTTGATACTGGTTTGAGTCGACAAACTCTGCTGTTAACTGACTGCAAAGGTAACTTGTGTGAGCAGAGTTGGGATGGTCAAGGACGGGAATTAGAAGCCAAGGTTGGAAGCTCAGTCATATGGACCAAAATGTACGATGCGTTTGGTAGGCTGCAAAGCAAGAGTACCTATGATGTGCTGCCTGATCGAAACTCCAGATCAACGCCTGTAGTGTTAACTGAGAGCTATGAATACGATGATTGGGGGCAGGTTAAATCTACGTTGCTTGCTAACGGAAAGCGTCGCGTTGAATTTAACAACCTTGCATCGCGTAAGAAAACTCAGGGCATTGAAGGCTTAACCATGACGGTGAGCTCTCTGAACACTTGGGGCCTTGAAGATAAAAAAGAGCAGGGGATTCATAGCTGGGATTATGAGTATGATTCGTGGGGGAGGCTGATCAAAGAAACCAACCCGCTTGCTCAATCTAAGCACTACCATTACGACCGATTTGATCGCGTGATTCGCATGACTCAATCGAACGGTGTCGATCACAACATCACCTACGCTGAGCATACCGATCAGTCACAGGTTGTCGACCTGAAGATTGGTGGGACAACGGTGGGGCAACGTGACATTGATGGCTTAGGACGTCAGCGATCACTACGACGCGGTGCGAGTGCTCAAGATGCGTTGAGTTGGTCCTACTCAGACAGCAGTAATATTCCTGAAACTGAAACTAGCTTGTCAGCGCCAGTGCGTCAGTTTACTCGCAATAGTCAGTTGGGTGTATTGAGCTCCAAGTCGTCTGATGGGCAGGTTGCTAACTATAGTCATGACCCAATATCCGGCTTGCAAACCGGGAGTCAAGATAGTGAAGGCAACCAAAGCACCATTACCTATTCGTCCAAGGGGTTGCCTGAAGTTGAGGTAAATGACGGACAGTCTCGTTACTACAGTTATTCAGATGGCGGGGTTATCGCTGCCGTTGATAGCGACACGGATACTCGCCAGTATGGCTATGATGAACTCGGACGTTTGGTGAAGCTGAGCTGCAATTCGACAACGGTATATTACGATTATGATGAGTTTGATCGGGTGATCGTCGAGACTTTAGTGTCTGGCAATCAAACCCAAATTACGGAGCTTGATTGGGATGAGTACAGCCGTGAAGTGAATCGCGCTGTTGCCTTGAATAACCATTATATCTTTGAGCAATCACAAGAATACAACGCGCTAGGTATGCTCGAATCTCGTACCAAAGAGTGTGCGACATTAGGCAACCTGACAGAAAGCTATAGCTATGACGAGCTTGCTCAGCTTACTAAGGTTGAATTCTTTGGGGCGGGGCCTTTGAGTGATTGGGGACAGCCTATGACTTCAATTGAGTGGAGCTACGATGAGCTGGGTAACATGTTGACTCAGCGTACATTGACGGCGGAATCTGAAGATTTCGCTCGTTATTTTTATGAGTCGGATGATCCTTGTCGGTTGACCAGTATTACGCACTCTCATCCACAACTCGATAGCCAAGTATCAATCCAGTACGACTTGAATGGCAACATGATTCAAGATGCGGATGGTCGAGTGCTTGAGTATGATAACTTTGACCGCCTACAGCGAGTGTTTGCGGACAATACCGAATGGTTATACCACTATGACAGCAACGACCGACTCTCGGCTCAGCAGTCTTCTTCGGAATCTCGTCACTTTAGTTATCTATGGGGTGATCTCTCAGCAATAGAGGAAAATGGTAAACTGACTCGGTATGTCTATCACGAAGGGGTACCAATATGGTCAGAGACAGGCTCGGAGACGACACTGTTAGCGACGGATCTAAATGGTTCTGTCATTGCTTCTAATACTTCAGGGAAAACGGGCTCGATGTACCGTTACTCTCCATATGGACAACGCGATCAAGCGGGGAATGCAAATGAAGAATAAAGACTCGGTATTTATTACCCCACTTAATCGCCGTCAGTTTCTGATTAAAATTGGTCAAACAGCGGCAGTGGCTGGTGGTATATCCCTGCTACCGACTTCCGTTCGTTTGGCGATGGCGCAGTCGATGACAATCTCTCATTCAGAGATTGGCTTCAATGGTGAGTGGCTAGACCCCGTGTTGCAAGGTTATCACTTAGGACAGGGCTATCGTGTTTACCAACCTAGGCTGATGCGTTTCAATGCCCCCGACAGTTTGGCGCCTTTTAATGAGGGTGTTCATAATGCTTATGTGTATTGTCACAATGATCCTATTAATTTTACTGACCCAAGTGGGCACCTGAATATCAGCAAGATCTTGTTTGGTGCTTTTGGTGTACTTGCTGGGATAGTTGGTATTGCATTGGCGGCACCTACTGGTGGCTCAAGCTTGGTGTTGGCGGCTGGTATCATCGGTGGTATTGCTGGGATGACCAGTGGCGCATTGCAAATCGCATCTGGTGTTATCGATGATGGTGACATTTCCCGTAAACTCGATATAGCGACGATTCCGTTCGATATAATTGGTGTGGTGAGTGGTGGATATTCGGCCTATAAGTCGGTTCAGAATCTGCGTTGGGTAAGAGCTGGTGGTGCTCTGGAAGATGTGACGCAGCCAGGCCTTGGTTCTCGCTTAATGAATAAAATTAGACCTTCTAGTGAGTACAATGTGGCATGGGCCAGTAAAACGAACCCGGCCATGCGCATAGGAAGCTCTGAGGGACGGGTGATAGCGACCAGAATGACTCAGGGCGGCAAGACGATGACGTACACGCCTCCGCCGATTCATGGTGGTTACACAAAGATCCTCCTTGGGCAAGTAAAGGTTGGTGCACGAGGTTATACCATCTATCAAGGTATAATGACGGCGCGCTCGATTGGCAGCTTGGGCTGGTCTACGGTCAAAACGATACCTGGGCGCTTGGATCATGAAAAGTCATCAGCGGATAATATGGTAACTGAAGGCAGAAGTGTTAATCCTGCTGCTAAGAAGACGCAAATGTACGCACTCGAAGAGACCAGACAGCGCATAAAATATGGTAATGAAGTACAGCAAATGATCCGTCAATTGCCATTGTCTTAGCCTAGTCTAATTTTTCTCGGTTTATGGTCAAAACTGAAGGTGTTTCTGAGGTGCCCATCTGAGCACCTCATTTACGTGGCAACTCCAAAAGGTACCAGAGAATTCGCTTAGGACGGTGAATCTCTCTTGTACCCTCAATTTTGACTCATCATGGCACGACCAAGAATCAAATTACCTCTTATTCTGCATCTGTTTATCCTCAAAAGCTTGAACTATTGACTAAGCCTGTTTTCTTACTTTAAGCCACTGGCCGCTTTGATAAACTTTTTAGCAGAGGACTGTCAAACTCAATACCATTCTGAGGCATTTCAGTTATTAGCGTTTTACAGCATCACCACTTGTTCAGTAAGTTGTGGAGTCAGTATGTTAGTTTGACTTATACCAGTTACCAAAAATTGGTTTCGAGAAATAAGCCAAAACTGCAATCAAAGAGATCTCGATAGAAACGGACCAGCAAACATGCCCAATCAGTTCACTCCACAGCTCATAGCCGTTGAGGTTCCATAACCAGCCTGTCTTTCCGTCCAGATAAGCAGGGTTACGGAACCCTAGTGCTGGAATTACAAGTCCATGCATCACAAGGGTAATAGCTAAACCATAAGCGGCACCAAACCACAACCTTACTTTTGGCCAGTAAGCTGATAGAGCAATATAGACAAATGCAAAAATAAAGCTAAATAACCAGTGATAGAGAACTACCGCTCCAGGTACGGTTACGGTTTGATAAATATAATCCAGAGAGTGAGCATCAACGCCGAACCATTGGCCCCACTCGTTGATATTTACGGCAGGTGGAGAAGCTTCACCTGGGATTCTAGGTGGCATTGGTGACTCAGCTCCAGACTTGACCATTGAGCTTATAGCTCCACCGATTAGTGTACCCCAAAGTAATATTTTTTTATTAATACGAACTATCATAATCAACCCTGATAAATAAAAAGAAGAAATACTCATAAATATATATAAATAGAGCAATACCTTTCAGACTTTAGCACTTTTTACAGGATTGAGTAGAAAATATTGAATATTCTAACATACATCTTTAGAAGGTTGTTTTACTGATAAACTACAGTGATATTTGGTAGCTTAATAGATGTGCTCCGTTTTTGACTCAGGCTCTTAGAGGGCGTCTGATAGGCACTTAGAAACCTCTTTAGCTTTTTCAACAAACCCTCATAGCATCGTTATGCTTCTTATACGTGGGGCTGCTCTTGGGAAGGAGCATAGACTTTGACGAATTTATAATTCAAAGAGAACTCTCATCATATAATCATCGCTCCAACCCGCCTTCTTCAGCTTCACTTTTTTGGCTTGGTGCACTACTGACACATTGCTAATGTATATTCAGAAAACATCTAAACGAGGCGATGTTTTCAATAGTAACATTTAAAGCGATACGAGAATTACTCTTTTAAAAACAACAAACAAAATATGATGTTGTTGGTATTCAACCCACCAATACTGGCGAATACAGTGGCCCAGAAGTTCGTAGTTTGGCAACAGGGAATGAATGTAGTAAGAAATGTCTACCGTGCCTTTTTCGTTGGTCACATAATGGCGCTCCATTGCTATGATTTTTCCTATTTTTAGCAATTTCTCCGCTAAATTATCGGGCTATTTGGTTTTTGTCTAAAACATTTACCTCTTTCGTTACGACAATGTTTTTTGCCTTTGATCTCGGTGACTAATTTTTATTTTCCCGTATCAGAAATCAACTTACGTCCCTGAGATTCGATGATTTAACACTTTTAGCTTAGACCTGGAACCTCGTATTGTATATGACGCTTTTTGGGGGCTGAATATTGTAACAATTATATTGGTTTTAAATAAATGTTCTTTATCTAAAATTGAAAAATCACACTCATATATTAATAGTATTAACACTTGGGCGGGGGAGGTTGAAATATAAAAAAGCCAATAATTGAAATTTATTTCTTATTTTTGTGTAAGATTAATTTAGTCTTACACAAAAAAGACCTTAAACTATGGATCACTTTTGAGTACTGTAGCATTATTTTGTCAAATAGTCGGTCTACCTCCTCCGGTGGGGGGGGGGAAAGAAGTTTTTACCTTCATTATTGAAGTTCAAGAAATCAACATTACTTAATTTCCAACTGGCCATTTATTGATGTTTAGTACTCTACCTGAGCACTATATTAAGAATTACCATCAAATAGAGATATACAGTGACAACTTATACAAACCATCGATTGGGTGATCATAAGATGCTTGTGCATGTGTGATGTGGAATCGACAACCCTTCGAACATTTGGATATAAATATAATCTATCAACAGGCGTTAAACCTCAGTGAGGTGTATGCCCAGGCTTCAATAAAGGCAACACGAGAACCAGTGCCTGAACCACAAATGAATAACTTGTTTTCAACAGCAATCAAAGCATAGAGTAAAGGTGGTCAAGAATGCCGTTAAATACCAATTCTAATGCAGTAAATAGCAGAAAACTCATCAAATGCGACTCTCATAAAAGACCACCTTAATCAAAGGTGGTCTCGATTGCGAAGTCGATCGTTTTATCGGTGTCAAACTTGTTGGTAATGCCTAAGCTCAACTTAAAGGGCGGCCTTCATAATCACCTGTCAGTGTTTTCAAAAACGCTTTGATAGCATCCACTTCTTCATCCGACATTTCCACTCCGACTTGGTATTTACCCATGTCATAGATAGCTTTTTCTAGCGTATCAGCATGACCATCGTGGAAGTATGGTGCTGTCAGTTCAATATTGCGCAAGGTTGGCACTTTGAACTTATGTTTGTCTTCTTTGTTGCCAGTGAAGTTGTAACGACCAAGGTCAGCATCCGTCATGTCGGTACCGCGGTGCGCAAAGTAATCCGCTTTCATGCCCATGGTTTCAAACGTTTCACCACCCATCGCTTCACCAGCGTGACAGGTTTGGCAATTGTGCTTCTTGAAGAGCATCAAGCCGTATTTCTCGTGCGAGTCCAGCGCCTTTGTATCACCCATCATATATTGGTCGAAGCGGCTGTTTGGTGTCCTTAGGGTTTTCTCAAATTCGGCAATCGCATCAGTAATATTGTTACCATTAATCTCACCTGAGTAAACCTTTTGGAACATCGCGACCATGTCTGGGTCTTGACTTAACTTATCAACGATTTCATCCCAATCCATAGAGCCCATTTCAATTGGGTTTAACGGAGGACCACCCGCCTGATCTTGCAGATCCGTAGCACGACCGTCCCAGAACTGAAGCTTGTTGTACACAGCATTAAACACGGTTGGCGCGTTGATGCCACCAACTTGAGCATGAATACCAACAGACGTTACGAGTCGGTCCACACCGCCTGTATCAAGGCTGTGGCATGATGCACATGAGACCGTATTGTCGCCTGAAAGTCGTGTGTCGTGGAAAAGCACCTTACCTAGTTCAACCTTGTCTGCGTCGGTTTCAAACGTAGTGTAAATTGGTTGTAGAACTTTGGTTTTACGTTCTTCAGATACCGGCGATTGTGCGTGGCGCTCAGTACGCTTTTCACGAATCCATTTCAGCAGCGTGTGTTTTTCATCTTTCGACATACTTGCAGACCAGTGCATGGTCAGGTAAATCGCTGGCGGCATAGAATCATCGTAGAGCACCTTCTCTAGACGAGCCAAAGCCACTTCTGAAACTGGATCGTTCTGCTTCACGTCATCCAGTAAATTCGTCATGTCAAAGTGACGCATGGCCACTTTCACATCCGTTTCCATAATTTGTTTTGCCACTGGCATTTCAGAATAGAAAGGCATTTCACTGCTCGGCGTATGACAGTAGCCACAACCTTTATCTGCCAATACCTTCATCGCTTGATAATCCAATGTCGACTGATCTAACGAACTGAATTGCGTCAGATTTTGTTGAGTCACTTTTTTATCGTCTTGGTTTACCATATAGACAGAACCGAAGTACGCCACCAAGCCAACTCCTACAATCCCTAGCGTTATTTTATTTTTATTCATCACTGTTCCCCTAAAATTAGTAGGGGCGAAAGTTATTGAAATGACGATATTTTTAAAAATGGGAAAAAGGAATTGATATTAATCGAATATTTAGATGAGCAACTAATTTAACATTTAAGGTTTGTGAAAACAGATACTTAGGGGAATGATTAAAAAACACAACATAAAAACAACAACTTAAAACCACAACCTTTATTGATCTTAGTCAAAAATGATGGGAGCACCAATATATTCGTCAAACATATTAAATTCGATTCAAAATAATTAAGAACGAAATAAAGTAGGAATTTGTGAAGGAAAAATAGACATAAAAAAGGCGGCTCTTGAGCTACCTTTTTTGCAAGTCAGCAAACTAAATTATGCTTTCTTAATATCTTTCACTGGGTAAGTTAGTGTTGCTTCGCAAGCCTAAACGCGTAAGTAGAAACCGCCGCTGCTTAGACCTGTAATAACCATTTCACCTAGATCGATACCTTTAGTAGCTACTACTACGTCACCAATTGAAAACATATTTAATACCTTGTTTATGTGGATTATGGCCCTGAATTTTTGGCGGTATTTAATCTGAAATCGCACCCTGAACCTAATCAGGTTTTTTGTCGTTGTGATTAACTTTTATTATTGCGATAAGCCCCATTTCTAAGAGCGTTAAAGGACTATGACGAAGTTCGCTTTTTCGAGCATAAACTTACTCGGAGTTCTGCTCATGAATTAGTCTAACCATATTGAGAGTGGTAATTGCTTCTGCTAGCACAGCCACTCCTACAAAAAGGTTTAGAACTTCCGAATCAGTGGCTGTTTAAAATACTTTTTAATCGATTGACGCGCAAAGGCTCATAAATAGTCAAAGTACTCAGGCATCCTATATTAAAAAGCCACTTCACTGGAAAAAGCTTTAAGGGACTCATCTTA
Source organism: Vibrio sp. HI00D65 (assembly GCF_001635455.1). GTDB lineage: Bacteria > Pseudomonadota > Gammaproteobacteria > Enterobacterales > Vibrionaceae > Vibrio. The sequence goes on from NZ_LWEH01000364.1 coordinate 321,621, forward strand.
TCACCTAAATTTCGTGACCAAAAAATTTATTCATATCACTTGGATTTGGGTGTAAGGGCGGAGAGAGTCGCTCACTCCCCTGAGATTTAATAATTTATTACTACTATGATAGATAGAGATTTACATCAGAAGCTAATCTCCTCTATGATTTTTCTA
>NZ_LWEH01000365.1 GCF_001635455.1 Vibrio sp. HI00D65
AAGTTACGCGATCTTTTTTTCCTTTCCCATCTCGCACGGTTAAAGATAGGTTTTGTAAATCAAGATCTTGAACTCTAATTCTCAAACACTCATTAACTCTAAGTCCAGAACCATACAACAGAGAAAAAATGATGTGATTAACACCAGAAAGGTGTGACAGTATCAGTTGGACTTCATTTGGCGTAAGTACGCTCGGAACCTTGCGCTGCTTTTTAGCATAAGTAAAACCTAGATCACCAAGCGGTCTTTGTAAAAACTGGTTGTAAAGGAACGCAATCGCATTAAGCGCGACTTTTTGAGTGTTGATAGCGACGTGTTGTTCATTAGCAAGATAAGACAGATAGGCTGTTACCTCAGTCGTTCCCATATCTTGAGGATGCTTAAGCTTATTAAAGCGAATGAAGTATTTTATCCAGTATATATAGGCCTTTTCTGTTTTGAGACTATAGCCTCGCATTCGCATGTGTCTACGGATTTCTTCAATGAATTTGCTTGCCATTTCCCACCTCCCAAAACTGTTTTTTTATACAGTTTATTGGTGTTAGAAGGAGTTTGAGTATGAAAAACGGCTTGTTTTATCAGGAGTAGTGGCTCATTTTGTCGGCAGAGCAATTAGTAAGTCGTTGTTAATAGGTAAGTTGAAGCAAGAACTCCCCAAGATAACATGCCACGTAAAAAGTGATAACAGGCCGGCTCGTTTTTATGTGAAGGTAAAAATAATTAAATTTATGTATATTCTTTATTTTTTAATGGTTTATGTTAGATTGATTGTAAGTTAGGTTGGAGGGAAAACGAGCCGGCCTGTTATTAAAAATGTTATGTGCTTTGGTGGAAATGAATATGGAAATCACAATCAGGCGTATCGAAACAGAAAGCATTGAGGACAAAGGTATATTCGAGGCTTTGTTTAGAGAGTACCTATCTGAATTCTCAGTTGAGCTAGATCTCTCAGTAATTGCTCAGCTATTTTCATTGCCTTATTTCCACGGATTTATCAGTTTTGTCGACGATAAGCCCGCCGGTTTTGCGGCTTGCTTTGAATCGTTCTCAACTTACCGTGCGCAAAGAGTGATGAATATCCATGACTTTATGGTGTCGGACAACTTTCGTAGTAAAGGTGTTGGCAATGCGCAGATGAATGGTATCGAACAGTATTGTCGTGATAATGATTACCTCAAAATCACATTAGAGGTCGGTGATGATAATGTTGCAGCTAAAAAGCTCTACAGTTCAATGGGCTACGAAGATTACAGAGTCGCTTTGAAAGGGCAGCAACATTGGCAAAAGCACCTCAATTAGCACGCACATAACAAACTGTTCAAGAGGGATTCGCAACGCGTGGCATTTTCACTATGCGTTGGTTTTAGTGTTTAGGGTGGCATGCGGCGGCATCGGTATTGCGTTGCTCACCCCTTAACAGGGCGTTAGGTGTTTCGAGGTTTTTGATGATTCTGCCAACCTATGAAAGAGAGCATTATCAATTGGATAATGGAGAAGAATTAAATAAGGAATATCCAGACACATTCTGGATCCCTGAAAAAGAAGACAGGGAATCTCTTAAAGTAGGCGATTTGGTAAAGCTAATTTTCAGCATGGAAGAGAACATAGGTTCTGACGAAGTTTCGGTTGAACGTATGTGGGTAGAAATTACAGACGTTTACCCTAATTACTATAAGGGCAAATTAGATAATGATCCTGCTGGCAGTGATTGTGTGCAGTGCGGACAACTTGTCACTTTTCAAGCTTGTCATGTAATAGATATTTACGAAG
>NZ_LWEH01000366.1 GCF_001635455.1 Vibrio sp. HI00D65
TATACGACATTATGCCGCTATAAAACCTACTTCTATCTCAAAGCACTGCTCACTACGCAAGACGCAAGTTTGAGACAAAAATATGGAGTCAAATAAAGAGTAACTAGTCAGGTCGAAATTCAGCCTGTGAAGGTCTTTGACATACTCAATGCTAACTATTTATGCGATAACACTTGAGTCGTTCGGATACGCCCATAAACCTATTCGATTAAATTTTTCACGATTTTGTTGCGCAAACTCGGAATGGGGCACAANNGAGTTTGACCTTTTGTTTTTACTCATACCCTTATTGTACTCGATAACTCCTCGAAGATTTGCCGCCCGTAATTTCAACTTGAGCGTTCTGCGTAATCTCAATACAGTCAGTGGTACATGACTTCTTAGAGAACGGTGATA
>NZ_LWEH01000367.1 GCF_001635455.1 Vibrio sp. HI00D65
GTAGAGTGATATCGCCTGTTACGTCAGTTGTACGGAAGTAGAACTGTGGACGGTAACCTTTGAAGAAAGGAGTGTGACGGCCGCCTTCGTCTTTAGAAAGTACGTATACTTCAGACTCGAACTTAGTGTGTGGGTTGATAGAACCTTTAGCAGATAATACTTGGCCACGTTCAACTTCGTCACGCTTAGTACCACGTAGAAGTGCACCAACGTTCTCACCTGCACGACCTTCGTCAAGCAGCTTACGGAACATTTCAACACCAGTACAAGTAGTAAGAGTAGTCTCTTACTACTTGTACTGGTGTTGAAATGTTCCGTAAGCTGCGTGACGAAAGTCGTGAAGGTGAGAACGTTGGTGCACTTCTACGTGGTACTAAGCGTGACGAAGTTGAACGTGGCCGAGGATTATCTGCTAAAGGTTCTATCAACCCGCACGCTAAGTTCGAGTCTGAAGTATACGTACTTTCTAAAGACGAAGGCGGCCGTCACACGCCTT
>NZ_LWEH01000368.1 GCF_001635455.1 Vibrio sp. HI00D65
ACACTCAGGAAAAGCAATAGGATAGAAAGGATGAACGAGACTGAATTTCATCAACTAGTCGACATACAGATGCAAAACATCGAAGAAGCTATCGACGATTCAGAGGCAGATATTGATTACGAAGTGACTGGTAACGTGATGACGCTGGAGTTTGAGAACCGCAGCCAAATCATTATTAACCGCCAAGAACCAATGAAAGAAATCTGGTTGGCGTCTAAATCTGGTGGCTTCCACTTTAAATTAATCGACGACAAGTGGACATGTTCTAAGACGGGCATGGAGCTGTTTGAGATGGTTAAAGAAGAATGCGTGAAGCACGCAG
>NZ_LWEH01000369.1 GCF_001635455.1 Vibrio sp. HI00D65
GTGGTGGCGCAATTGTAAACATCGGTTCTATGTGGGCACACCAAGCAATTAAAGCAACGCCTTCTTCAGCTTACTCAATGCAGAAAGCGGCACTACATGCACTAACAAAAAACTTGGCCATTGAACTAGGTGACCACGGTGTACGTGTAAACGCAGTGGCTCCAGCAGTCGTAATGTCGACAATTTATAAGTCATTCATCGCTGAAGATGAGATTGAATCTGCACTACAAGGTTTTAACGACTTCCACCCAATCGGTCGAATTGGTTCTACAGACGATGTTGCTGACGCGATTGAGTACCTACTATCGAATAAGTCTTCTTGGGTAACGGGCACGATTCTAAATGTCGA
>NZ_LWEH01000370.1 GCF_001635455.1 Vibrio sp. HI00D65
CAACTTTTTACCTTTAGTGTAAAAATTGGTGGTTAGGTCTGGTTCTAGCGTGAAGTAGGCTAGCTTAGGTTCCGATTCCTCTTCTGCGAAACTTGATGCTGAAAAGAGTAGAGTAATCGCAAGAAATATTTGGGCTACATAACGTTTGTGCATATTTGTGACTTTTCTTTAGTTTATTCGCGATATTCGAAACGCATTAGTCTTGTTACAATGAACGGTATAAATCTAAATACGTTTACAATTCGAAGATGCTTTAATTTTGTTCGAAAGTTGAAGCTTTATTGTACGTGTAAAGTCACCTATTGA
>NZ_LWEH01000371.1 GCF_001635455.1 Vibrio sp. HI00D65
ATGTTGTCATACCGATGATCTTGCCTCCGAAGCCAACGTACTTGTACCAGAAGTCAGCGATGCCAGCTTCTACAGCGATACGAGCAGTTACGTCAGATGGAAGTACAGATTCACGGTACTCAGCGTCTTGCTTGTCGAATGCGTCAGTTGCAGGCATAGATACTACGCGTACCTTCTTACCTTCAGCTGTCAGTTCAGCCGCAGCGTTAACCGCTAGCTCAACTTCAGAACCTGTAGCGATAAGGATAAGCTCAGGCTTACCTTCACAATCTTTCAGGATGTAACCACCCTTCGCGATGTTAGCTACTTGCTCTTCGCTACGCTCTTGCTGTGCAAGGTTTTGACGAGAGAAGATTAGAGACGTTGGGCCTTCTTTACGTTCGATAGCCAGTTTCCAAGCCATTGCAGACTCAACTTGGTCACATGGACGCCATGTGCTCATGTTTGGAGTTAGACGTAGAGAAGCCATTTGCTCAACTGGTTGGTGAGTTGNGNCATCTTCGCCAAGACCGATAGAGTCGTGCGTGTAAACTTGGATGTTCTGAACTTTCATCAGAGCAGCCATACGCATTGCGTTACGAGCGTATTCCATGAACATTAGGAAAGTAGCGCCGTATGGTACGAAACCACCGTGCAGAGCGATACCGTTCATGATCGCCGTCATACCGAATTCACGTACACCGTAGTGGATGTAGTTACCAGAGAAGTCATTTGCTTCTAGAGGCTTAGAACCAGACCACATAGTTAGGTTAGAAGGCGCTAGGTCAGCAGAGCCGCCCATGAATTCTGGAAGTATTTGACCAAATGCTTCTAGTGCGTTTTGCGATGCTTTACGTGATGCTATGTTTGCAGGGTTAGCTTGAAGGTCAGCAATGATTGCGTTTGCTTTCTCTTCCCACTGTGCTGGAAGTTCGCCGTTA
>NZ_LWEH01000372.1 GCF_001635455.1 Vibrio sp. HI00D65
ATAATGTTACCTAGTATTTTATATCTGTCGAAGTTTAAACTGTTAGAGTTACGTAGAGCAGGCTATTTTTTACCTCGTCGCTAGTTCGCACTTAACAAACGCTTCAAGACGGATTCGCAACGCGTGGCATTTTTACCATGCGTTGATTTTAGTGATTAAGGTGGTATGCGGAAGCATCGTATTGCGTTGCTCACCACTTAAGCGGGCGTTATGTGCTAAGCGCTGAACTTGG
>NZ_LWEH01000373.1 GCF_001635455.1 Vibrio sp. HI00D65
AAGTGAGTTAGAGCCGAAGCTCTAACTAGTTCCGTGAACATTAGAGAAAGTAGCTTGAGCCTTAAACGTTTGTTATAACCCGACCGCTTTTTCTAACTCTGACTTTGTGAAGAGAGGGCTAAACTTAAGACCCAATTTTTCTAAGTTCTCTCTGCCACTACCTTCTCGGTCAATTACACAAACGACATTATTGACAATAGCACCACGAGCACGTAATTCGTTAACTGCGTCAATTATTGCTCCACCCGAAGTTACAACGTCTTCAACAATCAAAAGTTCCTGATTGTCTATTCCGCCGCCCTCAGCTAAC
>NZ_LWEH01000374.1 GCF_001635455.1 Vibrio sp. HI00D65
TAACACCGCCAGTACGATTGTTCTCCCTACACTCCGTGCTAATAATGTCATTCCAATCGTTGGGGTAGTCCCAGCGATCAAGCCTGCTTCCTTATTAGCGAATAAAGCTGTTGGCCTTATTGCGACTCCGGCAACCATCACCCGTGAATACACACATGAACTGATCAAGAACTTTTCTATTAATAAGAGGGTTGAACTTTTGGGCTCGACTCGGCTGGTGGATATGGCCGAAGATAAGCTCAGAGGAGAGGCAA
>NZ_LWEH01000375.1 GCF_001635455.1 Vibrio sp. HI00D65
TCCGTACCATCACTTTGCATTACAGAAATAGAGTGAGAATCAATAAAGCGCGCTGTACCAAATACTAGTGTACATTGGTTACGATCGTAGAAGCCTTGGCGCAGCCGTGTCTGTTTATCGATAACGGATTTCGCATGCCCCAGAATATTGGAAAACGTCGAGTGAATGCTTTTGTTGTTCTGACAGAACAGAGGGTTGTTATTGAACTCGATAATACGGCTTACAGCATGACGCAGAGCTTTTGAAGGAATGGTTCCCCAGTGGGTACAACCACCACCAACGCTGCTCTCTTTTTCAATGATTGCAACGTTCAACCCGGCTTTGGTTAATCCCATCGCTGCCCCTTCGCCTCCGGGGCCACTACCAATTACGATTACATCAAAGTGGTTGGAGTGTGGCATAGATATCTTCCTTGTTATATTTGATTAATATAGCTGTAGCGGGATTTTAACTGATTCTGTTCTTGCGTACATGAAAAGGACATCAGAGAGTCGGCGGGATCACGCAGTGCTAGCGAAAAAATAATATTTGGTATGTCGTATGTCTCCAAATGGCGGTGTGGATATTGAAATTTTTTCCGCGAACGTATTTACTGCGGTACGTGAACAAAGAGGCGTGTTTGGTGTCTTATATAACCGGAGTATCTTATATAAATAAGTGATTCGCGTTATATTGAACAGAGTATTAGACATGCCTGTTTAGGCTGTAAAAGAAGAAATTGATAAAGTATGAAACCAATGGGCATTCGCGCACAGCAAAAAGAAAAAACTCGTCGCAGCTTAATCGATGCAGCATTTAGCCAACTCAGTGCAGATCGTAGTTTTTCCAACCTAAGCTTGAGAGAAGTCGCTCGTGAGGCTGGAATAGCACCGACTTCCTTTTATCGTCACTTCAAAGATATGGATGAGCTTGGCTTGACCATGGTAGATGAGGGGGGCTTACTACTGCGCCAGCTAATGCGTCAAGCTAGGCAGCGTATAGTAAAAGAAGGCAGTGTTATTCGCACATCGGTTGAAACCTTTATGGAGTTCATTGAAAGCAGCCCTAACGTATTCAGACTGTTATTGCGAGAGCGCTCAGGAACCTCATTTGAGTTTCGTACAGCGGTAGCTCGCGAGATACAGCACTTTTCTGCTGAGTTAACCGAATACCTTATCACGACTGGCATGACACGAGATGAAGCTTTTACGCAAGCAGAAGCTTCGGTCATATTGGTCTTTAACTCAGGGGCAGAAGCATTAGATTTAGATCGACGTCAGCGAGACGAACTGGCTGAGCGTTTGATCATGCAATTGCGAATGATGGCCAAAGGGGCTTTTTGGTATCGTAAAGAACGTGAACGTAACCGATTAAAAGGCGGGATAGAATAATGTCGAATGAAAATAATACTGTAAACCGTGGCTCAGAAAGAAAAACACTGGTACTGGCTCTGATTGCTGGTGTATGTGGCGATGCACTTTTATCTTGGGTAACAATGAGCGAAGTGGGCTTCTCAATCTTCCCACTGATTGCTTTAGTTTTAGCTGTACAAGCACTTTATCAAGAGTACTTAACTAACCCAGTATCGGAAGATATCCCGCTAGTAGGTTTGGCGTGTTTCTTCGTGGGCGCATTTGGTCACTCTGCATTTGTGAAAGCACAACACCCAGATGCGGGCTCAAACTTCTTTGCGATTATCGTCGCAATGTTACTGCTCGCTTGGGTAGGTAAGAAGTTAGGCTTTATCGGTAAGACAGCTTAAGCCAACCTATAAATAAAAAAAACGAGCCGATAGGCTCGTTTTTTTGTGTCTGCAGTTTGGCTTATACCTAGATTAGGAAAGCGAGTGTTACGCTTTACGCTCTAGGAATACGCCAGTTTCCATGTGGTGTGTGTAAGGGAACTGGTCGAACAAAGCAAAACGAGTAACATCGTGTGTTTCGCTTAAGATCTCTAGGTTCTCTTTCAATGTTTCAGGGTTACAAGAGATGTACATGATGCGCTCGTAGCCTTGAACCATCTTACAAGTATCTACATCCATACCTGAACGTGGCGGATCAACAAAGATAGTGTTGCAGTTGTAGCTCTTCAGATCGATGTTTGCTTGCTGTAGACGGCGGAACTCACGTTTGCCTTCCATCGCTACCGTAAAGTCTTCCGCAGACATACGGATGATCTGAACGTTATCAATCTTGTTGGCTGCAATGTTGTATTGCGCTGATTCAACCGACGGCTTCGCTAGCTCAGTTGCTAATACACGCTCGAAGTTTTGTGCCAGTGCTAGTGAGA
>NZ_LWEH01000376.1 GCF_001635455.1 Vibrio sp. HI00D65
CACTGTCTTTAAATTTCTGGTGCTCTTTCCACACATTAGTGACGGCATCGTTTGTTTTTTTATCAATGGCTCCCATTTTTTGTGATACCTCGTCAGCCAACTGTTGCGACGCACTCGTTTGAGCTTGTGAGGCTTTTTTTAATTCCTGTAATTCTTCGGTTATGTTTGGCATTAATGACTCTCCAATTTTCGGATTGCTTCGTTAGATTTCATGGTGTTGTTTGCTTGTCGCACTAACACGGACTGAGTATGAA
>NZ_LWEH01000377.1 GCF_001635455.1 Vibrio sp. HI00D65
CCACGCTTTCGCATCTGAGTGTCAGTATCTGTCCAGGGGGCCGCCTTCGCCACTGGTATTCCTTCAGATCTCTACGCATTTCACCGCTACACCTGAAATTCTACCCCCCTCTACAGTACTCTAGTTCACCAGTTTCAAATGCAGTTCCGAGGTTGAGCCCCGGGCTTTCACATCTGACTTAATGAACCACCTGCATGCGCTTTACGCCCAGTAATTCCGATTAACGCTCGCACCCTCCGTATTACCGCGGCTGCTGGCACGGAGTTAGCCGGTGCTTCTTCTGTTGTTAACGTCAAGAGATGCCGCTATTAACGACACCCCCTTCCTCACAACTGAAAGTACTTTACAACCCGAAGGCCTTCTTCATACACGCGGCATGGCTGCATCAGGCTTTCGCCCATTGTGCAATATTCCCCACTGCTGCCTCCCGTAGGAGTCTGGACCGTGTCTCAGTTCCAGTGTGGCTGATCATCCTCTCAGACCAGCTAGGGATCGTCGCCTTGGTGAGCCATTACCTCACCAACTAGCTAATCCCACCTAGGCATATCTTGACGCGAGAGGCCCGAAGGTCCCCCTCTTTGGCCCGTAGGCATTATGCGGTATTAGCCACCGTTTCCAATGGTTATCCCCCACATCAAGGCAATTTCCTAGGCATTACTCACCCGTCCGCCGCTCGACGCCGTTATCGTTCCCCGAAGGTTCAGATAACTCGTTTCCGCTCGACTTGCATGTGTTAGGCCTGCCGCCAGCGTTCAATCTGAGCCATGATCAAACTCTTCAATTTAAGATTTTGGTGACTCAATGAATACTGACTTCAAAACTACAAAAAGTAATTCTAAAGCTATTACCATTCCAACAGAATGATAATGAATTGACTGTGCCGATAATAAATTATCGATTGGTCACTCAGTTCATTGAAATCAATGTGATTCCTAAGAATCAATTTTGATATTCATCAACGAGTGCCCACACAGATTGATAGGTTTAAATTGTTAAAGAGCTTAACTTCTTAAGCGCCCCTTTTTAGCAAGGAACCTCTCGAAGTGGACGACTATTCTAGCGAATTAACATTCGGTGTCAAACACTTTTTGAAAATTAATTTTTTGTCGCTTTCCGTTTTACTGATTATTGC
>NZ_LWEH01000378.1 GCF_001635455.1 Vibrio sp. HI00D65
GATGCGCAACATCCCAGTAGGTTCTACTGTACACTGTGTTGAACTTAAGCCTGGTAAGGGTGCTCAACTAGCTCGTTCGGCTGGTGCTTATGCTCAAATCGTTGCTCGCGACGGTGCATACATCACTATCCGTCTACGTTCTGGTGAAATGCGCAAAGTACTTTCTGAAGGTCGTGCAACGATCGGTGAAGTTGGTAACTCTGAGCATATGCTACGTGAACTTGGTAAAGCTGGTGCTTCACGCTGGCGCGGCGTACGTCCAACCGTACGTGGTGTAGT
>NZ_LWEH01000379.1 GCF_001635455.1 Vibrio sp. HI00D65
CAGATAACTCGTTTCCGCTCGACTTGCATGTGTTAGGCCTGCCGCCAGCGTTCAATCTGAGCCATGATCAAACTCTTCAATTTAAGATTTTGGTGACTCAATGAATACTGACTTCAAAACTACAAAAAGTAATTTTAAAGCTATTACCATTCCAACAGAATGATAATGAATTGACTGTGCCGATAATAAATTATCGATTGGTCACTCAGTCCATTGAAATCAATGTGATTCCTAAGAATCAATTTTGATATTCATCAACGAGTGCCCACACAGATTGATAGGTTTAAATTGTTAAAGAGCGCTAGCGTTTTGTGATTTTCATCTCAGTCGCTAG
>NZ_LWEH01000380.1 GCF_001635455.1 Vibrio sp. HI00D65
CCGTTACTGATTTTCGTCGAAACCTTCTGGCCGACCTTATACCCAACTTGATGTAATACGTTCATCAGCTCCTTTTGACCGAGATAGAGGAAGTAGAGCTTTTGCTGGGTGCTACCGCTGACTGTCAGGCGCAACACTTCACATATGGCTTGTGTATCTGACAATTGCAAGCGAAAAGTACTGTCAAACTCAGGAAGAGAGTAAGACTTTGGAAGTGTTGGTGGCGTGAAAAGTTTCAATCCCGACAGCTGTTGGTAGCCGTGATCTGGTAAGCAGTACTGCCAGTG
>NZ_LWEH01000381.1 GCF_001635455.1 Vibrio sp. HI00D65
TCATTTCTCGATTATGCACATTGCTTTCAATATTTTGTGGTGGTGGCAACTGGGTGGAGATATTGAGAAAAAGTTAGGCGGTCTTAAGTTGCTTCAGATCTTTGCTGTCTCTTCTGCGTTGTCAGGAGCAGGGCAATACTGGGTTGAAGGGGCCAATTTCGGTGGCTTATCTGGCGTTGTGTATGCTTTGGTTGGTTACCTATGGGTGGTTGGCACTAAAGCGCCACAGCTTGGTTTGGATATCCCAAGACAGA
>NZ_LWEH01000382.1 GCF_001635455.1 Vibrio sp. HI00D65
GTTGTTGGCTACCACAAGGGGTAAACGTGCGGCTTTCATGGCCTACCACAACTTGACCGCGCATGATGAAGGTTTGTGGTTGAACACTCAGAGGTTCATCCAAGGTTGCTGGTGGAACTTCAGGTTGTTGCGGTGTTTCTGGAGCGGTTACACAGCCTTGTAGCGCGAATGCGGCTAGCCATGTCACTGGGTTTTTCATTACCTTCATGTTATATCTTCCTCGGAGCAACCGTTAATTGGATTT
>NZ_LWEH01000383.1 GCF_001635455.1 Vibrio sp. HI00D65
GACACCTAAGATGATATAAGCTGACCAAATTCTCGACATTTAATAAATCAAAACCATAAAGGATCATCTGTGGAATTTACGCTCGATAAATTTAACGGCATCATCATCAATCCAGCAACAGTCACATATGATGTTGACTCATTCCATGCTGAGCTCAACAAGATCACCGAATTTTCAAAGCAAAACAACAAAGGCATCATTTGGATCAGCTTACCAATTGCATTATCACACCTTATCCCTGTAGCGCCTG
>NZ_LWEH01000384.1 GCF_001635455.1 Vibrio sp. HI00D65
ATCGTTAGTGATTCATGCGGCGCTATTATTTGTCGCGCTAGAATCCAATGAATTTGAGCTGACTCTAGGGAGGCTATCGAACACGGAATCGATCAACTTCACTCCGAAGAGCACACCTTCTCAAGCTCAACAAAAAACGGTCACTGAGTCCGTCGAACCAGAACCAATCAAAGAACCTGTTTCAAAGGCAGAACCTAAACCAGTCGAGCCAAAAACTGTTGAGCCAAAACAGGCTAAACCAACACCGAAGAAAAAGGCGATCACCAATAAGCCACAGCCAAAAAAAGTCGAAAAGAAGATTGGTAAAAAGAAGCCGGTTCAAAAAAAGTCAGTTGCTGAAAAGAAGGTCTTTAAGAAAGAGCGCCCTGAGCCAAAAGCAAAGTCAAAACCTACGCCACAACCAGAAAAGTTAGCCGACAAGAAAGTCGATAAGAATATGGACGAGTCCGCCAACCAGTCTCAGGAAGTAAACCAAGGCCTATCAAACAAAGAGCCCGTATTAATCACGAAGCCATCATTTTCTTCTCGCCCTACACCGCCGAACTACCCTCGCCAAG
>NZ_LWEH01000385.1 GCF_001635455.1 Vibrio sp. HI00D65
GCCGTAAGGTGCGTCAAACAGAGTGTCAAGATTAATAGTTGACGAGAACTCAGCACCAGCTCTCAGAGTTAAATCTGTCANAGGACGGTAATAAGCCGTCAAGTCTACAACTGTGTATCCAGATACATCGACGTTGTCGTCAGCGTTCCAATCATCCTTCGACGCAACCATTTTTACATTTAACGCAGAACCGAAATTATCACGTTCAACACCAAATCCGATTGTACTTGTTAGTGGTGCAACTGAATCAATTGACTTACCAGTCTTCTTGTCTTCACCATCTGCATAAGCAACAGCTAAGCGAGTGTAAGTGCCGTAAGGTGCGTCAAACAGAGTGTCAAGATTAATAGTTGACGAGAACTCAGCACCATAAATCGTTACTTCGTCTAAGTTTTCTTTCGTGAACACATCTTTACCACCTTGCTCACCTGTTTTCGTTTCGTT
>NZ_LWEH01000386.1 GCF_001635455.1 Vibrio sp. HI00D65
TGGATGTGTCATAGTGTTGTCCCCTTAGTGCTCAGGTTTATGCTAAGCCGACAGTACGCACTAACTCTGCCGTACGTGTCGCGTAACCCATTTCGTTATCGTACCAAGCGTAGATCTTAACCATGCGCTTACCTACCAACATCGTTGATAGTGCATCTACGATTGTTGAACGTTGGTCACCCTTGTAGTCGATAGACACCAATGGACGCTCTTCAAAGCCAAGAATGCCTTTCAGTTCATTCTCAGACGCTTCTTTCAGCATCGCATTCACTTCTTCTACCGTCGTGTCTTGCTTCACTTCGAAGATGATGTCAGTCAGAGACGCGTTCGCTAGTGGTACACGAACCGCGTGGCCGTTGATGCGGTTTTCTAGCTCAGGGAAGATCTCAATAATCGCCTTAGCAGAACCCGTTGTAGTTGGGATTAAACTCATACCACATGCACGTGCACGACGTAGGTCTTTATGTGGCGCGTCTAAGATAGTTTGCGTGTTGGTTAGATCGTGAATCGTTGTGAATGACGCATTCTCGATACCAAGCTTCTCGTTGATCACTTTAACCACAGGTGCAATACAGTTAGTGGTACAAGACGCTGCCGTTACGATTTTGTGTACTGCTGGGTCGAAGATGTTGTCGTTAACACCAACCACGATGTTTGCGATGCCTTCTTCTTTAACAGGTGCAGAAACTACAACGCGCTTCACGCCTTGCTCTAGGTATGTGTTTAGGAAAGAAGTCTTACGGTGAACACCTGTCGCTTCGATCACAACATCACAACCAGACCAATCGATCGCGTCGATGTCACACTCTTTAGTGGTTTTGATGCGTTGACCATTGATGATCATCTCATCGCCTTCAGTTGTCACTTCATGGTTCCAGCGACCTTGAACTGAATCGAACTCAAGAAGATGTGCAAGCGTTGCTGTATCGCCAGCTACATCGTTAATCTGTACAAACTCTAGCTCTTCCCAATCGAAAGCTGCGCGAAATGCTAGACGGCCGATACGGCCAAAACCATTAATACCTACTTTAACTGTCATTTTAATATCTCTCAGTTAGTGGTGAATCTAAAAATATTCGATCAAACGCAACATTGAGGACGTGAAGTCATCGCCTCTAGGCGCTCAATGTCTTGTTGGTATTCAGTTTTCAAACAGTTAGATGCGATAAGGTCATCAATTAACTTTAGCATCCAACCCGGTAAATCATTGGCAAGGCGATAGAACACCCATTGCCCTTGGCGAACGTCATTCAAAATGCCGTTTGAACGCAGCTGCGCAAGGTGGCGTGATACCTTTGGCTGACTTTCTTGTAATGCCTGAGTCAACTCACCAACTGAAAGGCACTCTTGGCGCACAATCAACATTAAGCAACGCACTCGCGTTTCGTCAGACAGTAATTTAAAAAATTGGTGAGGAAGCATAAATATATACTCATATATGGATATGCATATATCTTAGTTATAAAAAAATGCACGTCAAGGCGTGCGTTTTAAATGTCATAAAATTTTAATAAAGCAACACTACAGCTTGTTGGTCAAAGTGTGACTCCAGCGACGCGCTTCTGTAAGTTCAGTTTTCACCTGATCCACGCTAAGCCCTAGATCAGCGCAGTGCTCATCAATCTGCTGCCAATCCGCATGCTCAAAGCTCTCTTCAAGGGCAAGCAAGGTACCGTAAGGGCCTTCCCTGCGTAATAGAGCAACCTTGATACTTTTACACAGCGGCAACTGCTCGACTAAGTTCTCTAACGACAAGTCCAACAGCGCATCTAACAAGGAGAATAAGCCAATCATAAAGGCCTGCTCTCTATATCCTTCAAATGCCTGATAGCGAGACATACGCTGACAAAACTGGGCACGCTGTAGAGACAATCCATACAGCTCTTTCGGCTTTTTATCAGAGACATAAGACGCTACGGCTAACGAAACAAACATTTTCAGTTTCTCTTGCCCTAGATACACCAAAGCCTGACGAAAAGAAGAGATGGTCACTTCAAGGCGCGGCGACATGGTATTCACAAAACGCAACAGCTTGTATGAAAGCGCTACATCTTTCGCAACAATACTTTCCACCCGTTGAAAGTCCACATCGGGCTTACACACCTCTTGGAACAGCTCCATGGCAATCACTTGCTCAGGGCTAATGTACTTACTCTTGATGATTTCCGGTTTATTAAAAAAGTAACCTTGGAAAAACTTAAAGCCAGCCTCTTTAGCTTGTTGGAATTCTTGCTCGGTCTCAACACGCTCCGCCAAAAAGCTAAACTTCTTCCCTTGATGTGCCCTAACCAAATCACACGCTTCATCCAAACCCATCTGCATGATATCGAGCTTTACGATATGCGTGTATTTAAGGAAACGTTCCCATTCTGGGGTCGAAGTAAAATCATCTAAGGCGATCATATAGCCCGCTTGGTAAAGGTCTTTAACCGCTTCCAACAATTCATCTGTCGGTTTACAGGTTTCCAGAATCTCTACCACCACCTTATCTTTCGGCAAACTTAAGGGCAGTCGACGAATCAAACTTTGATAAGGGAAGTTGATAAAACAGCGTGAAGATGGAATAGAAGGGTTAAGACCAACAGACAAGAAGTTCTCAACAATCAGACGATACGTTGCTCGATTAGACTCAATATGCGCTGGGTACGCATTTTTTTCT
>NZ_LWEH01000387.1 GCF_001635455.1 Vibrio sp. HI00D65
AGTTGCGCCACTCCTTTGCAACGCATGTGCTCGAGTCGAGCCAAAACCTTCGTGCGGTCCAAGAATTATTGGGTCATGAAAACATCTCGACCACCCAAGTGTACACTCACTTAGATTTCCAGCATCTAGCACAAGCATACGATCAGGCTCACCCAAGAGCCCGTAAGAAAAATAAAGACTAAAGGTTTTACTATGCGAATTTACCGAGGGTTACAGCCTGTCAAAGCCATGACCTTTGATTTGGATGACACTCTATATGACAACTGGCCTGTGATCATGAAGGTTGAGAAAGAGATGGCGCAGTGGCTTTTTCAAGAGCACCCTGTGTCTGCTTCTTTGTCATTGGATGAGTGGCAAGCTGTAAAACAACACGTTGCCTCGGAAAATCCAGAGCTAAAGCATGACGTCACCTTGTGGCGTGAAACCCAAATTAAGACTGGTTTACTGCAGTTGGGTTACTCTCAGCAGCAAGCGGAACAGGCGGCTCGTGATGGTATCGAACACGCCTTATGGCTACGAAACCAAGTCGACGTTCCTCAAGAAACCCACCATGTCATGGCGGAACT
>NZ_LWEH01000388.1 GCF_001635455.1 Vibrio sp. HI00D65
AGATCCAACATTTCTTGCTTAACAGAATCAGGCACCTTAAGTAGTGCCTTCATCAACGCCTTTTCGGCAACAGCTTGAAAAATAAAGATACTGACAAGGATGATCGTCAGATATGAGAAAAGTTGGAACGTTAATCCATCTTTACGTTTGGCAATGAAGTCGGGGCAACGTATTAGTTTGGCACTCATGTTCCAACCGACACTAGGTAACTATATCCTTTACCACGAACCGTTTTAATATGCTGTTTAGACAACCCTGCCTGTACTAGCTTCCGACGGATATTACTGA
>NZ_LWEH01000389.1 GCF_001635455.1 Vibrio sp. HI00D65
TTGATGTATCGATAATTAATATGTCTTTATCGGGTAAATCTAAGGACATTGTTCTCGATAAACGCTCTGAAGTCAGGTGAATTGCTTGAGCTAGAGCGCTGTCTGTTGGTACATAGTCACTGAGTGTTAAAGCATTTACAGAACAAGTGGCAAACATCGCCAGAGTAGCAAGTATTTTTTTCATTTTTGTCTCCTTATTAACGCAACAAGCCAGGTTTAGCGATACGCAAACCATCTTCACAGATTGTGTCGACTTTAATGATCGTGCCGCGAGAAATCGCAGTTACAGGATCAGGGTTACCGTAGTAGCCGCCTTCATGTGTTTCGATTATCGGATCAAAGTTTTTTGC
>NZ_LWEH01000390.1 GCF_001635455.1 Vibrio sp. HI00D65
CGCTGAGACGCCTATCATTTTGGCTGTCTCATTAATGCTCATCTGGTTACCCACTCTAAGCTTGTAGATTTTTTCATGCAGCTCTAAATCTGGCTTTCTTCCTTGATACTTCCCTCTTTCTTAGTCTTCTCGATACCTTGTTTTTGGCGTCGGCGTCTGTCTTCATAATCTTTTCGAGAAATTGCAGCCAACATGTCCATCATCATGTTATTGATGGCTTTGATCATTGAGTGCGTGAACTCATTA
>NZ_LWEH01000391.1 GCF_001635455.1 Vibrio sp. HI00D65
TTCTCCGCTAGCTGCTGACAGCTAACGCAGTACTGACAACCTGCGACTTTAATACGGCGCAGCTCTGGGATTTCATCGCCACACTCGTGGCACTCTTTCGCGCTTTCTTTTTGGCCTGTCTGCACTGACCGTTTACGTTGGCTTGCAATAGCCATTTCGGTGAATTTGGCTTCGTTACTACTGGCATGGTCGATAAAATCCGGCATTCGTTATCTCTCTGGTTAGGCTTAAAGCAGGCCGCGTGTGTCGTCTTTGCTTAGGTATGAAATACCATTGATGCGAACAAAGTGCG
>NZ_LWEH01000392.1 GCF_001635455.1 Vibrio sp. HI00D65
AACGTGTACACAGCAGCATTGATCACGCAGTCTGTTCAAATACTGAAACCTCGCTCTTATATTTCAACCTAGTGAGTGATGTATTTTTTGATGGCTGCTGTGGCTTTAAAGGATAAAAGTTTAGGAAGCTCTTGAATGGAGCGATCAAGCTAAAAGGAATTAAGTAATGCGTATTATCATATTGGCCTTAGCTGCGCTAACTGCAGCATGTTCAAGTCAGATATCCAGTACGGAAGAACACATCCAGCAATACATTGGCTCA
>NZ_LWEH01000393.1 GCF_001635455.1 Vibrio sp. HI00D65
GCCGTTGTATCAGAAGCAGAGAAAGCAGAAAAGGAAATAGACGTGATACAAAGCAATGCTACTAATGGCTTTAAGTTCATTACTTAACCTCCGCAACAGTGAAAGAAACAGGTAAAGTAATCAAGCTTGGAGCCGCTTGTTGACTAGCAATATCGTACGCTTTATCGAGCTCAGACTTCATCGAAGAATCAACTTCTTGCCATTGAGCTGCTGTTTGATTCCAAGCCCAGTACTGACTGCCATTTAAGTTACGAGCAACTAAAGAGATACGTCCTAAGTGCAGTACGTCTGCTTCAATCGTTTTATCGCTCGCCAGTTCTACGCGACCTTGGTATGCACCAAGCTTAATGCCATAATCCATCTCAATTTGGTACGCCTCTAGAATACGGCGGTATTTCTCAGCATCACTTACGTCTGCACGAGTCATCATTGCTTGAAGCTTTT
>NZ_LWEH01000394.1 GCF_001635455.1 Vibrio sp. HI00D65
AAGGCTTTTTGCATTCGCAATAACGTATTGCACGAATCGCTGACCATCGATGTCTTGATTACCTTTTACTCGCGCTTTTTCATCTTGCCAGTCTGTATTGAGATAATGAATTTGACCAAGAACACCATGTTCGTTGATTGCTTCTGTGACAAACTCTGCGTCGAAGCTTGCAATCTCAATCATGGCATGTTTTGACTTGTAAATTTGATGGGCTCCCCCTGATTTGTTTAGGTCGACACCGTATACCGT
>NZ_LWEH01000395.1 GCF_001635455.1 Vibrio sp. HI00D65
CTGAAGGCGATGAGATGATCATCAATGGTCAACGCATCAAAACCACTAAAGAGTGTGACATCGACGCGATCGATTGGTCTGGTTGTGATGTTGTGATCGAAGCGACAGGTGTTCACCGTAAGACTTCTTTCCTAAACACATACCTAGAGCAAGGCGTGAAGCGCGTTGTAGTTTCTGCACCTGTTAAAGAAGAAGGCATCGCAAACATCGTGGTTGGTGTTAACGACAACATCTTCGACCCAGCAGTACACAAAATCGTAACGGCAGCGTCTTGTACCAC
>NZ_LWEH01000396.1 GCF_001635455.1 Vibrio sp. HI00D65
TGAGAACAAAGAACCCAGAGGATATGCTTAGAACTGACGGCGATGAAAACCGTTTCGGTATCAAATCTAGCTACACTTCTGCTGATGAACAGTTTAAGAACACCCTTTCTTGGGCCATGCGTAAAGATAAGCTAGAAACTATTGTAATGGCGACATACGCTCAAGGTCATGAAACAGAAACTCACTCGTCGGGCTCTAATGTTGAAGGTCCAGATCGCGGTGCTGCTAACCCTGCAGAAACGGAACTAAGTAACTTCTTAGCAAAAGCATTTTACAATGTATCTGATTCCAATAAGATTGGCCTAACGGTAGAACATTATCAGCGTCAATATGATGAAGATGA
>NZ_LWEH01000397.1 GCF_001635455.1 Vibrio sp. HI00D65
GCAACGTGGGTACTCGTCTAGGTAAACTCGATGACGGTCAATACGATGCAATCGTTCTAGCGGCAGCTGGTCTTAAGCGTCTAAAACTAGAAGATCGTATCCGTAGCTTTATCGAACCAGAACAATCTTTACCAGCTGTAGGCCAAGGCGCTGTAGGTATTGAATGTCGTCTTGATGATGAACGCCTAATTAAGCTTCTTGAGCCCCTAAACGACAAAGATACTGCAGACCGTGTTTTGTGCGAACGTGCAATGAACTTAACACTAGAAGGCGGTTGTCAGGTGCCTATCGGTAGTTACTCTCTACTAGACGGCGATAACATCTGGCTACGTGCATTGGTTGGTGAGCCAGACGGTTCTAAAATGATTCGTGGTGAGATATCTGGCCCTCGCGAAGAAGCAGAAGCGCTGGGTGTGACTCTGGCTAATCAACTGCTAGATGATGGTGCGAGAGAAATCCTAACCAAGCTATACGCAGACCAAGAATAATCATGACAGTGTTGGTAACTCGTCCCGGTGTAGAGGGACAATCGCTTTGCCAACAACTAGCGGATGAAGGGGTTCAAGCAATCCATCATCCGCTTATCCGTATCATCGACAATCCAGATTCGGCGAACTTAAGCGTCCAACTTAATAACAGCGATATCATCATCGCTGTCAGCCATCATGCCGTGACCGCGGCTCAAAATATTCTTTCTAAAACTTCGTCTGTTTGGCCCACTTCGCCGCTTTATCTTGGCGTTGGTCAAAAAACTGCGCACGTTTTAAGCAAAGTCTGTAAACAAAAAGTAAACTATCCTCAAGTTAGTGATAGTGAACATCTTCTTCAACTTGCTGAACTTAGTGACGTAAAAAATAAATCCATTTTGATACTACGTGGGAATGGTGGGCGAGAGCTCATTCGGGATTCTTTGCTCAACCTTGGTGCACAAGTCTCTTATTGTGAGACCTACCGTAGAGAATATATTCCTATAAACGATCACAATATCTATCAAACATGGATAAACAAAAAAACGTCCAAAGTAGTCGTCACTAGTCAGGAGCAATTGGAGTATCTGTGCTCCATTACCCCTGATGAGTATTCTGCTTGGCTTTCAACGAGACATTTGTTTGTTCCAAGTAAGCGCATAGCACAACGAGCACAACAGCTCGGTTTCTCTAACGTTACGAATACTCAAAGTGCTGCGAACCAAATATTACTGGCTGCTCTCCAGCCCTAGCTAGAAACAGGAAATAAGCATGACAAGCAAAAAAAATAATGAGCATATTGAACCTGAACAGAACCAAGATACTCAGCCAGTAGCGACCAAAGACGAAACCGCTGAATCAAAAGAAACAGAACCAAAGCTTGATGCTCCTGCATCGAATAAGACTCACAATGAGCAGCTTCAAGCCGATCACAAAGAAC
>NZ_LWEH01000398.1 GCF_001635455.1 Vibrio sp. HI00D65
CTGCTCGTGCTGCTTCAATGGCAGCGTTAAGGGCAAGTAGGTTAGTTTGGTCTGCAATATCTTTAATAACGTCCAATACACTACCAATACTTGAGGTTTTCTCACCTACGGTGTTGATAACGTCGGAAACTTCTTGGATCCCTTGAGAGAGGCTCACAATACTGTGATTTACAGTATCGAAAGTTTGATTACCAGATTGTGCCTCTTGGGCAGCTTGCATTGCTGCTTCTGACGCACGGTGGGCATTTTGCGCGACTTCATCTACCGCGACCGACATTTCGTTCATTGCCGTCGAAGTTTGCTCTAGTTGTTCCATTTGTGAGGCAGAACTGGCATTCACGCTGTCCGCTGCGTTGGTTATGCCTTCGGCAAAGGTAAACAGGTCGTTTGATGAGTTACGGATGG
>NZ_LWEH01000399.1 GCF_001635455.1 Vibrio sp. HI00D65
TGTACCTTTCTTAGCATCTTGAGACTGACCAAAGTTCACGTCGTCTTGATCTGTGATTTCACCAACAGGTTCAAAACTTTCAGAGTAAACTGCGTAAATTGAACCATTTGAAGCCGGAGAGTAAATTACACCAAACTTAGGAAGAATGTTGTTGTAGCTCTCTTCTTGATTAGAACTGCTCGTCGTTTTGTCGTATGCGAAACGAACGCCACCAAGAACTTGCCACTGTTCGTTAAGTGTTACTAAGTCTTGAACATATAGACCGT
>NZ_LWEH01000400.1 GCF_001635455.1 Vibrio sp. HI00D65
AAATCATGCTAACACTTGATGCTGGTACAGGTCAGAATGCTATCAGCCAAGCGAAACTGTTCAGTGAAGTTGCACCAGTAACCGGTATTACGCTAACTAAGTTAGACGGCACTGCGAAAGGTGGTGTGATTTTCTCAATTGCTGACCAGTTCCAGATTCCAATTCGTTACATTGGTGTTGGTGAAGGCATTGATGATCTGCGTCCATTTGAGTCAAAAGACTTCATTGAAGCTCTATTTAGCCGTGAAGAGTAACGCGAGTAGCAAAGTGGTTTACCCTTAACCTGCTATCGTTTTAAATTTGATATTAGTGATCGTAAGAGGAATTTTCGGTGATCAAATTTCAGCAAGTGAGCAAAGCCTACCGAGGTGGACGCCAAGCACTCCAAAAAGTGGATTTCCATCTAAAACGTGGAGAGATGGCATTTTTAGGCGGGCATTCCGGTGCAGGTAAAAGTACCTTGCTGAAGTTGATTTGCGCGATTGAGCGCCCGACTGATGGGCGTGTCTGGTTCAACGATCACGATAT
>NZ_LWEH01000401.1 GCF_001635455.1 Vibrio sp. HI00D65
GCACCTATCGTTGAAGAGATCCAAGAGACAATTCACTACTCAAACCGTTCTGGTGTTCGTGCAATCTGTTCAGACTGTCACGTACCACATGAATGGACTGATAAAATTGTTCGTAAGGTTCAAGCATCAAAAGAGCTGTACGCTCACTTTATTGCTAAGACGATTGACACGCCTGAGAAATTCAAAGAGCGCCGTCATCACTTAGCGGAACGAGAATGGGCTCGATTGAAGAAGAACGATTCACTTGAGTGTCGTAACTGTCACCAGTTCGATTACATGGATTTCTCTGAGCAGAGTCCTCGTAGCGC
>NZ_LWEH01000402.1 GCF_001635455.1 Vibrio sp. HI00D65
GGTGTTCGGCCATGGTTTCAAGTTGTTGTTTGTAGTTTCGTTGGGTGTGTAGGCTGAGTCCCTTCTCACTTCTGAGATATTCATAGAAGCGAGAAAGAGGCTTTTGAAGACTATTAGGAAGAGGTGTGTTGGGCTCTAGGCTCATTATTTATCTGCCAAGGTAAGGTGTCCGCCAAATAAGACACGACAAGTGCTAAGTGGCGTAAAAAGAGCGTGTCCATATGAGGTTGGAAATGTCCGCCATCTTCACTAGAAAAGGCGAGCAAGCCCAATGGAGACGGCTTAGCAAGCGGT
>NZ_LWEH01000403.1 GCF_001635455.1 Vibrio sp. HI00D65
ATTTTTTTGAATAAGAAACCTATCTACTGGTAGGTAGTTTTTAGATTAAGGATTTCATTATGTTTAACACATCTTCTATTGCACTAATTGTTGGCGGTTCTTCTGGTATGGGTAAAGCAACAGCAGAGCGACTGCTTAAGTCTGGTGTGCCTGTAATGATTCTCTCTCATGACAAACAGAATCTTGCTGAAGCAAAATTGGAACTGGAATCAGCCACGAATGGTCATGTTGAAACGGCTCAGGTTGATTTATACGACCCTTCTGCTGTTCAAAGCTTTATTGAACAGTTGAATGCAGAAAAACGTCACATTGGCTATTTGGTGAATGCGGCTGGTTTCTTCAAACCTGTCGATTTCCTAGAGCATTC
>NZ_LWEH01000404.1 GCF_001635455.1 Vibrio sp. HI00D65
ATAAAATGCGCCCCACTTGTGCCGACTTAGCTCAGTAGGTAGAGCAACTGACTTGTAATCAGTAGGTCACCAGTTCGATTCCGGTAGTCGGCACCATTTATATTATTGAGAAGTTTATTCTTCTTAAATAATTCCCCCTTAGTTCAGTTGGTAGAACGGCGGACTGTTAATCCGTATGTCGCAGGTTCGAGTCCCGCAGGGGGAGCCACNTTNNAGAAGCCAAGTCGAAAGACTTGGCTTTTTTCGTTTTAAACTTCGACTTATTTGTACCAAATAAATGTCTCAGAACTGGCC
>NZ_LWEH01000405.1 GCF_001635455.1 Vibrio sp. HI00D65
GCAAGTACTAAATTAAGATGCGACCAACTTTATAAAGGTTGGATTTCCATCTAAAACGGGGGGTTGATAGTTCTTCTGATTACATAATAAAGCCGCTTCGGTTAGACTTCAGCGGCTTCTTGGTTATAACTTATTGTAGTCGAGCTTTATTTACTCTCAGATTTTAGCATTTTAAGAAGTCCTATTGCTTTTTCCTGGACAGGTACTTCCGTATCTGGTGCATATCTTTTGACTTTAATTTGCTCTGGACCCTTGATATTGTCGACTATCAAAGCATCGCCGCTGACTGAAAAACCAAATAGCGTGATCATTGCTTTTTGTACATGTTCGGTACCGCCAACTAAGAGTAAGCTATCATACTGCTTGAGCTCGTTGACTTCATAGTCATGTTCGGCCGTCTTTGATGTATCG
>NZ_LWEH01000406.1 GCF_001635455.1 Vibrio sp. HI00D65
TGTGAGAATTATGAATTAGGTGAGGTGGCCGAGTGGCCGAAGGCGCTCCCCTGCTAAGGGAGTATGTGGTTTGTAGCTGCATCGAGGGTTCGAATCCCTCCCTCACCGCCATTCGTTACAGGCCGATGGCCTTTTTTTTTCTTCATAGCAAGAAGAATGTGATATATTTCACAACTTCATTCTGAATGAATGAACACCGTGCGTCCTTAGCTCAGCTGGATAGAGTACCTGGCTACGAACCAGGCGGTCGGAGGTTCGAATCCTCCAGGACGCGCCACTATTTAAGGGTCTGTTGATCCTCGTATTGACTCAGTTGATACTAAAACCCGTGCGCTCTTAGCTCAGCTGGATAGAGTACCTGGCTACGAACCAGGCGGTCGGAGGTTCGAATCCTCCAGAGCGCGCCACTATTTTGGGTTTAGTTC
>NZ_LWEH01000407.1 GCF_001635455.1 Vibrio sp. HI00D65
CCGAAGAGAGTAGACCAATACAGATAACACCAGAAGCTAAGTTCTCCCAAAGGTTGGCAGGGCCAAATAGAAACGCTTGCAGCTGATTAATGTCGCCATTGTGTTCACGCAGAAGGGTTTCTAAACCAAGCAAAGGAATCAGTTGGTTAGAGACAAAAAAGTAAAAGATAAACACAAAAACAAGTGGTGGAATATTTCGAACCAATTGGATGAAAAGCAGAGCTGGAGTCTTAAACAGAGCGATCTTAGAGTGTCTTGCAACCCCAAGCAGGGTACCAAAAGATA
>NZ_LWEH01000408.1 GCF_001635455.1 Vibrio sp. HI00D65
AATGGTTGTTGGGTTTGATACCAGCTTTATCAATCACCAAGTGAGCGCCAACTTCCAAGATCCAGAAAATCAATCTGGTGAGCAGCTGACACGCCGAGCTAAGAAGATTTATAAATATAATGCAGTGGCTAGTTTCGATGAAGTTGATGTTTCTATAGGTTACCAATATGTAGGTGAACGACCTGACTTCTCTGAGGATCTTACGGCATATAGCTTGCTCGATGTTTCAGTTAACTACTATGCGAATGAAAACCTAACCTTAAATGGTCGAGTAGATAACTTAACAGATGAAGAGTATGAAACTGCTGGTGGATACCCATCGCCAGAGCGTACATATTACGTGAATGCTACTTACCAATTCTAACTAACACCTAAACCGCCCTCGGGCGGTTTTTTCTTATTGGGTATATCAATGAAAAAGAAAGTCGTCATAAGCTGGTCATCAGGCAAGGACTCCACACTAACCCTCGAGCGTTTACTTGAAAGCAACGAATATGAAGTTGTTGCACTCTACACAACTTATGTTGGAGATGAAGTCCCTTTCCAAGTAACTCCTATAGACGTAGTAGCAATGCAAGCAAAGTTGATCGGCTTGCCACTTATCACCATCGAGCTTCCGGAAGTGTTCCCAAGCAACGAGGTTTACCAAAGTACGATTGTCTCGGCACTTAAAGATTCTGGCTTATCGATTGATGCCGTCGCATTCGGTGATATGTTTTGTAACGGCATTGCGGACTATAGAAGAAGCTATATTGAACCTGCAGGCTGGGAGTGTGTGTTTCCTCTTATGGGAGAGAGCAGTCAGGTGCTAGCACAAGAGATAATAGATAGAGGCATCGAAACTTTTCTCGCCACTGTCGAAAATAATGTATTAGATATTAGCTACTGCGGGCTGAAATATACCGATGAGTTAATAGCAAGCTTACCGAACCATGTTGATCCGTGTGGTGAAGATGGTGAGTTTCATACCCTAGTGACCTCTGCGCCATGCTTTAGAGGAAAGCTTGATATAGAGCTCGAAGTGATAGAGCAAGGTGAACGTTTTGTACATCAACGTTATCGAGCTTGCATTGTATAGCGTGAGGATTTGCGAAAACTAAGTGAAGGGGTATTATTGCTGCGAAACTACATATAGGTAATCGTTGTGTCGGATAGTCTACAAAAAAATATATTGGTCTTTGATTCTGGGGTAGGTGGGTTATCTGTCTATAAAGAGATAAGTCAGCTATTACCCAATCATAATTATATCTATGTATTCGATAACGAAGCTTACCCGTATGGCGAGCTCGATCAGCAGGTTCTGATTAGTAGAGTTCAGAGTATTGTGGCTAGCTTCGTGGACAGTCATGCTATTGATATCGTTGTTATTGCATGTAACACCGCCAGTACGATTGTTCTCCCTACACTCCGTGCTAATAATGTCATTCCAATCGTTGGGGTAGTCCCAGCGATCAAGCCTGCTTCCTTATTAGCGAATAAAGCTGTTGGCCTTATTGCGACTCCGGCAACCATCACCCGTGAATACACACATGAACTGATCAAGAACTTTTCTATTAATAAGAGGGTTGAACTTTTGGGCTCGACTCGGCTGGTGGATATGGCCGAAGATAAGCTCAGAGGAGAGGCAATAAATATAGAAGAGCTCAAGCAAATCCTTCAGCCGATGATTAATGTCATTGATGTTGCTGTTTTAGGCTGTACCCATTTCCCACTAATAAAGTCTGAGATTCAGCAAGTATTAGGCAAAAGCGTGGTATTGGTTGATTCGGGCAAAGCGATAGCTAAACGAGTCCAAGAGTTGTTGGGTTTAGAAAGTGGTCATGAAGAAGGGGGAGTGAGAGAGGTTTTTTGTAGTGCACTTCCCAATAAAGAAAGTGCACTAGATAGTATGTTGAAGCAGTTAGGGTTTAGTTCTGTTCAGATTCGTCCGCTTCAGGATGCTTAGGATCATTTGCAACACGTACTTTTAAAGTTCGTTGCATGTAATCTTTGTCGTTAAGAGCAGAGATCGCATGATTCACATCATTACTTGCCATAACAACAAATCCAAAGCCTCTTCTTTTACCAGTACGCTTGTCTTTCATTAAGCGTACTGCAAAGACTTCACCATGTTCTGAGAATAATTCACGAACATGCGATTCGTTCGCCTTGTATGGAAGGTTACCCACATAAAGCGTTTTCGTTGAAGCTTTAGTTTCTGAATCTGATTTTGAGTCGGTGCTTGAAAAGTTAACAACAAAAGCGGAAGCCAAGACACCAAGGATAAAGGTAATTGCAGGCGATATATCTACCTGAGAGAAAACAATGCCGCCTAATACAGCCAGTGCGACAATTAACAACATCGATTTTTTTGAGTTCATATCGGAATACTACATATTAATAAACGAAATAGAAGCATCTACCATTAACAAAATAGACACATGAATCTTACGTTCATGCCTTGCAATTTTCCAATGTATTGCTGTGATACGTTTCAAATGTTTAGTTTTTATTCGAAAAATGCGGATCTGGTGGCTTTTTAGGCGAACAAAACTTTTATTTCAAAAAGCCCTTGTGCTCTAACTCAATCTCTCTATAATGCCGCCTCACCGACACGGAGTGAGACGAAAGTCACACAGCGAAATCGGTCGAAAAAAGAGTTTGAAAATAAACCTTGACTCTCAAAACGGTGCTAGTATAGTACGCACCCCTAGCGACTGAGATGAAAATCACAAAACGCTAGCGCTCTTTAACAATTTAAACCTATCAATCTGTGTGGGCACTCGTTGATGAATATCAAAATTGATTCTTAGGAATCACATTGATTTCAATGGACTGAGTGACCAATCGATAATTTATTATCGGCACAGTCAATTCATTATCATTCTGTTGGAATGGTAATAGCTTTAAAATTACTTTTTGTAGTTTTGAAGTCAGTATTCATTGAGTCACCAAAATCTTAAATTGAAGAGTTTGATCATGGCTCAGATTGAACGCTGGCGGCAGGCCTAACACATGCAAGTCGAGCGGAAACGAGTTATCTGAACCTTCGGGGAACGATAACGGCGTCGAGCGGCGGACGGGTGAGTAATGCCTAGGAAATTGCCTTGATGTGGGGGATAACCATTGGAAACGATGGCTAATACCGCATAATGCCTACGGGCCAAAGAGGGGGACCTTCGGGCCTCTCGCGTCAAGATATGCCTAGG
>NZ_LWEH01000409.1 GCF_001635455.1 Vibrio sp. HI00D65
GTTGCGGCTCATACTAAATGGGACAAAGGAGCATATCTTTCTGCGGGCGACCTCTGGCTTTGTCTTGCTCTGGATGAACCTTGCCCGAAAAATGACTATACACACAGCTTTTGATATTGCACCAGAAGAATTTGAAGCCTTTACAGAACGTATTATTTCATCAGGCGCGACAGTTTTCAAAGAGAACAAAAGCGAAGGGAACTCACTCTATATTTTAGACCCTGATGGTCATAAACTGGAGATACACTCAGGCTCACTTACAAGTAGGTTAGAGGCACTTAAAGCGAAACCATACAGCGGACTCATTTGGCTTTAAGCACGATAAGCGTTTCAATACTCTTTAATTTA
>NZ_LWEH01000410.1 GCF_001635455.1 Vibrio sp. HI00D65
GACTTAACCTGTCTAGTGGATGCGGGCACTTACTTAGATAAGTTGGATGGTATTGCTATTAACTTGCAGGTGAGTATGGATATCTCTGGTGAAGAGGTGACCCCAGCTTACTTGACGTACGGTGGTAACAACTACATGCGCAGTCGTACACCACCGGGCTCGTTAACCGATGGCGAGACGGGCATCAAAGATGAGTTGGTGTCGTACTCTACGCGCTTCTGGGATGTGTCGAATGGTAACTTCTTTGCTAAAGACAGCTATCGTCAGCAAATGAAGGCCAACATCATGACAGACGAAGAGAGTCAGTCGGCGTTTTTGAACCCAACGTATGCCTTTAAAGAGAGAAGTGTTGCGGCTTCAGGTTGGAGGTTGTCCGTGAAGTTGGGTGACCGATATGGTGAGATAGTAGACCTTGAAGGTTTGGATGATATAGAGCTTATTATTAAGCACCGATACTACTCACGCAATGCAGAGACGTGTGGCG
>NZ_LWEH01000411.1 GCF_001635455.1 Vibrio sp. HI00D65
TTTCAGCTCACTGTTTAATATGTCTATCCCGTGCTGAGTCGGAATAGCTTGCAGTGTGCTCATTCGGTGTCTCCTATTTCAAGTTGCCAAGTAATGGCAGTGCGGCACAAGATTTGAGTTTCAGCCTCTATTTCTAACTGTGAGCTCAACTCTGGCTTTATTGTTAAGGCGGTAGCCTGTTCAAATTTGGTTTCGGCTTCCAATGGGTAAAGCCAGTTAAACTCGGTATGAGGTAGTCGGACTTTTTCAAATGCGTTAATGGCTGTGCCATTGTCATAGCTGAAGAGGT
>NZ_LWEH01000412.1 GCF_001635455.1 Vibrio sp. HI00D65
TCTCAGTGGTTTCGTTTACGCGCCATGCTGCATCCGCGATCTGGTTGATGCCGTCTTCAGTAAACTCAATGTTCACATCTTCCGTCTTCATTAGGGCAATGTATTGCTCTGTCAGAGATGCTTTTGGCTCAGTTAGAATGCGTTTGAAGTCATTCGCTGAAAGCGCTTCGAGTTCTACACGAATTGGTAGACGACCTTGCAGTTCTGGGATTAGGTCAGATGGCTTAGCCACTTGGAATGCACCTGATGTGATGAACAGGATGTGGTCCGTTTTCACCATGCCGTG
>NZ_LWEH01000413.1 GCF_001635455.1 Vibrio sp. HI00D65
ATAAGCCAGAAGTCTTCTTTTCCAAAAGCGAATAATAAAAAGTTTGTTCGAGAAGTTTACACCATGAAAAAAGCGCCATTAATAGGCGCTTTCAAAGAGGCAATATCTGAGTTAAGTAAATCAATAAACTCATCATATCCTTTGAAGCCCATATTAGCTTCGCCCAGCCAACGCTAATAAACTGCCTGTCCCAATAAATACACTGCCGAAAATACGGTTTTGCACAATCATATGACGGCGATTCTTAACCAATCCGGTCAAACGACTGGCTAATAGTGCATAA
>NZ_LWEH01000414.1 GCF_001635455.1 Vibrio sp. HI00D65
CCGATATCATATTGAAAGCCTACGAAGGGGATCCGCAAGAAAGACTCGCGATTCGCCCTTACCCTGTAGAGCTTGAGGAACTTATCCAGTTAAAAGATGGAACAGAAGTACTGCTACGCCCGATTCTTCCTGAAGATGAACCACTTCATGCCGACTTCATTAATCGAGTCTCTAAAGAGGATCTCTACAAACGCTTCTTTAGTGATGTGGGTGAATTCAATCATGAAGCGTTAGCTAATTTCACTCAGATTGATTTCGATAGAGAGATTGCTTTTGTTGTGGTG
>NZ_LWEH01000415.1 GCF_001635455.1 Vibrio sp. HI00D65
ATAGACCTTGCCCGGATTTACCTGCATACAGCCTAAGCCAAGAGCAGAAAACCAAAGGCTTAGCAATGCTCAAGCAAGTCAAAGCTCAAGTACGAGACGGTGTTCTTTCCAAGTTGCGAACTGACTACGAAGAAGCGGAGAGCCCAACGTTAAAAACGGCGATTAACCGCAGAGCAAGAAGCATCAAACGTAACTGGTCATAACCATAAGCTAAGGATTAAGCATGATTACTCAGACACAAGAAGTCGCGAACAAACGCGCTATTCAATACACCGTCAATTCTATTTACAACTTGGTTTTTGAGAACAGTGATGTGATTG
>NZ_LWEH01000416.1 GCF_001635455.1 Vibrio sp. HI00D65
CAACAAACGCTATACCGAACGACTGGTCTCTGCACAAAAAAGTACAGGTGAGGAAGATGCACTGGTCGTGATGAAGGGCGAGCTACTTGGCATGCCAGTTGTCGCATGTGCTTTCGAGTTTGCTTTTATGGCAGGGTCAATGGGATCAGTTGTAGGCGCTCGATTTGTCGATGCAGTCAATAAAGCAATTGAATCAAGCTGCGCACTGGTATGTTTTTCAGCGTGCGGGGGGGCGCGCATGCAAGAATCACTCATGGCGTTGATGCAAATGGCGAAAACCAGTGCTGCGCTCAAACGATTGTCTGAAGCTAAACTACCTTATATCTCGGTAATCACCGACCAAACCTTTGGCGGTGTCTCAGCCAGTTTAGCAATGCTGGGTGATATCAATATCGGTGAGCCTAAAGCGAGAATCGGTTTCGCGGGCCGAAGAGTCATTGAACAAACGGTACGGGAAAAGCTACCTGACAGTTTTCAACAGAGTGAATTCTTACTCGAACATGGCGCTTTAGACATGATTGTAGATAGGCGTGATATGCGTAAAAAAGTGGCAAGACTTATAGCTATGATGACCAATACCACCCATCAAAAAGGGTGAGCTGAAAGAGCGAAGGCACTTAATATACAGCAGCTCTAAGCCCTATTTATTTTTCCACGATTGATTTAACCACTGCCCCGCTCGATTACTTGTTCAGAGGAGGCAGTGTAACCTAACAGCTCAGCATCACTTCGGACACGAGTACAAGGTCAATTAGACAGTGGCACTCTTATTTTGAAGATATTCAAGGTATTGATTTAAAACCTCTATATCATCAGAACGCTCGAGTGCTTTTGGATGGGTTTTACGAATCGTATCAATGCTATTTTTCACATCCAGATATGATAAAACGGCTTGTTCGGATTCGATGGACGGTTTGACGTAAGCCTTAGTCCCCTCGAGCACATTACTTAAGTCTAAACGGCTCTCATTGAACATTTGTTTCATTATCACTGCAGATTTAACCATACCAGAGCGACCATCACCCAACGCACAGTGGACCAACACATTCCCTTCGCGTGTATTCAATAAGTCGAGAACCCGATTCGCTAGACCATCGATATCTTCACTTGAAGGCTGTGTAAGAGCTTTGATAGAAAAGAAGTCCTTGATATACGTCGTCTTGTTAGAGATATACTCAATATTGTGACTCGCTAATTGCTTAGTTAGCGATACGATCTCTCTTGCCGACATACCAGAATCAAGGGAGATCAATGCCGCGACATTGCTATTTTTCAGGTTCTCACAAAACGTCATCAGCTGCGCGCCAGTAGAATAGTTTTTATTAGG
The DNA here is from genome assembly GCF_001635455.1 of Vibrio sp. HI00D65. Taxonomy (GTDB): domain Bacteria; phylum Pseudomonadota; class Gammaproteobacteria; order Enterobacterales; family Vibrionaceae; genus Vibrio. The sequence goes on from NZ_LWEH01000416.1 coordinate 1,328, forward strand.
TCGGCCAATCGAACCAATCCTGAGCTCAGGGTGAATGTGGATGTTCTCAACTTTCACATTAGTATTAGTAGCCTTTTGAACGACAGTTTTTTTGAATATCGGCTTCTGAACACCTTTTATCTTGTACTTTGCAGGGGTAGATTGGCTAAACTTCGTGCCACTCCAGTCTACCTGGGTTGGTACAGTACCGAATTTTTTGATTTTTACTTCAACGGGAACCCCCAGCTTTGCCGCGGCAATAAACCTGTGCTGTCCGTCCAAAATATGAATACGTCCAGTTTGTGGAGAACGCCAACCAGAAATCAAAATAGGTTCATCCGCCTGCCTTACTATAGAGACCTTTTCATCAATGATAGATTGAAAAACTTCAGGCTGAGCTGGCAATGGAATCTTATTGTCCGATACGACTTTTCCAACGGGTCCTTTTCCATTGAAACACCAGTCAAACGTCTCAAGTACAACGTTTACAGAAGAGGTACCGTAAGCACTATTCACTTTAAAACTGCCCGCACCACCACTTAAGCCCATCGTTTTGATGGTTTCTAAACGTTCACTGGTTTCTTTCATGAACTTGTACTTTTTAATCGCTCTTATCTTATTTTTTAGATCGCCGATGGCATCGCTCGATATAAATTTAGAACGGCGTATAAATTCGTCAGAGATATCGTTAACAACGCTTCTCATGAAGGCCGTTTTAGATAGACGAATCATTCTAATATTTTTCACTACACAAGCATTAACAACAACAGAAAGGTTAACGTTCAACGCCTTTGCGATTGGGGAAAAAATGGGAATGATGTCTGCTAGAAGTACGATTGAATCAAGCAAAATCGATTCAACATCTTGAATACTTACCTCATAATCAGGATCATTTATCATCTTCTGCGCGACTTGTAAAAACGGAACCTTGTTGTTTAATGCGGCTTCCATTGAGCTTTCAGTAAACAGAACTTCCTTCATTTCAACCGATTTGTCGCTCAGAGATAACTTAAATTCATTTGCAACCAAATCTTTCAAAAGATAATTCTCTTGGAACTGTTTTTTGCTGCCAACCTTTTTAAACGACTGAGCAATCAGGTTAAATTTTAGGAGCGTCGTCTCTTGTACTGCGTCCCACATAAAGTTATCAAACCTATGATTGCGCAATAAGAAAGGCTTAGGCTGCTCCTGAGTGTCGTCAAAACCTGTTGGAATATTCAATTTTAAGAAAATAGCGTTTAAAGCTTCGTACGATACATCTTTCCAGTTCTCATCTGTTTTGGGCAACGCTTCAATCAACTGAGTAACAAGCTCGTTATCGGCCCCACCTAGGTAGGTCACTCGGTGATGGAATGCAAATGTGCTGACTAAGAAGTATCGATGGTTACTATCTTTAGCAAGCACAATTCTGCCGCTCATACCTAGGTGGGTTTGTAGCATCAGCACCGCTGGTTTTATCGCTAAAGATATTGCCTCAGTCGTCGGAGCAGACATAAACAAATTCGCAAACAGAGCGATGAAAGCCTTCACTGAATCATCACAGTTAGGAAATTTCTCTTCTACCAATCGATACGCTTCAGCAATTCCCTCTGCTTTGCCAACCACATAGTCATCAAGAATATTTTTGATCGCATTCTTACTGTAGAAAGGCAATATTATATCTGCGGATGAAATGATGCTGACATTGCTATTCAAATCACTTTGATAGATGGATTGATCACGAATCAGAGTGTTCAAATCCTGATCGATAGCAGAGTTTTTATAATTGAAAAACTGCGCATAGTATTGACTATCCGATTTGAACTTTTCTCTTCCTACAATCTGCTCAATTAATAAAGTTGGTTTAGTATCATCGCCCTCTAGTTCCATGACCTCAGAAAGCACACTAATTAAGTCAATGACATCATTAAACCTCTCTACCACTTGAGGCTTTTCAAACACAACAATATCTTCAAGGTTAAAAGCATCATTATAAAATAATGCCATAGTATCCATTACCTGAAACTCTAGTCCATCCCTAGATTTATCTCGGATCAGTACTTTCTTAGGAATATTATTCTTTAATAAAATTTGGTCGAAGGTTTCATCCGAATAATCCAATGTAGTACTCATATCATCAGACATTGCTGTCATTTTCGCCAAAGCTAAACGGAAAGCAGCTTTATCATCACCTTGAGAGCAAGCATGATAAATCTCTATTTCTCTCGTAGCATCATTAAGTACCCTAGCTATATTAAATTCATCTAAACTATCATGAATATTACCGCTTAACGCTCTTTGTACGATGCCGTTTACTTTTTTCTCTGATATTTTAGCGCCCGATTCGGGAATAAGCTTAATCTCCTCTTTGAAGCCTGAATTGCTGATTGCAAACAATACTCGGCGCTTTTCTGCTTTAAAAAATGTGTAAATCAGAGCGCTTTCTAACCTAAAGTACAAACTACTTTCGCTGTGCTTTAAGCTCTTGATTGTACTATTCAATGGTTCCCCTAACAGGCCTTCGTCGCGACGCTCGAGAAGGTTCTCGATATAAATCATTGTTCTCGCAATGCTTGATTTAACTGCGAGGTTTCTAGATTTTTCACCACTTTTATATCGATAGCTAATCGTATTCATCACACTTACTTTTAAGTTTTGTATGAAAATCAAGCTATTTAAGTCGTTAATCTTGCTGACTATATAGTGTCTTACGTAGTGCTTATCATCGATAGCCTTGTAATCCTTTAAAGAAAGAGTTTCATACTCAGCAAGCTCCTTGTTAACAACCTCTAGAATTTGAGACATTTTTTTTATTTTTTCTAGGTTGCTATCACTATTTGAGCATATACCTTCAATTTCTTTAATATCCACATCTCTATGTGAACCATTTAATAACACAAGCTATTTCCTTATTGATACTTTAGTTGGGATATTGATGATAACTTACATTATATTAATATTTAAACACCTTTATTTATATCAACAATCAGTAATTTACTAATTTACTAATTTACTAATTTA
>NZ_LWEH01000417.1 GCF_001635455.1 Vibrio sp. HI00D65
CGTTATTGAACAAGTTCGTTGCCGCTGGTGTTGCCTGCAAAGAAAGCGTCAACGCTGGTTAGGGTTGTGTTCGCGATATTGAACAGAGCATCTTTGGTTAAGAAAGCTTGGTGACCTGTGAACAGCACGTTGTGACAAGCAGATAGACGGCGGAACACATCATCGACAATCACGTCATTTGATTTGTCTTGGAAGAACAGCTCTTTTTCGTTGTCATACACATCAAGGCCAAGCGCGCCAATCTTACTCTGTTTAAGCGCTTCGATAGCCGCTGTCGAATCCAATAATTCACCACGGCTGGTGTTGACGATCATCACACCATCTTTCATCTTCTCAAATGCAGTCGCGTCTAATAGATGG
>NZ_LWEH01000418.1 GCF_001635455.1 Vibrio sp. HI00D65
GCGAATGCTATGGGCCGCTTAATAGGCACAATCCTATCTGGCTTGGTGTTCCAAATGGGTGGCTTATCCGCCTGTTTGTGGGTCTCGTTCGCGTTCCTAGCAATAACGACGGTGATCTCGTTACGCTTGCTTAAGGTGCCACAAACCTCAGCGGCATAAGCATCCGTCGTATTCGATAAAATCGCGATATGCTTCTCCTTTAACAATAAGCTG
>NZ_LWEH01000419.1 GCF_001635455.1 Vibrio sp. HI00D65
AGCTAGGCATTCAAGCTTCTAAAGAAGTGACGGTTGATACTATCGACGTAACGTCTGTTGGCGGTGCTCAAGAGTCTGTAGCAATCATCGATGCGGCACTTAAGTACGTAGACAGCCACCGTGCAGAACTGGGTGCATTCCAAAACCGTTTCGACCATGCAATCAGCAACTTAGACAACATTAATGAGAACGTTAACGCATCTAAGAGCCGTATTAAAGATACCGACTTCGCGAAAGAAACGACTCAGATGACTAAGTCTCAGATCCTTTCTCAAGCTTCAAGCTCGATTCTTGCTCAAGCGAAACAAGCTCCGAACTCGGCACTTAGCCTACTAGGTTAATTAACCTAATATGCCGCGATACAAAAGCCAGGCTCACCCTGGCTTTTTGTTTATGCAAATCAAGCATTAGGTACAC
>NZ_LWEH01000420.1 GCF_001635455.1 Vibrio sp. HI00D65
GATTCCATTAGCGACTCTTAAAGCCATGCCTGAATTATCTGAAATGCCTTTGGTGAAGCGCGGCAATCGTTTATCGATCATGCCTGTGACGGAACAAGAGTGGCAGGCGATCTTAAGCAAAGAAGTGCTCGGTTCTTGTTAGAGGAAGCTTTTAGCGTAAGGTTCAAAAAAGGCAGCCATTGGCTGCCTTTTTGTATGATGGGCTTGTCTACAGTAGG
>NZ_LWEH01000421.1 GCF_001635455.1 Vibrio sp. HI00D65
GTTAGGGCTGTACGTGCTATGTCGTATGTGTTTATAAACCACATCTCTCTCGATTCACCATTACGGCAATTGTCTGCAGTCATTGTTTCTTGCCAGTCAATTTGGTTTGATAGATCAATTGTCTTCCATGCATCTTCTCCGATGACTGTATTTGCATTTGAAAATCGGTCGTCCATGTAACCAATGCTCTCGAGCGCTGCTGAATCTTTGATCCCTTTCACGCCAATTGGGTCGATTTTATATACC
>NZ_LWEH01000422.1 GCF_001635455.1 Vibrio sp. HI00D65
TCACATTGGTCTGTAAACTTTATTCACACGCACAACACCTTAACTAAGCAAGTGGTGAGTTAACCTGACCTAATGGTTCATTCATCGAGCATCAAAGTTAAGCCGTTATAAAAAGTAGTAATCTTAAGGAGCTGATGATGAAGGACATGGATATTCAATCACTGGTTGACAGCAACAATGAGCACGTCTGGCACCATATGAAGC
>NZ_LWEH01000423.1 GCF_001635455.1 Vibrio sp. HI00D65
TTATCAATATGTTCGATAATTACGGATCTAAGCCTTGGACAAAAATCAGTACCTTCTTGAAACAGAACTAGAACAACTCAAAACTCGTGTCGACTCTGAACCGCTGATGATCCTTGAGATTGCTCAGCAATGCCTCGTCAGATCTGAGCAAGTTCTGTTTGAAGAAGGAGCGATCCAATCGCTTATGTTAATGGCAAGATGTTGCTGGAGCCTGATGGATTACCAAAAAGGTTTAAAGTACGTCAAAGAAGCCTATAAGCGCCAAAACCGATTAGACACCGACCTTTTTCTTCCTGAAATCCTTCACTTACATGCGCTCCAATATTGGGGA
>NZ_LWEH01000424.1 GCF_001635455.1 Vibrio sp. HI00D65
GTGTTTTTTTCGGATCTCTTTTCAAAGCCTCACTCTTACCGCTTGGTTCCCAGCGAATAAGTTGTCTTGGTTATCTGGTTTACCATCTTCGACGTAAGTAATGATTTGACGCGTATGAAAGTAGGTTTTCTCAGTCAAATGCTCGATGAGCTGCATCGTCTGAGTATCAAAAAGTAGACTCTGGCTCCCGCCATTCTCAGGTTTAAGTTTTTTTTAAGATAGAGCATAATCACTAAGATGACGAGCAACTGTAGATTCATGGATACAAAGGGCTTGAGATATCATGGTTAGGCTCCATCCTTCGGAAGCTAGCAAGACAGCTTTTATACGGTCGCATACTCGACGATCACGC
>NZ_LWEH01000425.1 GCF_001635455.1 Vibrio sp. HI00D65
ATTGTTGAAGGAGGCGATCAAGTTGTTGTCGCACTTACCCACAAAGCAAAGAATGCCAATACTTGGATGGGTTTTGACGTAACGGGCAAAGATTTAACGTGGACAAGTCTTACCTATTTTCGTTTCAATAATGAAGGCAAGGTTATCGAAGAAATTGTAGAGAGAAACGAGTTAAGCATGGCAACTCAGTTGGGGCTGCAGGTAACTCAGTGAAGGTTGATCGAAGAACCATAG
>NZ_LWEH01000426.1 GCF_001635455.1 Vibrio sp. HI00D65
CTATTTTTGTCATTTTTTGTCTTTATCTTGTTACTTGTCAAAAGTTGATCACCATATAATTTGCACTTCTAATTTATCAATGAGGTGCCATTTTCATATGTTTTCACAGCACATAAAAAATAACATTAAGAAGTCTATTTCATTAATATTTATTTTATTCATTGTCATTCCGTCATTAACTGCATGTGGCGGGGGCGGCGGAGCGAACGGTGGTAGTAGTGACAACGAGAATGATTTGCTTACAAAAAAATTAGAAAAGATCACCATCGAAGAGGTATATCATAAAGATATCCTAGAATCTCACGAGGCTTTGTCAAACAAAGTGCTACTATTTAGAGCAATCGGACATTATAGCGACAAGAGCACGAGTGATATCACATCATCAGTCCAATGGAGCAGCAGTGAAACGAATATCGCTAGTTTTGATAGACCTTCACAATTAAAGACACATCAAATCGGGAAAACAAGCATTATAGCAAAAGCAAACAATATTATTGCAACTTGGTCACTCTCTATAATAGATCCAGTTTCGATTACGGTGTCGCCTAGAGTCAAACCATTTAATTTTGATAATAACCAATCAGTTTATGTGCCAATGGGAACCTCAACATCACTAGATAGCATTGTTAAATGGAGTGATGGTTCAATTCGTGATGGCGCAGATTATGTTTCATGGATGCAAACAGGCGACAGTTTTGCTCAAGTTCCCTCCGAAAAAAATGGATTCAGAGCTGTAGGATATATTGGTGGAACCACAACATTAACAGCAAACTTTAAAGGAATTTCAAGCAATGAAATTTCTCTAACTGTCAGCGACGAACTGCTGAAAAAAATCATTATTAGACCCGTTTCCGACGATGAGAGTACGACTAAGTTAAATAACGCTTTATATGGAACAAGCCGAGAGTTTACTGCAGTTGGAGTATATCAAGACCCAAGAGATAATCAGGAAAGTAAAATTGATATCACAAAAGATGTAAACTGGGTATCAAGTGCACCAGATATATTCGATAACACTGATGGCAGCAATGTTTTTACCGCTAATAGTGAAGTAGGTAAAAGCAAAGCTACTATATCTGCAAGAATGTTTGATATCGAAAGTAATCCACAAGAAATGACAATATCTGATGCCAGATTGGAATCTGTTGAAATTATTGGCACAGGTAATTTAAACAATTTGGTTAACAATATTGAATTTTCACTTTCCGCAATCGGTCATTATACAAGCAATAAAGAATATGACAAAGAAATGATAGCCGATATTACGTCCTTTGTGGACTGGTCAAGCGCAGATGAGAGTATTTTAAAACAGACCGGTCATAATAGTTTCATACCAAAAAAAGAGCATAACGATATATTAGTTATTGCAGAAATTGATGGTACAAATTATGAGGTATCAAAATATTTCAACATTGTTTCAGGAAAACTAAAAAATATTAAAATTTCCGAAATACATAATTATCCTAATTATCCTATTATAAACACTGTTCCATATAAGAAGAGTCGAACTTATAAGGCGATCGGAGAGTACACTATCAATGAATCCAGTGATACTATTTCTTTAGACATAACAAATAATGTTAAATGGCAATTAGAACAAGGTGAAGGAGAGAAAGCTTTTCATTTATCAGGCAGTACTGTATTTGCTATTTCTCATGACCAAAGTACAGCGGCTATATTTGCCATCGGTGATAATAAAACAAAAATAACCAGTAATATTATAAAACTCACTAACATCGATTTTAATAAAACATTTACTTTAGGAACCCACAAATACAGTCTATCTGAGATAATGACAAGTAATACTCGCTTTCATTATCATTATGAAAATGGTTTTTCATGGGGTATAAGTACATGGCAAGATTCGGATGCTAGTTGTAAAGACTCGGGTAAGAGGCTAGCTTCAAAAGAAGAATTACAGACTATTCAGCGGACTATAGGTGATGTTAGCAACGCTTTTGGTTGGCCGGTCGGTAATGGTGAACTTGAATATTGGACAAGTAACCTTGGAGATGTGGATAACAGCCATATTAGTAAAAATATGAATATTCTGGGTGGCAGTTATGTCCAAGAGGACCGGACAGAAAATGCTAGTATTTGTGTATCAGATATTGAATAAAAACATCTCTTAGTTTGAAAGTAATGAAAAGCCAGTTGGTAGATACCAACTGGCTTTAGTGTTTTTAACAATAAGGCTTCATCTTTTTGATATCTATCAGCCATCTAAACATTGTGGCGAAATGTAGGGAAAATTAGGTCGAATTTCCTGAGTATGAGAGTAAAAATGTCTTGCCAACAAAGGTTACCCCCTTCTAGCTCTTTCGAATGCACCTAGCAAATATTCCTTGTATCTCTGTAATAGAATACCGAATATTAAAAAACGACATTTTATTGCTTCGTCGAAACCTTATTCAGCGTGTTAATGAACCTTCTTCCTAAACTGCTACTCATATTGAGATGCATATTCTGAAATCAACAAAACCCAAAAAAAAATCATTATTTTCAATACCTTATTAATGGCATGATTTTTCCATGTAAGTCAACGCACATTGTTAAGGGGATTACCATGAGAAGAATATCATTACTACTCGGGTCTATTTTGCTAGGGACTAGCGCACATGCCGCACCGTTTGATACATGTCCAAGTAAAGCGTACCTATTCCAATCCACCCCCACTCAAATCTATGGGGTTAATCTAGTAACCGGCTCGACGGTATTATTACAATCAGACACGGGAATACCAGGAAACGTCAATGCAGTTGGTTTTAATTTCACCGACCGTTATCTTTACGGCTATGATACAACCGAAAACCGCGTCGTACGATTGGGGCAGGACTTTCAAGCAGAAGTATTAAATGTTTCAGGCTTACTTGGCACCGGGAATCACTTCTTCGTAGGTGATGTTTATGATCACGTTTACTATTTATACAGAAAAAATAAAGGTGTCTATAAAATCGATTTATCACCACTCGACAGCGATCCAAATGCGACCCTATCACTGGTCCAAGTGAACTCTACCGCAACACTTACTATAGCTGACTTTGCTTTTCATCCCGACAACGGCAACATATACGCGGTAGATACGAACACCGGTCGTCTCTACAGCATAGATCGAACTAGTGGCTCAACGACACTGGTCGGTGACACTGGTGTAACAGGCGCTTTTGGCGCAGCTTACTTTGATGTCGAAGCCAATCTATACGTGTCACGTAACTCCGATGGTAAAATCTTCCGAATGGACTTGTCAGCGGCGAATCTAGCTTCAGGAAATGTATCTGCAGTCGAATTCGTTTCTAATGGCCCTGTATCCAATCAAAACGATGGTGCCCGCTGTGCCAATGCTCCGATTATCGACCCCAATGAACCGATTGATTTTGGTGATGCACCAGACACCTACAGTACGAACCTTACATCGAATGGCCCTCGTCATGAAGTTGATGGTGTTACTTACCTCGGTAGTGTCGCACCTGATGGTGATGTTGGCGGACAAGTCGATGATAATGCCGTCGACACCGCAGATGAAGAAGGGGTTGGCTTCGTATCGGCCCTCGACCCAGGCCTAAGCTCTGTTATTGAGGTCACCGCTTCCACGACTGGCTATTTATCCGCTTGGTTTGACTGGAACCGAGATGGTGACTTTGATGACGCTGATGAGCAAGTCTTCACCGATAAGCTACTTGACGCTGGCAGCAATATTCTTCCATTTATTGTATCTGATTCTGCAACTGCAGGCTCAAGTTGGAGTCGGTTCCGCTTTAGTCAACAAACCGGCCTTAACTATACTGGTGGTTCAACATCTGGTGAGGTCGAAGATCATCCAATTACTATAACAGGGAATGGTTACTCCGTTGAACACTTCCCGAGTGTCGACAGCTATGCCACCGTCGCTTACGAGGATAACTGGCCTTACACTGCGGATTACGACATGAATGATGTTGTTATGGACCTCCAAATAACAGAAATAACGCTCGCCGGCCATGTTGAGATTATAAAAATCTCAGGCAAGTTAGCTGCCTATGGTGCCAGCTATAAAAATGGGTTCGCTATTCGACTACCAGGCATCACTCGAAGTAGTATTGAGAATGCCTTAACAGTCTTGAAATTTGATGGGGTAGCGCAAGCATCGAACGGTCTTGAATCTATCTCCGATGAAGCGATATTTATTATCGGCGAAGACATGAGTGTTCATGCCAGCGCAAGTAGTGGCTGTGACTACTTCAGAACTGAGTTGGGTTGTGATACCAGTGCCTCCCTGTTTAATTTTTCACTTGATATATACTTTACTGAAGACTCAGATCGCTCGGCCATTACCAACATGCCGTATGACCCGTTCATCTTCGCAACACCAAGTACTTATCATGGAGAAGGCCTCCCATTCCAACCTGGTCGAACATTGGAGATTCACTTACCGGGGCAAGCTCCAACGGAACAATTCGATGTCAGCTTATACGGCATCGGTGTTGACGCGAGCTTAAACGGTTCAAATAACTACTTTAAAACCGCAACCTACCTTCCTTGGGCACTACTCATCGTTGAAGATTGGGAGTGGCCACTTGAACGCATTGACATCGTCGAGGCCTACCCAGAGTTCCAAGTTTGGGCAGAGTCCGGAGGAACGACAAGTCAAGATTGGCACCAATCGCCTGCCGCTAACAAAACTTACAATCAGCCATAAAGAGAGGACAAAATGAAATATTTTATTGCAATGATTATCGGCTTAGTACTTCTCGCATTGGCTGCATGTGGGGGCGGTGACAGCTCTGACGGAGGATCCAGCAATGAGGGCAGTTCCACTCCACCTCCAGTAGCTTTTGTCGAATCAGATGAGGCACCAACAAGCATGCATGATTTAGTTGTGCCTCAGGGCTTTGACTACAGCCCGGTAAAATCTAGCACACTAAGCGTAGATATAAGTAGTTTTTCAATACAACGTGCACATTTGAGTTTGTACAAGCAATTCGAAGAGGACAGCTCTGGAAACTACAAAGCAAGCTACTCAAGTAAAGTCGTCTCTATCCCGTTACAAGATGGCAAGGCAGTTTTTGAATTTAATGTATCTGATAGCCAAGGAAACTTACTGGCAGAGATTTGGTTTTACGACGGTACTGAACCAATTAAACAAGTTATTACTGCAAAAGACTCAAACTTGACACTGTAGCCCGTATACACCGGGTGGGTCATACGGCCTCTACCCCATCTAAAAATCGCATCGTTCTTAAGAACATGCGATTTTTTAGATGTTGCTTAAACCTCGCGCTCGCTAAACCTTAGCAATTATTAAACAAAGAGCAAAACTTTATTCGCAAATCTGGATTCAAATAGAAACTTGAAGAATATGGATTGTATGTAAAAAAAAGCCCGCTGATATCTCAGCGGGCTTTCTAATGGTGGTGGAGGGATAGGGATTTGAACCCTAGAACCGCTATTAACGGTTGCCGGTTTTCAAGACCGGTGCTTTCGACCACTCAGCCATCCCTCCAACAAATTGTTACTAAAATCAGTCTTACTTGTGTGCTGTTTCTAGTTTTATTTTCAGTTTTTTAAAACTGAAAACGTAAATCAAGCCTGGCGATGTCCTACTCTCACATGGGGAAGCCCCACACTACCATCGGCGCTATTGTGTTTCACTTCTGAGTTCGGCATGGAATCAGGTGGGTCCACAATGCTATGGTCGCCAAGCGAATTTTGCTTTTACTTTCAGCTTTTTTAAAAACTGAAGGCAAAATAATCTGGAAAGCTTATTAAAAGTGTTGTCTCTTCAAACTCATTCAAGTGTTCTTGTTTGCCTCTGCTTTTTAAAGCGGAAACAACAGTTTTGAGTCCATCAAAACCCCTTGGGTGTTGTATGGTTAAGCCTCACGGGCAATTAGTACAGGTTAGCTCAACGCCTCACAGCGCTTACACACCCTGCCTATCAACGTTCTAGTCTTGAACAACCCTTTAGGACGCTTAAAGCGCCAGGGAAAACTCATCTCAGGGCTCGCTTCCCGCTTAGATGCTTTCAGCGGTTATCGATTCCGAACTTAGCTACCGGGCAATGCCATTGGCATGACAACCCGAACACCAGAGGTTCGTCCACTCCGGTCCTCTCGTACTAGGAGCAGCCCCCTTCAATTTTCCAAC
>NZ_LWEH01000427.1 GCF_001635455.1 Vibrio sp. HI00D65
CCAACAGATGTTACGTCGATAGTATCAACCGTCACTTCTTTAGATGCTTGAATACCTAGCTCACCAGCAAGACCACCAGAGAAAGACACATCGCCGCTTACTTTGTTGTTACCAGCGAACATTTGTAGCTTACCGTCTTCAGTTACAGACGCTTTCACAGAGTCTTGTTGACCGTTGATGTATGTCGCTAGCTCTTCGATGTCATCACCCGCTTTTGCGCTGATGTCGAT
>NZ_LWEH01000428.1 GCF_001635455.1 Vibrio sp. HI00D65
CACCTTACCTGAAATTCTCACAAGATAAGCCCATAGATAAAGCAGGTATAAACATGTGCAGCCGCGATGGTTAAAAGTGAGATAACCACCTTCCCTGTCAGATTTACTGATTTCTCTCGCCCTATTAATCAGGCATTACCACAATACCCATAGTTTCAAGCAGTTGCTCTTGTTGCCAAGCGACAATTTTAATACCCGATGTGTCAACCTTTCGAGGATCTAACCCCTCCAATTCAGCGTGGCACAAGTTTGCTCCCTTCATACTGAACTGTCCCCATACATCTTCAGAGAATACACCTCGGCTCAGATCCGACTCCTTTAATGACGCTCCTGCAAGGTAAGTCCCTATCCAACGGTTCTC
>NZ_LWEH01000429.1 GCF_001635455.1 Vibrio sp. HI00D65
TGATGAGTTGTAAGCACTGTTCCAGTACGTGTATGGATCCGCACCGTGGAAGTAGTTTGTGTATGCTACGTCGTATGTACCTTCTAGCATTGCTTGGTTGTATACAGAGAAGTCTGGCGTACGAGCTTTTGCTTTGATGCCAACTTCGTTTAGCTGTTCTACCGCTAGTTGAACTGTGTTGTTAAAGTCAGTCCAGCCGTTTGGCGACTGGATCATTAGTTCGAAAGACTTACCAGATGGAGTGTCAACAAAACCATCGTTGTTTACATCTTTGAAGCCAGCGTTAGCAAGAAGCTTCTTCGCGCCTTCAGCG
>NZ_LWEH01000430.1 GCF_001635455.1 Vibrio sp. HI00D65
AATCCGTCCCTCTCCACCATATTCTAAAGGTTAAATAGCTCAAACAGAGTTACGTGTTGCGTGCATCGTATAATGGCTATTACCTCAGCCTTCCAAGCTGATGATGCGGGTTCGATTCCCGCTGCACGCTCCAACTCATTTTGTGTGCTGATATAGCTCAGTCGGTAGAGCGCACCCTTGGTAAGGGTGAGGTCCCCAGTTCGACTCTGGGTATTAGCAC
>NZ_LWEH01000431.1 GCF_001635455.1 Vibrio sp. HI00D65
AAGTTAATTAATGAGGTGCGAGCTAACAAACCTAACTCGCACTTTCTACCCTTTCAATCTAAATTCAATAGAGCTCGTTATCTATCAACAACACTTCCAGTTCGTTAGTGTTATTCCTACTTGGCTGCCCAACCATTTCATCATAGGCACTTTGCTGGCGAAGCACCTGTTTGTTCGCTTTCAAGTTACGACATTGTTTTTGCAACTCCAATATCGAATGCGCCCTTAAAAAATTCCCTTTATCGTCAGTAACAAAGTGTTCTTTTCCATCGACTACAACCGAGACTTGATACAAAGCGAGATCGAGAGAGTGGATGACAAGCTTGTCGAAATAGAAAAATTTTTCCAGTTTACTGAGTG
>NZ_LWEH01000432.1 GCF_001635455.1 Vibrio sp. HI00D65
AAAGAGCTCAATCATCTAGTCGCCTTAGCATCGGAGCAATACGAGACGTTAAAGCGAGATCTCATGTGAGGGTGGAGCGTGCGACACATTAAACGAAGGTGTTATATACATCGGAAAAACTAAAAGCCCGGCACAACCGGGCTTTGTTAATTGGATTTCATCTTATTGAGTTTAGAAACTGCGGATATCCAATTCGTTGTTGATTAACACAACACACTGAGAAGCGAA
>NZ_LWEH01000433.1 GCF_001635455.1 Vibrio sp. HI00D65
AGGAGACGCTCTACCCTAAATGGTCAGAGAGGCGACGATAAGCGCATGGGCGAGAAAGTAACTGCCCGTTACCCAAAAGTACGCACTTTTGATCGGGCTGCGGTAACAGTTAAGTGCATACGCCAGTGCCGAGAGCAGCAATACGCTACAACCTGCAAATCCAACCGCGTGCGATAACTTAGGGTCAAGTAACCAAACCTCACCAGAAGCCCAAGTTAGCTGAATAAGCACAATCCCCATAATCACAACAGGAAAGACAAGTTTATCTAAACGTGGTAGCAGCAAGAAGAAAGCCACCACACAAGCAGCTAAGAGTAAGGCGAACAACCACCAGACCATTTCTCCAGACAACTGCAACCAAAAGGCTTTGCTATAACAAAGTTGAGCTAGCAGAAAGCAAACAAAATATAGGGGACGTTTTTGAGTGAGGGTGTGAAATACATCTGCGATCGCCGAGATCGCCAGGCCAGCAACGACCCAATACGTATAATCAGCAACAACAGACTGAGTTAAAGCAATGATCGCTAATAATACAAAGGTAAATAACTTATACGATAAGGCCTGACCGATATGTCCTTGTTTCGTTCCTGTTACTGCTCCGATACCAGATAAGGAAACCGCTAACCAACTCCACATACCACTTGCCCTATTGCTTTAAATCGTCGCCAGTCTAGGCACACGAATATTGATGTAAAGCCTCAGCCCCTCAAAATTGGATCTTGATTACGCTTCCACTAAAAAGAACACCTTTAGATTGAAGTCGTCGTAATTAACGATTCGAGAATGGTGATTCGTTTAAAACTGCAGCAAATCATTATAAAACCCTCTTAAACTTCGCTTAGAGAAGTCAGATCCCATTTTCACCTAGTTATTCTCTTAAGATTTCCTTCTTTGTCCTTAAAAATCGCCCATTCTCGACTTTAAAAATTAAAAAAATAAACATATAAATCATTTATTAACAAATACTTAGCTATAAAAACAATAGATTAACTGGAAAATAAAAACATCATTCCAACCTAGATTCATAAAGTGGTAAAGTTACTTTTCAAATGACAATTTTTGTCAGTTTTTTTCAAGCCCCATGTAAAAACCACCACAAAAACCAAAGAAAAAACCTTAAAAACCACCAAACCCCCACCCATAAAGCATCAAGCCTCATTAATACAACTTAACAACCATTAACAATATAAATCACACAAAACAACCATTATAAAACAGAAGCTTAAATCAAATCAGAACAAACATAAATCACAACGAACAAAATAAGAACACACCAAAAACCACACTTAAACACTCCAAAAAAAGCCATATAGCAGTACTTTTCTACTACTTTTGGGGCTTTCGAAAGTAATTATTGATCTAAAGCTATAAGTAGTGCTATTCTTTAAAACATAGCGAGAGACAACCAAATTTAGGAGTAGTGTTATGATTTCATCTTCGCAAAGACAAGGACTTGTAATGATCGCGGTAGTTGTTGGTCTAATGACACTACCGATGATGTACTAAGCAAGTTACAGATAAAAAAGGGACGCCATGAGCGTCCCTTTTTTCATTCAATTTTTTCATTTCGAAAACAGATGTAGCCTTAGCACATCCCAGTTCGCATAGTAGAAACCCGCGGCAGCCAAAGTTATTGTCATCATCAGCAAAATCGCAACTCGCCAGATAAAACGACCACTACGTGGAGTCAGTTCCTTCTCGCAGTCGTTACACATCATGATGAACTTATGTTGATCTTCCAACTTGGCATCATGTTCGTTCACTACTTTATTTCGGCACGTCGCGATATAACGCAGCTTGCTTACCATATCGTGCGGTAGCCTTTCTTCACAGCTTGTTACGAGCTCATGCAATCCTTCGCCTTCAGCGTGATATTGAAGTCTCAATAATTTCT
>NZ_LWEH01000434.1 GCF_001635455.1 Vibrio sp. HI00D65
GTATGGTAGACCATACAGTAGATCGAGAACGATCGGTGCTTGCTCAGTGCGGCTTAAAGAGCTGATACGTTCTAGAACCACTTCACGGTCATCTAAACGTTTCGCGCTGCGTCGTACTTTGGTGTTGAAACTTTGAATACCAAATGAGAATCGGTTGAAGCCACCTTCAAGTGCACAATCAAACATGTCATCACCGAATCGGTTGATGCGCCCTTCTAAGGTCATTTCAACATCATTGGCGAGTGGGAAGTACTGGCGAATAGCCTTGCCTAA
>NZ_LWEH01000435.1 GCF_001635455.1 Vibrio sp. HI00D65
TCGCGGTTGAACAAGCTAACGCGAACAACAAGGTCGTGGTGCTTGACCCTGTAGGTTGTGGTGCAAGCATGCTGCGTACCGAGACTTCTCGTCAAATCGCACGTTTAGCGGATAAGTTAATCATTCGTGGTAACGCGTCTGAGATTATCGCATTAGCGGGTGAGCAAGCGCAGAACAACGGTGTGGATGCGCTTGATAGCAGTGATGCTGCACAATGCT
>NZ_LWEH01000436.1 GCF_001635455.1 Vibrio sp. HI00D65
AGCACATTGCGCTCGGCTTGGACGCCAGAGCACAGTTTTAAAAAGGCTAAACAAGTAGCTAGTTAACGGACGTAGTTCGCATCAACGCTGACATACCAGTGCTGAAGCGTGCCGTCCGTTTTTTTGATCCACAAATCGTTTGTGTAACTCTCGATCTTACCATTTACCGTTAGCTTAAACGTGTTTTCGTCGAACTCGCCAAGTTTTACAAACTGGTCTGTCGTAACCAAAAACGGGTCCATATCATCGATATCAACAGCATCTGAAA
>NZ_LWEH01000437.1 GCF_001635455.1 Vibrio sp. HI00D65
ACGGGCAATTCATCACCCCCGATCCTGTGTTTGCAAGAGAGGCCCGATTCACGGATCCTCAACGCTGGTCACCTTACGCCTATGGGCGAGGCAATCCGCTGAGGTATAGCGATCCTACGGGGGAGTTCATCAGTGACGTTATGAATGGGCGGTACGATTTAGGTACTGTGGGTTATCATGAAACGATGTCAAAAATGGAAAGCATTGCGGCTAAAGCTCATGCTGATACATTGCGTGAAATAAGATGTG
>NZ_LWEH01000438.1 GCF_001635455.1 Vibrio sp. HI00D65
AGTCGCCCGCTCCGCCCGTCACCAATTATATGTGTCGATACTTAGGAAAGGTATCGAGGTTCCACTCCTCTTTCAAAGCAGGGTGATCGTTACGCATCAAACAAACGGAATAATCCAAACACAACTCAACGTAATCCAATTCATCAGGGATACATTGCACATGGGTTGAAGCACGTTCATCTAATTCAAAAATACCGATACCAAAATCGACTTCGCGCTTGAGTAAACGCTTGAAACTATCACTACTCCACGTTG
>NZ_LWEH01000439.1 GCF_001635455.1 Vibrio sp. HI00D65
TTAGGTTTTTTAGGTGTAGTAGTGTAAACACGAGTACATACACCACGTTTTTGTGGGCACGCTTCTAGTGCAGGCACGTTGCTTTTAACAACTTGCTTTACACGTGGTTTGCGAACCAACTGGTTAATAGTTGCCATTAACTAGCTCCTGAAATTTACTTGAAAGTAAGCTTTGTGAAAAATCTACCCCTAACTACATGTCGCAATTAGGGACGCAAAATTCTATTCAGCAGTGGGATGTGTGTCAAGAAATATACAGATCTTTTTTAGCCGTCTAGA
>NZ_LWEH01000440.1 GCF_001635455.1 Vibrio sp. HI00D65
CGAGTGGTCTGCTCTCGAAGCATGCCGATAGAGTATTGACGATACTTCTTAAAGGCGATTAAAGCGGCTTTAAAATCTTGGTTTTCTTCTGCGACCAAAGATTGTTGATAACAGATTTGGCTGAGCAGCTCACCATTATCAAACTCGTTTGCTGACTCCTCCGCAAGCCAGAGTAACTCTGCGGCTTGCTCTGGTCTCTTTTTGAGTAACTCTAAGCGTGC
>NZ_LWEH01000441.1 GCF_001635455.1 Vibrio sp. HI00D65
ATTCACATGTACCAAAATGAAGATTGGCTACTCGATCGTGAAGATGAAATGCTAGCTAAGTTCCACAGTGAATCTGGCTTCAGCTACAAACGCTTTGAAGCAGATAATGCGCCGAGCGATGGCATTGCCAAGGTCTTCTTCACTCACCCAGAGCAAGACCACGAACACCTAGTCACGTTTGAGCAAAAGCTAAAAGAAGCATTTGGAGACAAGTTAAACGTTGCCTTCTCAACACCTTGGTGTCTGGAAGTGATGGCCGCTGAAGTATCTAAAGGCCATGCTTTAGACGCTGTCGCGAAATCTCTGAACCTAACGCTGGATAACTGTGTTGCCTTTGGTGATGGTATGAATGACACTGAGATGCTGGCAATGGCAGGTAAAGGTCTAATCATGGGCACATCACACGAGAAAGTGATGCAGGCACTACCAGACAATGAAGTGATTGGTAGCAACGCTGACGATGCCGTTGCGCACTACTTAGAGAAACACCTACTGTAGACAAGCCCATCATACAAAAAGGCAGCCAATGGCTGCCTTTTTTGAACCTTACGCTAAAAGCTTCCTCTAACAAGAACCGAGCACTTCTTTGCTTAAGATCGCCTGCCACTCTTGTTCCGTCACAGGCATGATCGATAAACGATTGCCGCGCTTCACCAAAGGCATTTCAGATAATTCAGGCATGGCTTTAAGAGTCGCTAATGGAATCAAGCGTTCAGTCACTCGAACAAATTCGACATCAACCATTATCCAGCGCGGATTATCGGGTGAAGATTTCGGGTCGTAGTAATCACTCTCGGGATCGAATTGAAAATGGTCTGGATAGGCTTCCCTGATTACTTTTGCGATCCCCGCTACGCCCACTTTTTTACATGATGAGTGGTATATCATCACCAGGTCGCCAAGCTTGACCTCATCACGCATCATGTTTCGAGCTTGATAGTTACGAACTCCCTCCCAACAAGAGGTTTTTTGTACTCTCAGCGTATGAATAGAAAAAGTGTCGGGTTCTGTTTTAAATAACCAATATGCCATAATAAATCCAATTAACGGTTGCTCCGAGGAAGATATAACATGAAGGTAATGAAAAACCCAGTGACATGGCTAGCCGCATTCGCGCTACAAGGCTGTGTAACCGCTCCAGAAACACCGCAACAACCTGAAGTTCCACCAGCAACCTTGGATGAACCTCTGAGTGTTCAACCACAAACCTTCATCATGCGCGGTCAAGTTGTGGTAGGCCATGAAAGCCGCACGTTTACCCCTTGTGGTAGCCAACAACAATACTGGTTAGATATGTCCCCTGAGCTAGCACTAGAAGCACAAGGGCTAGCAGCCAGACCTTATCAAGCTCTGTATGGCGAACTGATTGGCCACCTTACCGTGCCTAGCAAAACCGGCTACAACGCTGATTTCACAGCACGCTTCGTGGTTGACCAAGTCAATATCTTAACGGCAGAAAACCCTGAACGCTGCAACCAACCACTGCGCTCCACACGAGTCTTCGGCAATGAACCATTCTGGTCAGCCACCTTTGATAAAGACCAGCTGACTTATATCAAGATGGGCGAAGCGCCTCAGGCTCTCAACATCGAATCAAGCCGCACCACGCAAAGCAGTCGTGATTACCAACTAGAAGGTAAAGCAACACAAGGCGAGCTCAATCTGAAGAAAGAGAGCTGCAGCGACGGCATGAGTGACTCTATCTACGGCTGGGAAGCAAAACTCAACCTGAATGAAGACAACTACACCGGCTGTGCAACGGTTTCAAATCAAGATCCTACATTGGACTGGAGTGGTACTTATTTCGCTAGCTCAACGCAGAACTCAGGGTTCTCTATTAACCTAGAGCTCAACGATGACCATAGCGCAGTGACAACCTACTCTTACAGCAACGGTGATCCTTCTATTGTTGAGCAAGGCTTCTGGCAGCAACTCAACCAAAACCAAGTTCAGGTTGTCATGACTCGCCACCAGCAACAATACCTGATATCCGAGCGTATCTTCACACACGATAACGGTAAGCTTATCGCAGAGAAAGAAAAGGTCGGCAATATCGTCTACCCGATTGCCAACGGTGGTCTAGTACTATTTGAAGCAAAGCCTGTACA
>NZ_LWEH01000442.1 GCF_001635455.1 Vibrio sp. HI00D65
CTGTTCTTTCACTGAGTTCTTCAAGCATGGTGCTTAAAGCATCTCCGAAATTACCCTCTTTTATCGTCAACCTAAAGGTTGTGAGCAACTCTCGTAATTGNGTATAGGCATCTGCTAAACCGTTGCCGATTTCCGATGCTATTTGTTCAGATTGCTCTCGATGTTGCTGTTCTGGCAATTTGCCAATCACGCGCTTCAACAAAGTCACTTGGATTTTCAAATACGACAGTGACTGAGCTAGCGAATCATGAAGCTCGCGGGCAATGGTTG
>NZ_LWEH01000443.1 GCF_001635455.1 Vibrio sp. HI00D65
TGTTGTAGGCAACGGTGATCCTGCATTGAATGGAAGACCATCCACTTTGATTCAACTGACCATATGCGTAAAGACACCATTTGACTACGAACGACTTGATCTTCCAAAAAGCCTAAAAAGCTCATCAGTAGTGGTAGGTAAGCACTATGGTTAACTCAATGTTTAGCGGCCTAGCCCGGCAGCAAAAAGGTTCCATCACTCTTTCCTTTCTTGCACTACTGCTCCCTGCACTATTTATCGCTATTGGCACTCTGATGATCTGCGCGCAAGTGATGGTTTCTAATCGAGCTGCGCAAGCCGCTGACTCTGCCG
>NZ_LWEH01000444.1 GCF_001635455.1 Vibrio sp. HI00D65
GTTGCGTAAGCGTCGTCCGAGTATGCAGGCACTGGCGAGCCCATGTGAGATTAGCCAACTGGCGATGTTCATCAACTTTGAAAATGACCCGACTTCCCAGTTAAGTAGTCGAGAATTAAAAGTGGATCTCAAAAATGTGGATATCTTCAGTTTTGGTGAAGAAGGTAAGAGCTTAGTCGGCAGTGTTGATTTGGTTTACCGTAACTCGTGGCATGAAGTA
>NZ_LWEH01000445.1 GCF_001635455.1 Vibrio sp. HI00D65
GATACTAGATACGGAAACGGATGTAGAGCTACAAAGCTTTGTTGACCACGTGCAACAAGAGGCAAAGTCGACGCAGGTGGCTGTGGATGATTGTTTGGAGCAAGTGAGACAAGCAAATAAGACTATCGCTGAGAACAGCCAAGCGTTACAAACCATTACCGTAGATTTGAAAGCCACTATTGCTGGGCTTCAATCGAACCTTGATGGTGAACAGCGGGAACTGGATGCACTGAATAAGCAGAAATACTACCTAA
>NZ_LWEH01000446.1 GCF_001635455.1 Vibrio sp. HI00D65
CCTCTTTTGTCTCAGAAGCGAAAATTTCTTCAGATTTTGTTCGTTCCCAACCAAAGCTAGCAGACAGTTCACACGTCACGGTGCCGCCAATGAATTTACAGCCGCCCTGTGCTGGCGCAAGCTTAACAGTAACAGCAGAGGGCGGCTGTAAATTCATTGGCGGCACCGTGACGTGTGAACTGTCTGCTAGCTTTGGTTGGGAACGAACAAAATCTGAAGAAATTTTCGCTTCTGAGACAAAAGAGGAAGGCTATACCGTGCCACCATGGTCGGCAAT
>NZ_LWEH01000447.1 GCF_001635455.1 Vibrio sp. HI00D65
GGTTTTGTCTTCCTGAAATCATTTAGCCTGTCTATGCTTTCATTCATACAGGTAAAAAAGATGACAACTTATGACTACATTGCAAAGTTCATTCGATCAACTTATCCGCACGAGAGAACGCGGGGATTGCTGGCTCGGATTTTCTATATGACACCAGCGCAAAGAGTGCAAAGGCTCAATGAAATATTTGACACTAACAAGTTTTGGGAGGATACACGAGAGAGTCATACTCGAATGACTCAACGAGAAAAGTCCAATGATACTGCGAAAATAAATGAATAAACGTAAACTAGAATTATACGAGGACCTGTTTCAAAAAATGG
>NZ_LWEH01000448.1 GCF_001635455.1 Vibrio sp. HI00D65
CAGCTAACTTACACGTACCATACTCTTTAGCTTCCTTGCGGACGAATAAAACTTGCTTTTGAATTCTTAAAGAGAGTGCCGTAGCTATTGGAATTCCGCCCATTTCAAGACCAGCCAATTGGTCAAAACTTGAAGGCAAAACCTCTTCCAAGTGCTCTGCGATTGCTTGTAAAATTTGTGGGTTCGATTCAAACAAGTATTTATCGAAGTATTCCGTCGCAGTGACACCTGAGCGT
>NZ_LWEH01000449.1 GCF_001635455.1 Vibrio sp. HI00D65
GAGCGTGTAGCCAATGAGAATGCAAACGGGCTTTTAAGGCAATATGTTAAGAAAGGAACCGACTTAACAACGGTAGCAGACAGTGATATTGAATTCTCGGTATCACAGATAAATTATCGACCCAAAAAGTGTTTAGACTTCAATCAACAAGCGATTGTATTTAAAGAAATGGCATTGGCTACTTGATATTGGAGAGTATCGCACTTC
>NZ_LWEH01000450.1 GCF_001635455.1 Vibrio sp. HI00D65
TGTTTTTATAGTATTTTTTATTATCATCTTAATTTATTTATTCGAAGTTAGCTATGCGAGAAAAGAAACAGTAAAGGGGTATTTAACTCCTAAGAAAGGAGTTATTAAAGTTTATTCAAGCCGCAGCGGTGTTATTGATGAAGTATTTTTCAAAAATGGAGATGAGATATCTATTGGTGATAAAATAGCAGTTATAAATAAAAGTAATAGCCTTTCAAGCGGTGTGGAACTTTCAGATGCTTTAAGCTTAAAACTGGAGGAACAAAAACAAGAAATAATTAATGAAATTGAAATCAACCATCGCCTTAATTATAATGAAAATAAAAAAAATGAAGACCAATTAAATTACTTAAAAGAAAAAATAAATATTGAGGAGGAAAGTTTATCAATAAATAATGAAATATTAGAAATGAGAGAGAATGTCTTTTTAAATAATAAATCATTACTTGATAGCGGGTATTTATCAAAAAGCCAATTAGACAACATTAGGGAATCTTACCTTATTGCAAAACAAAATGTCAGTTCAACAAAAAAAAACATATCAAATATAAAATCAGAAATACTTGAACTTAAATATAAAAAGATATCTTCTCCAGATAGATTAAAAACAAATGAGTCTATATTAAGAAGAAAGGTTTCATCTATAGAGGAAAGATTGATAGACCTAAAAAATCAATATTCATTTATAGAAAAAGCTCCCGATTCAGGATTTATTACAGCAGTGCAAATACACAAAGGGTTAAGTGTTAGCGAGCACTCTCCACTCCTCAGTATCATACCGATAGATTCCCCTTTAGAGATTGAATTGCTTGTACCAACACGATCAGCTGGGTTTATAAAATTAGGAGATAAGGTGAAAATTAGGTTTGATTCCTTTCCTTATCAAAAATTTGGCATGTTGGAGGGAAAGATTATACATGTTGACAAGGTACTCTTACTACCCAATGAAAAGCGAATACCAATAAAAACTGATGAAGCAATGTATGTTGTAAAAGCTAGCTTAAATAGTCAATTCATATCCGCTTATGGAAAAAAGTTCTCGCTAAAAGTAGGGATGATCGCTGATGTGGATATCGTTATGGAAAAGAGAAAATTATTTGAGTGGGTTTTAGAACCGGTATTAGCGTTAAAAGGTAAATTATAGTGATTCAGAAACCTATGAACATCAAAGAAATACTTAAAAATACCACTAGTCTATTGAATTTCAATAGTTTCAAACCGGTACCATTAGTTTTACAATCGGAATTATCAGATTGTGGATTAGCTTGTTTAGCAATGATCTCATCTTATTATGGTCACAAGATAAACATACAATCATTAAAAACATTTAGCCTTACAGATAGCTATGGTATGCGTTTATTCGATGTGATAGAAACAGCGAAGTGTGTAAATTTATCAACAAGAGCATTAAAATGTAGTCTTAATGATATTTCTAAGCTAAGTTTTCCATGCATTTTACATTGGGATCTTAATCATTACGTTGTAATTACTGGATATAAAAATGGAAAGTATTACATTAATGACCCAGCTCTAGGAAAAAGGGTACTAACTGAAGAACAGTTCAGTAACTCCTTTACGGGTATTGTATTAGAAGCATCTCCTAATTCTGATTTCAAAAAAGAAGACTCAAAGGTTGTTATGAAGATTAATCAACTTTGGAGTAATATTTTAGGATTAAAAACTTCTTTAATTTCCTTACTAACTTTAACTGTCATAATTCAAATTATTGGATTACTCACCCCCTACTACATGCAATGGGTGGTTGATAATGTTCTTATCAACAATGACGAATCACTTTTAAAGATCTTGGCTATTGGATTTTCTTTACTACTACTAGTCAGTATAACCGTTAGTTCATTTAGAGGGTGGTTAGTTATTAGAATCAGTAGCTCATTGAGTCTTCAAATGGGAGCAAATCTTTTTAATCATTTGCTTAACTTGCCAATTTCCTACTTTGAGAAACGTCATGTTGGGGATATTGTTTCTCGTTTCGGCTCTTTGAGTGCAATACAAACTATGATTACAAATGACTTTGTAGAAGGAGTAATAGATGGTTTTATGACATTTATTGTTTTAATTGTAATGTATATCTATAGTCCTATTTTAAGTAGTATCGTTC
>NZ_LWEH01000451.1 GCF_001635455.1 Vibrio sp. HI00D65
TGCTCGATAGAAGGTACGCTGTGTATTTTCTCCCTCACGATGCATCGTGATACCAATACTGACTGTTAAGCCACGCTCACCGAGTATTTCGTGCCAACCAAATTGGAAAATGCGCTCACGGTAATTCTCCGAGTGCATTTCTGCCTTTACCATGTCGGTATTCTCTAGAATGACTAGGAACTCTTCTCCACCGAACCTGACACAGGAAGCGCCTCGGAACTTGAAGTATGACCTTAACTCTTGAGAAACACTCACAATTGCTTTATCACCCACTAGGTGGCT
>NZ_LWEH01000452.1 GCF_001635455.1 Vibrio sp. HI00D65
ACCAAGCCGAAAGTGGTTGCTTTGATGTTGTTAACGGCATTAGTAGGCATGTGTTTAGCTGTGCCTAACGGATTGCCAGTACAGCAAGCATTATTTGGCATGATAGGGATAGGGTTGATGGCGGGTTCAGCCGCTGCATTTAATCATTTGATCGACAAGAAGATCGATGGGCAAATGTCTCGCACTAACCGTCGTCCTTTACCATCGGGTGAGCTCAGCAGCGTACGAGTATTCGCCTTTGCAGCC
>NZ_LWEH01000453.1 GCF_001635455.1 Vibrio sp. HI00D65
AAGTACCACCGATTGAACACTTAAGATCACCAAGAATGGGATCGCAAGGTCGAAAATATTCCACAGCTTGAGGCTCATTAACGCCATCGCCAAGAATAGAGACAATGACACAGTACCCAGAATATCAACGGTTTCGCTGTCGGTTTTATGCAGCTTCGTCACTTCAAACACATTAGTGATGAATACACCGATAAACAAAGCGTAAACAAAGTCAGGAATCATCAACCAAGAAATTTCGAAAGTCGCTACCCACTGCTCTAGGTAT
>NZ_LWEH01000454.1 GCF_001635455.1 Vibrio sp. HI00D65
TCTTCCGCTTTGTAAGGCATATCATAGTTCACCACTTGCTCGAGCTGCTGAATATCAATACCACGAGCCGCTACATCAGTTGCAATCAATGCTCTTACTTTACCTGATTTAAAATCATCGAGAGCCTTTTGGCGCGCACCTTGGCTTTTATCACCGTTGATTGACGCCGCTTTGATCCCATCTAGTTTAAGCTCTTTAACCAACACATCAGTGCCCTGCTTAGTTTTGGTGAAAACCAATACTTGTTGCCAATTATTTGAGCCAATTAGGTACGCCAGTAATTCGCTTTTACGCTTTTTATCGACTGGGTAAACCATCTGCTTAACAGCCTCAGCAGTGCTGTTAGTAGGCGTTACTTGGATTGCACTTGGTG
>NZ_LWEH01000455.1 GCF_001635455.1 Vibrio sp. HI00D65
TCTTTCAGGTTCAGCATTACCGCTTCGCCGTTATCCGCACCGATTTGGAATGATTGTGTACCGTAAGTACCGTTAAGCAGCTTGTTACCACCAAAAGACGTCGTTTCCGCAATGCGGTTTAGCTCGTCGTTCAGAGCCGTTACTTCTTCTTGAATCGCTACACGCTCAGCTTTTGAGTTTGAGCCGTTTGAAGATTGTAGAGACAAATCACGCATACGTTGCAGGATGTTAGTCGTCTCGTTCATTGCGCCTTCAGCGGTTTGTGCA
>NZ_LWEH01000456.1 GCF_001635455.1 Vibrio sp. HI00D65
CTTCGCCGTTATCCGCACCGATTTGGAATGATTGTGTACCGTAAGTACCGTTAAGCAGCTTGTTACCACCAAAAGACGTCGTTTCCGCGATACGGTTTAGCTCGTCGTTCAGTGCGGTTACTTCTTCTTGAATCGCTACACGCTCAGCTTTTGAGTTTGAGCCGTTTGAAGATTGTAGAGACAAATCGCGCATACGTTGCAGAATGTTAGTCGTCTCGTTCATTGCACCTTCAGCGGTTTGTGCAATAGAGATACCATCGTTCGCGTTACGAACAGCAACGTTTAA
>NZ_LWEH01000457.1 GCF_001635455.1 Vibrio sp. HI00D65
CAATCAAGGATTACCTTGCCTGAAAGCCCGCTACGCATAGCGTCAAAGCCTTTTTGGAAGTCATCAACCTTAAAGTGGTGAGTGATAATTGGTGTTAGATCTAGGCCTGATTGAATCAAAGAAGCCATCATGTACAAACCCAAAATTAAACCTTATAAAACAACAGTTTAGTTAAAAACATAAAGTTCATGGCGACAAAGTGGCGACGACTTTTGATCTATAAAGTACGGCAAGATATGAA
>NZ_LWEH01000458.1 GCF_001635455.1 Vibrio sp. HI00D65
GAATCAAGAAATCAAGCAAAAAGTTGAAGAGATTACGCAGCTCAACCAAGAAATTTCAGCCAACATTCAAGCGATTATCGACGGCGGTAAAGAGGTTGGCGAAGGGATTGGGAAAATTGGCGTAGCCATTATTGCTTCGATCAACGTTGATCACACCGGCAAGCCAAAAGGGGAGTCTTCGGAGGATGGTGAACTTGAATC
>NZ_LWEH01000459.1 GCF_001635455.1 Vibrio sp. HI00D65
CGTTGAGCACATCGAAGTACCTGTAGAGTACATCGTTGGTAAAGTTGCATCTAAAGATTACATCAACGAAGCAACTGGCGAGATCATCGTTGGCGCGAACCAAGAGATCAGCCTAGAGGCACTTGCTAACCTATCTCAAGCAGGTCACAAAGCTCTAGAAGTACTGTTCACGAATGACCTAGACCATGGTCCATTCATGTCAGACACTCTACGTGCA
>NZ_LWEH01000460.1 GCF_001635455.1 Vibrio sp. HI00D65
TAAAACTATAGCTTATAATGTTTTGTATATTTAGTGTTTTAAATGTATTTTATTATTCCTGTATAGTTGATTGTAATCACAGATGGATTATTTATTCTTTAATTTATGATATAGCTGGTTGAAATTTTTATCAGGATAAAAGATATTCTCGCCAAAAATATGAAGGGAGTAAACAATGAAGAATATCACACCACTACTAATGTTATTAATTTCATCGACCGCTGCGAGTGAATCATACACGGTTAGCCCTAACACAAAGCACGGGTTCCCAACTCTGACCGAAGAACCTAACCTGTATGAAGCACCCAATTTTGACTTTTTCGACTTTAGTGAGGGGTATTTGGCACAGAGGTCTGAAGCTAGTGCCTTGTTACCAATAGCGCTTAGTAGCATCGATAGAGTGTGTATTAGTACTACCTTTAGTGAGATAGATAGAGAGGCGCGTTATCCGCAATCTGGTGTTTTGGTTTATACATACGCGACAAACGCTAAAGGTGAAAAAGCGCATAACACCACTATAGGTGACAGAGTCTCTTTGGAAGAAGTTTCGCAGCATTGTATGGACGAATCCTCTTGGGTGTACAAGAATTGGTTGGCTGATAAACGTATCGACTTTACCCCTTATAGCTCAGTGTTCGCATTGATTGAAAATGTCGATGTTGTGGTTGAAGGGGATTTATCTTTGTCTCAAGATCCTGTCGAGTTTGTTGAGCAGTATTTTGATTTCATAACTAAGGTCGGTTTTAACCAGTCAGCAAGTTTCTATCATACGGATATCATTAGAGACCTCAAATCAATCATCATGGAAGGTCTTCAAAACGGAAATCAGAACGTTCTTGATATCGTGAATATTGCTTTCGGTTCCGGAGGTACTAGAGAAGATATCGCAGTTATGGATGATAAAGACTTTATGAATACTTTCCTGAATATTCGCAAGATCGCTCAAGGTTCTAATATCGCTCGCTTATCTTCGTTCAGTGTAATTAATGAGTTTGATTACCAAGGCCAAAAGTATATTACAGTCGAGAAAAAAGAGCAGTTCGGCGACCGAGTTACTACACAGTATGAAACTATTATACTAAAGAGCGATGGGGATTACTGGAGGCTAAACCTTTCCGGTAACATCAAAGCACTTCTTGCTGTGTAACTTTTTTATACGGTATTACACGAGATTTTCTCTAAACATATTAAGAGAGACAGGAAAAGGACCTCTATGTTGGAGGTTCTTTTGTTTGAAATTCTGTTCTTGAATTGATGCCATAGTATACGAGTTATTCTGTAGTTTGAGGGAAGCAAGGTTCGCTTAGTTTTTTCAAACTGCAATTTTATCAGCAAGCACGCTTACTGATATTTTCAAAATCGTGATCTGCAGTCATACCTTATGTAACAAATGAATATCACCTGCAGATATTTTGGGATAGTTCACAGTTTTTTTGTCCCAGCTGCTTACATTAGGCAGAAAATCTGACGTGAATACTTTTCGACACAGGATCTCCCATGAAAAAGAACATTATCGCCCTCGCTCTTGGTGGCATGCTGGCCTTTGGCGTAACCCCATTTTCGTTTGCTGCTAACGATGGCGCAGTTCAAGCTTCTGCCGATTACGCGCAGCTAGTGACGAAACGACAAGTTGTCGATCAACTGCTTCTTGATGCGTTGCAAGCGTTTAAGTCTCCGGCGAGAATTTCTCACGCCGGTTTCACGGCAAAAATGCCAAGTAACATGGAAATTGTGACCAACCGACTGCTAGAGGCATACCAACTAGAACCCTACCGTACCGACTTGCTGATCTCGGCAGCGAACGCTCAGATCTACAACAAAAATGCAGAGCGCGCGATTGAGCTGTTTGAACAAGCGCTATCGGTTGCACCAGACGATGTTGATCTTCACGCTTACCTTGCGGTTTGGCAGCGATTTGAAGGCAATGAAAGTGAATCCAATAAGCACATGGAGAAGCTAGGAAGCCTGAACGAAGGTAAGGCTGAAGATATTAAACGCATTTTTGCGACGGTTGATCGCGTGTTAGAAACACCGCTTAAAGAATCTGCTGACAAAGGTTTGCTGGATGATCACGGAGCTATCGTTACTCTAGGTTACGCGCTGAATCCAGACGGCTCAATGCACCAAATCTTGATTGAGCGTCTTGAGACAACTCTAGCTATGGCTAAAGCGAATCCGGATGCGATCATCGTGTTAACTGGTGGCGTGCCGAAGAACCACAAGACTGAAGGTAAGTTGATGGCGGACTGGCTTATCGAGAAAGGGGTAAGCAAAGATCGCATCATTGAAGAAAACTATGCGACTAGCACGGTCGGCAATGCCTTATTCAGTAGTTATGCGTTAGCTCGCCACAACATTAAACACGCGACGATTATTAGCTCAGCAAGTCACGTTCGCCGTGGTCAAACTCTGTTTGAAGTGGCAAGTTGGCAAACAGGGCCTCAGAGTATTACTTTCGATACGGTTTCTTACCCTGATAAGCCACTTTCAGAGCTTAAGAAAGCGAGTGATGGTGAGCTACTAGGTATCTATCGTGACGCTCTTCGTACCTATGGTATGTGGAGTTACCGCTCTTACCCGTTAGAGTCTCGCTAAGTTTAGCTTTACTTCACAGTAGTCAAAGTATAAGTTGCGAGTACAATCGAGAACAGCTAGATGGTATGCTGTGCTCCTATTTTATTTAGTGTTTCAAAGGTAAAAAGATGAACCCGATTCTAGCAATGTTGAAAGAGAACAATATTAGCGATGCACAGATCAGCGAGCTATTCCAAACGTTGACTGAAAACCCTCTTGCAGCAATGGCGACGATCAGCCAACTTGGTTTACCACAAGACAAGCTTCAAATGCTTATGGGTCAGGTAATGCAAAACCCTGCGCTAATCAAAGAAGCCGTTGAAGAACTTGGCCTAGATTTTTCTAAGGTTGAAGCCGCTAAAGAGCAACTTCAAAAATAATTGAGTGTGGAGGGGCAATTTAGTTAATGGGCGATCGCCATTTAGGTTAACAACTCTTAGCCATGCCAATCAGACTTGAGTTAAAAAGCCGTTTGAGTAGCAATACTTAAGCGGCTTTTTTGACTTTTGAGCTCTGTACTCATGTGAACTAAGCTCAATAGAAAGTAACGGCTGTGCTTACTTGAGTTATGGTAATCAACACTAAAAAAGAATTAGAAAAGAGGGCTTATGAATTCTTACAAGCTGGAAATCTACCAACGACCGCTAGACGCAATAAAGAGTGGCGCGAAGCGTGTTGAGATAAGAACAAATAACAGTTATGAGGCAATTCAATATGACCAGCTCAATAAAGGAGACCATATTGTTTTTCAAGTGATATCAGGTCCACCGTTTGTTGGTTTAGACGTGATTCAACCAAATGCAATGACTGTCGAAGTACTAGGCGTAAGAAACTATCCTGACCCAAGAGCGTTATTAATGGCGGAGGGGCTAGGAGTGTTATCTAATTTGAGTGATTCAATTGATGAGGGCGTTGAGCTTCTCTACAGCTTTCACGAATACAAAGAGATGATTCCAATTCATGGCATATTTGCTATTGAAATTCGTGTAATCGAATAATCTCCTTGTACGCTGTTGATTGGCTCAAGGTGTGACTATTGGAAGTTGATAATATAACGTAGTCTATATTACTTCCACTCACCTAGTTAACGTCAGCGTTGTTCATGAAATCTAGCCTAAGCATTCGATCTTACACCAAGCAATTTAATACTCATGCCCATGATGGTTACCATCAACTGGTACTGCCTATTCAAGGGAATATTAGTATTGAAATGGTTGGATATGTTGGAAAGGTCGCTGTTGGTGAATGTGTGGTAATTCCAGTCACTACAGCCCATGCGTTTAAGGCGGATGAAGCGGCACGGTTTATTGTTGCGGATATGATGGAGTTACCGCAGCACTTGTTAGATCATGAGCTTTCGGTTTTCACGATTACGCCACCTTTAATGAGCTTTTTGCTGTTCGTGGAAAAGCAGTTGGAATACCAAGTGGATAGTGGTATTGAATCATCTATCTTGGATGTGTTTTCACTCCTATTAGAGCAACAAGAAGTAAGCAAGAGTATCGACCCTCGTATTCGTGTGGTCCAAAGGCTCATTGCGGATAATTACGCCCAGCCTCTCTCTATTTCTCAGCTTGCAGAAACGGCTTGTCTGAGTCCCACTCAATTCAAGAAGCGCTTTAAAGAGTGTATTGGAATCAGTGCGCTTAAGTACATCACTCGCTATCGCATGGAGAAAGCACAAGCCTTGCTAAGCCATACCGATTTACCCGTTCAATTGGTCGCAGAAAAGGTGGGGTATAGCGACTTGTCTGCATTCAGTCGACGCTTCTCTCTGCACTTTGGCATGTCTCCAAGGGCGTTTTTAGGCTCGATGAAAGAGAGTCTTTCAAAACAATAATAGCGTCCTTTTGGCAAACTAAAATTGACGTATGTTCACTATTATCTATTTCAGAAATAAAAATAGATTAGGTAATAGATATGAATCTCGCCATCAATCGCGTTAACGAATTTCAAACGGGCACTTTAGCCATCGTGTTTGCTTCTGTTTTGTGGGGTACGACAGGTACAGCTGCAAGCTTTGCGCCTGATCTCAGCCCACTAGCGATTGGCGCATTTTCAATGGGTGTTGGTGGCTTAATGCAGGCGGCCTTGGCGTATCGAAAGATCTTATCTTCATTTGATAAGCTTTTACACAACAAAAAGCTGTTAGCAGGGAGTGCATTGGCTTTGGCGATCTATCCTCTGGCTTTTTACTCTTCGATGAAATTATCGGGTGTCGCAATGGGAACGGTGGTGTCGATAGCTACTGCTCCGTTCTTTTCTGCACTTTTAGAGTGTCTTATTAGCAAAGATAATAATATTAATAAACGTTGGCTAACGAGCTTTGCCATTGGCGTGGTTGGCATTGGATTACTGGTATTTTCAGAGTCGTCATTGGTGAGCGAACCTAATGATGACCTGAAGCTTTTGGGTATTGGGTTGGGGTTAGTTGCTGGATTGTGTTACGCCATTTATTCGTGGGCGACAAAAGCGCTAATAGACGAAGGCATCAAGTCACAAGCGGCGATGGGCAGCATATTTGGTTTAGGTGCAATGTTGTTATTACCAACGTTATGCTTCACTGGTGACAACCTATTAGCTTCAAGTACTAATATATTCGTGGTGAGTTACTTGGTGTTACTTCCTCAATGTTTGGGTTATATCGCGTTCAGTTTCGGGTTAAGACATGTCACGGCAAGTAGTGCGAATTTGATTACTTTGCTTGAGCCAGTTGTTGCCGCCGTATTGGCTGTCTGGATTGTGGGGGAGCGCATACCTTTTATCGGTTGGATAGGTATGTTTTTGATTGTAATGTGCTTATTTATTCAATCACAACCAAATAATCAGAGAAACTAAGTGCTTGTTAACAAGCCTAAATTGAATTTTATTCATGCTTGTATCTTATAAATGAATAAAATGAGTATCTCAGTTGCGAGAGTGCTGTTACTATCGTTATCAATAGTCGGGGGGCATCTACCTTAATTGGTATTTGCTGAGATCGTTATTCGAGACCCGTTGAACCTGATTCAGTTAACACTGACGTAGGGAACTATGATGACTTTGTCTATGTGGTCTAACAATGATCTCTCATTGGTTTTATTTCCACACACTCTTTACGGCCAAAGCTCGGTTCTCTTACGTCTTTTAGATAGTAGGAGCGACCATGACGCAGCATTCCAACACTCAAGCGCCACTTAAAAAGACTCAAACACCACACAACCAATCTTCGGTGGTCAATACTCCGATTGTTTTAACCATTGCAGGTTCTGATAGTGGCGGCGGCGCAGGTATTCAAGCGGATATTAAAGCCATGTCTGCAACAGGTAGCTTCGCTTGTTCGGTGATTACTGCGATTACCTCTCAGAATACCCAATGCGTGTCGGCCATTTTCCCAATTCCACTCGAACATGTCGCCAGCCAGTTAGATGCGGTGTTCACCGATCTGAATATCGTGGCGGTAAAAGTTGGTATGTTGGCGGATTCGCAAATCATCAAGGCCGTTGCAGACAAAATCAAACAATACCAGCCAAAACACTTAGTGATTGATCCTGTAATGGTCGCGACAAGTGGCGACCTTCTTCTAGAAAACTCGGCTATCAACACGCTAAAACAAGAGCTGATTCCGCTCGCCGACATTATTACACCTAATTTGCCAGAAGGCGCTGCACTGACAGGAAAGGCCGTTCCTGAAAGCGAAGCTAAAATGCAGGATATGATTGAAGACCTGCGCGCTTTAGGTGCTAAAGCCGTTCTGCTTAAAGGTGGTCATCTAGAGAAAGATGAAAACAGCAATGACTTACTGATTCTACCAACCACATCTGCTGTGATTAGCGCGAAGCGTTTTCCTACCAAAAACACTCATGGCACGGGCTGCACGCTCTCTTCTGCTATTGCTTCTTTCTTGGCTCAAGGTAATACGCTCCCAGAGGCTGTCGACCTTGGTAAACAATACATTTCACGCGCGATTGCCCATGCTGACGAGTTGAACGTCGGTCAAGGTCATGGCCCGGTAAATCACTTTTTTGCTGGGCACGGTAATGTCCGTTAATACGGTTGGCGTTCAACTTAGCAATGCGACGTTGCGTTACCGAGATAGCGAGCACGCGACCCTGTCGGGACTGTCACTTAACTTAAGCGGAGGCAAGTGGACAGTGCTGCTTGGGCGAAGTGGTTGTGGGAAAACTACGGTATTGCGTTATTTGGCAGGTTTGTTGGGAAACAAGGTGGAGTGGCAGGGCACATTGGCAACGTCTGATGAACTGCCTTTATCCGATCGTATCGCTTACATGGCACAGCAAGATTTATTACTGCCATGGCTATCGGTTATCGACAATGTATGCCTGAGCCATCGCTTCCTAAACACTACTCACAAGCATCAAAACGCAGAGCAAAAGAACCGAGCGTTCGTGTTACTCGCTTCAGTTGGTTTGGCCGATTACGCGGATACTATGCCGGATCAGTTGTCTGGTGGTATGCGCCAGCGTGTTGCTTTGGCTCGAACCTTGATGCAAGACAAGCCAGTTGTGTTGATGGATGAACCCTTCTCTGCGCTGGATGCAGTAACAAGACACAAGTTACAGACTTTAGCGTGTGAACTGTTGAGAGATAAAACCGTTGTGTTGATCACCCATGATCCGCAAGAAGCGGTGCGTTTGGCGGATAACTTGTATGTGTTACAAGGTGCACCTGCGAGTGCGCACTCTTTATCTGTGCCTCACACGTCAACGCCACGAGTGCTAGATGGTGAGTGTGCCGAGTTGCAACAAGCCATCTTAGATCAGTTGGAGCGTGATTATGAATGATCTAACGCGAAGTGAAGCTCTCACTCAGCCAACGAACGTACAGACTAGCACTGAACGTTTAAGTCAGATGAATCCCGTCACGCGTTTGCTAATCAGCAGTATTGTGATTCTCGGCTTATGGCAACTTGTGGTCGTTGTTTTCGAAATGCCAAGCTTCATTCTGCCAGAGCCTGCTGAAGTCTTCCTCAAGCTGATTGAACGTTACGACGTGTTGCTTAAACACACCTTGGTAACCGCACAAGAGATCTTACTAGGGCTATTACTAGGTCTGACGATGGGGCTGTTTTTCGCTCTGCAGATGTTGATGTTTGAGCCATTGAAACGTTGGCTGTTGCCGATCTTGATTGCTAGCCAAGCGATCCCTGTATTTGCGATTGCGCCAGTACTGATGTTGTGGCTTGGCTATGGTATCGCCTCAAAAGTAGTGATGGCTGCGATCATTATATTCTTCCCAGTGACTACCTGTTGTTATGACGGCCTGCGAAATACTCCGACTGGGTATCTTGATCTCGCTAACACGATGGGTGCATCGAAATGGCAACTGCTGCGCCACATTCAACTTCCTGCTGCTCTGCCAACATTGGCGTCAGGTATTCGTGTGGCTGTGGTTATTGCACCAATTGGCGCGGTTGTTGGTGAGTGGGTGGGTTCGAGTGAAGGGCTAGGCTACCTAATGCTGCAAGCCAATGCGCGCATGATCATTGATGAGATGTTCGCGGCCTTGTTTATCTTGGCGGTGCTCTCTATCTCGCTCTACTTCATCACAGATAAATTAATCAAAAAAGCTATCCCTTGGGAGAACCAGTGATGGCGAGCTCAGTAACTCTATGTTTAATAAAGCTTCGCTCAAGGCTATTTATCTAAACAAACCTCGTTAGAAATTAGATCGACAAATACAATAATAATATTCAAAAGGAAAGGTTAACTATGAAAAACACAAAATTGGTAGGTGCAGTGGCACTGTTTGCTTCGCTAGTTTCAGGTCATGCATTTGCGGATTCTGAACACAAGAAACTGACACTGATGTTGGATTGGTTTGTAAACCCGAACCATGGCCCAATTGTGATTGCTCAAGAACGTGGTTACTTTGCGGATCAGGGACTAGAGATTGAAATCCAAGAGCCAGCTGACCCAAGCACGCCAGCAAAACTCGTTGCAGCAGGCAAGGTCGATCTCGCCGTCACCTATCAACCAAGTTTAACTATGGATGTCGCTGCAGGCTTGCCTTTGGTTCGTGCATCAACCCTAATCGCCACACCACTGAACACGTTGATGGTGCTGGATAACGGCAAGAACGATTCGTTAGCGGACCTGAAAGGCAAAAAGATCGGTATCGAGATTGCGGGTAATGAAGAAGCGACGATCGGCACCATGCTGGCTCAGGAAAACGTTGAGTTTACCGATGTTCAAACCATTAATGTGGGTTGGGCACTGTCGTCTTCACTGGCATCAGGCAAAGTAGACGCAATCTGGGGTGGCTTACGTAACTTCGAAACGAATCAACTAGCCCTTGAAGGCTTTAAAGCCAAAGCATTCTTCCCAGAAGAGCACGGTGTACCAGCTTACGACGAGTTGATCTTTGTGGCGAACGCAAAGAAACACGACGACGAAGCAATCAAAGCATTCAACAAAGCACTTGAGCAAGCAACGACTTACATTGTGAACCACCCGCAAGACTCTTGGAGTGAGTTTGTGGCGTATTCGCCAGATACGTTAAACAACGAGCTAAACCAACGTGCATGGAACGACACATTGACTCGTTTTGCACTTCGCCCTTCTGCAGTAGATATGAAGCGTTACGATGATTACGCGCAGTTCATGTTCGACAAAGGCATTATCAAATCACTACCAAAAGCTGCTGATTACGTACCGGCTTTTGACTAAGGAATCTCATGAAATATCAAGACTTAATTCAAGCATGCCAGCAAGATTGGCAAGACTACACCGAGCATGATTTTGTGAAAACGCTGGCGAACGGCACATTGGCTCAGCCGTGTTTTCTGCATTACCTGAAGCAAGATTTTCTGTTTTTGAAGCAGTACGCCCGCGCGTACGCGTTAGCAATATACAAGGCTAAAACCTTGGCTGATATGCGCCGTGCATTGCCAAGCGTCCATGCTTTACTAGATTCTGAAATTTCACACCACGTGACTTACTGTGGTCAGTGGGGTTTAACAGAATCTGATTTAGAAAACGAACCAGAAGATTTCGGCACCGTCGCTTACACGCGCTACGTTTTAGACGCGGGTATGACGGGGGATCTTGTTGATCTTTATGCGGCACTGGCTCCGTGTTCAATTGGTTATGCCGTCATTGGTAAAGCGCTATTAGAAAGCACGGATACTGTTTTAGAAGGTAACCCATACGCAAGCTGGTTACAGCTTTACGGTGGTGAAGAGTTCCAGTCTGGCGTGGCAACGGGCGCTGAGTATTTCAATCAGCTACTGGCTGAAATTGATATTAACAGCGAGCGCGGTCAGAACATCTTGCATATATTCAAAACCGCAACGCGTATGGAAGTGGCTTTCTGGCAGCAAGGTTTGAATGCACTTAATGACTCACCAACGACTTAAAGCGACTCTTACGAATAAGGACTAATCCATGCTAACTGAACAAATCATTCAATCGCTGCGCGCAGTACGGGAGCAAAAGCCGCTGGTTGTGAATATTACTAACTACGTGGTGATGAATAACACAGCCAATGCTCTGCTAGCGCTTGGTGCTTCACCTCTCATGGCGCATTCGCAGCAAGAATTGGCTCAGATGATGTCATTCTCTGGCGCTTTGGTGATCAACATTGGCACGCTCGACAGTGTCTGGACGCCAAGAATGTACTTCGCGGTTGAACAAGCTAACGCGAACAACAAGGTCGTGGTGCTTGACCCTGTAGGTTGTGGTGCAAGCATGCTGCGTACCGAGACTTCTCGTCAAATCGCACGTTTAGCGGATAAGTTAATCATTCGTGGTAACGCGTCTGAGATTATCGCATTAGCGGGTGAGCAAGCGCAGAACAAAGGTGTGGATGCGCTTGATAGCAGTGATGCTGCACAATGCTTAGTGGCTGAATACGGAGCAAATGTGGTGATTTCAGGTGAGACGGATTACGTTGTCACCAAAGACAGCATGGTGACGTTAAACAATGGACACCAAATGATGCCGTATGTGACGGGCATGGGTTGTACTTTAACCGCACTGACTGGTGCATTTGCTGCTATTGGTGATGAAAGCGGTCTGGCTGCGGCGGCGGTATTGGGCGTGGTTGGTGAAATTGCTGCTGAGAACTCCCGCGGCCCAGGTAGCTTGCAAATGAACCTGCTTGATGAGCTGTATCAGTTGGACGAAGAGACTCTGCTTCAACGTTTGAAGATTAAGTAGGGTTCATCTACGTCTAAGCAATCAATAAGAAGCCTCACTTAAAACGCTTTAGTTATAGAAAAGCCCCCCGACACTTATGTTTTGGGGGCTTTTTATTATTGGTTTGGAACTGTACCAGCCGTGTATAGACTGGCTGACTAGGTTCTAAATCGGTTCACTTGGTTCTCTAGGTGATGAGCTACCTCGGTTAAGTCGCTAGCTGCACCTGAAATGCTGCTGACTGACTCTTGGTTACTTTGCGCGATGGTATTCGCACCTTGCGCATTTTCACCCAGTGATTTGGTAAGGCGATCCTGCTCATCAACCGACACTGCGATTTGGCTGTTGGCTTGGTTCAGGTCTTGGATGTGTTGATTTATCACATGTAAGTTCTGAGAAGCTTGCTGCGCCTGCGTGGAAGCATCTGAAACAGTACTGTGGCTCTCTTTGATCGACTCTAACGCATCTTTAGCACCACGCTGTAGCGAGGTGATAAGTTCATCAATCTGGCTAGCAGAATCTTGAGTACGCTTAGCGAGCGTTCTTACCTCATCCGCTACTACGGCAAATCCGCGACCTTGTTCACCTGCGCGAGCAGCTTCAATCGCGGCATTCAGCGCGAGAAGGTTAGTCTGCTCTGATACGCCTTTGATTACTTCCAGTATTGCACCAATGTTCATCGACTCTTTATGGAGGTCGGTCACTTTCTGGCTGCTGACCTGCATGCTTTCATCGGCGCTGCCAATTTCATGCAGTGTTTTGTCTACTTCTTTGAGGCCCATCGCGACGTTTTCGGTTGCTTGGTTGGCAACTTGAGAAGCGTGGTTAGCACTTGAAGCAATTTCAGATGTACTTGAAGCCAGTTGGTCGACTGCGGTTGAGATGTTCATCATCTCGCAGTTCAACTGCGTTGCATTGGTCGAGCTGTTGTTGGTTACTTGATTGAGTGATGCAGACATTTCACCAATACGCACACTAGATCGGTTCACTTGGCTTACGATATCACGCAGAGATTCAATGGTGATCTCCATGTTAGTAAGCAGTTCGCCAATCTCGTTCTTACTCTCAATGTCTACTTCAACATTTAGGTTGCCTTGAGAAAGCTCATTGGTGATCTGTTTAACCTGTGCAATACCTTTGGTGATTGAGCGAGTCACTAACACAGCGCTTGTCATGCCGATAACTAACGCCACCCCCGTTAGTAAGATGATGATTTGAATTGAGCGCGTTTCACTGTCTTGCAGCTCTGGTGTTAGCGCCTGTTTCTGCTGTTCTAGAATGCTCTGAGCATCAGCCACCGCGATCGCTAAGCTATCACCAATCGAGGATAGGGTTGCGGTTCTTTGAGTGTTCTCCAGCGTCTGTTGGTGAACTTGTTCAAAGCCTTTCGCATAGGCTTCACGCTGGTTAGAGAAGTCTTCAATCAGTTCGCTTTGGTAAGGGGAGGACTTCAGAGACTCAATATCACCCTCAATACCTGGCAGAGCATATTCAAAGATGTCTTTACCCGTTTCGTAGGTTTTGACGTCGTTGTTGTTCGAGTAGCTAATAACCGCGATCTTAGCTGCGAGAAAGTTCTCCATGAGCATACCCGCGTACAAGCTCGCATTTGGATCGTTGTTATTGTATGACTCATACAATAAGCTCTGTGCGGCTTTTAGCGCGTTAGTCTCTCTTTTGACCATCTCAACATTCACTAGTTGGTCGATCATTCGCTGGCTCTGCTTCATTGAGCCATAGGCAGTATCAAAGGCGGCAACACTGTCTTGAACCAGTTGTAAGCTTGTTAGGCTATTGGTATTAGTAGTGTTTTCGATTAAGTTATTGAGCAGATCATCGATCGCCAATTTGCTCGATTGATAATTCGCTTCATATTGCTCATTCAATGACTCTAAGTAACGTTCAGAGGCTAAACGCATCTGAAGAAAGTGCACTTGAATGTTGCCAGATTGAGTCGCTTTATGGCTGAGTTCGCTGTACTCGCTAAAGCCGTTTGACAAGGTTTGAATGCCTTTGTAACTCACAAGGCCTGAAACGACGAAAAAGAGCAAGCAGATGGCAAACCCCAGCTTGATCTTAAGCGCTATAGAAAGGTGGCGCATAACTATCCCTATATTTACCTGATTCCTTCATTTTGGAGTATTCCATAAAACTGTGTATCGGGCATGCTCAAAGTGAATAGTTTGTGTAATAAGTAACGCTTTGGTTAAAAAGTTCAGATTTTTCGATATGCTTTCAACGAGTTGCGTATTTGGCCTGTTCGTGTAACGCAGAGATTTTATTATTAACTCCCATGCATAGCAGGCGATTTGTCGGTAAAATAGCAGAACATCAATGATAGAAATCGATTTAAAAGGAACGGTATGAACCCTTACAAGCTCTACTTGGTTACTGACGACCAACAGATTTAGAAACGCTTAAGTTTGTGGTTGAAAAAGCGGTCGCTGGTGGCGTTACTATGGTTCAAGTAAGAGAGAAACACGGAGATGTGAGAGCCTTCATCGAGCGTGCAGAAGCCGTTAAATCAGTTTTAGATGGAACAGGTGTGCCATTAATCATTAATGATCGAGTTGATGTAGCATTAGCTGTGGATGCCGATGGTTTGCATTTAGGGCAATCGGATATGCCTGCAACCATAGCCCGCAAGCTGATTGGTTCAGATAAGATTCTTGGTTTATCAATTGAGACTGAGCAGCAGTTACAAGAAGCTGATGACTTGCCGATTGATTACATTGGTCTCAGCGCACTGTTTGAGACTCAGACAAAAAAAAATCTGAAAAAGTATTGGGGTTACGAAGGCGTTAAGTTGGCGTTGGAAACAACCAAGTTACCGATAGTCGGGATTGGTGGCATCAACGAATCTAATATCCCACAGTTGGTTGAAACAGGTATTCACGGCTTAGCGCTAGTATCTGCAATCTGTCACGCTGAAGACCCTAAAAAGGCGACGCAAGACTTGCTAAATCTGATGGGAGAGTGGGTTTGTAGCGATTAGAAAACAAATGAAGCGAGTCATTTGTTTTCTAGTTAGCGCGTATGAAAGCGCTCAAAGGATTTTCAGCTGGAGATAGGACCTATCTTACTGAATACACAGGGCAACAGTGCCGATGATCATCAAAGCGACTGCTGCATACCAACCTATTTTACGCACTATTGATGTTGTTTTTTGGTTGCGCGGTGATGCAGCAGTTTTATCCTCAAAGCCAAAAGACGATTCTATTCTTGATCATTATTACCTTGGCGGTTTCGATTGTCTGCATTCATGAAGAGCGGTCGTTGCATCGCTCTTGGTATGGTTTGCTGCTGATTACTACATCGGTGTCTGGTGTTTTCTCCTTCCTAGAAGGCTACATTTTGTCGATAGTGACGCTAACGGCACTTACCATGTTTCTGTTTTCGCATATCTACTCCGCTTTAAGGCAAGTGATGCAAGCGAAAACGGTCACGCCCAATCACATCATTGGCTCTATCTGTATTTATTTATTGTTGGGCTTTGCGTGGTCGACTATCTACTTGTTGATTCTCGAGATCTTTCCTAACGCACTTTGTGGCTTACAAGAGCAATTTTGGCTAACTAACTTGTTTAATGCGATGTATTTCAGCTTTATTACTCTTACAACGGTAGGCTATGGAGATATTTCTCCAGCCTTGCCTGTTGCTCAGTTCTTTGCATTTATGGGATCTATCATCGGCAGCTTCTATTTAGCGATTATGGTGGCGAGTTTAGTCAGTATTTGGTTAGCACAGTCTCATTCAGATTAGAGCTTATACAAAAAAGCCCGGTAATTGCTCAGTAACACCGGGCTTTTTAATGCTGCTCGTTGATCAAGTCTTATGAAGCAGTTGCTTGTATTTTTTCTAGTTCCGTAATCGTTGTTTGCGATACCAGCTGACCATCTATGTAGTAAGTCACGATTTGGCCTTCTTTGATGCCATTTGGTTTGAAAAGTAGTCGAATGAGAAAGGAATGATAGAAATAAGGTATTAACGTTTGAACTAGCCGAAAAATAGCGACTAATAATGTTATGATCTTGAGCCTGCACCGAAGTTATACAGAAAAGGAAAGAGAATGACCCACCTTAGAGAGCAGCAAGAAGCTGCAATGGCGACGTTTAAGGAAAACTTACACCTTCCAAATGGTGGTTTTCATAAACTGATCATCGAGCTAAGTAAGGAGTTTCAGCTACCTTTTCAAAAAGTACGCACTGTTTTAAAAAACGCTCAGAAAGACATTGAACGCCAAATTCGTGAAGACTTTTCAAATGTTGATGAGGGCGTGATTAGCCAAACGAATTGGGTGAATATCATTCGATTAAAGTTGATTGAGTTAGCTAAAGACAATCAAAGCGTGATGGACAAGCTGAAGTTAAATCCAAAGTATCAAAAGGTATTAGAAGCGACTAATGCCTCGATCTCAAGTGAAGACGAGCGTGAAGAGTTGATTGAAGAGTTAATTCAGGCCTATGAAAAAGAAGTATTCAAACCTTTATTGGCTATGCTGCACACCACAAAGCTGTACTGGAAGTTAATGCTAGTGGACGAAACATGTAAGATGACTGAGGAAAATCGCGATAAGTTCAGCGATTACCCTCAACACATGCAAGCTGCAGAACATCTATATACGCTTGATCAAAAGCTAAGGTCTATGCCGTTAACGAAATGATAATGTGTCATTGGTGATTCAAGGTTCAATCTTAATTGATTTCAAGAAGAGCTCGTTGAAATAGAAACTGGCTTTCATCAGAAGCGATTATTCAAGATAACGCTTTCAAACCTCTACGCTTTTTCATACAAGCGTCAATTCAATGAAAACACGATAACCTAGCTAGCGTAAGCCGCGAGTGAAATGCAAAAAGGGCTAGGTTTCTATTCTGTTCCAGTTCTACTCTATTTTATTATGCTAGAGCAAATTGAGGGTGACATCTGTGGGACTAACGGTGTTTCTTTCTGTTGCTTTAGGGGAAAGCTATAGGATTGTGAAATGTCCTAGGGTGTTTCCGTTGCGCGAAATGATAGTTCCGGTGCTGTCTCTTTCGTTAAATTCAAAGTCTATGAGATAACTGTTGTGTTGTAGCTGTGGCAATATGTGGCGGTGAAGTATATCGCTATTGAGCTGTCTAATCTCGGCGACCCATGAAAGTTGTTCTTTGTGTAAGTCTATTTTGATCTTGAGCATTTACTACCTTTTAGTTTGTTGACTGATTTCTCGCGTGAGAGTTGGTACCAATGGATTTGTCTTGTTGTTCTTCGTGACATAACTTTGCCTTTTGTTTATTACATTTGTATTTAAGTGAACGATCTAATCTGAGTTCGCAGATAAGAAAGCGAATAACGATAGATCGGTAGTTAGGATCGAATTTAAAAGCTATTGAATGATTATCTAGGTGAAAGCTGACGCAGAGATGGTGTAACGAGGTATCGAGAACTGTCTTTGTGGAACTTGGACTTACTTTAGCATTAACAGCTCTATAGATTAGAGCCAGACGAAGAACTATACGCCTAGTTTTTTAAATTACAACCCCATTTTTTATGAAATCTAAAAATAATTTTGATTGAAATATCATCGTTATTTAGCCGCAAAGGGAGAGTCATTGGGAGGTTACTCTTCTTAGTGCTGTGTCACTGATCATGTTTTCTGAACAAAAGTTCTCTTGTTATGCTTTGCGGTGTTTTTTACTATCGGTGATAACTAAGTTGCTGTCATATAAGAGTTTTACATTGTAAATTCCAAGGCCTCATGCTACGAGTCCTTGATTATGTTGCTTGTTTAAAACTCCGTTATTCCAAATCCTGCTCCATTTTTCTTAAATGAGATCTATCCAGCTTTCGAACGCTGCGTCGATATACGTGTTTTAGATAGCGATCTAGCAATATATGAATAATCACTTTAACGTTTCTGAATAAGAAAGTTGTAGTGCAACTAAATTATTGCAAATATTATTGATAATAATTCTCACTTGCGTTACAAGTTTGTAGTCAAATCAATGACAAACTTTAAATTATCGTTATTTAGCAGTTGTGTACGACCCTTACTCAACTATGAGTATTCTGACTTTCATTGTCATGAGTGGTGGTTTGTCTCAATGGCAAAGGAAGAAACATGAAGAAAACAATCAAATCAGTTCGCCAGTTAGTGAGCGGGCTTGCTATCGTTCTTGCATCATCGCTTATGACCGCTCATGCGGAAACTGTCACGATTGAACACGTAAAGGGCACCGCGCAGTTTACTGAAGTACCACAACGAGTTGTTGTTCTTGGTTTTGGTAGCTTGGATGTACTTGATAAAATTGGTGTAAAGCCAGTTGGTGCACCTCACAGCCTAATGCCTGACTATCTTGAGTCATACAAAGAAACAACGAAAAACACTGGCTCGTTAAGAGAACCTGATTTCGAAGCTATCTACATGTTGAAGCCAGACGTAATCATTGCGGAAAACCGGATGCTTAAGGTTTACGACAAGTTGGCTCAAATTGCACCAACGATCATGTTCTCTATTGAAGGTGATAAGTACTGGGCTGATGTAAAGCAAAACTGGCGTTCACTGGGTGAGTTATTCGGCAAGCAGGCCGAAGTTGAAGCGATCATCAAAGAGACTCAAGGTTCAATCACTGCTGTGAATGACAAAGTAACCTCGGGTGAAACGACGGCGATGATGCTAATGAACAACGGTAACAATATTGCGATGTTCAACAAAGGCAGCCGCTTCTCTATTATCTTTGACGATTTCGGCTACGTTGAGTCAAAGAGTGCGACAGTCGCACCAATCAAAGGTACGCACGGTAACCTTATCTCTTTTGAATACATTGCAGACGCAAAACCTGAAGTGCTTTACATCCTAGATCGTGAAAAAGCGATTGGCCGCTCTGAAGGTCGAGCACCTCAACTGTTTGATAACCCATTGGTAGCGGCAACTCCAGCAGCACAACAAGGTAACATTGTTTACCTTGATTCAAGTGCATGGTACCTAGCTGGTGGTGGTGTTACTGCAATCCACAGAATGTTGGGTGACATTGAACGTACCATTCAACAGTAATTTTTAACGAGTTTTTCGGGCTTATAAGAAACGTTCTTATAAGCCCTTTTTCACTTTTTATGCGGGCTACCCGAGACCTACCTTTAGTATTATTTCTATGTTGAAACCCATTGCAGCCGCTGTATTTCTTGTCGTGTTATGCGTTGCGTCATTGATGATAGGAGTCGCTGAAATCAGTTTTAGTGACTTCTTTAACGGCAACCAACACGCCAACTCTATTTATATCGTGATTCGAATCCCTCGTTTGCTTGCCATTGTGCTCGCTGGCGCCGGTCTAAGTGTCTCAGGCTTAATCATGCAGCAGATTGTGCAGAATAAGTTCGCAGCACCGTCTACGATGGGCACGATTGACTGTGCCATGTTGGGCTACATCGTTGGTATTCTTGTATTGGGTAACGCGGCTCAATGGAGCTACCTCGGCTTCATCTTCGCATTTGCTGTGTTTGGCAGCATGTTGTTGGTTCGTTTCTTACAGCATCTTAAGTTCAAGAATGCGGTACTAGTGCCTTTGATTGGTATCATGTATGGCAACGTGGTTTCAGCACTGACAACGTTTATTGCTTACAAGTACGATTTAGTACAAACCATGTCTGCATGGACCATGGCGAACTTTGCAAGCGTATTACAAGGCAGCTATGAAATCCTGTATCTTGCCGTTCCAGCTTGTATGCTGGCTTGCTACTTCGCGAGTCAGTTCAGCGCAGCGAGTATCGGTGAGAGTTTTGCAAAGAACATCGGCTTGAACTACCAGAAGATCGTGTTCATTGGTGTTGTTTTGGTGGCGATATGTGCGTCTTCAGTAGTAATGATCGTTGGCGTCATCCCATTTCTTGGCCTTATCGTTCCAAACATTGTCTCGCTGATGATGGGTGACAACATGAAGCGAATCCTGCCTTGGACAGCTTACTGGGGTGTGATCTTGGTGCTGGCTTGTGACTTGTTAGCTCGAGTTGTCATTTTCCCTTATGAAATTCCAATCTCGATGGTGATCAGCATCTTCGGTGGCTTGATTTTTATTTACCTAATCATGAGAGACAAGTCGAATGCGTGATTCAGTAAAAATCGCGATTCTGGCTATCGCGTCTTTGTGTATGACAGCCGTTTTTGTAGGGCAGGGGCTAACCTGGGATAACTATGAATTTTTCTTGTCACTAAGAATGCCTAAGCTGTTATCCATCGTACTAGCGGCTGTGGCGATTGCTGCGTCGTCAATGGTCTTCCAAACCATTACCATCAACCGCATTCTCACACCTTCAATATTGGGTTTTGATAGCTTGTACATGTTGGTTCAAACGTCGTTG
This sequence comes from Vibrio sp. HI00D65, assembly GCF_001635455.1. GTDB lineage: Bacteria > Pseudomonadota > Gammaproteobacteria > Enterobacterales > Vibrionaceae > Vibrio. Next base: position 19,047 of record NZ_LWEH01000460.1, read on the forward strand.
TTATTTGTTTTTGGTGGCACAAGCTTTTGGGTGATTGATTCCATTACAAACTTCGGTTTGTCTGTATCTGTGATGATTTTATTCTCGTTTGCTCTGTTCCATTTTTACTTTAAGAGCAAGCGTAACAACGTATTTACTCTGCTGTTAATTGGTATTGTGTGTGGCAGCGTGTTCTCGAGCTTATCGAATTTCTTAGCGATGTTGATTGACCCTAACGAGTTCGCGGTACTGCAGAACGTTATGTTTGCGAGTTTCAACAATGTGAAAAGCGAGTTGGTTTACCTGAGTATTTTTCCGTTAGGTTTGTGTTTGCTTGGGCTCTGGGTGTCGGCTCCAAAGTTGGATGTTCTATGGTTGGGCGTCGATAACGCAACAAGTTTAGGTGTGAATACCAAGCGATTAACTCAGATGGTTCTGGTGATTGTGTCAGTAATGGTCGCGGTATCAACTGCTCTGGTTGGCCCTGTGCTTTTCTTCGGCTTAATCACGGTCAGCTTAACGCGCCAGATATTTAGCTCGTATCAACACCGCGTACTTATTCTCGCCAGTAGCTTATTAGCGGTGGTTCTGCTTGTGTCGGGTCAATGGTTCATTGAAAAAGTGATGGCGTTTGAAACCACAGTCAGTGTGATCATTAACTTGGTCGGCGGTTTGTATTTTATGTTCTTGTTGTTACGCACCAGAATCCAGTAAAGGTAGTAAGTAGTGATTAAATTAACAGGTTTAAGTAAGAAGTATGGCAAATCACTGGTTGTTGATGATGCAAGCGCTATGTTCCCAAAAGGGGAAGTGACTTCTATTATTGGCCCAAACGGTGCGGGTAAAAGTACACTGCTTTCAATGGCTAGCCGTCTAACAGAGAGTGATGCCGGTGAAGTGCTTATTGGCGACAAGATGCTTGCTGAGTGGGACACCAAAGAGCTAGCAAAGCACCTGGCGGTACTCAGACAGTCAAACAACATCAATATGCGATTTACGATTCGCGAATTGGTTTGCTTTGGCCGTTTTCCGCATTCTCAAGGTCGCTTGAAAGACGAGGACAATAAGATTGTTGATACAGCATTAGAACATTTAGGTATTACTGATATTCAAAATAAATACCTTGATGAGCTAAGTGGTGGTCAGCGTCAAATGGCATTCATCGCGATGGTTGTTGCACAAGATACAGACTATGTTTTCTTGGACGAGCCACTTAATAACCTAGATATCAAGCACTCTGTTGAGATCATGCAGACGCTTCGTCGCTTGGCACATGAGTTCAATAAAGCGATCGTTATTGTGATTCACGACATCAACTTTGCTTCTTGCTATTCAGACAACATCGTAGCGATGAAAAAAGGCCAAGTAGTGAAGTCTGGTAAGGTTTCTGAGGTGGTAGAAAAATCAGTGATGGAGTCAATCTACGAAATCCCATTTGAGATTCGTGAGTTCGATGGCGTCCGAGTTTGTATGTACTACTCAGGTCGTTAATCAGTCTATAGCAAGCGAAAAGTGCTCTCATATGAGGGGCTCTTTTTTAGATAAGTAACCCAAGTTGCTAGTTACCATACTAAAGGTGGCATTACTAACTCGGGTTCCATGACCTTTTATTTCGACACTCAATCTCAAGCACGAAACTATACATATTTTCCCGATATAGAGCAGTTTAATTCGTTTGGTGAACCCCCTAAACGATACATTGCTGATATATCAAGCCAATAACTTGACGGGCGAGATCTTAAATTTAAGCGGAGAGGAGAGGGAGTGGCTTAAAAAAATTCAACGGTGCGAATCGGTATCGATCCTAATTCACTTCCGTATGAGGCACTCTCTAGTACTGGCGAGTACATAGGTATGATTGATGATTACCTAAAACTCATCGAGCAGAAAACCGGTTTGAATATTGAGCATGTTGATGTGGCGAATCTGTCTGAAACTCGAAGCTTGGTTGACCATCAAGAGGTAGAGCTTGTCTCTGCGGCGCAAGAAAATCGCTCCTTGGGAGAGAATGTCAAAGCGGCAAATCGCCTATTCTCGAGCCGCTTGGCACTTTCATCAAGACATGAGGTGAGCGGCTTAGTACTTGAAGAAGCGACCGGGTCGAAAATCGGTATCCTAAAAAATGCGGCCAACACTAAGGGAATACTAGAGAAGTATCCAAACGTCGAGTGGGTATTTTTTGACTCAACCGCTGAGGGCCTGAATCTACTTGATGATCAGAGCCTGGATGGAATGATCGATACGGTTGATGTCTTAAACTATCTCATTGATTCATATGGTCACCGAGACATTGGGATTATCGGGTGGCTGGACTTTTACTTGTCACCAACCTTTCATGTGACTAAATTATTTGCTTGTCTTATCTAGCGATTGGGGAAATATCTAACCCTACAGCTCGCAACTATATCGAAAAAGTGCACCGCCCAGAGCACTCTCTTAAGCATCATCAACGATATTTTAGACCTGTCTAAGATAGAAGCGGGTCAGTTGTTTATCGATAATATTCCATTTAATGCCTCGACGACTTTTAAAGATGTGTTCGATTTGATGGAGTCGAAAGCGGATGAAAAACAGCTTAACTTATCGATGTCGATTGACCCAGAACTCAATACGCCTTTACTCGGTGACCCACTCAGGTTGTTCCAAGTGATACTTAACCTTATTGGCAACGCGATTAAGTTTACGGAAAAAGGCAGTGTTTCTTTGACGGTCGATATTGTTGACTCAAACGAGCGTGAATTGACGATGAAGGTTTGCGTTGCGGATACCGGAATAGGCATTTCTGATGACAAGCTTCACAGGCTATTTCAAGCATTTAGCAAAGCAGATACCACAACGACACGTCGATTTGGTGGCACAGGCTTAGGGCTTAATATCAGCCAGAAGCTCGTGAATGCAATGGGCAGCCACATTACGGTAGAGAGTGAGTTTGGGCAAGGCAGTGAGTTTTCTTTTGTCGTAACCTGTGCTCGAACGACCAAGGGAGAGTTAGCTCAATTCAAAGCTCAAGAGTTACAACTGGATTATCAGATAGAATTCAAAGGCCAGAAGATACTGCTGGTGGAGGATAATGAACTTAACCAAGATCTTGCGTTAGCCTTTTTTAGTCGCTCTAAGTTAGACGCCGACCTTGCTGAAAATGGCAAAGAGGCACTGGCATTAGCCAAGAGCAACGACTACGACATGATCTTTATGGATCTACAGATGCCAATCATGGATGGGTTTGAGGTCACAAGACTGATCCGAGAATTTAATAATACAGTGCCTATTGTTGCGATGTCGGCCAATGTGTTTAGCGATGCGAAACAAAGAGCAAGAGACGCAGGCGTAACAGACTTCTTGGACAAGCCGATCATCATTGATAAAGCGACGTCTTTGATCTCTAAATACATCGTGCCGGAGGTGTTGATTGAAGCGGTCGAGCGTGATTTTGGCAAACCATGCGCAGCCACGGCTGATAAAGGTGCAGATGATACTTCGGACTATTCTGAGGTTGCTACTGAGCAAATCACTAAGCTGTTGTCTCTTCTCGAGGCTTACGATAACGATGCGACGCAATACGTTTCGGAGTTACTCATTGAACACCCTGATTCGAGTGCTTTAAAAGAGATTCAGAGATTGCTAGAGAGTTACGATTTTGAAGGTGCCTCCGAGGTGCTCAGAGTTTTACAACAGTAGCATTAGGACCTTTTCCTGGCAATGAAAGCCTTTAACTATCGTGGTTAAAGGCTTTTTGATCTTCGCACTAACTTAATTGCTGATATTCTGTTTGATTAAATCAATCACGGTATTGTATCGGTGAGGGAGCTTGCGGTTTCGCTTTTGAACCAAGTACAGCATTTCCTCAACTTCTTTTTTTGGCGGCACGACGTGCAACTTATCTCTTTCAGCAAAATGTTCCACGGCACCTGCCGGTAATACGGTAAAACCTAACCCTTTTGATACGGGCAGCAGTATCTGATGAAGTTGGTTGATGTAGCCTGATTTCGGTATCTCATTAATATTGATGTTCGCGAGCTCGTTATCACCACACAAGTCAAAATACAAAGAGAGGTAATGCGCAGAATCTGGGTGAGCTATCAGCCCAATTTCGTGCAGCGTTTTCGGTGTTATTTCAAGATCGGCATGTCGATGATGGACGATAAGGCACAAGGCTTCTTTGCCGATAACTTGGCTTTGGTAGTAACGGTTGTTTGGTAAGTGTCTCACGATGCCGACATCGGTCGTGCCTTGTAGCAAGTCATTCAATATCTTTCTATTCGGAGCAGCCTCTAGATTAATGCTTAGGTCAGGGTGTTGCTGCTGCAGTTCAAGAAGCTTGGGATATAAGCGCAAGGAGAGTGAACCTGAACAAGATAGGTGACACTGCCCAGAGTAAGGGTTATCAAAACTGAGCGATTCGAAAAGGTCTTCTTGGTCTTTCTCTAGTTTGAGAGCATAGCGATACACAATCCGACCTTGCTCGGTCAGCTCGAAGCTCTTGTTTTCTCGAGAGAGCAGTTCACAGTCACATGCTTGCTCAAGTTTTTTGATGTGTTGGCTTACTCCTGGTTGAGTCATGTACAGCTTTTCAGCCGTTTGGGTGAAATGGCCGACGTCTACCAGAATCTTAAATGTGTTGAGCCAAAGTGGATTAATCATACTCGCCTCATAATACCGAAGTTTTTTGGAACAGCGATAGTGAATAACAGAAAATTATTATCTCCGTTAATGATAATTGTAAATCCAGAAGGAATTGAAAATATAGGCAGAGGTCTATTCGATATCGTTGAAGATCCAAAAGGAGGTGGTTTTAAAGCAATACATTGGTAGCAGGTGAGCTTCATTTTTTGTAACGAGGTGTTGAGACTTTGTTGGTTATTTGGTTTAGTGCTCAGCCGCGCTCATATTTAGGAACGAAGATGAATAGAAATGTTTGGCTACTGTCACTGTGTCAGGCTTTATTAATGACAGGGAATATCTTATTGATTTCTGTGATTGGCTTGATAGGAAAACAGATTGCGCCCAGTGCCAGTATGATTACCTTACCAGTCGCGTTACAGTTTTTGGGCTTGATGGCTGCTACTATTCCAGCTTCTTTGATCTCAGGTAGGTTAGGCCGAAAGCGAGGCTTTAGTATCGGTAATCTCGTTGGTATAACGGGAGCGAGTCTAGCAACTTACGCGTTATTGCAACAAAACTTCTATTTATTTTGTTTTGCGACCTTTTTACTAGGTATCGGTATTGGTTTCGGAACACTTTATCGTTTCGCAGCTATTGAAGTGTGTGGAGAAAATGCACGACACCGCGCAATCTCGATTTCAATGGCTGGTGGTGTTCTTGCGGCGGTACTAGGGCCGAACTTAGCGATTATGTCTCAGCAATGGTCGCAAGATGGTCTGTACATTGGGGCTTTCGCCTCATTAATTGGCTTAAACATTTTAGCACTCGTTATCTTACAAACCATTCAATTCCCTAAAGTGTCGTTTAGCAACCAGACACCAAAATCTGACGCTTTGAGTGCAATCGTCAAGGCTCCGAATTTTGTCGGAGCCGTCTTTGCAGCAATGGTCGCCTATGCGGTGATGAACATTCTGATGACGGCTACACCATTGGCAATGATTGGCTGTGGTTTCGACTTTACCAAAGCGGCGGGGGTGATTGAGTGGCACGTATTGGGTATGTTTGTCCCTGCATTCTTTACTGGATCGCTCATCGAGAAATTTGGTTCGAGAATGATGATTTTGGCTGGCGGTATACTGTTTGTTTTTTGTATTGCTATCAATATCCATGGTGAGTCGATTTGGCACTTTAGAGCAGCTCTGGTTTTACTCGGGGTAGGCTGGAACTTTATGTTTATCGCGGCAACTGGTTTGTTCAGTCAATCTTATCGGCCCCAGAACAAAGCGAAGGCGCAAGCTTTCAATGAGTTTGTTGTATTTGGCTGTGTGACAGTGACTGCGTTGCTTTCTGGTTGGTTGGAATCGACAGTGGGTTGGCAAAACCTCAATATTTACGTACTACCTTTTGTGCTAGCCGTTATCTTATTATTTGCATTTAGCGCACGTAAATCACGTATTCAAAATCAGCCGGTGTGACGAGTTGTCATCTGTTTGGGTGAGATAGCCCCCTCATTAGAGCAGCGTCTATAGATAGCTTGTTCGAAGTCGAGACAAATAAAAAGCCCTACCAATGACGGTAGGGCTTTTGCTTACGGCTTAAATAATAACGTTTTCTTAAAACTGCTGTCCTGACTCATGCCACAGACAACAGTACTTAAGTTGGTTTATCAGTACGCACGTTATTGTCTACGTACTTATTTCAATGATTTGAGCTAGAAGAGACTTATAGATCGACCATAATGGTCTTAGTCGTAATCCCGCCTTGGTCATCGATGATTCTTAGCTGCACTTCATGCTTTCCGTATGAAGGGAAGATAGAAGTGAATGTACGACCTCGTTTCACTTTCCCATTTGGTAATGTCCACTCCGTATCGACAATTCGCCCATCACTGTCTGAGCTTGTTGACCACATTGTGACCCAACGACCTAAGTGAATGTACTTCGCATTTGCTTCAGGAAGCGCGTTTGGAACCTCAACATTAACGATTGAGCTAAACGATGCGTTAGCGCCTTTGTCGTCGACTACTGTTAGGGTAACTGTGTATTCGCCGGCTTCTTGGTATGTCCACGTTGGCGCGATTTCACTGCTTGTTACGCCGTTGCCGAAGTCCCATAGGTAGCTGATGATTTCGCCATCTTGATCCGAACTAAAGTTACGAGCTGAGACGCTCAACCCATCTGTATTGAGTTCGAAGTTCGCTGTTGGCGCAATGTTGTGTTGGCTTACTTTCGATAGACGTACCACACCATATTCGTTGTCAGCACTCTGGTTAACAATGTCTACTACCAACCCAAACTTAGTCAAAATACGACCTGAATCAGGAGCTTGTGGTGATGTGTAATCTTGATCATCAGAGAAGCTTGCTGTACCGACTAGGCTCGTGTCCTGAAGCACATCATTGTCACTGTTCACAAGACGCATTGGAGTATGGTCTTTCAGTGAGAAGGCAGCGTCACGAACTTGATAGCGTGTTTGAGCGACTTTTCCGGAGTTTTGCCAAATCATGGCATTTTGGTCTGCATCGACCACACCCAACCAGCCTTCACCAGGGTGTTTGCCTACCCAGTTATCAGTGAGTGACTCATCGACATACCAAATGATCAGGCCTGGATCGAACGACATGAGTTGGCCCATGCGCTTGATATTCGCCAAGCCTTCATCCACGTCCATATGACTACGCCATTGCAGTAGGTAGTAGTGTTGAGCTTGATGGAAGCCATTACTCAATTTGAAGCCATTAAGTACAAAGCTAGAGTTATCTTCGCCGTCATCTACCGCAACCGTGTTACCGTCCACAACAAGGCTGAGGTTGTCTAGGTAGAAGCCTTCCATAGCTAAGCCGCCATCGGTGATGTATTCGAACGACAGTTCTACTTCTTGGCCTGACCATTGAGAAACATCAAACTCAGCATCAATCCAACCGTCAGACTCGCCACCAACCGCTGGAACTAGGCCAGTATTGTATGGGTCATCCATAGAGGTGATGTTGCCAGCGATGGCTTGTCCGTTCACAAGGACACGAGCAAAGTCATAGTCTTTCTCGATTTGGTACCAAGTTTTGAAGGAAAGCACTGCAGAGTCGCCAGCCGGGATTTCCAACTTACGAGTCATGCTATTTTTCAGGTCGTCGCCCTTTTGAGAGTGGAACGAGTACTCACCCTCGAACGGTTTCAAACCTTCGATTTGTTTCTCTGGAAGGTCGACCTTAATCATGTTCGGACGGTCGTTATCTGTCGTTTGGAACAAGGTGTAAATTTGTGGCTTGTCTTCCAGGTCATCAATTGATAGTTGATCATCGTTAATCCAGCGACCACCAATCGACTTTTGTAAGAAGTGTTTTGCCCACGAGCTGAATGCAGTTGGTTGAGTCCCCCCAATTTGACCAGCCCAACTGCCTGAAGACATGATAGACCAATAAGAGACAGGTTCACCTTTGCCTGTGTATTGCGTGTCGTACTCGTCTGGCAGACCTAAGTCATGGCCATATTCGTGCGCACAAACACCAGCTGCGGCATCTATCGGCTGAATCGTGTAATCAAACGCCGCGTACTGGCCATTAAAACGGTCTGGAAGCGAGCTCGAGGTGCCTTCGAGCACATGTGTGCGTCCAAGGTTGAATCGGTGAGACCAAATTGCATTAGGACCTAACACACCGCCACCTGCTTCTTCACCTACAGAGGCATGGAATACCATTAGGTGATCAATCACGCCATCTGGCTCACGAAAATTTCCGTCGCCATCGTAATCGTAGCGGTCTTCAATATCGTAATCAGCAAGGTTGATGCTAGGGTCTTGAGCTAACTGGTTAAGGGCCTCACGCACCAGCTCTTGGGCGTTCAGATCATTATCTGTAGTCGGGGAGTTACCACCATAGAAAGCGGCAGGTTTAGAAGCACGATACCAACCTGCTGACTGACCAGCTACACTGTAACTGTCGCCCGATTCACTTTGATAATACTGGCGCATCGAGATTAAGTTTTCGCCATTTGGTCCAGTATAGCCTGTGTCAGAGAACAACAGCTCTTGGTAGTGTTCAGGGTTGTAGCTCTCGTAGAGCATTTGGGTGTGCTCTTTGGTCAGTCTGTTGTCATCCCAGTTTAAGTCGGGAAAGTCGACAAGCAGCGCGAGCACTTTGTCTGTACGCTTAGTACCGACTTCCAGGGCAAAAACACTCGCTTTTTTAACGCCAGACTCTTTTTCGATGGCTTTAAGAATCTTGGCTCTCAGCTCCATGGCTTTTTTGCCGAATTGAGCATCACCTTTAAAACCAGAGTTAAGCTTATTTTTTAGGTAACGGTCTAGTGCATCATGCTTTACCGCGTCATTTGCATCTTGTTCAACAAAGCCCTGTCTTACTAACATTTCTATTAGCTTATCTTCATTAACAACACCAAGATCTATCGGTGTTTTGGCATAGCTACTGACGCTAAATAGAGTGAGCATTGCTGAAGCGAGCAATGTTTTTCTCATTATTTTCATTGTATTTCCTTTTTATATTTCCATGTCGATGTATGTATCAACTAGCCTTTTTCGGATCGATTGTCCGATTTGGTTTTATACACTCTGTTGGTGTTTTATTTTCCTGACGTTTGTTTTCTATCTCGCTGTATTTTTTTGAATCAAAATGCTGGCTCTTTTGGGTTTTTGCATTGAGGTAGATACGCAAAGCCTCTTGGTTGTCCTCATAACTTAAGCCAGGACAAATAACGCCTCTTTCTATCAATGAATTAAGTAATGGTTCATCATTCTCAATAGTGGAAGCCTGTGACAGTGAGGTAAATAAAAAAACCATTAAGGTCATTGTTTTCAGAGGCATAGATAGTAGAGCCATTAACTTTGGTTATGTAACAAAATATATTTATAAAATTAACCAATCAAATGGATATTTTTTACAAGTCATTGTCCGTTCCGTTTTCAACATTAAGAGTTAATATTGAAAAGGTTTTATTAATTATTAAATTGTCAGTTGTTTAATCATTTTTTGTGAATTTATAACTGATTATTTTGACATTAAATAACAATGGTGGAATAAGGGCTAATCAATGTATGGTAAGTGATATAAGGGGCGGGGGATAATGATATAGTTACGGACGTTATTGCGGTTTAATAAAGAGTGAATTTAATAATTGACCATTTAGTTAATTTGTCGAGGTGAAATATTTTTACCAAAAATATCAGGATTTAGGTGAATTATCAGGAATTGGTGAGTTTAAGAAGGGGGGAGTTAAGGAAATGCTACTGAAAAGTATTATCTTCGACGGTTAAAAGAGCCTTGCCGTCAGCTCTTTTGTCATGTGTTTTAAGATGAAAGTTCTACTCTCATGATTGCGAGACATCCCGATAAAAGTAACGCTCACAAATCGTTGGTTTGACACGTTTAATAGCGTGCGAAATTAAAGCGACGATGAGAACTGAGAATACGACTCTTCCCCAAAATATGGTGTAGAAATCGGCTCCAATCAGCAATATCAGCAAGGTATCTTCAATTAAGCTGTGAAGTAGGTTGAGCAACATGACTGCGGTAAATACATCTCTTGCGGAGATATACCCTTTCTTTGCTTCATTGATCAATAGACCGCCACCAAATGAAAGGCCCAGTGTGATACCAATGATGGTTAGGTTCGTAGCATCTTTGCTAATGCCTAGTAGTCTCAAAAACGGTCGCAATAACATGGCCATGAGCTTCTCTATACCAAGAACCTTCAGCGTTTTAAGTAACAACAATAGGGCAGAGATGACCATGAATATCACCGTAAAGTTTTTCAGTTGTCCGATAGCCCAACCGATATAACTCCTATCTGAGGATACTTCTGGCTGCCATAAAACGGTTGCTGGATAGTTGAGTAAATCTCCGTATTGATAACCGATATTCAGTAGCCATGCCAGTACTAAGCTGCCACCGACTCTTACCGACAAGGTGGCAAGCCAACTTACCCCAGCTTTTTTCGCGATAGCGCCTTCGATTGGTAGAGAATGAGCGAGAAGCATCATGCTTCCTAATACAGACGCTTGGGCGACAGTGAGGGGCACATCAGAATTAATCAATATAATTAATCCTGCGTAAATATTGGTGAGTATTGTGGTAGCCCATACTAAGCCCATCTCTTTGGGTAAACCAACACTCTCCATTATTGGGCTTAACCACTCGCTGAGAATCACTATGCCACCGAGTTCTTCGACGACTTTGATGACGATGATGATGGGAATCATGATCCGAAAAAGCGTTGAGGTAACATCGAAAATCTCTTTTAAAAGTTCTTTAAAAAATTGATAAGTGGATTTCATTGATACGTCCATGTTGCGACTGTTTGATTTAGGAAGATCTTATCGTGATTGCTGTGATCGTGATTTTAAAATCTCGTTATAAATTCGGTTATAATTTTTTAATTACTTTAATTTTGAAAATTATTACTCGAAAATTGGTGGTTTTAAGAAATTATGGAAATTGACCGTATAGATAGAAGCATACTCATCCAGCTTCAAAAAAATAACCGTATTCCCAATTTAGCATTGGCCGAGCTTGTTGGTTTGTCACCGCCTGCGTGTTTAAAGCGTGTAAAACGTTTGAGAGAGGAGGGAGTGATCGTAGGCGACGTATCTATTATCAACCCTGAGCTTGCTGGTCATAAGATGACATTGGTCGTGTCTGTCGAAATGGAGCGAGATAGAGGCGATATTTATCAAATTTTTCGCCATTCTATTTCGAAGGCTGCAGAAGTTACGCAGTGTTATCAGATCTCAGGCAGCTATGATTTTATGCTTATTGTGACTGTTAAAGACATCCAAGCCTACGAGTATTTCGTTGAGCGAGTACTACGCAAAGATCTTAACATTCGTAAGTTCCACACTTCAGTATCTATGAGAACGGTGAAATTTAGCACTGAAGTTAAGTTAGAAGAGTCATGACAAGAAAAGGATAATCAACAGTAACTGACATCGATGTGAGCTAACTAGCTTAAATTCGTATAAATTAGAGTGTATTTACACAAAATGTGACGTTCACATTTTGTCATAAGTTTAATAATTGTATATATTCCTCTCCTAAAATAATAATTAACAAAAGTTAATACTAATGATTGTCAGTTCATCTTCTCCATCTCGTGAAACGTTACTCAGCGAGCACGAACAACTCGTATCAACGACGGACCTGAAAGGCGTGATTACATACAGTAATGATGCGTTTTGCCGTATTGCAGAGTACAGCCAACAAGAATTGCTAGGGCAACACCATAATATTGTGAGGCATGGTGATATGCCTAAGGCTGCTTTTGCCGATATGTGGTTGAACCTTAAGCAAGGTAAAGCGTGGCGCGGTATCGTAAAAAACAAAACTAAATCCGGTGGTTTTTACTGGGTAGATGCTTATGTGACGCCAATTTACGATAATGGAAAGGTGAGCGGTTACCAATCTGTACGTGTAAAGCCTAAAAACGAGTGGGTACAAGTTGCCGACAAAGCATATCAAGGTTTATTGAAGGCTGAGAAATCTGGTCGCCAATTGTCGCTGCGGATGAGTGATAGTGTTCGTTATGCTGTGTTGCTAGGCTCGCTAGCTGCACCACTGATTTCAAATCTTGTCGAAGTAGGATTAGTGTCCCAATGGCTTCTGAGTTTATTGCCTGTTTCTGCTCTTGCGCTGTTGTTCCGCCAAGAACTCATCGATACACCTTTGCAGTTGAAAAAATTACAATCAAAGTTCGATAGTGTGAGTCGTCTTGTTTATTCAGGGAACAGCAAGTTTTCTGTGGCTGATTTCCACTTAAAACTATTGTCTGCTCGCATACGTACCGTACTAGGCCGAATGACAGATTCAGCGAAACCATTACAAGATTTGGCTGATAACCTTAATGCCACGTCGTTTGAAGTGTCTGAAGCGCTAGATCAGCAAACAAAAGACATTCTGCAAGTACGTGAGGCTACCGAAGAGGTTGAATTAACCGCGAATGAAGTTTCATCTCGCACAGAAGAAGCGCATCAGATTGTCGATGTGACTCTAGAGACTTGTGCTGGTGCTAAAGAGAGCATTAACCAAACTCATCGAAACCTTGAGAATCTAGCCTCACAAGCTGAAAAAGCAACACAAACCACTTACCAATTGAGCGACCAAGCGCAAAGTGTCAGTAAGATAATGGAAGAGATCGGTGGTATCGCGGAGCAAACTAACCTGCTGGCGCTCAACGCAGCAATAGAAGCGGCGAGAGCGGGTGAGCAAGGCCGAGGCTTTGCCGTAGTGGCTGATGAGGTACGTGCGTTGTCTGGGCGTACTTCGAACGCGACAGTACAGATCAAAGAGAGCATCGAAACTATGCTCACAACCATTGAAGGTTGGCAGAAAGACATCTTGGCTAATAGAGAGCAGACCGATGCGTGCGGTGATGTGGCCAAAGTGAGCGCAGAGCGTTTATCTGAAGTTGAAAACCTGATGCAATCCATGAACGAGTTGATGCAGTCGGTAGAAAACTCAGCCCATAAGCAACGTACTCTCTCGAGCGAGGTTAATCTTCACATGCAATCTATCGCGTCGACAGCAGAACAGAATTTAGTTGCCACTCATTCAGTAAAGGATCATTCGACAGAGCTTAAAGAACAAGTAAACGAGTTCTATCAGTTAGCTAAACGTTTTGAAGAAAAGTAGCGACCTTAGATAACTTTATGAAAGATATAAGAAAGCCTTGCATGATGTGCAGGGCTTTTTTGTAGGTCAGTAAAGGTTAGAAAAGCTTTGAAGCAAAAAAATAAAACATCGTTTAATTGAGGTTAAGTTACACTTCATATATTCCAATCAAAAGACAGATCATCAGCATACGCCCCCTTATCGTTACCACCATTTCTTAAGTTTTATTAGTGCTCCTTGTATAGCCTCAAAAGGATCGTATTACTTCTATACGGGGTATCAAAATACGAGGGTGAGTGACGATGGCTTTCAAGATTACTTTGATGGTACCTAAAATAACTCAGGGAGTAAGCAGCTTTACGGTGGCTACGTCTGCGGTAACTATGCCCTAAACGATACTTTCTTCGTCGGTTTAGACTCTTCTGTGACCACACGCTCTTCGACAACATTGTCTGACGTGTCTGTTCAGTTGGGCTGGTATCATCCTATTACTTCGCAGGTTGAGCTTTATGCTTCTGGCGGGGTAAATTGGGTTAGGGCGCAGAGACGTTCTTCATGCCGAAATGACACTACCCTTGGGCCGTTTCGATGAGGGCTTTATCGGTGAGGCAGGGACGATTGTTTTTATTAACGGGCGTTGGTCTTTGCAACCATTTTATAGCTTTTCTGACACGCATAAGCATGGCTTAAACAGCTTCGGGATTGTGAGCTCGGTTGACGTTCTTTCTTGCGGTCGATGCTGGGTGTGAACATACGTATAGTAAAAAACTAAACCAGAATACACTTAGTCTGGGGGCAAGGTTTACGTTTTAACGGTGAAAGCTGAGATACAAAAAAGCCCTACATGAAAATGTAGGGCTTTAGTATGCATCAACCTATTTCAAGGTGAAACAACTGAATCAAGATTAAGCTAGAAGCTCTTTCGCTGTGTTTACTACGTTTTCAGTAGTGAAACCGAACATCTTGAATAGCTCACCTGCTGGTGCAGATTCGCCGAATGTTGTCATACCGATGATCTTGCCTCCGAAGCCAACGTACTTGTACCAGAAGTCAGCGATGCCAGCTTCTACAGCGATACGAGCAGTTACGTCAGATGGAAGTACAGATTCACGGTAATCAGCGCCTTGCTTGTCGAATGCGTCAGTTGCAGGCATAGATACTACGCGTACCTTCTTACCTTCAGCTGTCAGTTCAGCCGCAGCGTTAACCGCTAGCTCAACTTCAGAACCTGTAGCGATAAGGATAAGCTCAGGCTTACCTTCACAATCTTTAAGGATGTAACCACCCTTCGCGATGTTAGCTACTTGCTCTTCGCTACGCTCTTGCTGTGCAAGGTTTTGACGAGAGAAGATTAGAGACGTTGGGCCTTCTTTACGTTCGATAGCCAGTTTCCAAGCCACTGCAGACTCAACTTGGTCACATGGACGCCATGTGCTCATGTTTGGAGTTAGACGTAGAGAAGCGATTTGCTCAACTGGTTGGTGAGTTGGGCCATCTTCACCAAGACCGATAGAGTCGTGCGTGTAAACTTGGATGTTCTGAACTTTCATCAGAGCAGCCATACGCATTGCGTTACGAGCGTATTCCATGAACATTAGGAAAGTAGCGCCGTATGGTACGAAACCACCGTGCAGAGCGATACCGTTCATGATAGCTGTCATACCGAATTCACGTACACCGTAGTGGATGTAGTTACCTGCTGGATCTTCAGCAGAAACAGACTTAGAACCAGACCACATAGTTAGGTTAGAAGGTGCAAGGTCAGCAGAGCCGCCTAGGAATTCAGGAAGCATAGCACCGAACGCTTCTAGTGCGTTTTGAGATGCTTTACGTGATGCAATGTTTGCTGGGTTAGCTTGAAGATCAGCAATGATTTGGTTTGCTTTCTCTTCCCACTGTGCAGGAAGCTCACCGTTTACGCGGCGTTTGAATTCAGCTGCCAGCTCAGGGTGTGCTGCTTCATAAGCTGCAAGTTTCTCGTTCCACGCTGCTTCCTTAGCTGCGCCTGCTTCTTTCGCATCCCATTCTGCGTAAACTTCCGACGGAATTTCAAAAGGACCGTGCTCCCAACCAAGTTCTTTACGTGTAGCTGCAATTTCTTCAGCGCCTAGTGGTGCACCGTGACAGTCGTGTGAACCAGATTTGTTTGGAGAACCAAAACCGATGATAGTTTTAGTACAGATTAGAGTAGGGCGAGGATCCGCTTTTGCAGCTTCAATTGCTGCGTTGATTGCTTCAGCGTTGTGGCCATCTACTGCTGGAATTACGTGCCAACCGTAAGCTTCAAAACGCTTAGGTGTATCGTCAGAGAACCAACCTTCAACTTCACCATCGATAGAGATGCCGTTGTCATCCCAAAAAGCGATAAGCTTACCAAGCCCCAGCGTACCTGCTAGAGAACATGCTTCGTGAGAGATACCTTCCATCAGACAGCCGTCACCCATGAATGCATAAGTGAAATGGTCAACGATGTCGTGGCCTTCTTTGTTGAATTGTGCCGCTAGAGTTTTCTCGGCAAGCGCCATACCAACAGCGTTAGTGATACCTTGACCAAGTGGACCAGTTGTTGTTTCGATACCCGGTGCGTAACCGTACTCTGGGTGACCTGGCGTCTTAGAGTGAAGTTGACGGAAGTTCTTGAGATCTTCGATTGATAGCTCGTAGCCTGCTAGGTGAAGCAGAGAGTAAATCAGCATAGAGCCGTGGCCGTTTGAAAGAACGAAACGGTCGCGGTCAGCCCACTCTGGGTTAGACGGGTTGTGGTTTAGGTGATCACGCCAAAGAACTTCAGCGATGTCAGCCATACCCATAGGTGCGCCTGGGTGGCCAGAGTTTGCTTGTTGTACGCCGTCCATGCTCAGAGCACGAATAGCATTAGCTAAATGTTTACGGTCCATAATAACTACCAGTGTTTAAATATTGGATTGGAAATTGAAAGGGGAACGCAAACGTTCCCCTTTTTAAATTCTGTGTGATTACAGCTTAGCTGCGATCATGTCTTCTAGTTTACCTTGGTCAACTGCGAAGTTGCGGATACCTTCTGCAACTTTCTCAACTGCCATTGCGTCTAGGTTGTGCTCCCATAGGAACTCAGCGTGAGTCATTGGAGCTGGGCGCTCTTTAGAGCCTTTAGAGTCAACTAGTTTCTCTACAACTTCACCTTCAGCAGCCTCTAGTTCAGCAAGAAGAGCAGGAGCGATAGTTAGACGGTCACAACCAGCAAGCTCTAGGATCTCGCCGATGTTACGGAAGCTTGCGCCCATAACAACAGTGTTGTAGCCATGCTCTTTGTAGTAGTTGTAGATGTCAGTTACTGAGATTACACCTGGATCTTCAGATGCTTCGAAGTCGCGACCTTCTTTCGCTTTGTACCAATCCATGATACGACCAACGAATGGAGAGATTAGGAATACGCCAGCTTCGGCACAGGCACGAGCTTGTGCGAAAGAGAATAGAAGCGTTAGGTTACAGTTGATGCCTTCTTTCTCTAGGATTTCAGCAGCACGGATACCTTCCCAAGTAGAAGCTAGTTTGATTAGGATGCGATCGTTGGTGATGCCAGCATCGTTATACATTTTTACTAGTTGACGAGCTTTAGCAACACTGCCTTCAGTGTCGTAAGAAAGACGAGCATCAACTTCTGTAGAGATACGGCCTGGGATTGTGTTCAGGATTTCTTTACCGATGTTTACTGCAAGCATGTCACAAGTGTCTTGTACTTGTTGTGCTTTATCAGCGCTTTGTGCTTTAGCATATTCGATTGAAGCATCGATAAGTGGCGCATACTCTTCGATTTGAGCCGCTTTAAGAATCAGAGAAGGGTTAGTTGTTGCATCTTCTGGCTGGTACTTTTTGATTGCATCGATTTCACCAGTGTCTGCTACTACTGTCGTTAGTTTACGAAGTTGCTCTAATTTGTTGCTCATTTTGATCATCCTATCTATCGCATTACATCTCGTGAGAAGAGAGATGTGGGCATTTGCAAGCTAACTAATGAAGTTCTCAGTGGAGTTTCCAATGAGCCAAACTTACATTAATTTAAATTTTTCTCCGAACGAACATTTGCACAGAACATTTGATCGCTCGATGAGTAAATGATGTAGCCATATTTATCCGATCTAGCACCAAAGTCAACGACAAATAGTGCGGTATGGTGACTTTAGTCAAATATATTTCGCTCTAGTAATTATGGGCGATACAGGCAAACGTTTAATACGCTGAGCAAGGTGAATCAATCAACAATAAAACCATGGCAATCACCTTGAACAAATGTTCCTTGCTGTTACATATGTTCGGGGTGTAAACTTGTGTATTACTTGCTTAGTCATCGAACATTTGTTCTTTAAACAGGTAAAATAATTGTTAAATATAGGTTGAGTGATATATGAGCAAGAATATCCAAGATGTTTCCGAAGAAAACACTGATCTCCTGACTGAAGTCGCGGTTGCTTATTATCAGGACGGTGCCACCCAAGAAGAGATCTCGAAAAAGTTCTCTATCTCTCGTGCAAAGGTTGGTCGTATGCTCAAGCAAGCCCGTGATGAAGGTATTGTTGAGATAACCGTTAAATACCATCCTGTATTCAGCGCCAAGATCGAGCAACGCTTGATTGAACGCTTTGGTGTTAAGCGCGCTCTTGTCGCTCTAGATCAACCGAATGAAGAACAGCAACGTCTTCAGGTTGCCGGCTTAGTATCTAACTATCTAACCAGCACATTAAAAAACGGCATGGTCGTAACCGTCGGGCAAGGTCGTAACGTGTCTTCTGTTGCTCACCACACAGGTGTAATTTCCCCTCGTGATTGTAAGTTCGTATGTGGCATCGGCGGTATTCACCCAAGAGGCGGTATGTTCAATGCCGACCACATCTGCCGTCAACTAGCAAAAAAATACGGTGGTTCGTCGGAAACTCTGTATGCTCCAGCTTATGCAGAGAACAAGGCTCAAAAAACCGCATTTATGGAAAACAGCACAGTTAAGCAAACACTCGATCTCGCTCGAAAGGCGGATGTGGCATTAGTGGGTATTGGTGACATGAGTGAAAACAGTTACATGGTTGACCTGGGTTGGTTTACCGCCGGCGAGGTGGTTCAATCTCGTTTATTACAAGGTGTGGTAGGTGACTTCGCAGGTTATGACTTTTTCGACGTACACGGTAAAGCAGCAAACACAGTAATGAGTGATCGAGTAATTGGCTTGGGTTTAGAAGAGTTTCGCCCAATAGCTGAAGTGATTGCGATTGCTGCCGAAAACAGTAAACCGCTCGCGTTGTTAGGTGCATTAAGAACCGGCGTGGTTGATGTTATAGCAACCAGCGTAAGCAATGCACTAACCGTGCTGAACTTAGATGAGCAGATGACATTAATTGATAAGTGAATTATTTATTATTGGTCTTACTTTTTAATGCGTTTTTATTGTAATTTAAAATTGGGTGAGTTCTTCAGCCTTCCCACTTAATTATATTTTTATACTGTCATAAATTAATTTTATATAAGAACAGGTATAACCATTATTTATAGGTTTAGTCATAAAATTAATTGGTTTACATAAACCCCCATTGATAAAGTCGCGTTGCATTTAACGCATCAATTATCTCTTATGAGAAAGAATTATTAATGGGAATATCCTAATGAGGACAAAATTAATTTGTACCTTCATAGCAGCGTTATTAGCTGTTAGTTCGGCACAAGCAACCACTTTACCTGCACCGATTTGGCATACGATAACTTTTGTTGACGGTAGTTCTAAAGAACTAAGGTTAATGGGCTCTCAGCATATGTTTTGGTATCAAGACCAAACAGGTAGCCTCTACATTCAAGACTCTGACAGTGAGTGGTATTTTGCTAGATATGAAAAGAATGAAGAAGAGCAAGGCAGAATAGTGTCCACCGGAGTTCTAGCTTCGAGTGAGAAAGATGTACCTTATGAATCTAATGTTAGGCATATAAAAATTGAGCCAAAATATTTCGATGAACTAATTAAATCACCCGCAGCTAACAACAAGAGGCTTAATTATATAAGAAACCAAAGTTTGTATGAAAGCCGAGCTTTAAATAACAACATTGTAGAGCAGCCGTTATTAGTGGTACAGGTTAGCTTTTCAAACGAAAAAGTGGACCATGACTTTCAGTCGACGATATTTGGAACCGACCAACAGAGCGTTCAAGATTATTTTCTAAAAAATAGCTACGGTAACTATAAAGTTGTTCCAGCGAAAGAGAGTGAAGGAACAAAGAATGACGGTGTAATTAATGTCAATCTAGATATTGAGCATCCAAACTGCCATTCCAAATCAGAGCGTAATTGCCAAACTAAGCTCAATAATGTGTTTGAAAAAGCATATGAAGCCCTAGACGTGGATTTCAATCTTGCTCAATACGACTTGAACAACGACGAAAGCATCTCGCCTCAAGAACTCTCCGTTATGTTCGTCTTTGCGGGTAATGATAAATCTAGCGGTACCCGAAAGACCCCAACGATTTGGCCTCATAAGTACGCTCACAGCACCGTCGAGATTGATGGAAAGCGAATCAGCGCTTATTGCTTGTTTGCTGATTATCAAGACGACCATCAGTCAACCATGGGAGTAATAGCGCATGAACTTGCGCATTTAATGTTGGGTTTACCGGATCTTTACTCTTATAAACATGACGGCTCAATTGGACATTGGGGGTTGATGGGAGGCGGGAGCTGGGCAAGAAAGCCTAGCGACGAGTACGCAGGTCAGACTCCAGTAAACATGCTGGCATGGAGTAAAGAGGCGTCAGGTTTTCTTAAGCCAACCGTTCTTTCAGAGAATGGCCAGGTACAAATTGACACGAATAAGGGGGAAAGTGTGATTCATCTTGACCCATACTTAAAACAGTTTGGGCCTCGAGCTTATATTGAAAACCGACGCAAAAATGATTATGACCAAGCACTTCGTGGTGAAGGCTTGCTCATTACGGCGGTAAATATAGATAACCAGTTCAATAGTGATGGACCGATGCAGGTTCAGGTATTTCAGGCTGATGGCGATGGGCTACTTGAGAGTGGGATTTCATCCGGCGACTCGGGCGATGTTTTTCCCGGCAGAGAGATAGTGACGAATATCTCTGATGATTCTGAACCATCTTTGACCGACATTACCGCAGGAAGAAGTACCGATGTAACCATCTCAAATATTAGTAGTGATGCTGATAAGGCAACATTTTCGTTAGCTATCCCCAATGCGGCCACTAAGTCGTCTTGGGTCACGTCATTTGGCCGAACTTATCCCCGTTATAGTACAAACACGAACGTACTTGGGTTCGCCATTGACGTTGTTGAGGGGCGTGAGGATATTACAGGGCTGCACTTCTATGCTAAGGCGATGAGTGTTGCTATGCCGATGTTTTATCGATTGGTTGAGTACCCGTTTCAATCAAGATTTGGTAATGCTGTGATTATTGAAGCAGCTGGCCGTCTATTGCATCGAGGTGTTGTGCAGCAAGGTGGAGGGCAGATTATTTTTGATGAGCCTGTAAAGCTTGGACTTGGCCCGAAATTGCTGGTTTTAGAAATTGAAAACGGCACACCTGAATATTCTACACAGTTTTTAGACGCATACTTGGGTGACGGACGGAGGAAAAGGCAATTCTCAGGGACAATATCCGATTATAAAACTCGAGGCTTGAGTCGTGGCTTCGGCCAAAACTTCCCTTTCGCGGTACTTTTTGAACAACCAGCGCAAGCTAAGCCTACTGCGGTAGATGATTCTGTCGTTACGGAAGAAGATAGTCCGTTTATGCTCAACTTATTTGCCAATGATCTTAATTTGCCCAGATCTCACCTATATTCAATTGAGATAGGTCGTAAGCCAGCTAAAGGTGTTATCAGAGGTGATACATATTTTCCCTCTACTAACCAGTTTGGACGAGATAATTTTTCTTATCGACTTGTTGATGGTGCTGGCTACAAAAGTGAGTATGCGACTGTTGAGGTAGAAATCAAACCGGTGAACGATGCTCCGCAATTTAAGCTCAATAAGATTAAAGTTGGTGCTGTAGCGGGGCAGAAAGTGATATTCGAAGTAACGACGATTACGGATGTCGATTCAGCTGAGCATCAGGTTACTTGGACTCAGACTGAAGGCGCAAGATTGGTATTAAGTGGCACACAGTCGAAAGCATTGACTATACGTGTACCCAACGATGCGTTGGAAGGCGAAAAGTATCGATTGAGCGTCAAGGTGCAGGATCCAGTAGGGGGGTACACCGAACAATCGGTCACTGTTGATGTGCATAAAAACAAAGTATCGTTGTTGGAAACGAAATCTTTACAAGTCAAATATGGCGATGAAGTCCAATTGTTTCCAAATATTAATGGTGAAGTGAAAGCGTTAAATATTCTTGAAGCCCCACATAATGGGCTAGCTAATATAATCGGTGCTCAGATTGTTTATAATGCGCCAGCAGAACGCAGGCAGGCTTTATATGACAATATTAAATATAAGGTCTTATTGTTGAGTGGTGATGAGTGGGTTGGTTCGTTTGATATAGAAGTTTTGCCTAATGTTTCAAACGAGTCAGAGGTGACATTGAATCAAGGTGATTCGTCAGGGGGAAGCTCATCATTTCTTATTCTTTTTATACTCTGCTTACTCTCCAGGTTACGAATGAAGTGTTGAAATAAAACCATAATATAATTATGCATATACGGAAAGGGCTACGATTATTAGCCCTTTTTTATGTCTTGAACAACCTTATTTCAGAATAAAACAGCGTATTTTGTAGCATTTTTTGGAATTAAGTAATATTTATAGGCGTTTAGTTTCATTTGATGGCTATCTAGATCACAAATTTGAACAATCATGTTTTTGAGTGACTTTTCATCTTAAGTCTTATAAATGACGAATTTTTACATAAATTTCAGAGCTTTTGTTGCACCTTAAAGGTGGTCGATGTATAGCTTTTGGTTATAATTGTGTTTGTTGTCATTAGTGCTGGGCATGTGTTGTGGAAGGGCTCAGGAAAACGAATGACAAGTTAAATATGTTGTTTGTAAAAGCACATAAGGATTGTGAATCAGTTGTTGGTTCAGGAAATGTATTTGTTTATGTAGATGTATATAAACATTACTTATGACTATATAAATAATGTTTTTTTGTATCTGAATGACACTATTGTTACTTTTACGCTGATTTTTAATAAGAATAATTAATAGAACAACGCAACATCGGGGTAGTTTTCACTATGAAAAACGTCAACAGATCTATCGACGTAAAATATTTAAGAACATTTTCACACGTTGCTAAGCACAAAAGTTTTACAGCTGCCGCTGAGTCTCTATTTATGACACAGCCCGCGGTATCTCAACATATTAAAAAGATCGAGAGTACAATAGGGGCAAGTATTTTTGATCGAAAAGAAGGGTTTTTACTGACTAAACATGGAAAAGTATTACTGGATTATGCTGACCAAACCATGTCCATGTATGAGAGGTTATTTGAAGATCTAGAGAAAGTGGAGCTAAGAGATCAATTTAACATAGCGATCGACGAGTCATTTTGTTTCGATTTGGTCAATCGGGTCATTAATGAATTTCGGATGTTAAACAATATCGACTTATCCATAAACAGTTTTACTAAGTCTTCTTCATTGGAGTTGTCGCGTTATGACTTAATATTTACTATGGATAGAATTTCACAGGGGAACGGAAAGTCCTATCAATTAAAAACGGTAAACTATGTGATCGCGTATTCTTGTTCCCTTGACCCTTATGAGTGCTATCCACAGAGAGTTGTTTTTTGCAGTTCTTTGTCTAAGTCATATGTTCAAGAGCTATTAAACGACTACAATGTTGAAACATCTCACGTAACAAGTTGGGTTAAAACAAGCTCATGCCAATTGTTAAAAAATGAACTCGATACTAACGGGACGGTTTTGATCTTTCCTGAGTGGTCGGTATGTGATGAAAAGTGTAAGACAATCCCGTTACGTCAGAAAGTAAACATGTATGTCTGGTGTAGTGATGAAATTTCACAAGAACTAGAAACTTTAGGAATAAAAGATAAAATACAGCAACTTTTTCAGATTAGTGATATTTCAGAATCAGGAATAAAGCATAATATTATGTGACTAATTTGATAATGTTGAAATTGTACTGAAAATGAAACAACTTAAAGCGATAGGTATCCCATAGGGGATACCTTTTTTGTAGGCATTGAAACGTTTTATCTTACCGATTACATACATTATTAGAACTAACCACCCTCCCATAAAACCTATAGAAATCAAGGTTGCAATGACTAGATTCGGTTGAACCCCAACGATCAATGCCGCCAGTAACTTAACATCGCCAGCACCAAGTACTTTTAGGTACCAAAGTAACACTCCAACAAAGAAACAAACGATAGATATCGGCAGAGATGACGCCAAATAACCATTTAATAAGGCTACAACTAGATTTGCTACCAATGTGAAATTATTTAAGGTGTTTGGTATTTTTCTATGTTTCCAATCAAAAATGCATACAAAAAAAAGTATTGAGAGATTTAATAATATTAAAAATGAGTAATTTATTATTTCTATGTTCATAACAAAAGGGTATTATTATTTAGGTTTGATATCAATAAAATTTTAATTAATTTTTGTTATTAAAGTATAAAAAATTTTTATCCATTTATTAAATAAAACTCTGTTATGAGTTCATAATAAATATTAATTTGATGTGTGTTTTTTAGTTCGGTAGATTTGATTTCGAAATTTCAACAAGACCTATGGTCGATTTACTTTTAGAGGGTTACCATGTACTACCAAACTTTAGCAAAACTAGCTGAACTAAAAATGAAGTTCGAAGATGATACTCGCGGTGTTACTGCGGTGGAATATGCAATTATTGCTGTTGTAATGTCAGCTTTAGTACTTGCTGCATTTCAAACAGATGCGCTTAAAAATGCAATTACTGGTGCGTTGAATGCGGTTACAGCCAACTTGACTACTGCAACCACAGGCAATTAAACGGCCACAAATAATATTATATTAAGGGGCTAGGGCCCCTATTTTAGGCTTAATATGAACAGAATTATCATTCTCCTTCTTATCGCTTTATCTATTTTTTCAACATTGATATATATCAATATTAATTATATTTCATCGGCCAAAGAGCCACAACAAGTCCAGAAAAAAGAAGAACTCAAAGTGAGTATTTTAGTCGCTCAAAAAGAGATCAAACGCTCTCAACCCTTGACTCCCAATTTTTACGAGAAGAAGTTTGTCCATATATCGGATTTAGACGGCTATTACTATACATTAGAAAAAGACATCGTTGTTCAACCTGGGGCTCTTTTTAAAGAAGACATCAAGGAAGGTACTTATTTAACACAAGAGATGATTTCAAACCCGGGAGACCGAGATTATATGTATCTGTCGCTTAATGATGGCGAATTGCCTTATTTTTATGAAGTAACAGGCATCGGGGTTGTACAAACATCGACCCTTACTCCTGGCGATAAAGTGAGCTTTGTTTCTACTACATCTTCAAAATCAAACCTTGTAGAGAGTGGATATGGAGACATCGGTGATTTGGTCAGCCGAGTCATTATTAGTGGAGCGCGAGTATTACAGGTGATTAAAGGTAGCGAAGATACCGACTCACAAGATGCTGAAGATAAAAAGTACAGTTTAGTTATTGCTTTAAATATGCGCAGTGTATTGAAACTCGAAATGGCTCAAAAAATTGGCGATGTGAATATCATTCCTTCAGAAATTGAAAACCGCTATTTATCTATTCGCAGTAGTGACTTATTAGAAACACAGTTTGGTGTCAGAGAACTACGTGGTAAGGACTAACATGAATTTAAACAAACAACATATAGCCTTGCTATTGTCTGCAATTCTCTCTTGCCCATTGCTTGCATCTGAATTAATGAATTTAGATCAAGGTGCGGCGAAGACCATTAATTTAAAGAGACAAATATCGACAGTCTTTGTAGCGAACCAAGAGATCGCTGACTACAAAATTATTGATGAAAACAAGGTTGTCGTTTATGGCGTTGGCCAAGGCACTACCTCAGTGATTGTTTATGATCGTGGCGGAAACGAAATTTACAATGCTGAATTGGTGGTTAATCAAAGTCTAAGGCTACTAAAGCAGACGCTAATCGCGCGATTCCCTGATGAAAACGTAGTGGTTTCCAATGTCGGTGATCAAGTGGTACTCGATGGTATTGTTGGCAGTGAAGAGATTAAACAGAAGATTAACCGCCTTGTCGGTGAAATGCTCAATAAAGAACGTCGTCGTGCCGCTTACGAACTCAAAGATGCAGACGGTGAAGCGCTCGACGAAATAGAGTACACCGCACAATACAACTACGACCAAGTGATTAATAACTTGAAAGTGCTTACCACCGAGCAGATCAACGTAAAACTAACGGTTGCGGAAGTCTCGAGTTCATTTTTAACCGAGTTGGGTGTGACTTATAGTGACAGCGGTGAGCCAGGTACTTTTGTTAATAAGCTGCTCGACTTTACCGCTCAGGATATTGTTGCTGTTATTTCTGCGAGCGGTGATGACAAGATTGGGCGCGTACTGGCAGAGCCAAATCTATCCGTTATTTCTGGCGAACAGGCTAGCTTCCTAGCGGGTGGTGAAATCCCAATCGCGGTGCGAGACGAAGATGGCATTACCATCTCCTATAAAGAGTATGGTGTTAAATTGGCGATGGTAGCAAAGGTCACGGATACAGAGAACATCCGCTTAACCTTGATACCTGAAGTGAGCTCAATTGATGAGTCAAATAAGACCACTACCGGGCTTATTTCCGTGCCTTCGTTACGTACTAGAAGAGCCCAAACTACGGTCCATTTGAAAGATGGCCAAAGCTTTGTACTCGCTGGACTACTTACATCAGAAGAGCGTGAATCGTTAACCAAGATTCCAATTTTGGGTGACATCCCAATCTTGGGCGCACTGTTCAGTCACACCTCTACTAACCGCTCTAAAACTGAACTCATTATCGTCGCTACGGTTAATTTAGTCGATCCGGTTGAACAAGAGCAGGTCAAACTGCCGAGCTTTAGGCGTACCAGCGACCTTGAACGACTCCTGAGAATCGACCTTTCTGAACTTGATGAGCCAGAGCTAGAAAACACAATCAACCAAGGAGGGTTCAACTGATGAAATGGATCGCGATTACTCTACTAGTACTGCTTGCCTCTGCTTGTACGCATGTTGATAGCACGAACACCAGTGTTATTGAGCAACTAGAAGAACGCTTCGAGTTTGATACAACGAACAGCGAAGATTCAATGTCACGCTCTGTGGCTTTTATTCGAGAGCTGAATGCAAGAGAGCCTAAGTCAACGTTCTACGTCAAATACAAGCCAGATGCGAGTGAGTTCGTAGCTAAGTTTCGAGATAGGTTTAAATCGGAGTCGATTGCCAAAGACAGATATAAAGTCGAGCTTGCTGCTGATGACCAGCAGAAAAACATCCTGATCATAGGGCGATACGTTCGCATTAAAAGCAGTGATTGCGGCGTGATGGTGTTTTCGAAACGTGAGGACTACCAATTTGGCTGTAGTGTTGAGCACAACCGTAACATTAGCTTGGTTAACCCAATCCAAAAGGCGAAGTAGCGATGGACTTAGATATTTTATTTCGTAACTCGTCGTCGAAAATGAAATCGTCGGTTCAAGCGACAGACTTGGTTGTTTCTGACGACAGCACGCTAACTGCATCGATCCAAGATCTTTACGCAATCGAAGGCTTTCCCAAACCTATTGAGGTGACCGATATTGATTTGGATGGTGCTTGGAATCAGTCAAACATCAAGCTGAACCATGTTGTATTGGACCTTCGCAGTGCACCAAACGTAATAGAGCAAGTCTCTGAGATTTCGGTTCGACTAGATGTGAACATCTCTTTACTCGTTCTATGTGATGTTGACTCGATAAAGCTGCGTAACCAAGTGCACGCTTTAGGTGCGACGTATGTGCTGTGGGATTCTGAGCTTGATGCGTTACTTGCGGCAATTAAGTCTACGCAAGAGGGGGAAAGCACCGTTAAAAAAACGCGTGTTGCTAAGCGTATTTTAGTACTCGGAACCAAGGGTGGGATTGGCATTTCATATGTGAGTTCAGTCTTGGCTCACTCTTTGGCTGAACAAGCGAATTTAAAAACGCTTTTGGTCGATCATGACTCAGGGGCTTTGAATAGCGACATCTATATCGGTGTGAAAGGCTTAAAAGCTAAACACAACAGTATCGATTTGAATCAAATTGATATCGACAGTGCCATCGCCAAGACCTACGTACACCCGGTGAAAGACAAGCTTGATTATTTGGTGTTAGAGAAGAACGTCGCTTGTCTCTCTGATCACGCGTCGACGCTCTACAACCTTTCTAATCAACTGATTGATCAATATAACTTTATTATCGATTCAGCGCCGTTGTCTTGTTACGAAGAAATGCACGATCAGGAATTGTCAGATAAGTACCATCGCATCTTTATTGTTTGTGAACCGTCGGTGTCTTCATTGCGCTCTTATAACTCTTTGAAGAAAAAGATAGGTAAATCCGAACACCAAATCATTTTCAATTTAAATAGGCCGGCAAAGGACTTTATGGTGACACTTGCTAGCGCTAAAGAGCGGATCAAAGCCAAGGACAGCATTGACTTCATGTATGAGCCGTCGCTCGAGAAGATGGTGGTCCAGCAAGGCATCAATGAGTTGCTTAAATCCAAGTCCTCGTCTGCTGTGCTGAGTATGGTCGCGACATTGACGGGTAAGAAAATTAAACCTAAATCACGCTTTAGTTTGTTTAGAAAATGAATCAATTAAAAGAAATCTACATTCAACTTCGCGATGAAATTTTCGATGCGTTGGATGCGGCGACACTCGTCGAAATCAGTAATCAAGAGCTTGAAGAGCAGCTTAAAGACTCCGTGAATATCTTGATCGACAAGAAGCAGTTGCAAGTCAGCTCCTTGAAACGGGTAGATTTGGTTAAGGCACTGCTTGATGAACTGAAAGGCTTGGGACCACTGCAAGCCTTGGTCGATAACGATGATATCTCGGATATTATGATCAATGGGCCTTCGGATATCTTCATTGAAATCAATGGCAAGGTAGAACAGTCGCCAATTCAATTTGTTAATGAAAAGCAACTGAACACCATCGCTAAACGAATCGCTTCGAATGTAGGTCGTCGTATTGATGAATCGAAACCGCTTTGTGATGCTCGTTTGATGGATGGCAGCCGTGTCAACATCGTAATACCTCCGCTAGCGATTGATGGTACTTCTATTTCTATTCGTAAGTTCAAAGAGCAGAAAATTAAGCTCGAGAACCTTGCAGAGTTTGGTGCTATGTCTGTTGAGATGGCAAAGCTTTTGTCGATTGCTAGCCATTGTAAGTGCAACATATTGATCTCTGGTGGTACAGGTTCAGGTAAAACAACGCTACTCAATGCATTATCTGGTTTCATTGGAGAGGGTGAACGTATCGTTACCATAGAAGATGCTGCCGAATTGCAGCTTCAAAAACCTCATATCGTTAGGCTTGAAACTCGACAAGCCAGCGTTGAAGGAACGGGTGAAATTACCGCGCGCGAGCTCGTGATAAACGCTCTTCGTATGCGCCCAGACAGAATCATTGTGGGGGAGTGTCGTGGCGGAGAAGCGTTCGAGATGCTTCAAGCGATGAATACCGGTCATGATGGGTCTATGTCGACATTGCACGCCAATACACCACGCGACGCGATTGCTCGTACTGAGAGCATGGTTATGATGGCAACCGCTAGCCTGCCGATATCTGCAATACGCAGAACCATCGTGAGTGCAGTAGACCTGATTGTTCAGGTAAAGCGTCTTCATGATGGCAGCCGTAAGGTGATGTACATTTCGGAAATCACAGGAATGGAAGGGGATAGCGTTGTGATGGAAGATATTTTTCGTTACGAGGCGAGCTCCAATTTTAAAGATGGGAAAATGGTCGGTGAATTTAGAACGCCTGGCTTATCTACCCGCTCTGTCATTTATGAACGTGCCAAGTTTTTCGGGCTAGAGCAAGCGGTCAGGGAGATCTTCTCATGATATTCATTCTGATTGCGTCATGGAGCGCGTTGTTGATCTACTTCGTTATTCATCGCTCTCGTCAAAATAAAAAGTTGAGTAGCTTGATCGAGATGGAGGCCGAATTCGAAGGGGTAAAGGGCGTTCGATCTGTTATTGATTCTCAGCAGTTTGAAGAGAGCTACAAAGCCAGATTCCGGAAAAGCTACAAGAAAATGGTCAAGGTATTTCAACCTAATATGTCGTTGAAGCTTATTCTGTTTTTCTGTGTTTCTGCGTCAGCAGTGTATGCCATCAATGAGTTCTTCTTAAGACAGGATTACTTCGTTTGCCTGATGATCGCTGAGCCTATTTTGTTCTTCGTTTTTTATAACAAGCTCAAACAGAGACAGATGGACCGGTTTAAAACTAATTTTCCAGATGCCTTAAATATTTTGAGCGGGGCGATCTCTTCTGGGCAAAGTATTATCCATGCATTTGAATATGTTGGTAAGCAGCTTGATAACGAGGTAGGTAAAGAGTTCAAATTTATGGCTGAGCGCCTACTGATAGGTGAGGACCCTGATGACGTACTTGAACGAAGCAGCAATACATTCCCTTATTTAGAATATTTTTTCTTCGCTTCAACAATCCGGATCAACCTAGCACGAGGTGGTCAGCTGAAAGATGTGATCAACAAAATTAACCGACTCATGTTTGATTCGAGAGCGGTAGAGAAGAAAAAGAATGCGCTGACCTCTGAAGCGCGCGCATCGGCAAAAATTATTGCCTGCTTACCAGTAATATTTCTGGTCATTTTAAAGTTCACCAGTCCAGAGAACTACAGCTTCGTGATGTTCGAAGAGGCTGGTCAGCCGATTTTTTATTACGTTCTAGTAAGTGAGCTGCTCGGGTTCTTTTGCATATGGCTGATATTGCGAGGTGTTAATTAATGGAAATGAAAACCCTGGGCATATGGGGCGTGATATTTGTAGTTTCATTGGTGCTTGCCACGTACTGTTTGCGATTTTGGGAAAGCACCAGAGCAAATATTGAAACCCGAAGGATTATTGGTTCGACACGCGAAGAGAAGAAGCGAACCGACTTATTTAAATCGATATTATCTCGAATCAGTTTTAATAAAGATGAAACTAAACGCAAGTTAGTAGCGGCGGGTTTTTATAGTGACTTTCTCGCTGATGCTTATTACCTCCTTAAAATCGTTCCTTTTAGTATTTGCTTGATTCTTATTGGCTTTGATTTTTATAGCGGAGAAACCGAAGTACTGTTTTCTTTGTTGTATTTATTGGGTGCGTTATTAGCGTTTGTTATTGCCCCTGATACTTATGTGTCTGCTCGGGGGAAAGCCAGTATCAAACACATTAGTTCGAGGTTACCTTTTTTACTCGACTTGATGAATGTGTGTGTTCATACCGGGATGACTATCGAATCGAGCCTGGAATACTTAGCTAAGGAACTTCATTCTATTGATAGCAATCTTGCTCATGTTGTCCGAGTTACGGTGGAACGTTCACGCCTTGTTGGTTTGGAAAAGGCGCTAGAGGAGTTTTACGACCTTGTACCAACCAGTGAATCGCAAAGCTTTGTGATGACAATCGTACAGAGCTTGCAGTTTGGTTCATCTGTAGGCCCGGTATTAGCAACGCTAGCGACCGATATCAGAGAATTGAACATGATGGATCTGGAAGAAAGAATTGGGAAGATGGGGGCTAAAATGTCGATCCCTTTGATCGCTTTTATCATGGTTCCTATCGTTGTTCTCATTGCTGCCCCTGGTATTTTAAGGATGCTGATGTGATTAAAAAATATCTATTTATCGCTGTACTCTTCGCTCTACTCTCTGGCTGTGCAACCGTAACTAATCAGCTTGAGACCAAAGAACATCTACTCATAGGGGCTGGCGATTCGCAGAAACTTATCGAGTTCTACAAAGCAAACATACAGTCTGACCCTATATATAAAGTAAAACTCGTTAATCTGTATTTAGACCTTAAGGATATCAAGTCAGCGGAGCTATATCGCAGTACCTATAGCGAGAGCAACCTTGATGACCCGGAATACATACTAACTAATGCTCGTATTTACTATCAGAAAAAGAACTTTGAACGCGCGCTAGAAGAACTAAATAAATACCGTGATGAGGGTGGTACCGAATATGAGTATCAACTTTTAACCGGAAAAATTCTGGCTCAGCAGAAGCAGTTTATTCAAGCCATTCAACACTTTGAAGAGAGTCGTAAACAAGGTGCATCTGATAGAGAGGCTGGTAATAACATTGCCGTGGTGAAAATAATGCAGGCTGATTATTTAGGTGCGACGGACATTTTATATGACTTATACCTTTCGAATCCTAATGATCAAAGAGTGAGATCTAACTTGATTCTTTCTTCAGTTAAATCTCAAAGGCCAGATATCGCGCTCGAGGTTTTGAAACATTCAAATAGTGATGAACAAGCGCGTAAGCAACTTAAAGCGTTAATGATGTCAATATCTAAAAGCGGAGGGAAGAATATCGTGACACAGTCAAAAATAGAGATGGAACAGCAGCTTATTGGCTCTCAAGTGAACTCAGGTGGCTTTGTTGCCCCAACATCACGTGTGAGCAAGCTTGATGCTACCAAAGACTTTCAAGCGACTAAACACGGTGTCGGTGGCTCTGTACTTGATCCTAGAAAGCTTAAACCAAACGCAAAGCCTATTTATCGCGTACAAGTTTTGGCAACGTACACTGCAATTCCTTCAGACTTTTTAAATTATTTAAAAACAAACTATGGCGCTGTGTATTCCTATACACATGGGCTGTGGAAGCGCTATTGCATAGGTGATTTCAATAACCTGGATGAAGCCAAGGCGTTCCTGAATAGCATTGATATTAAAGGAGCATTTGTTGTTGATTACACCAAGAAAAGGTATGTCCGTTTATGAGATCGTTTAAACGTAAGCAAAAGGGAGCATTAACGGTTGAAGTCGCTATGGGTATTCCAATTTTCCTCGCGATTGTCTTCGGTTGGGTTGAGATCTGTATTTTGACGTTTTCAATGAGTATGACTGACCACGCATTAACAACTGCGGTGATGAGAACCAAAAAAGCGGGTGACTCGAGTAGTAGTCAATCGATTAACTACGGGCAAATGATCAAAGATGAGTTGGACAAAGCCGGTGGAGCGTTATGGAGCAACGTCGTTAAAGAGGGTAGCGTCATCATTCATGTGAACTATTTCCGAGACTACGAAGGTTTTCTGAAATGCACGGACACCTATGTCTCTGCAGATAAGTGTCCGGATAAGAAAGATGAACCAGAAGACATGGCACTTGCAGTTTACGCTTTGGAATACACTTACGATCCCATTGTGTCTATTTGGTTCCCAGATATGCCGATAAAGCGCGAAGTTATTACGATCCAAGAGTATGAAAGATGCTCTTTCAAAATTGGTCAGGGGGCAGGTTGTGCAAGTTAAACAAAAAGGATCGTTTGCGGTTGAACTGGCAATGGTGCTTGTCTTTGCTTCTGGCATTTTCTTAGTTGTAGTGAACCACATGCTAGCGATTAACAAGAAAGGCCAATTGGACAGAGCTACATATTCAATGACCACGATTTTCGCAGAGCGGAAGCAGTTATTTAACGCCAAAATGGATATTTGCGCAGGTGATTGCAGGAAAACAGAACATAACGCTTTTGCAATTGCTTCGGCTTCGATGAAGCGGATGATTCCGAACTTTGACAAAACCAAATTCGGAATGCGCATTGATGAGATAAGGCTCGAAGAGACTGCCGTTTCTGGAGGTAAAGTGAACTACCGAAGGGTTCAAAAGACGCTAACCAAAGGAAACATACAAGGTTGTGATTTTCCTGACATGAGCGATATCACCAAAGAAAAAGCGATTGAAATGCTTCCCGTCACTTCAAGAGGGCGCAGATTACCCATGTATCAGGTTTCATTGTGCTACGAAATCCCAACAAACCTGATTGGTATCGCGAACGGTGAAGTTTTCCGTCTTGTGAGTTCTTCTTATTCATTTGCGAGGGTTTAAGGTGCGTTCAATAAAAAGAAATAAGGGAGTCGCGGGTATTTTGTTCGTCGGCCTGTTACCGATGATGGTTATTTTTATGGCGTTTTCGATGCAGATGTCGCAACAGATGCTTGCACATACAAGGTTACTGGAAGCGGCAGAGGTAGCGAGCCTAGCGCTTATCGCAAGCCCTAGAGAGGATGAAGATAACAACGTTAAGTATGCACGCTACTTAGTGGATCGTTATGTTGTCGATAATACAGATGATGTCGATGTAGCGGTGTATACCAGTATATGTGAGTACAAGGATGGTTGTGTACAAGCAAGTGGTGAGCTCGCACCGTTCAGCGACTTTGTGGTGAGGGCGACGGCCAAATACACGTCTTGGATTGCATACGAAGACGTGAATTTAAAGCCTGAGTTTTCAGTCAGTGGCCGAGCTGTGACGCGCAAATATCTTCCTCAGCCAGTAGACGTTTACTTTATTGGTGACTTCAGTGGTTCTATGGGTAACCCATGGAAGAACGGAAAAATGAAGTTAGATGTCGTGAAAGAAACCATTAAGCGAGTCGTCGATGACATTGAGGAGTTTAATTCGGAGGAAAAAAGCCGAGTTGCTTTGCTCGGGTACAACCCGCTCCATGTTAAACAGTCTGACGAGATAGTAAGACTTAACGCTTATGGCTATCGTGCTTCATGGCGAAAGAAACATGCTTATGACTACGCTCGGAACTCTCCTGCGACAACGGTTAGGCGAATGTTTGATGAACCAACCTTGTATAACGAGATTATAGAGCCATCGCATGGAATGAGTCGATACGAAGTAGAGCGACTTTATAAGCGAAACAATGATTTTGATGATTACTTCAAGTTTTACGATATTCCACTGACTGAGGATTATGACAATTTTCGAGCCCAGTTAATGAGTGCTCAGTTGAAAGCTGGTGGAGGTACCTCTTCTTGGAACGGAATCATTGCTGCAGCACAAGAAGCCAATAAGGCGACTAGCCTTAACCCTGAACAGGTGTTTATTGTGTTATCCGATGGTAGCGATAGCGACAAAACCTACTTACAGAAATTGGTGGATCAGGGGTTATGTAAAAAGCTGCGCTCAACCATTTCTGCTAAACGAAATCGTTTCCAAAGTAATGCACCAACTGAAGCTGAGAAAACGAAAGTGACAATGGGTGTTATTGGTATCAACTATCGCGTCCAAGCCAGTGATGGCTTTGGAGATTGCTTCGGCAAGAAAAACATTTATCACGCCAAAGATGGTGAAGATGTGTACAAGTATATTTTGAATTTGATTAATGAAGAAACAGGAAAACTTAAGGATTAACATGAGATACCTAGTGATTATTTCTATGATGCTGCTCTCTCCAGTTGGCTATGCGAATTGCTTGGGCAATGTCGATGAATATATAACATCGACCAAGTTGGTCTCTTCTCATGTTGTGACGACTCAAGTAACGGGTGGATTGTTAGAGCGTGATGAAATACCGCAGAATGAGCTACTCAATAAAGAGAGTGAGGTGATCCAAATCGCGGTTCAAGACGATGTGTGTTTCTATGACAAAGCGACACAATCTCTAGTACTTAATTATCCAATCAACGTGTATAAGTTGGATGAAAGTCATAAACAAGTACTGGAACAATACCTAAGTTTAGTCGACGATAAATCAAAGATTTTTATTGAAGGCCATGCTGATAGTCTTGGCAGTGAAAGCTACAACAAAGCGCTTTCATCACGTCGTGCGGGGCAAGTGACTAGCTATTTAAAGGAAGATCTTCGCCAAGGGAGTCGTATTGTAGAATATGCTTACGGAGAAAGTGCACCTATATGTAAGGCGGCGGACAACAAGGTGACGGGTTGTAATCGAAGAGTTGTCATCACCGTTAAGTCATAATGGGTTTTATTTTTATTGTATGTGTTTTTATTCTCTGGGCTGCAGCCTTGAGTGGTGTATAACGAAACTCAAATAAAACAAAAGGGAGCCAATGTTGGCTCCCTTTTTCGTCTTGTTAAACCTTGGAATCATTACACCATTACACCATTACACCATTACACCATTGGCTCTAGTTGTTTTTGATTCGATTCTGCGGGAGCAAGATATTCGCACAGCTCTTCGTATGGGATAGGGCGTGAGAAGTAGTAGCCTTGCATCAAATCACAGCCGCAGGCTTTGAGGATAGCAAAGTGTTCGCTGGATTCTACACCTTCCGCTGTTACTGCTTAGTTATGGCGATAGGCAGGTTTTCGTTTGCGCCCCATTCTGTCCATGAGCCGTCGTAAACTCCCATTTCACCCGAGTACCCCGCCAGTTTAGCGGCTAATAAAATGATGCAGGCAGTCACACCTGAACCACAGCTAAAGAACATCGGTTGAGTTGGTGTTAAGTCCAATGTAGAAAAGATTTCTACAAGCTCGCTCTGTGGTTTCAACTTACCGTTGTTCAGCACTTGTGCGAATGGTAGACAAACTGAGTTTGGAATATGCCCGCTGCGTAATCCTTCTCTTGGCTCAGGCACTTCTGAATCGAAACGAGCTTGAGATCGTGCATCTAGAATATTGGCACTCTTGTTCTCTGAATAGCTTAGGACTTGCTTGGCATCCACAAAGTGATTGTCTTGAATGTTGCCTTCGAAATTGCCTGGTGTTACTTCAGCTCTGTACGATGTATCTGTTGTGTAACCCGCTTCAATCCATGCTGGTAAGCCGCCATCTAAGATGTAAACATCCTGATGTCCCATCGCCATAAACATCCACCAAGCGCGAGGCGAAGCGAAAGTCCCTGAGTTGTCGTACACCACAATCGTGCTGTCTTGGTTGATACCAATTTCACGTGCACGAGTGTTGAAGTATTTTTCGGAAGGGAACATGTGAGGGAGTAGGGTATGTTTGTTGCTGAAGTCTTTGTCGTAGTCGAAACGAATTGCTCCAGGAATCATTTGCCCTTTGATCTTCTCAGACTCACTTGGAATTTGAAATTCGATACTGGCGTCTAAGATGATGATGTTGTCTTGCTCTAACAAACGTTGTTGAAGTTGTTCTGGAGAAATGAGTGGCTGATTCATTCTTATTGTATCCATTCTTGTTAAAGTTATAGTTGTTGTTATATCGGCGGCTAAGGTGCAGCTCTACAGTAGATGAACCGATAGCTGTTTTGTCCGGTGATTTGGTTGCTTAATGTATCAAGCGAGACTACAGAATCAATAGGGCAGTCCGTGGTCGGTGCAATGGATACGCGAAATACACTGTTGTCTTGAGTTTGAACAGTAAGATAACGCCTGTGTCCATCTAATGACTGGGTGAGTGTATTCAAAATCACTTTGGCTTCAACACGTTGCCCCGTCTGTGACGTCAGCGGGAAATGGGTAAGGGCAACTAATACGCCTACACCGCACATAAAGATAAATAGACCTATTTTTAACTGTTTCATTAGAGTAAGTCTTTGAAGGTTATCTTGAAAATATAAGTTAGATTCGAAGTAAAGTGAATGAACTCTAATCAGATAGTTTTCACCGATATTGGTTTGGAGCGATAAAAAAGTGAGCATTGCTGCTCACTTTTGGCTGTAGATGTTCGAGTCTAAACTTTCATTACCACACGATCTGAGAGTTGCTGCTCGAGACTACTTTCTGTAGAGGTGGCTGCCCGTCGTAAAACCAAATCTCAACGAGAAGTGAATCGTGGCTGACTGGGCTCGCGAAATTAGAGGCGAACACACCATTGTTTAATGAACCAGCAATCACTTTGCTTGAGTAGTCTGGTTTCAATGTCGAGTCGTCACGAGCACTAAAACGGCTATACACGGTAACAAATGAACGGTCTGTTGAAATACTACTGATGTCGATGTCGATATCAAACTGCTCTACAGAGCTGTAATCAAAACCGTCGGGTACAACTAAATCACTCATGGTGTAAGTGGGTACCGCTGCTGCACTGGCTGCTGGAGACGGTGATGGCGTTGCTGCTACTGGCGTTACTGGCGTAGCCGGTGATGACGGTGAAGGAGAAGGAGAAGCTATGCTGCCGCCACCTCCACCCCCACCACAACCAGCTAGTAGGAGTGTGGCTGTAGCTAAAATTACGGTCATTGTTTTCTTCATGTTCCAAGAGCTTTGTGCAGACATATTATTTTCCTTAGAGAGGTTGCTTCTCAACTCAACGTTATGATGTTCGCGATTATGTTTATCTTTGATACTCATGACGTCTCTCCTTATGGCTCGTAGCATTGGTTGTCTGCTGGTGATGTGTACCAAGTTTGATTATTTTCACCGCCTGACTCTGCCCATTGCTTAAACTCTGGGTAAGCAGTTACGATATCCACGTATTCTTGCGGCCATTCCCACTCTTCTGTTGACGTGATAATAAGTGCCCAAGGGTGGTTTTCTGCTGTTTTGAAATATTTACCTGTTGCTGGGTCGCTATCATCAACACCGATTCCAGAGTCAAATAGGTTCACTGTATCGAAGGCCTCGGTCGGTGCTTGGTCTGGTAGATGTAACTCCCAGCTACGTCCCGGGTGCATCGGTAGGTTGTCGCCGTGGTAGTAGCCCGGTGTTGCAAAAATGAATGGGTCGTAAGGCATGTCTGTCCATGACGCAGTACTCACACCGTCTCCTGATAAGTTGATACCGATTTGGAATGCAAACTGTTCATCTTCTTTACAAGCGTTGCTGGTACGGTAGAAGGCACATGAAGTATTCGCTTTTTCAGACAAGTCCTCTGCGGCGATAAAGATAGCTTCAGTTCGTCCGTCTTCCATGCCTAAGTCGGTGAATACGCCATTGTGTTTCATGTATGAATTAACGGTATCTACCGAGCTTGGTGCAAGGTTGGGTAGGCGAACCGCAAAGCCGTTTTTGTAGGTTGCCCCCGCAGCCGCTAGGCGACCATCGATGGTGGACTTAACAACCTTACCGTCTTTTAAGATCTCGGTGATGCGATACATGATAACGGCATCATTCATATCGTAATCGGCTTTATAAGGCCAATTGTCTTCATATGCTAGGGTGGCGTAGCCAGAAGCGCTTGGGAAGTAACGAGCCGTTGCACCATCATTAAGAACATCGACTTGAATATCAACCACCTCACCAGAGGTAGAGCCGCCAAAGTAGCTTAGGTTGGTTTGCTGGCTGAATCTAAAGCGAGCCCAAGTGTTACCCGTTAAGGCGTTAATATCGACATTTAAGAACAAGTCGTTCTCACCGGCTGCCAATAAGTAATCGGTAAAGACTTGTTCGTTGGCGCCGTCGAAACTACCGTCTTGGTTCCAATCTATCCAAGCTGAAAGATAACCCGTTGTTGAAGCTTCAATAATTACCTTTGAATCGAGGCCCGCTTCAAGTGCGGTTACGAAGCCGATACCACCATTCGTCCATTCGTCATCAATGCCGACGCTTTCATCTGATTGTGGGGAAACGTATCCATCCAGATCTGCATCTGGTGCATCAGTACCTAGCCACGTAACGCCATCAAGCTCATGTCGAGGGCCGTTACTTGCTAGTAGAGTGAGGTAACTGTCTGGTGCATCACCAAAGTCGATGTTAGAATCTTCATCAACAACAGGGGCGTTGGCACAACGTGCGCCATCATTTTGGTTGGAAGCTGGACCGTTTGATACAAACTCGACGGCTGGAACAATGCCCGCAGCGATATTGGCAGCGTTGTCTGGAGACAGGTTGATACGGTAAATTTTACCGTCTTGATTTCGAGATACATAGTAGTAGCCGTTTACATCGAAATAACCAGCACCAAAGGTACCCGTTTCTCCGGTATCACCGATATAGGTTTCTGCACCTGTAGTCGGGTTGAAGCTGTACAAGCCACCAGAGTTATTATCGATACCATATAGAGAGCCATCGCTTGGGTGGAAAGCGAAATCAGTTAATCTCACCGTTGCTGGGCTGCCTGCGATTTTGTTGACCGTTACGGTTGCATTTGGATCTGAATCTAAAGGTGATAGATCAACAGTGAATAGCCCTTTACCAGTGTTGTATAGGTAGTAAACATGGTCGTAGACGTCACCCACATAGAAGGTGTGGTCAGTTGGCAGTCCACTTGTGCTGATAACTTCTGCTTGGAAGTCCTTGCCTAGGCGCACCAAGCGCTTGTTAGTGGTGTCATAACCGTAGATGTATCTGTCTTCGAAATCAAAACCAACACCGTTGATGTTAGCGTTCATCCCCGTATCGTCTTCTAGTAGGGTAGTTGAACCAGTAACGAGGTTAACTCCCCAGACTTGAACTGGAGTGGATTGAAAAAGGTATGCCTTACTAGGGCAAGTATCGAACGGCACTGCGTTGGCGACCAGTGGCGCACTTAATAGCAAACTTAACGTTGTAATTCTCATATCTACATCCTTGTGATGGGAGGTATAGATACTTAACCAAGTAGTGTGCCATGTTTAAGGTTGTGATGTTGTACGTTTTTATTTTGCTGATTGCTCAGTGTGCTCAATATTCTCAAAATGAGAATTTAAATGAAACTGATCACTTATGAAGTGTTTCAATTTGAAATCAGGGTGGGGCTCAGTTCAAATAAAAAAAGCCCTGACAGTGGTCAGGGCTTGAGGAGTTATAAAATAGTTATCTTACTCGTGATGAGCATACCCGCATACCGAACAACTCGGCATCTTCATTAAGTTCATTTCACGCCAACTGTGTGACATAGCGTCGAGAATCAGAAGCTTACCTTGCTTTAGTTGTCCAAACTTGGCGATAACTTTGATCGCTTCCAAAGCTTGAGCTGCGCCCACCATACCGACAACAGGAGCCATTACACCAGCTTCGACACAGCTAAGTGCAGCGTTACCGAACAGGGCACTCAAACACTGGTAGCAAGGTGCATTGTTATCTTGATAAGTGAATACACTAATCTGACCTTCCATGCGAATCGCAGCACCAGAAACTAAAGGCGTTTTCGATGCATAGCATAAGCGGTTAAGTTGATTACGCGTTTCCACGTTATCGCTGGCATCGAGCACCAATGAATGAGCTTCGATTAGTTTCGTCAGTGCTTCGTCATCGAGCCTGTGATCGACGGTCTCTACTTTTAGGTGTGGGTTTAACAGCTGCAAGGATTCTGCGGCTGAAACGACCTTTTTTTTACCAATGTCAGCATCGGTGTGAAGTACTTGGCGCTGTAAGTTTGAAAGCTCAACAACATCGTCATCAATGAGCGTTAGCTTCCCAACACCAGCGGTGGCAAGGTATTGAGCTGAAGCGCAGCCCAGTCCACCGGCACCTAAGACCAATATCGAACCCTGTTTTAGTGCTTCTTGGCCCTCAAAATCAAACTGTTTAAGGATGATTTGGCGGTTATAGCGAAGCATCTCTACGTCAGAAAGTATTTCCATCAGCAAGCCTCGTTAGTAAAGCGTAGAGTTAAACAGTTGAATCTGAACTGTTTCGCCGACTTCTACACGGCCACGTTCACGCTCTAATACAACAAAGCAGTTCGCTAGGCTCATCGAGCGGAAAGCACCTGAACTTTGGTTACCTGTTGTTTCAACCACAAACTGACCGTTTTCAATCGAGTAGATGCCGCGTTGATAATCAGTACGGCCAGGGCCTTTTTTAAATGCCGACTTAGTTGTCGCTGGAATAGATTCTGGTGCTGTCCACGCAGTGTGACCGGCAAGTTTAGCCAGCATAGGTTGAACTAACACGTACATGGTCATCATTGCAGACACCGGGTTACCCGGAAGGCCACAGAACCAAGCGTTGTCTAATTCACCAAACGCGAATGGTTTGCCTGGTTTGATTGCTAGTTTCCAAAAGCCGATTTCGCCAAGCTCTTCGAGAATGTCTTTGGTGTAATCCGCTTCGCCGACACTTACGCCACCAGAAGTGACAACTACGTCTGCCAATTCTTGCGCTTTTACAAAGGTTTCTTTAAGCGTTGCAGGGCAATCAGGGATAATACCTAGGTCAATGGCTTCGCAACCAAACGCTTCAATCAGTGGTTTGATACCATAGCGGTTGCTGTCGTAGATCTGACCATCTTCAAGAGGCTGACCTAGCGGTTTTAGTTCATCGCCAGTAGAGAAGAAAGCGACTTTTGGTTTGTGTGCAACAACCACATGGCTCACACCAAGTGAAGCGATCATTGGAATGTCACGAGGCGTTAAACGTTCACCGCGGCTAAGAACGATGTCACCTTGCTTAATGTCGTCACCCGTAGGGCGAATGTTATTATTCAGTTTGATGTCGTCTTGTTGAATCTCAATGCCCGTATCGGTTTCACGAGTATTTTCTTGCATGATGACTGCATCACAACCTTCTGGGATTTTCGCGCCTGTCATAATGCGAACACAAGTATTACTTGGCCATTCGCCTTCAAATGGCTGACCTGCAAAAGATTTACCCGCTAATGGTAGTACTTTACCGTTCTCTAGGTCTGCTAAACGCAGTGCGTAACCGTCCATTGCTGAGTTATCAAAAGGAGGTACAAAAATAGGGGAGAGCATGTCTTCAGCAAGAACGTAACCTAATGCATCTGCTAATGGCAGAGTTAGAGTCGTTTGAATAGGTTTAATTGGTGACAGCAGCTTATCTAGTGCTTCTTCAATTGGCATTAAGCCCGGAGCGTCGCAACAGCCCATAATTGAAATCCTTTGATCGTTATTGTTTTGATTTTGTGGTTGGCAATGGTGGTTCAATAATGATTAAAACACGCTTTTCGTCAACGAAATTGGAGCCACTTTAGCACAGTTTAGCCCCCGTAAATAATGACCTCCCTTAAAATATGGGTGTATTTATTCAAAATTCCGAGTATCCTTGTTTGCCATCCAGAAGGGGTAACAAAAGAGGAAGTTCAATGTCAGGTCTTAGCGAATCAGCGAAGTTGGTTAAAGATGCGCTAGCAAGCCGCGGTTTAGAGACACCAATGAATCCTAACCAGGTTAGCCGAGAAGAGAAAAAGGAACGAATCGAACACCATATGCGTGAGATTCTGACTCTACTCGAACTTGATCTTACGGATGATAGTCTGGAAGAAACACCACACCGCATTGCCAAAATGTATGTGGATGAGATTTTCTCTGGTTTAGATTACGCAAATTTCCCTAAAATTACCGTAATTGAAAACAAGATGGGCGTTCGAGAGATGGTTCGTGTAAAAGACATTACCGTGACCAGTACTTGTGAGCACCACCTAGTGACGATTGATGGTAAGACTGCGGTCGCTTATATCCCTCGTGGTAAAATCATTGGTCTGTCTAAGATCAACCGTATCGTGCGTTTCTTTGCGCAGCGTCCACAAGTTCAAGAGCGTATGACTCAACAGATCCTTGTCGCTTTGCAAACTTTGCTTGAAACAGAAGATGTTGCAGTAACCATGGATGCGGTTCACTACTGCGTTAAGTCGCGTGGCGTGATGGATGCAACCAGCGAAACCACCACCACAGCACTGGGCGGTATCTTCAAATCAAACCCAGCGACACGTCACGAGTTCTTACACGGTTTGCGGTAATTTCTGATTATGTGATAAGCACGATTTAGCCTCAGTAAATCGGCAACCAAGATTTTAAGCCTCGCACTCGCGGGGCTTTTTTGTGCCTGTAGAAAAGTTAATTGCATAGGCTAGATATGTCGTCATTCCCTACAGCGAAGAACGAGCGTAATAGGGAATCTCATGACCAGAGGTAATGGTGGGAAAGGTGGTTGGAAAGAGATGCGCTCTACAAAGAGCAAAGCGCAAATTTGATTCTAGCTGGTAGAGTGTTTACGACAGGTTAAACAAACGCTTTAAACTATGAATAAAACCGGACGGCTTATTCTCTTTTTGATAGATATTCAAGCCATCATAGAAACTCGCCATGAACTCAACACGGATTTCATCGTCTGTGCTTCTTAATAAGCGAGACAGTAGTAGCTTGGCGGTCGCTGCTGCGTGATCATTAGCGAGGCTGTAATCCATACCTAGTCGGCCTTGAATGAACAACCACAAATGCGTCACCAACTTTAACTGTTGAGAGCTAGAGTTCTGAAACTTGTCACCATGCTCACTGCCTACCGTGTTGTCGAAGACACTTTGCATCGCTTCACTCGCGTCTTTATTACTTTCCAAACGATAGCTGGCATCGATATGCTCTTTGGTCAGTAGGCCAAGCAGTGTCTGACGTGCTGAATTATCAGGCTTATTCTCACAAGCGTGTTTAAACAGAGCGTGGTTTTCGTCGATAAAAGACGAGAGCTCTTTCTCAAAACCTATTGCAATCGCAGTTACTGAATCTAAACCTGACTCTTTCAAACAAACGTGAAGTTTGGTTTTAGCTTGTTGGTTTTCTTCAAGCTTTTGCTGGTTACTGGTTGGAAGCTCAGTCATTACTCTGTAGCTCTTCCCACGTAATTTCTGCTGATTGTGTATCGCTATTAACGAATGCAGAGTTACCTGTTAGCATAACTGAAAGGTCCATGGTGCGC
Source organism: Vibrio sp. HI00D65 (assembly GCF_001635455.1). Classification (GTDB taxonomy): domain Bacteria; phylum Pseudomonadota; class Gammaproteobacteria; order Enterobacterales; family Vibrionaceae; genus Vibrio. Next base: position 62,720 of record NZ_LWEH01000460.1, read on the forward strand.
TCTGTCATTGCAGCCAATTGCTCAATACCATCATTATCTAGACGAACAACTTGGGCTTTAAGGTAACCGAATTTACCTTTGTTCTGCTCCCACCAAACGTTTGATTTAGTATTGAAGCTGAACACACGAACAGATTTTGACAGGCGAGTGGCTTTCTTAACACGTTCTGCATCAGGTTCGCCCACATCGATCCACTCAAGGATCTGGTCATCTAAAGACTTCTGCCACAAATCAGGTTCTTCGATAGTCGACAACCCTTTAGTAAATTGAAGCTCCGGTGACGCATTGATACAAAACGCCATGATACGACCCATCATACGCTGTTCTGTTTCAGAAGGATGCTGTGCAATCGTTAAATTAAAAGAGTCGTAATAGTCGCGGTTCATATCAGTTAAAGAGATACGAAACTTGTAGATTGTGGGTTTGAGAGCCATGTAATATAAGGGTTCCAATCGGATGAGGTGTACTATAGGTGTACCAATGAGTTTTTTGAAATAACAGCCTATAGATAAGTTGCGCTTAGTATAAACGAAGTGGGGCAGTTAGCTAGTAAGATGACACTTTTGGTACACCCCAATTATTTTAAGCACTTATGGCGAACTAACAAGAAAGGGATCACATGCTCGATTGGAACTACTTTTCAGCAAAATAAAGTGTTTTGATTGTTGGAGGCGTACCATAGGCGATCTGCGAATTTTCGGTGCATCTTAAAATTGATTAGTACGCCTTGCTTCAGATACATGAAAGCCGCCAGTGTAGGCGGCTTTGTTATTTCTGGTACTCCATAGATACATGTGACTATTCTCGAGCGAGTTCCCTTGAACTACATTAAGTGATTATGTGCAGTGACTAATACTTAATCTTACACAATCGCGGGTTAGCCACGACTAGATCATACAGTCGGCTTGTTGGTGTCAAAACTCACAATTGGACAAAAGCTTGTTAGCGATCTATTTAAATTACAAATTAATTGATAAGTGAGAATATGGAAAATTCGCTTAGCTTTATACCACTACTAACGGTAGTAGAACCGCTCAATAACGCTAGGGAACTGTGACAATCAGTGTAATGATCGGCAACAACGCCACCGATCATTTTTACTTCACTGTTTACGAGTTTGAAAATACATAAGTAGGTAAATATCCTGACTCAACATCAAGGGTCAATCCATACTTTTCTTTGGCGTATTTAGCCGCTGTGAGCAACGGCAGTGACACATACCCCGTTTCCCTTTGGCTAAAATCTTTATCATGCGTCCACCACTCTTGATGCATTTCCAAAGCACGGTGCATAGCATCACGATATGCCTCTTGATTTTGTTGGTGTACCGCTTGCATCACATCATAGAAACCAAGCGTGATGGTAATACTGTGGAAAATCATCCAGCGCTCTCTGCCAGCGCGATCGCCTTCATCAATTAACTGCGTCAGTCGCTCAATGGCAGCAGTAATATCTTGGCTGGGTTGCAAACCCAATAAGTGCAAAATAATTTCGCAATGCAGCGAACCAAAAATTTCCCCACAATTTACTTGCCCACGCCCTAATTGGGCCATTAGGGCATTTAGATCACCATATCGCCCGGTTATGATTGTTATAAATACCCAATCTAGCCAATCAGTAACAGGTACTGACTGGGCTTTACCACGTGTGGGCACAGAAAAGTCGACTCCCTGATAGGTAAACGCCACAATGCCCCCTTCCGGTTCTGAAAGCACGCGCTGCCATTGAATTAGGTACTGCTGCGCCGTTCTCAAATGTTCAGCCACCGCTTGTTCCGAAACCGAGGGCAAATGATGGCCAATAAAGAATAGTTTTTTTAGGTCTTCATATCCCGATTTAAATCCAAACCAATTGTGCCCTTCATCATCCAGAGCATCTTGGTTCATCTCAAGAAAGTTGGATAACGTTACGTCATACAGTCGCTGCTCTCCTTCCAAATTACTCACGTGTGTCTTTACTGCCTTTATCATGGCTACGCCCCCAACTCAAATTTCACGTTATTAGACATTTTAATGGTACCATCTTTATTAAAGATGAGCTCCGCCTAAGGTTGTTGAAAATCTGACAACTGCCTAAGATTTAATTAATATTTATCAATACCTTATACATAGTGGATCATTTCATATACGACATTATGCCGCTATAAAACCTACTTCTATCTCAAAGCACTGCTCACTACGCAAGACGCAAGTTTGAGACAAAAATATGGAGTCAAATAAAGAGTAACTAGTCAGGTCGAAATTCAGCCTGTGAAGGTCTTTGACATACTCAATGCTAACTATTTATGCGATAACACTTGAGTCGTTCGGATACGCCCATAAACCTATTCGATTAAATTTTTCACGATTTTGTTGCGCAAACTCGGAATGGGGCATAACCGATTTAGGGCAACCTCCCTCGGTAATCACAGCGACCTGTCAGAGCTAGTCACATCGAGATAAAGAAACTGACAGGCTGCATTCAGACTAATTCAGATGATGAGTTCTCAAATGCTTGGCAACCTCTGTTCTTGCATTTTGGTATTTCCTAAACTTTCTGACCTGAATTTCAACTTATTGGGTGCGTTAACCAAAGCTCTTTAGAATCCCCACACCATATTCCCAACGTCCATATTGAGATCAGTGCCTTTGTCCGTTTTTGCTTGGTCTACTGACACGGGCTTATCAGATTTAATCGTCAGTGATACTTCAGACTTGCTCTTCATTGTTTGTGGGGCCAGTGGTTGATAAGGTCGGTATTGATTTTGGGCGGTAAGTCCTCCGGCTTGATATCCCGTGTAACCTTGTTGTTCCGTTCGGTTATAGGTCTCATTAGTCGTGATACCTAACTTGATGTTCTTGTCCTTGATCTTGTTAAGTTTTCCTGCCAATTTATCTACTTGTTCGCCAGCTTCTTCGGTTTGCAACTTCCAACCTTCAGGTATTAAAGCATCTGGCAGCTTGTTAATGAGCTTTTTAAACTCATCCCATAGCCAGCGAATTTTCTCGTCTACCCAAGCTATCACTTTGTCTAACCCAATGAACTTATCAACTAGATAGGTAATGGCAACAACCGCCGCCATAACTGCTGCGACAATTAATCCAATTGGGTTACCCAAGATCACCGCGTTTAACGCAATCAATGCAGCTTTAAATAAAGCCACTGCTGCAACAATTTCGCGGAAGTATTGAGAAACGAAAATCACGCCTTTACCCAGAAAGACAAGCCCATTGTAGAGGCCTTTAACCGCTTGAGTGACTTTGGTGATGGTTCCATCTCGCCATTTTGCATTCTTGAATTTAGTTGTGAATTCACCGAAGGCTTGAGTCGCTTTCTCCATGATAGGAGCAAGAGCTGCATACTTAATTGATTTAATACTTTCTTGAATACGTTGCAAAGCATCGTTGTAGGCTTCTGCTTTTGCTGCATCTTCCGCTTTTGCACCGCCTCCCAAATCTGCCAACTCTTTTCGTGATCTCGCTAAGCCGTCTGTACCTTCTCGAAGAAGCAAGAGCATTTGGCGACCGTCCTGACCAAAGGCAGCGTCAGCGAATGCCATTTGTTCTTGAGCGGTTTTAAGTTTCGAAAATGATGTTAAGAGTGCTTCATAAGCCTCTTGGGTATTTTCTGCTCCGTCTAAGTTCTTGAATGCAGAATTACCACTCTTTTTGAGGTAAGAGCCCAGAGCGCCACTTCCCGTTTGTTGTAGGACGCCTAGACGTTTAGTAAAGCGTGTTAAGGCCGATGACATTGTATCTTCGTCAACACCTGCATGCGAAGCTTGTTTGCGCATGGCTTGCAGCTCACTAATGGATATTTTCAGAGTGGCAGATTTTTTCGCAAGAGCGTCCATTTCTGCTGCTGTACTGTTCACCTCAGTTACTAGGCCAGCAATACTCAAACCACCTAGCAAAGCGGCTCCTTTACCTGCTACAGCTCCACCGACTTTAGGTAGCTTTATTTTTCCATTGAGTTTTTGCATCGGTTTCATGATGCCTTGTAGCTTCGAGTACTTCTTTTGTAGTGAGGTAATCTCTTTGCCATGTTCCTTGTAACTCTTATTCAAGCGTTCATATTCGCTATCGAGCTTGTACACGGAAACACCGGATTTTTTGAGGCTTTTACGTAAGCTCATTAATCCTGTTTGATATTGCTTTTGTTCAGTATTGAGTTTGTTCAACTTTTCTTGCTGCTTGGCGATTTTCGCAGTAAGGGCGGCACTCGGGGCCTGAAGCTGTTTCGCTTTCTTTTGCAGTTTATCTAACTGCTCTTGTTCTGCTTTCAGAGCGAGTATATTTTTCTGCTTGGCCTTCTTAATGTCGTTAAAGCGATCAATCATAGCCATAGCGCTAGAGTCGTCTGCCTGAGCTTTTTGTACCTTCCTGATTTGCTTTGCATAGCGATCAGATTCGCTGCTCATACCTTTTAGGATAGGCTTGGTCTTATCTTTCATGCCCATCACGATAGAGAGATTCATCTTCATAGATATCTTTCCTAAAATAAAAAAAGAGAGCTTATTCGCTCTCTTCTTCAGTTCTTTGTCGTGCTTTCTCGCGGAACAACAATAGGTCTGCGTAGCTGAGTCTATCTATTTCGCTTGGTTGCCAGTGAAACACTGCTGCAATGTCAGCGTAATAGTCTTCTACGTGCTCTATTACAGTTCCGTATTGACGAAAAAAGAGGCGATAGTCGTCAAAATTGGCGCCCAGTTCTCAACAGGCATATTCATAGCATCGCGCTCATTGAGATTAGAAATTCTAGGTAACAGTACTTCACCTGCTTCAAATCTCATCTCACATACGTCAACGAGACTGAGTCCGCGAAGGTTGCCTGAGTCCGGTTTACGCAGATCTAGCTTTTTAATCTCTACACCATCTTTTTCAATTGGAGTAGGGAGGTCAACGGGCTTCACTGTAGCTTTGTTCTTAGTTGGGACTGTCATAGCCTAGCTCCTCTTTTAATTCGTTTAGCTTGGTCTTGCGACCACCCTTGCGTGGGTCAAGCTTCATTACCTGCTCAAATAGGTCATGAGCTTCTTTTTTCTCGCCAGCGTCAAAATGCCAATCACCGGCCAGACGGAACATTTTCACTTTTAGTGGCGCATTGGTTGCCAGTTGTCCAGAGCGAAGGTCTTTAACAGCATTGATTAAGTACTCTCGCTTAAACTCTTCTTTCTTCTGAACAGCTTTGTGTGAGTATGTGAAAACAAGATCACAAAATGCTGTATGTCCATTAGTTCGCCATGTCATAGGAGGCTCTAAACCACCTTCGATAGCCAAGCGGAAATCATCATAGACTTCTTCAAATCGACTTAAATCAACTTGCCACAAGTAGAACCACCACATTACTTCAAGGTTGGCATAGTTGCCTTCGTGGGTTTCAAGCAGCTTTTCTACCAATGGGCGATATTTCTTTACCAGCTCTTCTTTGTAAGGGTCTTTCTCCTTGGAGCCTGACAAGCTTTTTAAGAAGCCTAAGTCGTTCTTCAAGGCCGTTTGAGTTTCTTCCCAAGGCTTATCAACAAAAGCAGGGCGAGTAGAAGTGCTCGCCTCTGGTTGCTGAGTTTGCTTTGGTTGTTGCTGTGTTACTGGTAACTGGTGCTTTCTCTTCATGAGGATAGATAGCATGGGGTTACTCCTTACTGTGGTATCAGCTCAGTGCCGTTAAGTAAGATTTCAAGCTGACCGTCTTTCACATTTAGAGTTAGAGGATCAACCGTCCATGCATCTTTCAAGGTGTAGGTCTTGCCACTGTTGGTTTCCAAGGTGACATTCTCACCTACGAAGTTTGCGATCGCTTCCTCATCTGTAGTTTTAGCGTGAACGATGGTTGCCTTGATAAATGGCGCATCAGAGTACACTTCGGTAAAACCTAATGGACCATCATCACCCATGACCGTTTCACGCTTTAGGTTACCAAAGCCAATTTCAGCACCTTCCTTTAGTGGTAGGCGACCTAACGAACCAGCGTTAAGGACCGCACGGCTAGTAATTTTCGTTGACATGAGTTACTTCCTAAATTGAACCTTACCTGAGGTAATGATTAAACCATTCACGAACTGTGGAGAATCTTGGTAGTTCGCACGTTGTTTGTTGGTATCGTCTAGTTCAACGATGAGCGACTTTTTGTAGCCGTCAAAGTCCTGAACAATACCGTTGTATTCCAACTCTCGATACAAGGCGAGCAGCTCTGTTTTGAGCATACTTGGTGTCACGATGGCCTGACCGCGAGCAAACTTAGTTCCATTTTTCGCCAGTTTGTGTCGAGCGTATTTGCTGAGAATGCGCGAGCGTTGCTTCTGACGGAAATACATCGCCGTGGCAGGCGTCATCACATCGAGATAGCTGTTATCTGCAATACCAGCGGCGTTTTCTGTGTAAGCAGTAATAGGGCGCTCAACCATCACTTCTTTTGCTGAGCTGACGGTGAAGGTACTAATACCCTCGAATAGCAACATATTGCGCTCTGCAAACGTCCATTCACTTGCAGCCTTTGAGTAAACGCCACTAAGCTTCAAAGTTTGTAAAGGTCGGCAAGGGTCAGTAGCAAGCGAAGGCGCAATTTGACCAACCCAAGCACCAATTGCAGCTGCATCACTGAGATCATTGGTTGCTGAATCACAAAATTGATTGATAGGCATGAAGCTAATCAACGGGCAATTACTCACAGGGGCAAAGGTGACTAGTTCTGCGTGTGTGCCTTTTTTCGGAATGTAAGCTAAACCGGGGATCTGGTTCATTGCGTCATAACGTTCTTCAAGCAACTCACCCAACTCTCGAATGGTTGTTTCATCATTGAGTGAGCACATGATGTGGTTATATTGAACATCCCCCAAAGCGGCTAGAGCACTGGTGATATCACCAGCGTCAACACTGACTGCGAAGATAGGCATAACTTCATCTTGTTTGCGGAAGTGCTCCACCATTTCCACAATTTCAGAGGTTGCACCATCTTTCCCGAAGTTCTCTGCTGCAATGGTTTCGTCCATACACAAAGTCACGGTATTTGGCCCAATTTTGGCACCTGCAATCGCATTACCAATGGCTAAGATGATTTGTTGTTCTTCTGCACTGTTCGCTAGGCTATTATCTATCTCGATAAAACAACCTGGTACGCGAATATTGCTAGGAACTTCGTTGAAGCTAATACTCATTATTTAGCATCCTTCTTGGTGGTCGTTTGTTTTGTCGAAGTGTCAACAACCGTGCAGTCACCATCGTTGACACGACGTAGCCAATAGGTGTTACGAGGTTTGCTTTCACCTGTAGCTTTTAGGGGTTCAAGCGTTTTAGGGTCTTTTACAGTGACGCCTTTTTTGGGCTTGATTGTGAATGTTGGTACTTTGTTTTTTTCCATTACGCTGCATCCTCTAGTGCAAAGTATTCCGCTGCCATTGCTAGTAGCTCTCGCTCTAGAGTTGGCGTCCAACCAATGAAGGTACGCTTTGGCATTGTGTAATTTCGTTTAGTCAGTGTGCCGCCTTTCCATCGACCAACCTTGCTATCAAAAAAGCCGTTTACTCTAGTAGTAAATGACACCTGTGAACCTTCGTTGTGCTCGCGTCCGATATCGCCAGCCACACCTTTAATCCCGACTTCAAAATTGTCTTCAGTCACAATGGTTCGCATTGAGCGACCAAACCCTAACAACATGTTTTTGTTGTTGGCGGTATGTGCGCCTTCTAGACCTTCCCGAATTTTGACTTTCTTCCTTCGCGTTCGGCTTTGGTATGGGTTGTTATCAATATCTCGCTGAGTTCTTATTTGGGCTCGAAAGAATTGCCGTGCACGATTCGCCATTCTTCTATTCAGGTCGAATTTTTCAGACGCAGTAAGCACTAAGCTCTCGACAACTTGAGTTAATTGTTCGGGCGTTTTTAGTGTGAGTTCTGACATGGCAAGTCATTCTCGTGACCAACAAAGTGAACCAGTTCACCTAACTCATCTTCATCAACTGCGGCTTCAAACTGGTTGTCACATCGGTATAGTTCACCGGCTTGTTTCCAATCGCCTTGTTCATCTTCGATCAGGTTGTATTCTTCTCGAATATCGAGCTTTAGTTTTATGTCGTAACGTCCTTTGTCTAGACGCTCGACAGCAAATGTCGGCATGGCTAAACCTTTCTCGCTTCGGTGTTGGTCATACTTGTTTAACCAACTGACAATATGCATAAACAGATTGTCCGGATTGAGCTTGGCATTTTGCACAAAGACAATGGCGGTATACTCGACTTCAAAACCGTCAATTTCATCGCCTTGAGTGCAAAAAATAGCGCCGTCTTCAGCCCATGAATCAAAGCCTTTGGCATCAACAATATGCGTCTTGAAAAGGTCTGTTAGGTTTTGTAAAGCTTTCATCACACCCTCTCAAAGCGGTAGGTTTCTTCACCATGAATGAGCATGTCTACCGCTTGGCGGTACTGGACTTCACATTCTTCTTTCTTGTCTGTTAGGGCCTCTTGCCTTTCTGCCGCGTCTTTGGTGGCATCACCGCTCATTTGGGTGCTGATTAGCTGTGCGGCGGTAAGCGCAAACACGGCTTGTTTGTAGAGCGTCTCGCCTGACTCTTCATCGTCAAACCGTGCTTGCGACAACTCGGCTAAGTTAGCAAAAGGTTCTAAGGTGTCTTTTAGCTCTGAATGAACTTTCACACGCGATACTTTTGCGTGGTGCAGAATGCCTGCCTCTGTCTCATTACTTTGGAAATGGAACAGAGACTGAAACTCTGAAATTCTTAGCGCTGGATACTTGCCAGAAGCAGGTAGCTCAGAGTCGTATATCTCGTTTTTGTTTCCGACATACTCAGCCATGAAACAACCTTATTCAGTGGGTTAGGGGATGCAGGCAACACTCGCGATTATCATTAAGTACATAAGCACACATGAAGCAGCGAGAGAGCCTGCATTTGTGGGGTGTTAATTAATTAGTGCCAAGCGCCTTTGATCCAGAGTTTCACATTCTTGAATTCCATTGCAGCGGCCTTGCCTTTTTCTTCAAGAACGTAAGCCATGTTCATTGACTCAAAGTTCTCGATCTGGTCTTTCTCATCGTTCTTTTTGCCTGTAGAACGGCGTACAGAACCTTCTTGAATGTAGATAGACAAGTTGTCGTAGCTAGTGACCATGATGCCTGTCGAAGGGAAGCCCGGTACTTTTACCGCAGGTAGGCCACCATAAGTGCCGATAACCTGCATCTCTTGAATTTTGCCTTTCTCACTAGGCGTGTTGCCGTGTGCTTCGTAGAATTTGGCCTTATCGTAAGCAAGCAAATCAGAGCCGATAATTGCGACTAGGTTTTCATCGTTCTCACACGCATCGTGTAGAAGGTTCTTGGTTTCAAGTACGGCTAGATCTAAGTTGATAAAATCGCCTTTCTCTTTACCAGCAGAACCATCACCACCTTCACCGATACGAATCTCATTTGAACCATCAACAACTTCAGAAATCAGACGCTCTGAATTGTGGTCGCGCATTGCTTGATACCAGCCTTTGTTTACATCTTCACCATTAGGGTTGGCGTTTGCATCGGTATTGGCGGCTACTGTTTCGCCATACCAACCGATAGTAATTTTGTTGGCATCAATCTGCTCTCGGGTTGCTTTACTTAGCAGTGTGTTGAAGTTTTTATGATGCGCCCATGCGTCAAGCTTTGCGTAGCGAACCGCAGTGTCGAAGTTGGTTTGTTCACACATGTAAGGCATTGCCCCCATGTTTGAGTGATCTTTAGGTGTACGCTTACCTTCGCCAGAAGTATCGGTGCGGCTGGCGATCATGCCTGTAACACCAAGGCCAATTGACTCACCTTTCTGATTTTTCACTGAGATGACGTTAATTTTCTTCAAGAACCAGTTACTTTCTCGAATGGCTGCGATTATTTTTTGTGTACCACTTGGGCTCACATTAAATTTCTCTGTTGCGTCATCAGTGTCGTTTTGTGCTGCTACCGCTTTAACGTAAGCGCTAAGCTTTTCTTTGGTATGTTTTTGCATGGTGTTACCTAAATCAATTTGTTGTTGGTTTGGATAGAATCAGTGCTTACAAGTACACGTCTTCTTCGCCGCCTGAACCTGCTGGGTTGCGTTCATCTTCATCAGTCAGTTTGCTTAACTTCTCAAGTTGACCGGATAGCTTTTCTACTTGACCAGAAAGCTCGGTTACTTGACCTTTAAGTTCGGTGACTTCGCCGCCTTCTTCTGGCGGTGTTTCTTCTTCACCATCTTGTTTGCTTTGAGCTGATAGGCAGGTAATCAGCTGACCAATTTGTCCGCTAAGTTGTTGGTTCTGCTCAATGCTTTTCTCAAGTAGCTCTTCGGTTTTTTTAGACATTTCTTCCGGTTCCTCTAGGTTAGAAAGCTGCTCTTCGTGTCCATCAGGTGTGCTTTTGAGCAGGTTTAAAAATTTCGTTAATAGAGAGCGCTCTGATTGTGTCTCGCTATCTTGAGACAGTTTTTCGATATGGTTGAGTACTTGGCCTGTTGATACCTGTACGGCATCTTTTTCACTTGGTTGAGCGGAAAGGTGTACTTGCGTTGTCCCTAGTGATGCAGGTTTATCAGTGAAGGCGAGGCCTGTTAGATATGCTTTACCAGTGTTCGCAAAGTCTTCTAGGTACTCACATGACGTATGCAGTAGCTGACCGTTTTCGATGTTTCTTAGTAAGAAAGAATTAGGCTTAATTTCTGCCCAAAGCTCATCATCGCGTTTTTCGACAGACAAAACAGAACCGCCTTTCCAGCTCCATTCAGAGTGGTCTTCATTGATTCGAGCTGTGTACTTTTTCGGGTCGTACGTTTCCGCAATGTCATCAATGACCTTTTGTGGAATGTCTCGCCCGTCAATAGTGGGGCCAGCTTTCAAAATGCAAATTGGCTCTGACTTGAACATCATTTCTCTCCTAAATTCGATGATTCCAATCTAACCAATGCCTTTGTCTTTTTGTATTTGTGCTGTTTCTAAATGGTGAATATAGAAAGCGCACAAGCTGAGTAATTCAGGGGGCTATAGCACTATGCAAGCATGGATACGAATGTTATTAGCGAAGCGCTATACACCACAGACCAAACGAAAGCTTTGGAATTGTTTTTGCGCCAACGAAAGCCGCCTGAAATTGCGGATCAAGTTGGTGTGGCTACTCGCACCGTTCAGAAATGGATAACTCAGTTTGATTGGAAAAAGCTGAGGGATGATGCACCCGTTGAATTAATGCTAAGGCAGCGTATTGCCTACTTGATGTGGGTTGACCATAAACTCGAATGCCAAGAACGCGAGCTGAAGATGCTGCTAGAGCAGCACTATAAAAACCAGAAGTCAGAAGAACGCTCTCGACCAGCGAGTTCTAGCGGTGGTGAGAATAAGCGAGGACGTAAATCAAATAAGGTTAAAAATGATATTTCCGGTATCACGAAAGAGATGCTGGATGAATACCGTGAAAAAACCTTCTTTGGTTACCAGAAAGAGATTCATGAGCACAAGCAAAACGATGAGATCAACGAGATTCGCTTTTATCTTAAATCTCGCCAGATTGGTTTGTCGTTCTATTTTGCATGGGAAGCCTTTGAAGATGCAGTGCTTAGCGGAGATAACCAGGTGTTTATTTCTGCGTCCAAGAAACAGGCATACATCTTTAAAAATTACATTCGCAAGTTTGCCCTAGAGCTTGCTGGCATTGATTTAAAAGGTAAAGACGACATTGAATTAAGCAATGGCGCCAACCTTATTTTCTGTTCAACCAATGTTTCATCTTCTCAGGGCTTTAACGGTCACATGTATTGGGATGAGGTTTTCTGGATTCCTCGCTTTGGAGCACTTGATGACTATGCAGGTGGTATGTCGATTCAGGCTCAGTACCGTACAACCTACATATCAACCCCTTCTACTATGGCGCATGAGGCTTACCCGAAATGGTCTGGTAAGAAAGAAGACAATATTGACCTAAGCCATAAAGCACTGAAAGACGGTGCGCTTGGCCCCGACTACATCTTCCGTCAAATGATCACGGTTGATGATGCCATTGCCAAAGGCGGTGACAAGCTCTTCAACATGGAGAAGCTTAAGCGTAAGTATCCGGTTAAAGAGGTGTTCGACAACCTGCTTCGCTGTAAATTCTTGGATGATAGCGCCTCGTTCTTTGCGCTCAAGGCGTTGTTGGCTTGCAAGACGGATACTGACCTTTGGCAGGACGTAGACCACGATAAAGCGAGACCAGTTGGTAATGAAGAGGTTTTGGTTGGTTATGATCCAAGAGGTGGCGGTACTGGTGAAGGTTCGGACGATGCAGGCTTAGTGGTTGCGCTAAAACCCAAAACTAAGGGCGGCGTATTTAGGGTTATTGAGAAACTTCGCTTGAAAGGTTCGAGTTATGAACAACAAGCTGAAACCATTCGAAGCATTACCGAAAAGTACAATGTGGTTTATTTAGCGATGGACACAGGCGGTGTGGGCTCGGCGGTAGCGGAGTTGGTACGTAAGTTTTACCCTGCTCTGGTTGAGTTGAACTATTCACCAGAGATGAAGCGCATGATGGCATATAAAGCGCGAGAGATTATCAATAATGGACGCTTCTTGTTTGATGATGATTGGGATGACCTAGTGCATTCCTTCTTGATGATTCGTCAGCAAACCACCGATAAAAGCGGACAAGTCACCTTTGTTTCCAATCGTAGCAAGATAGGTTCGCATGCTGATTTAGCATGGGCCTCAATGCACGTTCTAGCGTGGGAACCAATAGATGTTAATGCAGATAACGATACAAGCGTAACGTTCTTCTAAGAACTGGAGAGAGCAAGTGATTGAGATTGAATTTTCTAAACCTGTAAGTGTGATGAATAGCGATATTCTGAGCTATTTAGAAGTGGCGTTAATTGACGGCTTATATGAGCCGCCAATACCGCTTGATACTTTGGCTAAGGCCTTGCGCGTGAACCCCATGCATGCCAGCGCAATAGAATTCAAACGTAATACGTTGATTTTAGCTATTGCGTTGAGTGGGGTGTTATCTCGCCAAGATGCAAAGCGCTTTATTCAAGACTACTTAACGTTTGGTAATGGCTACCTGCAAGTTATACGCAGTTTCCGCGGGCTAGGTGAGCCTGTTAAGTTGAAGCACTTGCCCGCGCTTTATATGCGTAGGCGTGAAGACTTGGGCTGGACATACAAACCACGCGCTTACGATGACGAAGGGCGCATTGACTATAAGCATGGGCAAGTATTCCACTTGGGTGACTATGATATTGCTCAAGAGCTTTATGGCTTGCCAAGTCATGTGAGTGGCCTTACCTCAATCTGGCTAAATGAAGATGCAACTTTGTTTCGTCGTCAGTACTTCCGCAATGGTAACCATGCTGGTTACTTGCTGTATATGAATGAACCAACAATGACCGCCAAGCAGGAAGAAGAGATCAAGAAACAGCTTCAGGCTCAAGAAGGCATGGCATTCAAGAACCTGTTTGTTAATGCGAAAGGTAAAGATACCAAAGCACCGGAATTAAAAGCGATAGGGCAGGTTGAAGCGAAAGATGCGTTTAAGGATGTAAAGAACCAGACCATGACGGATGTATTAGCGCTTCATCGTGTCCCTATCGAGTTAATGAGTGTTCGCCGCGAGAGTATTACGTCACTCGATCTCAGTAAGGTGGATTGGTTGTTTCACAAGAATGAGCTTTTGCCGCTGATTGATATGATGCAAGAGTTGAATGAATTTACGGGGCAAGAGGTTATTACCCCGAATGAGTACATACGTTTGGATGTGGATTAGTATCGAGTATAGACAGATTCGTCTTTACTGCAGCAGGGATAGTGGTTTACTTGAGCCTTAGAAGAATTCACCAATTTCATCATTAAACACTTTCAAACCTGGGCTTAAAATTTTAGTGGTTTCTTTATCTGAAATGTATATGTCTATCGTATCTGTCATAAGAACTGTTCGCAAAGACTTTAATCCTGCAAATCCGGTCATGTCTATCCAGTGCCAACCTGTCCCTGAAAAGTTCAGCGTATTCAATCGTGTGGAGTTGCGAAATGGGATTGAAGAGAACTGACCAATGTTCTCACAACCAGTTATCGTTAATACTTCTAGGTTTTTTGCCATTTCAACTGAGAACTTTAGCTCGCACTCAAGTAGCCTGCTCAAACCTAGCCTTTTAAGTTTAAGGTGGTCTAAGTCAGCCAAGTCAAAATCAGTAACTGGACCATCAATGCACAGGTGGTGAATGCTTGCAGGTAGGAGGTCAAGAGATTGATGCATCAAAGGGATTTGAGGCTCAGGGTTTTTCGCCAAGCCAAACAGGCTTTTTACCGCAGTCCCCAATCTATGAGATATAGATTTATTGTTTTCACTAGCCACCTGTTCTTTTTCAATATCAAAAAAACGGATGGATAGTTTTTTTAGCTTTTGCAAACTCATGATTGACTGATGGGGATCACAATTGCAATTACAATAAACGACTAACTCTTCGATACTTGTGTTTTCTAATACCGAAAAATCTAAATCAATACGGGTCGCTAAATGTAGTGTTTTTAGATTCATACACTTTGCGATGTCATTGAGATGGTCTTGATTTAGGAGTGTAGTGGAAGAGAAAATGATTTCTTCAATATTTTCAACTTGCGATAAGTTCGAAAGATTAAGCAAAGAAAAGGTACTGCGAGCCTTAGCGTCTTCCTGGTACATTCTTAAAACGCGAGTTCTTTTTGTTATCAGTTTTTTATAATCGTTACCGTTAGAAAAGGTACCTGTGATGTAAGGCATTACATATCCCTGCTTGATTCATTCATATCAAAATACAAAAATTGATAATTGCTAAGAAGTGCAAGCTCTTTAGGTAAAAACCAACCTCTTTGCATGACTTTATATTGTGATTTAAAAGAGCCAAACATTACCTGCGAGCATTAAATTGGTCAATCAATTGAAATCAATTATGTCTAATTGAGTTCTTAAACTCACATTTGACCATTTATCCACTCTTGCAGAGCAAGCAACTGCCGTGCATTCTCTGCACAGGTTTCTAGATTAGCTACATCTTCAGCTAGAACTTCAGCGTCTCGCTCGTAACTTGTAACGGTTTGGGCGGCACCATCAGAGACGGTGGAGGGTTGCTGAATACCGATTGCTCGATTATGCGCTCGCACTGATTGGGCGCGGATGTGCATCCAGTCAGGATCGTTAACAACGCACTGCTTATCAATGTTCTGTTGAGCATACTTGATTACCTTTTTTTCTATCTCTCGAAACTCAATTCGAATATCTGGCTTTTGGTTCACGAGCTTTACGGCGAGCTGAAAAGCCTCGTTTTGTTTTTGCTCTACTTTGTCCCATAGGGCATTTTGCGCTTTTAGGGCTTTGACCTCAGTGGTAGTTACGCCGTAGTCATACGAAAAATAAGCGACACCACTAAGAGAGGCAGCAAAGGTAATGGCTTTAAACAGGGTTAGATACTTACTTAACATGGTCACTCTCCTTGCCAACCGTTTAGACAAACGCCTTGCTCTTTACTTCGGCGCTTAGGAATACCGGCACAGTTGCTTTTTTCTAGTCGGCAATCTTTACCATTCACAAAAACCCATCGCGGATACTCATTGCAAGCATCAGTACGATCACCTCGGTTAAATTTTTTCAGCAATGTAGAGCGAGCTAAGTTTCCTGCACCAAGGTTATAAACAAAGCTCACCATCATGTCGTACTCGCCTTGGTTTGGCTTTTGGGTGATACGCTTGTTAACGACACGTTCAGCGGCAGATACGCTTTCAACAAAGTTTTCAGCGGCTTCCTTTTCGGTAATATGTGTCTCCTTGGTCACGTCTTTGGTATGACCTAGGCCGACAGTCCAAACGTTCGCACTGCATTGGTAGGACTTAAGGCGGCAACCTTCCTCGTTAGCGATATGGCGTAAACCGTTTTCACTGACGCTTAGCTCTGAGTCGATAGTAAATACAATCGCAAGAACCGAAGTGACAGAGCACACCACCGCCTGAATTGCTTTGGTTTTTAGGCTCATGCTACGCCGTCCTCTTGTGAGTTCAGCTTGTCTAGCTTGGCTTGGTTAAGCTTAGTGGCAACAGCATAGTGGCGAATAGCCATGACACCCGAAACGATACCTACGAAGATTGCGATAAGCTGCGCTATGTCATTCACACCAAAGCTGATTAGGGTCGCACTAACAGACGTTAGAATTTTCTTTAATCCAGTAATGTCTAGCAAAGAAACAACTAACGTTTTTACCTCTGTTTGATTCATTGATTTTTCTCTCGTAACTAGTGATTAGCGCCCCACAAAACCAGTGTATAGCGCTGAGGTTTAAAGGGTACTTATGGCATTTCTAGTGCTGAGATATAGAAGTTTTGGAAGGCAGAAAAACAAACCCAGCGGCTAGGCTGGGTTTGGTGTTTAGTTGGTTGGCGCTTCTGGGTATGGGTTCTCTGCTTTGATTTTGTCTTCTAGCTCGTTGATGCGTTCATCGAGCATTTGTACTGCATCGGTTTTGCCTTGCCGCTGCTTACGTGCAAGCTCATTTTCTAATGGGTCGGTGAGTTGGGTATAAAGTGCTGAGCGAGTGGCGTCTACTTGAGCATAATCGTGAATGTATTTGTTGCTTAGGTTAGTTACCCAAGACTCATCAATCCATTCATCCCACTGCGTTGTTGGTTTTTGTATCGTGTATTCGTCTGTTATTAAATAAGTACCATCAAACACTTTCGACTCGTGGGTTTGCTTATTGTAAGCTGTCACTTCAACAGGCTTTAATTCAACAAGCCATTTCTGATTGTTTACATCATACTTGGCTTGTTCGGTGTCTTCGTCAAAAGCTGGTTTAGCTAACCATGTAGAAAACTGAGGCAATATATATTCATCATATCCGGCTACCTTATGGACTTTACTCTCACCCTGATAAATGAGAGTTTTGTAATCGTAGTGATACGCTGTTTTCATTACATCCATCCTCGGTGAATTTTGATTGAAAGGTTTGCGGTGTATGGGCGATTTTCATTGGCTGTAGGTACTACTCGACTTGCATCAAATCCAATACCATCACTATATTGTTCAGAATATTTTGGTGTTACTGCTGAAGCTGTATCTGGATTTTCTGCCTGTTTAAAAGCGCCAGTTGTCACCAACGAAATTCTACCTGCTACATCTTGGTATGCTACGTTTTTGAAGTCACCTACAATATTTCTAATCGCATCACCTTGTGTATCACCGTGATTAACACCACTAGGCGCCCCTCGAACAAAGTGACCAAGATGATGATTTGGTAGTGTAAATGTTGTTGCACCATCCCCGTCACCAAACTTCATGGCGTGAGCCATAGGGTCAGCGTCTTTGATTGCCTGAACTACAGTCATCCCCGTAGTGACGGCATAATCCCAAAGAAGTTTATCGGTGGCTCTTGATAACTCACCGCCTTTTAAATCAATCCAACCAGGCTTTACGCCAGCACAATGAAAATCGCCTATCATTCCTACCATATTTGCGAGTGCAGCTTTAATCGGAGCTAGGTGCAATTCATTCAACTCAGTCTCAGTGACAAACTCACTGTGTTTAAAAATGACTTGCCCAGCTTCCCCCGAAATAGCGGCCTTTAATGTCACCATGCCGCCAATGCCTTTTGGCAGCGCGACTTTTGGTGTCGAGCACTCGATCACGGATTGATTGTTGCTATCGAGCACATGGATTTGATGCAGGTACTCATCAAAGTGCTGTTCAATGGGCAGGTTTAAGATAAAGGTTAAAACGCCATTGTCATCGTAGTAACTGGTTTCAATGGTGTTTTCATAGAATGAATACAGTGATTCACTTGGCGCGTCATGGGTTAACGCACCAATGAGCCGATACTTGGTTACAGTATTTTTCAGCTCACTGTTTAATATGTCTATCCCGTGCTGAGTCGGAATAGCTTGCAGTGTGCTCATTCGGTGTCTCCTATTTCAAGTTGCCAAGTAATGGCAGTGCGGCACAAGATTTGAGTTTCAGCCTCTATTTCTAACTGTGAGCTCAACTCTGGCTTTATTGTTAAGGCGGTAGCCTGTTCAAATTTGGTTTCGGCTTCCAATGGGTAAAGCCAGTTAAACTCGGTATGAGGTAGTCGGACTTTTTCAAATGCGTTAATGGCTGTGCCATTGTCATAGCTGAAGAGGTCAATCAATATTAGATTGGGCCTTTTCACATCGTCATACACCAAGCCGTTTGAACCCATTGTTCCAAGTAGGCTTTGATAATCTCGAATCTTCCAGCCAAACCCTTGCTCTTCAAACTCCGTTAATAGTGATAATTCAATATCGTCATGGGTTTTCTTAAAGTCTTTCGCTATACCGTTAATGGTATTGGTCAGCTCTGCATTCTCGGTGTCTTGCCAGTAATCGCCTTGAGGAAGTAACCCACGGTACGCATCTGCAAAATCACCTTCGCTGTATTCAATGATTAAGTCGGAGGTGTCCATGTGACGGCTCCTAGTACATGAATCTGGTTATTGTTGATAGCAACTTCACCTACGGGCGATTTGACAATAAAGTTATTGGTCACCGTTGAAATCACTAACACAATTTCGGTGTTGGTGATGGATTCAGGCTTTTTAGTTTCTGGGTCTATCTTGCCCATTTTCCCTTTGACAAAGTTTTCAAGGGCCGTGACCACATCATCACGAATGGCTAGGTCTTCAATGCCTTGAATCTCTATAGCGAGCGGTGCTTTTTCTGGGAGATGAGCAAACGGATGGCAACCAGCGAGTCGGTTAGTTTCGAAGGTCTCTTGAACAAGGTTTACCACTTCACCGCTTAATGTTGGGTCGTTCTCACGTGCGCCAATGTAGACCTCTACCATGCCGCGCTCTGGTGTGTTATCGAGTGCCCAAGCAAAATCAACATCAGAATGAGCCGACACTGCCCACACTTCGTAATCTTCTGACTTGCCGATCAGCTCGTTCTTCTCGAATGCCACGATTACTCGCGCTCGCCAGTGCTCTAGCTCTTCGATATCTGCACCACCTTCAATACCAAGCGATAGGATATTATTAGGGTCGATACCGCTTAGCCCTTCAGTGAGGGTGAGTTTAGCGCCGTTTGGTAAATTGCTTGCTGTCCCTGATTCCAGTGCAATGACGTCTACAGGCACATTGCTGTACTGCTCCTTAGTGGTTTCGTACTCTTTATCACCGTAGATTAGGCGAGCACCTTTGGCGATCACCACGGTTCCACCTAGCTCAGTAAACTGCACTGTACCTTTTGCAAAGGTAGGTAACAGGCGTGGTGTATTGTGGCGATTAGCATGCAGGTATAGCCACGCTTCAGAGCAGGTTTCAGGGTTCAGTTGTCTAAAAAGCAAATCTTGGTAGCCATATTGCCCATAGCTGACGCCAGCAATGGCAGAAGCTATCGCTTTGGTGGCTGGGTTACTTTGTCCTGTTTCTGCCGTCAGGTTGGCTTCAGCACGAGCGATTAAGCTCTCAAGGCTCACTTGTGTACTCATTTATCTACCTTCGATAGTGGAACATCAAATGTGGAGCCGTCCATCAGGGTTATCATGACATTACGGCCCATTTGGTTTGGCTTCTCTCTCCAAACGGTCACTTCAATGGCTTTGGCGTGACCTTGCTGAATTAACCAGGCGAGAGCTTCTTCATAAAAGCGCTTAGCAAGCCTTAAGGTTTCGTCAGTCAATTTGGCTCGTTTGAGAGTCCAATCACGAGAGCCAACAATCTCTATCAGTTCATTGCTCCAAGTACCGCCGCGCTCATTGTTGTCCATTCGTGCGCGATCATTCTTGGTCGACTCGGCGTAGTTGTAGACGCTTTGCAGCACCGCATGAGTCATGCCTTCTTTAGAATCCACCGACTCGGTAAGCGCGTTCAATTTAAAGTGGCTCATGCTTTGTTAGGCTCCCGTGTCGTTTTGATTGCGTTATCGTCTTCATAGTCGTGGTCGTGCGTCTCGACTTTAACGCCGCCGAACGTACCAGACTGACCACCGACAGAGCCTGCAACTTCTGCATTCTTCGCCACACTCAGGTTGCCGCCTATATCTACATCATTAGAAAACGTGGTTTTGTCAGCGATCACGTTCACTTGTGGCGCTTTGATAGAGACTTCATTCGCGGCTACAACATCGACCTTACCTTGGGTTGCGTAGACCTTAATTCCTTCCTCGGTTTGATGGATTAAGTTGCCCTTGTCATCGAGCATGGCGACCTCACCGGGCTTTAAGTCGATTTGGTAGCGCTCATCTTCAACATTGACGGTAATACCACGCGCGCTCACACCACCGATAAACAGGTTGTAAGCCTTGGCCTCTGGTAGTGGTCGGCTCATAAAGCCGTAGTTGTGGACGCGCTTAATTCGGTCGTTGGTGCGGCCTGTTGCCGTTCTGATTTGCAACATACCCGTAGAGGCACCTGTCACCGTACCTGTTCCGATCACGTTCTTGATGCGAGCCATTAATCGCTGTTGTTGCTGGCGCTGAGCACTAGACATTGCTTTGCTCCTTAAACGGTCTGACCAACTCAACGGAAGTGCTTGCGGAGCTTTCGGACACCGATAGGCCAAGTGACTTAATCACCAGCATTTCACTAAAACTCTGCTCTTTGTCGATCACTCGAATTACTCGGTTTAATCCATCAATCGCAAGCTGAGGAAATATATCTGCGACAGACGTTGAAGCGGTCAGGCTTTCCGCTATCGCTAAGTTGCGTTCATATTTGGCGCGAGACAAACACGCCGCGCTGCTTTGTAGTTGGTCACAAGTGATCACCATAGTGCGCGAGCTATCAATGCTTGGGTTAGTGACTTGAGCGCTGGCATCATCCCACTGGCCCTGCACATCAATGGTATGAAACTGCTTATTGAAGGAGCGTTTTATCTTCAAGCTGTCTATGTTGTTGCCTGTTTCAAGGCCAACATTGTTAATCGTTGCATGCGCTGTGTTCTCAATAGTCAGTACACCATTTCGCTCGATGAGCATGTAGCCTTGTTCACGGATGAGCTGAGCAACATTTTCAACCGGAGACTCGGCGTTAATCTGAAACTCTTCAATCTTCGGCATGCGTTTAACTAGGCTCTTGACCCCTAAACCAAATGGCTTTGCCAGTTTTCTAAGCAGTTCTTCAACATTGAGGTTATAAAGCGCATCCATAGTGATGCGCGAGTCAATCATGTTGGCGCTCTTGGAGCGTCCTACTATTGGCATAGTTAAAGAGCTTGCGCCTGTCTCGTTTTCGGCCCCATCTATCTGACCGATTAAGATGGATTGGTCATTGAGGAAGAACTCTACCGACAACGGGCGAGCAATGTTCATGGGTTCAATTGAGCAGTTGAATGTGTGGGCCAATTGCTCTGTTGAGTAGTTCAAATTGGCTTGGTAGAAAGTATGCTGCTTTCCGTCAATGTACATCGTGAGTTGATTCATCGTGCATCCCTTACCGCGATATCACCACGGATAAATAAAGGGTGCTGAAGTGCATTCATTTTGGTAATGACGTTCTCATTGGTGTACTCGTCATGGGCAATGGTTAGCGCCGACTTAAAGTGAGGTGATTGCACAGTTCTGTGCGCTTTGGTTCCCTCTGCTACTTTGTCGTGCTGAGTCTGCACATTGCTTTTTAGTGACGTGAGTGCGTCATAGAGCTCTATGCTTTCTTGCGTAGAAACTTGAGTGGTTTCCTTGATGCGTTCATCAACGCTGACAATTAGAGTTGAGAGATCACTTTGAATAGTCTCTGGTTGCTTTTGGGCTAGGGTGATCTCAAAGCTGTCATTGGCTTCTAGGTCAGTCACGTCTTTACTCATCTTCACCGCCCCCGTCACCATCTGTACGTTGTGGTGTTTGGTTGGGCTATCGGTTTTTACTTCGCCAAGCATCAAAGCTTGAGCACTGCGTGAGTTATCGACGGCTTCACTCTCGGAAGCTGGCTCTGATTGAACCCCTTCAGACACAGTATCGACAGCGCTAGAAAACAGGTCAGCGAACTCGGCAGGGTTAGTGCTCAAACTGCTCACGGCAGAGAAGGCTTCATTTATCGCTAGGTTAATATCTTGCAACGAATCATCGGCTAGGTTCAGACGGTTAGTAATATCAACCAACACATTGAGCGCACTGGTTGCGTTGTTTTGTACTTCGTTGATTTGAGACACATCCAGCCCTTTCACCTCTTCAACAAATGACTTCTTAGAAAGGCTTTCGGCTATGCCAGCTTGCGCTTTGGTGCGTACTGTTGTTGTTGCCGTGATAGAAGGCGAAGTACCAGAGCGCACGAACTTAAGACTTAGTGTTACTAAACCTTTCTTCGTGCTGATGCTTAGCGAGTGGTCTTCAAATACTAGTGGTAGTTCACCTAACGAAGGGTGCTCAAGTTCTCCTTGTGGGTTCGCTTCAAGGTTATCAATGAGTGCATTCGCATCAGCAAGCGAACTCGCACCCACGAACACAACTTCAAAGGTGAAGGCTCGGGCTTTCGTGCCCATGACTTTTATGTGTGGTAGGCCAGCGTATGGGATTTCACTCACTTGCAAACGCTTACCACCATCAAAGGAGGTAGACAGGATATTGAGCTTAAGCCCATTCCATCTAGCGTGCTCGTGTTGTCGTTCCCACATGAGAAAACCCACCAATAGAAGAAAAAAGGAAATAGGTAGCGATTGGAAATTTTAGGACGGGTTAGGGCGCTCAGCGCTCGTTCGGACTCACCCACCCCTCCACACCAAAATTCCACACTGCAATTATGCGATCTTAGAACCGCATTTCTTTTCGGTAGTTGTATTGGAACACAGCCCCCGATGTATCTACATCGAGGGCTGTTTTAGATAGCGGATTTAGAGATCATCCGAGATCGTTTTTGTACGCTAACTTGTTGTATTCGATACCTTCAATAATTGCTCATATTGTTGTTGAAAAAAATCGTCATTAGGTTCGATTGTTAAGCATTTTTTTAAATATTCCGATGCTTCAGCGTTTCGACCAAGCTTAAGCAGGAAATCTGCGTAATTCCCTAGCTGATGAGTGCTGTTAGGGTCAATATTGATCGCTTTTTTGTAATATTGCTCAGCTTCCTCATCCCTATCTAGTTTGTCGAGTAAGTCAGCATAATTTCCAAGATGAACGATACTGTAAGGAGAGTCTTCTAGTGCTTTTTTGTAATATTGCTCAGCTTCCTCATCCCTATCTAGTTTTTCTAGTATGTTAGCGTAATTCCCAATATAGTCGCTATTTCCAGGGTCAAGTTCTATTGCCGCTTTGCCAGATTTTTCTGATTCTTCGTAACGCTCGAGCTTATAGAGTAAGACAGCGTATTTAGCCAGAACATCTGGGTTTTCTGGGGCTATATCTAGTGCTTTCTTGAAAAGCAATTCGGCTTCATTGCCTCTATCTATACCTTCTAAAAATTGAGCATAGTTACCTAATATGCTGGCATTGTCAGGGGCAATTTCTAACGTTTGTTCGAACAATTGTTCTGCTTCATCATTTCTGTCTAGTTCATGGAGAAAGAGAGCGTAGTTTCCAAGGTAGATAGGACTATTGGGGTCGATACCTAGTGCTTTTTTGTAATATTGTTCTGCTTCTTTATGTTTCTCTAGCTGATGAAGTATAATGGCGAAGCTATTCATTATTTGAGTAGATTTAGGTTCGGCAATAACGGCCTTACGGTAAACTTCTTCTTGTTCGATGTATGTTTCTTTACCCTTGGCTTCCAAGATCCAGTCCAACCAACTTTTCTTTTCGTCGGAACTTGGTTCTCTCAACTTTTCTCTTACTTCTTTTGGACTTTCTTGATAAACCTTTTGAATGTTTTCATCTAAAGTATCGAGCATTCTTTTAGTATGTTCGGACACAGAGTGATGCTGTTGTTGCCTCTCATACCCCCACGTAGAACCAATCTTAAACATAAGTTGATCAAAACCAGGGGTAGGGACTAGTATCCCCTTATGTTTTAGCATTAATTCTTTAATATCCCCGTTTGGTTTGTCACCTTTTTCGTAATAACACCAAAATGGACGGCCGCTAATGTCGTTAGTTTCGAGGTTTTTTAGGAAGTTCATCAAGCTACCATCATTACCACCATAACCAATAAAGACGGGGGTATAGAAACTGAATATATTTTTCAATGCATCTACCCAATCAGATTTTAACTCCCCAACACCGTGCTCGTCATTAATTGGGTCTGTGAATAGATCTCGGTGGATTTTTGCAATCATAGGGCGACGCGACATAGGCTTTAGGTAGCTTGCCAAGCTTTCATGCCCTATAACTAGCGGTGTTTTACCGCCATAGATATACATAGAGTCAGCTACTAGGTTGTCAAAGTTGGTAGTTACTACCATGTTGTGGCGATCCTGAGCGAGCACCCAAGCTAGCACTGCATAACCAAAACTAGGACTCCCTTGATCAATTGCTTTTTCTAATTCAGCGTATCCAGACTCATGATCTCCATTAAAGCAAAAACTGAATATTTGTGGATAATGAGCAGCTAAATTATTTGCGTCCCAGCCATCTATCTGTAATGGGTTGCTTTGCAACCAATTATCATACTCACCTCCATTGTTACTACGACGAAAGATAATCTTCATCCATTCCTTGGCAAGAGAAGCAGCACCTTTAACATTAGACTCAATAGAAGCACCTGCACCTAATATGAATACAAAACGGCGGTCAGGCATAGTTTCGTGAATACGTTTAAGTTCATCTAAAAAACCGGTCAGTGACCACTTTTGTTCATTATCCATATATATTCTTAATGTTGTATTGACCTAGTGTTCTGTAATCTATAGATAAAAAAAACTATACACAATTGAAAAATCGAGATTTTCTCACTTTTTAGATGTGCCATACTATTACATCAACTTATTCAATTCATCATTCACACTCTGTACGCCTTCACTAACTTCCTATCCATTTGGTTCAGCTTGCGCACGGCCAATGAAACGCGCTTGCTTGATACACCAGTTCTTAGTGAAGCCAGCTCGTAAGAATAACCAGACTCGAACACCAGTTTCACTGCTTTACGAGTTTGTTCTGGCATCTCTCTTTTTGAGGTCACTTCAAGCAGAACATCAAGGCGCTTTTTAGTAATAAGGTTCATTTATTCAAAATATCCGTAGTCTAGACTTCTGGTTTAAGTGTTTGGCTGTTCAGCTTCAAAGATATCGATTTGGTTCACATCACCTTTACACAGCTCGGGCTGCAGTTTTGAGCTTGGCTTTTGACCTGTCGGTTCAATGAAATGCGAGAACGATGTATGCGCTACAAACACTTTTCCGCAATTCAGGTTTAAACATTGGCAGTAAAGCTCTCGCGTTTCTGAACTGATGGAGCGCGAGGTCGCAATACGAGTTTTGCTTTCACATTTTGGGCATGTCACTAGCATTATTGTAATCTCCCTTCTAAATAATCCGCTTTGGCACTTTGCCAATAACTCACTTCATCCTCATCGGGTTCTTCGGGTATGTAAGGTTCGTCAAGAACCGAACGCCAATAAGCCCGCCGTTCTAAGAAGTGGTGATATTGCGCTTGATAAGTTTCATCTGCTTCTTGCTTTAAATCGCTACAATCGATATCACGACAAGTCATCGACCAACCTCTAGCCCCAGCTGCCCACATCAAGAATTTATCCATTCGTTCTTTGGCTTCGTCGCCGTCAAAAGTTATCGAGAACCGGTTGCCACTAGAAGCATGCATTTGTCGTGACTTCATTTCTTGCGTGGTTTTCTTAGCCGCATGTTCTAAACGAATAATCCGTGACTGCAGTTTTTTTAGGTGATTTTCAGGCTTGCCTTGTTGCTTGGCGATACTCGATGCTTTCACGGTTTGAGCTTTTTGTTTATTGATTCGTGAGATTGTTCGCTGCAAAGGCTTTTTCCACTGTTCAAGCTTGTAGCCCAACTCTCGAATCACAGCCGTAATATTGTCGGCTTCAAACGAGGCAAGGGTTTCCCAACTTGGTGCGCGTGAGACTCTCGCTATGCTATAACGATTCCCCTTAATTAAACCTTGGTCAGCGTTATTGCCTTTGGCCGCATAGCCCACCGCTTTGATAAGATAAGTGCTGGCTGCTTTTGGCTGTCTAATTCTTTCAATGTGAGCCATGCCATGACCCCATAGGGACTCCAAACGTTTAGCCCAGTCTTTGAAATGTTTTTTATCGACTGTCCATTTCAACAACAGGTGAACGTGTGGGTTGGGTTCGCCATCTTCATTCATTGGGCTTTCTGCTACCCACATATAATGGAAATCAGCTTTCTCTCTATCAGGGCCAAAGGGTGAAGGCTTCGCTTTGAATTGCCCTGGAACGTAGTCATCGTCCTCAGTGTACCAACCTCGGTGGAACATCTTTTTGCTGCCATCGAGAAAGCGGGAAGTTTCGCGTCCAACACTGGTGTCGAGTGGTTTAATGATTTTGAATGGTTGTTTGGGTAACTGTGTATACAGGCCGTCTTTGCCAGGAATAAGCTCACCGGTATCTCGTTCAAACTCTACTGGAGTAAATGGGCCGTCAGCGTCGATACCTTCGTCCATTGCGCCAAAAATGGCGTGACGTTGTGACGGTGTAAAAGTCAAAGTCAGAAATGTCGTAAACCCTTCGTGACATTGAGCAACATACGCACCACTCTCGAACATGTTAGAAACGCTCTTTGGTGTTAGCTTTTCCGTATAACGGGTACCCGAATTAGCCTCGGGTGCATTTCCTGCAGGCGTCTGGGTAACAATTTGAGCGCGCATTTGCCCAGACCAGTCTCGCTTTTGCAGTTGAAGAGAGATAGGGGAGAGCTTCCTCTCGAAAGGGGGCCTTTTCTCATGCTTCAGTGGCAAAACTCGCGCGGTATTTCGCTCTGTACTTGCGTACAAAGCATCAAAGCTTTCATGGCCCATTCGGCTATCAAGCTCTGTCTTGGTGCCAATAGGCTGCCCCATGACCTTCACACGCTTATTGATTCGAGCCAATTTTAAGCGCTTTTTCTCGTGTCGGACTTTTGCGCCCTTGGACAAGCCTAGTGTCTCCGGCCTTTCGGCCGCCGCTTCGCGGTCGGGTTTGGAGTCTGAATTTAGCCTTTTGAAATGTTCAGTTGCCAACTTAACATCTGTTACATGCTTTGATTTTTGATTAAAAACACGGTCGTAAACAGGAAGAGATTTGACTACGCCAGAATCGAGTAATTGTTGTTCGTATTCTGTGTAGTGAGGAATTTTAGAACCTAAAAAACCAGCTTCATAGCTGGCATTAGCAAATTTAACTTCATCAATAGGCCGGACAGCTCCGGCCACATGGTACAGAGTTTCAATCTTCATCGTTTATTGCTTCACATCCCATAGATTCGCATTACTTACCGAGTCCCAAGGTTCAGCGCACCCGTTTTCACTACACACATAATTCATTGGCTGAGAGTTGCCCTTAACACGCTTTTTAATGCCGTGTTTTTCGCGCAACTTCGACACTAAAAAGCGCGCTCGCTCTCGTTTCTTTGGATCTGGGTTCTCCATTCCCGCCATATCAGGGCAGGGCTTATGTATTGGAGAAGAGATAGGCAAATCAGCCGTCGATTTAGCCGGTCTAAAAGTAACGTCCCTCATAATTCGCTAAACTCCTGTGTATCCATAATCATGTGGCCGCCAGTGTGATTACCTCTGATGATCACGCCGTTCATAACGTGCTGGCAGTTGAAGTGCTCACAAGCCGCCTCGATTGCTGGCTCTGGTGAATCAAACTCACCGATAAAAAGATTCTTAACTTCGCTAGTTTCATCAGCACGAACCACGCCGCCACCGCTGTTCAGTGCAACCGCTACGTATTGCATGGTTCTTTCTCCATTCCGAGTTTCTCCTTGGCAAGCTCAAGGAAATTGGCAACCTGAGCTTGGTTTTGAGCGAA
Source organism: Vibrio sp. HI00D65 (assembly GCF_001635455.1). Taxonomy (GTDB): domain Bacteria; phylum Pseudomonadota; class Gammaproteobacteria; order Enterobacterales; family Vibrionaceae; genus Vibrio. Next base: position 90,534 of record NZ_LWEH01000460.1, read on the forward strand.
GTCTTCGACCTTATACAAAGGGAAGTACATAGAAGCTCCCCATCCGTCAGGGCCTGCTAAATAGGCTTGAGCCGCTTTCACGCCTTCTACATATCCAGCTTCGTAGACATAAATCTTGTCTTCACCTGAAGTGATGGTTTTGAGTAGAGTTTTCATAATTACACCCCGTAATTAAGTAAGACCTGGTAAAGGCGCACCGTTGGCTAACAAGTCCACACCCATACATAAAAAAGGGTGAGCACCACTTGTGCGGTCTTCTAGGTCGTTAATGAGCAGCACTAAGTTGCTAATACCAGCTTGTGCCGTTTTGATAATTGAGTTTCGAGTTGAGCGAGGCAGAACTCTTTGGCCTGCCGTGTCTAACGCGAGCTGAGAGATTTCTCCAGCAAGCACAGAGTTGTCTAGAGCACGTTTAATAAACGTTTCTCTTTCACCTTCAGGAATATGAGCGGTCACTAGCTCTAACTGGCGAAGTACAACTTCTAAAATTATGTAGTCATCCGTAGCTTTAGAAATTGCCATCATTTCAGGTAAAGAAAGTACGTGCGGCTGCTCGGTATTCAGCTTGTTACGCAACATGTTTGAACGAAGGCCACAGGCTTTGGCTATGTCAGTTAACTCGTTACGGTGTCGTGCTCGAAACAAGCTGCATGCTTCGTTGTACTGTTTTTGTACATCCGCTAAGAAGACGCACATTGTCTGGTTCACTTCCATGTCTGATACTCACTATGAAACATAAGAAAAGTGTTTAGCTTCGAAGGTGGTTTTAATGACGATGAAACTTTCCGTAGATGGATTCCATCCTTGCTCGCTCTTCCTCATGTTTTCTTACAACGTAATCAGCAAGGTCGTTAACTCGAATCAATAACGGAACTTTTGTACCTTTGTTAGCTTCACTTTCTTCATGAAGACGAAAGGCTGGGATAGGGAATTCATGGTTGCTAACCTTGGCTTTAGCCGTCGCATACTTCATTCCAAAAAATGATTCTGAAACTTCGCTTAATTGGACAATCGGCTTACCAAACATTGCTTGAAGCCCGTAGTGAATATCCATGCTCATATAGTTATCCTCATTCTCACTACAGCACTGACGTGATATAGTTCTTAGTTGATTGGTGTTTATCCTTGTTCTTTACTAATATGATAGATAAACATCTTGTTTGTTCGTGTTTATGTAAATGGTGCGCTCAGATAGTGACTATGTCAAGTGATTATCAGTGTTTATTGGTGTTTGTGTGAAAGAGTGGTTTCTAAGTTCGGATTTAGTGGGTTTGGATGGAATGCCTAAGTCAGTGACTGGTGTCTCCCAAAAAGGTAGACGTAACAATTGGTTATCAAGACAGAGTGCTACTTCTAGCAAAGTATTTGAATATCATATTTCTAATTTCCACCCAGATGTAAAAAAACAACTGATTGAGAAATACGTCACGGATCTTGATGAAGCGGAATATCTATTAACTGCATCAGCACCTAGCGTAACTTCGACGTCAGTAGAGCAAGTTGATATTGGTAGCAGCCAAACTAGCCAGCAGGTTGCTAGCCGAGCCTCTTGTAATACCGATGGCAATGTCACAGAGATTTCGAATGTTAGGTCTGTGAAAGCCACTTCTCATATAGGCGATATGTGCGCTGTACCCGTGTACAACGTTTATGCCTCTTGTGGGTTTGGTGCTCAAAACGATACCGAATACCAACTTAGAACTGAATTCTTACCTTGCTTATGGTTAAGGCGTTTCGGCCTGACAGAAGAAGATGCACGTATCATCATTTGCCACGGTGACTCAATGGAAGACACTTTGAGTGACGGCGATGAAGTATTAGTCGATACCCGAGAACTCGATCACCCCGTAAAACACGGTGTCTATGTTGTTCGCATTGGTAAGCACATTTATATAAAGCGTCTGAAGTACGACATCATGGCCGAGGGCTATAACGTCATCTCAGATAACAAAGAAGAATATGATTCGTTTATCGTGAATGAGGAGAAACTCGACGAGTTCGCGGTAATCGGGAAAGTTGTTACCACCGTCATGAAGGCGGTGATTTAGAAAAGCAAAGGCGACCTCAGGGTCGTCTTTTTTGTATGTAATGTAGCCTGCAGAAGTGGGATAATTGAACTTGTTTATAAGTTTAATTAAAACAGTGAGTTATGCCGCTATGTATTTTCCTTAGAATTAAGTTTTAATGATACAATAGCTAAAAATTTCTGCAGAATACTATAATGAACGCCCTTACTTCACATAACGCAGCGATGCGTAAGTTACTCCTCTCTCCTGATAAAGAACAGTTCCGCGGATTAGTGGATTTAGATAATATTGATTTGGTATTGAGAGAGTTACTGACGATTGAAGAAATGCGTGAGGCGGGTAGCTTTTTTACAGGTCAAAAATTGGCTACAAAAGCTGTAGCTTTATTACCAGTTATCACTTCTCGTTCTGTTGTCTTGGATCCAACATGTGGTGCTGGCAATCTATTAATCGAAGCATCAAGGGCCCTTGGTGTTGAATCTTCACTATCAACAACTTTGTTAGCCTGGGGAAAAGTCCTTTGGGGCTTTGATCTTCACGCCCACTTTATTGAAGCGACTAAACTTAGAATTGTCGTCGAAGCTTTGAATCGTGGTGTTGAGCAAGACTGTGACTTAGATGAGGCATTTGAGCTACTCCCAAATATTCTCGTTAAAGATGCTTTGAGTGCAGAGAAACTAGAGCTTGAAAAAATAAGTCATGTGCTGATGAACCCTCCTTTTACTATTTGGCCATCGCCTAAAGAAAACTATTGGAAAGAGGGAAAGGTCAATGCCGCTGGTATTGTATTTGATCATTATCTTAGACTTTTACCAGAAGACTGCAGTATTAGTGCGATTTTGCCAGATGTTCTTCGCTCGGGTAGTCGGTATGATGAGTTTAGGTCATTTACTTCTCAATCAATGAGCGCAACAGTAGATGTTTGGGGGCGTTTTAACCGTAAAACAGACGTGGATGTCTTCTTGCTTTCAGGAAAAATTAAGACAGCAGCCAATCCCATTAAATGGCATAACGCTGAGCAGAACTCCGTATGCATTTCTGATTATTTTGACGTTCGGACAGGCCCATTAGTTGCCTATCGTGACCCAGAAGATGGGCCTGAGTATCCATACTTTTACCCTAAAATATGCCCTCAATGGGGGGTTATTCGTGAAGCCGTTGAGATGAGGCGTTTTACGGGTAAAGTTCTAACCCCTCCATTTGTAGTAATCAAAAGAACATCTAGCCCATCAGATAGAAATCGTGCATCAGCGACATTAATAAATCTTCGTGAACCGGTAGCAATAGAGAATCATATGATTGTTGTTAAACCTAAGGATGGGAAGTTGAAAGCTTGTAAGAAACTTATGCAGGTATTACAAACTAAAAAAACTAATAATTTTTTAAATGAACGCATTCGATTACGACACTTAACCGTCGGTGTTATAAAAGATATCCCATTTGTAGAGGAAGAGTAATGGCTCGTAGACACTTAGGTAAAAAACCGTTTGATATGTCGGCTCGTGTACCGATGCAACTTGGTCGAGAAAGCATTTCAAGCTCAACTGTTGCTGTCTCTGAATTAATCAAAAATGGGTATGATGCTGATGCGGAAGATGTTCATGTGGAGTTTCATTTAAGGGATAACCCTGCGCTTTCTACACTTGTACTCAGAGATGATGGTAACGGTATGGATGCAGAAACTATCTACGACCACTGGCTGAAAATAGGAACGGATTTCAAAAATGGTCTTGAGTTGTCTGTAACCAAAAAACGTATTCTTACTGGAGCAAAAGGTCTAGGTCGCTTAGGTTTAGATAGATTAAGCAAGAAGGTTATTCTTTACACAAAGAAGAAAGGCAGTAACACAGTTACCCAGCTGGTCGTTGATTGGCGTAAATATGAAGGTACTAACGCTTCTATTTCAGAGATTCAACATGATATTTATGAGCAGGATCTACCTTTAATAGGTAAGTATGGAGATATTTTTACGTCTAGAGATGACTCTGGGACATATATGGTTCTGATTGGCTTGAAAGACTGTTGGACTCCTAGTTTTATTGAGGACTTGAAACAAGAGCTTAGATTATTAATCTCTCCTTATAGAAAAGCGAATGACTTTTCTATAACACTCCACCGAGCAGTGAATAATACTAAGTCTTATTCAGAAGTCGTTGATACTCAAGAGCTCTTAAAAGCTGCTAGTTGGGAGGTCAGAGCTGAGGTAGATACTAGTCATAGAGTTTTACTCAACTTTAAAAATAACGTTACTGGTGAAGAAGTTAAGCAGTTACCTACACCATGGAAAGATTGGATCTCAAAACAAGGGGATAAACCATTATTTGGACCTCTAGAGTTCGAATTCCATTATATGGTGAAGAAAAAAGAGTTTCTCTCAAAAGTCGATATGACGACCCGAAACTGGGAGAAATTTATGGCTTTGAACCGGGGGGTTCGTATTTACAGAGATGACTTTAGAGTCAGACCATATGGTGAGCCTACGGGTAAAGGTGATTGGCTAGATATAGGTTTTCGTAAGTCGCAAAGCCCTGGAGGTATAAGGCAGGGTGGTTGGCGAGTTGGACCGAGTCAAATCATTGGTGCAGTTAGTATATCAAAAACAACTAATGCTATTTTGAACGACCAAGCAAACCGTGAAGGGATTGTTGAAAATGAAGCTTACCTGCAACTACGCACGTTTGTGCTTAAAGTCATTTCTGCATTTGAAACTATAGCTACTAAAGCTGCGCAAGATGAGGATGGGATAAATTTAGCACAAGAGCTAGAAAAAGCGGTTAAGGAAAGAGATTCAGATCTCGACAAAGCTATTGGTGAAGTTAAAGCTTTTACTAAAAAAGTTAAAAAGAATAAAAAGAAAACACCTCCAGCACAGTTGGTTAATCAAAAACTTAGAGATCTCGAACGTGCGAAGCAGGCGCATCAAAAAGCTTTGGACGACTATTCTCAATATATGGAAAAAGAGCGAAAGAAGCTTGAAGAGCAGAAAGACACCCTTTCAAACCTCGCTTCTTTAGGGGTCCTGACTGTTAGCTTTGGGCATGAAATTCGTACGCATTCAGCTCTAGCCTTAACAAATGCGAAGCTGTTGACCAAAGTAGTAAGAAAAGCTGAACGTAATGGAGATACAGTTGATTATGATCAATTGGTTGCTCTAACGTCTCGTATGGTAACAGGCGCTCAATATGTTGACACATTTTCACAATTAGCCATCAATAATATTAAACCAGATAAAAGAAAACGGAAAAAAGTGCCCGTACCTGATGTGTTTAGATGTATTTTTGGAATGATGTCCGCATCCTTTAAAAAAATGGGAATTGAGTGGAGCTTTGAATTTATAAAAATTCAAGAAGAAGATTTTAATGTTCGCTCGTTCGTAATTGATTGGGAAAGCATCGCTATTAACTTAATCACCAATTCAACTTGGGCGCTAGAAGATACGCCGAGGAAAGATAGACAAATCAAAGTGATTTTTGAAAGGCTTGGCGGTAACCGTCTTAAACTTAGCTTTTTAGACTCAGGTTGTGGATTAGAATCAGGTCAAGAAGATACGATTTTCTTACCAATGCATAGTAGGAAGGTTGATAATAAAGGTAACTCGATTGGTACAGGTATGGGGTTGTCCATTATAAAAGGCCAAGTCGAGGAGCATATGTCCTCAGGAACTGTCTCAGCTAAGCAATACTCAGACTTAGGTGGAGCAGGTTTTTATATTGAAGTATTACAGGATACAAAATGAACACTATTGTATTTATAGACGATGACAAAGATATTCGAGATACATATAAGCTATCGATGGAGTTTATGTTTGAGGATGAATTTGACATTGTTTGCCTAGATGTAGAAACCACTTTACGGGAGATGATGACGGTTTTAGACGGAATTACCGGTAAAGTTTCTTATTTTGTAGACGAGAACCTTAAACACACTGGTAATGCAACTTATAGTGGAATTGAACTCATTGAAGAAGTTCGAAAAATTGATTCTAAAATCCCGATCTATATTCTTACCAGTACTGCAGATGAAATTGATCAGTATCTTGGAGATATTGAGTTTGTAATAGATAAAAATGATTGGGAGTCTGAAGAAGACGAAGATAATCTCAAACAACGTTTTCTTCGTCAGATTCATATTTATAAAGATATTAAATCAGAACAAGCAAAACGGTTTGACGAACTATTTGAAAAGTCACTTTTTTCTACGTTGAATGATAGTGAGTTAGAAGAGTTTGACATATTAAACCTAGGCCGTAGTAAAAAACTCGTTGATGAAAGGCTTATAAGTGAAAGCTCTCTTGCGGAGCTAAATGCAGCCTCTGATGAACTTAACGCAATCTATGCGGAGTTAACAAAAGATGATGAGTAGCTTGTATTTTCCATCGTTAAAACGGCAAAGTATTCAAGGTTACTATAAGACTGAAGGTGAGTTTTACCGTACTTATAATTGCCAGAAGAATTATGACAATATAGCTAAGGATTGCCAGTATAGGTGTGTGTATTGTGATGTTCACTTGGATGAGTGTGGTGGTGAAAAGTTTTCTCTGGATCATTTTAGGCCACAGAATGTTTTTGGAACAAAGTTCGATGGAATACTGAAAATTCACCCCTTTAATCTTCACTTATCTTGTCAAAAGTGCAATGTCTTAAAGTCGGATGATTGGCAAGGTTGTTTACAAACTCAGGATGGACCCACCTTTCTATCTAAGAAAGGATATATTGACCGATTTGAAGTTGATGTTACTAGTTATCTAAAAGTTGATAATGATGGACGTTTACAGTGTGTAGACCCAAACGGACCAGCAAGATATATGATCGGTAAATTGCTTTTGAACCGAACAAATCGGGTCTACACTAGAAAGCTCCGTGAAGTAACTATTAAAGCTGATAGAGTCAAGTTGATGCTGTCATCTAGACAAAGAAAAGTAATGAATGATTGGGAGTCCGGTGATTTAACACCAGAACAGGCTAAACAACAGTTTAAATTATTGACAGAATTATTTGAGCGGTATACCAATTTGAAAACTGTTTCAATTCACTCTTAAGTAATTGGACAAAGCCGCTTTTTAGCGGCTTTTTTCATATCTTACGTTCGTGTAACTTATGCGGGAACAGTTGGGTATATACCTGCCATAATGTGTTTAGGTTTCTATGGCCAGTTACTTGAGCAACTTCTTCAATGGTAAAGCCTTTCTCGAACAAGCGGCTTGCACCTTCACGGCGTAGGTCATGATAGCGTAGGTTATCAATCCCAACCTTTTGACACACTTCAACAAAGCCTCGACCAACTGAGCGTGGGTTGTAAGGAAATATCAACTCTCCTTTACGCTCTTGCTTCATTACAATATCGAATGCTTCCCCAAGCAGAGGAACGACCATATGGTTGCCTTCTTTCTTACGTGGGTCTTTTCGGTCACGTACGATCACTGTTCTAAGTTCTTCGTTTAAGTCTTCCCATCGAATACCACACACTTCACTTACTCTCATACAGCTCAGGATGCTGAAGTCTAGAAGCATGGAGTAGGGGATTTTATTTTCTCTGCGCTGCTCGCGTTCTTCTAGTGCTTCTTTTAACAGGTCAATTTCATCGGGAGTAGGGCGCCTTGTTCGTTTCTCTGATTTACCGATGAGCTTCATTTCATACAGAATGGGTGTTGCTTCTAAGAATGTGTTCACGTTCGCGGCAACGTTGAATACAGGTTTAGCTCGTTTGAATACTGAACGTAAAAAGTAGATGTCGGAATAGACGGTAGAGGGCTTGGTTCCCGTACTGCATCTATTCTGGCAGTGCTCAATCAAGTCTTTAGTGGTTAGCTCATCGGAATAGATTTTTGCTATGTCACAATCACGGAGCATTTTTAATACGGTTTGTTTAGATCGGCCAGTATTGTCCCAGAGATTTTTGTTTTCAATGTACATGTCTAGAAGCTGACCAATGGGTACAGAACGGTCTTGAGTTTCACCTTCTTCTATCTTTCGTACTTCATTTTTTGCCCAGGCAGTAGCGAGCGTTTTCTTCTTATGAGTTTTAGAAAAACGTTGAGCAATTTTGCTTCGATGTTTCACCGTAATAGTGGCTTTGTAGCGAGAATCACCGCTAGCTAGAGTTCGCTTTTCAATACTATAAGATGCCATGAACGTGTGCCTCTGAGGTGTACCAAAAGGGTGATTTGAGGGGTACAAAAGGTGTACCAAGGTTCAGAGATTATAGCAGTTTATTGAAGTTCTTCTAGGTTGTTATTTATGTTAAGTAACTGAAAATAATGGTGTATGTGGCTATTGCTAGGTAGGGAGGGGAGTGGCGTATTTTAGTGAAACTTATAGATTGTGGGTTTGAGAGCCATTGGTGGGTGTCTTAGGTAAAAATAGTGAAGGGGAATCTTACCTTAAATCTCTGAATAGCGGTTAAAAAAATAGCCAGCGGAGGCTGGCTATGTTTAGAAAGCTTTAAAATACCAAATTAAAGTACTTTGATGCTGTCAGCTTGTGGGCCTTTTTGACCTTGAGATACTACGAACTCAACTTTTTGGCCTTCAGCAAGAGTTTTGAAACCTTCGCCAGTGATTGCAGAGAAGTGTGCAAATACGTCTGGACCGTTTTCTTGTTGAATGAAACCGAAGCCTTTAGTTTCGTTGAACCATTTTACTGTACCAGTAACTGTGTTAGACATAATGTTATCCCTAAAATTAATTTTTATAGTGAGCCAATTGTGGCACTGATAGCGTGGAAAAGTTTATTGCTATTGCGTACAACACAACGGGGTTACTAGTAATCCAACGAAATGTTTATATACAAAGAACTTTCTTTCTAGCCGAAATCGAGTCTAAATCAAATCAGGGGATAGTCAATCGAATCCATAGTGAAAGGTTGCAGAAACTTGGGGGTAGTCAAACTTTGCATTCCTTAAATATCATGTAGTTACAGTTGTATGGTGATTTCTTGTCGTTTTTGTGAAAAACATAGGTAAGTTTGATGACAGAATTAGAGTGGTTGCACTGTTTGTACATACTCTGGTTTCGGACAAGAAAGCCGCTAAATTGACCTGAAGCCCCCCCGTATTTAAAGGCTTTATTTATAAAATCATCTAATATTTAGTTGGTTGTTTTAATGGTTTTGCTACCTTTTTAGACGGTAAAGGTTACCATTGTCAGTACTAAAGAAGATGTTCCCATCTGGCGAAGTTTCGATGTCTCTGATTCTTTCGCCCAAGCTTTCTAGAATACGTTGCTCGTCAGTCGCATCACCTTGCTCATTGACCGTTACGACATTAATATGGGTAAGTTTAAGTGCGCCTGCTAATAGTTTTCCTTTTAGCTCTGGGAACTTATCCCCTTGATAAACCACTAAGCTGCCGGGGGCGATGGAAGGAATGTAGACCTTTTTAGGCGCCTCGATGCCTTCTTTGGTTTCAGACTCACCAACGCTGATTGGCCCCCAATACTCTTTACCATGAGATGTGACAGGCCATCCGTAGTTGGCTCCCGCTTTTATTAGGTTAATTTCATCACCTCCACGCGGGCCATGCTCAATCGACCATAACTTTTTGGTAGGGAAGTCGTAGAACAGTCCTTGCGGATTTCGGTGGCCATAGCTCCAGATCTCGTTGAGAACTTTGTCGTCGTTTACAAATGGGTTGTCGCTTGGTGTGCTTCCGTCTGCACTCAAGCGCAATATCGAGCCTGCATGGGTTAAGGTATTTTGCCCGTTATCTCGATTTCCACGGTCGCCAATCGAAAAGTAGAGGTGGCTATCATCGAAGGTAATGCGACTGCCAAAGTGACGTCCAGTGTCGGTTCTCGATTCTGAAACGAATACATCTTGCCAATTAGACACTTCACCATTTTTGTAATCAGCAGAAGCGAGTGTGGTTACACCTTCGTCATCAATGTTTTTGCTGTAAGTAATATAGAGTTTGTTTTCTTCAAAGGGCGAGAAGGTGATATCTAATGCTCCGCCTTGGCCTTTTACCCACACATTAGGAAGTCTAAAAAGTGTGCTCTGATCACCCGTTTTTAAATTAACATGTTTGATCACACCTTCTTTTTCTGTGACTAGCATGGATCCTTCGTCAACATAGGCGAGCCCCCATGGAATCACGATCCCATCGGTGATCTTCTCAGCTTGCCACGCAAAAGCCGTTGTTGAGGTAAGGGGACCAGACAGAGCAAGTGCCAAAGCTGAGGTGAGAATACGGTGATAAGTGTTCATTTAAGTCCCTTCATTGTTGCGATCTAGTGTTAGTCTAGCGTGTGTCAGTGACAGGCGGAAAGTTAAGGTGTGTGAAAAGTGATTATTCACATATTTAGTCCAGCCGGTGTTGTATGATTATACGAGCTAACGTATGTTTACCCTGCGACAATCCAATCGATCCTTTCGGAGCACCATGAATATCATACCTGCAACATTCTCTCTATCTTCTATATCTCTATGTTGTGAGGTTGATAAACCAAACCTTTTAACAACGTGTACAGCCTCATGAGCCGTCGATTTGATTTTAAGTCGATCTTACTGGCGTGTTTGGTCATCAGTATCGGTCAACTCAGTATGGGTTTGGTGTTTCCTTCTTTACCCTGGATCGCAAAGGATTTTGATGTATCGCTAGAACAAGCCCAGTTCTTAGTGAGTGTCTACCTGCTAGGCTTCGGACCTTCTCAGTTTGTTTATGGTCCAATTTCAGATGCTTTGGGGAGGAAAAAGGTACTATTGGGTGGCTTATTACTTGCCATGTGTGGCTTGTTGATGATCATCTTCTTCAGCCATTCTTTTACCAGTATGGTGTTGGGGCGCTTCCTACAGGGTTTAGGTACAGGCTGTTGTGCTGTACTGGCTCGCGCTTCCACACGAGATAGATTCAGCGGAGCTGACTTACCATTAGTCATGTCTTATATCGCGATGGTTGCGTCGATTACGCCTCTTATTGCACCGGTCATTGGTGGCTTTATCAACTTCCACTTTGGTTGGAGTATGGTGTTTATCTCGCTACTTGGATATGTCTCATTGGCTTGGGTGGTCTTGGCGCTTAAATTCAAAGAAACCGTTACTCAGTTCTCTGCGATTCCTTCACCAAAGAAAATGGTGTTTCAATACAAGGAGCTACTTACATCTCGCTACTTTATGAGCTTTGCGAGCATTGGTTGGCTTAACTTTAGTTTGATGATCACGACTGTGTCTGTGATGCCGTTTATCATGCAGAATCAGATTGGCATGACGTCCGACGAATATGCAATGTGGGCGATAATACCTGCATTGGGCATGCTAGGTGGAACAAGCTTGTGTAACCGTATTCGTCCAATATTAGGTAATAAGAAAACACTGGTATGTACGCCTGTATTACACATTTCGGCAGCGTTGTGGCTGTTCTTCTGCCCACTTAAGCCGGTCTATCTAATGCTCGGTCAGTTTTTGATGATACTGGGGAATGGCATCGCGTTACCTTGTGCTCAAGCTTTGGTGATGTTGCCTTACAAAAAGAACGCAGGAGCAGCGGCTGCGATGTCGGGAGGCGGCCAAATGGTTGTGTCTTCGCTGGTAAGCATGGGGTTGGTTAAACTTGGTCTTGGTGAAGCGTGGCATTTGTCATTGGTAATCGCACTATTCACTGCGATTACGTTATTGAATATTTTGCGTGGCTTTAGTAGCCAAGAAGCCAGAGACGCTCAGCTTAGCTAGTTAAAGGAGTTATCAAATCTAAACTGAAAGGCCACTGAAATGATGAGCTTCAATGGCCTTTTTTAAGCTCAGCGCTTTGGTTTAACTTGCCCAGACTATCTGATATTCGCAGACGACAGCGACCTTTTCACTGGCTGCAGTCTTGGCTGGAACTGGATGGTCGATCAGTCGGATAGGGGACTCATAGAGCTCGGACAAGGCCTGCTCATTAAGCAACTTATCAGCGCTTCCTTCAAAGGCGATCTTACCTTTCTTTAGAGCGACTATGTGTGTCGCGTAACGCAGTGCAAGATTCAAGTCGTGCAGAATTACGATGATTCCAACGTCTTCTTTCTTATTGAGTTCAGATAGCAAACCCATCAATTGGAACTGGTGATGAACATCTAGCGCGGATGTTGGCTCGTCGAGAATCAATATGGGAGACTGTTGGGCGAGCAACATCGAAACCCACGCTCGTTGGCGTTCACCGCCGGATAAATCGTCCGCTAAAACTTGTGAAAACTCTGTAACGCCCGTTCTATCCATGGCTTGTTTGATAATGGACTGGTCTTCAGAGTCCCAACGACCAAACGCACCTCGCCAAGGAAAACGCCCTAATCGAACCAGTTCTTCGACCGTTAAGCCTGCCGAAGCTGGAAGCTTTTGAGGTAAATACGCAATCTTTTTGGCTAGGTCTTTGCTTTTGAAAGAAGAGATAGGAGCGCCATCCAGCTTTACTGTGCCGTGATCTGCTGCCATTTGACCAGAGAGCAAGTTAACCAGTGTCGATTTACCAGAACCATTGTGACCAAGAACGACCGTAAGTTCATTGGTTGGAGTGGAAAGCTCGTCAATTGAGAGAATGGTACGCTCGTCACGAACCATTTTGAAATTTGAAAGCTGAAACATGTCTGTCCTGGATTTTAAGATTAAGGAATGGTGTTAAGCGGTTTTCTTATTGTCTGGGTGTCTAGGGCAATCGTCACAATATTTTCTAGAGTCACACTTGTAGACTAGGCAACAGCTGACCCTAACGAGCTTAAGCATCCCTGTAGTATCGTCGACTTTGAGGCTCTCTAAGTGGTTCTCTGGAAGTTGGCAAGCTGTTAACCATAGCCTTGCTTGCTCTGTGATGTACTCATTGGTCAGGCTTTGTTCGCGCTGTTGCAGTTTGATCAAACAACCCAACAGTAGATCCGCGAGCAAATGGTTGGTAAACCCCGGGCGAATGCGTGTCCACTCACTGATCTGGCTGCGGAAAAACTCCGTGAGTTCTAATATTGCTTGACCCGCATGTGGTATTAACTCTTCTGGTGTACCGTGTTGGTGATCACCATTGAAGAAGCGGTACCCAGTGACGAACTCTTTATACCTAAACTGACCGATATTCTTGATATCTGGTAATGAATGAAGGCCATAGATAGAAACGAAGGTGACGTAGATTGGCTGCCAGCATACTAGATCCCAAGTTCGGGTTAACCAATAAGCTTTACCTGCCTCAGAGTGATTTTCCGCTAAGCCATCGTAAACGCGCTTTATCTCTATATGGCTTTTATCATTTGTCATGGCGATACTTCTGCTGCTCAAAGAACCATAACTGCCGCTTAAATATGGGGTAATTTGTTTTGAATAAGCAAAAATTTTTTGGTGTAAAGAAGGGGCTCTACGACGAGTGGCGATATTGTGCAGCTGGGAAAGCATGTTAAACCAGTAAATGATAATCAGTTTCGTTATCATATCTAACATTATCGATGATAACCATACAAAATGGAGCATTTCCTCGTAGAACTCTTATTATAAAATTTATAAATTGAGAGAGTCCTAGTCACTTTTAAGTGATAAAATCTTCTTTAAATGATAAAAAGTAATTCTGAATCTACTTAATTGCTGCCACTAGCGAGATTACAAAAGCGTGACTATGAACACTCCTGCATTTGATCGTATTAGCCGTGTCTTGGCTTATATACATGCGAACCTCAGCTCGACATTATCTTTAGAGGATATCGCGAAACAGAGCTGTTGGTCTCGTTGGCAGCTGCAAAGAGTGTTTCAAGCCGAAACTGGGCTCACTGTGGCGAACTACGTCAGAGAGCTTAAGTTAAGCCTAGCGGCTGAAGAACTGTTAGATACCAAAGAGCGGGTTATCGATATCGCGCTTGAACTAGGATTCAATTCAGAAATTAGTTTTAGTCGCTCGTTTAAGCAGATGTTTGGCTCTAGCCCAAGCCAGTATCGAAAAGCGGGCAAAAGAACGGGGCTTCGTAAACCGATACAAGTGTCTGACACGCTGAGCAGCGCTGATAATGGCCCGCTGAGCTTTGTTGAAGTTCGTATTGAGGAAAGAGAGTCGTTCCTAGTGAAAGGTATCACTTCTGAAATCAGTGGTCTGTTTTCGCTGACACAAGATTTTGCACAGAAAGTCCCTCAATTGTGGTCACGCTTAGAAGGGGAAGTGACACTACCTGACGACAATGCCTATAAGTTTATTGGTGTGGTTGATCTCACTCAGGCTTGCTTTGATGGTACCAATATTCATTATTGGGCTGGAGTTGAACTTAACGATGAGATTTCAATTCCCCAATTGCCGAGTATTATCTCTGACAAGTTAGAGGTCTTAAATATTCCAAAGCAAACCTATGCTGTTGTCAAACATTGTGGCCCGATTGAGAATCTTCGACATACTTTGAGTTGGTTTGTACTCAATTGGTTACCGTGTTCTGGTTATCGAGGTGTTGATGGCTACGAGCTTGAAGTATACCCACTCGGCTATCAAACTCATGCAGCGGATGCAGTGATGGAGTACTGGGTTCCTATTATTAAATCGTAGTCATATCGTCGCCTAGCATACTCTTTACAAATCCTCTCATTCATAAGGTCAATTGTGTTTTTAATCATCAATTGACCTTATTTTTTTGTAAATAGGCCAAGTTCTTTTTGAACTTGCACCAAATTGTTAATTATCCCATCGATAGATACTTACAATGCAAATGAGATTTATTATTATTTACAATAAGCATTGGTACCGAGGGAATCATGACCACTCACACTCGTTTTAAGTATTCATCACCAGCAGTTGCATTGCTAACTGCATTTTCAGCGCAAGCCATGGCGGAAGAGACCGTTACTACGGCAGATTCGAATGTAGAAACTGTTACGATTATGGGTAAAGCCTATCGTAATACTGCAACGAAAACTGTTTTAGCCCCTGAGGAGACTCCGCAGACTCTTAACGTTATCGAAAGTGAAGAGATGAAACAGCGTGGTGTTAAGTCTGTTATGCAAGCTCTTCGATACGCTCCTGGCGTTTCTACTGAGAACAAAGGTGGTGCAGTAGTCCTCACTGATTGGGTGAAAATTCGTGGTTTTGATTCTACTAATAACTACTACGACGGAATGATGTTACCGATTCTTCCTGGTTGGAATGTAAAACCTCAAATCGATCCAATTGCGATGGAGCGTTTAGAAATATTCAAAGGTCCAACGTCTGTTCTTTACGGAAGTATGCCACCAGGAGGTATGGTTAATATCATCGCCAAAGCTCCTAAGTTTGAAGAATCTACGAAAGTTGGTTTAGCTACGGGGTTAGATAACCTTGTCGAAGCATCAATTGATACAACAGGCGCACTAAGTGACAACTTGGCTTACCGTTTAGTTGCTCTTGGGCGTAAAAAAGATACGCAAGTGGATGGTGTTGAAGAAGAGAGATATGTGATTGCACCTTCACTCGATTGGTATGTGTCTGATAAAACTTTTATTAACTTCAATCTCTATTATCAGAATGATCCTGCACTCGGTCAGAACGTGACTCTACCGTTAGCTGCGATTAAATCAGGTAAAATCGCACCATCGACATTTGCTGGTGATGTGAACTACAACACCATCGAAAGAGATTTCTTGATTACTGGTTACAAATTTAATCATGACTTCAACTCCAATTGGGCTTTCTTACAAAACTTCCGCTACATGCAGGCTGATTTTTATCAAGAAAGTACTGCCAGTGGCGATTTTGATGCTACAACGGGAGAGTTGGAACGCTCTGCATATAGCACTGATGAAAGCTCTAAGGGTATAAGTGTTGATAACCAACTATCGGGTTTAGTGCCCACTGGCGCATTGGATCACTATTTACTCTTCGGTCTAGATTACAGAAACATTGAAGGTGATGTAGCTTACGACGCTTTCGCAGGTGTTGACGGAATCAACCTTTATAACCCAAATAACGATAAGTTGAACCCGAACAATTTCACTAAAGTGTATTATCAGAATGACGACATTGAAATGAGTCAGCTTGGCCTTTATTTCCAAGACCAAATGTTAATTGATAATTGGGTATTCATCGCTGGTGGTCGTTTTGACAAAGTCGAAACAACAACCAAGGTATCTGTGGGGGGCGGGGCTCCAAGCAAAGCTGAAACCGACGATACTAACTTTTCATACCGTTTAGGTGCTTTGTACAAATTTGACAATGGCTTATCTCCATTCGCTAATTTTGCAACTAGCTTCGAGCCTAATGCAAAACTAGATGCTAGTGGTAATAACCTAGATCCTGAAACTGGTGAGCAAGTAGAGTTTGGTCTTAAGTATGACTCATACGAAAATATGGTATCTGGCTCGTTGGCTCTCTTCCAAGTTAATAAGAAAAATGTAGGTGTTCGCCCTGACGGAGCTTCACCATGGACTGCCGTTGGTGAGATCCGATCGCAAGGTGTTGAGCTAGAAGGCCGTGCGCAAGTAACTGATAACCTTGACCTGTTGGCTAACTATACGTATACCGACATGGAAGTTACCGAAGATAAAGATGCTTCGAACATTGGGCAAACACCTGTTTTCGTACCAGATCATACTGCAAATGTTTGGGCTAACTATTTTGTACGTGACGGTGTTCTGAATGGTCTTAGAGTTGGTGGCGGTGTACGTTATGTGGGTGCAACCGTACTCAATGATGCATCAGATAAAAACAAAGGCACTGTTCCTTCATACACTTTAGTTGATCTATCGCTTGGCTACGACTTAGGTCAAATGAACAGTTCTTTAAAGAATGCGACAGCGAGTCTCGTTGCGAATAACATTTTCAACGAAGAATATTACACGTGCTGGAACGAGAGCTATTGCTGGTACGGACAAGAACAAACCGTTGAATTCAACGTAAACTATGAATTCTAACTAGATTAGTGTCTCCCAATTTTAAAGCAGCCTTTGTTAGGCTGCTTTTGTCGTTTGTAGAAATATCGAATTTAGATTAAGCAGGCAAATATATGAACTTAAAATCAATCGCTTTTCATTTTTCTAAAGTAAAAAACTTGAATACAAAATTCGCTCCAATGATTTTAGCGAGCGCCTTATCGTTAAATGCGTTGGCGGATTACCGAGTTGAAGACAGCGAAGGAGTGAAAACCGTTGAAGTTCAACCCGTTCGAGTAGCTGCGCTAAATTGGGACAATGGGCAGTTTTAGAGCGGATGTGCCAGTTGACTATATTGGTCACCGGTATGTGATTGATGCTCTTGAAACGAATGGCATTAAGCGCTTTGTATTGGTGACGTCTTTAGGTTGTGGTGACTCATGGCAATATTTGTCAGAGCGCTCTAAGAAAGGGTTTGGCGCTGCCGTTCGTGAAAAGTCGTTGGCGGAAGCGTGGTTAATGTCGAGCTCGCTGGATTATACGATTTTACGTCCTGGTGGCTTATTAGATGGTGAAGTGACGGGTAACGGTGAGCTTTCTCAACACGTGGAAGTGCATGGCGTGATTTACCGACAAGAAGTGGCTCGTCTTATCGAAACCTTATTGGCAAACGACGCAAGTTTCGGGCAAGTCTATCAATGTATTGATCCTACGGTTAAGTATGGATAAAAGCCCGGTATTATTTTCTGGAGGCATTTCAATCTAGTGAAAAGTTTTAAGGCCGTTTAGTCTCACCGAGCGGCTTTTTTTGTTTTTTGTCCTCAACGAGTTCCATTTGAAGCAAATGTTACCTGTTTCTTATGTGAGAATGCCTCTCTCTTAATCTAGATTAAGTTTTACCTGTCTTATTCTCTGTAGTATCCCCGCAATCAGCCTCGCACTAGATGGGGTAATGGCGCAATACGATTGAATGAGGATTAGATTTGAGTACTTTGTTTGCAGAAACCCGCATTGGCAGCATGACACTAAAGAACCGTTTTATGAGCAGTGCAACGTGGGAAAATATGGCGACTGAAGATGGTCATATGACAGATGAACTTTACGCTATCTATGAAGAGCTAGCTCAAGGTGAGGTTGGCTTGATCGTGACGGGTTACGCGAACATCGTTGAAGAAGAAAAACCGAATGCTGGCATGATGGGTATGTATAACGACTCGTTTATAGAGGAGTATAAAAAGCTAACTCAGTTGGTACATGACAACGACACTAAAATCGTAATGCAATTGGCTTATGGCGGTACTAAAACCACTCATGACCTTGGGGAGCGAGTGATCTTCGCACCGAGTGAGGTTCCTGAAAAAGGGACGCAAACACTGGGTAAAGTAATGACCAAAGAGGATATTGACTATATTGTTGATGCGTTTGCCAAAGCGTCATTAAGAGCTAAGCAATCGGGCTTTGATGGTGTAGAAATTCATGCTGCTCACACGTACCTGATCAACCAGTTCTTGAGCCCTTATTACAACCAACGTGAAGATGCATACGGCGGTAGCTTAGAAAATCGCATGCGATTCTTGCTTGAGATCTACGCGGCAACACGTAAGTTGGTTGGTGATGATTTCCCTATCTTGGTTAAGCTGACGGCTTCTGAGTTTTTCGAGGGCGGTGTGACCTTCGATGAAACGCGTTTGGTGTGTAAAACGCTAGAAGAGGCAGGCGTTGATGGCATTATCGTTTCTGGCAACATTCATGGCAAAGCCGAAACCATGATTGGCGAGTCATACGACGGGTTTACTATCCAAGCTGAAGGTTACTTCCATGAATATGGCCACGAAATTAGCCAAGACGTCGACATTCCTGTTATCACGGTGGGCGGCTTAACGGATTTTGATGCCATTGAAAAAATCGCAAATAATACGGGTATCGAGTACTTTGCACTTTCTCGACCTCTATTATCTGAACCTCATCTAATCAAACGCTGGAAAGAGGGACACCGAAGCCCAGTTGAGTGTGAGAGATGTTCTAAGTGTCGCACCAAGCGTGGTAACTTCTGTGTGGTAAACAAAGACAGAAAAGTGCAGCTAGCTAAAATGTATTCACTTAAGCAAAAGCTAAGTATGAATCTAAACCTGAGCCTGTGTAATACCGCAGGCTCTTGTTTTTCTGACTCTACCTGAGCACAGAACCCTGTGAACCGCAGCTTGGTTGTGATGTATAAACCATTGTTTAGCTTAAGACTTAACTACTCAAAAGTGATGATTGCGTTCGAATTGGGTTTGATGGCTTATGCGTATTAACCGACTAGCAAGCTTGGCAGTGAGTTCATTCCTCCTTTGTATTAAGGTGAATTGATGTACATGCCGACTACTGACTCGGGCATTGCGATCGATAGGGCACGTGAATTACTGTAGCAAACCAACAAGCTGATTAAAAAAGCATCTCAGAAGTTCAAATACCATGGGAAAAACCAGACGATAAGAGACTGCTACCACTTATGTTCCATTGACTGCGAATTCTCGATTGGTTCTGCCGCAGAGCAGCTGTAGCATCGTGAAATGCTGAAAAATATGGGTAATCATACTCATGATTCTGGCAGTACAGTGACACTAAAACCGAGCAAAGCGAAGCAGGTGCTTTGGCATTTCCATAGAGACAATCACGCAGAATTTGCCTGTAATATTCCAGGGCACGCAGAAGCAGGTATGGTGAAAAGTGTAACGCTTTAAATGCTAATTATTAGTTCTTGGTTGGATTAAAAATTCAATCGGGCTAGGAAATTAAAGATAAGTCTTAACTCATACCTGTGCGTTAGTTGAGACTTATCTTCCTTTCTCATTACTGTAAAAGAATCGATGTTTCCAATAGGTGCTGCGCTTCGCAACTTAGATGAGGGAGATCTGACATGATTCTTTTAAGTTTGTCGTCGATAGACTCCACTTCACTCAAAGAACGAAACGCTAGAATAGCTTGCTCAGGCTCACTGCTCACATAACCCTTCAACGTATTAAGTTGAATCTTGTTCGCGTTTTCGACTTTGGACAGGGCGATATTGATTGTCTCAATATTGATAGTTAACTCATTGCTTTTGAACATTCTTATTATTTTATGGTTGTTTCTAGTTGAGCGCACATTAACATAATGAAGGATTTGAACATTGACCGAGATTATAAAACTAGAACAATTCCGAGAAACAGTAAGAGTCGTAAAGGGGAAACTAAAGGTAATTTAAGCAGTTAGAGGGTTAAGTCAAAGTATTACAATTATCTTTGAAGATTGAGTTCGATTTGAGGGGGTAAACGATAAACTTGAATTGGAGCGTGCAGCGGGAATCGAACCCGCATCATCAGCTTGGAAGGCTGAGGTAATAGCCATTATACGATGCACGCACACTGTCTTAAGGGTAAGACTGAGGCATTAAGAAGACTTGGAGCGTGCAGCGGGAATCGAACCCGCATCATCAGCTTGGAAGGCTGAGGTAATAGCCATTATACGATGCACGCACATCGTCTTAACGAGTTTGATAATGCCACATCTAACTGAAAACGAAACCTTTTTCTTCCATTTTTATTCCAAGTGCTCGCATAACCACCACTCCGCTAGTTTTTCAACCACGTTTGGTGTTTCGTGGTTGCATAAAGTGTGACTAAGCTCTCATTAAGCGTTCTGTTCTTAAATGTCATGACTAACGCTAGTTTTGGATGAATTTTAATCTTGGTTTATAAACCGCCGCGTTGTTTGCTCTTTGTTCAGTATTTAACCTAAACTTTATGAATAACCTCGTTAACATACGCGGGGTTTTTGAGCAGACTTAACGGTCTGTTTATAACAATATGGATGCATAGATTTAACTTGTGAACAATTCTTATTATTCATAGGCTTAATTCTAAATAAGTAGATTCATTCGTACTTTTCAATGTTCGGAGAAAAAGTGACCAATCCAGTTGATAAATTACGCAAAAACCTCGTCATTACCTCTATCGTCTGGTACATTTGCCGCACATTTTGTTTCCCCTAAAATACCCATGCCTTCTCAGTACCGAATTAACAAAATAGTTGAAATTGGCGATACACTTCACCGCAGTGGCTGTGCCCCTTATAAGCTTGAAAAATATACACAGTATTATGCTAAAAAGCATGGTGTAGACGTAATGATTCAAGCAACACCGACCGCGATTAATTATCAATTTCCAGACGATAACAATGCCGTTATTCTCAAGCGTCTAAAGCCAGCTTCAATCAACCTGAGTTTGTTGGCGAATACCATCATTCGTATTAATCAACCAAGCAGTGAACCAGTCCCAGAGCCAGTGGGTTACCCTAAATGGATTATTGCACTGGCTAATATGGGGATTCCACCTGCGTATCTAATGCTGGTCGGCAGTACTTTGGAAGCTGTAGGCTTCTCTGCGCTACTTGGCTTGATGGTTTGGGTATGTCAGCAAATTCTTCATTCACGCCGCGCGATTGCGGTTGAATTCATCTCTGCACTATTAACCGGTATTGCTGTGGCGTTCTTGGCAAGCACAGGGCTACCAATTCCGGTATGGGCGTTGTGTATTGCCTCGATCGTTTTGTTTGTCCCCGGGTTATCTATAGCCAATGCATTAGAGTGTTTGGCTTTTAACGATTTAGTCTCTGGTACCAGTTTACTAGGTCAGAGTGCCTTAACACTGATAAAATTGTTTGTCGGCATCATCATGGGGCTCAATATTGGTGAGGCTGTGTGGGGGCAAGCGGTATCTATTGATTACACCAATGCTGTGCCGACTTGGATGCATATTTCTGGATTAGTGCTCATCTCTGCATCATTGGGTGTAATGTTCAATGCAAGACCTATGGATATTTTGTTAGGGTTGCCAGTTGCAGTATTGGGGATGTGGGGACCATTCTATCTAGGTTTTGATAGTGGTTGGGTTGTTGGTACCTGGGTAACTACGGTATTGATCACTTTATACGGTACTTGGATTGCGAAGAAAATGGATTTAACTGGCGCTATCTATATTGTGCAAGGAATCATTATCTTAGTTCCGGGTAGCCGTGTTCTAGTGAGTGCCAGTCAATCAGTATTTGAGCAGTCTATTTTGCCGATTCCGAGCATCGGCTTATCGGCGCTATTTATGTTCTCGGCGATCGTAGCTGGGCAAATCACGGCGTATTCCATTTACTCCCCAAAAGTCGAACGTTAAGACGCTTTATTTATCGGAACCTTCTAAACAAACACAGCTCACTGCTGTGTTTGTTCGTTTTGGAGCCGCTCTTTCTTACCACCAACTCATCTTGATGCAATTGATTCGATTTATGCTCGCCAACCTTGGAAAGAGCCATTAAGATTGAACATAAATTCCATTTAAATGAAGTAGTAACGTATGTCTTTACCTCCTTGTCCGCAATGTCAGTCTGAATATGTTTACCCGGACCAAAACAACTTAATCTGCCCTGAGTGCGCTCATGAGTGGAATCCAGAAGAAGAGCGTTTGGAAAGAGAAGCTGCGCGAGTGAAAGATGTTAATGGCGTTGTGTTAGAGACTGGCGACAAAGTCACCTTCATCAAAGATTTAAAAGTAAAAGGCAGTTCTAGCGTGCTAAAAATTGGTACCAAAGCTGTGATTCGACGCATCAACGAAGGTAAAGACCATCAGCTAGATTGCAAACTGGATGGTGGCGGTGAAATGTTAATAACCGCGAAGTACGTGAAAAAACAGTAATCTATGTTTTGCGTGATTGTCGCAAATGTTCAATGCTTCACTTAGCTTTCTCGGCATACTTTCTAGAAGATTAATGACACTAGGTAAAAAGTTAATGATTAGAGAATACAGAACAGCCTACACTGATGCCGTTTTAGATATTTGGCTTGAGGCTTCCATCAAGGCGCATGATTTTATAGCGCCTGAGTTTTGGAAGTCACAAGTGGGCAATATGCGTGATATTTACCTTCCTGCGTCACAAACCTATGTCTATCTGAACGGTGACCAAGTTTGTGGTTTTTATTCGCTCCATGAGGGCGTGTTAGCTGCGATCTTTGTGAGCCCAATAGAGCAGGGATGTGGTATCGGAAAACAACTCATGACACATGCTAAGCTGCAGTGCCCGAATTTGTCTTTGAGTGTGTACAGAGAGAATCAAGCAAGTATTGGATTTTACCGTTCCCAAGGTTTTGAAATTGTTCGCGAACAAGTTGATGAACATACAGGGAATCAAGAATACTTCATGCGTTTAGCTTAGGCTCAGCGCACAGTCAGACAAGCATTAAGTAGGAGTGAAAACGACATGAATATAGTCAAAGCCGATTTATCGCATTCAACAGCCTTTCATCATTATGTGAATGCTTGTGCTGAAGATGGGCTTGATATCTACACTGGTATTTCTGATAGCAGTGACGCTTATTTAAAAAGGCGTATTGCTTATTCTAGAGGTGAAGGCTTGCCAGAAGGTTGGACTCCAGCTTCTACCTATTTTTGTATTGATTGTGGCGAGATCCTTGGTGTGATTCGAGTTCGTCATGGAACGACCGACTACATCCATGATGTCATCGGACACATAGGCTACGAGACTCTGCCCCAAGCGAGAGGGCGAGGTGTCGCTAGCTATATGTTGTCTTGGATACAACATCACGCGTTAACAGAAAGCGCTATCATTACTTGTGAAAGTGGCAATATCGCTTCGAAGAAAGTGATTGAGAAGTGCGGTGGTCAGTCCTTGAGTACATTTTATTCAGAGCAAGACAGACAGGAAGTACTGCGATATCAACTAGACCCTAAATGAACCTTAATTAAGTAAGACACCCTAGTTACTGTTGGAGATATTTTGAAGTATTCAACAAGGCCTGCTCAGTCATCAGATTATGAGTTTCTGTTCGAGCTTAAAAAGGCCGCGGAGTTCGAACCGATCAAAGCCGTATTTGGTTGGGATGAGCAAGTCCAGAGAGATATACACGCCGAAGAGTGGGAAGAAGAAAGACCTGAGATTATTGAACTTCAAGGCAAAGCCATTGGCAGTGTGTTGCTGCAAGACAAAGGTGACCACTTATACTTTTGTCGATTTTTCTTGCTGCCTGAATATCATGGTAAGGGTATTGGAAGCCAAGTTTTGACGGATTGTTTAGCCCACGCTTCAAAGCTTAATAAGCCAGTAGAGCTGTGTTATTTGCAAGGTAATCGAGTTGGGGAGTTGTATCTCCGATTTGGTTTTGAAATCACCTCGCAAAACGATCAGTTTGTTTATATGTGGCGTAAATAGACATCCATTCAAAATGGTTACAGCGTGTCCGTAACTTGATAGGCTCCTGACACCCATCTAGCGTAAAATCTTGTAAAACTCCCTATGCTTGATGATTAAGTGATTACACTTAGAACAGATCGAGCGTAAGGGAGTGTGAAATGTATGGTTATCTGGCTTCAGCACCCCTGTATAAGCAAAGGTTGTGCTTTTAACCTAGATTAGGAGCAGCTCAAAAGTGTATTTGGCCATTTCTATCAATGCTTAATTTAACTTTGGAATAAACTTAATTTCGTTTAACCGTGTAATAACCAGCTCTTCAGTTTCCTTGAGCCAATATAGCGAATCGCTTGATAGATATGACCTTTATTCGAAACTGCTAAAATCTCATCAACTTTCATGTAATTCGAAAACATAATTGCGAGCTCCACCATTAGTGACTTTGGCCTTAACCCGTGTAACGAACGCGTTAGTTCTTTGATCTTATCTTGGCTGCTGGTGATGCGCTTGTTTGTGCCTTGTAGGCAGCCGATGTGCATGGTGCGCTGCCCATTATTATCTGAGATATTGAAGGTGACCGAGTAAATAGTCAGCCCGGTATTGGCCTCGACGAGTTTGATCCCCAGGGAGCCTTCACGAGACTTCCCCGAGAAAGTCTCAATCCTAAACTCATCTCCATTTCGATCTGCAAAGGTCAGAAGCTCAAAGTTAGAAAGGTGCAGATGCACTGTGTTTGGACCAAATGTTCGTTCTAAAAGTTCGAAGTGAGAATGCAGTAACGAAGCACGTGTTTTAGGCTTGATATCAATACAGATGAACGGCTTGAGTGGCTTTTCAAAGATCTTGGGGTTCTGCTCAAGAAGGTTTGAGAGATTGTTTTTCTCTTTTAGCTGATGCACTTTGCGAATGATCTTAGGGTGCATAACGCCCCATAGTGTAAAGCGCAGATTTTTCTTGATTCGGGTTAAACCTTTAGTGTTTGGGTTTACAGCATTGGAAATGCTCAACGATTTGACGAAAGTTTTGCACGTTTACCTCAACTGAGAAAACAAAAAAGCATCGTGGAAAATAAGAAACGATGCTCCATAAAATGATAAGTAGGGGTTAGTGAAAAAATCGTGAAGCCAGAGCTTATGACTTTATTGCTAATAATGCTCCGAATGTTAAAAGGCCAAATCCACACGCTTGGTTGAGCCTTTTCTTGGCTTTCAACAAGTGTTTTTGCAAAGTCTTCGAAGTAAATAACATTGCGACAATTCCAAACCACAAGCCGTGAAGGACAACCATGTAAAGCCCATAACCGAGTACAACATGCAGGTTTTCAGCGTCAGGGGAGATGACTTGGCTAAAGATGCTTAAGAAGAACAGCATGGTTTTAGGGTTAAGCACGTTGCACAAAAAGCCTTGTGCCAAATAGCGCCAGGTACTGGTGTGTTGCGTCGTTCCCTCCATAGGGCCAAGTTTGCTGTCTGCGCTCAGTATTCCCTTTATTCCAAGGTAAATAAGGTAAGCGGCACCTGCGTATTTAATGATGTCGAAAAGTTGTTCTTTTTGTGAGATTAAGTAACTGATACCGAGCATTGAATAGCTAATATGAACGCAAATCGCTAGGCTTACTCCTAACGCTGTCCAAATACCAGCTTGCCTACCTTGATTGACGCTATTCTTCAGAACTAAAACGAAATCAGCACCTGGACTTATAACAATCAATAGCCCCAACACCGCTAAGCTTAACCACTCCATAAATACTCCAACTCTATTATTTGATGAGCCGCCATTGTATGGTTTTTATTTGCTACCTATAATCGAAATGAAATCCACAAAACTGTGAGAAAAAATCACACATGAGGCATCTTAAAGCATTTCATGTTTTTCATGTCGCCGCGCATTCGATGAGTTATAGCGAAGCGGCAGAAAAGCTGAACATTACCCATGGTGCGGTGAGCAAACAGATCAAGGTGTTAGAAAGTCACTTGTCACAAACTCTGTTTTATAAGCAGGGTCGCAATGTGTGTTTGACCAAAGAGGGTGAGCTGCTTAAAGGCTACACAGAGCAAGCGTTTCAGGCGTTGGACACAGGTATCCAAAAGCTCAACCAACTGAACAACCACGCGCTCGAAGTGTCGTGCGAACCAACATTGACCATGCGCTGGTTGATGCCTCGTTTAGGCGATTTTTACGCCGAGTCGGGTATTGATGTTCGTTTGTCGACTGCTGGTGGGGCTGTGAATCTGGATGCGACTGGCCTTGATATGGCAATTCGGCGCGATGATTTTAAGCTGACCGAGAGCCATAAACAGACACCATTAGTTGAAGAGTGGGTTGGTCCCGTTTGCTCTCCCGAATACTGGCAACAAGTAAAGGAGAACTTGGGTGATATGAAGTTATTGCACAGCAGTACTCGACTGAATGCATGGGCGCATTGGATGTCCATCACAAAAGACGCAGTAGACAGCGAGGTATTATCGCAAGTAGCAATGAACCAAACATTCGCACACTTCTATTTTTGTTTTCAGGCGGCTGTCGATGGGTTAGGGGTTGCACTTGGGTCGTATCCACTTGTCGCTGACGATATTGAAAGAGGCAATTTGATCGCGCCGTTTGGCTTTGTAGCTTCTGGTCATCAGTACATATTGATCACACAAGGCAGCGATCAAGATGAATCAGGGCATTCGTTCGTGACTTGGCTGAAGAGTGAGTTGTCGCAGTGTGTTCCAACTAATGAGCCAATGCATCCTAACGGCAAAGGCTAACTGACCTTTGATGTCGATTGTTTAGCAAGCTCATGGGGCGGTACACCAAACGCTTTCTTAAACGCATTGTTGAAGTTTGAAGGATGTTGATAACCCGCTTCATAGGCCGCTTCGGTGATTGAAACTAAGCCGCGCTCTAAATGCAGACGTGCGATGTCTAGGCGTCGGTGGCGAATATAGCCATTGATGGTTAGGTTGTAAGACTGTTTAAAGCGGCGTTGTAAATTAGAGACACTCATTGAGAATCTACTCGCGATACTTTCAAGGCTGAGCGGTTGATCCAGGTTGATTTCAATGTAGCTGATGATGTCTTCTATCTTATTATCGAACGCTTTTTCGGCCTTAACTTGGTGACCGTTTTGAGCAAAGCCAATGTTTTTACTCGTGCTGTTTGGGCTAACGTTTATACTCTCAGTGGTGCACTCTTGGCAACATCGGAGCGGCATTTGAGACAATGTTTGAGCAAGTAACTGCTGAGTCAGTGTCTCGAGCATAAGCTTGTCCTGAAAGTTGGTTGGTATCGCTTGGCGTGTAAGCGTGCTAGCGAGTTGAATGATGTTGGGGTTGACCTGAATATCGTAACAAGCCTTATGCGTATCTAAGAATGACTTACTTGAACAGTGATCACTCAAACGTGTTTTAATCCATTGCGGCTTAACCAAGATATTGATCTTATTCATTTTGTTATCTTGAATTAACGAACGTCTAAAGTTGGCTGGTTTGGCTAGATTGACTACCACGCCTTGTGGTCCATTACTGGCATCGAGGTCGAACTCCAAATCGTCGTAGCCAAAGATGAGCTTTCCTCCGAGAAGGATAGTAATCAAAATAGCGGAGTGGGCCGTGGATACGATATTACTGTCGACCAGTTCGATACAGCGGCCACCATGGACAAAAATTTGGTCGTTGTATTGGTAAGAAAGAAACTTCCCCTCAGCGAGTGAAGTCTGCTTAGTTTGACCTTGTGTCACGATGATCTGCTTTTCAGTCTGTTCTAGCTTTTTGGTGAGAGCGACCCTCTTGGTTAATGTAGACTTTTTAGCTATCACATTCGCTTTCGCCACAGCCGTTTCGGCAAGTTTAGTTTGCTCTGACGTTACTTCACCCATTTCACCTTTCCTCATAACAGCAATGCGTTTTCGCATAAGCAAATCATCTGTGCATTTATAAATTACAAACCTATCATATTTACGAATTATTATCATTTACACCTAGGATTGAATTTATGGAAAGCCCAGTCAGCTCAACAATCAAGCTTTCAGCCCTCTGTATTGCCATAGCCAGTGCCTTTAGTAGCCCTGTGATAGCAGAAGAGAACACATCGCATTTTGATGAAGTGGTGGTGTGGGGAACGAAAGTATCAAGCAACACTGAATCGATCATTGCCGATGATATGTCACTTAAGCAAGCTGACCACATGTCGGACCTACTGCGTGAGATTCCAGGTGTTGATGTTGGGGGCACACACTCGGTGAACCAAAGAATCACGATTCGTGGCTTGAGCGAAACGGACCTCGATATTCGACTTGATGGCGCTTCTCAGCACGCCAACATGTTCCACCATATTGGCAACCTCACGCTTAACCCAGACATTTTGAAATCGGCCGATATCCAAGTAGGTAACAACTCAGTCACGCAAAATGGACTCGGTGGCTCTGTGTTGTTTGAAACTAAAGATGCAAAAGACTTGCTTCGTTACGACGAAAGATTCGGAGCTCGTGTTTATGGCGGTTATGCCACTAACGCAAGTCAACAAGGCTCTTTAACTGTGTATGGCTTATTGTCGGATAACGTTGATGCCATGCTCTACAGCCACTACATGAGTCGTGATGATTTTAAGGACGGCGATGGCAATGAAACCTTTGGTTCAGAAGGGGATGTATACAACATTCTAGGTAAGATTGGTTTTGAACCGAGCGACTTGCACCTTTTGAACTCGCTTATGATCTCTACCGCGATAGCGGCGATTACAGTCCACGCCCGGATATGTCGGGTGGCGCTAATGAGAGCCTGTCTAACGATATTCTGATCCCAACCGATTACGAACGTGACACCGTCACTGAAAGCTATGAGCTACGTGGCGATACTCATCAAGGTGACGTGACGCTTTACAACACTCAAACTGAAATTAAGCGTGATGAAACTGTCATGGCACCACGCTGGCCATCGAACCGTTTGTCTAAAAACACGGCAAATAACCAGAACTTTGGCGTGAATGCTAAGTTCCAGTCGGACTATCGTTTGATGTCGTTTGATAATGTTGCGACTTACGGTTTTGATTACATGGACAAGTCATCAAGCAGTTATTACGGCAGCAGTAAGTTTATGGATGAGTCGGCAATTTCTACCGCACTTTTTGTTGAAGACCAGTTCTACTTTACTCAAGCCTTCTCGATCACAGCGGGTGTTCGTTTTGATGATTATCAGCGTAAAGCAGAGACAGGAAATGACGATTTCGATGACGTAACTTGGTCTATAGCAACGCAATGGGATGTGACACAAGATTGGACTCTGTTTGCGAGCACACGTTCGTTATTTAAAGGCCCAGAGTTGATGGAGACCTTTATTGCGTATCAAGATGCTGCGTACTTAGCGGATGATATCAAGGCCGAAACAGGACAGAACACGCAAGGTGGTGTGCGTTTTGACAAGCGTATTGATGATCACTTTGTTGGCGCGAACCTAACTGTATTCCAAACCAATATCGATGATTACATTGCAGAAGAGTATCAGCGTGCCAGCCAAAGTTACTTGATTTACAACTTAGGCGACGTGGAGATCAAAGGCTTTGAAGCAAGCTTGTCTTACGGCTACGAGGTGTTTAACAGTAAACTCTCTTATGCACGTTCAGATACTAAAAACAAAGATACAGGCGGCGCTGTCGCGGGTGGAAACGGTCGCAGTATTGATATGGGCGATAGCATCACGTTAACGCTAGACTACCAGTCTGAAGCGTTAGAAACTATTTTTGGTTGGAATTCAATGTTTGTTAAAGACGAAGACAACGTATTTGATGGTCAGCCAATTAAAGAAGGCTACGACGTGCATAACCTTTATGCGCAATGGGTGCCATCAACGGTCGATGGACTGTCTGTGACCTTTGGTGTCGATAACGTATTTGACGAGCAATACACCTCACACGCATCCCGTTCAGGTACAGCGAGAGGCTTTACTCTCGATGACTTTGAACCTGGTCGTAACTATAAGCTTTCTGCCGCGTATCAGTTCTAGTTGCGAGTAACGAAATAGATTCAGTCAGAGTGATAAGCTAGCGGTTGTAGGGATCCGCGAAATTTATAGAGCGAAGCTGAAGCTATTCGTTTGCGCCACTCGCTAAAGTGAATAGTGAAAAGAACAGCGCCTCTCGAGCAAGGAATCGAGAGGCGCTTTAGTTTTTTATTACTAGAAAGGTTACATGGGCTTAAGACAAATTACTCAATGGGCAGAGATAATACACCACTATTGAGCTTGACTTGCTTCAGCCATTCTTTCGTAATTGCACCGTCTTCTTCGTAGAAACAAGCCGCTAATACCGCGCCAATCACAATCGCACGCCCACAACTATCACCGCCACATAAAATGTTATCTCGAATACCTTGTTTAAAGCTTTGAGCGCCTGCAATGATTCGAATCAGCAGTGGGAACGCGGCGCTTAATTCACAATGCAATCCAAATTTCTTTGCAGCCTCGGTGATTGAGAGTTCAGGCTCTGCCAATGCTTCATCGATTTGCTCGTGTATAAACTTGCCGCAGGTTTGTCTGACCATCTCTACCGATTGTGATGGTGAATTACCTTGTATCGCAGCTTGAATCAGCAAGGTAATAGCCTGCGCCCACTCGACGGCTTTATTATTATTATTAGTCACTCGAACTGCGCTTTCGACCATCGCTGGTAGGGTGTGAGAAGTATAAGTACAAGCCACTAATGGGATGATTTTTGAAATAGCAGGTAATTGCGTGTCATCAGCGCCACAGGCTGTGATAGGGGCATCGGCCAGTTCCAGTTGGTGGATGTTCAGCAAACTCATGCGTGTTGCTTTATCTATGTAACCTTGCCAACTGCCACCGAAATCAAACCAGAAGCGGAAGTGCTTGATGTAGCATGCTTCATCATAGTGTTGATTGTCGACTAGGCTATCAACCATCGCCAATAGTTGAGCGCCGTATTGTGATTGGTCGCCTGCGGACTTTCCCTGGTGAGCAAAATAGCCTTTATCTTGATAATCGGACTCGTTTGGTGAACGAAACTCAGGCTCGAAACCTGCTACCTGTAAGATCCTCTCTTGATCATATAACCAATGTAGCCCCATAGAGGCAGCGTCCCCTACTAATGCGCCGACAACGGCATAAAACGCTCTTTCTTTATGATTATCCATGTTGGTTTGACCTTTGAGAGAATCTGATGAGATTTGTTATTCAAAGTATAGTGTTTAAATGAAGGGTTTGCTGTGTTTTAGACGAGAGCTTTGAAACGATTAATCCTGATTGGTCAATGAGTTAAACCAATCAGGATAAGCTGATGAATATTATAGGCTAGGGCAAGCAGAGGTTACTGAAGTGCTACAGAAACAATGGAGTAACTAGTGCAAACTAGCGGTTTAGATAAGCACTTGAGCGTTGCTCTATCTTTCTGAAAATGCGCGATAGCGTGAAGCAGAGTGCGAAGTAAACCGCGCCAACAATCAGCCAGATTTCAAAGATCAAACCGGATGAATTTGCCATCTCGGTGCCAACGAAGGTCATTTCTTGAATCGAAATCAGAGAAACAATCGAAGTGTCTTTTACCAACGAAATTGCTTGGCCAGCTAAAGGCGGGGTTATTGCGGTTAATACCTGTGGACCTACCACATATCGATATTTTGAGAAGACGGATAAACCAAGTGAGTCCGCAGCTTCCCATTGGCCTTTAGGAATGCTTTCCAAGCCAGCACGAATCACTTCAGCGATATACGCCGAAGAGAGTAGACCAATACAGATAACACCAGAAGCTAAGTTCTCCCAAAGGTTGGCAGGGCCAAATAGAAACGCTTGCAGCTGATTAATGTCGCCATTGTGTTCACGCAGAAGGGTTTCTAAACCAAGCAAAGGAATCAGTTGGTTAGAGACAAAAAAGTAAAAGATAAACACAAAAACAAGTGGTGGAATATTTCGAACCAATTGGATGAAAAGCAGAGCTGGAGTCTTAAACAGAGCGATCTTAGAGTGTCTTGCAACCCCAAGCAGGGTACCAAAAGATAAGGCCAACACCATACTCCACAAACTTAAACGCAGTGTTGAGACTAGGCCTTGGAAGAAGTAAGGGATACTACCTTGAGAAGGTGGAATGAAGATTAGCGTGAATGCGTCTTCCCATCGCCACTGGTAGTTAATGCCGACAGCAGAGCGATAATAAAGCCAACCTGCAAACACACAAATGATGGTAAACAAAACTCCATCTAATAGATTGAGGCGTTGATACCAAGGCTTCATGTGAAGGTTGGGCTTGGGCGTTGATAATGCGCTAGTACTACTCACGTCATTCCTGTTTAAACAATGATTATTAATGTGTTGTGAGAATGGGCTATGAATTCATAGCTATCTCTGATGTATCCTAAAAGGCAGTACCAGCAAGGTACTGCCTTGATTAGCTATTTAACGCTAATTAGCCGTCGATTACTGACCTTGAGCAATCTGATCTTGCCAATCCAGAGTAGAGAACCAGTACTCGTAACGCTCTTTTAACCAGCCATCCTCAGTACGTGCTTTGATCCACTCGTTGAAGAATTCAGCTTTGTCGGTTTCACCTAGGCGAACAGCAAATGCTTCGTTACCTTTTGATAGACGTTCATCAAATGGAATGAATAGAGTGTCAGCGTTCTTGATTGCTTCGTGTTCTGGCTTAGGGCTAGAAGCGATAACCGCGTGTGCATTGCCGTTTAGTACTTCTTGGAAAGCTTGAGCGTCGTCATCGAACTGAAGTACTTTCGCTTTCGGGAAGGTTTCACGAGCAACTTGAACTGTGAAGGCGCCACGACGAGCTGCAATTTTCACTCGGCGGGAGTCAAAATCCGAAATTTTGCTGAAGCCTTCTGCTAGCTCTTTGTTAGCCGCCAATTGAACACCAGAGTGAGAATATGGTTCAGTAAAAAGAACACTCTTAGCACGCGCTTCGGTAATCGACATACCGCCAATGATTACGTCAAACTTATTCGATAGCAGTGAAGGGATAATGCCATCCCATGCCGTCGGTACAAATTCAACTTTCCAGCCTGAATCCTCAGCAAGACGTTTTGCCACATCGATTTCAAATCCGACAAGATCACCTTGTTTGTTACGCATTGCCCAAGGAACAAAAGTCGACATGCCAACACGTAGAGAGCCACGTTCGTTGATTTTGTCTAGGTTAGGCGTTTCAGACGCAAGCACAGGCAAACTTACGGCAAGCGCAAGTAAAGCAGTGATAGCGGTTTTAAATAGCTTCATGCTGATAAATCCTTATTGTGTTCGCCAGTTAGCTCCGAGCTTATGCTCAAGCCAAGCTGCAACGGCAGAAAGTGAAAGTGTAAGTGCAAGATAAATGATTGCCACAGAGAACCAGATCTCAAATGGCATCGCAGTTTCAGAAACAATGTTTCTGGCCTCGGTTGTCAGGTCGAAAATAGCCATGACGCTCACAATCGAAGAGTTTTTGATAAGGGAGATCACTTCGTTAGTCAGAGGTGGCAACGTACGTTGTACCACTTGAGGAAGAATCACATCCCAATAAGTATAGGTCTTTGATAAGCCCAAAGATTGAGCGGCTTCAAATTGTCCTTTAGAAATACTATTCAACCCAGCACGAAATATCTCAGCGGTATATGCCCCTTGAAAAAGTGCCAAAGCTAAAACAGCCGTGCTAAATCGATCCAGACCGATTACAGGACCGAATACAAAATAGAGCAGGTAAATTTGTACTAACAATGGTGTATTACGAATCAATTCCACATAGCTAGTGGCGAGGGTGCGACCGACAACTGAATTGGAGTTACGTAATAGGGCTGTGGTTAAGCCAATCACCAGTGTTGCAACTAAAGAAATCAGCGAGATATTGATGGTAACGAGTAGTCCTTCCATCAATTCTGCAGGCCACCACTCGCCATCTTCATAGAAAGCAATGTAGTCAGGTACTCGATCCCATTGCCAACTGTATCCCATCGCTTGAGCGCCAGAATCGAGGATCCAAACAACGGCTACAGCAAGTACCACAATTTGTACCAAGGCAGAGAGGGCGGGTTTCATTATTTTCAGCAGCATCAGTAAGTCAGAATCTGATTTAGGAACGCTTGAGTACGTTCGTGTTGAGGATTTTCGAACAGGCTCTGTGGCGTATTAGATTCCACGATCTGTCCTTCGTCCATAAAGATCACTCGGTCGGCAACGCGTTTTGCAAAGCCCATTTCGTGTGTTACGCATACCATGGTAATGCCTTCACTTGCCAGTTCGACCATTACATCAAGCACTTCATTGATCATTTCCGGATCAAGTGCTGATGTCGGTTCATCGAATAGCAGTAGTTCTGGCTTCATGCAAAGAGAGCGCGCAATTGCCACACGTTGTTGTTGACCACCTGAAAGCTGAGCCGGGTACTTATTCGCTTGTTCTGCGATGTGTACACACTCGAGATAATGCATGGCGGTTTTCTCTGCTTCTTCTTTGCTTTTTTTGAGCGTACGCATTGGAGACAGAGTAAGGTTTTCAAGCACAGTAAGATGGGGGAATAAATGGAAGTGCTGAAACACCATTCCAACTTGGCCAGGTGTATTGAACTTGCAGGGAAGCGATTGTTCTAACACGGAAAGTTCGCCATTTTCGAACGGTTCTAACTGATTGATACAGCGGATCAGAGTGGATTTACCCGAACCAGATGGCCCGCAAATCACCACAATCTCTCCCTGTTCAATATTTAGATCAATATCTTTTAGGGCATGAAAATCACCATACCACTTGTTAAGTGACTTAAACTTAACCATTTTCTTAAGATTGTTCAAATCGTTGTTCATACCTAGTAAAGAGACAGGTTTACCTTAACAATATAGAAATATGATTGCACACAAAATTAGGAACTTATGAGAATTTAATAGCATCTTGTAGGGCAAATAAAAAACAGCGCCGGATTAGGACGCTGCTTAAGAATATACGAAAGGTCAAAGAATTCGGTTCAGTTTAATTGCATAAATTTTTAAATTATCGCGATTTTATTTAGAAACCTGATTTCTTTGCTTTAATTTTAACCGTTAATGGATCGCAGACTCTAGAATCTCGCGAGTTTTTTCTAGCGTGATAGCTTGGTTCTCGCCAAGCTGTAGGTAACCATGTGATTCTAGTTGTGCAACCACGTTGTCGATAGCTTTTGCTTTATCCGCCTCGTAGCCATCAAACATAGTCGCTACGTCTAGGCTGTGATAGAAGGCTTCGATAGCATCGATAGTGCGCTCTGCTAAATCTTTGCCCGCTTCTAGGCCAAATACGTTACGTCCCATCTGTTCAAGTTTACAGCGTTTCGCTTCGATCTGGTTACGAAGTAGTGAAGGTTGAACAATGGCTAGTGAACGTGCGTGGTCGACATGCCACAAGGCTGTGAATTCATGTCCAATCATGTGCGTTGCCCAATCTTGAGGAACACCAGTACCAATAAGGCCATTTAGCGCTTGGTTAGCTGTCCACATTAGGTTTGCACGCCATGCATCGTTGTCACGCTCGTCGTATTGTTTACCCAGTACAAGAAGGTTTTTCAGCAATGTTTCTGCGTAGCCGTCTTGAACCATCGCGTCAGCAGGCATAGTGATGTATTGTTCACACACGTGAACCCAAGCATCAACCAGACCATTCACTAATTGGCGCTCTGGTAGAGACTTCATTACATCTGGGTCCATAACTGCAAACCTAGGCTGTACCGCAGGGTTTAGGAAAGCCAGCTTCTCTTGAGTTGCTTTACGAGTGATTACTGCACCCATGTTTGATTCAGAACCTGTAGCCGGAAGCGTCAGTACCGCACCGATTGGCGTTGCTTCGGTCACTGGGTGCTCACCTGTTAGGATGTCCCAACCGTCACCGTCGTATTTCGCTGCTGCTGCAACGTATTTCGAACCATCAATTACTGAACCACCGCCAACAGCGATAATGAATTCTACGTTTTCTTCTTTAACGATAGCGACTGCTTTGTCTAATGTTTCTTTGGTTGGGTTTGCTTCAACACCAGAAAACTCAATCCAAGCGTGATCTTTAAGAGATGCGACTACTTGGTCGTAAACACCGTTGCTTTTGATTGAACCGCCACCGTAGATGACAAGTACTTTCTCTGAAGTATCAACAGCTTGGCTGATAGCGTTGATTTGGCCTTGGCCGAAGTGGATAACGGTAGGGTTAACATAGGTAAATTGCATCGTCAGTTCCTTGTGTAAAGCTAAAATTATTTTTGTTGTAGTGCTCAATTTCTATATTTGCATATTAGTACACTGAAATAGGGTGGTGAAGGCCAATTTCTCCAAAATAATTGCCTATTTCTACATGATTGATATTCTATTTGGGCTTTTGTGCAAACCAACATCACCCTTTGAATGGAACATCACCTGTTATGAATACACTCGCTCAGTTACTGCAATCTTACGTTGAACTTAAAGGTTGGGACGATCTTGAAGGGATCAGAGAAACAGAGATAGAGGGTGTGTGGTTGTATCGTAGTAGTGGGGGGAATCAGCGCCAACCATTCACTTATCAGTCAGGTATCATCATGCTTGGCCAGGGTAAAAAGAATATTTACATAGGCGACAGGCCAGTAACTTACGCGGCAGGTGATTACTTAGTGGTGGGGGTGCCAATGCCACTGGAGTGTGAAGCTTTGCCTGTTGATGGAGAGCCGTTATTGGGTTTGTCGATCAACATTGATTCTCAGCGCTTGCATAGCTTAGTGAAAAAGCTTGAAGAGCAAGGTTTTCTAGAGAGTTACTGTAACATGCACAAACAGAATTCGAGTGGCTTAGAGTCCACTAGAATGGAAACGGCGATGCTAGAGAGTTTCACTAGGTTGGCGAAGACACTGCATTGCGATATCGAAGCCAACATCTTGGGTGATGCAATGATGACGGAGATTGTTTATCGCGCTTTAACAGGCTCTGAGGGCCGTGTACTGTTTGATTTAGCCCATCATGATGGCCATTACGCACGCGTCGCCAAAGCATTGTCTAAAGTGCATGAAGAGTATGACCAAACCATTACTGTTCAATCGCTAGCCGATGAAGCGAATATGAGTGTGTCTGCTTTCCATAATGCTTTTCGTAACGTCACTTTCGAATCACCACTCCAATACTTGAAGAAGGTAAGGCTCAATAAAGCCAAGGAGCTGATCCAGTTAGAAGGCCTGCGTATAAGTGATGCCGCACGCCGAGTTGGTTATTCTAGTCCATCTCAATTCAGCCGAGAATTTAAACGTCATTTCAATACTACTCCAAGAGCGGTGTAATGTTTCCTATCAGCAATGAAGGTTGTTAAACATGCGGCACTTCATATAGTGCAATCTTACACATATTTTTTGATTGACCGAGAAATCTGAATTTTATAAATATCCGTTATTAAAGTACTAATATTCTGTCGGAGGTTCATTTGCTCGATTTGTTAAAGAAAGTGGTGCTTATCAATTTGATGGCTGCAATGGTCGTTTTTGTGCTGTCGCAGTTTTTTCCTTTCTTTGCTTCTACTCAACTCGTCGACTTCTTATTTTATGTCGTTATCGTCATTTGGGTTTTGGCAAAACTTCTCTGGGAGGGAGGCGTTCATAGCAAAACAACGCGCTTAGATGATCCTATTACAGACAAAGTCTACAAAATGGTCGACGGGCACGATTTTGCTAAAGACCAACAAGAACACTATCGAATGAATTATCAAACGGGCTTAGTGCTATTCATTGCTGGCTTACCGGCGTTTATTGCGTGCTTTGTTCTGCAATTCTTTTGAGCACGGATAAGAGGTAGTAATGGAAGAATATTTAGAACTGGACGTGATGACATTGGAGTCTATTTCAAAAGAAGCGGGCTTTCCAATAGATAGAGATGTGTATTTAGCATCTCATGCCCAATCGATGGAACAAGGACTGCTTGTCGAATATCGGCGACATAATAAGCTAATTGGCTACACGACGTTAAGTGATTTAGGCGATGGCAGCTGGTTTGTCCCTATGTTTGTGGTACACCCAGACTATAGAAGTAAAGCCGCTTTTCTTGCTCTATTTCGTGGCATTGTAAACATACTGAAAGATCGTGATTCAAGGGTATTAGTAAGCAATGTTTTACGCTTAAATGAACTGTCGGTGCAGTTTCATAAGCGATTAGGGTTTGAAATAACACGTGAGAATCACTTAGGTTATGACTTTACTCTAGCGTTGACTCCTGAAGTAAAAAGAAAATGGTCTAATTTCGTCGCTGTTACCTAGGGGCCATAAATAATTGTGGTTCGAGTTTGACCTCAAGTATGTGGTGGTTAATATCACCTTTCTATGAATCGCCTCACTATTAACGCTTCTCATCTTTCGAGAGTAATCAACAAGGGCATGTATTATGTACAAAGTCGGAATCGTATTATTTGATGACTTCACAGATGTAGACTTCTTCTTGATGTATGACTTATTAGGAAGAACGACGGACTCTTGGGAGGTTAAGGTTCTTGGAACTAAGCCTGAGCATCGTTCACATTTGGGTATGACGGTGAAAACCGATGGCCATTTGAGTGAAGTAGCGCAGCAAGATATAGTGCTGATAACAAGTGGTTATCGCGGTATTCCTGCTGCATTGAAAGAGCCAGAGTTCATGAACTCATTACAGCTGGATCCGAGTGAGCAGTTAATCGGGTCGATTTGCGCGGGATCTTTTGTGTTACACGAACTCGGTTTACTTAAAGGTAAGAGGCTTACAACAAACCCGCATGCCAAACCAACATTAGAAGCGATGGGGGGAGATGTCCAAGATCTGCCTTTAGTTATTGAAGGCAACATTGCTACGGCTGGTGGATGTCTTTCTCTGGTCTACTTAATCGGTTGGATGGCTGAACGATTATTTGATTCTAACAAACGTAGAGCGATTCAAAATCAGCTTATCCCAGCAGGGCAGTTGGATCTCTTCGAAGATCTTATCTCGGGAACTATCCAGTCTGCAGAGGCTGATAATTTACATAACAAGTCACTAAAAGTTGAGCTGACAGACGCGGTGATTTAAACCATCGCAACGGCACTTTTACAAATAACGTTTAGTGAGAGAACGAAAAACAAGTTTATGCCATTTAGAATTATTTTAATGCTATGCCTAGTTCTGACGGGCTGCGCATCCAATGAAGCTTTGCAACCGGACCCAACAACCATCACGCTATTTTATGGTGATACATCGATCTCCGCAGGCGTATTAGAAGACAAAACATTTAATTCAGTACTCGCCGATAGGGCTGAAAGTGTCACTTTTTCGGGCTCAATACGAAAGCAACATTCTGGCTACTTGGTCGATATGCTGGTGATTCGAGAAACGAAAGAGCCACGCTCGAGTCGACAATTAAACACGTCAATTCATATGAAAACTGGAGAGTTAGTGGATGTGGGTGGCGTGAACAACGACATTTTTAGGGTGATTTTGGAATAGTGTTATCAGCCTTTAGTTAAGGGAGAGGTTATGCAGCAGAACATTACCACGGAACGATTAATCTTAAGGCCATTTCGATTGAGTGATAGCGAGCGCGTTGCTGAACTTGCGGGTGAGAAAGTGATAGCTGATATGACGGCTAATATTCCTCATCCATATGAAGCAAGTATGGCGACTGATTGGATTAACACGCACGAGTCTTTCTTTAATGAAGGAAAAGGTGTGGTGTACGCGATAACTCTTAAAGCAAACGACGAGATTATCGGTGCAGTTAGCTTTCCTAGTTTGCAAGATGGTGTTGGTATTCTTGGTTATTGGCTTGGTGTTCCGTTTTGGGGGCAGGGTATAGCCTATGAAGCCTCATTGGCGTTAGTGGAATACAGCAAAGCTCATTTGGGGCTCACAGAACTGAAAGTGATGCACTTGTCTGAAAACAAACGCTCAGAGTCAGTTATACGAAAGCTCGGTGTAAAGTTTGTTGAGAAGCTGGTCCGTAAAGTTCATGGTAGAGATCGTGAACTATACCTGTATCACTCTTTACTTTAGTTTTCTTATATATCGTATCCATTCCTACATTTACAAAAATTAAGTGGTCTAGCGAAATAAATAGTTCAATTATCTAAAATTTCGCTTTACCTCAACCTAACTTCAAGTCTTAAGCTTCTTTTACTTATTCATAAGGAGCTTATTATGCAAAGTAATTACGTTAAGGAACTCTCCGTTAAAACTTACCAAGAAGCGATTGAGAGAGAGGTCGTTAAATCAAAAGTTCGACCATTTCATGCTCCGAGTTTTTTCAGTGGTGCCTTGTTATCTATGGCGGTAATGGGGTTGCTTTTGGTCACGCCAATACTTTGAGCGATGGTTAACTCCCATCATCCTAGATAGAAACACAGAGAGTTCGAAATCTGAAAATACAGTACTTAAAGGGAGCTTTTAGAGTTACTTATGGAGATATCTATACACCTACTTCAACCAAGCGATGTTGGTCCTCTTTTCGAATTTGAAGTCGAAAATAGAGAGTGGTTTAATCAATTTGTTCCTGCTAGGGATGACAGTTTCTATTCTGATTCAGGGGTTGCCGACCAAGTTAAGCTCTTCCTTAAGGAATACCAAAATGGTGAGTTGATCCCAATGCTAATTAAGGACGCTAACGGCGTTATTTGTGGAAGAATCAACGTTCGCGATATCAGCAAAAATGGTGAAAGCGGGGAGCTCGGCTATCGGGTTGGTCGAGCTTTTGGTTCTAAAGGTGTCGCCTCTAATGCGGTCAGAAAGCTGCTAACCTATTTGTCTAAGCACTCATCCCTAAAATATATTGATGCTTATGCATTAGTAGGTAATGTCGGTTCAAATAAAGTACTAACAAATACGGGTTTCGACCTCGTTGAGCGTGTCCAAAATTACGCAGTATTCAAAGGACAACAACAGAATGCCAACTATTACCGCAAGGCAATATCCGTGTAAGTGGGTATTTGATATCTATTATTTTTCCTATAATCAATGAGATAATAGGCACGGAAAGATGAGCTCACACCATTGTGGTGCGAAACAATACAGAGATCAGTTTATGAACATTGTGACAGTCTATAGTGGTAATCAGCAGGTATACGCGAATTTATATCAGGGCTATGCGGCTGAGTTTTCAAAGATTATCGGAGACAAACCAGACGAGTATGGCTTGTTTGAGATTTACCCGACGCTTGGTGATGCCGTAACGGGTTATTTACTCTACATTGATGGCGTTCCTGCTGCATTAACCGCCATTGAAACCAAAGCGCCAAACGAGTTTGAGATTTGTGATTTCTATGTGGTGCCTTATTTCCGTAAGAACAAAGTAGGGAAACAGTTTATCTCTGAACTATTTGAACACCTAAAAGGTAGTTGGGAGATTAAACAAGTACTGGGCGCAGATCATGCTGTTAAGTTCTGGAGAGAAGTCGTCAATGACTACACCTCAGGTAATTATGTGGAAGACCAGTACCAAGACGAAAAGTGGGGCTTGGTAACAAGACAATGCTTTAATCATGATGGTATTGCCAAGTAAAACCTTATATATCAGAAGCTGGCGGGGTCCTTCTAGCCAGCTTCGGGCCTGTCTATTTTAAGGTGTCCTCTAGATTTAGGGTAACCTTATTGCTTTATCGTTACTTTTGAGGTTTATTGCGTTCGATTACACTGATCGCGATTGCTAAAAATAGAATATCTTTCACTAAGAAGAAGTTAGTGACCAAAATACCATCCGATACTTTCCAAGCGTTATGCGTGGTAATTAGAAAGCTCAGTGTCACAACAAAGATAACCGCTGCAGCAATGCCAGAACAAAACGCGACTTGCGGTTTCTTAAACCCAATCATCAGCCCAATGGCGACAATGATTTCAGCACCACCAACCATATTAGACACGGATTGGACTGTGAATAAGTTGTAAAGCCAGCTCATTGCTGGGTGGTTGGCAATTAAAGGTTCAATCAACATCGCTTCGGTAGGCGTAAACTTATAAATTCCAATCCAAGCTAACACCAACGCGACACCTATCACGCCTAGGTTGTATCCAAAGTTGCTTTGCTTCAATTCGTAGGTTTGAACATGCATAAAAGTACTCCATTAATTAGTCCTAAAACATGACCGCACTAGTGAAAATTTAATTTCACTATGAGAGTATTACCTTTACTTATGGATCATCATGCGTGGTATTTTAATGTTTTATATATCAATGGTTTATTTAAAAAGTGAAATGATAGTTTTTATTAAGATCTTAATAAAATGAAATAAGGAGATAAGTTATCAACGCACTTATATATGATGTTTTTAGTGGAGAGTCGGCGAAAGGGAATCCTTGTGGGGTTGTTGAACTTGAACAATGGTTAGCAGATTCGGAACTATTAGAAATAACACATCAACTAGCACAGCCTATTACTGCTTTTGTGAAGAAGTAGGGAAGACAGTTCGACATCCGCTGGTTTGCATTAGATGGTGAGATAAACCTTTGTGGTCACGGTAGTTTGGGGGCTGGTACTGATTTGATCGAGCGGTATAAGTTTGAAGAGGTTACTTTAAACAGTGATCATGGACAGGTCGTGATTTCTAGAAAAGACGGCCTATCTCAATTGGAACTGCCAAGCTGGAATGTTAAACCTTACGTTCAGTGGAGCGATGCTCCAATTGATCTGTCGGCTTTGAATCAGCCCGTTGTCGATGTATTCTCGACAAGAGATTTAGTGTTAGTGTTGGATTCAGAGGAAGCAGTAAGGAATTTTACTCCTGATTTTGAACAGTATAAAAGAATCAATGACCTGCATGCTGTTATGGTGACGGCTAAAAGCTCGGATGATGGTTATGTACTTCGTTATTTTGCACCGAAGATCGGCATTTCAGAGGATTTAGCAACCGGATCTGCGCAGTGTTCACTGGCCCCATATTGGTTCGATAAGCTAGGAAAAGACAAACTCTCAGTTCGTCAGCTTTCTAGTGCTGGTGGGTGTTTTGAAGTGGAGAAGGGAGCCAACTCTTCGATTGTCGTATCTGCTAGAGTTGAATGCCGTCAGTGAAAGTGTGTTGAGTCTATGATCAATACCGCGAACTAATTTTTGTTATCAATATTAAGGATTTGGATTAGATTACTCTGATGTAGATCCCAACAATAAAAAGAGAATAGCGAGTGAAGATTCATAGAATTAACCCGACCAAGCGTTGGTCTGATGTAACTGTTTTTAATGGTATTGCAAGCTTTGTTGAAGTTGATGAGTCAGACACATCTGCGGGCATTTAGAGTCAGGTTCAACAAATCTTTGAGCAAGCTGAAGAGATGATGAGCCTGGTAAATAGCGATAAATCTCGCGTATTGTCGGTTACTATTTACCTAACGGATTTCGCTAACTTTGATGTGCTCAACGAAGTGTGGGAAGTATGGTTCCCTGAAGGGTGTGCTCCGAGCCGTGCATGTGTGAAAGCTGAACAGGCAAACCCTGAATTGTTCGTTGAAATGTCATTCATGGTTGCCGCCGGGGGAAAAGTTTCAATAAACCGACACACAGATAGATAAAACAAAGCCACTCAGGTGATTCACTTGAGTGGCTTCTTTGTTCGAAACACGAAACTGAGGTTAGTCGGCGTTGGTATTAAGCGATGCCTTGCTCTTTTGCCATCTGTGTCGCGATCTTAGGTGCATGCCATAAACATGGTAGTAAGATGAATGACACAGGAACGGCAGTAATAACAATGAACGACTGTAGCGCAGATATACCGCCAGAGCCCATTGAGATAAGCGCGATGGCCACAGCACCCATGATGATACCCCAGAAGGTGCGTACCGCTGCGTTTGGCTCTGTGGT
Organism: Vibrio sp. HI00D65; assembly: GCF_001635455.1. Taxonomy (GTDB): domain Bacteria; phylum Pseudomonadota; class Gammaproteobacteria; order Enterobacterales; family Vibrionaceae; genus Vibrio. The sequence goes on from NZ_LWEH01000460.1 coordinate 134,259, forward strand.
GCCTGTCATAACCACACTGATGGTGTAGGTCATTGAGTCACCTGTCGTTACGATGAACGTGGTGGTCAGGATAAGGAACAGTATCGCAATCAGAGTTGGAAGTGGCAGTTGTGCAGTGATAGCCAGTAACACTGCAGGAAGGTTGAAGCCTTCAAACGCACTGGAAATCACACCAGGGTTTTCTAACTCAAACGCTAAACCGCTACCACCAACGATGCTGAACCAGAAGCAGGTTACCAGTGGAGCAACGATGCTAATTGACACTATCATTTGGCGAATCGTTCGGCCGCGTGAAATGCGAGCAATAAAGATTGCCATCATTGGCCCATAACCTAAGAACCAACCCCAGAAGAATACCGTCCAACCACCAAGCCACGCTGTATCTTGGCGATAAAGCGCCATAGGGATGAAGTTATCGATCATTTCACCCATGCCTTGCAAGTAGCCATCAACGATGAAGCTGGTTGGGCCGACAAGAAGGATATAGCCGATAAGACACACAGACAAGATGATGTTGTAACGGCTAACCAGTTGGATGCCTTTGTTCACGCCGCTCAATGCAGATAGGGTGTACATGGCGATGGCGAGTAGAATGACGACGCTCTGAGTCGTAAAGCTGTCTGAGATACCAAACAGTTCACTTAACGCATAACTGATTTGAAGACCTAAGAAACCAATTGGACCGATAGTACCTGCAGCCACAGCAACAATGCTACACGCGTCGACTACGTTACCGATCCAGCTATTAATCGCTTTCTCGCCCAGTAGTGGATAAAGCAAAGTACGCGGTTTAAGAGGAAGCCCTTTATCGTAGTGAAGGCGCATCAGCACGATAGAGGATAAGCCCCCTAAGATTGCCCAAGCAAGAAAGCCCCAGTGCATGAAAGACTGAGATAGGGCGTTGAACGCCATTGCTTGAGGAGCAGCGTTGCCGTATAGAGGCGGAGCAGAAACGAAGTGAGCAATAGGCTCTGCTGCTGCCCAAAATACACCACCGCCTGCGAGCAGCGTACATAAGACAATCGACATCCATTTGAATGTGGTCATTTCAGGAAGGGCAAGTTTACCCAAACGAACGTGACCTGTGCGTCCTAGTGCAAGTACTAAGCCGATAATGAAGTTGAGTAGTAAGAGAACCTGCCAAAAAGCACCAAACCATTTAGTCGAATAACTAAAACCGATGTTCACAAGTTCTGATAACACCGAGGTGTTGGTGAAGGCAAGTATGACAAAGAGGGTTAAAAAGCTCCCACTTAGCCAAAATACTGGATTTCCAAGCTCCAGTTTTTCACCCAAAGATTGGGCTTTAGTGAAGTTAATAGAAGTAGATTCTGCGTTGATGTTTTCGTTGGCGACTTGCGTCAAGTTGGACATTATTTCTTCGCTATATTTGGCTCTTTCAAGCCTATGTATTTCTCCCACACTTGCATTGGAAATGTGAGGTTCGTCAAAAAAAGACGCGATACTATCACAGTTGTTAAGAAAAAGTGGGCGAATTTAGAAAAGAAATCGGTTCTATGGCTAAATCACTCCCTTTTGGTTAGTTTTAAGACGAAATTTCAGAACGAATGAATAAAGTCGATATGAATAGAGTTTTGTAATTAATGAAGTGAGTTAGGCGATATTTTTTAGCGTACCGAAATAAATTTAATATTAGTTGTTCGTGCAAAATAAGTGTCGGCTCATTGCATGCTATAAACAAATTAATGCGAGTCATTTTATAAATATCGAATATTTTAGGTGTTAAATTGGCACTATTACCTACAGTTGTTTTGCAAAGAGATTTAAGTGGTGAGAAATATGACACTTAAATTAAGCATCTTGAAACAATAACTTAAGGGACAGCTAACATGCACCTAAACCAAGGAAGAGTGGCCAAGAAGGTTTTTACACTCAGTACTCTCACCGCGTCATGCTTAATGGCATTCAACAGCTACGCGGCTGTTGATTGTTCAAAGTTAGAAGCGTGGGATTCTGCCACGGTATACACCGGTGGTGATCAGGTTTCACATGACGGCAGCGCTTACTCAGCGAATTACTGGAATCAAAACAACAACCCGAGCCAATTTGAAGGTGACTACGCACAATGGAAAAGGATTGATGTGTGTAGCGGCGGAGGCGGCGGTGGCACGCCAAATGAAGCGCCAACTGCTTCGTTAACAGCACCTACCGTGTCAGATGTGATCGTTGAGGGTGATAATGTCGTGTTAAGTGCTACGGCACTCGATGCTGATGGTAGTGTTGCTTCAGTAGAATTCTTTGTAGATGGTACTTCCGTCGCAGTAGTAACAGCGGCACCATTTGAAGCGACTTGGGCAGCAACGTCGGGCAGCCATCAGGTTTCTGTTGTTGCAACAGACAATGAAGGTGCATCGAGTGCAGCAAGCGCGGTATCTGTTTCTGTTGATTCACTGCAACCTGGCAATGAAGCGCCAACGGTATCAGTTGCACTTTCAGCGGCTTCTGTTGATGTAGGTGGCGTGGTAACACTCACTGCAATGGCTGCAGACAGCGATGGTACGGTTGATAAAGTCGATTTCTATGTGGCAGGTTCTTTAGTTGGAACGGCTGCAACAAGCCCCTATGCGCTTGACTACACAACCACTCAAGCAGGTACTTTGTCTGTATACGCAAAAGCGACCGACGATCAAGGTGCAACAACGGAATCAGCCTTGGCTTCTTTGAAGGTGAATGGTGCTCCAACGGTGAGTACATGTCGTCCTGATGGCCTGTATCAAATGCAAGGTGTCGATGTTCCTTACTGTACAATTTACGATGATAAAGGCCGTGAGAAAATGGGCGTGGATCACCCTCGTCGTGTGATTGGCTACTTTACCAGTTGGCGTGCAGGAGACGACCCGCAAGCGTCTTACTTAGTGAATGATATTCCTTGGGAACAACTCACACACATTAACTACGCGTTCGTGAGCATCGGTTCAGATGGCAAAGTGAACGTTGGTGACGTAAACGATCCAAATAATGCTGCTGTCGGTAAAGAGTGGCCGGGAGTAGAGGTTGACCCTGCATTAGGCTTTAAAGGTCACTTTGGTGCGCTCGCAACTGCGAAGAAAAAACACGGTGTTAAAACACTAATCTCAATTGGTGGTTGGGCTGAGACTGGTGGCCACTTTGCCACAGACGGTAGCCGTGTAGCTGACGGTGGTTTCTACACTATGACGACCAATGCTGATGGCTCAATCAACCATCAAGGCATCGAAACGTTCGCGACGTCAGCGGTTGAAATGCTGCGTAAGTATCAATTCGATGGTCTAGATATTGATTACGAGTATCCAACTTCAATGGCTGGTGCGGGTAACCCATACGACAAAGATTTCATGGAACCACGTCGACAGTACCTATGGGCTTCATACCAAGTACTGATGAAAGTATTGCGTGAGAAGCTTGATGTGGCGTCTGCTGAAGATGGCAATCACTACATGTTAACTATCGCGGCACCTTCTTCTGGCTACCTGTTGCGCGGTATGGAAACATTCGATGTCACTCAATATCTTGATTACGTGAACATCATGTCTTACGATCTTCACGGTGCTTGGAACGATCACGTTGGCCATAACGCTGCCTTGTTCGATACAGGTAAAGATTCAGAGCTAGCACAGTGGAACGTATACGACACGGCGGCTTATGGCGGTATTGGCTACCTGAACACGGATTGGGCTTACCATTACTTCCGCGGTTCAATGCCAGCTGGTCGCATTAACATCGGTGTGCCTTACTACACGCGTGGTTGGCAGGGTGTAACAGGTGGTGAAAATGGTCTTTGGGGCCGAGCTGCACTGCCTAATCAATCTGAATGTGCCGCTGGTACAGGTGAAGGCGAGAAGAACAACTGTGGTCACGGCGCGATTGGTATCGATAACATGTGGCACGATACCGACCCTAAAGGAAACGAAATGGGCGCAGGTTCGAACCCAATGTGGCATGCGAAGAACCTAGAGAAAGGCATTTGGGGGTCTTATGCGGATGCTTACAAGCTTGATCCTGTAAACGATCCAACAGATGTTCTAAGAGGCACTTACACGCGTAACTACGACAGCGTGGCGGTTGCACCTTGGCTATGGAATGCTGAAAAAGGCGTGTTCCTTTCTACGGAAGATAAAGAGTCTATCAACGTGAAAGCGGACTACGTTATCGACAAAGAAATCGGCGGCATCATGTTCTGGGAACTGGCTGGCGACTACAACTGTTATGTACTTGATGCAAGTGGCAACCGCACAACGGTTGATACCACAGAGCAAGCGTGTAACACCGGTAACGGTGAGTTCCACATGGGTAACACAATGACTAAAGCTATCTACGATAAGTTTAAGTCGGCAACGCCGTATGGCAACAAAGTCGCGACTGGTGCAATTCCTACCGAAGCATTAGACATCGCAGTATCTGTTGGTGGTTTCAAAGTCGGTGACCAAAACTACCCAATTAATCCTAAGATCACGTTTACCAACAATACGGGTCAAGCACTGCTTGGCGGTACAGAGTTCCAGTTTGATATTCCTGTATCTGCACCAGACAACGCGAAAGACCAATCTGGTGGTGGTTTGACTGTGATTGCGTCGGGTCATACTCGTGCGGATAACATTGGTGGCTTAGACGGTACTATGCACCGTGTAGCTTTCACATTACCTGCATGGAAAGAACTGCCTGCTGGTGGCGTGTATGAACTGGACATGGTGTATTACTTACCAATTTCAGGCCCTGCAAACTATGCCGTTAACGTAGGTGGTGTCGATTATGCCTTTAGCTTTGAGCAACCAGATTTACCTTTAGGTGATATCAGTTCTGGTGGCGGTAACCCTGGCGACGGTGGCACAAACCCTGGCACTTGTGATACTGCAGGCTTAACAGTGTACCCAGATCTGCCTCAGAAAGACTGGGCCGGCAACCCAAGCCATGCTAATACGGGTGACCAAGTGGTTCACAATGGCAGCATTTACCAAGCTAACTGGTGGACAAGTTCTGAGCCGGGCAGTGACGGTAGCTGGACCAAAGTGTGTTCATAGTATTGATGTGTTGATAGGGGTGAGAGCCTTCTAGCTTAGTCTCCTAAGACAAACCACATAACGTAGAGTTAAACGCCGAACTCAATCCTGTTCGGCGTTTTTTATTCATGGTCTTACTATGTTTTACGCCTGCTATGTCTGAACGGTGAAAAAGTAGAAGGTAGTGAGCGTGTAGAGGAATAACAGATATAAAAAAGCCCAAATAGATCGCTCTACTTGGGCTTTTTCAGAATAGTTTGAAATCGCTAGTCGCTAAATTAAGCTTTTGCTTCTTTCATCGCTTCCGCTTTTTTTTCCTTTTGCATTTTTGCAAGGAAGTAGATGTTTACACATGCGATGAAGCCGTTGGTTGCAACCACTGGCCAAGCGTCAATCATAACGCCGTATGCTGTGAAGAGTGCACAGCCAATGAAGTTAAGGACACGTAGGCGAACGATATCTTTCATTGTTAACGAAATTGCGACCATAATAGATGCAGCGTAACCTAAAATCTCAACCATATTGAATTCCATTGTTTGACCCTCTTAAATTTGCCGATACTTTGTCGGTACCAATTCTTCTCTTCATGAGATGATTGAGGAAGCTCCGTGCCTCGAATGGTCTGGTTATGTTTAACGGGGTAGACTATACCAACTCCGTTTTTGTGATTAAACCTCCAAAATAGGTAGAAGTGAAGGTTAGCGATTACGCAAACGTTTAATGCATTTTGCCTAACATAATTATTAGTTATGTTGGTGGTTGAACTAATAGTTATTGATGTATAGGTAAAGGCTCTAACTATGATAAAACGATCCATTTGTGGAACACAAAGTATAAAGATCGCTGTGCTTATGAACTTGATGACCATTGGGCTGACGGCATGTACGACTCAAGATCAACTGCCTGTGCATGATTATGGTGTCGTTACTAGCGGTGACTTCGAGTTTATGACAAATGGCGTCAAAACTTATTCATGGCACCCACAATCAGAACAGGTATATCTTTCTAAGAAATACAATGAAACCGTCGTGACTGACATGGTACGTGATGCGATTCAAGAGCAGCAAACTGAAAAGGGCACCGCTTAGAGAAAGCTAGAGGTGTTTGTGACGTGGTGGTTGGCTTTGGCCTAGCCGAAAAGGTACTTTATAGATTGTGTTTTCAGTGCCAAACTCTCAGGAGGTCCAGTGGCGAGCGCGAGCGCAAACAGATCTTCAGGCGGATCTTGAAGAAAGTGAGAGCGAAGAATGAATTTTTGGTCTTGTGGAGATGCTATTTAGACAAATGCCAGGGAGATAAAAAGCTAAGTGAGAAGAGTATTTGCTTGGTCAATATTAACGGTTAGAAAAATGAACAGATCGCAGAATATACTTTTTTTATTTGTAACTAAAGGTACATTTGCGTAAAGCAACGTAAAGTTCGCGCTTCTTTTGCTAGCATTTGTCTATACTGGTTAAAATGTTAACTTAGGTTTAATTCAATGAAACTGTTCTCCAAATACTCTCTCCCTTTATTAAGTATATTCATTGTAAGTAACGCAGCGATGGTTAGCACAGCAGCTATCGCCGCCCCTACTATAGTACCAGCCCCGCCTAGTTTAGGTGCGAAAGGGTATGTGTTAATCGACTTTAATTCTGGTGATGTGCTCGTCGAAAAAAATGCACACACCAAGTTGAATCCAGCAAGCTTGACTAAACTGATGACCAGCTATGTGGCAGGTCAGGAGATGAAGCGAGGCAACATCTCCGCTGATGATAAAATCAGAATCAGTGAAAACGCTTGGGCAAAGAATTTCCCTGACTCTTCAAAAATGTTCATCGAAGTAAATACTGACGTCGTGATGATGGATCTATACCGAGGCTTGATTATTCAATCGGGTAACGATGCCAGTGTTGCGATTGCAGAGCATGTAGCTGGTTCTCAAGATGCCTTTGTTGATTTGATGAACTCTTGGGCTGCTTCGCTTAAATTGGAAAACACTCACTTTGCTAATGCGCATGGTTTAGACGCAGACGACTTATATTCAACGCCTTACGATATCGCAATGCTTGGCCGAGCGATCATTAAAGATCTTCCAGATGTATATGGCTTATACAGTGAGCGTTCTTTCAGTTACAACGGCATCACGCAACACAACCGCAATGGCTTGCTCCGTGACAGAAGCTTAACGGTTGATGGCATGAAGACGGGTTACACCTCGGGTGCGGGCTACAGCTTAGCGAGCTCGGCAACACAAGGTGAAATGAGACTTATCGCAGTGGTGATGGGCGCATCAAGTGTTAAAAGTCGTGAGTCAGACAGTAAGCAGCTTTTAAGTTACGGCTTCCGATTCTTCGATACGCTTAATGTCCACCAAGGCGGCGACCAAGTGGTTGAAGAGAAAGTGTGGTTTGGCGACCAAGACACTTTGAAGCTTGGGGTTGCAGAAGACACGTTTATCACGCTACCTAAGTCAGACAGCAAAAAGCTAACCGCATCTATCGAATTAAACTCGGAACTCAAAGCGCCGATTACAGAGGGTCAAATTCTAGGTGTCGTTCATTACACGGTTGATGGTGAAGATGTTCAAACTCAGCCTTTGATCGCACTTGAATCGGTTGAACAAGGTGGCTTGTTCAAACGTTTGATGGACTACATTAAATTGTTCTTCTCAAGTCTGTTCTAAGCGAACTGACACCAGAACGAAAAGTAAAATGAATGGGCGCTGTGATTTGATCACGGCGCCTTTTGTTGTTTCAGAACTGGACAAAGCGAGGTGAATAACGTTCTTTATTAGCAGTCGCTGATGGTTTCGATTACTATACGCAAAATTTAGCAGTGTAGTTACTTATGACCATAGAGATAAAGAACATCACCGAACCTGAAGTAACTTGCGCCAATTGCCAGGCATGCTGTTGTCGTTTAGAGGTTATGATCATCACAGATACCGGTGTCCCAGAAGAGCATATTGCTTACGATGAGTGGGGCGGTGAAACCATGAAACGTTTAGATGATGGTTGGTGCTCTGCGGTAGATAGGGAAACACTGATGTGCACTATCTATGAAAACCGACCATGGATCTGCCGTGAGTTTGAAATGGGCTCTTTTGAGTGTATCGATCAGCGTAAAGAGGTGATGGGTTAGGTTGTATTAGCAACCGGTTGATGCATATTATTAAATCAATATACGATATCTTGTAAGTCAGGGCTTTAAATCTCGATTTGATATAGAGCCCTGATTCGTTTTACTGATTTAGTTTTGTGTGAGAACGAGTCGATTTAAAACTCAGAAGGCACTTCAAATTCCATCCATTCCCCGGTTGTTGGGTGAATCAGTTTTAGGTAGCCAGCGTGAAGGTGCAGTCGTTCGCGTTTGTAGCCATATAGGTCATCACCACGAATTGGTACGCCAAGTCCTTGTGGGTGAGCGCAGTGTACGCGGAGCTGGTGGGTACGGCCTGTTTTAGGATACAAATGCACCTTTGTTTTTCCGTCATTGGTGCAGACCGCTTGCCAGTGTGTTTCTGCATTGCGCCCATGTTCATGACAAACGAGCTGCCTTGGCCTGTCGGTAATGTCGCCACGCAAAGGAAGGCTGATGTCACCAGATTGACCCGTTATTTCACCATCAAGCAGTGCGGTGTAACGCTTTTCGACCGTTCTATCGATGAACTGTTTTTGGATATGCTTGTTGGACTCGGCCGTTAGCGCCAAGATCAACAAGCCAGACGTCGACATATCCAATCTATGGATAATCAAAGGGCCTGTTGCATCTGGATAGCGTGCTTTTATACGCGTATATACTGAGTCTTCGATGAACTTGCCCGGAACCGACAAGAACTCTTCGGGTTTGTTCACGACCACGATCTCTTGGTCTTCATAAACAATGTCAAACGACTTACCGACCGCAGGGTTCACGATAAGTGGATTATCTTCTAGCTCAATGCCATTGAGTTGATGCTCAAGGATCTCAAAGCTCTTACTTTGGCAAACCGGGTAGAGGTTTCCGTGTTGTCGAATAATATCTATTGGTGGTAGTCCCCACCAAAACTCGGCTAAAGCTAACGGTGTAAAGCCGTGTTCAAAGGCAAAGTTAAGCAATTTAGGTAGGCAGCAGTCACCAGAGCCTTCAAGCGCGTCTTTACCATCCAACAATTCAAGCAAGCTCTTTGACTCTGCGGCTCGGTTGATAAAACGATAGTGAGACAAGCGCTGTGTTTCTAATTCTGCAGAAATTGCCTGGTAGTCGTTCTTACGGCTTTTAAGCTCGCTTTCGATAGCGTCTACTTGTGATTGCTTTTCAGCGATCTTCTGTTTCCACTCGATACGAAGTGCTTTGAGGTCTCGCTTCTCTTGGCTGCTTTGATTACCTAACTGCTTAAGTAGGTTGGCCGCAGACTCTAGATTGCCGAGTGCTTTCTCTTGGTTAGCTTGCTCTCTCAGTTCATTGCGCTGTGCTTTGTTGGCAGCCATGGTGAGCTGAAAGGCTTCTATTGCTTTGGTCGCGTCGTTTTTAAGTTCGCTCAGCGTTGATGTCAGTTCATCTAAGTTATGAGTGTGCTCTAGGTTAGCAATGTCGTCAGCTAGAGTCGCTTGTTGAGTTAAACGGTCTGTGTTTTGGTTTTCAAACTGCTGTTTATTAAATGCAGATGGAACAAAGCTCAAGCTCGATAGTTGAGACTCTAACGACGAATCGAGTTGTAAACCTGAAAATGCAGAAAGGTAGCCCAATTCTTGAGTTCGAGGATGTTGAACCAGAAGAACGGCATAGAGATTACCTTGTGACGTTTCATCCGCACCACAGTCAAGCAGTGACTGTTGAAGCTGCTGCATCGCTATTTCACACAATGGGTGCGGAGTATAGTAATACGGGAATGTAAAACGCTCTGGTAGCGATAAGTCTTGATTCGCCGTTTGGTCTAAGGTGCGCAGTGGTGTGTATTGAGCAATGTTTGCTGACATGAAGATCAAACTCTATGGGTATTCAGTTTAGAGCTCGATATTGTTGTCGAAATGAAGGTAAATGAGAAGCCAAAGCGAAAGATAAATCGGCTTTGGCTTCATTTAGACAGTCATTTTCACGCTATGGACGCATTGAATAGACTGAACCTCGATTAATTGGAGTGTTCTAACTCGAGTTGCTCCGCCTTTTGGTAAGCAGGGTGGCTCGCCAAAAGCTCACCATATTTAGCAATGTTAGGGTAGAGCGCAGTAGCACCAAAGTTACCGACGATTTCAACGATGAACGACATCATAAAATCAGCGCCAGTGAGTGTTTCCCCTACAAGGTAGGTTTTGCCTTCAAGAGATTGGTTTACGAAGGTTAGTATCTTTTGATTTTCGTCATCAGCATAACCACCAAGGAAGTTTGTTTCGGCGCCGTCTTTCATCACGAAGATCTTAAGCAGCATTGGTAAAATGCCCGAACTTTCAGCAAAGTGTAGCCACTGAGAATACTCAACGTATTCAGCTGTGCCGCGTGCTGGTGCAAATTTACCTTGGCCAAATTTGTCAATGAGGTACTCAGTAATCGCGCCAGATTCACTGATCACCATGCCATCATCTTCAATGACTGGAGATTTGCCTAGAGGGTGAACAGACTTCAGTTCAGGTGGTGCTAAAACGTGACACTGTCTCGTTGGTAAGGTTTGATCTGATAGTCGACACCAAGCTCTTCGAGTAGCCAGATGATGCGCTTCGAACGCGATTTATTCAGGTGATGTAAAGTAATCATAGTTCTGCCTATTCTATCCTTGAGCTATTTTGGTTCGTTAGTTTTGATAACAAGTTTACCGAAGTTCTGGCCTTCTAATAGACCCATGAAAGCTTGTGGCGCTTCGTCTAAACCTTCAATTAGGTGTTCGAGGTAGTGCATTTTTCCTTGAGAAAGCCATTCGGTCATTTGAGTTGCGAATTCATTGTAACGATGCGCGTAGTCGTCGAAGATAATGAAGCCTTGCATCTTAATGCGCTTAACTAGAAGGGTACCCATAAGGCTAGACATACGGTCTGGGCCCTCAGGGAGTGATGTCGCATTGTATTGCGAGATAAGACCACAAACAGGAATTCGAGCGCCTGTATTAAGCAGAGGCATTACTGCATCGAATACCTTGCCGCCAACATTTTCAAAGTAAACGTCGATGCCTTTGTCACACGCTTTTGCTAATTGCTCTGCGAAGTCATCTGCCTTGTGGTCGATACATTCATCAAAACCAAGAACCTCTTTCGCGTATTGACACTTCTCTTGACCGCCTGCCACGCCAATGACACGACAACCTTTTAACTTACCAATTTGTCCAACCGTAGCGCCTACTGGGCCAGTTGCAGCCGCTACCACTATCGTGTCGCCTTCTTTCGGTTGGCCGATATCCAGTAATCCCATGTAGGCGGTAAAGCCTGGCATGCCCATGATGCCCAGTGTGTAAGAAGGGTGAGTCGGTTCTTTTCCTAGCTTGATAAGACCTTCACCGTTCGACACGCCATAATCCTGCCAGCCTGTGTAAGCTAAGACCCATTCGCCAACTTCATAATCGCTGTTATTTGATGCTACAACCTGACACACAGTTGCGCCAACCATCACCTCATCAAGAGCGACTGGATCGGCATAAGATTTTGTATCATTCATACGGCCACGCATGTAAGGGTCGAGAGATAGGTAAACCGAGCGAAGTAACATTTCACCTTCGTTGATTTTTGGAGCAGCAACGGTTTCTAAGCGGAAGTTATCTTGAGTTGGTGCGCCGACAGGGCGAGAAGCTAATACGATGCGACGATTGTCTTGTTGAGTCATTGGATGTCCTTAATTTTATATTGTGCTTATCTAGAATTAGACCAGTCGTCTAGTCTTGTTTCCTAAAAATCCCGCCGTCATCAAGTTGATAAGAGGGCGGGTGATTTCTTTTAAGCTAAAACAGTAAATGCCAATAAAACGCAGTGCGCGTTAATGGCTTTCACCTTTTAAAATTTGTTCGGTGAGGCGTAATGCCGATTCTAAGCTCTGTGAACTTTGGCTTAACTTGCTTAATAAACTGGCGCCTAACCACATTGAGTATAAGTTCTGGGCTGCTTCTTGGCTGTTTTCTACTGAGATAGAGCCATCTTCAATACCGCCAACAATACAATGCTGGATGGTTGTTGTGACTTTCTCAGCACCTTTTAGCAGAGCCTGACGCATAGGATCAGAAAGGTCTGATACTTCAGCACTGAGCTTAACGACTAAACACTTGTGCGCATTACAGGTACCGTTCTCAATCTTTGACCACAGCGAAAAGTAACTCAAGATTCGTTGATAATGGTTGCCTTCACCGTGCATTAAAATGGATTCAATCTTAGTGATGTAGTTCTCAAAATAGTGCTGGATTAGCGCCTCACCAAATTGCTCTTTTGATTTAAAGTAGTGGTAAAACGACCCTTTCGGAACTTCCGCTTCTTTAAGCAATTGTGATAAACCAACGCCATTGAAACCGTTGTTCACTATGAGTTGATAGCCAACATTCAAAATATGCAGGCGTGTATCATTCGTTTTCTCGTTCATGGTCGATACTATAATTTAAATTAGACCAGTCGTCTATTTGCTGTGTTATTGCTTAATAAATCGTGTTAACTGGATGATTGTTGGTATTTAGGTACTTTTAAAGCAATGGCTTACTAATAAAAAGGCCCCGACATGTGTGCATGTCGGGGCTCTACGTATTACTTACTTTCAAGCGAGTAGATTACTGGATAGAGATTAACTCAACATCAAAAATCAGTGTTGCTGATGGTGGGATTGGGCCCGTACCACCTTTGCCGTAACCTAGCGTGCTTGGAATGAATAGGCGGACTTTTTGGCCTTCTACCATGTAAGTCAAACCTTCTTGCCAGCCTTTGATTACTTGCTTAAGAGCGAATGAGATTGGCTCACCACGTTCTACAGAGCTATCGAAAACCGTGCCATCGATCAGAGTACCGTGGTAGTGAACCGTTACTTTGTTGTCTTTAGTAGGGTGAATAGTACCAGTACCTTCTTCAAGAACTAGGTACTGAAGACCGCTCTCAGTCGTGATCACACCTTCTTTCTTTCCGTTCTCTAGCAGGAACTGTTGACCTTGTTCGAAGTTTTCTGTACCAGACTTATGATTTGTCCAAGTACGGTAAATCATGAAACCCGCCAAAAGAAAGACGATGACCGGGATGACAAATTTAGACATAGTAAAACCTATTGTATTTATTGCTTAGTTTATTAATGAGCTGACTAAAGCCGCGCTTATGGTTGAGTCAAAAGGTAGTTGATCGTTTTTGCGATGCCAGCAACGTCTTGGTGACCTGCTGTCAGTACTTGGTATTTGCCGTTGACGATAAACGTTGGTACTGAGTTGATCTGACCTTTTACTGAAACTTCTTCTGCTTTCTTAACATAGTCAAAAAGCGTTGCTTGTTGTTCTTTATTCAACTGGTATGGGCTAACCAAACCACGAGAAGTAAAAGCAGTTTCTAGCGCTTGTTGACGTTGCTCTGGTGTTGCGTCTGCACCCATTTGAACAGCGCCGAATAAGTCGTCCATGAAAGCGTGGTCTGGCGTTGCATCAAGCTGCATCACTGCTGTGTAGTAAATCATTGCGCTGATTTGAGCACTTTCATTAAATGTTACGTGCATCTTGCCAATTTTCTGGTCTGTTAGAGACTCAATCTCAGGAATTGCGCTTTCCATTTGGCGACAGTGACCACAATTTAAAGAGAAGATTTCAGTGATCGGTGACAGGTTAAATTCTGTTAGAGCAGTTGGAAGCGCCTCGTATTGAACGCCTTTTTGTGGCTCGTCTGTTTCGCTACAACCAGCAATAACAAGTACAGCAACGAGCGCAGTGAAGAATTTAGTAAATGGTTTAAACATGATGTTTACTCTAGCGTTGAGAAGTCTTGAGATTCTAACTATTTAGCACGAATTGGAAAACAATTATAAGGTAAATAAATGCAAACAGTTCGAACTAGTGAGGTAAGACAGGCTAGTTGACGGTTAACTGTGATCAAAAGCACTTTTTTTAGAAGTGCATGCTTTTTGTCTAAAGTTTTTTTCTGGGTGCCGATACAGACATTAGTAAATGGTTTATCTGCATGAGTGGTTGGTGAAGTAATGAGATATTTAGCGATAATGTTTAGCATAGCTTTGGCTGGGTGTGAAACGACGTTACCAACCGGTATGTTAGGCGATAATCTGTTAGAGACAGCACCGCAGACGGATTATGATTTGATGCATCCAGAGTGGGGTGTTGTTCAAACAACGACTACAAACCGTGGCGGTCACTCAATGCAGAGTAGCTCTCACCTTCAAAGAACCATAACCACTAACTACGGTCGCGGCGTGTCAACGAACGACCCGCTAGAAGTGTTCCTAAGACAAAACCGCATCGACTTTGAAGTGTTGCCAGGTAACCATGTGATGGTAAAACTTGAACAACATGTGAATTTCAAAACAGGATCTGCGTTCCCTGAACCCGCTTACAATCAATGGTTAGACACACTCGGTAGTTACCTTTCGAAGCGCCAAGACATCGATATTGTGATTGAAGGTCATACCGATAACACCGGTACAGATCGTATCAATGATCCTTTGTCAGAGCAGCGCGCAAAAGAGGTGAAAGCTCGCTTAGAGAGCAACTATGTGTCGAGTCGTTCTATTTATACTCGCGGCTTTGGTGAGTATGTTCCGGCGTGTACCAATGCTTCCCCGCAAGGTAAGGCGTGCAACCGCCGAGTAGAGCTGATGCTGATTGTCGCGAAATAGGTGTTGGCGTTTTGTTCTCAAAAATAGAGCACGAATAGCAGATATAAAAAATCCCTCACATTCGAGGGATTTTTTGTGTCTGATTTTCGCTTAGCTTGTTAGCTTATGCGAACTGCTTTTCTAAGTAAGCAACGATGTCTGAAGACTCGTACATCCACTCAGTTTTGCCGTCTTTCTCAATACGTAGACAAGGCACTTTCACACGACCGCCGCCGGCTTCAAGCTCTGCACGGTGCTGTTCATTGTTTTTAGCATCACGAAGTTCAAACTGAACCGATTGACGTTTCATCGCGCGGCGCACTTTTACACAAAATGGACACGCTTCGAATTGGTATAGCGTGTGTGATTTAGCTTGCTCGTTGACTTTGTTTTGTTCTTCTTGTGAACGTTTTACGCCACGAGGAGTAAAAATAAAATTTAATAGCAAAATGACACGACCTAAGAACCAACGGATAAACTTCATAATTCTCTCTACATATTTAAAATTAGCGTTATAATTTGCAGCATTATATACACAAGTGTTGCCAGATGCTCGCAACAAACCGCTAATATCTATTTTGTCCGTTCAATCGTGTGAGACTTAGACACATTTAACCCTAAACGCTTCGATAGTCGGCTTAGGTTTGCTCGGTCTGTCTTTAGTACTCGACTGGCCTGCGCCCAGTTAAAGTTAGCTTCTTCTAACACCTCTGTGATGATGCTACGTTGAAAATCGTCGGTTGCCCCACGTAAGCCTGCCGATAGGTCAACCGTTGGCGTGGATAGCGGAGTTGCTTTCGCTTGAGTCGTTGCGACTGGCTGATCTTGATCCAGCGGCCCACAATCTTCTTTGGTGATTGTCACTAGGTTCTTGTTGGTACTACGGGCAAGTGCTTTCAATGCTGAACGACTGATTACGTGCTCAAGTTCACGGACGTTACCTGGCCAGCTATAGCGGTTAAGGAATACAAGAACGTCAGAGCGGAATTTCACTTGATTGATACCGAGCTTACGACGAGCCTGTTCCAGGAAGAAACCGGCTAGCAAGCTGATGTCGTCTCCACGATCTTTCAAAGCAGGGACCGCAATAGGGTATACACTCAATCGGTGGTATAAATCGGCTCTGAATCGACCATCTTCCACTTCTTGCTTTAAATCTCGGTTAGTTGCTGCCAAAACACGCACATCAATGATTTGAATGTTGTCTTGACCTACAGGTTGAATTTCGTTGTTTTGCAGCGCACGAAGTAACTTGCTTTGCGCGGCTAGCGGCAGTTCACCAATCTCATCGAGGAACAGGGTACCGCCATCGGCAAGTGCGAACTTACCTAAGCGGTTTTTGTCTGCGCCTGTAAATGCACCACGTACGTGACCAAACAATTCACTTTCAACCAGGTTCTCAGGAATAGCCGCGCAGTTTACGTAAACCAATGGATTACGCTTACGCAGCGATTGATGATGTAGAGTACGAGCGACCAGTTCTTTGCCTACACCTGTATCACCGTGAATCAGAATGTTGAATTCTGAAGGCGCTACGACAGCGATGTCGTTCTTGAGCGCCACCATGGTGTCACTGTTACCAATCAACTCACCGCCTTCGCGTTCCCACGCTTCAACGTTCAACTCTTCTAATAGTTGTTTGGATTGTTTTGCTTGATGCTCAAGCTGAGAGAAAGTTAATGCCATCTGCATGCTTGATGCTGCAATGGCAGCTAATACTTCAAGATTACGCGCTGGAATATTAGCGAAGACATCTGGCTTAAGGCTGTCTAGCGTTAGAACCCCTAATAGCTTATCGCCAAATAGCAAAGGCAGCCCCATACAGGCGTGCATTGGTAGGTCGCCATCATGGTCGATCAGTAAACCATCAAAAGGATCTGGGAGAGAACTATCAGAATCGAAACGAACAGGAGAGCGAGATGCACATATCTCCGCAAAACGTGGGTGCTCTGAAATGATAAAGCGACGACCGAATGTGTCGCGGCTGAGCCCTTGCATCGCGATAGGTACTAGTGTGTCACCTTGAAGGCTTAATAGCGCGACACAATCACACGTAATGGTTTTACGAATGGCATCGATTAGGCGATTAAAACGATCTTGATCGTTTACACCACTTGCGAGGCCAATGGTCATTTCCATGAGGGTAGATGCGGAGATATCTTGCATAAAAAACTCTAACTGTGTGTGTTTATATACATAATAAGGTCTTATTGACTCAAAAAAAAGGTCTTTTTGACATTTTTATAAAAGGGGTTTTTGAGAATGAAGCCAGTGCTGGCGCGGTTTGAAAAAGTTGGCACTGATTGTGCAAGAGAGATAGTGAAGCCCAATTATAGCGCTGATTAAACAGACTATTCTCGATCTCAATCAATCAGGTGGCATTAATCAGGTTTCGCGATTTTTTGAAATGAAAACGAGTCAAATTAACTCAGTTTCTAAGAATAACTAAGCTTTCAGAAAATCGATAAGTCATTCTTAATTTTTAAGTAGTCAAAATGACATAATAGGTCATAAGGCTCAGTGTTCGGAGTAAATTCATGCTTAACAATGCACATATCAAAATCATCAAATCTACTATTCCTCTACTTGAGAGCGCAGGCCCAGCTTTAACTCAGTATTTTTATCAACGTATGTTCACACATAACCCTGAGTTAAAAGATATCTTCAATATGACTCACCAAAGAACAGGTCGCCAAGGCGTAGCACTGTTTGAAGCTATCGCGGCATATGCAAAGAACATTGAAAACCTAGCAGCGTTAACAACAGCGGTTGAACGCATTGCTCAGAAACATACAAGTTTTAACATTCAGCCAGAACACTACCAAATTGTTGGTTTACACCTGATTGAAACACTACGTGAATTGGCAACAGACGCGTTTACACCTGAAGTTGAAGAGGCCTGGACAGCGGCTTACCTTTTCTTGTCTCAAGTATTCATCGATCGTGAAGCTGAGCTTTACCTGCAACGTAAACAAGCTGTTGGCGGTTGGGAAGCAGCACGTACGTTCGTGATTGCAGACAAGATTGAAGAATCAGCACTAGTAACAAGCTTTATTCTACAACCAAAAGATGGCGGTGACGTTCTAGATTACACGCCTGGTCAATACATCGGTATCGAAGTTAAGCCAGAAGGCACGCAATACAGCGAAATTCGCCAATACTCACTATCAGATAAGCCGAACGGTAAGCAATACCGCATCTCTGTTAAACGTGAAGGCCATAGCCAAGAAACACAGGGCGTGGTTTCTAACCACCTACACGACACGGTTGCTATCGGTGATGAAGTAAGCCTTTACGCTCCGGCGGGTGACTTCATGTATCAAGAGCGCAGTAAGCCAGTAACGCTTATCTCTGCAGGTGTTGGTGTAACGCCAATGCAGTCAATGCTTGAGTTCCTGAATACTGAAGAGAAAAACGAGCCAGTGCTTTACCTACATGCTTGTGAAAATGAAGGTCAACACTCATTCACTAAACGTGTGAAAGACATCGTTGCTGATAAAGGCTGGTCTGCGAAGACATGGTACATGAACAAAGAAGCATCTGCGTGTGAAAACACACACGAAGGTCAAATGGATCTTGCTTCGATCTCTGATACTGAAGGATTCAAAGACAGCGATTTTTACATCTGTGGCCCTGTAGGTTTCATGAAGAACATTGTTGAGCAGCTAGACGCACTTAAAGTTGACCGCTCTCGTGTTCACTACGAAGTATTTGGCCCTCACGCTAACTTTTAAGAAGTCTAGGGAGTTGTGTTAACACTCGCCTGATCTATTAAAAACCTTGCCCAATCAAAAGGCCTCACAATATGAGGCCTTTTTTCGTTTTGTGCGAAGCTGCGGATTCAGCGATCTGGAAAGTGTTATTTGAATTGGTTAAGAACGTTTCACTTTCTTAGACATGTAATCAGGGTCAAAAAGCTCGGGCCAGTACATCTTCACGTAACCGCCTGCGACCCAAACGACTAGGATAGTTGCGATGGTCAATTCGAAGAAACCAAATTTATGTAACCAGTACCACTGTGGATACTCGGCACCGAAAAAGGTGGTTAATCTATACATAGCGATAGCACTGATTACTGATGGGAAGGTTACTGCTGCGATGGAAGGTTGGAACTTCAGCCGCATGAGCCTTACATAGCATAAGTAGATCAGCAACGTCATGGTAATAGCAATACCCGCTAAAGCGCCTGTCAGAATTGGGTCAGGGTGGTCGAAATTAACCAAGTAAGCGGCAAGCGATAAATTCACTGGAGCTGCCATGATTGCTAGTGTCGGTCTTGCTCTACGGGGGAGGATTCCTTCAAACACCAAGCGGTAAAGCACTACAGGCAGCAAGAAGAAGTAGATACCGATACATGTTGCTGCAAGTGTTTCTGAAAACACTGTGTGTCCAAATTGGGTGCCCGCCAGAGAACTACTAATCAAGCCCACAGGGTATAGGAACCAGCTTGGAACGATATTAGACATCTTGAAATTGATGCTCTGGAAACCGAAGAACAATACCATCATCGAAAAATGAAGTAATAGGGCACAGAACCAGATTGGGTAGGCGATTATTGGTG
This sequence comes from Vibrio sp. HI00D65, assembly GCF_001635455.1. GTDB lineage: Bacteria > Pseudomonadota > Gammaproteobacteria > Enterobacterales > Vibrionaceae > Vibrio. The sequence goes on from NZ_LWEH01000460.1 coordinate 153,537, forward strand.
ATATTTCGGCTAAATAGTCACATAGAATCAATAGTGCCATGCTCATTGGCGCCATCAAGCTTCCACTAAGTGGGTGACGAATATCATTAATGAAGGTATTAAAACTTGTCAGGTAACGAAGTAAAACAGGTAACAGAAGCAGCGCACCAAGTGAAGCGAGGTAGGGGCGAATAACCTCACCTATGCCTGGTATATATAAAGCCCAAGCTTGTCCTAGACCTATAACACCAAGTGCTAAAGATGCCTGAGATGGCGGCACGTTTTTGACTTGGGTCAACCTTCTCCAGTTCAACGACTTGCTCCAACTTAGTGACTTATAAAACAATGGTTAACAATAAAGGTTTTGCTCTATTTAATGCGTGCAGTTGTGCCATCAAGAGCTGTTGAGGGCGCTAAACTAATTTTGAGTGGATGATAGCAACTTTAACGTTTGCTTTTTTGACTTTGATGCGGAATCGGGACATTAAGCACGTTGAATGTGTGCTTTTGTTCTATGAGTCATTTGTTATTAACGAACTTCCTCTTGTTGAGGGAGGTCTTGTTGTCTCAACTTCTCGTTCTTAAGCGTGCGATTAAGTAGTTGGCTATAGATTGGTTGGCCACCTAGCATTTGCGCAAAGATAACGGCACCAAGGCAGGTAATGATCAAAGGTAAGATCAGGTAATAGTTATTGGTCATTTCGATAACTAGTAATATACCTGTAATCGGTGCGCGTACAGTTGCTGCGAACAGTGCGCCCATACCTGCAATCGCAAACATACCTGGCTCTATATTTAACTCAGGGAAGAATGCAGCCGCGATAAGCCCAAATGCATAACCGAAGAGTGTACCCAGTGCTAGCATAGGAGCGAAAATACCGCCCGGTGCACCAGAGCCGAAACAGAGTAGAGTGGTAAGCACGCGTCCAATGAAAATTAGCAGCAATATGTTGGTGCTGTAATTACCATTGGTGACATTTGGGATAATACCGATACCACCGCCAGTCAATTCAGGGATGTAGAGAAGCAATAAGCCAAAGCAACCACCGAGTAATGTACCTGTCATCAAGTAACGTTTGCGGTCATTTTTGTGTATTGCGACAAACATGTCCTGTGAAAGGGTGATCAGTTTATTGAAAATTACCCCGAACATTCCGAACAGTACGCCTAATAACAAGAATAACCAAAGTGCACTCAGTTCTGGCTGTTGATATTGAGGCATCGTAATAACAGCCGACTGCCCGTTGATAGAACGAAATACAATGTTGGCTGAAACGGCAGAAATGATAACGGCTTTGATAGAAATGAGAGAGTAGCGGAACTGTGGTCGCATCTCTTCTACAACGAACATGATTCCAGCCAAGGGAGCATTGAATGCAGCTGCTAAACCACCAGCTGCGCCAGAGGCAAGCAGTGAGTGTCGACTGTCGTCGTCTTTTACACGGAAGATGTCAGTGACCATACGACCAATGCTGCCACCCATTTGCACGGTTGGTCCTTCACGACCTAGCACCATACCTGAACCTAATGCGCCCATACCGCCAAAGAACTTGACAGGTAGAACTCGCCACCAACGAACCGGACGCATCCCGTCCATCGCGCCTTCAATCTCAGGGATACCGGATCCTGCGGCTTCCGGGGCAAAGCGGTGAACAAGAAAATAACCAATGAAAGCAAAGGCTGCACTAATAAGAAACGCAGATAACCAAAGTGGTAGATGGTTGCCCAACTCATCTTTCAGCCAGTCGGTACGTGTTTCTGTTATGAAATGCACTGCAACTTCGAAGTAGGTACCAACAACACCCGCGAGAATACCAACAAGACAAGAAAGGATAAGAACTGAAACGGGAGCTTTGTCTCTAGAAAGAAATTGGTTGATAGCACCCCTTGGCATTTTTGCTAAAAGGGACTGCTTAAATTTCTCTCTATTGGTCATTGAAGTTTGGTTCCTGAGTTGATGCGGTGGGGCTTAAGTAAATTATACGCCTACTCTGCTTATCCTATAGCAACAAAGATGCAAAGTTGAATTTCATTTATGAAAGGAGTGTATTACATAAATAGATTGTATAAAGGATATAGTGGAATCACCGTCACAATTTTGATCGAATCTACGGTGCTAACTTGAATTACTGCCAAAATGAACCATATTTAATTCGTAAAGCAACATAACTAGCCGCAAGGAGACATGAGGTTTTACACACAATTTGGATGGATTCAAAAATACAAAGTTTTAATTCCTCGTTAAATGTTCAGGTCGATATTCAAGACTTCCTGATTCGCGAACTCACGATTGAGTAACGAGGGTGAGGCGTACTCTTGAAGTGCGCCTTTAGTTTGTCTGGAGCATCCAAAAGCATTTCCTTTTCCTAGCGCCAAACCTTCGACTACGCACACCAGCTTCTTGTCTCACTTTCCCTAGGTCTAGAGCTTGTTTTCAATTTATCAATTGAAGTATAAACAAGCGATTGGGGTCAACTTTTCGGTAATTGAGTATATACTCCCTTAAAAAGGAGAACTGATATGACCAAAAAAGTTCCTACGAACATAATTACGGGTTTCTTAGGCGTTGGTAAGACGACTGCTATCTTGAACCTATTGAAAAATAAACCTGAGAATCAAAACTGGGCTGTTCTGGTTAATGAGTTCGGTGAGATTGGTATTGATGGTGCACTGATGACAGATCAAGGCGCATTGATTAAAGAAGTGCCGGGTGGCTGCATGTGTTGTACTGCTGGCGTACCGATGTCGGTGGGCATTAATGTGTTGCTTCGTCAAAAGCCAGACCGTTTACTGATTGAGCCAACAGGCCTAGGGCATCCAAAGCAGGTTATTGCTACCCTAATTTCAGAACAATACACGCCATACGTTGATCTTAAAGCGACGCTAGGTTTGGTAGATCCGCGTAACTTATCCAACGAAAAATACACCTCTAATCAGAACTTTAATGATCAGCTAGACAGTGCCGATGTAATTCTTGGTACTAAAGTTGACCTTGTTCACTCTGAAGACATCGATGTATTTAATGATTGGGTCACGGATCAAACGCCAGCAAAAGTGTTCCATAAGTTGATTCACGATGGTGAAGTGCCTCTAGAAGTGTTGGACATTGAGCGTGTGTACGGCAGTGCTTCAACTCATCTTGAATCACACCATCATGTTCACGCTGAACAAGAACCTCAATTCGAACTTCCTCCGGGCGAAGCGTTCATCCGCAGGGAAAACAAAGGTCAGGGTTACTTTAGCTGTGGCTGGTTGTTTGGCGCAGAATATAAATTCGAATTCGATGCACTATTCTCAATGCTGTCTGATCTAACGGCTGAGCGGGTTAAAGCGGTGGTTAATACAGATCAAGGTTGCTTTGCTTTCAACGTTGCGAATCAAGTTGTGTCAGTCAATGAAATCACACTAGATGGCTTTGAATCACGACTTGAAGTTATCGACTCACAGCTTATGCCTTGGGGTGACCTAGAGCAGATCTTGCTCAAGCTGTGTGGTATCAAATAGGTTTTATTCTCTGTTTGAGCCTAATAATCGGGTGTTTACTTCCGGTTCGTGTGGTAAACACCAAATTAAGTGAGAAAATTTGCGTTATATCACGATAAATGTGAGATAAATCACTCTAATTACTTTATAGTGCTTGGCTGAAATAAGAATGTAGGCTGTCTGCTTAAGGAACTCGTAACAATGTCATTTTCCTCTCAAGGTTTTGCTCCTGAGTTAGTCAAAGCGCTGACTGAGTGCGGTTATGAAAAACTCACACCAATTCAACAAAAAGCAATTCCAATGGCTCGTAAAGGCCATGATATTTTTGCTACTGCTCAAACCGGTACAGGTAAAACAGCGGCATTCTCATTGCCTGTTATCCAGCATCTACTGAACAGTGGTAAAAAAGCATCTCGAGGAACGGCTCGCGGCCTTATTTTAGCTCCAACTCGTGAGTTAGCAGCGCAGATTGCTCAAAACATTAAAGACTACGTTAAATACACAGAACTAAGCGTTTCTGCGGTTTACGGCGGTAACAAGATGTCTTCACAGGTTCGTCAATTAGAACTAGGTGTTGATATTCTGGTTGCGACGCCAGGCCGTTTAGAAGAGCACTTAGAGGCGGGTAACGTGTCTATTGCTAACCTAGAATTCCTCGTATTTGATGAAGCTGACCGTATCTTAGATATGGGCTTTATCAATGCGGTTCGCAAGATCATGTTGGATGTAGAAACTTCTCCACAAATCATGATGTTCTCTGCGACCACATCAACGCAGTTAAACCAACTGTCGGTTGATATCTTACGTAAGCCAAAACGTATCAGTGTTGAGCGTGAAAATTCAACGGCTGCAACGGTAGGTCACGTAGTTTACCCTGTGGATCAAGAGCGTAAAACAGAGCTATTGTCTGAGCTTATTGGTCGTAAAAACTGGCGCCAAGTGCTGGTTTTTGTGAACTATAAAGAAACCGCTAACGAAGTGGTTAAAGAGCTTAAACTAGACGGTATTAAAGCCGTACTGTGTCACGGTGATAAAGCGCAAAGTGCTCGTCGTCGTGCTCTAGATGATTTTAAAGAAGGTAAAGCACGTGTAATGGTAGCAACCGATGTTGCGGCTCGTGGTTTAGATATTGAAGACTTACCACACGTGATTAACTACGACATGCCTTTCTTAGCAGAAGATTACGTTCACCGTATTGGCCGTACTGGTCGTGCAGGTAAACAAGGCCATGCTGTCTCTTTCGTTAACCGTGAAGAAGAGTTAACTGTGGTTCAGGTTGAGAAACTGATTCAACAACGCATTCGTCGTGTTGAGCAACCAGGTTACGAACCTAAGAAGCGTGATGCTTACATTGAGAAGCTAAACACGAAAGCGGCATACAAAAACCGTCAAGGTCGTAAGAACAACGCGAACGATGCACCACAAGACCAAGCAAGCGCAGAACGTCGTTTAGCGATGATGAAGCGAATTAAGAATCGTCGTAAGTAAAATTACGGTTGGTTATGGAAAAGAGCCACTGTATTGTGGCTCTTTTGCGTTTTTAGGTGTGGTGTTATTTATAAACACGGTTGCTCTACATAAATGCTTATTCTGGCGTTTGTGATCATCGATTTTTCAATCTCCCAATTTTCAGTGAACTTTTTCTCAATGGGGATACAGTGAGTTTCAAGCAGTAACAAGGCAGTAAGGTAATAATATGGATAGCGCGCTACTTTTGGCTTTCATCCCAACGTTTTTCTTTGTTTCAATCACCCCGGGCATGTGCATGACTTTGGCCTTAACATTGGGTATGAGTATTGGCTATAAGCGTACATTGTGGATGATGATTGGTGAGCTAGCTGGCGTCGCTGTAGTTTCGGTTGCAGCAGTGCTAGGCATTGCTTCAATTATGCTGAATTACCCATGGCTATTTGCTGGCTTTAAGTTTGTTGGCGCAGCTTACTTGTTCTACTTGGGTGTTCAGATGTGGCGCTCGAGAGGCAAGTTAGCCATTAGTACCGATACTCAAAGTACCAAAGTAAATAATGACTGGGATCTCGTGGTTCAAGGCTTTGTGACTGCGATTGCGAATCCAAAAGGCTGGGCATTTATGATTTCTCTGCTTCCTCCTTTTATCAGCAGCAGTAAAGATTTAGCGCCTCAACTGATGATTTTGGTGTCTATTATCTTGGCTTCTGAATTTGTTTGTATGACTTTGTATGCGACAGGCGGTAAGAGCCTCAAGCATATGTTAGGTAAGGCAGATAACGTGAAGTTGATGAACCGTATTGCTGGCACACTGATGATGGGTGTTGGTGTGTGGTTGTTTGTGAGTTGATTCTGCTGTAACGACAACGAGCAGAGAGGTTCGACTACTCAATCGCTCCACCTTTTCGAGGATGACGAGAGCTTGGGATGATGATGAGTTTTGGGGCTCGGATTCATACGTAAATCTAAGATTGAACAGAATAGAAAAGAGCGATAGGGCATTTGGCCTTATCGCTCTTTTTGTATTACCTAGATAACTAACGTTGCGTTGTTTGTTAGACCGCGATCTCACCACCGTCTTCACGGCGAATCACGACAGTAGATGCTCGTGGACGAACGTTACCTTGAGTCTGAGCGGTTGCATCGTCTGAAGATGGCCAGTTCGCAGGGTGTTGAATGTTCACAAACAGTGATTTGAAGTCTGGGCTAATGGTAAAGCCTGTTACTTCACAACCGTTTGGTCCCACAAAGAAACGCTTTAGCTGTGCTTGATTGTTTGCATCAATTACCGCGCTGTTGCCTTGGTCATCCGTTAATTGAGACGGAACGACAGCAAGCATCTGGTCATTGGTATAGCCCGTTACTTCGTCTGCACCGTTGTCCGTTTGAATCCATAAGATGCCACGCGCATCAAACGCTAAGCCATCAGGGCTCGCGAATTGGTTCATGTCTGTTAGACCTGAGCGGTTGATAGACTTATCTTCCACAGCAGGAGACCCGAATACAAAGATATCCCAATCGAATTCGCTCGCCGTTTTGCCTTCATCCCAACGGATAACATGACCAAATTTGTTATTTACACGAGGGTTCGCTGAGTTAGCTTCTTTACGCTTGTTGTTGTTTGTTAGCGTTAAGTAAGCCGTACCTGTCATTGGGTCAACAGAGCACCATTCAGGGCGATCCATTGGTGTTGCACCCACAAGGTCGGCAGCGCCTGCTGTATTGACGATAAGTGCTGCTTGTGAATCAAACGTATCACTTAGCTTGTCACCGTTTGTGGTTTTGCTGCTTAGTGTTAATGGCAACCATGTGCCTGAACCATCGTCGTTGAACTTGGCTACGTAAAGCGTGCCTTTGTCCATGTACTTGTCGCCCGCGCTAAGGCGGTTGCTTGGCTCAGCGTCACGCGGGTCCCATTTCGCTTCAGAAACAAATTTGTACAGGTATTCGAAACGAGAATCGTGACCAGAGTAGAATACGATTGGTTCGCCTTCAGTTAACTTACCAAACGTACAACCCTCATGACGGAAGCAGCCAAGAGCAGAGCGTTTCTTCGCTCGTGAGTTTGCTGTGTATGGGTCGATCTCAACAATGTAGCCGTGACCGTGTGCTTCGTTACGGTAATCGTCCATTGGAGAATCAGCGATTGGAGTTACATCAAAGCGTGCAAACTCATCTAAACGCTCTTGTTTGTCACCGGAAAGCGTGTCCCAAGCGTAACGGGTTTTATCTGTTGCGATACCGATACGCTCTTGAGCGGGGGTAGTTGTACCTTTATTGACGAAGTAACCCGGCCAGTTTTCTTCACAAGTGAGGTAAGTGCCCCAAGGTGTGTAGCCGTTACCACAGTTATTTAATGTGCCACGAGCTTGGCTACCGTCTTGTGAGAATTTCGTTTTGGTAAACTCACTGTGAGCGACAGGGCCAGATAGGTCCATTACAGTGGCGCCAGTATAGCGGCGGTTAAGTGGGTCGTTGTCGACCATTATCCACTGGTTGCCTTCAAGTTTAACGCGTACCACACTCACGCCGTGGGCGTTGATCTCTTTACGTACTTCATCAATGTTAGGGCGAGCGCCTTCATTGTATGTAGGGCCATTAGCGTGAAGTGCTTTTTGGTCAATGTATTCGTGGTTGATGACCAACAAACCATCATTGCTGTTGCCATCAAGCGGGAAGAAGTGCATGCCATCGTGGTGCATGCCTAGAGCATTAGCTTGGTCCTGTGCATTGTTGGTGCCGTCTTTTAGCCAAGCATTGCCTTGCTTATTGAGAGGCGTTCCCCAAGGAACTAGCACTTGTGCTGTATAGCCTTTAGGCACAACTACGCTGTCTGTTAATGATCCTTTAACCGATTCAAATGCTAGCGTCGCAGTACTTTTTTGCGCGCCCGTAGCTTGCATTGTTGACGCGTTAGCTGTGCTGTGACCACCTAAACCGAATGCACCAAAGGCGGTCATTGCGCTAATGCCTAAGCCGCCTTTCAAAACGTTTCTTCTTGAAAGGTTTGCTTCTAGAACCTCTTCAAAGGGTTTGTTGTTACTCTTGTTAAAACGAGTGCTATCAAATGTTTCCTTGCTCATCGCAACTACTTCCTATTGGTTGACTTTATTATTTGTTATTTATGACTTACAAAGTTACTAACTAATTGGTTAATAACTTGGGTAAATTTGTGACCAATCGTGAAGCAGTTAAGTGACAGATTTTTATAGTTTTTATTAAGCTTTTGTTTCTTTAGCAAGATTTTTGTTTCAAAGCTTTTTATGCAAGATAAAACTCTAGGGCATTGCGTTAGAACTGTGTATAAATGCTTAATCAAACGAAGAGAGAGACAGTTATGAAATTAGATAAGATCGAAAACAAAAATCGTCGTCTACGTAAAAAGCTATACCTAGGTGAATTCGCGATTCTTGGCTTTGAAGTAAGCTGCAAAACATCGATTACTGATTTTGATCAATACGATGTATTCATTGATGAATTCATCGACTTCATTGATAGCATTGGTTTGTGCTTTGGTGGTGGCGGCCTTGAGTTGTTTGAAGGTTTCTTATGTTCGATTGAGCGCTACCGTTCAGTAACTGAAGCTGAACAACTTCAGGTTGCACAATGGCTTGAAGCGCGTGCTGAAGTAACGAAAGTTGAAGTAAGCGAACTGATCGACGCAAACTACGCGTTCTAAATTGATCCTATAGCGTTAGCTTTGCTTAGAGAGCAACACGACTTTTAGAACGAGTAACAATACACAAAACAGAGGCCGAATCGGTAATTCGATTCAGCCTTTTTGCGTTTTGACTTAGAGTAGGATTCGAAGCGGGTTAGGGTGGTTATTCACAATGAAGTGGAGCGTGAAGCGCCGAATGGTTCATTGGGTATCGGGACTAAAATTGCGCAGTCGATCTTGATGCTGCATCACAGCGTACTAAAAACAACAAAGGCAGAGAACTCATTTTAGCAAAGCTTTCACTTGCCTTCTGTGTAGTTCATTCTGCCTTTGTAATGAGCAGGACTGTTTTGCGGCAGCCTGTTGAAGCTTATGGGACGTTACGCGTCTTTTTTTTCTTCGTTGCCTTCATTTACTTTTGCATAGAAGTGAAGCAGCTCTGTGAGTTCTTTAACCCAACCAAACGCATCTTTTGGTGCGTTCTTTAAGATCTTCTCTACTTTCTCACAGTGCACTTCAATTGCGATCGCTTCTTCAAGGTTGAAAGAGATCGAGTAGAAATGCCATAACAGCAGGCGAGTCATGCGTTCGATGTTTTGTTGTGAGTTTTCTGATTCAGAGAACGCTAGGTTTACTTCGCCTAATGCAATCGCGGTCATTCGTAGCATTGCATCAAACTTCGCTGATTGCATGCGTTCATCGCTGGTCACTTCTTCTTGTTCGAATGTGAATAGCTCTGTCATTGCGTCTTCAGGAACAAGGCGATGGATCATTCTTAAACTAAATTCTTCTAGTTCATGACGAGGCATGGTGATTAAGCAATTTAAGGTGTAGTCGCGTTGCATGGTGTTCTCTTGAATCGGCAAAAAGGTCGAACAGTTTAATAGAGAAGCGGGCTGAGAAAAAGAAGATTTTAGATAAGCTTGCAAAGGTAGGCTTATCTAGACATCGTTGTTTTGAAAGTGAGTAGTAGGAATGCTTGAGCAAGCGCAGTTAAGCCTTGCTGTGAGCGGGAGGCTGATACTGCATTGATTGATCATTTCTCATAAAGATATTGCTCGCCACTAAGCTGCCAATACAAATAGAACCAAGAGCGAGCCAGGTAAGCGTGTCAGGGAGCTCGCCAAACATTGGGATAGCCAGCAGAGTCGCAATTGCGGGTGTTGCACTGCCGAATGCAGCCGATCGTTCTGCTCCTAAGGTCTTTACTGCATAAAGGTATGTGAACGCTGCTATTAAACCTGCGCCAACGCCTTGTACTGAAGAATGCACAGCAAGCTCGGTAAATGGCCATTGAGTGATGGGTGTGTCTGCTAGATGGCTAGGGAGCGCCCCAGTAACGATGAGAAGCAATAATAGTAACGTCGAGCAGAGAGAGACGAAGCCAGCACTTACCAATGCGTCAAGATTGGCCACACGAGCAGAAATTGTAAATATCGCCCACATCGAGCTTCCGCATAAGAATAGCATGTGTCCTTTGGTGTATTCGAAGTTGAAACTGCTTAAGCTCGCGCCTAAAAACAGCATGATTCCAAGTAACACCATCGCTAATCCCGCTACTCGATGTCTGCTCAGTGGTTGCTTAAAAAAGAGGACCGCAGTGCCTGTAACAAACAGAGGCAGTGTCCCAGGAACTAAAGCACTACCGTGAGAAACCGGAACAAACTGCATTGCTGTACCAGCGACAAGGAGATAAGGCAGCCCACTACCAATGAACATACCGAGTAAGTATCGTGTAGGCACAGCAGTGACGATGTTACGGGCTTTCCATACTAGTGGCAGTAGCATGAGGGCTGGTATGAAGAAGCGTGTGAGAGCTATGTCTGCGGGCGTTAAATTCGAATTGGAACCACCTTTTAGTGAGAGAAAAAAACTCGCCCAGATCAGTAAAGTGACAGTAATGGAAAGGTAGCCAAGCTTCATAATATAAACAAACAAGTAAGTGATGATTAATTATGATGGGATTCGTGTGCCTTAAGTTGGCAAAATTGAATGAGTTTTTACTTACTATTGGTGATTTTTGCTAATATGGCGAAAGTTATTGGTGCTTAAAACCCTTGTTGTGGTCTTGAGGTTTACCACGTTGATTAGTGGTAGATCTAAATGGGTGCTGCCCTCATTGCTCTTTTTAATACCAAAGGATAAGTCGGGTTATGGATAGAATAGATAGGCATCTTCTTGAATTACTACAAAAAGATGGTCGATTGACAACGGCTGAACTCGCTGAGGAGGTCGGGTTATCTGCGTCTCCATGTGCTAGGCGTATCAAAAGGCTCGAAGAGAAAGGGATTATCGATGGCTATCGCGTGAGCTTGTCGCGAGAAAAAGTTGGTGTGGCGATGAGCGTGTTTGTAGAGGTGAGCCTAAACAATCACCAAGAAGTGTCGATCGATAAGTTCGAAGGTGCGATTGTCGAGATGGAGGAGGTAATCAGCTGTCATGTTGTCTCTGGCGCTTATGATTATCTTTTAGAGGTGGTTAGTCCAAACTTAATGGCTTATGAAGCATTTACTAGAAAACTCCAGCGGCTATCTAACGTCAAAGACATCCATACTCACCTAGCGATAAGGCAAGTAAAAGGTAATGCTCCTCTTCCAGTGTATACCGACTAACCCGATGGAAAGCTTTGGCTGTTATTGGGGGAGTGAGCTGAAAACGAATGATTTGATCCTTGGTTAACAAAGCGAAGATGACCGAAGATCTTTCACAAGATGCCAAACTCAAGGTAATAAAAAACGGAGCACCTCGTGAAAGATACTCCGTATATGATAGGTGCAAAACTTAGTGATACTTAAAGTTAGAGATTGAACAATCTCCAGTTTGTGCATTAATTCTGAATGAAAAAGCATGTGAATGATAATCCACACCGTCATTCCAGATTGTTTCTCCAAATATCTTACATAGCTCTAATTCACTTACTGAACCGAACTCTTCCATGTGTTTAGCTACAGATAAAAGCTTAGCTCTTATCTCTGCAGTCCATTCCGTGTTACTCAAGCAGTTGAAAGCCATAGTTTTTTGCATATTACCTAGCCAAAATGTTTCTTGTTATTAAGTTATATGAAGTTTCATGATAACAATTTTTTGGCGTTTGTAAATCTATTTTGTGATGAATCTCTCACATAATTACTTGCATTGGTTGGATATTGAACTTTTTGTTGATGGTTAACACAGTAGCTTTACAAGTTATTGATAAAGCTTTGATTAAGGGTGGGTTGAATACATTTTCATCAGACATAGTTGATTTTGCAGATAAATCTAGCGAGGCGGTTCGTTGGATTTAACGCTTTCCCGTTCATTTGATTGGCGTGCAGCATCGGTCATTGTAGCTTCCTGACGATACCTAAACGATAGTTGCCTGAACTTTTCACTCAGCACATTTAGGTCTTGCGAGAGAGACTGCGAGCTCTTCACATGTGACAGTGCACTTGCTGACTGATGGATTAGCTTAGCTTTATCACAATCTTGAGCCATTGCTCCCCATAGTTGAGCAAGAGAACGAGCACCTTCTAGTTCGGTCGATACTACATATGACTGTTGAAGCAGAACTTCGGAGATATCGTAAGCGGTATTCATGTGGCTGTTGAGCTGTGTATTAAATCTTTGTTCGTATTTTGCCCAAAGTTCAACGGCTTGCTCTCCAGTGAAATGTTTATACAGTAGGGTCTGTGACTCATAGGTTGAGAGAACTTGATTGAACTCTTTTGTATATTGGTTATAGCGAGTCTCAAAGGCGAGTTGACGGGCTAGGAGCGTTTGCCAGCTCTCACTGTTACATTCACTGGCTATTACCACACTAGCACTCAAAGAAACTTTTATGATCAGAAATTTACCCCAAAAACTCATGGTCTTCCTCTACTCGCGATATTATCAGTATAGAGTATAGATGAGCTGATGCGTGAGTTGATGTACACTGCAAATTCACTTCAAACGGATAAGCTGGTGGATTGAATGAAAAAAGCGCTGATCGCTTTACTTGTATTGTTAATCTTGGGTGGAGGATGCGCGGCGTACTACTTCTTCATTATGAAGAAAGATCCTAAGCCACCAGAAAAAGTCGAAGAGCCTGTTGTTGAAACTGTGGAGCCACCTAAATCTGAATTAAAGCCTGTTATGGAATTACGACCTGAACCCAAGCAAACAGAGTTTTATGTGTTAGATATAAAGCTAGAGGTTGTAGAACAGCCTGAGATTGATGGCTTGATAACGGGCTACCTCTATAAAGGGGAAAAGGTCGAAGTGCTCGAGAAGCAGGGAGATTGGGCACGTATTTCGGATTATATTGTTCTGAAAGAAGGCGGACCTCAGATTGCAGAATGGGTGGCGATGTCAGGTCTCTCGAATGATGAAGTGGTTATTTCTAATAATGAAAACAAAGATATATTAGATTCTTACTTAGTTAAGTCCGACGATCTTAAGTTGTACCAAGAGAAATTTCGCAATTCTGTCGCTAAGTTGATATCTGAAGGTGAGTGCGAACCAAGTGATTTTGAAGAGCTAGGTGGTTGGGTAAGATCTGTTCGGTATAGCGAGCGCGATGTTTACTTTATTTACTGCGGTGGCTTATCTCTTGAAAATAAAATTTATCTTGATGTAAATACAAATGAAATATTTACAGACTAAGAGACAACTATGTATTGCTGTTGAGAATGTAAACTGTCGATAGACTATAATTTATCAATTGATTATCAAAGCCCACTCTGTAATGGAGTGGGCTTTTTATTATTTATAAAATGAATATTTAATCATTTTATCCTTAAAATTATATTGATCGCTTTATAGAATAAATAATATAGATTTATTAATAATAAATAATACTTTTACTAATATTTTGGTCTTCAATAAATTCTATTTTTTAATATTGCATTCTTATTGAAACAAGGTTTGGATTAGATTTTTCTCCTTTATTTACAAGAGGTTACCATTACTGCTGATATTAGTGGCATTAAAAATTTCATTTAAAATCAAAAGCTTGTGTTGATTTTACATGTGTTTAACATTTCACGTTTTTTGCGAGGTAAGTCATATTTTTAGACATCAGTACGAATTATTTTCTCTTTGTAATAATAATTTTTGATTTTGATATGTAGTGTTTAACTAAAGCAACGCGGAAGTTTAATTATCGAATAAGACATTATCTTATTAACATCATTGTTATTTAATTGCTTGTAAGGGATGGAACCATTAATGAAAAAACTTGCTTTAATTACAGGGTCAAAGGGTGGCATCGGGTCAGCAATATCTTCTAAGCTAGTCGCTGATGGGTATCGTGTGATTGCGACTTATTTTACTGGAAATTATCAGTGTGCTCTGGAGTGGTTCAACGAGAAACAATTTACTGAAGATCAAGTGAGATTGTTTGAGTTGGATGTCACCAATACAGAAGAGTGCGCATTGAGCTTGAGCAAGTTGTTACAGGAAGAGGGTACCGTTGATGTTCTCGTTAATAACGCTGGCATTACACGTGATAGCGTATTTAAAAAGATGAATGCCGAAGCGTGGAAAGAGGTTATCGAAACGAACCTGAACAGCTTGTTTAATGTGACTCAACCTCTATTCGCTTCTATGTGTGAGAAAGGTAACTGTCGAGTTATCAATATCTCCTCAGTGAATGGCCTTAAAGGGCAATTCGGGCAAACCAACTACTCTGCTGCAAAAGCTGGGATGATTGGTTTTTCTAAAGCATTAGCAGCAGAAGGTGCACGCAGCGGCGTCACCGTTAATGTTATTGCTCCGGGTTACACCGCAACCCCAATGGTTAAAAAAATCAAGCCGGAAGTACTGGATTCAATTAAGAACCAAATCCCAATGAAACGTTTAGCAACGCCAGTGGAAATTGCGGAAGCGGTTGGATTCCTAGCAAGCGATTCTGGTGCGTACATTACGGGCGAGACTTTGTCTGTAAATGGCGGCTTGTACATGCACTAATTGGTGAAACTGACAGGAATGGAATGATGGCAAAAGTATTTATAGTTGCGGCAAAACGCACGCCTATTGGTGCATTTACGGGTTCACTGAAAGACGTTACAGCCGGTGAATTGGCGGGTGTGGCGATAAAGGGAGCATTGGACTCGGTAGAGCTTCCTTTAGATGTGATTGATGAAGTGATTGTTGGCAATGTGGTTTCTGCGGGTCAAGGTATGGGCGTTGCACGTCAGGCTTCAATCTACGCTGGGCTACCTGAAGAGACTCCAGCTTACGGCGTTAACATGATCTGCGGTAGTGGTATGAAATCAGTAATGGATGCTGCAGCTCATATTAAAGCGCAAGATGCAGAAGTCGTGGTTGCTGCGGGCGTGGAAGTAATGTCTCAAATCCCTTTTGTGGTTCCGCCAAGTATTCGTAACGGACACAAGATGGGTGACATCTCGATGAAAGACCTGCTTGTTGGCGATGGTCTGACGGATGCGTTCAATCATTATCACATGGGTGTGACAGCAGAGAACATTGCGAATGCATTGAATATCTCGCGTCTTGCTCAAGACAACTATGCGCTAGAAAGCCAACAAAAAGCAGTAGCTGCTATTGAAGCGGATAAGTTTGCTGAGCAAATTGTGCCTGTTGAAGTGAAACAGCGCAGACAGACCGCCATCTTTGATACCGATGAATATCCGAAAGCGGATGCAACGTTTGAGGGTTTACAAAAGCTTCGTCCTGCATTCGACCGTGAAGGTACGGTCACAGCGGGCAACGCTTCAGGTATAAACGATGGCGCGAGTGCAATCATATTGGCTTCAGAGAGCGCTGTAACAAAATACGGCCTGACACCACTGGTTGAGCTAACAAGCTACGCACAATCTGGATTAGACCCAAAGATCATGGGATTGGGGCCGGTAGAGGCTGTATCTAAAGCGCTGGATAAGGCTGATTTAACACTCGAACAAGTTGATCTGTTTGAATTAAACGAAGCGTTTGCAGCTCAAGCTTTAGGTGTGATGTATCAGCTATCAGAGCAACATGATCTGCCTCTTGAAGCCTTTAAATCAAAAGTGAATGTTAATGGTGGCGCGATTGCACTTGGACATCCACTGGGCGCATCGGGTAATAGAATCATTGTCTCACTTATCCATGAAATGCTTGAGCAAGAGAGTACTTATGGTGTTGCTTCACTTTGTGTGGGCGGGGGAATGGGGACCGCGGTTCTGCTGAAGAGCATTGAAGGTTACCCCCGGACTTATCGTTAGCAAACTAAACAATTTATCGCTGCAGTTTACAAGGTGCGTTAGTGAGCAGTAGTGCCTTGGCTGCAACGGTACAAGTACGAATTTACTAAACTATATATTCATCAGGAGTTACTTATGTACACGGATATTTTTAAAACAATTACTGACCAAACTGAAAAGCAATTTGAACCGTACTTTAAGTTCAACAAGTTAGTTGCGAAGAACGTTCAAACAATTACAGAATTGCAAATGAATGCGATGAAGACTTATACGGACATGGGGCTTGCTCAAATGAAAGCGGTAAGTGAGATTAAAGATGTGAACAGCCTTACTGCATTCAACAGCCAACAGCTAGCAGCATTGACTCAACTGTCTCAACAGATGATGAGTGATAGCGCAAAGCTGCAAGCGGTAGCGAAAGAATTCAAAGAAGACGTTGAAACACTAACAACTGAAAACTTGAAAACAGTTACACCTGCATAAATTCAATCGCCATCGAGTTAGCGCAGTGTTTACTGTGATGCTCGGTGGCGATTTTCCGATTATTGGAGTCATGTTATGTTTCAACACTTCTTTTCGGACTACCTTGTTAAACTTCAACAAACAAACCAGCAATGGTGGAACAACTTTGAACAAAACAAGGAAGCCGCGCAATCTCCCCTAAACCAAGCGATGCAAGAATTGAATTTTGATGATGCATCGAAAATATTCGAGCAAGCCGCTAACCAACCCGCTGCACTCCTTCAGTTACAATCCCAATGGTGGGAGCAACAACTTAAGATCTGGCAAAATGCTGCATTGATGGGTAACACACAGAGTGTAATCACTGAAGATCGCAGTGATAAACGCTTTATTGATGAAGCGTGGAAAAACGACCCATTTTATAGCTTTATCAAACAATCTTATTTGTTGTTTAGTAAAAGCTATATCGACACAATAAACTCAATTGACGGCATTGATGAGAAAACCAAAGAGCGTGTTGCGTTCTTCTCACGTCAAGCGATCAACGCACTTTCTCCAAGCAACTTTATTGCGACAAACCCAGAGTTGATGAAATTAACGCTTGAGCGAAATGGTGAAAACCTGATCGATGGGCTTGAGCAATTGCAGGCTGATGTTGAAGCAAGCGCTGATATCCTCAAGATCCGTATGACCAACAATAATGCATTCCGGTTGGGAGGCGATGTTGCCAATACAGAGGGGGATGTTGTTTTTCAAAGTGAATTGTTTGAACTGATTCAATACTACCCGAAAACACCTAAGGTCAATGCTACGCCATTGCTGATCGTACCGCCGTTTATTAATAAGTATTACATTCTCGATCTTCGTGAGAAGAACTCGATGGTTCGCTGGTTGCTTGAACAAGGGCACAGTGTGTTCATGATGTCTTGGCGCAATCCCGGTGAAGCACAGAAAGAGTTAGAGTTTGGTGACTATGTGACTGAAGGTGTCGCGAAAGCTGTGACCGCAATCGAAGACATTACTGGGAAAGAGCAGATCAACGCTGCTGGTTACTGTATTGGCGGTACTGTATTGGCTTCAACAGTCGCTTACTATGCCGCTAAAAGAATGAAGAAACGTATTAAAACCGCTACCTTCTTTACGACTTTATTAGACTTCTCTCAGCCGGGTGAAGTGGGCGCCTATATCAATGAAACGATCATCAACGCCATAGAAAAACAGAACGAAGCCAAAGGCTTTATGGATGGTAGGTCATTGAGTGTGACGTTCAGTCTGCTTCGTGAAAACAGCTTATATTGGAACTACTACATTGATAATTACCTAAAAGGCAGCAGTCCAATGGAGTTCGACCTGCTCTATTGGAACAGTGATAGCACCAATGTAGCTGCTAAGTGTCATAACTTCCTGCTACGAGATCTGTACCTTGAAAACAAACTGGTGCAAGACAAAGGCGTGAAAGTGGGCGGTGTCTGGATTGACCTGAATAAGATAAAAATACCTAGTTACTTCATCTCTACTAAGGAAGACCACATTGCACTTTGGCAAGGGACTTACCGCGGCGCACTGAACACGGGTGGCAACAAGACGTTTGTGCTGGGCGAGTCTGGACATATCGCAGGTATTGTTAACCATCCAGATAAACAAAAGTATGGATTTTGGCTTAACGACAACTTGGATGATTCTGCTGATGAGTGGCTATCAAATGCAACTCACAATGAAGGTTCTTGGTGGACACACTGGAATCAATGGTTACAGGGCTTTGAAGCGGGTGAAAGGGTTGAACCGTTCAATCAAGGTTCTGAGTTGTATCCTGTGATTGGTAAGGCGCCAGGTAATTACGTAAAACAGGTCCTTCCAATTGTTAATAAAGCTAAGAGCGATATAGATGTCACTGAGAAAGGCGCCCAACCAAACGACGCGTAGTGTTCGTATGGATACTTTACAACAATAAAAAAGCACCACAGGTAATAAAAAAGCCACTGAACCCAGTGGCTTTTTAACTCATCTCTAACGTACCAAAGGTAGGAGAAAAGTTGATTCGATTCTTAATCTATTTCTTTATCTTTACCCATAGATAAAATCCAAAGAGATACGGCTGCAACACCTACGAAGCCGGCAAGAATGATAAATGGCATAGCACTGTAACCTAGGATATGCCAAATCACGCTTTCTAAAGTACTCATTCAATTGCTCCTTATTGCCAGCCTTCAACACCGTGCATGTCTGGTAGTTTATGTGCGATACCCTTGTGGCAGTCTACACATGTCTTCTCACCAGAAGCTAGCGCTGTTGAATGTTGTTTCGCG
The DNA here is from genome assembly GCF_001635455.1 of Vibrio sp. HI00D65. GTDB lineage: Bacteria > Pseudomonadota > Gammaproteobacteria > Enterobacterales > Vibrionaceae > Vibrio. The sequence goes on from NZ_LWEH01000460.1 coordinate 172,058, forward strand.
CTACGAGGACTCTGCTCAGAGAAATCCATGTAATCGAACTGGTGACAGTTACGACACTCAAGTGAATCGTTCTTCTTCAATCGAGCCCATTCTCGTTCCGCTAAGTGATGACGGCGCTCTTTGAATTTCTCAGGCGTGTCAATCGTCTTAGCAATAAAGTGAGCGTACAGCTCTTTTGATGCTTGAACCTTACGAACAATTTTATCAGTCCATTCATGTGGTACGTGACAGTCTGAACAGATTGCACGAACACCAGAACGGTTTGAGTAGTGAATTGTCTCTTGGATCTCTTCAACGATAGGTGCGTGACAGCCAGAACAGAATTCTTCTGTGTTGGTTGCTTCCATACCAGTGTTAAATGCACCCCAGAACAAAAGACCGCCAGAGAACCCCAAGAAAAGTACAAGGCCAACGGCTGCTTTACTTGGAGTTGTCAGTCTTCTCCAAAACGCTTTTAGTAATTTCATATAATCGCCTCTCTACAATACGGCTAAGATTAGCGTAGTGAGTCAACAGGTTTGAATTCGTTCTCTACTAATGGTTTCGCACTAGCTTGTGGAACGTGACACTGCAGACAGAAGTAACGACGAGGTGAAACGTCAGCAAGTACTGCATCCTCACGGTTCATGTAGTGGGTAACACTAATTTTTGTTGCACCCATTTCTTTCGCATTTTTCCAGCTATGGCAAGACAGACATTTGTTCGCGTTTAGAGACACTTCGTAGCTACGGATATTGTGTGGTATCAATGGTGGTTGGTATACGTAATCGCTTTCAAGTACTTGGTCGCGAGGGTACTTTTTGAAGTCGTCTGCTGCACGCGTTGCTTCAAGCTCACTTGCACCACGTAAAGACTCTACGCCACCAATGCCGCCAGGGTTATCCAGCTCAGCTTGAGCCACGCCAGCTAACAAAAGACCGGCTGATAGTAGGGCAGTAATCAGTTTTTTCATGTTAATTTCTCCGCCTAAAGGCTAATTCTTTGAGAGGACTACTTTTTCTAAATGGTGAAAAAGTAGCCGCAATATTAATACTCAAGATCGTTTCTCTAAGCCTAGGGCTTAAGCAACTTTAGTGATCTTAACTGGACACTTCTTGTAGTCCGTCTGTTTAGACAGAGGATCCGTTGCATCCAAGATCAACTTGTTGATCAGAATTCTTGCATCAAAGAACGGTACGAATACCAAGCCTTGTGGTGGACGGTTACGGCCGCGAGTTTCAACACGTACACGAACTTCACCACGTTTGTTTTCGATAAGAACTTCATCACCACGGCGTAGGCCACGAGCTTTGGCATCAGCAGGGTGCATGTAACACAGTGCATCTGGCACTGCTTTGTAAAGTTCTGGTACGCGACGAGTCATAGTACCTGTGTGCCAGTGCTCAAGAACACGGCCTGTACATAGCCACATATCGTACTCTTCGTTTGGCACTTCTGGGGGCGCTTCGTACGGAGCATTGATGATCAGTGCTTTACCGTCTGGTTTACCGTAGAAGTCCCACCCAGAGCCTGCTTTCGCATATGGATCTGAACCTTCTTTAAAGCGCCATTGAGTTTCTTTTCCATCAACAACAGGCCAGCGTAGACCACGTACTTGGTGGTAGCGATCGTACGGCGCTAAATCATGACCGTGGCCGCGACCGAAGGTTGCGTATTCTTCGAATAAGCCTTTCTGTACGTAGAAACCTTGTGCTTGTGCGTCGTCGTTGAGCTCTTGAGCTTCAGAGAGAGGGAAAGCATCAACATTGCCGTTTTTGTAAAGCACGTCGTACATGGTTTTGCCACGTAGCTCAGGTGCTTTAGCTAGAAGCTCTTCGCCCCAAACTTCTTCGATAGTGAAGCGCTTAGAGAACTCCATGATTTGCCACAGGTCAGACTTAGCTTCACCTACAGTTTTCACTTGTTGGTACCAAGCTTGTGTTCGACGCTCTGCGTTACCGTAAGCACCTTCTTTCTCGATCCACATTGCTGTTGGAAGGATAAGGTCAGCGGCTTGCGCTGTTGCTGTTGGGTACGGGTCAGAACATACGATGAAGTTGTCTGGGTGACGGTAACCAGGTAGACGTTCAGTGTTGATGTTTGGACCTGCTTGCATATTGTTGTTACACATTACCCAGTAAGCGTTGATAGTACCGTCTTTCAGTGCGCGGTCTTGAGCAACAGCGTGTTTGCCTGGCTTAGGTGGGATAGTACCTTCCGGAAGTTTCCAGATTTCCTCTGCAATCTTACGGTGTTTAGGATTCGCAACTACCATATCTGCTGGTAGACGGTGAGAGAACGTACCTACTTCACGAGCTGTACCACAAGCAGATGGTTGGCCAGTTAGTGAGAATGGGCTGTTACCTGGAGTAGAAATCTTACCTGTTAGAAGGTGGATGTTGTACACAAGGCTGTTCATCCATACACCACGAGTATGTTGGTTCATCCCCATTGTCCATAGAGACATCACTTTGATGTTTGGATCCGCATATTGCTTAGCAAGCTTGACCAGGTTCTCTTCAGATACGCCTGACATTTCAGATGCTTTCTCTACCGTGTACTCTGCAACCGCTGCTTTGTACTCCTCGAAAGTGATTGCAGTCATTGCACCTGAGTTAGGGTTTGCTGCTGCTTTCTGTATTGGATCGTCATCACGAAGGCCGTAACCGATGTCAGTTGTTGCCTGTTTGAAGTGCGTGTGCTTGTTTACGAAGTCCCAGTTAACCGCATCGTTTTGAATGATGTAGTTTGCGATGAAGTTAGCGATCGCGAGGTCAGACTGAGGGTTGAAGATGTAACCAGTGTCAGCAAGCTCAAAAGAGCGGTGATAGTAAGTAGACAGTACGTTTACTTGAACGTGTGGGTGGCTTAGACGACGGTCTGTAATACGAGTCCATAGTACTGGGTGCATTTCTGCCATGTTTGAACCCCACAGTACAAATGCGTCCGCGTGTTCAAAGTCATCGTAACAACCCATTGGTTCATCGATACCAAAGGTACGCATAAATGCACCCACCGCAGAAGCCATACAGTGACGAGCGTTTGGATCGATGTTGTTTGAACGGAAACCCGCTTTCATCATCTTAACGGCTGCGTAGCCCTCCATAACTGTCCACTGACCAGAGCCGAACATACCAACACCTGTTGGGCCGTTCTTCTTAAGAGATGCTTTCCATTTCTCAGCCATCACGTCGAACGCTTTGTCCCAAGATACTGGTGCGAAATCACCATCTTTATTGAACTCGCCATCTTTCATACGAAGAAGAGGTTGCTCAAGACGGTCTTTACCGTACATGATTTTAGAAAGGAAGTAGCCTTTAATACAGTTAAGGCCCTTGTTTACAGGTGCTTCAGGGTCGCCTTGAGTCGCAACCACTTTGCCGTTTTGAGTACCTACTAGTACTGAACAGCCCGTACCACAAAAACGACAAGGCGCTTTATCCCACGTGATTTTTGTTTGATCTGAGCTAGCGATCAGGTTGGTTGCTGTTGCCGGTAGTGTTACACCTGCAACGGCTGCCGCTGATGCAGCTGCGTTTGCTTTCACAAACGCGCGTCTTGTCATTTTCATACTTCACCCTCAAGTTGAGAATTGTTGCTTCCAGTTTCTAAATCCGTTTCGTCTAGTTCAGTTTCGATTTGGTGGTAAACCAAAGCTGTCCCTAAAACGTTCTGAATGTCGTTTATTGCTTCGATGGTGTCCGTCACAAAACCTTGGTTTTCGGTTTCTAGGACCACGATGATCTTGCCTTCAGCGCTATATCCGTAGATTTCCGCGTTATCGAACTGATCGATTTCCGCTTTGATCTTGTTAAGATGCTCAGGGCTCACATGCACTACTAGACTTGATATATGCACTTCATTTAGTGCCATAAATTGCTCTCGTTATATCTATTTATTCATTACTCACAAGAACGGCTGAAGTAGGGCAAATTGCTACGCATGCTCCACAACCGTTACATTCATCTAACTCGATTTTCGGTAGAGCAACGCTGCCTGCTCTAAGTTGAAACTGAATGGCCATAGGTTCACACATGTCTCCACAGCTTCGACATTCAACGTTTTGTCGCGCGAGACACTTATCAGAGATATGTGCTTTGGCTTGCCAAGGCTCTCCTTGCTTTGGCTTAAAAATGGATTCGGGACAAACATCTGCACATTGATAGCAGAACGTACATTCATCAATTGAGAAATCGACAGTGGGGAACCCGCCATCACCGATAGTAATGATTTTAGTCTCACAACTCTCGATGCATTTTCCGCAGCGAATACAGTCAGTTTCAAAGTTTTCTGGGTTTTTAATCCAAGGTAGACGAACACGACTTGAGTCAACTTTTTGTCGAAAAAATAGACGACGTTTCGATAGATCTATCACTCAATACCCACAAATATTTTTAATAATATGAATGAACGCCTAGCATCCATTAACATTTATTCATTAGCCCTTACAATTAGTGTAGTTTTAGAAATGATTGTATAAATACCACCTAAGGGTTAATTAGGGGGATGTATTGTTTTAGATCAAGAAATTGAGTGGCAATTGAGCCAATGCTGAATAGAGCTATAGTTTTTGATATGTGACAATATAGAGGTGTATATGGGCATTTTCATTAGGAAGGAGCTTTTGCGCATGAGACCAACCTCATCAGTGACGAGTACAATAGCAAAATCTTTACTCTGGATATTGCTGTTGTCCGTTGCTACTACAGGTTTTGCTATCTTTAGTTTAGCTTCAAGCCTGAACGATGCGGAAGCCGTCAACGTGGCCGGCTCAATGCGTATGCAAAGCTATCGGTTAGCTCATGATATTCAAATAGAATCTGCTGATTTCGGCTCCCACATCCGCGAGTTTGAACGTTCACTTTATTCGCCATCGATGACTAGGTTGGTGAGTTGGGATGTACCGACGGATATCACAGAAGACTACTACCTAATTATTGGCCGTTGGCATGAGTTGAAACGCGTACTGAATAGTGCGGACAGAAAACACTATCTCGTATTGGTTGAGAATTTCGTGGTTGAAATAGATGGCTTCGTTTTTAAACTGCAAGAGTTCTCAGAAGATAAGTTGATAAAACTGGCATGGGCTGGTGGTATCGGTTTAGGCGGAATTCTCGTCATATCTCTTTTTGTTGTTCATTTTGTACGTAAACAGGTTGTTAAACCGCTACATGCTCTTGTCGGTGCGAGCCAAAGAATCAAAAACAGCGACTTCGAGGTAGAGCTCAAGGTGACCAGTAACAACGAACTGGGCATTTTGACCAAAACCTTCAACTCGATGGCCAAAGATTTAGGTGTGCTTTATCGAAACCTTGAAGATGTGGTGGATGCGAAGACGATTGAGCTGCTAAACGCTAACCAGTCGCTGCAGGCACTTTATAATTCATCACAAGAGCTTACGGTTGCGCGTATTACACCTGAAAACTTTAGGGCGATATTGCAGAACCTTGTGAGTTTAGAGGGTATCGAATCTTTGCGATTAGAGATCGTAGACAACTCGGGTCGACCGTTGATTCTGGATGAAGGTTACGATCCAAGCCAAGATTACGAAAAATTTGAAATGAAGTTGGACGATAACGAGCTCATTCTCGGCTATTTGTATTGTTCTTACCACCACGGGCACTCAACTAAAGCTCTGATCGAAAGCTTCATTCAACTACTATCGAGAGCGATCTACTACAATCGTGCTCAAAAGAAGGCTAAGCAGCTTATTATTATGGAAGAGCGTGCAACCATTGCCCGCGAGCTTCATGATTCGCTAGCTCAGTCACTGTCGTATTTGAAAATCCAAGTGACTTTGTTGAAGCGCGTGATTGGCAAATTGCCAGAACAGCAACATCGAGAGCAATCTGAACAAATAGCATCGGAAATCGGCAACGGTTTAGCAGATGCCTATACTCAATTACGAGAGTTGCTCACAACCTTTAGGTTGACGATAAAAGAGGGTAATTTCGGAGATGCTTTAAGCACCATGCTTGAAGAACTCAGTGAAAGAACAGATGCGAAGATTAACCTCACTAACAATCTCTCATCTATCGAACTTGATGCGCACAGTCAGGTTCACTTGCTTCAATTGATTCGTGAAGCAACAATAAACGCAATAAAACACGCCAATGCTGACTTGATAAATGTATGCTGTATTGATGAGGACGGTGAAGTATTCGTCGTGATAAAAGATAATGGCGATGGCTTTGACTCAAGTGGTTCCAAGGTGAACCACTATGGTATGAGCATTATGCAGGAGCGTGCGGCAAGACTGAATGGCGACTTAACGATTGAAGCGGCGCAAGGTAAAGGCTGTACAGTCATATTGAAATATAAAAGTTTGAAGGAAGTTAAAGTTGACGATTTGTAAAGTAATGCTGGTTGATGATCATCCATTGATGCGAAGAGGTATAAGCCAATTACTGAGCTTTGAAGACGAATTCGAAGTGATCGCAGAAGCAAGTAACGGCACTGAAGCGGTTGCTCTTGCTCATGAAGAAGAACCTGATTTGATCTTGCTTGATCTGAACATGAAGGGCATGTCTGGTCTAGATACATTGAAAGCGCTTCGTACTGATGGTTCTAGTGCTAACATCGTTATTCTTACGGTATCTGATAGCCCAGCAGATATTGAAGCGCTCGTAAAAGCGGGGGCTGATGGCTACTTATTGAAAGACACTGAGCCTGATGAGCTTATTGAGTTGCTCAAACAAGCATACGGTGGTGACAATGCATATAGCAGCGTAGTTGCTCGTTATTTAAATGATGCCGCGAGTCGCAATGATATCTTTGACCAGTTAACTGAGCGTGAAATGCAGACCCTGCAAGAAGTTGCGAAAGGTTACCGTAATAAGCAGATCGCCGATCATTTGTTCATTTCTGAATCGACAGTTAAGGTACATATGAAGAGCTTGTTGAAAAAGCTGCAAGTACCTTCTCGTACAGCTGCAACCGTTCTTTACCTAGAACGCTATGGTGAAATTAAGTAAGGCTTGTTCTTTTGAAATAACACTATTTCAAGCCGTACTATTCAATCCGACTCTCGATAACTGTAAAAGGTTTCAGAGTGATATAAAAAAGGCGCTGAACTTATTAAGTTCAGCGCCTTTTATTTGGGCATTACATATCTGTATAACTATTAAAGACTTAAGCAGCCATTGGTACTAGAACAAGTGTACCGAATATAACAGTAATAAGGCCGCAGATGACTGGTACAGATGTACGTTTCACCACTTCAAATGGGCTGATTTTACCCATGCCTGAAGTTGCTACCACTACGCCAGATACTGGAGAGATAGTACGACCTAGGTTTGATGCTTGAAGCATTGGGATAATTAGGAATGCAGGGTTTAGGCCCATCTTTGCAGCGAGTGAAGGCGCAAGCTCAACGAACGCATAGAAAGGTGCGTTACCAGAGCCAGTCGCAATTGCCGCAGCAATCGTTAGGCCTGTGAGGATAAGCATAAGTACGATGCCGCCAGCACCCGCTGATTCAGCAAGACCGATTAGGTTATCAATTGCACCAATAGACATTAGACCTTGAGCAAATACGCCAGCCGCAACTAACAGCATTACAACGCCTTTAAATGCATCCGCCATTCCTTGGTAACAAGAATCTAGGTCTTCTAGCGTCTTTTCGCCATCGAATTTCTTTACAATATAATCAACAAGGGCACCAACGAAAATTGAGCCAACTACGATAGTGTATATGTCTAACTTAAGACCTGGAATAGTTCGGCCATTGAATAGGAAAACACCGATAATAGGTAGGAACGGAAGCGCCGCATAGAAAGCAGGCGCTGTTGTTTCAATATCAGAAACATCAACTTTTTCCATTGGCGTGTTTTCTTTCTTATCTAGGTACTTGTTCCAGAAAAAAGCTGCAGCTGCCATTACGATAATTGCGCAGATTGACACCGGTAGCACCGTTTGAACCGCAAACACATCTAAGTCTAGCCCTGATTTTTCTGCAGCGATAACCACGTCACCAGATGTTGGAGAAAGAATGATTGCTGCTGGAGATGCACATACTGCAACCGCTGCAGGACGAGAAATACCCATCGCTGTCATCATTGGGAATAGGGTAGCCATCAACAACACGCCAAGGCCAGTAGCAGAGCTCACCGCCAGAGACATCAGACACGCCACGATGTAAGCAGCAACAAGAAGCGCGTATGGAGATTTGATAACAGATAGGGGTTTGGAAAACTGTTTCACAACAACATTGTTTGCGCCTATGTGAGTCATGTAAGAAGCGAAACCACATAGAAGCATGATCTGCATACCTAGACCGCCACCACGGTATTGAAGCATGTACTTAACGAATTCTAATGAATCGGTAACTATGTTACCTGTTGAAGCTATCTTAGCTGGTAAGACTGTGTGACCAATAAGGCCGGTAATAAGAAGAAGAGCAAGGCCGGCAGTTAACAAAACCCCGGCTGCTTTATAGCCTTTTACAATAAAGTAACCTACAGCGATGGTAACCACTAGTCCGATCAAGAGTTCTAACATCGAAATCTCCACAAAGTTTAAAAAATACAAGAAACTGTTTCAGAATATGACAATGAATGTACCTAAAACTGTACTACGGCACGAGGCATAGTTGAGGTTGATATGATCTAAGACAAACATTTTGTTTGATGTTAATTCTGGTTATAAATCATGAATAACTGCTGTTATTTAGATGTTAATAAACAAATATTATAGATCGCCAAAATATTACTTGGATCACCTTTGTGTAGTTTTGCTGCATATGGTGACTTCCATTTATAAATAATTTGGATTCACAAGTTGTGCTGGGTAATTAATGAGAAAGGTGTATTTTGACATTGAGTAGATTGAAGAAAGCTCGACGTCAGAAATGAGGCTACAAGGATTGTTTAGTTAGAGAGTGATGATATCTAATGATGTTCAACTCAGGTTCCGAATTAGAATAGGCTGGCAGATCAGCACACATTACTTTCTTGCAGAAATGTATCATGCCACGCTGAGTTACTTAAATTCGCTATGGAAGCTCAAAGGTTTTCCTGAATTATCGATGATGATCTTGCGTCCCTTATATTGGTAATGCGTTACGTTATAAAGTTTTTTAAATGTGAACTCGTCGGTTTCTTTTTTACAAGAGGTAACGTGCTTCCTGTTAGTCTTTCAGCTAAGATATTTCGATCTAAGTAAGAAAATAGATAGTGGGATAACAAAGCTACAACAATAAATACCCCAACCAACGTCAGCATGTTACTGTTCTTTTTCGTAGGAGTTGTGGTTTCTCGTTTTGCTTCTTCTATCGGAACCGCTTCTAGTGTTTGTTGTGAATCTTGCTTTGCTTGCGCTTGAATCTTACGAAGTCCACCTTCTTTATCTTAGGTTTCTTGACCTGCAAATCTAAATCCTTTGCCACGTTGAGTGGCATGATCATTCCACTCTTATCTTCTAGTACTTTCTTTCAGACTGGGATGGCTTGCATTAGGCTTCTATCTTCAACGCAAGTACCTTTAGATACCCAAACTTATTCAATCAGGACTTGTAGTGTGTTCACCTCGTTAGGTTTTGAGATAAAAATTTAAGGAACTCTGATTGATGAGAACCAATCGGATAGTGCAGCCATGGCGTACATCGAACAACCTGTGTTATCTGTGGGTGCAGTTTTTATGGATAGTGGTATCGATATTTCTAATGTGAGTTACACGCTGAAGATAGGAAATACAGAAACACTCGCTGATCAATCTCTCGATGCGGGGCATGTCTCGGTGGGTGGTATTTACACAACGTCGAAAGATATCGTTTTATGAGCGGGTTACTTGTATGACATCTCTCCAACCGACAAGTTAACCTATTTATCGATACCAGATGTAAATCTCCACTCGTTACAGGATGACTGTGGGCGGAACTTACCACTTCACTGATGGCAACTCTATGGATGTAGGTACCGGTTTTATTATTGGAGAATCACAAAATATTGACGAAAGCCTGACGAAGGTTCTAGGAACAAGTTCCAATATAACGGCAGTTGCGAGCGCTGACGCTTTTTTACTTGGTGTTCAATATCAACATCGTTTTTAACTTTTACTTTGGAGTTTAGAACGAAAACTTTAGGAATCATATAAACATTGCAGGGTTCGACAGTGAGTTGAACCCAATTCTCATCATTAGCTGTTTTAGCATTATTTAAATAGCTGGAAGCTCATTAAGTAAAAAATAGCTGCTTAGAAAAACGTTTAATTCAGATGAATTTGACGGTTATGGTTATTAAAAATGAAATTTACAAAGCTCAGTAAAACAATCTGTTTGGCTCTGTTTACCTTACATATCAGTCCCTCATTTGCCGAAGACTCTCCCCTGATCCCAGTGACCATTGAAAAGGCTCACAAACAAGCATTCACTTCTTCAATCAACGAAGTTGGCAAAATTAGAGCAACAGATTCTGCTGCATTGGCCTTCAGCGCTTCCGACAAAATTCTCGAAATCCATTTCAAAGATGGAGATTCGGTTAAGAAAGGTGAGCTGATTGCTCAACTAGATAACACTAAAGCGAAAGCTGATTTAGATAAAGCTAGAAGCTCGTTAGCGCTAGCAAAATCAAAATTAAAGCGAGTACAAGAGCTACTGAAAAAGCAACCTGATTCAATGTCTCAACAAGATGTTGAAGAGCTAAAAGAACAAGCGAATCTTGCGGCTGCTGACTTCCGTCAAAAAGAGGCATTAATGAATGATTATTTATTGGTAGCGCCTTTTGATGGCCAGCTAACGAACTTCAATCACTCAGTGGGAAGCAAAATTGATAGTTCAACGGCCTTGGTTAGCTTGATCAAACTTGATCCTGTTGAAGTTCAGTATTCAATTGGGCAATCGGATCTAGGTAATGCGAAGCTACGACAGAATGTATCGATCCAAGTTGATGCATTTACTGATGAGGTTTTCTCTGGCGTCGTAGACTACATTGCCCCAGCTGTTGACGAAAGTTCAGGTAGAGTGGACATTCACGCGCATGTGACCAACCCTGAGCATCGCTTGGTTCCGGGTATGTTTGCTAAGGTGAGCCAAGTGACCAGTGAAGATTCAACGAAAATGGTCGTTTCTCAAAACGCAGTCCAAGTCAAAGATGCTGACCGTTTCGTTTGGGTCGCAAATGGAAACAACATTGAACAACGAATCGTTGAACTCGGTGTAAATACTAATGATGGATATGTCGTTGTCGAAAAAGGGTTACAGCTAGGTGATAACGTAGTGGTTACGGGCCAGCAAAACCTAAAGAAAGCCTCTTTAGTTAAGGTGATGAATCCAAATGTTGAACAAAAAACAGTAGAGTTAATGCCTCAAAAGGGCACTGAACCTATTGAAAAAGCCACTGAAATACAACTTGATGAGCAATATCCTGTAGAGCCGACGGTTGATTGGACTAACGACTCAAAAGAAGAGCCTAGTGCAGCCAGCAAAACTAAGGTTACAGCAGAACAAAGTGGCAAATCAAACAACAAGGAAGCGATAACGAAGGAGAGATCGAATGAAGCTTCCTGAGATTTGTATTAAGCACCCTGTGTTTGCTTCAGTGTTGAGCATCGCCATCGTACTATTTGGCATGTTGTCATTTCAGAAGCTATCGATTCAGTATTTCCCTGAACATCAAACACCTTCAGCAACAGTAACCGCTGAGATTAATGGTGCAAGTGCAGAATTTATGTCGCGCAATGTCGCGGACAAGTTAATTACGGCTGCTACAGGTCTTGATAGTGTAAAGACTATGACTACGGACTGTCAGGAAGGTACTTGTAATCTAAAAATCATTTTCGAAGATGATGTTGATGATGTTGAATACACAAGCTTGATGAACAATCTTCGCAGTAGTGTTGAAGCCATTGGCGATTTCCCACCGAGCATGACCGATAAACCAACGGTCACCGATGACTCATCAGACACCAGTATGCCAAGTAATATCATCACATTTGTGAACACTGGCAAAATGTCTAAGCAAGATATGTACGACTACATTAGCCAACAAGTTGTACCTCAGTTTAAACATATTCAAGGTGTAGGTGGTATTTGGGGGCCATACGGTGGCAGCCAAAAAGCAGTTAGGGTTTGGCTTCAACCGGATCGCATGATGGCGCTCAATATGAATGCTTCTGATGTGGTGGGTACACTCAGTTCTTACAATGCGACATTTACTGCGGGTACTATCAAAGGTCAGGTTCGAGATTTCTCAATTAACCCAGTTAATCAGGTGACTAGTGTTGATGATGTCCGAGACTTAGTGATACGTGTTGATAACGGAAAGATCATTCGTATTGACGATATCGCTGAAGTCAAAATGGGAGAAGAAAGCCTGACGCCGAGTATTCTTCGTGTTGACGACAACTTAGCGATGTCGATTCAAGTCTTGCCTCTTAAAAGCGAAAACCCAGTATCGGTTGCTGCTAAAGTTAAAAAGCAAATTGACCTAATTCAACCTCAATTGCCTGAAGGCATCGAGATGAAAATGGTTTATAACCAAGCTGATTTTATCAAAGCGGCTATTGATGAAGGCTTTATGACTTTGGTCGAGGCTATTGTGCTTGTTTCCGCCGTTGTTGTTCTTTTCCTTGGCTCTGTTCGCGTTGCTTCTATTCCGATCATTACCATTCCTGTGTGTGTGATTGGTGTATTTGCGGTGATGCATTTACTTGGGTTTAGTATCAATGTCCTGACTATCTTGGCAATCATTCTGGCGATTGGCCTGGTGGTTGATGATGCGATTGTTGTCGCAGAAAACTGTTACCGTCATATCGAAGAGGGTGAAACTCCATTCAACGCTGCTATCAAAGGGTGTCGAGAGATCATCTTCCCCGTGATTGCCATGACATTAACTTTGGCCGTTGTTTATTTGCCAATCGGCTTGATGGCTGGCTTAACCGCAGATTTGTTCAGGCAATTTGCTTTCACACTTGCAGCTGCTGTGATCATTTCAGGGTTTGTAGCGTTAACGCTTTCACCGATGATGAGCGCTTATTTGATGAAGCCTGTCTCGACGCCTCCAAAGTGGTATCAAAAGATCGATGCGAAGCTCAATGTCCTTTCTGACCAATACACTAAGGAGCTTGGTAAGTGGTTTGATCGTAAAACACTTATGAGCGGTATCGCTTTAATTCTAATTGCGTTATCTGCATTGGCCGTTTGGAAGATGCCTCAAGTTCTGTTGCCAATAGAAGATACCGGTTTTGTGGAGGTTACCTCAACACCACCAACAGGTGTTGGTCGCCAATATCATCTTGATAACAACGAACAGTTAAACAGTGTGTTTAAAGGCGATGAATCAGTTGAAGCGAACCTGTCTTACATTGAAGGAACACCAACCAATCATGTTTTACTAAAACCATGGGGAGAGCGTGACCAGTCTGCAGATGAATTAGTGAATGAGTTTATCGCCAAAGCACAAAGCTCAGTTTCTGCTTATGGTATGTCCTTCAAGGTTCGTTCAGCGGATAACTTGAATATTGCGACTAACATGGTTCTTGAGCTTACAACCGTGAATCGTGATACTGGCGCTTTATCTGAAACAGCGAACAAAGTGGTGGAGGCTCTTGAGGATTATGAAGGTGTCACTAACGTTAAAAACTCAATGCTACGCGACCAGCTGCGCTATGACTTGTCGATTGACCGCAATGCGATTGTGTTATCTGGAGTGGACTACGGCAATGTAACCAACGCGTTGTCGACTTTCTTAGGTTCAGTCAAAGCTGCCGATTTACAAGCGGATGATGGCTATACATACCCAATCCAAGTGCAAGTAAACCTGAAGGACCTTGGTGATTTCAAAGTCTTGGATAAACTATATGTAGATTCACAATCGGGGCAAAGGCTTCCTCTATCTCAGTTTGTTTCCATCAAACAAGTAACGTCAGAATCGAACTTCAAGACTTTCATGGGACAAGATAGCGCTAAAATTACCGCTGTTCTTATGCCCGGATATACAGCAAGTGATGTAAAGTCGTATATCGACGACACGGTACCAAGCTTATTGAAACCAGCACAGAGCTACGAATTCAACGGTATTGTTAAAGACTTTGTGGATTCTACAACAGGTGCGCAGGTGCTATTTGTACTAGCGTTGGTTTTCATCTTCTTGATTTTGGCAGCGCAGTTTGAAAGTTTTGTCGACCCGATGATCATTTTGCTCACCGTTCCTCTTTGTATTGTTGGTGCAATTTTGACGTTATCGGTGTTTGGTCAAAGCCTTAACATCTACTCGAAAATCGGTTTATTGACGCTGGTGGGGCTCGTGACGAAACACGGCATCCTATTAGTGGAGTTCGCTAATGAGAAACGTAAATCAGGCGCAAGTGCAAAAGACGCCGCGATTAGCAGTGCACGTTCAAGGTTACGTCCTATCTTGATGACTTCGCTGACGATGATCCTAGGTTCGTTACCGTTAGCCCTAGCCGATGGGCCTGGTTCTCTGGGTCGTATCAACATCGGTTTAGTATTGGTGGGCGGCTTAACGGTCGGCACTTTCTTCTCACTGTTTTTGGTACCTGTCGCGTATGTTGGGATGGCAAACTTAAAGCAGATGGATGTGCTAGCACGCTTGAGGTCAAAAACAGCGTAATGGTATATCAGAGATAGAAGTTAATCGCTTTTAGATACATTAAGGCCCTCATTGTGAGGGCCTTTTGTTATCCGGAGTTTCGAGATTAGGGGGCAGAGCAAATAGTATGGTTATTAGTGAGAGCATGCAGCTTTGATTTATTCCCAAATAACATATCCAACCAATTAGATTTGTGACCATCGAGCGCTTCCATAGCTTTGACCTTGTGGTCGAAGCGAACGGTTGGCATTGTAGTTGCAGGCTCATGCTCCATAGCCATCGACTCCCAATTCACTTGTTGCGTCGGGATGGTATGAACAGGTTGGCTTAATTGCTGGTGTTGATTGAACATGGCCACTTCACTGACCGCGTCCTCAAGTTGTTTGGTATTCATCTACATTCCTGTCGACGGTTATTTTTGTCATTTGTCGCTCATTTTATGGTCAAAGGTTGCGAACAGTATTTAAATGAATGTGATTGATCTTTCGTGAGGTTGCTTGATATCGGTTTAGGAATATTTGTCTGTGGTGAGGTTCGTTTTTGAAGACGACAAGTGAAAAACAGTACAGAGAGGAAGATGCTGAGTCCACTCGAAAAAGTGAAACTCACCAGAAAAACTAAGCCCTGCTCTAGGAGCAGGGCTTGTTGATGAATCAGCAGTAAACCGCGTATCAGGCGATGTGTGTCATTCGATTGATAGCGAATGACTCGATACATCCCTCTGTCGCCGCAACGTAGTCTGCGATATGCTGGCTTTCTAGGTGCTTTTCAAGCAGAGCCTCTGATTCCCAATTCTCATGAAACACAAAGTGCGCTGGGTTGCTGTTGTCTTGATGGAGGTCGTAGTTGATACAGCCTTCTTCAGCACGGGTTTTATCGATCAGTTTGAGCATCTCTGATTTTACAAACTCAATCTTTTCTTTTTTACAAACGATTGTCGCAATAATGGTTAGCGTAGTCATTGTGAATCCCTAGGGCAATAAATATATTGGTTCGGGTAATATAAGTATCTATGAATCAAAGAAAAAGAATCGACGCATCCAATGACTATGGTTATTGGTGTCCATAATCCTTTAGTGATGACTAGACTATTATTGGGGTACGACCATAATAATACCCGACACTAAGCCGGGTATCTTGAAAGTGAACAAATTAGTTACTGAAATCAGCCTTTACCCAGATCATTCGGTGGTCAGAGGATACGTCCTTGCCGTTACCATAGTCACCAATTCGTGAGTCATTGAATAGCTTGCGTCCTTCTTCATACGAAGCTGCCCAGTAAACACCGGATTCAACAATGTTGAGTGTTGCTGAAGGCAGTGCGTAATCAACCGCAAGACCAAATGTCGATGTAATTCGGTTTGGTTGTGGATGAGAAGATGAGTTATCAACCGCATGTTCTGCCGCGCCATAACTGGTCGGGTACAAATCTCCGTTCGTTACTTGTTGATTAACTAAAGAATCATTGTGCAAGCTTTGCATCACATAGCTGATGCCGTCGCCATCTACTGGATCTAGGTTTTGGTCACCCATCATAACAAAATGTTTGCCTTGCTCTAGTCCACCAGTTTTTCCTGAATCATCATAGATGTATGACTTGTTTTGGATGTATTGGTGCCAGAAGTCGACTTCTGCTGCGTTTTGCTCAATGTTTTTACCTACATCAAAAGCCGGTGGAGTAGGGTGAGACATCAGTAAGTGAATGGTTTCAGTCCCGTTTTTAGTTGGAATTAGGATTGGCGCATCAACGTGGTTTTTTGATGATAAACGAACTTCTTCCCACTCTTCAGCTGAATACCATTCATCGCCGCAAACCATACCGGTTGGGAACTTACTAGGATCATCGCAAACAGTGATTGTTGGAATAGTGGCACCTTCGAGATCTTTCCATTTAAATTCTTGGAATGTACGAGTGTTGGCAGTGTCTATCTCATATTTAGACATCAAAGCAAAAGCGTATTGGCCGTGATATAAGCCAAAGCCCCACGCATCTCCTGGTAATGTGCCCGAGCTGCGGTTGTTGTCTAGGTCAAAGCCAAATTCGTTCAATAAGCCAGTGTTGGTAGAGTAACTTTCAAAGTAAGGGTATAAAATTGGCTCTAGGTTCGCGTCACCGCCAGCACCGTCAATGCTTTGAGCAACCGAAAGGTAGTTTTTCTGGAAGCCTTCTAGTGCTGACTTATTCGTTCCAGTACCGTCATTGTTAAATTCGGCCATCATCAGGACATCAGGTCTATTCTTTTGAATCACGGCTGCTACGTTGCGGATTTGAATCACTTTTATCGCCGTCTCTGTGTCATTCGCACTAATTGTGTTGTTCAGATAGTCAGATACAAGTGCTGCTTGAGCGCTTGGTTCAATCTGCATTTCCGTAACAAGATCTTGGAAGGTGTCACGATCAAAAGACAGGTTATAAGTAGCGATCTTTACTTCTTCAGGTTGCACGTTATCGGTATCGCTGCTGCAACCAGTCAAAAGCGCAGAAGAGATGGCAATCGCGATAGATGTTTTTAACAATTTCATAAAATGGATCCGCTAGTTGCTTGAAAGAATTTTTGAACGCGCATGGTATGAGACGAAGGTTAACTTGTAAGTGATATTGATCACGCGTAATGGTGCGCTAATACAAGGTATTGCATCAACAATGTGACAAATGGAACCAGTGTTTATGATTTGAAGAAAAGCTTTAAATTCAGATGTTTAATTTACAGGTCTAATTAAAAAAGCCCTCATGCTTTTTATGAGGGCCTTCGTATAAGAAGCAAACAGTGTTGTTATTGGTGTGTTAAGTGTGCTGCTTTACTTTAAGCGTATTGCTCCACTGTCATCGCCCAACTTTTCTTTTGCTGTTCGAAGTTCATCTTGATCTGTTGGTAACGTACTTTAAGTAGTGAGTGTTCGTATTTCTTAACCACATCGTTACGTTTGCTTTCTAGCAGTTGCTTTTTAACGGCGTAGTACTCGTTCATGTTGGAGACGAGAGAATCAAACTCTGCCTGCAGTTTTTCAGCAATCTGAATGTTATCTGCACGATGCATAATTTTCTGCTGAGTGCGCTTTAATAACATTGCAGCTTCGGCCTTTTCAATACGTGCTTGTGGTGTTTTCTTAAGCTTACTGGCAAGACCCATCAATGAAGCGCTTTTAATTAACCATTTCGTTGGATCATATTGCCACCAGTAAATACCGTTACGGTAGTCGTTCTCAAAGATATGGTGGAAGTTGTGGTAGCCTTCGCCAAAAGTAAGTACGGCAAGTACACCATTATCGCGTGCTGTATTCTTGTCAGTAAAAGGTTGGCTACCCCAGATGTGTGCAAGGGAGTTAATGAAGAATGTAGTGTGGTGGTTAAGCACTAAACGCACGGCACCAACGATTAGCAGCATACCAATTACATCCCCATAGATAAGGCCTAGTGCGATAGGCACACCAAAGTTCATGATAAGCGCCAAGAGAATGTAGTGCTTGTGCTGCCACATTACGATCTTGTCTTTCTTCAAGTCACGACAGTTTTCGTAATCTTTATAGATAGACGTGTTGTAGTTGCGAATCATCCAGCCGATGTGTGAGTACCAAAAACCACGTTTTGCAGAGTATGGGTCTTTGTCGTTGTTATCGACATGCTTGTGGTGAACACGATGGTCTGAAGACCAGTGCAGAGCGCTGTTTTGTAGGGCAAAGGCACCACCTAAAGCAAATAGAAATCTTAGGCTCGAATGTGCTTCAAATGCTTTGTGTGACCACAATCGGTGATAGCCAGTCGTGATAGAAAGGTTACAGAAGCTAAAACAGATCGCTAGCCATACCCAGTGCTCCATTCCATAGCCAAAAAAGTAGCCATAAACGGGAGCCGCCACAACAGCAAGCAGCATACTAAAAGAGAATATAAAAATATTGAGCCAGATTAACGGCGGCTTTTTTGTTGATGTTTTGTCGGCACTAGTCATTAGCAATTTTTCCATTGAGCTTACATCTGTGCGCTAGAATATCAGCGTACACGTGTAAGTCAATATTGAAAGTGTAAACGTGTATTAGTATGTTTTACTTAAATATTGTATAAAGGTAGTGTGAAATGTAGTAGCAAGTCATAAATGGAAGTACTAAGGGCTAATAAATGGAAATTAAAATAGCTGAATATAAAGATTATGAGCGTATTGCCCAATTACATGCGGATAGCTGGAAGCTATATTACCGTGGCATTCTTGCTGATGATTACCTAGAACATGAGGTTTTGGAGGACAGATCTGTTATTTGGCAGACTCGTTTGATTAATCCACCTTTTAACCAACATGTACTATTGCTTGAGGAAGGCGGTTTACTGGTCGGTTTTGTCTGTGCGTTTGGCAACCATAATTTTGAACGAGGAACGTTCATTGATGCATTGCACGTAGACAGTAATTATCGTGGCCGTGGCCTGGGTAAACGTTTGTTGTCTGAATTGTCTCAACGATTACAACAATACCATTCTGATTCCGGGCTTTACCTAGAGGTGATGTCGGAAAACCACCAAGCTATAGCGTTTTATGAAGCGATTGGCGGAAAACAAGAACTGGAACAGGTGTGGAATGCACCGTGCGGAAGTAAAGTGAATGAGAAAGTGATCTCTTGGCCCTCTCCAGTCGACCTTGAGCGGAAAACGAAAAGCATCGTCTATTCTTGATTTTCGATATTACGCTGTGTCCGATATGGCTTAATTATGCACTGAGAATACAAATAAAACCCCAAGTTTTATCGATATTCACGCTAATTTTCAATAAGCTACTGATTTTATTGGGTTTGTCTGTTTTTCGGGATGCGTAAAAAGACGAAGAAAACCGACTAAATCAGACTATAACCGAGATTTGCCGCCACTTTGTCGCCATTAATTTTCTAGCGGATTTAGTTCAACGGCTTGTATTAAGTGCTCTGGTGCGAAGTGCGCATAAGCCATAGTTTGCTATATCTTCTGGTGATCTAAAATACGCTGTGACACCAAAATATCGCCACCATTCATCATAAAGTGGCTAGCAAAGGTATGTCGAAAAACATGAGTGGCTTGCCCTGCGGGTACATGGTTTGGCAATGCTCGTTTAACGCACATTCAAGCTTTTTGATAATTGATATTGAATATGGCGTGCCCACTTACGGGGTTTCTTAACACCTCTTAAATATAATGGTTCTTTAACCTAAAATGACCTCACACGAGACAATGCAGGAGGCAGAGACTGGCTGCCTCCTGACTTAAAAGTGTTAATTGCTAAATATAGGCCAGTTGTTAGGATCAAATGTGTTGTTATAGCCAGCAAAGCTATCGTGATCAGTCACTTTGCTTACATCCCACCCTGTAAGGTCCGTATTGAATTTTTTAGCGTTATGAAACATGGCTCGCATTGTGGTTACTTTAGAGGTATCCCATTGACTGATATCAGCGTTAAACGCCTTAGTGCTCATAAACGTACTTCTCATATTGGTGACTTTGCTGGTGTTCCAACTGCTAATATCGCTATTAAATTTCTCAGTCAGCGCAAACATATAGCTCATGTCTTTCACGTTACTGGTATCCCAGCCACTGATGTTGATATCAATATAGTAAGCACCAAAGAACATATAACTCATGTCTGTCACATTTGCAGTGTCAAAATTCTTTAAGCCAGAGAGAGAGCCTCGAAGTCCAGAGAACATTCTGCTCATATTTCTAACACTTGAGGTGTCCCAATGCCTAAAGCTGCTGGTGCTATACAAACGACTATCCTCGAACATCCCATACATGCTGACGACTTTAGAGACGTCCCAATGATCGAATCCTCTCAGAACTAGGCGACTGTTTCCAGAAAACATTTTACTCATATCTGTAACCTTTGACGTATCCCACCCACTGAGATTAAGGTGTAATCCGTATTCTGAGTGTACGGAGTCAAACGTCATTACCATTGATGTGACGTTGGAGGTATCCCAAAAGCTCGTCTTAAATAGCTCTAGATCACGGTTGTTCGCTCCACGAAACAGGTAATCCAAGTTTGTCACATAAGAAGTACAAACCAAGATTTCCATTGATCGAACTTTTTCTTTGATATCTTCATCTCTGTCAAGTTCTCCCTCTGCGAGAACGTAATACTGTTCACCGTCAGTATGAGAAAACCAAGTTCCAGGTTCTTTATCAAGACAGCGAACCGTCTTAGCCAGCGCAGGTAAGCAAACAAAATTTGATAGAAGCAGTGTAAGTAATAGTTTTTTCATCTTTAAACTCCGGTTAATAATTGAGCCATAAGATAAATGCTGTGTTAATAATATGTAAATGAGATATTCAGGGGGATGATAGAATTTGCAAGTTGTGAAATGTTTCTGTGAAATTGTGGGATATGTATATTACTCACAGAAACTCATTACAGGGCAACTCTGAATTAATGGCGTTTTATCATCCGGGTATCGTCACTAATGATGGATATTACTGCTCATTATTCTCCATATTAGTGACAATTCTTTGGCTGAAAATAAAAGGTAACGACTTCACGTATCTGTGTTCTCCATCAGTCGTTAATTTAGGGTAAAAAGCCACCTAACGAGAGGTGGTGAAGGTTATGGTCAGTGAGTTAGCCTCGAAGTTCATTGTTGTCTAGCTGCATATATTTATGGATTCCAGTTTTTTACTAGTCATACTTATGTTGGTTTATTTGTTTAATTATGATGTAGGCTCGCTTACACGTAATCACCCAAACAAGCTTCTAAGTTTTGTGGCTGATAAGTCGTGTAACTGAGTGTTTTCAATAGGAGAAATTGGCGGTGAAATCATTGCCACTTTCTCGCCACTAATTTTCTAGTGGATTTAGTTCAACGGCTTGTATTAAGTGCTCTGGTGCGAAGTGCGAATAAGTCATAGTTTGCTCTATCTTCTGGTGACCCAAAATACGTTGTAACACCAAAATATCGCCACCATTCATCATAAAGTGGCTAGCAAAGGTATGTCGAAAAACGTGAGTGGCTTGTCCTGCGGGTACATGGTTTGGTAATGCTCGTTTCACACACATCCAAGCCTTTTGGTAATTGATATTGAATATGGCGTGACTACTTACGGAGTTCCTTAAGATCTCTTCATATAGAGTAGGGGAAATAGGAACGGATCGATTCTTTTTACCTTTCGTTTCAGTGAAGGTCAGCTTGTATTTTGTTATTTGTGAATGTTTGAGTGAAAGGGCTTCTCCTATACGGCATCCAGTAGCCAAACAGACTTTAGCGACAACATGAATCTGTTTTGCTGGAAGGCTGCCATCAGCAGCTAAAGCACTAAGAACGGTAGGTATTTGTTCTTTTGTTAAGTAGCTAAGTTCTTTCTCTGCAATTTTGACGAGCTCAATATCCGCTAAAGGGTTCGGTAATTTCCATACATCATATTTGATTAGTCGATTAAACATTGAACGTAAGATTTTTAGTTCAATGTTGTGAGTAGAAGGTGAGATAGCTACATTTGGGTGGTTACGATGGTAGCTCACACGATTGGCGCGATAGGCCAAATAGTCTTTTTTCGTGAATAGATGCGCTATTGGGTTATTGAGCATGGCGATCGTTTTCGCCATAACATCATATGAGTTCTTACCCGTCTTCACCGTATGGCCGTGAACCTCCCACCAGGTATCAAGCAAGTCCTTCAACCTGCGATTGTCGACCTTATTAGCTAACCACGGCTTGTCGTTCACCTCACTCATCGTGAAGTGTTCAAATGCTGTCGCTTCTCCTTTGGTGGCAAAGCGCTTTCTTATGCGCTTTCCATCACGCCCACTTGGATAGCACTCGCATATCCATGGCTTTTTTGAGCCGTCTTTCAGATTTCTAACTGACATAATTAAGCCTTGTTAAACTGTGTTTATACACAGTGTAATGGGCGTTCAAATGCAGAGCAATGTTTTAAGTTGAGATTGGGGAACATCCTACTTCCGGCGTGATAGAAATGAGTAGAGCCATAGTTAGTGATAAAGATAAGGACCATTTTCTATTGGTTGTTCAAACTCAAAAATGCCCCAAAGCAATTAAGATTGTTTACTCCACTCAAGTATCTGTTCCAAATAAGCCCTAATTTTTCTTATGTTTGGTTCATGGCAAGGATCATTGGTTTTCCTTATAGTTTTCAATAAAGATTTTATTTAGTGGGCTTACAGTACCCGCAAAATGTTCGCCAATAACATGGGTATAGATTTGTGTCGTCGCTACATCTGAATGTCCTAATAGCTCTTGGACTGTACGAATATCTTGCCCCGAGCGCAGCAGTTCGGTAGCGAAGCTATGACGGAAGGTATGGCATGTTATTCGTTTATTAAAGATTTTAGCCTGTTGCACCGCTCGTTTGAGAGCCTTTCTTGGTGCAGAATCGTGTAAATGATGCCGACAAAGCTTATTAGTCAGTGGGTGCCGACAGATGCTTAAAGAAGGAAAGATAAACATCCAAGCAATTTGTTTAAAAGCGTTCGGGTACTTTTTACCAAGGGCGTGTGGAAGCGAGGGACCGATGCCTTGCTTGATATCTTCTTCTTGTATTTTTGACGCTTTCTGAATTTGCAATTGAAGAGAACCAATTAACGTTGGGCTAAGTAAAGTTACGCGATCTTTTTTTCCTTTCCCATCTCGCACGGTTAAAGATAGGTTTTGTAAATCAAGATCTTGAACTCTAATTCTCAAACACTCATTAACTCTAAGTCCAGAACCATACAACAGAGAAAAAATGATGTGATTAACACCAGAAAGGTGTGACAGTATCAGTTGGACTTCATTTGGCGTAAGTACGCTCGGAACCTTGCGCTGCTTTTTAGCA
>NZ_LWEH01000461.1 GCF_001635455.1 Vibrio sp. HI00D65
TCATACCGATAGATTCCCCTTTAGAGATTGAATTGCTTGTACCAACACGATCAGCTGGGTTTATAAAATTAGGAGATAAGGTGAAAATTAGGTTTGATTCCTTTCCTTATCAAAAATTTGGCATGTTGGAGGGAAAGATTATACATGTTGACAAGGTACTCTTACTACCCAATGAAAAGCGAATACCAATAAAAACTGATGAAGCAATGTATGTTGTAAAAGCTAGCTTAAATAGTCAATTCATATCCGCTTATGGAAAAAAGTTCTCGCTAAAAGTAGGGATGATCGCTGATGTGGATATCGTTATGGAAAAGAGAAAATTATTTGAGTGGGTTTTA
>NZ_LWEH01000462.1 GCF_001635455.1 Vibrio sp. HI00D65
TATCGCATCAAGCCAGAAAATCTTTCGAACGTGGTTGAGGCAACAACGGCTTTACCTATCGCTTATCGTGAAACACCTTGTTTCTCTGGTGGTTGTTATACCGATGGTGGGGTCGCGGACTCAATCCCAGTTCGTGAAGCTTATCGCCGCGGTGCACGCGAGATTACCGTGATTCTTTCCCATCCACTGAGCTACCGAATGAAGCCTCAGAAGTATCAATGGATGTTGAAAAAGCTGTTAAAAAAATTCCCAAACATTGCAGAATCAATGGCGGTACGTGCTGAAAACTATAACCAATCTTTGGAGTTCATTCGTAATCCGCCAAAAGATGCGACCATTAAGGTGATAGCGCCACCTGAGGCGTTCTCGGTTAAGCGACTCACTATGAATATAGCGGGATTGGATGCAGGTTATGAGATTGGCCTGAAAGCTGGAGAAGAACACTTGGCGATTCGCAAAGGGACCTATGATTTAGATATCGAGGACTGCCACTTCTGCATCTAGTTCTGTTTACGATA
>NZ_LWEH01000463.1 GCF_001635455.1 Vibrio sp. HI00D65
AGTATGATTTTTAAAACCACTGGGCGCACAGGTCATGAAATGATCAAGATGATCCGCTCGTTCTATTGTAAAGAGACAAAGAAACCGCAAAAGATTCAGCTCGGAAAGTTCCGAAAATCGGACATTCCAAGCATCGCTTACGATAAGAAATTTGTTCCAAAAGTTATTGAGGAACTGAAAGAGAAAGGCGCAACGAATGAAGAGATTGCAGAGGTCGAAGACTACATCAATGTTCTGTTTGAAGCAGAGCAAGAGAAAGCAGTTTTAAGAGAGAAAGGTGCATTCTTATCTCATGTAAAATTAGCGGCATCAGCACACGAATCACACTTAGAATTGCTGACTGAAACAGAAAGGGTGGAGCTTTGGGAGTCAATGAAAACTATTGAGTCAAAGTTAAGAGCTGTCGGCATCACCAAGCCACGCAAACCACGCGCTAAGTCGTGATTATCGGCAGGGAGCAAGGTATGACTTGCCTCCGGCAGTCCTGCACCCCAAGTCGNTGCGCCTTTCTCTTTCAGTTCCTCAATAACTTTTGGAACAAATTTCTTATCGTAAGCGATGCTTGGAATGTCCGATTTTCGGAACTTTCCGAGCTGAATCTTTTGCGGTTTCTTTGTCTCTTTACAATAGAACGAGCGGATCATCTTGATCATTTCATGACCTGTGCGCCCAGTGGTTTTAAAAATCATACTCATAGTCCTGTGGTTACCTTTT
>NZ_LWEH01000464.1 GCF_001635455.1 Vibrio sp. HI00D65
AGTAAGCTGTACGTTGGCTCCGAAGTAGGTCAATTAAGACGAGTTCTCCTAAATCGACCTGAAAGAGCACTCACCCACCTCACCCCTTCTAACTGCCATGACCTTCTATTTGATGATGTGTTGGCTGTGGAAGCTGCTGGTGAAGAACACGATGCCTTTGCAGAGACACTACGTAATCAAGACGTAGAAGTGCTGCTACTGCACAATTTATTGGTAGAGACACTTGCCGTACCTCAAGCTCGCGAATGGCTGCTAAACACTCAAATCTCAGATTTCCGTTATGGGCCTACTTTTGCCCGTGACCTAAGAAACTATCTTGCTCAAATGGATAATGAGCACCTAGCAACAATCTTACTAGGT
>NZ_LWEH01000465.1 GCF_001635455.1 Vibrio sp. HI00D65
GACTGTCCTTTTAGGACTAGCTGCACTGTGTTCTTTCTCTGCGTCTGCAAACAACTTTAACTACAACACATTCGAGCTGCGCATGGGTACCAGCCCTAGTACCTTCGGTGGTGAAGTAACAACCATGTTTACTCAGAACTCACACTTTGCTGCACGTATCGATTCAGAATTTGAAAGTGATTGGGATGCAGCTGTGGGTATGGGTTTTAATGGACCTATTAGCCAATTCGCCGATGTGACCGGGCAAATGCTTCTGCACAACATTGAACGCAATGACGACAACCATATCAAAACCGAAATTAACCTAGGTTTAAGAGCTTGGTTAATAGC
>NZ_LWEH01000466.1 GCF_001635455.1 Vibrio sp. HI00D65
CGACAACCGTTAATGAATCGCTTGGTAAGGCTTCAAAGTTCATCGTAAAAGGCACAATAACGTGCGCCCCTTTTGATTTATAGGTTAGTGTTTTATTTGGTTCAGAAATAACGCCAAGCAGTGTTCCCGACTCTAACCATAAAGCGATTTCGCCAATAGGGAACTCTTTATCCCCTGAAAACTTGGCCGCCATTTGTAGTGAGGTATCGCTAACGTTGACACATTGAATAATATCTTCAATTTGTCGCTCATTACGTAACGCCTGCTGAGAAGGGCTGGGCGTATAAGACTGGTCACCCACCGATATTTTGGCAATTTTGGCTTTTATGCCTGCATTCTTTGCGCTGATACACTCAGCTAAGCCATGATGCGTAATGGTTACCGCTAATGTCATATTGTTCTCGCTATTATTTCAATTGGGGTGATTGATATGGAATAAGGGCCCAAAGAAGC
>NZ_LWEH01000467.1 GCF_001635455.1 Vibrio sp. HI00D65
TTGACGCGATCATTGCAAGTGCAGTGAAAGGCATGAAGCGTGCTGAAGAGAAATACGACATCAAGGGCAACTACATTATGTCTGTACTGCGTATGTTCCCTAAAGATTCAATCAAAGACGTGATCGATGCAGGTAAGCCATACCTTGGTAAGGGCGTCGTAGCATTTGATATTGCTGGCGGCGAAAAGCCAGGTTTCTGTGCTGAGTTCCCTGAATACACGCAATACG
>NZ_LWEH01000468.1 GCF_001635455.1 Vibrio sp. HI00D65
ATAGATAGCATGGAGATACGATATAAATCATAAAATATAAAGTCATAACAGTATTTAATGACCTGATATAAATGAAATTATCTTCCATTTTACCTGAGGTGAAAATTTAACTTTATCGTTTTCTTGACCCCATATCTTGATCCTCTGCTGCACCTTCGATTTGAATCGATAGTTCATCGATTAACTTAATCATTCCCATATGATCGAAATAGTAAAAAGCGTAGAGCTTGAATTTAGCTCGGCTACCATCGTTCTTGGTCACCTCGACAGTGTGTATTTCTGAGACAGTCCCATCAGCATCAACGTTTACATCTTCAAACACAATATCCATTCTAGTCAGCTGTTCGCTTAAAACTGACGCATGTTGAATAAATTCATCATGTGTGTTTTTGTCATCACCAAATTTCTGAACGAAACTTTCAGATATCATCGATTTTAGGTGAGACTTATCACGATCAATAAACGCTCTAAATGTTTCCTCCAAAAATTGGTTCGCCTGAATATTCGACTGGTCTTCAAACTGCACTGTTAGAGTTGGTGACATATCTTGTTCTATCACCGACTCTGCACTAGCAAAGCCAGAATTAAATAACAAAGATAACAAGATTGTTGAGCACTTTACTCTATTTAAAATATTAACCATCATTAAAACCTCATTTATTTTAAAATCTAAATTTACGATAAAGTGGTCAGGTAAAGGTAATTAATCTACGCCAATCTATTTATACGACAC
>NZ_LWEH01000469.1 GCF_001635455.1 Vibrio sp. HI00D65
AGACAGTGATGGTGACGATTCATTGGTGTCTCAACTGAATGTGACCATCGGTGATGATGTTCAAATCATGCAAGATGGCACATTAGATATTGTTGAGCCTAATCTAGCTGATGGCACGGTGACCACTAACACCATTGATGTGATGCCAAACCAAAGTGCTGATGGCGCGACGATTACTCAGTTCACCTATGACGGTCAACTTCGAACGCTTGACCAAAATGACACGGGGGAACAGCAATTCAGCTTCACAGAGGGTGAGCTGTTTATCACGCTGCAAGGTGAGGTGCGACTTGAACCAACACTTAACCTATCCCACGCCTTGACTGAAGACAATGAGAAGTTGATATAAGTTTCCTCAAGTGATTTCGATAAAGATCCAGTAACATCA
>NZ_LWEH01000470.1 GCF_001635455.1 Vibrio sp. HI00D65
TACCGAGATACCTGGGTCAACAGCTGGACGTAAGCCTGCGTTAAATAGCTGAGTCTGTAGGAAAACCTGACCGTCGGTAATCGAGATTACGTTGGTTGGTACGAATGCCGATACGTCACCTGCTTGAGTTTCAATGATAGGAAGCGCAGTTAATGAGCCTGTTTGGCCTTTCACTTCACCGTTAGTGAACTTCTCTACATACTCTGCATTGACTCGT
>NZ_LWEH01000471.1 GCF_001635455.1 Vibrio sp. HI00D65
TATTTATGAACTCGCGACCATGATGAAAATCGACGACACCAATGCATTTATGCAGTACTTCATCGACTACGAGAGAAGCTCGCTATGAATGCATCAAAAGTAAAATTCGGCATCAACTACATTGATACCAAATCACCGCTGCATGCGTTAAACGGCATCACTAAATTTGCTCTTTTCTTAGCTTGGGTGACTGTTGTATTAACGACATTCGACCTACGGTTTATCGCGTTAC
>NZ_LWEH01000472.1 GCF_001635455.1 Vibrio sp. HI00D65
GGTGCGTAACCGTACTCTGGGTGACCTGGCGTCTTAGAGTGAAGTTGACGGAAGTTCTTGAGATCTTCGATTGATAGCTCGNAGNCTGCTAGGTGAAGCAGAGAGTAAATCAGCATAGAGCCGTGGCCGTTTGAAAGAACGAAACGGTCGCGGTCAGCCCACTCTGGGTTAGACGGGTTGTGGTTTAGGTGATCACGCCAAAGAACTTCAGCGATGTCAGCCATACCCATAGGTGCGCCTGGGTGGCCAGAGTTTGCTTGTTGTACGCCGTCCATGCTCAGAGCACGAATAGCATTAGCTAAATGTTTACGGTCCATAATAACTACCAGTGTTTAAATATTGGATTGGAAATTGAAAGGGGAACGCAAACGTTCCCCTTTTTAAATTCTGTGTGATTACAGCTTAG
>NZ_LWEH01000473.1 GCF_001635455.1 Vibrio sp. HI00D65
GAAACCGCAACCCAAGCGTTAGAGCTCGTTTCAGAGTCTATCGAAAATGCTTCGCCGTATGACTTAGTGTTGATTGATAAAGTGATGCCTTCCATCGATGGGTTCCAGCTTGCAAGAAACCTGATCGAGCGCTTTGGCAAAGCTTGCCCTAAGCTTGTCATGATCTCTGCTGATCCGCGTAAGCAAGACGAAATACATGCTAAGCAAGTGGGTTTTATTGCCTACATTGCTCGCCCATATCAAGATAACCAG
>NZ_LWEH01000474.1 GCF_001635455.1 Vibrio sp. HI00D65
ACTCAAGTGGAAGACGCGGCCAATGTGATCCGAGAGCTGGAAAACAACGCGCAAAGCATCAATCAGATCTTATCGACCATTCAAGGCATTGCTGAACAAACCAACCTATTGGCATTGAATGCAGCCATCGAAGCGGCACGTGCAGGTGAACAAGGTCGCGGATTTGCGGTTGTCGCCGATGAAGTTCGCGTGCTAAGCCAAAGAACCTATGGCTCAACGGAAGAAATCCGCGTGATGATCGATACCTTGCAGAAGAACACTGAACATGCGGTGGATAGCATGACCACCAGCACTCAGCTCGCAGAAAACAGTGTTGGCTTCGCAGAGCAAGCGCACGATAGCCTATCTAAAATCACGCAAGCCATCAGTGAAATCAACGACATGGCACTATAGATAGCTAGCGCAGCCGAAGAGCAACGAGCAGTCTGTGAAGGCAATAGTCGTAATACACAAGGGATCAAAGATGGCTCTAAAGTCTTCGCCCAACAAGCAGAACCCAGCCGTACTAGCTCAAATGAGATAAGTAGCGCTGCTGAGTCGATGCGTCGAGATGTGGAG
>NZ_LWEH01000475.1 GCF_001635455.1 Vibrio sp. HI00D65
CACCATATCGCCCGGTTATGATTGTTATAAATACCCAATCTAGCCAATCAGTAACAGGTACTGACTGGGCTTTACCACGTGTGGGCACAGAAAAGTCGACTCCCTGATAGGTAAACGCCACAATGCCCCCTTCCGGTTCTGAAAGCACGCGCTGCCATTGAATTAGGTACTGCTGGGCCGTTCTCAAATGTTCAGCCACCGCTTGTTCCGAAACCGAGGGCAAATGATGGCCAATAAAGAATAGTTTTTTTAGGTCTTCATATCCCGATTTAAATCCAAACCAATTGTGCCCTTCATCATCCAGAGCATCTTGGTTCATCTCAAGAAAGTTGGATAACGTTACGTCATACAGTCGCTGCTCTCCTGCCAAATTACTCACGTGTGTCTTTACTGCCTTT
>NZ_LWEH01000476.1 GCF_001635455.1 Vibrio sp. HI00D65
GTCTAGCCGCGGGTACACTGCATCTTCACAGCGATTTCAATTTCACTGAGTCTCGGGTGGAGACAGCGTGGCCATCATTACGCCATTCGTGCAGGTCGGAACTTACCCGACAAGGAATTTCGCTACCTTAGGACCGTTATAGTTACGGCCGCCGTTTACCGGGGCTTCGATCAAGAGCTTCGACCGAAGTCTAACCCCATCAATTAACCTTCCGGCACCGGGCAGGCGTCACACCGTATACGTCATCTTACGATTTTGCACAGTGCTGTGTTTTTGATAAACAGTTGCAGCCACCTGGTATCTGCGACTCTCGTCTGCTCCATCCGCAAGGGACTTCACTGATAAGAGCGTACCTTCTCCCGAAGTTACGGTACCATTTTGCCTAGTTCCTTCACCCGAGTTCTCTCAAGCGCCTTGGTATTCTCTACCCGACCACCTGTGTCGGTTTGGGGTACGATTCCTTACAATCTGAAGCTTAGAGGCTTTTCCTGGAAGCATGGCATCAATGACTTCACTACCGTAGTAGCTCGACATCGTATCTCAGCGTTAAGAAGAACCGGATTTACCTAATTCTTCCGCCTACGCACTTGAACCTGGACAACCGTCGCCAGGCCCACCTAGCCTTCTCCGTCCCCCCATCGCAATTGTAAGAAGTACGGGAATATTAACCCGTTTCCCATCGACTACGCCTTTCGGCCTCGCCTTAGGGGTCGACTTACCCTGCCCCGATTAACGTTGGACAGGAACCCTTGGTCTTCCGGCGAGGGAGTTTTTCACTCCCTTTATCGTTACTCATGTCAGCATTCGCACTTCTGATACCTCCAGCAGCCCTTACAGACCACCTTCAACGGCTTACAGAACGCTCCCCTACCCCACGCACATAGTGCGTAGCCGCAGCTTCGGTGTATAGCTTAGCCCCGTTACATCTTCCGCGCAGGCCGACTCGACCAGTGAGCTATTACGCTTTCTTTAAATGATGGCTGCTTCTAAGCCAACATCCTGGCTGTCTGAGCCTTCCCACATCGTTTCCCACTTAGCTATACTTTGGGACCTTAG
>NZ_LWEH01000477.1 GCF_001635455.1 Vibrio sp. HI00D65
CTCTACGCATTTCACCGCTACACCTGAAATTCTACCCCCCTCTACAGTACTCTAGTTCATCAGTTTCAAATGCAGTTCCGAGGTTGAGCCCCGGGCTTTCACATCTGACTTAATGAACCACCTGCATGCGCTTTACGCCCAGTAATTCCGATTAACGCTCGCACCCTCCGTATTACCGCGGCTGCTGGCACGGAGTTAGCCGGTGCTTCTTCTGTTGTTAACGTCAAGAGATGCCGCTATTAACGACACCCCCTTCCTCACAACTGAAAGTACTTTACAACCCGAAGGCCTTCTTCATACACGCGGCATGGCTGCATCAGGCTTTCGCCCATTGT
>NZ_LWEH01000478.1 GCF_001635455.1 Vibrio sp. HI00D65
GAGTGGTAGTTCAGTTGGTTAGAATACCGGCCTGTCACGCCGGGGGTCGCGGGTTCGAGTCCCGTCCACTCCGCCACTTATTATAAAAGCCCTGCTAGAAATAGCAGGGCTTTTTTACATCTATCAAAAATGTATGCTGTATCTGGCTATATTTAGTAACCGATTGGTAAATAGGTAGAATGATAACTCAACTACATCACACCTTTTAGAAAGCCTAGTCTTACGAATAGGCTTTCGTCGTTTCTAGGTACTGCTTGTTTACTCTTTGTCTAATAATCTCCTCTCGCATATAACCTCAGCCATTACGATTTTGATTTAGAAGCTTCACTAGAAATAGCGCGCCTTTCCTGTACCTGAAGAATAGTGTTTCGTGCTGCAGTCGAAAGCATTCGACAAAGGCTCAGCCCGCTTCCCTGTTCATTACGCAATTGAACATAAGCCTAATTATTACGACTAAAATCTTATCATCCTAGTAATGAATTTTGTAATATTGTGGATATTTGCTCCCTCTAATCGTATCTGATGGGGCGGGGGTTATTTTGATAGTCTTATTAGAATTGGCACTAATGCTTCGCTAAGCGCTATTGAGGGGTTTAATTGAAGTGGTATCTCTTGATGCTCTTTAATCTTACTTAAGTGATTGGTCTAGATGACTTTGATCTGGGTGGGAGGTTGGGCTGGCTGAAAGGGAATTTGTAGATACAAAAAAGCCGATGCTGGGCATCGGCTTCTTAATTATGCAGAGGGATTTAAGCTGGTTGAACTAGAGCGAGTGCCTTACGAGAGACCTCATGGGCTGCTTTGGTTAGGTTCTGCTTCTCTAGTGCATCTGATAGGTACCCGTAATCTGATACATTTGAGCGTAGTGCCAGAGCCTTCTCGAAGTGGTTTTGTGCTTCTGCCCAGTTCTGTTCTCTTAAGTAGAACTGAGCTAATGCACTGTGTGCTTCTGCATTATTGCTATCTTTGCTGATAGCGCGCTCTAACATAACAACCACTGGGTGGTGATCAGCAAGATTCAGCTCTGGAAGTAGCATGTAGAGCTCGTTTGAACCTGTTTTAGCAATGTTCTCTTTGATAACTGTAAAAGCTTCTGCATCGGCTTTACGGGCGATCAGTTGTTTTACGAAACAAGAGACAAGGTGTGAGCTTTGCTTTTGTTTTCTTGGAAGCTTGTTCCAGTGACTGATTAAGCCTTCGCTGCCTT
>NZ_LWEH01000479.1 GCF_001635455.1 Vibrio sp. HI00D65
GCCTGCGCGGAAGATGTAACGGGGCTAAGCTATACACCGAAGCTGCGGCTACGCACTATGTGCGTGGGGTAGGGGAGCGTTCTGTAAGCCGTTGAAGGTGGCCTGTAAGGGCTGCTGGAGGTATCAGAAGTGCGAATGCTGACATGAGTAACGATAAAGGGAGTGAAAAACTCCCTCGCCGGAAGACCAAGGGTTCCTGTCCAACGT
>NZ_LWEH01000480.1 GCF_001635455.1 Vibrio sp. HI00D65
AGACAGGATATCACGTGTCCCGCCCTACTCGTTTTCACTGATGATGAGATGTCGACTACGGGGCTATCACCCTTTATTGCGGCACTTTCCAGAGCCTTCGTCTGTCTCATTAAAAGCTTAAGGGCTAATCCAATTTCGCTCGCCGCTACTTTCGGAATCTCGGTTGATTTCTCTTCCTCGGGGTACTTAGATGTTTCAGTTCCCCCGGTTTGCTTCTTGCTGCTATGTATTCACAACAAGATACTTACTTATGTAAGTGGGTTTCCCCATTCGGAAATCCCAGACTCAAATGACTTTTACTGTCTAATCTGGGCTTATCGCAAGTTAATACGTCCTTCATCGCCTCTGACTGCCAAGGCATCCACCGTGTACGCTTAGTCACTTAACCATACAACCCGAAAGGGTCTTAGTGTATGGCAACTAACCAAGGTTTTTGGTTGTAATAGGAAGGGTTAGTTCTTATTACGTGTTTGCCGGACTCAATGTGATTCAAATTAGATTTGAATCGAATACAAGACACTTGAATGTGTTTGTGTTGTGTTTATCCAAAGGATAAACATTGAGAACTTTTAATTTGATTAACTCGTAGAGTTAATCAGTCAGCTTTCCAAATTGTTAAAGAGCATAAAGCAAAAAGCTTTAATCAATAACTCGCGTTATTCATTAAAGCTCTGGCTTTAACTAAATCTAAACCATCAATCTGTGTGGACACTTATCGTGAATATCTTCGTATAAGGAGGTGATCCAGCCCCAGGTTCCCCTAGGGCTACCTTGTTACGACTTCACCCCAGTCATGAACCACAAAGTGGTGAGCGTCCTCCCCGAAAGGTTAAACTACCCACTTCTTTTGCAGCCCACTCCCATGGTGTGACGGGCGGTGTGTACAAGGCCCGGGAACGTATTCACCGTAGCATTCTGATCTACGATTACTAGCGATTCCGACTTCATGGAGTCGAGTTGCAGACTCCAATCCGGACTACGACGCACTTTTTGGGATTCGCTTACTCTCGCAAGTTTGCCGCCCTCTGTATGCGCCATTGTAGCACGTGTGTAGCCCTACTCGTAAGGGCCATGATGACTTGACGTCGTCCCCACCTTCCTCCGGTTTATCACCGGCAGTCTCCCTGGAGTTCCCGACATTACTCGCTGGCAAACAAGGATAAGGGTTGCGCTCGTTGCGGGACTTAACCCAACATTTCACAACACGAGCTGAC
>NZ_LWEH01000481.1 GCF_001635455.1 Vibrio sp. HI00D65
ATTATACAAAAGGTACGCAGTCACACCACGAAGGTGCTCCTACTGCTTGTACGTACACGGTTTCAGGTTCTATTTCACTCCCCTCACAGGGGTTCTTTTCGCCTTTCCCTCACGGTACTGGTTCACTATCGGTCAGTCAGTAGTATTTAGCCTTGGAGGATGGTCCCCCCATATTCAGACAGGATATCACGTGTCCCGCCCTACTCGTTTTCACTGATTATGATGTGTCGGTTACGGGGCTATCACCCTTTATTGCGAGACTTTCCAGACTCTTCACCTGCATCATTAAAAGCTTAAGGGCTAATCCAATTTCGCTCGCCGCTACTTTCGGAATCTCGGTTGATTTCTCTTCCTCGGGGTACTTAGATGTTTCAGTTCCCCCGGTTTGCCTCTTGCTGCTATGTATTCACAACAAGATACTTACTTATGTAAGTGGGTTTCCCCATTCGGAAATCCCAGACTCAAATGACTTTTACTGTCTAATCTGGGCTTATCGCAAGTTAATACGTCCTTCATCGCCTCTGACTGCCAAGGCATCCACCGTGTACGCTTAGTCACTTAACCATACAACCCGAAAGGGTCTTAATGTATGGCAACTAACCAAGGTTTTTGGTTGTAATAAGAAGGGTTAGTTCTTATTACGTGTTTGCCGGACTCAATGTGATTCAAATTAGATTTGAATCGAATACAAGACACTTGAATGTGTTTGTGTTGTGTTTATCCAAAGGATAAACATTGAGAACTTTTAATTTGATTAACTCTTAGAGTTAATCAGTCAGCTTTCCAAATTGTTAAAGAGCTTGCTTTCGTTAGCAATAAAGCTTTCGAAACCATTTTTAAACACACTCGTAAGAATGCTTAAAGATGGTGGGCGATACCGGGCTCGAACCAGTGACCCCCTGCTTGTAAGGCAGGTGCTCTCCCAACTGAGCTAATCGCCCATAAAAGTTTTAATTCCTTATGGAAGGAATGGTGGAGCTATGCGGGATCGAACCGCAGACCTCCTGCGTGCAAGGCAGGCGCTCTCCCAGCTGAGCTATAGCCCCATATTTTTATTTCCTTGGGAGGAAATGGTGGGTCGTGCAGGATTCGAACCTGCGACCAATTGATTAAAAGTCAACTGCTCTACCAACTGAGCTAACGACCCAATGGTATCCCGTAGGGGAGTCGAACCCCTGTTACCGCCGTGAAAGGGCGGTGTCCTAGGCCTCTAGACGAACGGGACACTGGATTGAAGAACTTGGGAGTTCTTCGTCTCTTTACTTTCTAAACCGTATCAATCTGTGTGGACACTTATCGTGAATATCTTCGTATAAGGAGGTGATCCAGCCCCAGGTTCCCCTAGGGCTACCTTGTTACGACTTCACCCCAGTCATGAACCACAAAGTGGTGAGCGTCCTCCCGAAGGTTAAACTACCCACTTCTTTTGCAGCCCACTCCCATGGTGTGACGGGCGGTGTGTACAAGGCCCGGGAACGTATTCACCGTAGCATTCTGATCTACGATTACTAGCGATTCCGACTTCATGGAGTCGAGTTGCAGACTCCAATCCGGACTACGACGCACTTTTTGGGATTCGCTCACTCTCGCAAGTTTGCCGCCCTCTGTATGCGCCATTGTAGCACGTGTGTAGCCCTACTCGTAAGGGCCATGATGACTTGACGTCGTCCCCACCTTCCTCCGGTTTATCACCGGCAGTCTCCCTGGAGTTCCCGACATTACTCGCTGGCAAACAAGGATAAGGGTTGCGCTCGTTGCGGGACTTAACCCAACATTTCACAACACGAGCTGACGACAGCCATGCAGCACCTGTCTCAGAGTTCCCGAAGGCACACCTGCGTCTCCGCTGGCTTCTCTGGATGTCAAGAGTAGGTAAGGTTCTTCGCGTTGCATCGAATTAAACCACATGCTCCACCGCTTGTGCGGGCCCCCGTCAATTCATTTGAGTTTTAATCTTGCGACCGTACTCCCCAGGCGGTCTACTTAACGCGTTAGCTCCGAAAGCCACGGCTCAAGGCCACAACCTCCAAGTAGAC
>NZ_LWEH01000483.1 GCF_001635455.1 Vibrio sp. HI00D65
CTCTACGCATTTCACCGCTACACCTGAAATTCTACCCCCCTCTACAGTACTCTAGTTCACCAGTTTCAAATGCAGTTCCGAGGTTGAGCCCCGGGCTTTCACATCTGACTTAATGAACCACCTGCATGCGCTTTACGCCCAGTAATTCCGATTAACGCTCGCACCCTCCGTATTACCGCGGCTGCTGGCACGGAGTTAGCCGGTGCTTCTTCTGTTGCTAACGTCAAGAGATGCCGCTATTAACGACACCCCCTTCCTCACAACTGAAAGTACTTTACAACCCGAAGGCCTTCTTCATACACGCGGCATGGCTGCATCAGGCTTTCGCCCATTGTGCAATATTCCCCACTGCTGCCTCCCGTAGGAGTCTGGACCGTGTCTCAGTTCCAGTGTGGCTGATCATCCTCTCAGACCAGCTAGGGATCGTCGCCTTGGTGAGCCATTACCTCACCAACTAGCTAATCCCAACTAGGCATATCTTGACGCAAGAGGCCCGAAGGTCCCCCTCTTTGGCCCGTAGGCATTATGCGGTATTCGCCACCGTTTCCAATGGTTATCCCCCACATCAAGGCAATTTCCTAGGCATTACTCACCCGTCCGCCGCTCGACGCCGTTATCGTTCCCCGAAGGTTCAGCTAACTCGTTTCCGCTCGACTTGCATGTGTTAGGCCTGCCGCCAGCGTTCAATCTGAGCCATGATCAAACTCTTCAATTTAAGATTTTGCTGACTCAATGAATACTGACTTCAAAACTACAAAAAGTAATTTTAAAGCTATTACCATTCCAACAGAATGATAATGAATTGACTGTGCCGATAATAAATTATCGATTGGTCACTCAGTTCATTGAAATCAATGTGATTCCTAAGAATCAATTTTGATATTCATCAATGAGTGCCCACACAGATTGATAGGTTTAAATTGTTAAAGAGCTTTGCTATCAACGCTTTAGCGTCAAAGCGGATGCGTATAA
>NZ_LWEH01000484.1 GCF_001635455.1 Vibrio sp. HI00D65
TGGCCTTCACGGCGGGCACAAACACCGATGGTTACTACGCGATCAGCGGCACCGATGTGGTACTGACGCAAGCGGGTTTTGACTCGGTGAATACAGGCGAGACACTGCCAGCGGTGAGCCTAACGGCGACCCATAGCGACAATGCGACGGCGGTTGACAGCGATACACCAACTTATAACGCTCAAAATGACGGCCCAACCATCGANGTGGTGGCAGAGGCAGCGTTCAATGAAAGCGACGCGGCGGTAGATACCGNGGTGGCGACGTTCACGGCGTCGGATGAAGAAGACGGCACACCAAGTGTGGCCTTCACGCNGGGCACAAACACCGATGGTTACTACGCGATCAGCGGCACCGATGTGGTACTGACGCAAGCGGGTGTTGACGCGGTGAATGCAGGCGAGACACTGCCAGCGGTGAGCCTAACGGCGACCGATAGCGACAATGCGACGGCGGTTGACAGCGATACACCAACTTATAACGCTCAAAATGACGGCCCAACCATCGATGTGGTGGCAGAGGCAGCGTTCAATGAAAATGACGCGGCGGTAGATACCGTGGTGGCGACGTTCACGGCGTCGGATGAAGAAGACGGCACACCAAGTGTGGCCTTCACGCCGGGCACAAACACCGATGGTTACTACGCGATCAGCGGCACCGATGTGGTACTGACGCAAGCGGGTGTTGACGTGGTGAATGCAGGCGAGACACTGCCAGCGGTGAGCCTAACGGCGACCGATAGCGACAATGCGACGGCGGTTGACAGCGATACACCAACTTATAACGCTCAAAATGACGGCCCAACCATCGATGTGGTGGCAGAGGCAGCGTTCAATGAAAACGACGCGGCGGTAGATACCGTGGTGGCGACGTTCACGGCGTCGGATGAAGAAGACGGCACACCAAGTGTGGCCTTCACGCCGGGCACAAACACCGATGGTTACTACGCGATCAGCGGCACCGATGTGGTACTGACGCAAGCGGGTGTTGACGCGGTGAATGCAGGCGAGACACTGCCAGCGGTGAGCCTAACGGCGACCGATAGCGACAATGCGACGGCGGTTGACAGCGATACACCAACTTATAACGCTCAAAATGACGGCCCAGAGGCAGATAACTTCACGGAAACAACTGTCGACTGCGTAACATCTGTTGA
>NZ_LWEH01000485.1 GCF_001635455.1 Vibrio sp. HI00D65
ACTGAACTACCACTCCGCAGTGGACTACTTGTCGTCGCTGACAAGTCGTTCATAACACTTTTGTCTTCACTTTTGAAAAGTGAAAATAAATTTGGAGCCTGGCGATGTCCTACTCTCACATGGGGAAGCCCCACACTACCATCGGCGCTATTGTGTTTCACTTCTGAGTTCGGCATGGAATCAGGTGGGTCCACAATGCTATGGTCGCCAAGCAAAATTTTGCTTTTACTTTCAGCTTTTTTAAAAACTGAAGGCAAAATAATCTGGAAAGCTTATTAAAAGTGTTGTCTCTTCAAACTCATTCAAGCGTTTGTATCTTTGAGTCCATCAAAACCCCTTGGGTGTTGTATGGTTAAGCCTCACGGGCAATTAGTACAGGTTAGCTCAACGCCTCACAGCGCTTACACACCCTGCCTATCAACGTTCTAGTCTTGAACAACCCTTTAGGACGCTTAAAGCGTCAGGGAAAACTCATCTCAGGGCTCGCTTCCCGCTTAGATGCTTTCAGCGGTTATCGATTCCGAACTTAGCTACCGGGCAATGCCATTGGCATGACAACCCGAACACCAGAGGTTCGTCCACTCCGGTCCTCTCGTACTAGGAGCAGCCCCCTTCAATTTTCCAAC
>NZ_LWEH01000487.1 GCF_001635455.1 Vibrio sp. HI00D65
ACCAGATTTAGGTTCTGGCGCCGAGAGGTGTGAGAGTTCAAGTCTCTCCGACCGCACCATTATTTCTCTTTCATTAGAGAACAAATAGTGATTCTATTAGATTCATTATTGGCTACTTAGCTCAGTTGGTTAGAGCACATCACTCATAATGATGGGGTCGCAGGTTCAAATCCCGCAGTAGCCACCACTTATGTAACGTCATATTGAATCACCAATATTCAATATGACTATAAAGATTTGCTGCGGTCGTGGCGGAATTGGTAGACGCACCAGATTTAGGTTCTGGCGCCGAGAGGTGTGAGAGTTCAAGTCTCTCCGACCGCACCACTATTTAGATGTCTTAATTGATGTCATTGTTGGGCTATCGCCAAGCGGTAAGGCACCGGCTTTTGATGCCGGCATTCCCT
Organism: Vibrio sp. HI00D65; assembly: GCF_001635455.1. Classification (GTDB taxonomy): domain Bacteria; phylum Pseudomonadota; class Gammaproteobacteria; order Enterobacterales; family Vibrionaceae; genus Vibrio. The sequence goes on from NZ_LWEH01000487.1 coordinate 408, forward strand.
GGTTCGAATCCAGGTAGCCCAGCCACTATTTAAAACTCCTTGCTAACAGCAATGAGCACAACGTTTTATTGAGTCACCAATACTCAGTATAACTATAAAGATTTGCTGCGGTCGTGGCGGAATTGGTAGACGCACCAGATTTAGGTTCTGGCGCCGAGAGGTGTGAGAGTTCAAGTCTCTCCGACCGCACCACTATTTAGATGTCTTAATTGATGTCATTGTTGGGCTATCGCCAAGCGGTAAGGCACCGGCTTTTGATGCCGGCATTCCCTGGTTCGAATCCAGGTAGCCCAGCCACTATTTAAAACTCCTTGCTAAAAGCAATGAGCACAACGTTTTATTGAGTCACCAATACTCAGTATAACTATAAAGATTTGCTGCGGTCGTGGCGGAATTGGTAGACGCACCAGATTTAGGTTCTGGCGCCGAGAGGTGTGAGAGTTCAAGTCTCTCCGACC
>NZ_LWEH01000488.1 GCF_001635455.1 Vibrio sp. HI00D65
GGTTCTGGCGCCGAGAGGTGTGAGAGTTCAAGTCTCTCCGACCGCATCATTATTTCTCTGTCTTTAGAGCACAAATCGACATTCTACTAGATTCATAATTGGCTACTTAGCTCAGCTGGTTCGAGCACATCACTCATAATGATGGGGTCGCAGGCTCAAATCCCGCAGTAGCCACCACTTATGTAACGTCATATTGAATCACCAATATTCAATATGACTATAAAGATTTGCTGCGGTCGTGGCGGAATTGGTAGACGCACCAGATTTAGGTTCTGGCGCCGAGAGGTGTGAGAGTTCAAGTCTCTCCGACCGCACCATTATTTAGATGTCTTAATTGATGTCATTGTTGGGCTATCGCCAAGCGGTAAGGCACCGGCTTTTGATGCCGGCATTCCCTGGTTCGAATCCAGGTAGCCCAGCCACTATTTAAAACTCCTTGCTAACAGCAATGAGCACAACGTTTTATTGAGTCACCAATACTCAGTATAACTATAAAGATTTGCTGCGGTCGTGGCGGAATTGGTAGACGCACCAGATTTAGGTTCTGGCGCCGAGAGGTGTGAGAGTTCAAGTCTCTCCGACCGCACCATTATTTCNNTGTCNTAATTGACATCATTGTTGCGCCATCACCAATCGGTTAGGCACCGGCTGTTGATATCGGCATTCCCTGGTTCTAATCCAGTCTGCCCAGCCCCTATTTAAAACTCCTTGCTAACAGCAATGAGCACAACGTTTTATTGAGTCACCA
>NZ_LWEH01000489.1 GCF_001635455.1 Vibrio sp. HI00D65
AATGCCCGCTTCACGTGACAACTTCTCGTGGGTCTTCAGATAAAAACAGCGTCTTACCAAGTCCAATCGAGTATGGTCGTTGATACGCTCTAGGTAGCGAGTCACCTTCTCTAGCATCAGATAGTAGCTATCCATGCCATAAAGATCAGGTTCATCCGCGAAGAAGCGGCGCTTAGTATCAATACTCAGTAGCTGAGTATTTGGGTATTCCCATGAATACGCTTCTAGCAAGATCGCCTTTAACACCGATTTATACGGTGAGTCGATACTCTTATAGAGCTGCCACAGGTTAGAGCCGAAGTACTCTTCAGCAGGGATGCGATTCAGCTTACCGAAATCAATCCATTGAGAACAATCAAGGTAACCATCTTGGCATAAGCCCTGAACATATTCGTCATAGCACTCTTCCATTTCTGGCGGAATGATTTGCCACAACAGGCGTTGGCCAGCTAAACGAACAGCAGAACGGTAAAACTCATCAAGTAACAGTAAGTGCTGAGAAGAGCCACAGTTATCACCGGTCATCTCTTCAGAATGGTTTGAACGGAAACGCTCTTCATCCATTAAAAAGAAGTTAGCTTCAACACCTAAGGTCTCAGCCCAATCGGTAATCAACAAACATTTATTAGTGAGGTTATCGCGTGCTGGGCCGTCCATATCTGGAGATACACACACCCAGATATCGAGGTCACTTGACGTGCTTTGACCAATAGAAGAGGTACTGCCCATGGTGTACAAACCAAGAATTGCGGGCTCCGCAGACTCGGTTAGCTTGCCACCTAAGGTAAGTTCAGTATCAGAGACAAATTGCTTTTGGAATTCATTAGGCGTGAAGCTACGAATTCCAAAAGGAACTTGTTGGTCGTAATAACCAGGCATCATAGGATGATTGAAATGAAGCAGTGCAGGAATAAGGTTAAAAACTCGTTGGCCTTGCACATTCATCAACGCCAACGCACGATCAATGCGCTGTTGATTAAGATTGTCTAATCGTTGAATCAATGTTTGAGTGTAAGCCTGCAAGGTAAGTCCTTGGTTTGAGATTAAATGCACTTCTGTTTAGTTACTGAACGAATGCAGCAACAAAACGTGATCAATTTAACACTTTTACCCCTAATGGTAAAGCAAAGGAAGCCGCCAGACTGGCCAATTCCTTAATGACAAAAAGTTAAACTCACGGCGCCGTAGTGTCCTCTGTATTGACTATTTCTAATAATAGCCCATGTTTCAAATGAGATACCAATCACACTATTTTGGTGAACTTATGAAAATCTCTCAGCTATCAAAGCATGGAATGATCAAACAGTAAGAATTTTCGCCGCACAATGGTAGGATTAGGCTATTACAGAACCTATATCGGAAACACCATGACAAATTCAGCACCAATCCGTATCGCAACCAGAAAAAGCCCTCTTGCCCTTTGGCAGGCATACTTTGTTAGGGATGCTCTTCAAGCTGCTCACCCTGGTTTAGAGGTTGAGTTGGTAACTATGGTGACCAAAGGTGACATCATCCTAGACACTCCACTTGCTAAAGTGGGTGGTAAAGGTCTGTTCGTAAAAGAACTTGAAGTGGCAATGCTAGAAGGTCGTGCTGACCTTGCGGTTCACTCAATGAAAGATGTGCCAGTCGACTTCCCTGAAGGTCTAGGTCTCGTGACGATTTGTGAACGTGAAGATCCTCGTGACGCATTCGTATCAAACACATACAACAACATTGATGAACTGCCACAAGGTGCTGTCGTAGGTACATGTAGCCTGCGTCGTCAGTGTCAGTTACTGGAATACCGCCCTGATTTGATCATCAAAGAACTGCGCGGCAACGTGGGTACTCGTCTAGGTAAACTCGATGACGGTCAATACGATGCAATCGTTCTAGCGGCAGCTGGTCTTAAGCGTCTAAAACTAGAAGATCGTATCCGTAGCTTTATCGAACCAGAACAATCTTTACCAGCTGTAGGCCAAGGCGCTGTAGGTATTGAATGTCGTCTTGATGATGAACGCCTAATTAAGCTTCTTGAGCCCCTAAACGACAAAGATACTGCAGACCGTGTTTTGTGCGAACGTGCAATGAACTTAACACTAGAAG
>NZ_LWEH01000490.1 GCF_001635455.1 Vibrio sp. HI00D65
ATGGAGACGGCTTAGCAAGCGGTAGTACTACATAAGAGCCTAGCTCTGGAACCGGAAAATCACCAAACAAATCTTGTCTGTCTGCTTTTCTCAAACGCCCGAGGTAGGCATCTTTGCCATTAAAGTGGTTAAGCGAAAACTTCGAGTAACCCTCTTCGCTGAGTTGATAAAAACCCGTTTGCGAAAGGATTCGCAAATGAGCCTTCAACCCAAGGTCGAGTGCCTTTTGCTCAACCGCTTTAATTACCTGCATGAAGTCACTGCATTTCAGCACTTGCGCTTGCAGATCCATAAATTCGTAGAAAGTTTTATCATTATTCGCCGCCAGAGACATCAATCCAGTGATCTCTTCTTCTAGCTCTTCGATTCTCTGGCGTTGACGTTTAAGCTGAATCTCGACCAGAGAGACGGCACCCTGCTCAACGTTATTAATAGCAAGACGATCCACCAAATCTTTTCGGTCTTGGAAAAAATCTGGGTTATCACGTAAATATTCCG
>NZ_LWEH01000491.1 GCF_001635455.1 Vibrio sp. HI00D65
AACATGAAGAGCATTATCCTTGCCAAGGTTGAGGTCACGCGTAGGCCTTTAAGTTAGGTACTCTCGTGTGTCGTTCAACTTTGATAGACTCATTGACTTAAACAATGCATCAGGACGCGGGATGAAGAAGCTTGGTAGCTCGTCGGGCTCATAACCCGAAGGTCGTCGGTTCAAATCCGGCTCCCGCAACCACATTACAGTTACTCATTCTCTTTTGACACTGCCGGCGATAGCTACGATTAACTTATGCGACACTAGCTCAGCTGGTAGAGCGCAACCTTGCCAAGGTTGAGGTCACGAGTTCGAACCTCGTGTGTCGCTCCAATTTGATAGACTCATTGACTTAAACAATGCATCCGGACGCGGGATGGAGCAGCTTGGTAGCTCGTCGGGCTCATAACCCGAAGGTCGTCGGTTCAAATCCGGCTCCCGCAACCACATTATAGTTAAACGCTATCTATTGCCAAAAGCAGTAAAAGCTGCGATTAACTTATGCGACACTAGCTCAGCTGGTAGAGCGCAACCTTGCCAAGGTTGAGGTCACGAGTTCGAACCTCGTGTGTCGCTCCAATTTGAAAGTGAAACATGAAGAGCATTCTGGCAGAGTGCAATCCTTGCCAAGGTTAAGGTCACGCCTAAGCCTTGAAGAACGGGAACCTCGTGTGTCGCTCAAATTTGATAGACTCATTGACTTAAACAATGCATCCGGACGCGGGATGGAGCAGCTTGGTAGCTCGTCGGGCTCATAACCCGAAGGTCGTCGGTTCAAATCCGGCTCCCGCAACCACATTACAGTTAAGCGCCATTTATTGCCAAAGGCATTAAGAGCTGCGCTTAACTTATGCGACACTAGCTCAGCTGGTAGAGCGCAACCTTGCCAAGGTTGAGGTCACGAGTTCGAACCTCGTGTGTCGCTCCAATTTGATAGACTCATTGACTTAAACAATGCATCCGGACGCGGGATGGAGCAGCTTGGTAGCTCGTCGGGCTCATAACCCGAAGGTCGTCGGTTCAAATCCGGCTCCCGCAACCACATTACAGTTAAGCGCTATCTATTGCCAAAAGTAGTAAGAGCTGCGATTAACTTATGCGACAC
>NZ_LWEH01000492.1 GCF_001635455.1 Vibrio sp. HI00D65
GTGTCATTCATACCATCACCAAAGGCAACACAGTTATCCAGCGTTAGGTTCAGAGATTTCGCGACAGCGTCTAAAGCATGGCCTTTAGATACTTCAGCGGCCATCACTTCCAGACACCAAGGTGTTGAGAAGGCAACGTTTAACTTGTCTCCAAATGCTTCTTTTAGCTTTTGCTCAAACGTGACTAGGTGTTCGTGGTCTTGCTCTGGGTGAGTGAAGAAGACCTTGGCAATGCCATCGCTCGGCGCATTATCTGCTTCAAAGCGTTTGTAGCTGAAGCCAGATTCACTGTGGAACTTAGCTAGCATTTCATCTTCACG
>NZ_LWEH01000493.1 GCF_001635455.1 Vibrio sp. HI00D65
ACATCAATCCCTTCTAATCCAGTTGAAGATTTGAACATTGATTTAGGCAAACCAATTGTATTCGCCTTACCGTTTCGCTCAAGCGTCGACCTACTGACACTACAAAAGCATGCGCTAGAACTGGGTTTACCGGATCCGTTAAGCAAGCTTGAAATCGGTGGTAAATCACTGCCACGCTACGTTTTCATCTCTTCACGTAAAACGCTGCTACAAGATGATGATTACGTCCCAGCCTCTTCTATTG
>NZ_LWEH01000494.1 GCF_001635455.1 Vibrio sp. HI00D65
TCGCTGACGTCGATCTAAATCTAATGCTTCTGCCCCTGAGTTAAAGACCAATATGACCGAAGCTTCTGCTTGCGTAAAAGCTTCATCTCGTGTCATGCCAGTCGTGATAAGGTATTCGGTTAACTCAGCAGAAAAGTGCTGTATCTCGCGAGCTACCGCTGTACGAAACTCAAATGAGGTTCCTGAGCGCTCTCGCAATAACAGTCTGAATACGTTA
>NZ_LWEH01000495.1 GCF_001635455.1 Vibrio sp. HI00D65
CAGAGGAGAGGCAATAAATATAGAAGAGCTCAAGCAAATCCTTCAGCCGATGATTAATGTCATTGATGTTGCTGTTTTAGGCTGTACCCATTTCCCACTAATAAAGTCTGAGATTCAGCAAGTATTAGGCAAAAGCGTGGTATTGGTTGATTCGGGCAAAGCGATAGCTAAACGAGTCCAAGAGTTGTTGGGTTTAGAAAGTGGTCATGAAGAAGGGGGAGTGAGAGAGGTTTTTTGTAGTTATGGCAAGTAATGATGTGAATCATGCGATCTCTGCTCTTAA
>NZ_LWEH01000496.1 GCF_001635455.1 Vibrio sp. HI00D65
AAAAAGAAGACAGGGAATCTCTTAAAGTAGGCGATTTGGTAAAGCTAATTTTCAGCATGGAAGAGAACATAGGTTCTGACGAAGTTTCGGTTGAACGTATGTGGGTAGAAATTACAGACGTTTACCCTAATTACTATAAGGGCAAATTAGATAATGATCCTGCTGGCAGTGATTGTGTGCAGTGCGGACAACTTGTCACTTTTCAAGCTTGTCATGTAA
>NZ_LWEH01000497.1 GCF_001635455.1 Vibrio sp. HI00D65
TCTTTAAGGATGTAACCACCCTTCGCGATGTTAGCTACTTGCTCTTCGCTACGCTCTTGCTGTGCAAGGTTTTGACGAGAGAAGATTAGAGACGTTGGGCCTTCTTTACGTTCGATAGCCAGTTTCCAAGCCACTGCAGACTCAACTTGGTCACATGGACGCCATGTGCTCATGTTTGGAGTTAGACGTAGAGAAGCGATTTGCTCAACTGGTTGGTGAGTTGGGCCATCTTCACCAAGACCGATAGAGTCGTGCGTGTAAACTTGGATGTTCTGAACTTTCATCAGAGCAGCCATACGCATTGCGTTACGAGCGTATTCCATGAACATTAGGAAAGTAGCGCCGTATGGTACGAAACCACCGTGCAGAGCGATACCGTTCATGATAGCTGTCATACCGAATTCACGTACACCGTAGTGGATGTAGTTACCTGCTGGATCTTCAGCAGAAACAGACTTAGAACCAGACCACATAGTTAGGTTAGAAGGTGCAAGGTCAGCAGAGCCGCCTAGGAATTCAGGAAGCATAGCACCGAACGCTTCTAGTGCGTTTTGAGATGCTTTACGTGATGCAATGTTTGCTGGGTTAGCTTGAAGATCAGCAATGATTTGGTTTGCTTTCTCTTCCCACTGTGCAGGAAGCTCACCGTTTACGCGGCGTTTGAATTCAGCTGCCAGCTCAGGGTGTGCTGCTTCATAAGCTGCAAG
>NZ_LWEH01000498.1 GCF_001635455.1 Vibrio sp. HI00D65
CAAATGTAATTATGACGCTCCACCGTGCGACCAATGTCAGCGGCATCCTCTTCCGTAATTTTTGATAAATTGAGCTGACANCGAATGTTGTCAGTTATTGCAGCTGCGCCTCGTGCAGCTCCTGCCGCATCACCTTGATTGTTTAGTGTCGCACCCTTATTTGTGTGATGCAGGAACACGAACGCCGCCCCTGTGTGTTTAGCAATGTACTCAAAAACACTGATTAACACTGTCATGTTGCCGTTGTCGTTTTCGTTCGACTGGTGCGCTCTAGCCAAGGTATCAAGGAAGACCAAGCGGTAGCCCCTGTATTGCTCGATCATCTCATCTGCTAAAGCAAGGTTTGGCGAACCATCTGGGCGCACTAAATCAAGCATTCTTTCGCCCACAATTGAGATAAAGCTGATCTGTTCATCCATCAAGCAGACGTCATCTGGTGTCATGTTGTAATGCTTAATCAAAGAATGAACTCGATGCGCTACTACATCTGCCTGATCTTCTGCTGTCACAAAGGCAACTTTTTGAGATGCCTCTAGCGGCTTTATATCAAGCCCTAGAAGGTCTTTCCCTGTAAACAGGTCGAAACATACACCAAGACTAAAAAAGCCTTTACCAGTTGAACCGGGCGCAACAATAGAGGCAACCGAACCAGCAAGCACACTA
>NZ_LWEH01000499.1 GCF_001635455.1 Vibrio sp. HI00D65
ATGTCTAGATTGCGATCAAAGGGACACAGCTCTTTCTTTAAGACATGTATTTGTAAGTCAGACTTAGATACAACAATGCCGTCATTCTTAATCAAATAATCAAGCAGATCTTTTTCTGTACCAGTTAGCGGTAAACGAGAAATCCGTTCACACAAACCATGGTTAGATGAAGCTAGAGACTGTCTCTGACGCTCAAATCCAACTCGACGTAAGATAACCTTGATACGAGTCAGTAGCTCAGGAACATTGAAAGGTTTAGCGATGTATTGATCGGCTCCAGCTTGATAACCATCAAGCATCGA
>NZ_LWEH01000500.1 GCF_001635455.1 Vibrio sp. HI00D65
TTGAAGATACTTGATTTTCAATGAAGTCAGGATCATGCTACTTACTATGAAAATGGTACTAACTCCTGAGCAAAAATAACAACTCGAACAGATACACAATACTGAGCGTGATCGTCGAGTATGCGACCGTATAAAAGCTGTCTTGCTAGCTTCCGAAGGATGGAGCCTAACCATGATATCTCAAGCCCTTTGTATCCATGAATCTACAGTTGCTCGTCATCTTAGTGATTATGCTCTATCTTAAAAAAAACTTAAACCTGAGAATGGCGGGAGCCAGAGTCTACTTTTTGATACTCAGACGATGCAGCTCATCGAGCATTTGACTGAGAAAACCTACTTTCATACGCGTCAAATCATTACTTACGTCGAAGATGGTAAACCAGATAACCAAGACAACTTATTCGCTGGGAACCAAGCGGTAAGAGTGAGGCTTTGAAAAGAGATCCGAAAAAAACACGATTCACATTCGTACGTAATCGAATCTTTATTGTTCTCGGCTTCGTATTCATAGCGATTGTGGCATTGTTTCCATTGGTGTTCACTGCAAAAGCCCCTAAGTTAACGAGCTCGCTTCCATTGGCTAAAATGTTTTCTAGCGAAGTTTTAACTGTCTATTGTGATAATGATGAAGAGGCTAAATTAGTTGCAAAAGGCGTTAAGCTTTTGGTTTCTATGGAAGTTAAACAAGGTAGGTTAAGCCGATTGATCCTTGCTCACTCTCAAGAAAGCCTATCTATTGTAATACTCAAGCTATTGGAACTACCTGTCAATTTAGTGGTTTTGTTTGAATCTCCTCAATCAACGGATGATCTCGTAGGTGCAGTTAAAGCGGAGCTTAGTCGTTATGTTCACTAAAAATAAAAGCATTTACTTTCTTCTTTTTTGTCTTTGTTTAATGTTTGCTTCTATTACACATAGCCTACGTTCGAAAAATAATGTTTCGGTCAACTCTACGACCCTCTACATGACAACAGATGGTGACTATAAGACCACAGGGTACATGGACGTCGTGATCAGTGAGGATAATTTCGAGGCGGTTGCGGTTATAAAAGAATCTGGACTCAATAACACCTTAGATATTTACGCAAAAGGAAAATTCATTCGCAAGAGTGATGGCCTATTAAATGTAAGCTTACGTGAAGAACGCGTTGATCATGGAGCTATTGATTTTGAACATAGTGACAACATGCTCGCTTATGTTAAATATATTGAAGCGCGAAAAAAGCTATCGCTTTTTAAATCGGTTCAAGAGTTGCCGAAGCAATATATGCTGATCATTTCAAATAGTCCTGTAAAGAAAATGTTTGCTGTGAAATGGAACCTTTACCAATCGGAATATTTTATTATGACTATTAATATTTTAATTATGTTTTGATATATTTTTGACCTTTTCAATTATTATTAATTATATCATTATGGGGTGTATCTCAGTTTAATAGGAGATGCACTAGCCATGGGCTTTGTTGCGTAATTAGATTTAAAAATAGGGCTACCCCGTTTCGGGTGTTTTTTAGTCGATACGACAATTTTCAGGCATAGATCTTTGAGAGGGAGTTGACTTAGCTGATCAGATCGTAGGTTCTGGATTGAGTTCAATTGAATTACGCAACAAAGCCACACCTATCCACGAATGTCGCACTTATTATCTGAAATCGGGCATAAAGAATGCTATTAACATCATATAACCTACCTATATAGCTTAGAAAAAATCACAAGACCAAAATCTTTGTTAAAGTAAATAAATCATACAGTATGAGTATATTTTCAATAAAATAGAGAAAGAATATTGTATGAAATAATGTTTTAGACTTCTTTACATAGATTTCTCATTTTAATTATATTTTTTTTGTTATTTCAATTAAAAAAAACTCCATTATTTTAAGCCTAAGAGTTGTGATGAAAAATAAAATGCATCTAAATAGGAAATACAACTTTTGGGCGTCACACTTTAATAAAGTTTTCTAATTATACAAATGGAGTATTTTATGAAATTTAAGCTTAGTTTGTTAGCGCTTGCTCTACCCTGCGCTATTCTGTCTTCAGCCAGTAGTTATGCTGGCGATACACTGCCACAGTGGGTAGGCTCCCAAAAAGTATTTGAAAGTGTCTCTAGTACCGTTGATCCTGAGCGCCTTTGCCAGACTTTCAATAGCTTGACAGCACAAGCTAATCAATGGCTTCAAAAAAACGGCTACCCTAACTCAACGATGAGTGAAGACTTATGCTCGGCTGTTGTGGTTCAAACAACATACAAATCTCTCTTTTTTTACGACATACAGTCTGCAGCAAGATGGAACACCGTTGGTTATAGTGAATATTGGCTCGATGAACAAATAGATGTCACTGAGGAAGCAGGATTAATTATATTGTCGGAAGTAGTTGGAAAAACTAAACGTGCTCGTTACATGCTATATAACTTAGCAGGTGGAGATCTAACTGACCAACAAGGTCAATTTGATTACAAAGAAAATATAGGTAAAAGGCACGACCATTACCAGGAGTACTATGGTCTGCACTTTACTAAAGATGCTAACGTTGCAGACTCTGCTGGGGCAGTAATGCCAACATTTTGGTGGCGACCTGGATCGTCGGCCAATATTCTATCAAGCACTTATCACAACAGTAGCTTTCAATCTTTTATGATCGATAGAAGTAACGAAGAACTTTATAATGATGTGAGAAGTGCAGCTATCAGTCACCTAAAAGCAACGGATCAAGCAATAACTGAAGAAGCGATAGAGTTTGCTCTACCACATTTCTACTACCAAACCTGTTCTGAAACTGGGCTTACAGATCCCCGTTGTTTGCCTGGTGGCGCAGAGAATGGAAACAATATTAAAATTCCATATATGTTCCCTCAATCGGATAGTAACGGTCGATATAGCCATGGTACCAGCAGTACTGTCGGCATTTCGATTGACGCTGGTGCCGATATCTCAGGTGAAGGTCCAACTGCTGGATTCAATATTGGCGTATCACAATCCTGGACGCAAGAATTCTCTAGGGAGGGTCAGATGCTGTCCCTTGATAGAAATGCCCTAAGTGGTAACTTTGGTGGATCATGGGTATATAAAATCGACCCAATTGGCGTGAAAGGGATCAAAGATTCAGCAGCGCTCGAAAGCATTGGTTACATGGACGACCGATTTTCAAATGCAAATACAGTCATCGGAGAAGATGCATGGAAGACAATTGATCTATCAAACCAAATTGACTGGCAAGAAACAATGACTGCAGACAATTGCCGTAATGGTGAATCGAGAGAGATGTGGTTTATAAACACATACGACATAGCACGTACAGCCCTAACTATGTACGATCGTGGTGCAAAAAACTTTGATCCGATAATCGAAACACATGAAGGCGGCTACTACGGTAACCCTGATCCTGTAACTGCGATTTCTCGCGGCACGATCATTAAAGTCGACACAATCTGTGAAGATGGTTTGCGTATCGCTAAACCTGGCTTGTTGCGTTAATAAGGAGACAAAAATGAAAAAAATACTTGCTACTCTGGCGATGTTTGCCACTTGTTCTGTAAATGCTTTAACACTCAGTGACTATGTACCAACAGACAGCGCTCTAGCTCAAGCAATTCACCTGACTTCAGAGCGTTTATCGAGAACAATGTCCTTAGATTTACCCGATAAAGACATATTAATTA
>NZ_LWEH01000501.1 GCF_001635455.1 Vibrio sp. HI00D65
GAATGGGATGCCACCGAGAACAAAAGAGAAACCGTTTAACCTACCAGTTTTTGCAACGTTTGGGCGCACTGTTACGCCTGCAACCTCAAGCTGTTGAATAAAATCAAAAACACTCACTTTCGCTTTGATGGCTTCATCTATAATCTTCTGCAAGATTAGACGCTGCGGTGCTTCACCCGTTCTAGCTGACATTTGTATTTCCTTTTGCTTTGCTTGTTTTCTTGGTGTCTTACGCTTGGTTTTGTTTCCGTTTTTATCTAGCTCAAAGTAGCCCGCTGTAAGCGTCAAATCTAACTCTCTCTCGATCACCTGCGTTGCTTCTATTGCGTTAAAGACGTCTTTTCGACCGTGCCACAATGAGCCGTCCAGACCTATTCTTGAAGCTATTATATGAACATGGTCTTTATCTGTATCATTGTGCCTAACTGCAACAAATTGATGCTTAGAAGTATCTAAACTCATCTCCTTTAAGAACAAGTTCACAGCCCGATCCCATCTTCCAGAATCTAACTTTTCACCCTCTGGAAGTGATAGAGATGTATGCCAGACAGGGCTTTTGACGTTATCACGTAACGCTCTGGAAACTGAAAACTCTCTCGCTAAATCTCGCGCACCTCTCCCGC
>NZ_LWEH01000502.1 GCF_001635455.1 Vibrio sp. HI00D65
CAGAAAGATATGCTCCTTTGTCCCATTTANNTGAGCCTGAGTGTATCTCCAGTTTATGACCATCAGGGTCTAAAATATAGAGTGAGTTCCCTTCGCTTTTGTTCTCTTTGAAAACTGTCGCGCCTGATGAAATAATACGTTCTGTAAAGGCTTCAAATTCTTCTGGTGCAATATCAAAAGCTGTGTGTATAGTCATTTTTCGGGCAAGGTTCATCCAGAGCAA
>NZ_LWEH01000503.1 GCF_001635455.1 Vibrio sp. HI00D65
GGGTTACTTAAAGAGTAACGAGTAGTGAAACCAATGAATTGGTATCGACATTGAGCCGATACCAATCTTGTATCGTGAAACGTAGATCTTCTAAGTAAGCTAGCTTACACTCTTAAAGCTCACTAAAGGTGCTTCACGCGACGTTTAACTTCTTCTTGCTTACCGAAGTTAAATGGTCGAGCATCTGGGCTACCAAGGTAACCGCAAACACGGCGTGTTACTGATACTTTAGTTGAGTCATGGTTGCCACACTTAGGACAGGTAAAGCCCTTACTCGTACAATCGAACTCTCCGTTGT
>NZ_LWEH01000504.1 GCF_001635455.1 Vibrio sp. HI00D65
CAGTCTTCTAAGTGCTGCTTTGAGTGCAATTGTGAAATTCATAGCTTTATTGAAATAATAGTCATTAAATGTGACAGTGTCACTTATCACGTAAATGATGATGGATTGAAGAGGACTTCTTTGTTGATCCAACAAATCCCTCAAAAACCACCCAAAACCACCAAGTATCACCAAAAACCACCAAAAACTGATTTTCAGATCATTTTTTTCGTGCCCTTTCCAAACTTTCATGAAATTAAAAATCCAGTGGGGGGGTACTCATTTAGAAAAACTTTTCAAACTGGTGTCATTTTTGATAGAAAATCTGACACCATAGTTTCAAGCAAAAGTCAAATAAATAAAACCATGGTTTCACATTTGCAAAAATAATTGA
>NZ_LWEH01000505.1 GCF_001635455.1 Vibrio sp. HI00D65
AACCACTGGTATGGGTGCGGTACTAAACACAGCTAAAGTTGAAAAAGGCGACACAGTTGCTGTATTCGGCCTAGGCGGTATCGGTCTTTCTGCAATCATCGGTGCTCGTATGGCGGGTGCAAGCAAAATCATCGGCGTTGTTATTCACTTATACAAATTTGACGTTGCAAAACAACTTGGCGCTACTGACTGCATTAACCCAATGAAATTCGA
>NZ_LWEH01000506.1 GCF_001635455.1 Vibrio sp. HI00D65
AGTTAAGAGCTGTCGGCATCACCAAGCCACGCAAACCACGCGCTAAGTCGTGATTATCGGCAGGGAGCAAGGTATGACTTGCCTCCGGCAGTCCTGCACCCCAAGTCGCTGCGCTGGGTTTGCCTTGCACTTGCAGTGGGCTTCATCAAAAGCCACGGGCTTTTGTATTTTCCGCCATGGCGGAGCGTAGCGTAGTGGGGCGGCGGCTGTGTGCTTTAGCCCCAACACAGAAAGAGATTAAACAAATGAAATAACATGACAGAAAAACGAAATATTAGACTAAGTGTCTATCTTACTCAGAGTGAGCAAAGACAGCTTGCCGACAACTTTAAAATCGACCTGCCGATTGCAGATCAAGCAAAGCAAAAGCAGCTTGCCGACAATGTTAGAAATGCAGCATTGGGCAAAAAATTAGAGTACAAGAAAGTTAATCCAATTGCCCAAAGTCAGTTTGAACAATTAGCGAGATTAAGCTCAAACTTGAATCAACTTGCTCATGCTTACAATCTTAAAAACGAGCCGTCTACAGCATCAGTTTTTAACTTAGTTAACGAGATTAGACTCGCACTTTTAAACATAACTATAAGTCATGAAAGCTAGTGTTAATCGCGGGGATGGGTTTAGAGGGGTTTTAAACTATGTCTTT
>NZ_LWEH01000507.1 GCF_001635455.1 Vibrio sp. HI00D65
AATTGGTTCGATGTATTTAGTTCACCCGCTGCTTTTAATGCGTTTTCACCTGCAAAGTACTCTTTGTGGTCATCACCCATATCTGAACCAGACATGTTTTGGTGTTTAACACATGCGATACCTTGGCGGATCTCTTTACGTTGAACGTTAGCAACGTAGCCCAACATGCCTTGGTCACCGAAGTACTCTTTAGCAAGGTTGTCAGTAGACAGCGCTGCAGTGTGGTACGTAGGCAGAGTAATCAAGTGGTGAAAGATACCCGCTTCACGAGAAGCATCTGCTTGGAACGTACGGATCTTGTCGTCAGCACGCT
>NZ_LWEH01000508.1 GCF_001635455.1 Vibrio sp. HI00D65
GTTTGTTGGATTGACTGCTTGGCTGCCATTAATCCTTGCCATACCCAGCGAGTGCTAGCACCACCGACTTGCAGTGAAGGGTTCTCTTCGTAAAGTCGACGGAACCACTGATAACGAACCTTGCTTTGACTCAGGAGGTTATTCTCAAAAGGTTTCGAGTAATAGGCTTGCTGACCTGGCGCGTAAACCGGTTTGGCGTGATATGCAGTAAGCACTTGCCCAACAATCATTGCGATAGGCTTCAAGTACCACTCGGTGTTGATACCAAACATTGGAGCGCACAAGGTGACCTTATCAAATGGGTGATCTGGATGGGTTTGTAGATAGCGTGTCGCGATAGTGCTACCCATTGAATGGGCTAACAGGTATAGCTTTGCATACTTGCTGAGGTCAAAACTGGCAATCATGTCAGACATGTCTGATGTATAATCATCGAACTCATGAATGTGACCAATGTCAGAGTCTGCTACCATACGCTCCGACTGGCCTTGACCTTGATGGTCAAATGAATAAACGTCATAGCCTTGTTGATAAAAATCATAAAAGATTTCTTGGTATTTTTGGCAGCATTCGATACGGCCATTTGAAATCACAATAGCTTTGCTGTGCTTTTCTGAGGTGAGGCTGCACCAGTACAGTTTCTTTTTACCAGACGATGTTAAATACCCCTCTTTTCTTTGTTGCCAAAGAACGTTGATCGGGTGTTTAATCGCATGATCGAACTGAGGTTCTTGAGTGTAAGGGAAGGCGGCTTCGCTGTGGTTTTCCATGGGAAATTACCTGAACTGATGCGTGTGAGAGCTTTATTGCTACTAATGTTGTTAGATTAAAGAACTAGTAAGGAAATGCAAATGGATACTCATGTTTGGCTTGCTTATGTTGTCACGGCGATTTTATTTAGCTTGGCTCCGGGCTCGGGTACCGTAAATTCAATCAGCAATGGGTTAAGCTATGGCACTCGAAAGTCATTGGCATCCATCGTCGGTTTACAACTTGGTCTTGCGTCCCACATTATGCTGGTGGGCGCGGGTATCGGTGCGCTCGTTGCTCAGTCTGCGTTGGCGTTCAACATCATCAAATGGGTTGGTGTGGTTTACTTAGTTTGGTTAGGTATTCAAAAGTGGCGTGATAGCTCGAGCCTAGTGGCATCTGAAGAAAGCTCTACTCTATCGAGCGGCAAACTGCTGAGAAACGCAGTGCTTATCAACCTAACTAACCCGAAATCAATCGTGTTTTTGGTGGCTCTGTTTCCTCAATTTATCGACCCTACACAACCTCAAGCACCGCAGTTATTAGTGCTAGGTGTGACGACAGTATTCATTGATAGCGTTGTTATGTTGGGTTACACCTCATTAGCGTCACAAATGGGGCGTTTTATTCGCTCTGATCGCATAATGGGTAAGATAAATAAAATATTTGGTGGTATGTTCATGGGCTGCGGTGCTTTGCTAGCTGCCGCGAAAGCTTAGATTAAGCGACTGAGTTATAGTTAAACCAATCAGAGTTATCAAGAAATGACCGCTACATACGTTGCTCGACAACCTATATTAAATCGCAAGAGGAATACACTCGGCTATGAGTTGTTATTTCGCGATGGAGAAAAAAATGCGTACCCAGCGCATATTGAGTCTAATCGAGCAACGTATCGTCTGATTGTTGAGAACTTCTTGTCTGTTGGTCTTAACCCTTCTATTCCATCTTCACGCTGTTTTATCAACTTCCCTTATCAAAGTTTGATTCGTCGACTGCCCTTAAGTTTGCCGAAAGATAAGGTGGTGGTAGAGATTCTGGAAACCTGTAAACCGACAGATGAATTGTTGGAAGCGGTTAAAGACCTTTACCAAGCGGGCTATATGATCGCCTTAGATGATTTTACTTCGACCCCAGAATGGGAACGTTTCCTTAAATACACGCATATCGTAAAGCTCGATATCATGCAGATGGGTTTGGATGAAGCGTGTGATTTGGTTAGGGCACATCAAGGGAAGAAGTTTAGCTTTTTGGCGGAGCGTGTTGAGACCGAGCAAGAATTCCAACAAGCTAAAGAGGCTGGCTTTAAGTTTTTCCAAGGTTACTTTTTTAATAAACCGGAAATCATCAAGAGTAAGTACATTAG
>NZ_LWEH01000509.1 GCF_001635455.1 Vibrio sp. HI00D65
AATACATAATTAGGTAAATATCCTGACTCAACATCAAGGGTCAATCCATACTTTTCTTTGGCGTATTTAGCCGCTGTGAGCAACGGCAGTGACACATACCCCGTTTCCCTTTGGCTAAAATCTTTATCATGCGTCCACCACTCTTGATGCATTTCCAAAGCACGGTGCATAGCATCACGATATGCCTCTTGATTTTGTTGGTGTACCGCTTGCATCACATCATAGAAACCAAGCGTGATGGTAATACTGTGGAAAATCATCCAGCGCTCTCTGCCAGCGCAATCG
>NZ_LWEH01000510.1 GCF_001635455.1 Vibrio sp. HI00D65
ATATTTCCTTTTTGTTTTCCAAAAAGAAAGAGGTTGATGATAGACGTTTAAGCGATGAAATTAACCACTTGTAATCACTCCCACCTGTGCTGCGCCCAATATCAGTTAACAGCTCATTGCAAGTTGTCTTGATGTTCAGTGTGGGAAGCCTTTCAATGCTCAATTCTGCTCTTTGAGATGGCTTGTAGCCCTTTAACTCAGACTTTAAGCCCTCGGGTGTACGTGCGGGGTTAACTAGATATTCCTTTTGCTCCATAGTGTTTACATGACTGCGAGCAA
>NZ_LWEH01000511.1 GCF_001635455.1 Vibrio sp. HI00D65
CTAATTTGTGGAGGCCTTCCGTTAACGCTTTGTCTCAACAACGCTTATAGTCAACGTGGCTTTTCAATCGATTAACCTAGTAGGCTAAGTGCCGAGTTTGGCGCTTGCTTCGCTTGAGCAAGAATCGAGCTTGAAGCTTGAGAAAGGATCTGAGACTTAGTCATCTGAGTCGTTTCTTTCGCGAAGTCGGTATCTTTAATACGGCTCTTAGATGCGTTAACGTTCTCATTAATGTTGTCTAAGTTGCTGATTGCATGGTCGAAACGGTTTTGGAAAGCACCTAGCTCTGCACGGTGGCTATCTACAGATTTTAGAGCGCCATCGATGATGGATACCGCTTCGTTTGCACCCGCAACTGATGTTACGT
>NZ_LWEH01000512.1 GCF_001635455.1 Vibrio sp. HI00D65
AAGTTGGTCGTTCAAAGTTGTCACCAATACTAAATATCTGATCGAACGTGTACCAGATAGCCCCGACATTAAGTAGAGCACCTACGTGATATAAAACACTCATTTCTTTATTGTAAACATACTATTTTAAGCTACCGAAGGAGGCAGGGGCGCAAGAGGCAGCTGCAGCAAATAAGGTTGTTTTTGATCTCAACAAGAAATATGGAGACCCTAAATTTTCGGGCGCAGTGCATCCGTTTAGAATGGCAGGCTTTAGCAACAAAAAAGC
>NZ_LWEH01000513.1 GCF_001635455.1 Vibrio sp. HI00D65
CACCTTCACGGATAGCGAAACGTAGGCCTTCGTCCATTGCGATTGGAGCGATTAGCTCAACAGTCATTTGAACGTTGTCACCTGGCATTACCATTTCTACGCCTTCTGGTAGAGTGATGTCGCCTGTTACGTCAGTTGTACGGAAGTAGAACTGTGGACGGTAACCTTTGAAGAAAGGAGTGTGACGGCCGCCTTCGTCTTT
>NZ_LWEH01000514.1 GCF_001635455.1 Vibrio sp. HI00D65
TTATATCTGTCGAAGTTTAAACTGTTAGAGTTACGTAGAGCAGGCTATTTTTTACCTCGTCGCTAGTTCGCACTTAACAAACGCTTCAAGACGGATTCGCAACGCGTGGCATTTTTACCATGCGTTGATTTTAGTGATTAAGGTGGTATGCGGAAGCATCGTATTGCGTTGCTCACCACTTAAGCGGGCGTTAGGTAGCTAGAGCATG
>NZ_LWEH01000515.1 GCF_001635455.1 Vibrio sp. HI00D65
CTCAGTCAAATGCCCGATGAGCTGCATCGTCTGAGTATCAAAAAGTAGACTCTGGCTCCCGCCATTCTCAGGTTTAAGTTTTTTTAAGATAGAGCATAATCACTAAGATGACGAGCAACTGTAGATTCATGGATACAAAGGGCTTGAGATATCATGGTTAGGCTCCATCCTTCGGAAGCTAGCAAGACAGCTTTTATACGGTCGCATACTCGACGATCA
>NZ_LWEH01000516.1 GCF_001635455.1 Vibrio sp. HI00D65
CCATATCAAGTGATTGCGTAGAGAAAAGTTGAACTAGGTATTGTTTGCTATCACACCATTCGCGCTGAGCAAGTTGAGATTCTAATTGCTCCTCTGTGTTTGCGAGAAATGTATATGTTTGCATGCCAACCCTTGTTCGAAATCTAATGGAATAGAGAACCCGCAACCACCGCTATGATTGAAATGAATCGTAATCAGTAATCGCTAATTATCCTAGCCTAAACAGGCCCTTAAACTCGACTAATGTAACAATTCACTATCATAAATGCGACACAATAAGCCTGCAGTGGTCATTAAATTAGTCGCATAAGATCGCTGAGCTGTTCTATTTCAACATCAGGAAGCACACTCGCCTTCGAAGATAGGTATAAATTGGAACCAGTGTCATTAAACCAGCATGCTTGGAAGCCATTTTTCTTGGCTCCGTAGACATCCGTCCTTAAATGATCACCCACATGAAGGATATTGCTAGCATCAAAGCCTAAGTGCTGTTGTGCTTTCTCAAACATGTCTGGGTAGGGTTTAGCTTTGCCGTCTGGTCCCGCTTTAAAAATGAGTTGGAAATATTGCCCGAGTCCAATTTTGTAGGGATCAACATTACCATTAGTTATCGCAACCAAAGGAATACGCTCGGCAAGTTCCGCCATGACATGGTGGGTTTCTTGAGGAACGTCGACTTGGTTTCGTAGCCATAAGGCGTGTTCGATACCATCACGAGCCGCCTGTTCCGCTTGCTGCTGAGAGTAACCCAACTGCAGTAAACCAGTCTTAATTTGGGTTTCACGCCACAAGGTGACGTCATGCTTTAGCTCTGGATTTTCCGAGGCAACGTGTTGTTTTACAGCTTGCCACTCATCCAATGACAAAGAAGCAGACACAGGGTGCTCTTGAAAAAGCCACTGCGCCATCTCTTTCTCAACCTTCATGATCACAGGCCAGTTGTCATATAGAGTGTCATCCAAATCAAAGGTCATGGCTTTGACAGGCTGTAACCCTCGGTAAATTCGCATAGTAAAACCTTTAGTCTTTATTTTTCTTACGGGCTCTTGGGTGAGCCTGATCGTATGCTTGTGCTAGATGCTGGAAATCTAAGTGAGTGTACACTTGGGTGGTCGAGATGTTTTCATGACCCAATAATTCTTGGACCGCACGAAGGTTTTGGCTCGACTCGAGCACATGCGTTGCAAAGGAGTGGCGCAACTTATGTGGGCTAATATGGCTCGCCACAGATTGCTTCTTGCCCCATTCTTCCATGCGCCTTTGAACACTTCGGTGAGAGATACGCGTGCCCAACTTAGAGACGAACAAGGCATCCTCTCCCGGAGAAGCCAATTCACCACGGACTCTCAGCCACTTATCAACCCACTCTTTGGCTAAACCAGAGAATGGCGCCTTACGTTC
>NZ_LWEH01000517.1 GCF_001635455.1 Vibrio sp. HI00D65
GGGTTGAACGTTGCAATCATTGAAAAAGAGAGCAGCGTTGGTGGTGGTTGTACCCACTGGGGAACCATTCCTTCAAAAGCTCTGCGTCATGCTGTAAGCCGTATTATCGAGTTCAATAACAACCCTCTGTTCTGTCAGAACAACAAAAGCATTCACTCGACGTTTTCCAATATTCTGGGGCATGCGAAATCCGTTATCGATAAACAGACACGGCTGCGCCAAGGCTTCTACGATCGTAACCAATGTACACTAGTATTTGG
>NZ_LWEH01000518.1 GCF_001635455.1 Vibrio sp. HI00D65
GGATTTGAACATTGACCGAGATTATAAAACTAGAACAATTCCGAGAAACAGTAAGAGTCGTAAAGGGGAAACTAAAGGTAATTTAAGCAGTTAGAGGGTTAAGTCAAAGGATTACAATTATCTTTGAAGATTGAGTTCGATTTGAGGGGGTAAACGATAAACTTGAATTGGAGCGTGCAGCGGGAATCGAACCCGCATCATCAGCTTGGAAGGCTGAGGTAATAGCCATTATACGATGCACGCACACTGTCTTAAGGGTAAGACTGAGGCATTAAGAAGACTTGGAGCGTGCAGCGGGAATCGAACCCGCATCATCAGCTTGGAAGGCTGAGG
>NZ_LWEH01000519.1 GCF_001635455.1 Vibrio sp. HI00D65
TGCTTCTCTAGTGCATCTGATAGGTACCCGTAATCTGATACATTTGAGCGTAGTGCCAGAGCCTTCTCGAAGTGGTTTTGTGCTTCTGCCCAGTTCTGTTCTCTTAAGTAGAACTGAGCTAATGCACTGTGTGCTTCTGCATTATTGCTATCTTTGCTGATAGCGCGCTCTAACATAACAACCACTGGGTGGTGATCAGCAAGATTCAGCTCTGGAAGTAGCATGTAGAGCTCGTTTGAACCTGTTTTAGCAATGTTCTCTTTGATAACTGTAAAAGCTTCTGCATCGGCTTTACGGGCGATCAGTTGTTTTACGAAACAAGAGACAAGGTGTGAGCTTTGCTTTTGTTTTCTTGGAAGCTTGTTCCAGTGACTGATTAAGCCTTCGCTGCCTTGCTGTTGTGCTACATCGTGAAGTAAACCACATTGTGCTTTCTGCTCTAATTCACTTTGTTCTTCTGCCGTTAGAAGCTTGTTCTTAGAG
>NZ_LWEH01000520.1 GCF_001635455.1 Vibrio sp. HI00D65
ACCAAAGCGAAAGCGTACTGGCAATTAACGCGAATGAATCGCCCGATTGGTACCTTGTTACTCCTTTGGCCTACATTATGGTCGCTGATTATCGCCGCACAAGGTATGCCAGACTTTGATGTTTTGGTTGTATTTGTATTAGGTGTAGTGCTAATGCGCTCAGCAGGCTGCGTGATAAATGATTTTGCTGACCGCAAGGTGGATGGCCATGTAAAGCGCACCAAGCAGCGCCCACTGCCGTCAGGTCTGGTGTCGAGTAAAGAGGCCGTTATCCTTTTTTTAGTGCTAGCCGTGATTTCATTCTTGCTAGTGCTGACCATGAATCCGCTGACCATTAAGCTCTCTTTTATTGGGGTTGGTCT
>NZ_LWEH01000521.1 GCF_001635455.1 Vibrio sp. HI00D65
ATGCAGCGAACCGCGCCGGTGTGACAGCGTTTACTCAGCAAGATCCTGCTGGCCTAGAACGTCAAGTGGGTGAAGGCGGTGGTTTGCTTTCTGGTGGTCAACGTCAGTCGATTGCGATTGCTAGGGCTTTCTTAGGCCGTCCTCCGGTGCTACTAATGGATGAGCCAACCAGTGCAATGGATAACCGTTCAGAAATGCACATCAAGCACCAGCTTAGCCAACTGTTACCAAGCGAAACGCTGATCCTTATCACTCATAAAACCTCGATGTTAGATGTTGTAGACCGAGTCAT
>NZ_LWEH01000522.1 GCF_001635455.1 Vibrio sp. HI00D65
CTAGAGAGTGGCGCGTCCTGGAGGATTCGAACCTCCGACCGCCTGGTTCGTAGCCAGGTACTCTATCCAGCTGAGCTAAGGACGCGCAGTTTTCGATATTGGTATTCGCAATATCAGGAGTTCACAACGGAAACCCTAAATAGTGGCGCGCCCTGGAGGATTCGAACCTCCGACCGCCTGGTTCGTAGCCAGGTACTCTATCCAGCTGAGCTAAGAGCGCACGGGTTTTAGTATCAACTGAGTCAATACGAGGATCAACAGACCCTTAAATAGTGGCGCGTCCTGGAGGATTCGAACCTCCGACCGCCTGGTTCGTAGCCAGGTACTCTATCCAGCTGAGCTAAGNNCGCACNGTTTTCGATATNAGTATTNCCAATATCAGGAGTTCACAAGAAACCCTAAAG
>NZ_LWEH01000523.1 GCF_001635455.1 Vibrio sp. HI00D65
TTTGTTTTTTAAATTTATACACATAGGTTAATAATTATTTTTAGCTTCAGCAACCCCCAAACAAGGAAAAACACAACAAATTTCTCAGGGGGTTTCCCCTGTGCTAAAGTATCGAGTTACATAACCCCGTTACATGGTAAGTCGCCACAATGAAAAAAGAAAAAATGCTACGCATCAATGAGGTGTCACAGGTTACACAAATAAGCAGAAATACACTGTATCGATATATGAGAAAC
>NZ_LWEH01000524.1 GCF_001635455.1 Vibrio sp. HI00D65
CATATTCAATATCAATTACCAAAAGGCTTGGATGTGTGTGAAACGAGCATTACCAAACCATGTACCCGCAGGACAAGCCACTCACGTTTTTCGACATACCTTTGCTAGCCACTTTATGATGAATGGTGGCGATATTTTGGTGTTACAACGTATTTTGGGTCACCAGAAGATAGAGCAAACTATGACTTATTCGCACTTCGCACCAGAGCACTTAATACAAGCCGTTGAACTAAATCCGCTAGAAAATTAATGGCGACAAAGTGGCGGCAAATCTCGGTTATAGTCTGATTTAGTCGGTTTTCTTCGTCTTTTTACGCATCCCGAAAAACAGACAAACCCAATAAAATCAGTAGCTTATTGAAAATTAGCGTGAATATCGATAAAACTTGGGGTTTTATTGATTGCCAAAAATAAATCATTAAAAACAATCACTTACAACCAAATCAATTAATAGGTGGCGGCAATG
>NZ_LWEH01000525.1 GCF_001635455.1 Vibrio sp. HI00D65
GAGACAATGCGAAGATTACGCCCAGCATTCCTCTGACCTCATCCATTGCGTGAAGCATAATTGCTGACACCTCATCTGTGTCACCCTTGGGTGATTGTATCTCTCTGATTACTTCGTCTAACTCTGCAAGAGCTTTGAAGTAACCTTCTTTTGCCATTTTGATTTGAAAGACTGTCGCAGTTGGATCGTTCAGTGTTGACTCTAGCTTGATGTATCTAGATGCCAGTCTTCTAAGTGCTGCTTTGAGTGCAA
>NZ_LWEH01000526.1 GCF_001635455.1 Vibrio sp. HI00D65
ATAAACGGTGGTCAACAGTGCCGACACGCCAAGTCCAGTACTCACGCTAACGGTAAACTTGTTGAGTGGGACTTTCTTGTACAGCAGATAACCCAGTGGTAAGTAGCCAGTGTAAAGCCACAGCTCATGGCTCCAAGGACCATCAATTCTGAGTAAGAACAGTAACGAGGTAAACAGCCACACCGCAGTGAAGCTATAAACCGCCTTATCACCATACTTTCTGACCATGATCTGTAAGAACGGAATCACAAAATAGAGTGGAATGAAGTAGTAAAAGAAACCTAAGTGATAGTAGGTGTAATGGTGATAGCTATTGAGCAGCACATCCCAGCTGACATCGGCATCAAAGCCCATTGCCGACCAACCAGACAGGTAGGTATAGAAAAGCGACCAAACAATAAAAGGAATCAACACCTTACCTAAACGGCGCTTTAGATAATACTTAGCATCAAATGGACGCTGATCACTGAGCATCAGGGCGCCAGTAATCAATATAAAGACAGGCACCGCCCAACGGCTGAAACCATTGACCGTAACCGCCGTTAGCCACTCACCAAAAGGAATGGTTCCTAGCTCGTTGCGATAAGGTGCCAAAACATGGATCGCGATAACCGCTACGGCCGCGACACATCGTGCTAAATCAAAGAAGAGAATTCGCTGCTTCATGTAAATGCCTGATTAATATTCAATCATTCTACTATAGCAATAAAAAGCTGACCGGAATAAATACCAAGTCAGCTTATTGTTAAAGGAGAAGCATATCGCGATTTTATCGAATACGACGGATGCTTATGCCGCTGAGGTTTGTGGCACCTTAAGCAAGCGTAACGAGATCACCGTCGTTATTGCTAGGAACGCGAACGAGACCCACAAACAGGCGGATAAGCCACCCATTTGGAACACCAAGCCAGATAGGATTGTGCCTATTAAGCGGCCCATAGCATTCGCCATATAGTAGAAACCCACATCAAGCGACACACCATCGCCTTTTGCATAACTGACAATCAGGTATGAGTGAAGCGATGAATTAACCGCGAAGATGGCACCAAACACCATCAAGCCACCAATAATCACCAGTTCTGGTTGCCATGCTATCTGCACCGCATAAGCGATACCCGCCGTTACCAGAGCCAATGCGCCCGCCCACAACAGTGCTGCATGTCCATCTGGTACCTTGCCTTGCGCTTTGCCGGTAATCTTAGGCGCTATGCCTTGTACAAAGCCGTAAGCGATGGTCCAAGCAGCTAAGAAGCCACCAACCCAAGAGTGATCCCAACCAAATACGCTGCCAAGATAAATTGGCAAAGCAATCACAAACCACAAGTCACGAGCGCCAAACAAGAACATGCGTGCCGCCGACAGGATGTTGATCGATTCGGACTTAGAGAAGATCTGTTTGAACTTAGGCTTGGTTTTCGCCTTGCCCATGTCTGCCTCTAAACCCACTACACTGCCAATGAAGACTAAAGTCAGCACTACAGCCATCGTAAGCACTGCGCATTGGAAGCCAATCGTTGAAAGCAGTAAACCACCAATAAAGAAGCCTGCACCCTTAAGCGCATTCTTAGACCCAGTCAGAATCGCAATCCACTTATACAAAGCACCTTGCTGCT
>NZ_LWEH01000527.1 GCF_001635455.1 Vibrio sp. HI00D65
TCGAACAAAGCAAAACGAGTAACATCGTGTGTTTCGCTTAAGATCTCTAGGTTCTCTTTCAATGTTTCAGGGTTACAAGAGATGTACATGATGCGCTCGTAGCCTTGAACCATCTTACAAGTATCTACATCCATACCTGAACGTGGCGGATCAACAAAGATAGTGTTGCAGTTGTAGCTCTTCAGATCGATGTTTGCTTGCTGTAGACGGCGGAACTCA
>NZ_LWEH01000528.1 GCF_001635455.1 Vibrio sp. HI00D65
CCCTGATGCTTGGATTATTAATGTGGGAGCTGGTCTCGACACCCGTTTTTACCGATTAGACAATGGCCGCTGTCACTGGGTAGAGCTGGATGTAACCGAGAATCTACTTTGGCGACAACGTTTGTTCCACAAAAATGAACGCTACCGCTTGGAGTGTGGTTCCGTAGATGATCTGACTTGGTTAGATGAACTCAATATTCCAGAGCAAGCTTCGGTAATGGTGGTGTGTGAACATGCACTGT
>NZ_LWEH01000529.1 GCF_001635455.1 Vibrio sp. HI00D65
GCACTTTAGATGTAAAAAAAGAGCTTTGAGGCCCTTTTTAAAGTGAAGTCTGATCGAGTGGTGCGTAATAGGTACTATATGTTAAATAGACCCCTTTTCCTGCAATTCTTCCCACTCGCTGCGGTACTTTCTGCAAGTGCCACGGCTTATATCTGCTTCAATCGCTAAATCTTTTGTAGATGGGTATCCCTGCCCTTTTTCCTTGTAGGCATCAAGGATGGGGAATAGCTTGTCTCTTACTGCTTGCTTTCTTTGTTCGTAATTGCCGTTGTAACTTTTCTGTGTAACCTTTTGTGTATCGATTTGTGTAACCTTTGGTGTAACTGTTACGCCTTCCTTTTGGGTTAATAGGTGTGTCAATTTTGTAACGGTTACATGTAGGCTCTTTACCTCTTCTTTGAGTT
>NZ_LWEH01000530.1 GCF_001635455.1 Vibrio sp. HI00D65
AATACAAGCTTGTACAAACGAATAGTAAAGAAAAATGACAAAGCAGTGATAAGTTTGCTTTTAGCTTGATACACTTTGTCATTGCAAATTTATTTAATACTCGAACCAACTTAAATTGGGCTCGTATAGTATCACTTTATTAGCGGTCAAAAAATCTATGGTAAGACGTCGCCAGCAAAACACATCACAAAAAAAGCCTTCCGGTGGCTTTGTTCGAATTATTAGTGGTTCATGGAGAGGCAGAAAGCTGCCCGTTCATGATTTAGAAGGCTTACGCCCAACCATTGACCGAGTAAAAGAGACACTCTTTAACTGGGTTGCACAAGATATCCCAAATTCGACCTGCTTAGACGTATTTGCAGGTTCTGGTGGTTTAGGCT
>NZ_LWEH01000531.1 GCF_001635455.1 Vibrio sp. HI00D65
CCCTCACTCAAAAACGTCCCCTATATTTTGTTTGCTTTCTGCTAGCTCAACTTTGTTATAGCAAAGCCTTTTGGTTGCAGTTGTCTGGAGAAATGGTCTGGTGGTTGTTCGCCTTACTCTTAGCTGCTTGTGTGGTGGCTTTCTTCTTGCTGCTACCACGTTTAGATAAACTTGTCTTTCCTGTTGTGATTATGGGGATTGTGCTTATTCAGCTAACTTGGGCTTCTGGTGAGGTTTGGTTACTTGACCCTAAGTTATCGCACGCGGTTGGATTTGCAGGTTGTAGCGTATTGCTGCTCTCGGCACTGGCGTATGCACTTAACTGTT
>NZ_LWEH01000532.1 GCF_001635455.1 Vibrio sp. HI00D65
CCACCACCAACGTTCTGGGACAAAGTCGAGTATTTATACGACTCAACAGTTGGGGCGGTTGTTGAAAGCATCGTTTTAAATGTGGCGCTGTTATTCTTATAGAAAAAAGGGCTTACAGCCCTTTTTTGATGCGTGGTGATTGCGGCTTTACTTTGCTGTCACCGCCTGACTTTGGCAGTTTCACACCGCCAATCATTGGCTCTCGCTCGATCTTCTCGCCGTACTTCGCTTTTAGCTTTTCACTCGTTCTAGCACAGTAATCATTAACATCATGCTTTCGAGATGCTAGCTCTGGCGAGTTTTTACTCATTATCTCTATTG
>NZ_LWEH01000533.1 GCF_001635455.1 Vibrio sp. HI00D65
AGAATCGCAATCCACTTATACAAAGCACCTTGCTGCTCATCCGGTACCAAGGTTTTGATTGAACTCTTGGCACTCATCTTATTAAGATCTTTAGCAATACCTGACAGCGCCTGCGCCGCCATTACCCAAGGAATCGTCAACATAGCCGATGGCAATGCCAACATACCCAAGGCAAAGACTTGCATCCCTAGGCCAATGTTCATGGTCTTATTGAGGCCAAGACGCGCCCCCAGCCAACCACCGATTAGGTTCGTCACCACACCAAAGAATTCATAGAAAAGGAACAGTGAGGCGATCTCTAACGAGCTGTAACCAAGGTCGTAAAAATAAAGGACCACCAGCATACGAAGTGCACCAT
>NZ_LWEH01000534.1 GCF_001635455.1 Vibrio sp. HI00D65
TGCTTGCCATCATTTGCACCGTACGATTGTGCGGCAAGTCCGGTTGTCGACATGCGTAAGAAGCCAAGCAACCAAAAGGTCACACTGATCATGGTGCCACCTAACGCCACGCCTCCTAGGTACCAAGAATGTTCTAAGTGGCCGATAACAGCAGCATCCACTAAACCCAGCAATGGGACAGTAATATTAGAGAGCACCATCGGGATCGCGAGCAACAGCACTTGTTTGTGCATTGCTTGATTGAATAGCGTTTGGAAAATAGTTTGGGGA
>NZ_LWEH01000535.1 GCF_001635455.1 Vibrio sp. HI00D65
GTAGTAAGGCTTTGAGCGTGTTTTTTGAGTGGGGATATGTTTTAGTTAACCCACAGTTAGATCAGGATCATCACTACATGTTGTGGATCTATTTTTCCAAAGGCACTTTATTCACGCAATTCACAGATTTATCCACAAATGGTGTAAAAGTGATCGCTGGTGGATAACCTTATTAAGTGGATGTGATTGTTAGCCTTGGGATAGGTTACAATGGCAGCAAAGTAAATCAGTATAAAAAGAGAAAGTCATGGACCAGTTTAAACATATCGACGTGCAAGGTGCTCAGGCCCTTATTGAACAAGGCCAAGCTCGACTTGTTGATATCCGCGACCCGCAATCTTTCGCGGTTGCTCACTCAAAAACCGCTTACCACCTAACAAACGACACTATGGTCTCGTTTATGGATGAGGTGGAGTTTGAACAACCTATCTTGGTAATGTGTTATCACGGCATTAGTAGCCAAGGTGCGGCACAATATTTAGTGAACCAAGGTTTTGAAGAGGTATATAGTGTTGATGGTGGTTTCGAAGCATGGCACCGTGCTGAACTTCCTGTTATTGCTGGCTAATGACCTTGGTCGCTTAAACATCTTTCATAGCATGAATAGGAAATAACAATGATTAGACTGATGGTGTTAGACAATCCACGTCTTGCTCAAGCATTTATTGATTACATGGCCTCTCGCCAGATCCCTATTCAGATGTCACCTGATGGAGAGGGACGCTTTGCTCTTTGGCTGCTTGATGGCCAGTTTCAAGTTGAAACTGAAGCGGAGCTCAACCGCTTCTTGTCGGAGCCCAATCATAAGCGCTACCAAGCGGCTTCTTGGGATATGGCTGAGACTAGAAAGAGTCACTTCCATTATCACACGCCGAGCTTCATGGGGATGATAAAAGCTAAGGCTGGTCCTGTGACACTCAGCATCATGTTGGTGTGTGTGGTGATTTTTGCACTGCAGCAGATCGGCTTTGGCCAAGCGATTTTCAATGCGTTTCACTTCCCTGCGGTGGGCGGACAGCAGTGGCAATTGTGGCGGTGGTTGAGCCATGCCGTGCTTCATTTCTCGATTATGCACATTGCTTTCAATATTTTGTGGTGGTGGCAACTGGGTGGAGATATTGAGAAAAAGTTAGGCGGTCTTAAGTTGCTTCAGATCTTTGCTGTCTCTTCTGCGTTGTCAGGAGCAGGGCAATACTGGGTTGAAGGGGCCAATTTCGGTGGCTTATCTGGCGTTGTGTATGCTTTGGTTGGTTACCTATGGGTGGTTGGCACTAAAGCGCCACAGCTTGGTTTGGATATCCCAAGACAGATCGTCGGCTTTATGCTGGTGTGGTTGGTACTCGGGTACATGCAGCCGTTTATGGCGATTGCTAATACTGCTCACTTAGCAGGTCTAGTTGCGGGTGTGATTATCGGCTTCGTTGATTCAATGAAAGCGCAGAAATCGGCAACAAGTTAGTTCCTAGCACCGATAGAAACAAAAAAGCGGCCAAAAGAGCCGCTTTTTTTAGATTCGTTTTATGCCCGCTGTTACTGATAGAGGTATTTGGTAAACAGTAAATCGGCAATCAGGGTTTTGCCCGTCTCTGGAAGTAAAATCTTGTTGAGGTGCTCAACTAGCGTCTTTCTTAAATCTTCACGACCGGACAGAGACTTAATCGTCTCTTCGTTTTGTTTGCCCAATAGCTCGATTACTGCATCTCGAATTAATGGTTGGTGATGCTCGATGGTTGCTAAATCTTTGTTATTCGCCACCATGATATCGAGACGAACCTGAATGTAGCCCAACTTTTTACCTTTAGTGTAAAAATTGGTGGTTAGGTCTGGTTCTAGCGTGAAGTAGGCTAGCTTAGGTTCCGATTCCTCTTCTGCGAAACTTGATGCTGAAAAGAGTAGAGTAATCGCAAGAAATATTTGGGCTACATAACGTTTGTGCATATTTGTGACTTTTCTTTAGTTTATTCGCGATATTCGAAACGCATTAGTCTTGTTACAATGAACGGTATAAATCTAAATACGTTTACAATTCGAAGATGCTTTAATTTTGTTCGAAAGTTGAAGCTTTATTGTACGTGTAAAGTCACCTATTGAATACTAGTATGAATCAGCCAATATCGCTGTATCTTAATTCTTTAATGAATGTAGATTGGCAAAGTACAGAAACATTTGATTTTCCTAATGAAACCACCAGGGAGTGGCTGATGGAGCAAGGTTCTCTTTCCCGTAAGTTGGGTAAGTGTTGCCAACACCTGTCTGTGGAGTTGCTTCACAATCAAGTTGTAGAACGCTCAATTGTGCAACAAGATGAGCAATACCTTTTATCATCGTCTGATTGCTTACTTCGCAAAGTAATTTTGAATGGAGATGATGAACCATGGGTATTAGGCCGAACCTTAATTCCTCGAGTGACATTAGAAGATAAGCACTCAGACCTTTCTCAACAAGGTAATGTCCCGTTAGGGTTGACCGTTTTTAGCGCGGAGAACGTCGAGCGAGACGCGCTACAAGTCGGTTGGGTTATCGCTGGCGACGAACGATTACTCGCACGCCGCTCTCGATTATGGATGAACCATAA
>NZ_LWEH01000536.1 GCF_001635455.1 Vibrio sp. HI00D65
AATTTCTTTTAGGTGACGCTGTGCAGAAAGCTTCGCAGCCACACTACCCAGCAGGGTTCCAACGATCAAAAGCAGTAAAGATTCATCCCAGCTTAGGCCAATTAAGCGGAAGTGGCTGTCGTAAAGCTGAGCCAGATCATCCACCGCGCTATTCAGTAATACGGTAATTAATGCCGTCATTACCCACGCGCTAACCGAACCTAATACACCGAACCACATACCAGAATATAGATATGGCCGAAGAATGTATCTATCGGTGGCACCAATCAGCT
>NZ_LWEH01000537.1 GCF_001635455.1 Vibrio sp. HI00D65
TCGCTTACCAGAAGGTAATGAACAAACCTATGGTGACGGCCATTCCTACATAGTTGTTATTGAGGAAGGCTTGAAAACATAAATCTCGATCGCGATGACGCATCAGGTGTTGTTGATAAACAAACAAACCACCTGCTACCAACAGTGCCCAGTAGAAAGTATCACCTAGGTGGTAATGCATGCCTAACGCAATCAACATCGCTAAAGTCACTAACTGCAGTGAGCCAACAATCAACTTATCGAAACGGCCAAACAAAATCGCTGTCGACTTGATACCAATCTTAAGATCATCATCTCGGTCAACCATCGCATATTGAGTGTCGTAAGCGATTGTCCACAG
>NZ_LWEH01000538.1 GCF_001635455.1 Vibrio sp. HI00D65
TGCGTACTGTCGGCTTAGCATAAACCTGAGCACTAAGGGGACAACACTATGACACATCCAACATGGCAACTAGACCTTGAGCAAGGCGCTCTGATTCTGACTCCATGCCCAGGTACTAAAGAGGCTGATCTTGATGCATCTCTGGCACAACTGAAAGAGCAGGGCGTTAAAGCTATCGTGACTGCGCTTGGTGATGCAGAGCTTGCAAGCAAAGACGTGGCAGCACTTGGTGAGAAAATACGTGCGCTATGCATGCAGTGGTTCCAAATTGAAATCGAAGACGATTGTGCACCGGGTGCTGAGTTTGCAGCGA
>NZ_LWEH01000539.1 GCF_001635455.1 Vibrio sp. HI00D65
AGTAAGGCTTCAAGGGGTGTTTGATAAAGAAAAAAGTCTACCGCTATCCCGATCAAAGTCTACCGCTATCCCGATCAAAGTCCGCTATCCCGACTGTTTATATAACCAGTAAAAAAAATAGCGGCGACTTTAAAAGTCTACCGCTATCCCGACCCTAAATATTTGTTTTATTAGGATTTAGCTGTTCTGGTTTTCTTTCTTGAAACAACAAGTGCTAGCTTTGCCCCTCTCCCAT
>NZ_LWEH01000540.1 GCF_001635455.1 Vibrio sp. HI00D65
GGGGACTACATATACTCAGACAGAAGAGAGAGACACACGCTAGATTCTGATCTTGCTAGAGCGTTGCATGACAAACTTTGCGCTCGCGTACGTGCAGGGGAGAAGAATAGACGCTTAAAAGCAGATGAGCTGTTAAGTCTTATTTACAACGACAGCCGAGACGTAAAAAAGGAAGAAAGCGAAGATAAAGATACAGTTAAAAAGAGG
>NZ_LWEH01000541.1 GCF_001635455.1 Vibrio sp. HI00D65
CAACCACCTCGTAGAGCGTTTGCAGCTTCGAGTAGTTAAGAGGTCTAAGATCAAAGTTGAACTCTTTAGTATTGGGGTTGGAGAATGGGCGATTATCTTCAATACCAGTGCCGGAGGAGCGAAGATTAAGGAGCGCTTTGTCGAATTTGCAGATGAAGTTGAACGTGTTAACTTCGAACCTTATGGCTTAACCGATATTGACTACCTATCGGTCTCGTTATGTGGCGGCTTTGCCAGTCGCTGTGACTT
>NZ_LWEH01000542.1 GCF_001635455.1 Vibrio sp. HI00D65
GCACCTTGGCTACTAATGCCGTGATAACACATTACCAAGATAGGTTGTTCAAACTCCACCTCATCCATAAACGAGACCATAGTGTCGTTTGTTAGGTGGTAAGCGGTTTTTGAGTGAGCAACCGCGAAAGATTGCGGGTCGCGGATATCAACAAGTCGAGCTTGGCCTTGTTCAATAAGGGCCTGAGCACCTTGCACGTCGATATGTTTAAACTGGTCCATGACTTTCTCTTTTTATACTGATTTACTTTGCTGCCATTGTAACCTATCCCAAGGCTAACAATCACATCCACTTAATAAGGTTATCCACCAGCGA
>NZ_LWEH01000543.1 GCF_001635455.1 Vibrio sp. HI00D65
AAACAGAGTCCTGACCAACTGAAAAAGATCGAGGCTTGGAGACGTCAACACGAAATATTGGGAGCTGATAGTTATAGAATCACTGTAGTTTCTCGAAGTGGCAGCAAGCCTTGGAACATTGGAAAGAATCAAGGAGAAAAAGGCAAAGAACGTTTCTACACTGCGGAAGAGGTCGAGGCTAAGATCCCATTTCTGCGTCAGAAAAACGCGCGAGGGGGCG
>NZ_LWEH01000544.1 GCF_001635455.1 Vibrio sp. HI00D65
CCGGAGTAATTTAAAGCGTTATGCACTTCCACTTTTCTAAAATGCATGGTTTGGGCAATGATTTCATGGTCGTGGACTGCATTACTCAAAATATTTTCTTTTCTCCAGATTTGATCCGTCGTTTGGCGGATCGTCACACTGGTGTGGGCTTTGATCAGCTACTTGTGGTTGAGGCTCCCTATGATCCAGAAACTGATTTCCATTACCGCATATTTAATGCGGATGGCAGTGAAGTGGAACAGTGTGGTAATGGTGCTCGTTGTTTTGCACGATTCGTTCGCATGAAAGGCTTAACGAATAAGTACAGCATCAACGTAAGTACTAAGAAAGGCAAAATGGTTCTCAAGATTGAAGAGAATGACCTGATCACCGTGAACATGGGTATTCCTGAGTTCGAACCAAGCAAGATCCCATTTAAAGCGAAGCAACCTGAAAAGACCTACATCCTAAGAACCGATGCACATACTTTATTCTGTGGCGCGGTCAGTATGGGTAACCCACATGTGGTGACCGTGGTTGATGATGTCGATACGGCTGATGTGGATACCTTAGGTCCTCTGCTTGAATCACATGAGCGTTTCCCTGAGCGTGTTAATGCTGGCTTTATGCAGGTGGTTAACCGTGAAGAAGTGCGTTTACGTGTTTATGAACGTGGTGCAGGTGAAACTCAGGCTTGTGGTAGCGGTGCCTGTGGTGCTGTTGCGGTTGGTATTACTCAAGGCTTACTGGCTGAGAATGTGAAGGTTAGCCTACCAGGCGGTGACTTACACATTAGCTGGCAAGGTCCGGGGAAACCTCTGTATATGACGGGCCCAGCGACGCATGTATTTGATGGCCAGCTTTCTTGCTGATAACGATACATAACAGATAGATACATAAAAAAATAAAGGATAGGTTTTGTCTAACGTTGAAGCCGACGCACTCACCGCAGAAGTGGTCGCGGAATATTTACGTGATAACCCAGATTTTTTCCAAGACCGAAAAGATTTGGTGGATCGTCTTGCTATTAATAACGTTGAGCAGGGTGCCGTCTCTCTGGTCGAGATTCAGCTTAAACGTCAACGCCAGAGAATCGAAGAGCTAGAAGAAGAGATCACTGGATTGATGTCTCTGGCGGCGAATAATGATAAAACTTTCTACGAATTTATGGATCTGCAAGCGCAAGTGCTGAAATGCAGTGACTTCATGCAGGTAATTAAAGCGGTTGAGCAAAAGGCACTCGACCTTGGGTTGAAGGCTCATTTGCGAATCCTTTCGCAAACGGGTTTTTATCAACTCAGCGAAGAGGGTTACTCGAAGTTTTCGCTTAACCACTTTAATGGCAAAGATGCCTACCTCGGGCGTTTGAGAAAAGCAGACAGACAAGATTTGTTTGGTGATTTTCCGGTTCCAGAGCTAGGCTCTTATGTAGTACTACCGCTTGCT
>NZ_LWEH01000545.1 GCF_001635455.1 Vibrio sp. HI00D65
TCAGTGAAATTGAAATCGCTGTGAAGATGCAGTGTACCCGCGGCTAGACGGAAAGACCCCGTGAACCTTTACTACAGCTTGGCACTGAACATTGACCCTACATGTGTAGGATAGGTGGGAGACTTTGAAACCGCGTCGCCAGATGTGGTGGAGTCGTCCTTGAAATACCACCCTTGTAGTGTTGATGTTCTAACGTTGGCCCCTGAATCGGGGTTACGGACAGTGCCTGGTGGGTAGTTTGACTGGGGCGGTCTCCTCCCAAAGAGTAACGGAGGAGCACGAAGG
>NZ_LWEH01000546.1 GCF_001635455.1 Vibrio sp. HI00D65
TGGCAAGAAGCGAAAAAGATGCTCAACAAAAGCCCTTGGCTACAGACGATCCCTCAAGTGCACCTCGATGTAACCAGTGAATCTTCATATACGTTGCGCCGCAATCAAGACAGTGGACACTTATGCACCTGTGAGGTTGGTATCGAGCTACTCAAGACATTGGATGAGACTCAATCGGCTGAGCAGATAGAGAATTACTATCAACACTATCTAAAAGTAT
>NZ_LWEH01000547.1 GCF_001635455.1 Vibrio sp. HI00D65
TAGGTGGCTTTTTCTCTGTGTTCTCACTCATAGCTGTACCTCTATGTTTTTCTTGAAGCCAACCTTTTGGACTAGCGATACAGCAGCATCGAGAGACTTAAAAACCCTTTCAATGTTTGAGCGAGCTTTGACACAAACAATGTTGTCTCCCTGCTTTGATACGAAATGCACGTGAAATTCATTACCCTTCATTGGTACTGATGTAATCACTGCTTTTTTTAGTGCTCCTTGGTCAA
>NZ_LWEH01000548.1 GCF_001635455.1 Vibrio sp. HI00D65
CACACATTTAAAAAAAATACATTCGTCAATAAAGCGCATCAGTACGCTTAAAATAGTATGTTTACAATAAAGAAATGAGTGTTTTATATCACGTAGGTGCTCTACTTAATGTCGGGGCTATCTGGTACACGTTCGATCAGATATTTAGTATTGGTGACAACTTTGAACGACCAACTTGGAAAAGTATGCCAGATACAAAATTTGAGACGCCGATAAGGGAATCATACAGTCTGAGTGATCTAGCGAGTGACATATTCGATATGATTGAGGACTTGATACCACCACCAACGTTCTGGGACAAAGTCGAGTATTTATACGACTCAACAGTTGGGGCGGTTGTTGAAAGCATCGTTTTAAATGTGGCGCTGTTATTCTTATAGAAAAAAGGGCTTACAGTCCTTTTTTCTATAAGAATAACAGCGCCACATTTAA
>NZ_LWEH01000549.1 GCF_001635455.1 Vibrio sp. HI00D65
TGTTGCCGATAATCAAAAACACAGCGCCTAACATCAATACCGTTAAGGTAATCACGATGACAGCGGCTAGCGCTTTAATCGCGTCTAATCTTGCTAACCAATCTTCGTCCAAACGAACATCGGTCACTAATTCTTGTTTTTTGACTTGGCCTGCCAGCTCTTTGATTTGAGCATCGCTTTGTACGCTTGGTGTTATCACTAACACACCTGGCAGTGAATAGTCGTCGAGAATAGTGACCGATGTTCGTTTGGACGAAGATTGGTTAGCAAGATTAGACGCGATTAAAGCGCTAGCCGCTGTCATCGTGATTACCTTAACGGTATTGATGTTAGGCGCTGTGTTTTTGATTATCGGCAACACACTGCGATTTAATGTGTTGGCGCATAA
>NZ_LWEH01000550.1 GCF_001635455.1 Vibrio sp. HI00D65
TCCAACTGCGACAGTCTTTCAAATCAAAATGGCAAAAGAAGGTTACTTCAAAGCTCTTGCAGCGTTACCCGAAGTAATCAGACAGTTACAATCACCCACGTGTGACACCGATAAGGCGTCAGCAATTATGCTTCACGCAATGGATGAGGTCAGAGGAATGCTGGGCGTAATCTTCGCATTGTCTCAAAGCTCTCTAGCGGGACGAACAACACCGATCGAGGGGGTCG
>NZ_LWEH01000551.1 GCF_001635455.1 Vibrio sp. HI00D65
TTAGTGATGTCATTAGTCATAGACTGACGCAATGATACTAGGCTTGGATCGTTAAGTGCAGCGATACGCTGATCGGCACTTTCCATTAGTTTGGTTGCGCTAACCGCATCATGCTCANGNNNTAGTTTACGAACACTGAACCAATTCCAAGTTGTTGAACTTGCATAAATTAGCTTTTTAAATAGGTACTCTAGGCCGAATAGTGCCGCTAAAAGTGCAATCACAAAGATCGCCAGAGTGGTCACACTCATCTCAATGGTCTTATTGGCAATTGATATCAGCACATAGCCCTGTTGACCTGAAAATTGAGTGCCGACAAATAGACCTGCACCCAGAA
>NZ_LWEH01000552.1 GCF_001635455.1 Vibrio sp. HI00D65
TGTACTTTGGTTCGATTACGAACTTATAGAGTAACGCCAATGTTACTTACTGGCTCTTCACGCAGTTCGTGGCGTAAGTCTTTAATCAACTCGATATCACGTTCCGTCGCTTCACGCAGCGGTCGGAAAATGGCCCACTGAACGTCCCATTCTTCACATACCGCTTCGTTTTCTTTCTGATTTTCGTTAGTCACTTCTTCAGCGCCTTGAGCGAACTCAAGCTCAGCAACCGTTTTAACCGACTGTTGGCTTACTTTGATCACAGCTTCAAACATATGCTCGCGGTCAAGCAGACCATGAACAAGCGTTGCCAAACCTTGGCAAGCGTCCATTGCAGGGTAAACACCATAGAAGTCAAAATCGTCTGCGCTAGGGAAAAGTTCTTCAACCTTCTCTAATTGGCGTTCAAAGTTCACCTTCGCCGTTTTAACCGTTAGGATTTCCCAAATACTATCCAAAACATCACGATAGATTCGAGCTTCCGCAAATTCTGTATTCTCACAAAACATGGCATAGTTAGGGTACATACGCTCGCATAGACACGCCATAAAGGTAATTTGTTGCCAAGGTTCTAACTTTTCAAGACGAACCTGCAGTGGATTCTGAAGCATAGTCACTCAATAATTGCAGAAAAAGACAGCGAAAGTGTACTTGATAAACCCTGGGGGGAAAAGGTAAGCCGATGAACAATTTTACTAATAAGCTCTATATTGCTACTGAGCATGACGATACTTACGTACAACTGATTCTAAACCAAGATTTACCCGACCTAGAAATCACTCAAAACCCAGAGTCTGCAGAGCTCGTATTAGCCTCACCTCCCCTCATCGCTGATCGTCTGAATGAATTTACGCAGTTAGATTGGCTACAAAGTACCTACGCTGGTATCAATAAACTCACTCAGCCCAACCTGCGCCATGATTACACCCTAACTAACGTGAAAGGTATCTTCGGGCCAGCGATCGCAGAGTACGTACTAGGTTATACCATTAGTCACTTCAGACACTTTTCCCTAGCGCAGACGATTTTGACTTCTATGGTGTTTACCCTGCAATGGACGCTTGCCAAGGTTTGGCAACGCTTGTTCATGGTCTGCTTGACCGCGAGCATATGTTTGAAGCTGTGATCAAAGTAAGCCAACAGTCGGTTAAAACGGTTGCTGAGCTTGAGTTCGCTCAAGGCGCTGAAGAAGTGACTAACGAAAATCAGAAAGAAAACGAAGCGGTATGTGAAGAATGGGACGTTCAGTGGGCCATTTTCCGACCGCTGCGTGAAGCGACGGAACGTGATATCGAGTTGATTAAAGACTTACGCCACGAACTGCGTGAAGAGCCAGTAAGTAACATTGGCGTTACTCTATAAGTTCGTAATCGAACCAAAGTACATATCAAAACAAAGGCTCCCTTGGGAGCCTTTGTTTTATCTATTGATAACCAATTCAGATTAAGCGTCTTTTTTCTCTTCTTTAGACGGTTGCTCTTTGTCGGTTGCCTTCGAATCTGAAGTGTCGTTATCCGCTTGAGTTTCTTCTTCAAACTCGTCTTCTTCATCGCGGCTCTCAATTACGCCGTGTTTCTCTTTCCATTTTTCCCAGCGTTGGAATGCCAACTCTTGCATGTCGGTCGTTTTATCCGCTTCATCAACAATCTCTTCACCTACTAGGTGCTCAAAGATGTCTTCTAGGGTAATGATGCCCTGAATTGTGCCGTATTCATCAACAACAAGAGATAGCTGAAGGCGTTGAGCCATCATCTGATCGAACGCTTTTGGTAATGGCAGATTATTCAGTAACACGTGAATAGGGCGCATTACGTCACCCAGTGGCTTTTCGCCACAACCCGCTTGTTGCAGCTTAAACAGCTCTAAGCGGTGTACAAAACCGATGATATTGTCGCTTTGCTCGCTGTAAACCAGCGGGCGTGAGAATGGCGTGTCTTTATGGTCAGCAAGGAACTGATTGATGCTCATTTCAGCATCGACACGGAACACAACAGGTCGTGGTGTCATTACTTGAGTCACAGGCACATCTTGAATACCTAATAGGTTGCTTAGGATTTTCGATTCACCTTCTGCAAACTCACCACTCTCTTTTGCCAAAATCGCCATTGCAGATAGCTCGTCACGCATTTTTGGAGCTTCGTGGCCACGAGCCAATCGCTTAGTGATTTGCTCTGAGAACCACACAAACGGAGTTAGGAAGAACACCATCCAACGAAGTACGCTCGCCGATGCTGGCGCAAGTTGACGCCAGTAAGTTGCCCCAATTGTTTTTGGAACGATTTCAGACAGTACTAAGATACCTAGAGTCAGTACGGCTGAGAATACACCTAACCATTGGCTACCAAAAACTACCGCCGCTTGTGCACCTGCGGTCGCAGCACCAATTGTGTGCGCGATGGTGTTAAGCGTTAAAATTGACGCTAGTGGGCGGTCGATGTCTGTTTTCAGTTTGTCTAACGACTCTGCTGCAGGATGCCCATTTTGTTTTAGTTGAGCGATGTAGCTCGGACTAATACTCAAAAGTACAGCTTCCAAAACAGAACAAATGAAAGAAACTCCAATGGCGATGGAGACGTAAATAGTTAGCAGCAGCATGTTTGCCCTTAAATTAAATTGTACGCTTTATCAGCGATTCAGCGTGGATTATAGAGAAAAAGTAGTGGCTAGGTCATCATTAATTTTGCGCTCAGCCCCTTTTAAATAAGGGCTTGCTTAATAAAATCAGTAACAAATTGTGAGTTATTACTCATATTATGGCTAAAACTACGGCATTAGAGTCAAAGATCGGCGACAAACCTTTGCCAGATGGGGCATTTATGTTTTAGAGTGAATTGAATTCAAAAATACAAAGAAGGGAAACCTAAAATGAACAAGACTCAATTAATCGACTTTATTGCTGAAAAAGCGGACCTTTCTAAAGCACAAGCTAAAGCTGCTCTAGAAGCGACTCTTGGTGGTGTAACAGATGCTCTTAAAGATGGCGATCAAGTTCAGCTAATTGGTTTTGGTACTTTTAAAGTAAACCACCGTGCAGCTCGCACTGGTCGTAACCCAAAAACTGGTGATGAGATCCAAATCGCTGCTGCAAACGTTCCAGCATTTGTTGCAGGTAAAGCGCTGAAAGATTCAGTGAAATAATCTAAACTGTACCGAGGTAGTCGTATTCCACCTCGGTACAGGTTTTTATGAAAAAAGCATTTCTTCTCGTTTCACTATTATCTACATTTCTCATTGGCTGTTCTTCAACAAGCCCTCGCAAAAACCTAGAACAATTTGAAACTTACACCGGCGGCCAAGTTATGGGCGACGCGACAAGTTTTTACTGGGTGACCAACAAGCTCACGCAACCTCATACATCAGCAGATTACGTTACCGTCGGTGATTACGGTTGGTATCAAACTGATTACGCCTGGTCGGAAGGTGTGCTTCGCGAATTTATCCGTGAAGGCGAGCAGCGCAACGCATCGAATGAACTGGCTCCATATCGCGTTCATGTACGTTTCAACAAATCAGGCGAAGCTGTATACCAGCAGTTCCGCATTGCTGGCAAAATTCTACCTATCCGATCTTCACAGTTAGAGAGCTATAAGAAAGAAGCCTCACAGGTCTTAGAGACCACGGCTAAGCAGAATGACGAAGGATTCAAATTGGTCCAAGGCTATTGGAACGGTCAGTCTTTTGAAACTTGCTCGGGGAAAGAGTTTTCAAGCATCGATATCAACCAAGCTTTACCCAACTTTGTGATTAACCGTTTGGCATCAGTGGAAAGCTATGCGGCCTTTCTTGGCAGTGATTCACTAGGAAAAATCACTGTAGAGGAGCTATTGATGTTGGCGGAACAAAGCCATGATTGTGTTGTAAGACCATCACTGCTGAAGAGTAGCGAATAGAACATTAAAAGTATTTGGCCTACTGTAGGCTAAATACTTATTAGTCTGTACATTTGTACGTAGGATAATAAAAAAGGCGCCCATTAAGGCGCCTTTTTCTATTCTTGGCTTGCTGTCATTTACCTACTGTTATTGGAAAGTAAGCGAGTGACAACAGTGGTTACTGCTCTTGCTCGCGCGCAATCGCACGGTAACCAATGTCATTGCGATGGAACATACCATTCCAGCTCACTTGCTTAGTTAGCGCGTAAGCACGCTCCTGAGCTTCAGAGACCGTGTTCCCTAGTGCTGTAGCACAAAGTACACGACCACCGTTTGTCACAACATCGCCAGCTTCGTTATTTGCAGTACCAGCGTGGAAAATCTTTTGACCTTCAACTTCGCTTGTTGGCAGTGAAATTACGTCACCTTTTGCGTAGTCAGCAGGGTAGCCGCCAGCCGCAAGAACAACACCGATAGAAGCACGTGGATCCCACTTAGATTCTGCTTCGTCCAGCTTCTCGTCGATAGCCATTAGGCAAAGTTCAACAAGGTCTGACTCCATACGCATCATGATAGGTTGAGTTTCTGGATCGCCGAAGCGGCAGTTGTATTCAATAACTTTCGGAGTGCCGTCAGCGTCGATCATTAGGCCAGCGTATAGGAAACCAGTGTAAGGTGCGCCTTCTGCGTCCATGCCGCGTACCGTTGGGTAGATCACTTCTTCAAGGATACGGTTATGGATTTCTGGTGTTACCACTGGAGCTGGAGAGTAAGCACCCATGCCGCCTGTGTTAGGGCCAGTGTCTTTGTCGCCAACACGTTTGTGGTCTTGGCTGGTGGCCATAGGCAGAACGCTAGAGCCGTCAACCATCACGATGAAGCTTGCTTCTTCGCCTTCAAGGAACTCTTCGATAACTACGCGGCTGCCAGCTTCGCCAAATGCGTTGCCTGCTAGCATGTCTTTGATTGCGTCTTCCGCTTCTTCCAGAGTCATCGCAACGATAACGCCTTTACCAGCTGCAAGGCCGTCAGCTTTAACTACGATTGGTGCTCCTTGTTCACGAACGTAAGCGATAGCTGGCTCAATTTCAGTGAAGTTCGCGTAAGAACCAGTTGGGATATCGTGCCGAGCTAGGAAGTCTTTAGTGAATGCTTTAGAGCCTTCTAGCTGTGCTGCTGCTTGAGTTGGACCAAAGATAGGCAGACCCACTTCGCGGAAGGCGTCAACCACACCAATAACGAGTGGTGCTTCTGGACCAACGATAGTCAGTTCGATTTTTTTCTCTTGAGCAAACGCTACTAAACCAGCGATATCTTCAACGCCGATGTTTACGTTTTCTAGTTTTGGCTCAAGTGCAGTACCTGCGTTACCCGGAGTAACGAATACTGTTTCAACGTTTGGGTTTTGCGCTGCTTTCCAACCCAAAGCATGTTCTCTACCGCCAGCACCAATAATTAATACATTCATGTTTCAATCCTTAAGTCTTTAATTCTTAAAAGCCCCTCAAAGTTGAGAGGCTCGATAATTACTAATCGTTTCGATAAACAGGAAATTAGTGGCGGAAGTGACGCATGCCAGTAAAGATCATCGCCATGCCGTGCTCGTCTGCTGCAGCGATAACTTCGTCATCACGCATAGAGCCACCCGGTTGGATAACGCACTTGATGCCCGCTTCTGCAGCCGCGTCGATACCGTCACGAAATGGGAAGAATGCATCTGATGCCATTACACAACCTTCAACCTGTAGGCCTTCGTCTGCAGCTTTGATGCCTGCGATTTTCGCAGAGTAAACGCGGCTCATTTGGCCAGCGCCTACGCCGATAGTCATGTCACCTTTCGAGTAAACGATAGCGTTAGATTTCACGTACTTCGCTACTTTCCAGCAGAATAGGGCATCTTTTAGCTCTTCAGCGGTTGGTTGGCGCTTAGAAACGACTTTAAGGTCATCTTGAGACACCATGCCTTGGTCGCGGTCTTGAACCAGTAGGCCGCCGTTAACGCGCTTCACGTCAAAGCCAGTTGTCTTAGTTGTCCACTCACCACACTCAAGTAGGCGAAGGTTTTTCTTAGCAGCTACGATTTCTACTGCTTCAGCAGAAACAGAAGGAGCAATGATAACTTCAACGAATTGGCGCTCAGTGATAGCCGTTGCTGTTGCAGCGTCTAGTTCACGGTTGAATGCGATGATGCCACCAAATGCAGACGTTGGGTCTGTTTTGAACGCACGGTCGTAAGCTTCTAGGATATCTTCACCTAGTGCTACACCACATGGGTTAGCGTGCTTAACGATCACACATGCTGGCTCGTCGAACTCTTTCACACACTCAAGTGCTGCGTCAGTGTCGGCGATGTTGTTGTAAGAAAGCGCTTTGCCTTGGATTTGGCGAGCACTAGAAACTGATGCTTCTTCAGGGTTTGCTTCAACGTAGAATGCTGCTGCTTGGTGGCTGTTCTCACCGTAGCGCATGTCTTGTTTTTTCTCGAACTGTTGGTTGAACGTGCGAGGGAATTTAGACTCTTCATCACCTTCCTTGTTCTCACCGTAAGATGGAACCATAGTACCGAAGTAGTTAGCGATCATGCCGTCGTAAGAGGCTGTATGCTCGAATGCTGCGATAGCTAGGTCGAAGCGAGTCTCTAGTGTTAGAGATTTCTCGTTCGCGTCCATTTCAGCGATAACACGGTCGTAGTTGTGAGCGTTAACAACGATAGTTACGTCTTTGTGATTTTTCGCTGCAGAGCGAACCATTGTTGGACCACCGATATCGATGTTCTCAACTGCGTCAGCAAGCGTACAGCCTTCTTTAGCAACGGTTTCTGCGAATGGGTATAGGTTTACAACAACCATATCGATAGGGTTGATACCGTGAGTTTCCATCACGTCATCGTCTTGGCCGCGACGGCCTAGAACACCACCATGAACTTTTGGATGCAGAGTCTTAACACGGCCGTCCATCATTTCTGGGAAACCAGTGTAGTCAGATACTTCTGTAACAGAGATGCCTTTTTCAGCAAGCAGGCGAGCAGTGCCACCGGTAGATAGGATATCTACACCACGGTTAGCAAGAGCTTGTGCAAATTCAACGATACCAGTTTTGTCTGATACGCTGATTAGAGCGCGGCGAATTGGACGAGCGTTATTCATGCTTCCATCTTCCTCAAATTCATGGGGTTAAAATAAAGATATTTGCCAAAAAAGAACTTGTTTCTATCTTCTCAACGTGGATTATTCTAGATTCCAGTAAGAGATAAAATATTGGCCAGTTTTGGGAAAGACCTTTGAGGCTAGTCTTACGATTAAGCTATAAGATAACCAACTCCAAATTTGATGGCGCAGATTCTAACTAATTTATTACAAAAAAGCTCGCGCAATCGTTTGGCATCTCAAAAATAATTATGAAAAGTGCCATTTCAGCCTAAAAAGTAACGATAAGGTTAATTGTGAAATGGATGAAGGAATAGGGAAAAACATGTTTCAGATCGGTGAATTAGCGAAACGATGCGGTGTGACAGCCGATACCTTACGCTTTTATGAAAAAAATAATTTGATTGCTCCAGCGAGCCGCAGTGAATCGGGTTATCGCCTATATGATGAAAATAACCAAAAACAGGTGACCTTTATTCTCAAATCTAAAGAGTTGGGGCTGAGTTTAGATGAGATTAAAGAATTGCTCGAGATTCGCTTGGAAGCGACGCAACATAGCTGTGCGGAGGTGAAGTCCATCACCACCGCCAAGCTGGAGATGATTGATGAGAAGATTACTGAGTTAACTAAGATCCGTACAGCACTTAAAAAGATTAACGATGCGTGTTGTGGCCATATAGATGACAACGCTAGCCATTGTTCGATTCTGGCTGCACTAGATTCTGAAAATGTTGAAAAAGGGCGCTGCTGCAGCTAACAGGCCGCTCCGGTTAATGTGGAGCCTTATCACTCCCAACTTCTCTCTTCCTCAATCTACAAGCCCAAAAAAAAGCCAAACTCAATGAATGAGCCTGGCTTTCAATTCAATTAATTACGAAAGAACGATTAGTTCATGCCGTATTTTTTAAGTTTCTTGCGAAGAGTACCGCGGTTGATACCCATCATAGTTGCTGCGCGAGTTTGGTTACCGCGAGTGTACTGCATGATGGTGTCTAGTAGTGGCTGTTCAACTTCAGCTAATACTAGTTCGTATAACTCGCTGACTTCTTGACCGTTTAATTGAGCAAGGTAGTTTTTCAATGATGCTTTCACTGAATCACGTAGTGGTTTCTGCGTGATTTGGTCTTGTGATGTTACTGTAGTCACTGTCAATGCTTCTGAAGTCAGATTTTGTTCGAACATATTCGGTCTAGCTCTTCTCGTAATTATGGTGCAACGTTATCAAAATAACCTTCTAACGCCTCAAGCTGCAGATCACCTGCTTCGAGTGCGTTGAAGGTACGGCGAAACTCACTCGCTTGTTCATGTTCTTTTAGGTACCAACCCACATGCTTACGAGCGATGCGAGGGCCTAAAAACTCTCCATAAAATTCATGTAGAGCGTGAACATGGCCAAGCATGATGTCTTTCACTTCCGAAACCGGGAGTGGGTCCATCGTGGTGCCGTTTTCCAAATAGTGTAGGATTTCGTTAAAAATCCATGGACGACCTTGGGCTGGACGACCAATCATTAAAGCGTCAGCGCCGGTGTACTCCAGCACAAACTTAGCTTTTTCCGGGCTATCGATATCACCGTTAGCAATAACCGGAATAGATACAGCTTGTTTCGCCGCTTTAATGTGTTTGTATTCTGCCTCACCTTTGTACATACAAGCGCGAGTTCTCCCGTGTAGGGCAAGTGCCTGTATGCCGCAGTCTTCGGCTATTTTAGCGATTTGGACACAGTTTCTGTTATCTGTATCCCAGCCTGTACGAGTCTTTAACGTTACTGGAACGTCGACTGCGTTTACTACAGCTTTCAAGATCTCTTCAATGAGGTCTGGATACTGAAGTAGGGCAGAGCCCGCAAGCTTCTTATTCACTTTTTTTGCTGGACAACCCATATTGATATCGATGATTTGCGCACCGTTATCGACATTGAATTGCGCAGCCTCGGCCATAAGCTGTGGATCTGCACCAGCGATTTGTACTGAACGAATACCCGATTCGCCTTCATGTACCATACGCTGCTGAGATTTCGACGTTTTCCAAACCTTTGGATTGGAGGACATCATTTCACTGACTGCCATCCCCGCACCGTAGCGAAGACACAACTCACGGAATGGTCTATCCGTTACGCCAGCCATTGGAGCGACGATTAGATTGTTCTTAAGTTGATAATTTCCGATTTTCAAAACGTCATCACAGTTCTGTACCAGCAAGGGCGCGCATTTTACGCATTTTTTTGCCGCGTGAAAAGACTAATATTTGAGCATTTACAATTTGTTTTTGTAAT
This sequence comes from Vibrio sp. HI00D65, assembly GCF_001635455.1. Taxonomy (GTDB): domain Bacteria; phylum Pseudomonadota; class Gammaproteobacteria; order Enterobacterales; family Vibrionaceae; genus Vibrio. The sequence goes on from NZ_LWEH01000552.1 coordinate 9,294, forward strand.
TTGCATAAAATTCAATCAATTAGCGCCCAAAGTATTGTCTAGCCTTGCTTGCGACCAGAGATTCGACACCACTCTTGCTGCTCGATAATCGGATCAATGTGAAGCTCATCACGATAATAAGTCGCCACATCTTCAGCTTGTGTATCTAAAACACCCGACATCGCAAGCACACCATTTGGCTTAACTAAGCCTTTAATGATGCCTGAAAGATCGCGCAGTGGACCGGCAAGAATGTTGGCAACAACAACGTCTGCTAGTAAACCTTCAGGCTGATCTTGTGGCAAGAACACCTCAAGTTGCTCAGCAACGCCATTGCGTTCTGCGTTGTCTTTTGATGCAAGTAGTGCTTGAGGATCAATATCGATCCCGATAACTTTCGCTGCGCCTAGTTTGATCGCTGCGATCGCTAGGATGCCTGAGCCACAACCGAAGTCGATGACGGTTTTGCCTGTCAGATCTAATCCTTCAAGCCACTCAAGACACAATGCCGTTGTTGGGTGAGTACCAGTACCGAATGCAAGGCCAGGGTCTAGCATTACGTTTACCGCGTCAGGTTCAGGGATATCGCGCCAGCTTGGACAGATCCATAAACGCTCACCAAACTTCATTGGGTGGAAGTTGTCCATCCATTCTCGTTCCCAATCCTTGTCTTCAATTTGCTCGACTTTATGAGCAAAGTCTGCAGGGAACATGTTGCTTGCTTTAATCTGCGCTAGAACGACACCTGTATCAATCTCAGCGTCGTAAAGCGCAAGAATGTCAGTGTCACCCCAAAGGCGAGTTTCACCCGGCAGAGGCTCAAATACAGGGGTATCTTGTGCATCCAGGAAAGTTACAGAAAGAGCACCAGTCTCTTCCATTAACATGTCGCCGATTTGTTCGGCATTTTCATTGGTAGCATTAAGCTTGATTTGAATCCAAGGCATGGCTGAATCTTCTATATGAGAAAAAATGGATGGCGAGTCTAGCAGAAAATATGAGCAAATTCACCAAAACCCCAAGGAATATAATGGGGAATATTGATTGCGTTTTTTGGACGCTTAAAAACAAAAAATGCCCACCAAAGTGAGCATTTTATTTTGTTCATTTAAGAACAAATTACACGAGACTAGTTTCTATTGAAGACCAAGTTTCTTCTCAAGGTAGTGGATGTTTGCACCACCGTGTTGGAAGTTCTCGTCGTTCATGATCGACTCTTGTAGAGAGATGTTTACTTTGATGCCTTCTACAATCATCTCACCTAGTGCGTTCTTCATACGAGAAATCGCAACATCACGGTTCTCACCGTAAGTGATTAGCTTACCGATCATTGAATCGTAGTGTGGTGGAACTGTGTAACCCGTGTAGATGTGAGAGTCCCAACGAACGCCCATACCACCAGGAGCGTGGAAGCGCTCAATCTTACCTGGTGAAGGCAGGAACTTCTCTGGATCTTCCGCGTTGATACGACATTCGATCGCGTGGCCTTTGATTTTGATATCGTCTTGCGTGAAAGATAGAGGTTGACCTGCTGCAACACGCAGTTGCTCTTTGATTAGGTCAACGCCAGTTACCATCTCTGTTACTGGGTGCTCTACTTGAATACGAGTGTTCATTTCGATGAAGTAGAATTCGCCATTTTCGTATAGGAATTCAAATGTACCTGCACCGCGGTAGCCGATTTCTAGACATGCACGAGTACAACGTTCACCGATGTATTTACGCATCTCTTCAGTGATACCTGGAGCTGGCGCTTCTTCAACAACTTTCTGGTGGCGACGCTGCATTGAACAGTCACGCTCACCAAGGTGGATAGCACCGCCTTGACCGTCAGCAATTACTTGTACCTCAACGTGACGTGGGTTTTCTAGGAATTTCTCCATGTAAACCATGTCGTTGTTGAAACATGCTTTTGCTTCAGCACGTGTCATTGCGATTGCTTCTGTTAGTTCACCCTCAGTGCGAACAACACGCATACCACGACCACCGCCGCCACCAGACGCCTTGATGATCACTGGGTAGCCAATGCGCTTAGCATGTGCTTTGTTTGCTGCTTCGTCGTCGTTCAGTGGGCCGTCAGAACCAGGTACACAAGGTACGCCTGCTTTTTTCATTGCCGTGATAGCTGAAACTTTGTCACCCATGATGCGGATAGTTTCTGCTTTAGGACCTACGAAAATGAAACCGCTTTGTTCAACCTGTTCAGCGAAGTCTGCGTTTTCAGATAGGAAGCCGTAACCAGGGTGGATAGCAACAGCGCCTGTAACTTCAGCTGCACTGATGATACGAGGGATGTTTAGGTAGCTATCGATACCACGAGCAGGACCGATACAAATGGTTTCGTCTGCTAGCAGTACGTGCTTAAGGTCACGGTCAGCTGTTGAGTGAACAGCAACCGTTTTAATGCCTAGCTCTTTACATGCTCGCAGAATACGTAGTGCAATCTCACCACGGTTCGCGATTACTAATTTATCTAACATAATGAGGCTTCTCTATTATTCGATAATTACTAGAGCTTGATCGAACTCAACTGGTTGGCCGTCTTCAACAAGGATTGCAGTTACAACACCAGACTTATCAGCTTCGATTTGGTTCATCATCTTCATTGCTTCAACGATACATAGTGTGTCGCCAGCGTTAACTTGTTGACCAACTTTTACGAATGGTTTTGCGTCTGGGCTTGGTGCGCCGTAGAACGTACCAACCATTGGAGAAAGAACTTGGTGGCCAGTTACTGCTGCTGGAGCTTCAGCTGCTTCTGGAGCTGCCGCTGGAACCGGAGCTGCTGCAGGAGCTGGTGCCGCTGCTGGAGCCGGAGCTGCTGCGTATTGAATTGGTGCTGCTACAGGTGCAGTGCCGTTGCGGCTGATGCGTACTGACTCTTCACCTTCAGAGATTTCTAGTTCTGCGATACCAGACTCTTCAACCAATTCGATCAGCTTTTTGATTTTGCGAATATCCATCGTTTCTTTCTCTTTTGTTAATTAACCATGCTCTATGACTAGAGCTGGTGTCTATTAGTTCGGTTATGTTCGTTATTTTGACTGCAACTTGTGAATCGCAGCAGTCAAAGCAAATTGGTAGCCTTGTGCGCCTAAACCACAGATTACCCCTTCTGCTTTATCTGAGAGGTAAGAGTGGTGCCTAAAAGGTTCACGTGCGTGAACATTCGATAGGTGCACTTCAATAAATGGGATCGCTACGCCAAGTAGTGCATCACGCAACGCTACACTGGTATGTGTAAAGGCCGCTGGGTTGATGATAATGAAATCAATATCTTGATATGCACTATGGATAGCTTCGATCAGTTCATACTCACGATTTGACTGTAAGTGAGATAGCTCAACATCTTGTGTTTTCGCTTGCTCTGTTAGTGAGCTAATAATCTGGTCAAGTGTTTGAGAGCCGTAGTGTGCCGGTTCTCTTAGGCCTAACAAGTTAAGGTTTGGGCCATTTAAAACTAGAATACGAAACTTTGTAGACATCGTGGGGCTATCTTCCTTTATCGTGATTACGACCGTGAATGTTGCCATTTTATTGAAAATTTGGGGTTAATTTCCAGTGAGAAAAACCCAAATTTAAAAATTAGAACCAGATTATAGCTAATTCAGCGCAAATCGCAGCAATTTACTGGTCTAATCTCCTATTGATAGCAAGTGAAATTGTTACCAACTTAACAAAAAAGCGTTATTGCCATAACCACACTGTGGATATTTGAGAGCAAGATCAGCCATAAAAAACCGCCACATAGGTGGCGGTTTGGAAGCAATCTGTTTTAAACAGTGATTCTGGTGTGATAGCTGTTATGCCAATTCAGCTTTCTCGGCAATCAGCTTATCAACCACACTTGGGTCAGCTAGCGTTGAAGTATCACCAAGGTTGCCGGTATCGCCCGTTGCTATCTTACGTAGGATACGGCGCATGATCTTACCTGAACGTGTTTTCGGTAATGAGTCGGTCCAGTGCAGTACGTCTGGTGTCGCAATAGGGCCGATTTCTTTACGCACCCAGTCTTTCACTTCTTTATGAAGCTCTGCGGTTGGGAACTCGCCATCATTGAGCGTGATGTAAGCGTAAATCGCTTGGCCTTTGATGTCGTGAGGAATACCGACAATCGCAGCCTCTGCAATCTTGTCGAATGCAACGAGTGCCGACTCAATCTCAGCAGTACCCATACGGTGACCAGATACGTTCAGTACGTCATCAACACGACCAGTAATCCAGTAGTAGCCGTCTTCATCACGACGAGCACCATCACTGGTGAAGTACATGCCTTTGAAGGTAGAGAAGTATGTTTGCTCGAAACGGTCATGGTCGCCATGAACGGTACGCATTTGACCCGGCCACGAGTCTAGAATGACTAGATTGCCGTCGGTTGCGCCTTCAATGATGTTACCCATGTTATCTACTAGCGCAGGTTGTACACCAAAGAATGGACGAGTCGCTGAGCCCGGTTTTAGGTCGGTAGCGCCCGGTAGTGGGGCAATTAGGATACCGCCCGTTTCGGTTTGCCACCATGTATCAACAATTGGAGATTGCTCGTTACCAATCGTTTTGTAATACCACTCCCACGCTTCTGGGTTAATCGGTTCGCCTACCGAGCCCATGATTCTTAAGCTGTCACGAGAGGTGCCTTCAACCGCTTCATTGCCTTTTGCCATCAGTGCACGAATAGCCGTTGGTGCAGTGTAAAGAATGTTGACTTGGTGCTTATCAACCACTTCACTCATGCGGCTTGTATTCGGGTAGTTTGGTACACCTTCAAACAGGATTGTCTTAGCGCCGTTAGCCAGTGGCCCGTAAACCAGGTATGTGTGGCCAGTAATCCAACCCACATCAGCAGTACACCAGAAGGTTTCGCCTTCTTGGTAATCAAATACGTATTTAAAGGTCATCGTTGCGTAAACAAGGTAACCACCGGTAGTGTGCATTACACCTTTTGGTTTGCCTGTTGAGCCTGATGTATAAAGGATGAATAGTGGGTCTTCCGCATTCATCTCTTCTGGTGGGCAGTCTGCTGATACGTTTGCCGTCGCCTCATGCCACCAAATATCACGGTGCTCATGCCATGCAACATCACCGCCAGTACGCTCAAGCACCATCACTTTTTCGATGGTTTTCACTTCTGGGTTAGTCAGTGCTTCGTCGACGTTTTTCTTAAGAGGGACAGCTCGGCCGCCACGAACGCCTTCATCGGCTGTAATCACTACTTTAGCATTCGAATCGATAATACGACCGGACAGTGCTTCTGGTGAGAAACCACCGAATACTACGGTGTGAACCGCACCAATACGAGTACACGCCAACATAGCAACCGCAGCCTCAGGAACCATTGGCATGTATAAACAAACCACATCGCCTTTACTTACGCCTTGCTCTTTTAGAGCGTTAGAGAATAGGCACACTTCTTTGTGCAGTTCATTAAAAGTGAGTGTTTTATCATTAGCAGGGTCGTCGCCTTCCCAGATGATTGCGACTTCATCACCGTGCTCAGCAAGGTGGCGGTCAATACAGTTCGCCGACACATTCAATGTGCCATCTTCAAACCAGCGAATATCGATGTGGCCTGGGTCGAAAGAAGTATTTTTTACTTTTGTGAATGGCTTAATCCAATCCACAATTTTTCCGTGCTCCCCCCAAAAGCCTTCTGGGTCAGAAACAGATTGTTGGTACATGGCTAGGTAAGTGTCATTATCCGCGTGTGTGGTTGATTTAATATTTTCTTTTACCGGATAAACGTGGGCTTCACTCATTGCATCTCTCCTTGTGCCTACATTCCTAATGAACTGGCAACTTCCTTTGTGTTCAGTTTCTAGGTCTATTACAGAACCGTCTTTGTGTTATCACTCTCGGTTAGGACGGCGATTTCCACAATTAGACTTTAGGATGAGACGTCGCTTTTCACTTATAAAATAGCGAGTTAAGTTCATTTTTGAGATGTTGCTCTCTATGTCGAGATGCAGGGGTTGAATTAGGTGTATGAAGAGTTGAAATGGGGTAGATCGCCATGTTTCAGACGAACAAAGATCAGCGCAGCAGAGGTAGCGTCTTGTAATGCATCATGTTTATTGACTGGAATTGGTAAGTCGAGCTGGCGACAAATCGCATCCATACTGAGGTCGAAATAAGCATTCGGCAGCTGTCTTGCCAATTTATCTTGATAGAGCAGGCTCACTTCGACTAACCGGTTAGGCAGCGGGAATCCGAGTTGTTTCAAGCAGGCGCGGTCGAGAATCTTTTTGTCATAGCGAATGTGATAGCCGACTAAAGGACGATTTCCAATGAAGTAGAGTAATTCAATTAGGGCCTGTTTCTCTTCGATGCCATGTTTTAAATCTTGATGGCGAATACGGTGAATTTTGATTGAATTACAGTCGAGGGATTGAGGGGCTCGTAGCCGTACTTCGAAGGGCTTACTGGTGATGATGCGGTTGCCGATGATCTTGGTCGCGGCGATGGTGACTAATTCAGCATGATTAGGGTCGAGGCTGGTGGTTTCACAATCGAGTGATACATACTCTTGATGAACAGGCGCAGTAAACAGAGGCTGGTAGGGAGAGCCTTTGAGCTTGTAATACCAATAATAGCGAGCCAGTCTATTCATCGTTAAAGTGCCTAATCTCTTATCTGATAGTGGTATCCAAGCCATTGTTTGAACTTCTTAACCACATGCAGGCTATGACGAAGCAGATCTCTATCTGCTCTCTCCATCAGTTTGACGTCTATTTCGTTACTGCTGTGCTGTTGTGACAGGCGTTGTGCTAAGCGCCACTTAAAGAAGTGTTTGAAAGCTTCACTGAGGTTATCTGCGGTGCTTTGCTCCAACACTTTCTTGTTCACCAGTTGTTCAATGCGTTCGAAGGTATTATTGGCCGTCACGCCGTGTTCAAGGCTCAGTGCTCTTACACCGTGGACGATTGGGAAAATACCGCCTTGTTTGATGTCTAGTCCCGACTTGGACTGTTTCACGTTGCCAAATAGAGTGAGGGGCACTGAGAAGTTCAATGTAGGACGGCAGAATTCGGTCAGAATCAGCTCTTGCCCGAGCATTAAATCACTCAAGTGCTGCTTAACAGGGAGCAGCAGGTCTCTATTGCTTGCAACAGCATGTGCATCCGCCATAATGGCAATATCCATCACCGTATCTGGTGTTGCCTTTTTTACCCAACTCGTCAGAGTCTGTTTCCACTCTTGTTCAGAGTGAACCCACTCCGGGTTGTTGACCATTACGTTGCCAGGACACAGTGGATAACCTAATTGTTGCAACGTATGAGTGAGATCATTCATCGTATTTTGACATTGGTGCCACTCTAGTCCGTCTTGAATGATCAACGCATTGTCTTGATCGGTTTTGAGTATCTGTTCTCCGCGTCCCTCTGAACCCAGAACGATGAGACAGCAATGGCTGTGTAGCGCAGGGGGAATAACCAGCTCAAATGCCTTTTCAATAATCTGTTCATTGACGGCAGAAATCAGCTCCATGATGAAACGTGTGCGAATACCATTATTGAGCAGGCTTTCGACCAGTTGACGTTGCTTGTTGGAAGCCATCGCCAATTCTTCAATGCTGGTGGCTCGAGCGATACGCAAAGTAAGAACATGTGAGTGGAGAACGCACTGAGTATTTGTGTCATATCTACCATGCCGACCGCATTGAGCCCATCACACACCATTAGCCTTTTTACACGATTCCTTGTCATGTTAATCATGGCGTTAAACAAGAAGTCACCATGATTAACATGCAAAACAGGGAAGGTTGCTATCTCGCCGACAGGTGTATCGCGCGGACGATCATCGAGCATCACCGCGTGTAATAAATTGGTCCGTGTGACGATTCCATACGGGAAGGAGCATGATGTTCCAAAAGCTTTTGGTTCATCATGTTCCAGATGAACCAAGGCCGAGTCTAAGCCTTGCTGTTTAAGGATTTTAGTCACTTGATTGATAGGCTGATCGGGTTCAAGTATCAGTGGTGGGTGATAAATCGAATCATCGACTTTGGTCAGTATGAACTCGGCAAGATTCTGCTGTTGCTGAGCGGCTTCAACCAATGCTTTTCGGGTCGAGAGGTTGCTATCAAAGTAAGCGGCGAATTGGCCGTTAGCGTGGTATAGCTCAAGAAAAACGTCGCTTGGTAATAGATAACTTAGTGTGTCTTCCAGTGCGATATATTGATGTTTGGTGTGAGGCTCAAACTGACTGCGCACATCGAAGATATCGTCATTGGCATAGTGTGCATAGATCTCTCCATCGCTGCTGGAACGCTCTTCAACAGCACCTTTAATCAGAATATGCAGGTGTCGACTCGGGCGGTCTGCTTCCAATATCACTTCGTGTGCTCGGTAGTAAACCACGTCCAAAGCCGATCGCAGCGTTAACTGTTCAGCCTCAGACAAGCTATTGAAGGGCGGGTGCTGCATATTAAATTTATCAGGCATAAGCAATGGCAAAGAAATAGGAATCTCTTTTCAGTCTGACCAATTACTCGCGAAGCTCCAGACGACTTTAGTCTAAGTGAGAGAGTGGCGATTTGGGGAGCTTAGATATCTTGCTGAAATGCGATATCTGAACTAATTGAATATGGGAATACTATCCCCGCAATAATTCCCTTTTTCATCTTTTGTGACCTAGGCATAATTGGCGCTCCCTTGTTCCACACACTTTTATAGGTCGCCTATGTTTAATCCCTCCCCTTATGGCTGGATATCCCAGTATTTTCTTGGTTTCTTTTTTGCCTATGGCGTTTATTTGCCATTTTGGGCGCTGTGGTTTGAAGACCAAGGCGTGTCTGCAGGGGACATTGGCGTATTGATTGGGGTAGGCTTGGCTACGCGTTGTGTTGCTAACTTTGTCATAACACCACGTATCTATAAAGTTGAGCATTTAATGCCAGCATTGCGTTGCCTCAGTTTTGTCGCGCTATTATTCGTTGGTTTCCATTTCTTTACTGGTGGTAGCTTTTTATTGATGCTGCTAGCAACGGTGATGTTCAACCTCTGCTATGGACCGATTATTCCGCTTTCTGATGCAATGGCGAACCATTACAGCCGTCTCAAAATACTCGATTATGGACGTACACGTTTGTGGGGATCAGTGGCATTTATTGCGGGTTCTACCGTGGTTGGTTATCTGGTGGCTGAATTTGGCACGGATATGATTTTGTATACTGCACTGGCAGGGGTGTTGGTTTCTCTGTTGCTCGCGATGAGAAACCCAAACGTGATGCCGGTGACAGAGTCTGAGCAAGTTGCTGAAAGACCTAAACTTGGCCAACTGTTACGTGAATCATCGGTAGTGAAGTTTCTTACATTGATGGCACTGCTTCAAGGAAGCCACGCCGCGTATTACAGCTTTAGTGCGATTTACTGGAAAGAGGCGGGGCACTCTGAGGCGATCATCGGTTATCTGTGGAGCTTGGCTGTGGTTGCTGAGGTGGCAGTATTTGCTCTGAGCAAGCGATTGTTTGCTGGATTATCATTGCGCACTCTGTTTGTGATTGCTGGCATCGGAGTAATGGCTCGTTGGGGTATTACGGCATCAACGACTGCGATTCCAGTATTGATACTGGCCCAGCTGCTGCACGGGGTGACATTTGCGATGGCACATATCGCTGCGATTCAATACATTCAGTCTCAAGAGTCGAACAAAATGGTGGCACTGCAGGCACTTTATAATGCGATACCACTTGGTGCCTTTATCGCGTTAATGACGACCTTAAGTGGTTGGGGTTACGAACTGTGGGGCGCGAATATCTTCTGGGGAATGGCTGCGATGGGTGCCATTGCCCTGTTTATCAAGCTTGATGAAAGAAGCTCTGTGGTTGAAGTTAATCAACCTGAGTCAGAAGTTCATAGCTGATAATCAATCGTGATTATTAGAGTCTAAAGCACAGAATTTAAGCGATGCGATTGAGTTAATGATTCATCCTTAGTTAAATGAAACCTCTCCCTTATGGAGAGGTTTTTTATGGATGAAGAAAGGGTTTTCAATGCAAGGATGGGTAGTAATTCCAGTCTCTTTAGCCTACTTGGGCGTGTTATTTCTGATCGCTTGGTATGGAGACAGGCAGGTTCGTTGGCTATCGCGTTGGCGACCGTGGATCTATAGCCTTTCTATTGCGGTGTATTGTACCTCGTGGACCTTCTATGGAACGGTGGGTCAGGCGAGTAATAACCCTTGGTCTTTCTTACCCATCTATCTTGCACCGATTCTGGTCTTCACTCTTGGGTGGCGGATCTTAGCGCGATTGATTCTGATAGCAAAACGGGAACACATTACCTCAATTGCCGACTTCATCGCGGCTCGTTATGGCAAATCTCAAGGTTTAGCAGTAGCGGTGACGGTTATCGCTGTGATCGGTATTTTGCCTTATATCGCGTTGCAACTGCGTGGTATCACCATGGGGCTGGATATTGTTGCTCCAAGTCTGGCTCAAGATTTCGGCTATCAGGATTACCATGTTTCCTGGTTTGTGGTTGGTGCGCTAGCTATTTTTACCATGTTGTTTGGTACAAGGCACATCGATAACACGGAGCATCACCGTGGCATGATGATGGCGGTGGCGTTTGAGTCGATCGTTAAGCTGGCGGCATTTTTGATTGTTGGTTTGTTTATCATGTATTTGGCGATGAGCAGCGACAAGATTGACCTGCTCGACGTGGCGGCGAGCACTTATGAATCGCCGAATATTCCGACCTTAATTATCCATACTGTTTTGACCATGTTGGCGATTGTCTGTCTACCGCGCCAGTTTCATACCATGGTTGTTGAGAATGAACGCCCTCAAGATCTGCATACCGCTCGCTGGTTATTTCCGCTTTATCTGATTTTGATGGGGCTGTTTGTTCTGCCAATTGCATGGGCGGGGCAAGGGCTGCTTCCAAGCATGCCTGCAGATACGTATGTGATTAGCCTGCCGATGGCTGAAGGTGCCAATAACATTGCCTTGCTTGCGTTCCTTGGCGGTACATCAGCGGCCAGTGGTATGGTGATCGTATCGACCATCGCGTTGGCGATCATGGTGTCGAACGATCTAGTGATGCCGCTATTGCTGCGCCGAATGCGCCTCACCCAAAGGACTCACCGCCACTTCTCTGGGTTACTATTGGTGATTCGTCGTGGGCTTATTTTACTGCTTCTCCTTGGTGCTTGGTTGTTCTATCAGGCGCTCGATACCATACATTCTTTATCCGCTATCGGCTTCCTTTCGTTTGCTGCGATTGCTCAATTTGCACCGGCTCTGATCGGTGGTCTGTACTGGCGTCCTGGTAATCGCAGGGGGGTTTATGTCGGTTTAATGGTCGGCTCGGTGATTTGGCTAATTACTTTGATGAGTCAAACCAGTATGTTGGCTGGCGACAGTCAAAGTAACTTGCTGCTGTGGATCATCACACCACCAGAGTTACTCAATAGTTGGGATATTAGCAGTTCAAACTGGGGGATAGTGCTGAGTATTGTGCTCAATACTTTGTGTTATGCCGTGGTTTCTATTTCGACTAGAGCAAGCCTAAGTGAGCGCTTACAATCGGCGGCATTCGTTGGTACGCCGCTGCCTGAAAATGAGAACATTAGCCTTTATCAAAGTCGTGTAACCGTGGCTGAATTAGAGATGTTGGCGTCGCGCTTTGTCGGTCGCAAGCGAGCGAAAAGTGCTATCCAAAGTTACTGGCAGCAGCAAGGTCAGCCATTACTTCCTAATCAGCAAGCGCCTGCAAGCTTGATTCGACATGCTGAGCGCGTGTTGGCGGGTGTGTTTGGTGCTTCATCTGCGAAGTTAGTACTTACTTCTGCTTTGCAGGGCAGAAATATGCAGCTTGAAGAAGTGGCGACCATCGTTGATGAAGCCTCGGAGTTGTACGATTTTAGCCGTGGTTTACTGCAAGGGGCGATTGAGCACATTGGTCAAGGAATTGCAGTGGTGGACAAACAGATGAGGCTGGTGGCGTGGAATCAGCGTTATTTGGAACTGTTTGAATTCCCTGCTGGCTTGATACAAGTGGGCAGGCCGATCTCCGATGTGATTCGTCATAATGCGCAGCAAGGTTTGTGTGGTCCGGGTGACCCGGAAGATCACGTGCGTCGCCGTGTTTATCACTTGGAACAAGGTACACGACATACCTCTTCTCGTATTCGTCCTGATGGTCGAGTGATTGAGGTGCAAGGTAACCCAATGCCAAGCGGCGGCTTTGTGATGAGCTTTACTGATATCACGGTATTTAGACAAGCAGAGCAGGCGTTAAAAGACGCGAATGAAAGCTTGGAATCAAGAGTACACGAACGAACTCAAGAGCTCGAAAAGCTGAACCATCGTTTGGTTAAAGCAACACAGATATCTGATCAGGAATCACAATCTAAGAGTCGTTTCTTAGCGGCGGTGAGCCACGATTTGATGCAGCCATTGAATGCGGCTCGGCTGTTTGCTTCGTCACTTTCTGAGGTGGCAAAAGAGCAAGAGGTGAAGCAGCTTTCGTCCCACATTGAAAGTGCATTGGGTGCGGCCGAGGACTTGATTGGCGACTTGCTGGATATCTCACGATTAGAGTCTGGCAAACTGGAGACCAACATTCACGCCATTGCGGTGCACGATGTACTTGCTAACTTGAATGCGGAATTTAGTGCCTTAGCGACGCAGCAAAAAATTGATTTCAAGATGATCCCATCATCTCTGTTTATTCACTCTGACCCTAAATTGCTGAGACGAGTGATTCAGAACTTTTTGACTAATGCCTTCCGCTATAACCCAGAAGGGAAAGTTGTGCTCGGAGCAAGACGAGTCAATGGGCAGGTTCGAATCGATGTGTGGGATAACGGAACCGGTATTGATGAAGACAAGCAACAAGAGATCTTCGAAGAGTTCACTCGTGGTAGCCAAGTGCGTTCTGATCAAGGCTTAGGGCTGGGTCTCGCGATTTCTAAAGGTATTGCTCATGTGCTTGGTCATCAAATATCGATGCGTTCATGGACGGGACGAGGCAGTGTCTTTTCTATTACTTTAGCAAGAGCGGAACAAGTGGCTCCGGTTGTGCAAGTTGCTTTGCCAGTGGCGAGCAGTGATATCGAGCATCTTAAAATCTTGTGTGTTGATAATGAACGAGAGATTTTGGTCGGGATGGAGAACCTGATTGGTCGCTGGGGTTGTGAGGTCAAGATGGCAGTTGATTTGGTCGAAAGCTTGAAGTGCCTAGATGATGACTGGAAACCCGATGTGATCTTTTCTGATTACCGTCTGGATAATGGCAGAACAGGCCTTGAGGTGTTGCAACAATGCCGTTTGCGCCTTGGTGACTCTTTTGAAGGAGTTATCATCAGTGCCGATAGAACCGATGAGATGTTGGCAGCGATAAAAGCCAATAGTTTTAGCTTTATTGCCAAGCCTGTGAAGCCGCTAAAACTCAGAGCGGTATTGAATCGCGTGAGTTAATTTAATTAACTATTTTCTATTAACTATTAGATCCCTAAAAAGGCCTCAGATGAGGCCTTTTTCGATCCAGTAGACTTGTTATGAATTACTGGCTTTAACCTGCGATACCACCTTGAGTGAGCGCGGTTGGGTCAAGTAGCTTGCTGAGTTCTTCTCGGCTTAGATCGGTTTCTCTTTCTGCAACATCAAGGATCGGCAAACCCTCTTTGTAGGCTTTCTTGGCAATATCTGCTGCCTTTAGGTAACCAATCACAGGATTAAGCGCCGTCACCAGAATTGGATTCTTTGACAGCGCTAAATCCAGATTGTCTTGGCGCACAGTGAAAGTTGCGATGGCTTTATCTGCCAGCGCAACAGAGCTATTAGCTAAAAGCTCGATACTTTCTAATACGTTATGAGCAATGACTGGCAGCATCACATTCAGTTGGAAGTTGCCAGACTGGCCTGCTATCGTAATAGTAGTGTCGTTACCAATCACCTGCGCTGCCGCCATCGCTGCGGCTTCTGGTATTACAGGGTTCACTTTACCGGGCATGATAGATGAGCCTGGTTGCAAGGCCTGCAATTCAATTTCTCCTAAGCCAGCTAATGGGCCAGAGTTCATCCAGCGAAGATCGTTTGCGATCTTCATGATCGCAACTGCTGCAGTTTTGAGCTGACCCGAAAAGGCAACGATCGCATCTTGGCTACTGAGGTTAAAAAAGAAGTTTTCACTCGAGTTAAAGCTGATCTTTGTCGATTGCGACAGGTTACTTGCAAACTTATCGGCAAAGCGGGGATCAGCATTAATGCCTGTACCTACCGCCGTTCCACCTTGAGCAAGCGCTTTAATAGCGGGCAGGGTGCTTTCAATCGCTTGTTTAGCGTGTTCAATCTGGAACTTCCAGCCACCCAACTCTTGAGCAAAGGTAATCGGCATCGCATCCATTAGGTGAGTACGGCCGGTTTTCACGACCTCAACAAGCTCTTGCTGTTTAATTGTCAGTATCTCAGACAGGTGGCTTAGTGCTGGTAGCAGCTTGTTTTCCGCAGTGAGTGCGACACTGACTTGAATCGCGGTTGGCACCACATCGTTGCTGCTTTGGCCCATGTTGACGTGATCGTTCGGGTTCACGTCGCCTTGTAAACTTCTTGATGCGAGTGTCGCAATCACTTCGTTGGCGTTCATGTTAGAGCTAGTACCAGAGCCGGTTTGGTAGACATCGATCGGGAATTGATCGAGATGTTTGCCATCGATGATCTCTTGGCTCGCATCGGCGATCGCATTGGCAATATCGCCTTCCAATAAGCCTAATTGAGCATTGGTATCTGCTGCAGCTTGTTTAATTAATGCCAGTGCTTGAATAAAGCTGGTGGGCATTTTGTGGGAGCTAAACGCGAAGTTATCTGCGGCACGTTGAGTTTGTGCTTGATACAGCGCATCAGCAGGGACTTTTACTTCCCCCATGCTGTCTTTTTCAATTCGAAATTGTAGGGTCATCTTCTATCCTTGTTAGCCAAGTGGGGCTTTGACTTGTTGTAGTGTCTGGCTGAGATTCAAAAAACGCGCCTGGCCATGTGGTTGCTGGCAGTAGTGGCGTTTTAGATAAAATAGTGGTGAGTGAATTGAGTCTAGGCAGATATAACGAAAGGTAAAACTGCGCTCAGGTGATTCAATCGCTTCAATCAGATGGAAGAAAACTTGGCGCAGGTACAGCTCGCACAGCAAGATATTTTCTTGGGCGGCGTGTTTTTCATAGTATGCGGCAAGTGTTTGTGCACACTCGATGTAGTCTCGAATTACAAACGGCTCGTGACCGTGAACTTGCTCTGAGGCGGTAAAGCGATCCTGCGCTTTGTAGAACCGCGAATAGAGGACCTGCTGCTCTTTCATCATCATCTTCATCTCTTTATTGGATGTTAATGATAATTATTATCAAATGTGGTTTTAAACACAACCCTTTGTTTCTGTTTTTATAAAACGGTAGGCAAAAGAAAAAGCCGATACATAACGTATCGGCTTTCTGAGATTCAGTACCTAACCCCAACAATGCAAGTACTGATTGATTTATTGTTAAACATCTTTGTTTAGTGGTCGTGAGCTTCACCTGCACCTTTCGGGTAACGGATGTTTTCAACCATCTCTTGCACGTCTTGTGGTACTTCAGCAGTCATTTTGTTTACCGCAATTGAAACTACGAAGTTTAGACACATACCTAGCGTACCTATGCCTTCTGGGCTGATACCAAACCACCAGTTTTCAGGTGTGCTTGCTGCTGGGTTAACGAACTTGAAGTAGATGATGTAACTTGCTGTGAAGGCAATACCTGTCAACATACCTGCAATCGCGCCTTCCTTGTTCATCTTCTTGTAGAAGATACCTAGGATAATGGCTGGGAAGAAGGATGCTGCGGCTAAGCCGAAGGCAAACGCTACTACCTGAGCTACGAAGCCTGGTGGGTTAATACCCAAGTAACCAGCACCGATAATCGCGACAATTGCTGCCAAACGAGCGGCTAGTAGCTCCTGCTTGTCGGTCATGTTTGGTCTGAAGCCTTTCTTCAACAAGTCATGTGAAATCGATGTTGATATTACCAGTAGCAGACCTGCGGCTGTTGATAGTGCGGCTGCTAGGCCACCTGCTGCCAGTAAAGCTACAACCCAGTTTGGTAGTTTTGCTAGCTCAGGAGAAGCCAATACGATGATGTCACGGTTAATCTTCATCTCGTTGCGCTCATCGCCCGAGTAGAACATTTTGCCATCGCCGTTCTTATCTTCCCAACCTACTAGGCCAGTGCTTTCCCAGTTTTTGTACCAGCTAGGTGCGTCTGCTGCTGTGACACCTTGCATGTCTGGGCCGTTAATCGTTTCAATCATGTTGACACGAGCGAAGGCGGCAACGCCCGGTGCTGTTGTGTATAGCAATGAGATGAACAGTAGCGCCCAACCTGCTGAGATACGAGCATCACGTACTTTAGGTACTGTGAAGAAACGGATGATTACGTGTGGAAGACCCGCAGTACCCACCATTAGAGCTGCACAGATGAAGAATACATCCACCATACTCTTGTTACCTTCGGTATAGGCGGTAAATCCGAGTTCTTCAGTTAGTCCATCCAGTTTATCGAGTAGGTAAACGTCTGTGCCTGAAATCGTTGAACCCATACCAAGTTGTGGAAGTGGGTTACCTGTCATCATGATTGAAGTGAAGATCGCTGGAACAAGGAAGGCGAAAATGAGGACACAGAATTGAGCTACCTGCGTATAAGTGATGCCTTTCATGCCACCAAGTACTGCGTAGAAGAACACAATACCCATACCAATGATGATACCTAGGTTAATGTCGACCTCTAGGAAACGAGAGAATACTACGCCTACACCACGCATCTGGCCTGCAACGTATGTGAATGATACGAAGATTGCACAGAATACTGCTACCATACGTGCTGTTTTCGAGTAGTAACGTTCACCGATAAAATCAGGAACCGTAAACTGACCGAACTTACGTAGGTAAGGTGCTAAACATAGTGCAAGTAGTACATAACCACCTGTCCAACCCATTAGGTAAACCGCACCGTCGTAACCAACGAATGAGATGATACCTGCCATTGAGATGAATGACGCGGCCGACATCCAGTCAGCGGCTGTCGCCATACCGTTTGCTACTGGGTGTACACCACCGCCCGCAACGTAGAATTCACTGGTAGACCCTGCACGAGCCCAGATTGCGATGCCGATATACAGTGCGAAAGTGATACCGACGAGAATAAACGTCCAAGTTTGAATATCCATGTTCTAGCCTCTAGTCTTCCTGTACGTTGTATTTTTTGTCGAGCGCATTCATGCGGACAACGTAAATGAATATCAGCGCCACGAAGGTGTATATCGAGCCTTGTTGAGCGAACCAAAAGCCGAGCTTGAACCCGCCAAACTGAACGGTGTTGAGGGCATCAACAAATAAGATGCCTGCGCCGTAAGACACTGCGAACCAGATCGCGAGCAGTGTTCCCATAATTCCCAAGTTTTCCTTCCAGTAGGCTTGAGCATGTTCCGTAGATTCGAACGCCATTGCCTTCTCCTTTATTCCGTTTCCGTAGAATGTCGTTGTGTTAACGTAATGTTACGATTTGAAATGTAGCAAGGATAAGTCAAGGGATCTGTGCAACTTTAGTCGGGACGGAATTATCCCTAACCCACTGAAATATAGGAGTCGGGAGACAAAATCATATAAAAATGTGATGTTATGAGGGTGTTAAATTAACCAAAGGTCTAACAAAAAGGGATGAATTAATGAGTGAATAATAAAATTTAACAACTAAATGACAGAGAATCATTATTTAGTCCTGCATATGACACGAAGGGAAATATAAGTTTGTTATAGTAATTACGCTGCTTTTAGAGCCCTTTTCTTGCTTAATAGCAGAAATTCGACATGCTTTAATCACGAGTTTTATTCTTTGGGGGAACGAATTGGACGCAATAACTATTAATCACTTATTTTTAACTGGTGCAGTGCTCATCGCCATCAGTGTGCTTTTCTCACAAGTGTCCTCACGATTGGGCGTTCCGATTCTTTTGATCTTTTTGTTTGTTGGTATGTTGGCGGGCGAAGATGGCCCCGGCGGTATCAATTTTGATGACTATTCATTAACTTACTTGGTGAGTAACCTCGCGCTTGCCGTGATCTTGCTTGATGGTGGTATGCGTACTAAGGTGGCGAGTTTTAAGGTCGCGTTTTGGCCCTCTCTGTCGTTAGCCACGATAGGTGTGGCTTGTACAGCTACTCTCACCGGCTTAATGGCGACTTGGCTCTTCGACCTATCATTGATGCAAGGTATTTTGGTAGGGGCGATTGTGGGCTCGACCGATGCCGCTGCGGTATTTTCTCTGCTTAAAGGACAGAGCCTTAACGAGCGTGTTGGTTCAACCTTAGAGATAGAATCTGGTACCAACGACCCAATGGCGGTCTTCTTAACGGTGACCTTAATCGCGCTACTTGGCACCCCAGATGCTGAGATGGGGATGAACTTCCTGCTTAAAAGCTTCGCGATGCAATTTGGTGTCGGTACGCTTGTCGGCCTTGGCGGTGGTTGGGTTCTGTGGAGTCTAATTAACCGAGTACAGCTGGCTGATGGTCTTTACTCGATTCTAGTACTGAGTGGCGGTGTGGCTCTGTTTGCTTTCTCTAACATGCTTGGCGGCAGTGGTATCTTGTCGATATACCTTGTGGGCTTGTTTATTGGTAATCGTCCAACACGTTCTCGACACTCGATTCTCAATGTTCTTGATGGCATGACCTGGCTAAGCCAGATTGTGATGTTCTTGGTTCTTGGTCTCTTGGTAACACCATCGACATTGATGGAGATTGCAATGCCTGCCTTGGCGCTAGCTTTCGGTATGATTCTGTTTGCTCGTCCGCTGTCGGTTTGGTTAGGTTTGCTGCCATTTCGACGTTTTACCATCAAGGAGCGTTGGTTTGTTTCTTGGGTAGGTTTACGTGGAGCGGTACCGATCATTTTGGCGGTATTCCCGATGATGGCGGGCCTACCTAATGCTCAGCTGTATTTCAATATCGCGTTCTTCGTGGTTATGGTCTCATTGATTGTTCAAGGTGGTAGCTTGATGAAGGTTGCGAGGCTGGCTCAAGTCACCTTGCCACCAACACCGACACCTATTTCGCGTACTGGTATCGAGATTTACCCGACCAGCGAATGGGAGATGTTTGTCTACAAGCTGAAAGAAGAGAAGTGGTGTGTCGGTGAGCCGCTTAAGCGCTTGTCGATGCCAGAGGGTACACGTATTACCGCGCTATTTCGACAAGACGCTTTGCTTCACCCATCGGGTAGCACTGTGTTAGAAGCGAACGATATTCTCTGTGTGCTTGGTCAAGACAAAGACTTAGACAGCTTAAGTGAATTGTTCAGTGAGGCGCCGGAAGCTGAAGAGGCTGCACGATTCTTTGGTGATTTCTTCCTTGAGGTTGGTTTGTCGATAGCGGCGGTGAGTGATTGCTATGGCATTGAGCTTGGTTCTGAAGAAGAGCGAGAGATGACGCTAAAAGAGCTGGCTGAACGCGAACTTGGTCCTCATCCAGTCTTGGGTGATAGTTTTGAGTGGCATGACATCAATTGGGTGGTTGCAGAGATAGAGGCTCATAAAGCCGTCAAGCTGGGTTTATGTTTGCCTAAGACGACTTTAGAAGAGGATGTCAGCGGCGCTTAATTATGGACTTCTTGCAGTAAGATAACCGCTTGAGTTCGGTTTTTTACGTCCAGTTTTCGGAAGATGGCTGTCATGTGCGCCTTGATGGTTGCTTCCGAAACATTCAATTCATAGGCGATTTGTTTGTTCAGCAGGCCATCGGAAAGCATCCCTAGCACCTTATATTGTTGTGGCGTCAGTGTGGCAATTTTTTCCGCAAGGTCGCTAAAAGCCGCATTGTTAGTAATCAGTCCTTCGGGGAAGAAGGGGTCGCCATTCAGCACTTGATTCAGTGCACTCACCAATTCACGCATGTCACTCGACTTTGGAATAAAACCAAACGCACCATGGCTTTTCACTTGAGTGACCACGCTAGCCTCTTCACTTGCCGAGATCACGACAATCGGTAGATCTGGGTATTCTGCACGAAGCTGAATCAGACCAGACATCCCATTGGCTCCCGGCATTTTTAGATCGAGCAGCAGTAGGTCGGGTTCATCTTCTTTTTTAAGCAGAGTCAGTAACGCGTCGAGAGAGTCGGCCTCAAGCAGGTTCGCACCGCTGATCGCCATATGAACCGACTGAAATAGGGCGTTGCGGAAGAGAGGGTGGTCATCAGCAATGATGATGGTGTAGGTCGAGTCCATGACGTTCATACTTTTAACAATTTAGTTAATATTTATTATCATCTTGATTGAGTATGTGGACAATATCTATGCGTTAAAAGTCTGAACCATATCGACTTTTATCCCCTTTCTACGAAAGCGTTTCTTGCTATAACAAAAAGCCGCACTGCCATCTCGTTATGAGGGGCGGTGCGGCTTTGTCTAGCAATGCATTTAGACCAATGTTGCCGTTATAGCTGGTGGTCTTGCATGTGTTTTAAGAATAGATCGGCAGGCATAAAACCAGTCACGCGAGCATTTGGAACATGGTTGCCCTCGCTATTCCAGAACTCAATGGTTGGTAAGCCAAGTACCTGCATCTGCCTCAGCAATTCAATGTCTTGAGGCATGTTTCGCGTTACGTCTGCTTGAAGTAACACGAAGTCAGACAGTTTGTTCTCGACATCTGCTTGATGGAAGGTGTACTTCTCAAACTCTTTACATGCCACACACCAGTCGGCGTAGAAATCGAGCATTACCGGTTTACCCAGTTTCTTCGCTTCAATGAGCTGGATTTCAAGCTCTTCAACAGTGTTAATGCGTACAAACTGGATCTGCTGTTCCACTACAACGCTCTTTTCTGCAAACCAGTAATTGAGTGCAGGTTGAGCAGAAGCAAACAGACCAAGCATCGCGATAATACCTACTGCACTTTGCTTCCAGCCACCAAATGGCAGTGCGCTCTTACTGTGATACAACCAACCGAAGGCGATGAAACCAAGGCCAGACCAAAGCGCGGTTGCCCATAGCTCAGGGATGATGCGTTCTAGTAGGAAGATTGGTGCTGCTAACAAGATAAAGCCGAATACGACCTTCACCTTGTCCATCCAGCTGCCCGCTTTTGGCAGTAGCTTATTGCCGAATACCGCCACCAAGATTAGCGGAATACCCATACCCATGGCTAACGCGTACAGAGCAATTGCACCGGTAAATAGGTCGCCACTTTGAGCAACATACAGCAGCGCACCCGAGAGTGGGGCTGTAGTACAAGGCGAACATACCAAGCCAGATATCGCACCCATAGCGAACACGCCCAAGGTATTGCCACCTTGCTGCTTGTTGCTTTGGTTGTTGAGCCAGGTTTGGACACTGCTCGGCAGTTGTAGGTTATATACACCGAACATCGACATCGCTAATGCTACGAATAGAACGCTTAACGCAATCAACACATAAGGATGTTGCATCGCAGCTTGGAATTGCATACCCGCAGACGCAACCACCAAACCCAGTAGGGTGTAAGTTAGCGCCATGCCTTGCACGTATATGAAGGACAACATCAACGCGCGACCTTGGCTGAGCTTGCCACCACCTAATACGATGCCAGTAAGGATTGGATACATAGGCAGAACACACGGTGTGAAGGCTAAGCCAACTCCTAGCGCCAAGAACAGCAATGGAGTCCACCAACTGTCACCGAGTTTATCGGCTAGGCTCGCTTCTTTTGAAACGGGTGCGCTTGATTGTGGTGCTGTGTTATTTGCCACATCTGCTTTTGGAGAAGCAACTTGTGGTGAGGTGTTCGCTTGGTTACTGGTAGTTTTAGCTCCAGTGTCGCTTGAACCCGTTGCTTCAAACGGTGCGATGTCGATGACGCGAGTCTCTGGAGGGTAGCAGAAGCCAGCTTCGGCACAGCCTTGATACTTAACGATCAGCTGAGAGCCCTTTTGGTAACTTTGTAGGGGAACTTGTACGAATAGCGGTTGAGTATAAACACTCACTTCACCAAAGAATTCATCTTGGTGTGGCTCACCATCTTCTAACTCAACATTGCCGATAGCGAGATTTTGGCCGCTAAAAGAGAGGCTATGTTGATAGAGGTAGTAGCCTTCTTTCACCTGCCAGTCGAGAAGCACCTTGCCATCTTGCTGGTAGTAATTGAAAGGGAAAGCTTGGTCTACAGTAACAAAACCGTTGTTATTGCCTCCGAAGCTTGGCTCGGCGTTGTCATTTCCAAAAAGCGCCCACGCAGGCTGGGTGAATAGGGAAATACAAACAAAAAGTAATGTGGCAAGTCGTCGCATACTATTTAGTCATTTAATGGAGTTATGGGTATCTTAACTCAATCAGACCGTAATAGTTTGCTATTAGTTTCATTGTCTAACAAATATCCCTTAGGGCGGGAAATCCACTTTCTTAGGTAATCGGGATAAGGTCAGCCTTGCAACAGGCATAGGAAGCCTTTACCAGTAACCCATTTAAGCGACACCTAGGCGTGCTTTTACTACTTGCTCGCAAGCATCGATATTGGTTGTGTCTTTTGGAATGATTAACACGGTGTCGTTGCCGCCGACGGTACCGATAATCTCGGTATGTGGGTCGATATCTACTAATCTTGCAACTAACTGCGCACAACCTGGGTGAGTTTTTACGATCACCATTGCTTGGTTATGAGTGATTAATTCGATTTGCGATGAGATGGAAGCATCGACACGTACAGGCGCGCTTTCAACCGTGATGCAGTAGACCTTTTTTCCACAGGCATTCTGAATTTTGACTACGCCGAGCTGTGACAAAATACGAGATACCGTCGATTGGCTAATACCGGTATAGCCGATTTCGACCAGCTTTTCGCGCAGCTGGTTTTGGGTAGAGAAGCTTTGTTGTTGTAGTAGGCGTTTGCACGCTGCAGTCAGTGTTTTATCTTCAGCTGAATATAAGCAACTGTGCTCATTGATCGGGTTCATGAACAACTCCTTAAGGTCAACAGTGATACCGCTTGTCCATAGCGTCGTGCGCACTCCTAAAGCCGTAGAGTACGATTTGTTAATTAGGGCTTACCGACGAATCCTGAAGTAAAGAAGGGTGGGTATGCGAGATGTATAATCATCTATGCATTCAGTCTACCACTAAAGGATAGTTATCTTTTTGAAGGTGATCACCAAACAAAATTCTGGGCATTTGCTTATATTTTGGTTCTTTATTCTTGAGGTGAATGGATATTTATTCCGCATTGGGAATAAATATCCATGTATTTCGCAAGGATTTGGCCTTGGTGCTAATTAAGATAAGGGTTAGCGAATTTCACTCATGATCTCGCGAGAGAATACTTTTTCACAGTAATGGCATTTTAGCTGTACATTTTCCTGTTTTAGCTGCACTTTAAAGCTACTTTCAACGGGTTCACCGTGTGAAATACAGTTGCTATTTGGGCATGAAAACACGCTGTTGATTTGCTCAGGCAGTACAAGCGTCAGTTTGTTTACGACCTTGTACTCTTCAATTTGATTGACCGTTGCTTGTGGCGCATACAGAGCTAATTGGTTCGCCTGCTCTTTGGTTAGAAAGATGTTCTCAATTTTGATCAGGTCTTTGTGACCCAGTGCGGATGACGGCAGGTTTAATCCCATGGTGATGCGTTTTTCGGTTTTGTGCATCTTGAACAGTTTAAGGATTTTGATACCTAGGTGAGCAGGGATGTGGTCAATGACGCTGCCGTTACGGATCGCTTCTACTTGTAGCTGAGTTTGTTTAACCATGACTGAGTCTCCTGCTTATAAAGTTTCGTTTAGAACTAGGGCTAATAGGGCTTCGCGAGCGTATACACCATTTTCAGCTTGCTCGAAGTAGTAAGCGTGTGGTGTTTTATCAACGTCGGTGGTGATCTCGTCAACGCGTGGCAGTGGGTGAAGCACTTTCATGTTTTGGCGGGCGTCTTTTAATGTGTCGGCGGTGAGGATGTAAGCCGATTTCATGTGTGCGTATTCTGATGCATCAAAGCGTTCTTTTTGTACGCGAGTCATGTATAGCACATCCAATTCCGGTACTACTTCTTCAATGCTGCTGTGGGTGCTGTATTGAATGCCCACCTCTTCCAGTTCTTCACAGATGTAATCCGGCATCGCTAATACTTCCGGTGCGATAAAGAAGAAACGTACGTTATTGAATTTTGATAGTGCTTGCGTCAGTGAGTGCACGGTACGGCCATATTTAAGGTCGCCGACAAACGCTACATTGAGGTTGTCGAGAGTGCCTTGTGTTTCGTAAATCGAGAACAGGTCTAGCAGGGTTTGAGTTGGGTGTTGGTTGGCGCCATCACCGCCATTCACTACTGGTACACCGTTAGAGAACTCAGACGCCAAGCGTGCTGCTCCTTCTTGTGGGTGACGCATCACAAAGGCATCAACGTACGATGAAATCACCTGCACTGAATCGGCAAGCGTTTCGCCTTTCTTAGCCAATGATGTGTTACCGCCATTATCAAAACCGATGACTGTGCCACCAAGGCGTTGAACTGCGGTTTCGAATGAGAGGCGAGTTCGAGTTGAAGGCTCAAAGAAACAGCTCGCAACGACTTTATTTTTCAGCAACTCTGGATTTGGTTCAGCCTTGAGCCTTGCTGCGGTATCGACGATAAGCTCCAGTTCATCACGAGAGAGCTCAGGAATGGAGATGATGTGCTTGTTAAATAACGAATGCGCCATAACGGGTCTTCCTTCTATGCATACAGTCAAATTGCGGACAAAAAAAAGCCCCCAAAAATAGGAGGCTTCGAAACGATTAATAGAGCAAAATAAAAATGACACCGACGCCACTCTTTGGCGTGTAGTTTGACAATCATGTGCGACAAAACTGCGGTTCATTTTTTACTCTCTTTAGACAAATTGCGGAGGATTATACTCAGATAAAAACAACGCGCAATAGTTTATGTAAAGTATTCATTTTATGGATATTTATGCCAAATTATCCTGCGTTTTTACTTCTTTTTAAGCTTTTGTTGGGGCTGAAGAATTTCGACTTTTTTAGGCAATAATCTTTTCAAATGAATGAAAAAAAATGCGGGTTTTATCCAAGGGAAAATTCCCATGCACGCCACCCGCATTTCCCTGTTATCGCACTCAACTTATCGACTGGTTTGTAAATACGAGAGTGCTTTGCTTCTAAGCTTTTTAACTGTTTGGCTTATTAGCTACCTAGTGTTGCAACCATCACAGCTTTGATGGTGTGCATGCGGTTTTCAGCTTCATCGAACACGATAGAGTATTCAGATTCGACCACTTCATCAGTCACTTCCACACCGTCTTTTAGCTGTGGATATTCTGCAGCAAGCTGTTTCCCTACCGTGGTATCTTCGCCATGGAAAGCTGGTAGACAGTGCATGAATTTCACGTGTGGGTTACCGGTTGCTTTTAGCATCTCCATGTTCACTTGGTAAGGCATCATTAGGTTGATGCGCTCAGCCCACGCTTCTTTCGCTTCGCCCATCGATACCCAAACGTCAGTGTATAGGAAGTCACAACCTTGTACGCCTTCTTGAACATCTTCAGTTAGGGTGATTTTGCCGCCAGTGTGCGCTGCGATTTCACGGCATTGAGCCAATAGCCCTTCTTCTGGCCAGAATTGCTTAGGAGCAACAAGGCGAATGTCCATGCCCATTTTTGCTGCGCCAACCATTAGAGAGTTACCCATGTTGTTGCGAGCATCGCCTAGATAAGCAAACTTGATTTCATGCAGCTGTTTGCCACGGCCGTATTCGGTCATGGTCAGGAAGTCTGCCAAGATTTGAGTTGGGTGGAACTCGTCAGTCAGACCATTCCATACAGGTACACCAGCGTAAGAGCCTAACTCTTCAACAATCTCTTGACCGAAGCCGCGGTATTCAATGCCATCGTACATACGGCCAAGAACGCGAGCGGTATCTTTCATCGATTCTTTGTGGCCAATTTGAGAACCAGATGGGCCTAAGTAAGAGACGCGAGCACCTTGGTCGAATGCTGCTACTTCGAATGCACAGCGAGTACGAGTTGAGGTTTTCTCAAAGATAAGTGCGATGTTTTTGCCAGTTAGTTTTGGCTGTTCGTAACCGTTGTACTTCGCTTTTTTAAGCTCCATTGAAAGATCTAACAAGTGTTGAATTTCGCGTGGAGTGAAATCTAGTAGTTTTAGGAAGTTACGATTGCGTAGGTTAAAAGCCATGATGTATTCCTTCTTAGATTTAGGCGCTTTCCTGTTACAGGGAAAGAAAATTCAAGAAAGCGCGATTCAATTTTTGTGTATTAATTTCAGTTCAAACGGTGATTCAGTTTTCTCGCAAGCTTTGAAAAGCTCGCGAGTAGGTTAATCTTTGGTGATGTTGGTACCCGCTTGGCCTTGCAGAATTTGCAAACCATCTTCGAGCGCACCGATACCGACGACTTTGCCGCCTTGTTGGATGAATTCGCACGATGCTTCAATTTTTGGTCCCATCGAGCCGGCATCAAATTCAAACTTCGCTAGTTCACCTGGTGTAGTGCTGCGCAGTGCGTGTTGAGTCGGCTTGCCCCAATCTAGGTACACCGCGTCTGCGTCTGTCAGAATCAGTAGTGCATCGGCATTCAATTGTTTTGCTAAGAAAGCAGCTGACATGTCTTTGTCGATAACCGCTTCGACACCAACCAATTTGCCATGCTCTTTCTTCACTGGAATGCCGCCACCGCCAGTACAGATCACTAGGTGACCCGCTTCGATAAGCTGGGTGATCGCTTCATGTTCAACGATGCCGGTTGGTCTTGGGCTTGGTACAACACGACGGAAGTGTTGGCCGTCTGGTTTTACGATCCAGTGGAACTTCTCTGCCAATTCACGCGCTTCTGCTTCTTCGTAGATTGGGCCAATCGGTTTGGTTGGATCTGCAAATGCAGGGTCATTTGGATCAACCGTCATTTGGGTCAACATGCATGAGATGTTGCGGTTTGGCAGATAGTTTTTGAACTCTTGCATCAGCATGTAGCCGATCATGCCTTGCGTTTCGCTGCCCAATACATCCAGTGGGTATGGATTTACTTTCTTGTATTCCAAACCTTGCAGAGCAAGTAAGCCAACTTGTGGACCATTACCGTGCACTAACACCACGTTGTACTCTTTGGCGATTTCAGAGATGGTTTTCACCGCCGTTTCAATATTACGGCGCTGAACGTCGGCTTCTAACGGCTCACCGCGACGAAGTAGGGCGTTACCACCGAGTGCAACAACAACAGTTTGTTTAGTCATAATTGTGTTCTCTCATTGTGGCCAAGTTGAGGTTATTTGAATTCGTCAACTTGGCCGTTTCGTCTCAGTGATTAGATACCATCACGCTCAATAGGGCAGCTCATGCAGCGTGCGCCACCGCGGCCACGACCAAGCTCGTCTCCAGAAATTGGCAGTACTGTGATGCCAGCTTTGTCGTATTTCTCGTTGGTGTAGGTGTTGCCCTCGTAGCCAATAACGACGCCAGGTTTCACCGTAAGAACGTTGTTCGCATCATTCCACTGCTCACGTTCTGCATGGAAGTTGTCACCACCAGTAGTGATGAGGTTTAGCTTGTCTACGCCCAATGCTTTTTCGATAGCGGTAACGAAGTAACCTTCTTCTTTCAATTTTACCGCACCAGACTCATCACCGGTTAGGTTCCAGCACTTCACATCTTTACTCACCACTTCAGGGTAAACAGAGAACGTATCTTCGTTCATGTGTGTCATTACCGTGTCTAGGTGCATGCAAGAGCGGTGTTTTGGTAGCTGCATAGCTATAACTTGCTTCGCTTGGCCGTGTTTGAACAGGTTTGACGCTAAGTGTTCAACACCTTGTGGCGTGGTACGCTCCGACATACCGATAAGCACTGTGCCGCGGCCGATAACAAGTACGTCGCCACCCTCAATCGTTGAGTTGTCGTAGTTGATGCTCTCTTCATCGCCGAAGTATTTAATGAAGTCTTGGCCTGCGAAGGTTGGGTGCCAACGGTAAATCGCACGCACGTGGTTGGTTTCGCGTTGACGTGCTGGTTTCGCCATTGGGTTGATCGATACACCACCGTAAACCCAGCAAGAGGTGTCGCGAGTAAATAGGTGGTTTGGTAAAGGCTCAATAATGAAGTCGGTTGGTGTGAACATGCCTTGCATCATTGAAGAAGACTTCATCGGCATTTCAGCGTAAGACAGACCGCCGGTTAGGATTTTTGCAAGCTCTAGGTTTGGTAAGTCACCTAAGTAGCAGCGTACGTCGTTAGCAAAAGTTTTACCCAAACGGTAATCAGACACTTGGCAGTTCAGTAGCCAGTCTTTCGCTTCCGGCACGGCTAGGGTATCTGCTAGTAGGTCAGTAAGAAGAAGAACCTCAACACCCTGATCACGTAGCGTTTGAGTGAATACGTCATGCTCTTTACCTGCACGCTCAACAGCCAGTACGTCATCAAACAGCAAATCGTGACAGTTAGATGGTGTTAAGTGAGTCAGTGCGCGTCTTGGGCGATGAACTAGAACACGACGCAATTGACCTATTTCAGAACCTACATAGAACTTACTCATGATCGTCTCTCTCTTATATATTTGAAATACTTTTATTACTAAGAGTAATTATTTATTTTCAGGTGAGAAGAATGAATTATTTATTCATATCTCTTGTCTGGAATTAATATTACGCCTGCTGCTCAGGTATTCTTAGAGATCTATCACAAATCATTTTTTATCCCTCAGTCCTTTAAAAATAAGGGTTTTAACAAATTTTATGCACTTTGAACTATCACCGATTTTTTCTAAATAGTTAATCCTGGGGGAACATTATTCATGTTTTTCTAACCCAGATTAGTAAAATATAAATAGTGGGGGTTTTATATGCAATGTACTTTAATTGATAAAAGTGAGCTTAAAGTGAAAGTATGCAGTGTTTTTATTTATATATTTAATTTTGAATATGGAATTAATTATATGTTAACAAGTTAAATTCGTATAAAGTTATTTTTGTCACATTTTAAAATAGGACTTATGAGGGTGTTTTTAGTTGGATTTGGCCATTTATTTATCTTTTTCTTTTACTTTTAATAAATCTGTAAATATAATTAACGCTAATACATGACTAAATATTTTACTATATATCACCTTGGTAAATAATAAGTGGTCTTGTTAACATTTTCTGTGATGTTTGCAGGTGAGTAGGAGTGTTGAGGTGGAGCTTCTCGGGAGCTGCTGAGTTCGCTATGGGCTGCAGTAACGGTAAAACTGGTTGAACTAGCTATAGAGCTAAAAAAGCCGCTATCGAAGCGGCTTTGAATGGAAGTGTGTCTACTTAAGGGGTGCTAGATAAGCGCACCAATACTCAGTACTACGATGCAGAACACGGTTAAGATACCGATCAATGGCATGACCCATTTTACCCAGCGTACGTAAGGTACACGAGCTATCGCCAAGCCACCCATTACCACAGCAGAGGTTGGGGTAATGAGGTTTACTAAGCCTGAAGCCGATTGGTAAGCGGTGATAACAAGGTCTCTGCCAACGCCTGCAAAGTCAGCCAATGGCGCCATGATAGGCATGGTCAGTACTGCTAGGCCTGATGTCGATGGCACTAAGAATGACAATAGAATTTCTAAGAAGAACATCACGTTAATAAAGATAGCGGATGAGAGCCCGGTGACCATCTGCTCTGCAGAGAACAGAATCGTATCGGTGATCATACCACGGTCCATCACCACCACAATACCACGTGCAATACCTATGATTAGCGCTACACCGAGCAGGTCACGTGCGCCGTCAATGAAGCTTGAGGTAAACTCTTCTTCGCTCATGCGAGCCACAATACCGACAATAATGGTCGCTGCTAGGAACATCGCAGAGATCTCCGCCATCCACCATCCAGCAACGGATACGCCGTAAATCATTACCGCGAATGAGCCACCAAAAATAGTTAGAATCAGTTTACGAGTCGCAGTGAATTCCAGTTTTTCTCCGCTTGAATTGTTAAGAAAGTGCGCTTTGTTTTCTTCGTACTTGTCATACACAATCGACTTGCTTGGGTCTGCTTGCACCATTCTTGCGTAACGCATGACGTAAGCGACACAGATACCCCAACCAATAATCAACATTGCCACACGCACCACAATACCGTCAGTAAATGGTATGCCAGAAGCGTTAGCCGCGATAACCGTTGCGAACGGGTTAATGGTAGAACCTAGTACCCCTATGCCCGAGCCTAGAAGTACAGTCGCTGCTGCCACTAGAGGGTCAAAGCGAGCAGCCATCATGACAGGCACAAGAAGTGTATAGAATGGGAGTGATTCTTCCGCCATACCATAGACAGTACCGCCAGCAGCAAACAGTGCCATCAGTATTGGTATCATCAACTCTTCCCGCCCTTCAAGGCGCGCGGTGACGCGTTCGATACCAGCATCAATTGCACCAGTCTTGGTAACTAGCCCTAAGAAGCCACCAATGATGAGAATGAACAGTGAAACGTCGATTGCAGCAGCTTCATAGCTATTGTGGTCGTAGAAGCCGTCAATCGGCGCTAGCAGTACGTCAATTACGCCTTGAGGGTTACCTTCAACTGCTTGATAGGTTCCGGTTACCGGCACTTCTCGGCCTAATTCTTCATTCATTGCTCGGTCGTATTGGCCCGCTGGAACAATCCAGGTCAGTAGAGCAACTAATGCAATTAAAATAAATAGAATGGTATAAGCAGAAGGGAATTTAAAGTTAGCAAAGAAGCCGCCCTTTTTTTTCTCGCTTGGTATCGTTTGAGTTGTCATGGCTATCTCCTTACATCATCTTAAATAAAACTGATGTGAATTAGCGACTAATGATTTATAGACTGTAAATACACTGAGACTTATAAATTACCCAACGATATAAATTTGCGGGCTTTAAATTAAAGTTGTTTGATACTTACTAATCCAGATGAAGTTGTATTTAATTTAGCTGCGGTTATTTTATTCTTTACTTAATCATTTAAGTTTGGTGCTGTTCACAAAAATAGTGGCCAGTAAAAGGGCTAAAAAATGTGAGAAAAATCGTAAGGTTTTTTGGTTAATTAGCTCGGATTAATATTCGGTTTGGTTAGTTGGTAAATAGGGGAGGGTTGATTTGATAGGTATCAATAGGGAATGGATTGGATAGTCTTGGAATTTTATTCAAAATTTATTTTTAAGTGAGTTTTAAAGTTTGTTATGGTTATTTGACGGGCATCAAAAATCACATTAAGCCATAAACAAAAAAGGAAGCCGAAGCTTCCTTTTAGAGTTATATCATCAGTGGTTTTTAGATAAATAGGCCACCGAATGCGAAGCCTAGTGCTACCGCAGTACTGATTGTTACCACACCAGGAATGAAGAACGGGTGGTTGAATACTAGGTTACCGATACGCGTTGAGCCTGTGTCATCCATCTCAACGGCAGCCAGTAGCGTAGGGTAAGTTGGAAGCACGAACAGCGCACTTACCGCAGCGAAAGAAGCAACGGCTGTTAGTGGTGCTACTCCAATTGCTAGTGCTGCAGGCATTAATGCAACCGTTGTTGCGCCTTGAGAATAAAGCAGCATAGAAGCGAAGAACAGAACAAGAGCCAGCATCCATGGGTAATCTGCCAGTAGCGCACCAGCAACGTCTTTGATTTCAGCAACGTGTGCGTTTACAAACGTAGAACCTAACCAAGCAACACCAAGTACACATACACACGCCGTCATACCAGAGCGGAATGTCGGTGCTGAAGAAATTTTCGTTGCATCGATCTTAGTGAACATTACGATTGCCGCTGCTGCTGCCAACATTACCGACATGATCGCTTCGTTACGACCTAGTGCAGGGTTTTCGATTAGGCCAACAGAGCTTGAGATAGCCGCTGCGTAACAAACCACGAAGCCAATCGCCGCTAGGAAGATGTATGTCGCTTTCTTCGCTGTAGGAAGGATCTCTCGCTTCTCATCTGACGCTAGTTTAATGAGACCTTTCTCTAAACGCTCTTGGTAAACAGGATCGTCTTTTAGTTCGCTACCCATGTAGTTAGCAACGACTGCACCAACCATACAAGCAATGAAGGTTGTTGGGATACAAACCATCAGCAGTGTTAGGTAATCAACACCGAATGGTGCAAGCATGGCTGAGAAAGCTACAACCGCTGCTGAGATTGGAGAAGCTGTGATCGCAATTTGAGACGCAACAACAGCAATAGACAGTGGGCGAGAAGGACGTACACCTTGGCCTTTCGCTACCTCGGCAATTACTGGCAGAGTTGAGAATGCTGTGTGTCCAGTACCCGCCATTAGCGTCATTAAAAAGGTCACAATCGGCGCATAAAAGGTGATGCGTTCTGGGTGCTTACGTAAAAAGTTCTCTGCAATTTGCACCAACCAGTCCATACCGCCAGCAACCTGCATTGCAGCAATTGCGGTGATAACCGACATGATGATCAAGATTACATCAATTGGGATAAAAGATTGGCTTGTTGGTACGCCAAGAATAAGTGAAAGAGCAATAACACCTGCACCACCGGCAAAGCCGATACCGATACCGCCAATTCTGGCCCCTAAGAAGATAAAGAGCAGGACGATAAATAGTTCTACTGCAATCATAATTAACACCTCATGTAGATTTTATTATGTGACCACTCGTCGAGAGAATGTTCAGATAATAGTTCTATGGTTTAGATTCAATTAAGCAAAAGCGCAACATACAGAAACCACAAAATAAACAGGGTTAACCGTATTGGAGCCTAAAAAAGGGCTCCGTTTGGAGCCCTTTCTAGCTAGCGTTATTCGTAGCGTTTCGCTTTATACTGAGGATGCATCAAATTTTCAACAGAGAAAATGTCATCAAGTTCTTCTTCGGTTAATAAACCGCGCTCTAGAACCACATCACGAACACTCTTACCTGTTTCTGCACAGATCTTACCAACAATGTCACCTTCGTGGTGGCCAATGTATGGGTTTAGGTAAGTTACGATACCGATAGAATTAAAAACGTGCGCTTCACAGATTTCTTTGTTTACCGTAATGCCGTCTACACACTTGTCGCGTAGGTTCACACAAGCATTAGTTAGGATGTCTAGAGACTCAAACATGCTTTGTGCAATAACAGGTTCCATAACGTTCAGTTGAAGTTGACCACCTTCAGCTGCGAAAGAAACCGTGTTGTCGTTACCTAGAACTTTGAAGCAAACTTGGTTTACTACTTCAGGTACTACTGGGTTTACTTTAGCTGGCATGATTGAAGAGCCTGCTTGAAGTTCAGGTAGGTTCAGCTCGTTCAAGCCTGCGCGAGGACCAGAAGACAGTAGGCGTAGGTCGTTACAAATCTTAGACAGTTTAACTGCTAGACGCTTAAGTGCACCGTGCGTCATTACGTACGCGCCACAGTCTGAGGTTGCTTCGATTAGGTCTTCTGCTGGAACACAGTTTAGGCCAGTTACTTCAGCTAGGTGTTTAACAGCAAGGCCTTGGTAACCTGGTGCTGCGTTTAGACCAGTACCGATTGCCGTTGCGCCTAGGTTAACTTCAAGCAGTAGCTTAGATGTGTATTCTAGGTTTTTGATTTCTTCATTGATGGTTACTCCCCAAGCGTGGAACTCTTGGCCAACCGTCATCGGAACTGCATCTTGAAGTTGAGTACGACCCATTTTCAAAACGGTGTTGAATTCTTTGCTCTTTAGCTCGAATGCACCTTTAAGGTATTTAATTGCATCGATCAGTTTTAGTACGCTATTGTAAACAGAGATACGGAAGCCAGTTGGGTAAGCACAGTTAGTTGATTGGCTGCGGTTTACGTGGTCGTTCGGGTTGATGAACTCGTACTGGCCCTTTTCTTTGCCCATAAGCTCAAGTGCAACGTTTGCTACAACTTCGTTCGCGTTCATGTTTACAGAAGTACCAGCGCCACCTTGGAAAACATCTGATGGGAACTGATCCATGCACTTGCCAGTGTCTAGAATTAGGTCACAAGCTTGGATGATGTATTTAGCCACTTCGCTAGGAATTACACCTAACTCTTTGTTTGCTAAAGCCGCTGCTTTTTTTGTCATCACCATACCGCGAACGAACTCAGGTACATCTGAGATTGTTACATTTGAGATGTTGAAGTTTTCAACTGCGCGTAGGGTGTGGATGCCGTAGTAAGCATCAGCCGGAACATGACGCTGACCTAAAAGATCTTCTTCGAGACGAGTAGCTTGAGGAGCATCAACTTGTGCTTCTGATAGGGTAGCCATAACAGGATCCTTAGAGAATAATTCTGATTATTTAATTAGTTATTAGCCTATTCTGTATGCAAATACTCCGTTCGCTAGAATATTGGGCTGATAAATCCGTCCTGACTTATGTCGCACATGATACTGTACCTAGCGCATAAAAATAGTAAGTTGATCACCTTTTTCGCTTTTGTTTAGTCAATATTTTGCAAAGTTAATGTGGGTCAATAAACACGCTTATTTACAGGATAAATTTGAGATTGGTAGACCTTTCAGCGTAAACTGAAAGCAACAAAGGAGGGCGTGTGTTTCCTATCTTATTATTACTATTTATCTTCGTACCCATCATTGAGATTGGGCTATTTATTCAAGTTGGTGGCTTCTTAGGATTGTGGCCAACTATTGCATTGGTTTTGATCACGGCATTTGTCGGTGCATCGTTGGTTCGTAGCCAAGGTATTCAAACACTGATGTCTGTTCAAGGTCGACTACAGCAAGGCGAGATGCCGGCACAACAGATCCTTGAAGGCGTGATGCTGGCGGTGGCTGGCGTACTGCTGCTGACTCCAGGCTTTATGACTGACGCTCTTGGTATGCTGGTATTGTTGCCAGCACCAAGAGCCATGATCGCTAAGAAAATGATGGAAAAAATGGTGGTTAAAAACATGTCTGGCGGTTTCCACGCTGGTGGGCAGGCTGGCTTTGGTCAGAGTCCATTTGGAGACGCTCCATTCAACCGCGACCCATTTGACCAATCAAAAGGCGGTAACACCTTTGAAGGTGAGTTTGAGAAGAAAGACGACGACAACGATCGTAACCGCTTAAACTAACCCTGCTGCTTAGATATAAAGACAACAACTGAAAAGGCTCTTACCTTTATCCTTCGCAAGAAAGAGATAATGGTAAGAGCCTTTTTTATTGCCTATTAGCGATTACAGATAACAGGTGTTTCAGTATTCGGCTATTATACCGCGCCTTCGAAGCCCATTTGTCGCCATGCTTCAAATGCGATGATTGCTACAGCATTAGATAAGTTTAGGCTGCGTGCGTCGGGCATCATTGGAATACGAATACGTTGTTCCATCGGCATGCTTTCGATGAACTCTGCAGGTAGGCCGCGTGTCTCAGGGCCAAACATCAACACATCGCCTTGTTGGAACTTGGCATCGACGTGGTGACCTGTGGTCTTGGTGGTACACGCAAAAATACGGTAGTCACCTTCACGTTCGTTCTCTAGATACTGAATAAAAGCTTCTAGGTTCTTGTGACGCTTCACACGCGCTAGGTCGTGATAATCCAAACCAGCACGACGCACTTTCTTCTCTTCAAAATCAAAGCCAAGTGGCTCAATCAGGTGCAGGTTTGCGCCGCAGTTAGCACATAGGCGGATGATGTTACCCGTATTGGGTGCAATTTCTGGTTCGTATAGAGCGATATCAAACATGTGGGTTCACAAGAGTAATCAAAGATAGCCAGAGTATACGGTGGCAAGCTGTGTGAGTACAGTTTGCCACCATCAACTTAGGCTTGCTTGTTGAGTGCCTGCGCGTAGTTTTCTGATACTGCACTCCAGTTGACCACGTTCCACCAAGCGTTGATGTAGTCAGGTCGGCGGTTTTGATAGCTGATG
The DNA here is from genome assembly GCF_001635455.1 of Vibrio sp. HI00D65. Classification (GTDB taxonomy): domain Bacteria; phylum Pseudomonadota; class Gammaproteobacteria; order Enterobacterales; family Vibrionaceae; genus Vibrio. Next base: position 45,071 of record NZ_LWEH01000552.1, read on the forward strand.
TAGTAGGCATGCTCCCACACATCTAACGCAAGTATCGGTTCACCGTTGCTTGCCACCGTATCCATCCAAGGATTGTCTTGGTTTGAGGTTGAGATAATCTTCAGTTGTCCTTCTTCTACTACTAACCAAGCGAAGCCAGAGCCGAAGGTATTGATTGCCGCTTGAGCGAACTGATCTTGGAATGCTGAAAAATCTCCAAATGTGCTTTTAATCGCCTCACCAAGCTCGCCAGTTGGTTCGCCACCGCCGTCTTGCGACATACAGTTCCAATACAAGATATGGTTGTAGTAGCCGCCACCATTGTTTCGCACAGCGGGGCTGTGTTGAGAAATATTAGCGAAAATTTCAGTGAGAGATTGCTGTTCAAGCTCGCTACCAGACACCGCAGCAACAAACTTGTCATAGTATGTTCTATGATGCTTGCTATAGTGCACTTCCATCGTTTTTGCATCGATGTAGGGTTCTAGAGCATCGTAGGCGTAGGGCAGTTCAGGGAAAATGTGAGACATGGTAAATCCTCCTTAATTAGAGGATTTACCATAATGATAATAACAATCATTATCAACTGTGATCTTTGTGGGGGTATTATAGTGGCAGGATAGGCAGAGTAATTTCGATCTGTAATCCACCGAGTTTACTGCGGCTCGCGGTAATTGTTCCGCTATGTTGACGAATCGCACTTTCGGTAATGGTTAGCCCAAGCCCTGTGCCGCCAGAATTACGGTCACGAGCGGTAGAAACACGGTAGAAAGGTCTGAAGATAGAATCTAGCTCATCATCAGGCACGCCATCACCGTTGTCATTGACGCAAATGGTCAGCTGATCTTGCACTACATGGAATTGCACATCGACTTGGTCTTTACCGTAGTAAATGGCGTTGCGCGTAATGTTGTCTAAGGCACTCATCAGTAGCTTAGGATTACCTGAAATTGAACGCTCAGGGATTTCTGAGAATGTCAGCTCTTTACCCATCTGTTCTGCTTCAAACTGCGCGTCTTTTAAGATCTCTTCCCACAAACTCGATATCGGCTGAACTTCACGAGTTATGTGACTATCAACTTGCATGCGCGAGAGAGTCAGTAGTTCACTGATCATCTGCTCCAAGCGTTGCGCTTCTGTATCAATACGCTCGAGTTCTGGGCTATCACCCTGTTTACGAATTGCCAGTGCGTTGGCCATACGAAGCCGTGTTAAAGGCGAACGTAGCTCGTGTGAGATATCAGAAAGCAGGCGCTGTTGCCCTGAGATCATCTGGTTTACGGCCTCAACCATTTGGTTAAAGCTTTCGCCTGTTTTTCTGAACTCTGCAGTCCCTACTTCTAGTTGAGGGTCAACTTCAAACCGACCATTTTTAACACGCTGTGCTGCTCGTTCTAATTTTCTTGCTGGTTGGCTTAATGCCCAAGCTAACCACAGTAATAATGGGGTACTCACTAGCATCATCGCGAGTAGTAATTGTGATGGGTGGTCGAAAAAACGCATAAAGATAGGTGGTGGTTTATTCCATTTTACACCAACAAACATCAAAAGTTTTGAATGAGCTATCTTTATTGGTACAGGGCCTGCAATCATATAGTGAGAGTATAGTTTTCGCTTGGCTTGAGATAGATCTTCAATGCTAGTAATAAAGTGAAGTACGCGAAGTTTTAAACCTTTTTGGTTGGGAATGCTTACGATATTTCTCTCAAGATCTGATAGTACGAGAAAGCGAGGCGGGTAATGCTGTTGATGTTGCTCTTTTTGAATATTTGCTAGAGCCCAATCTAGATTATCAGCTGTACTGTATTTTTCTTCAATGTTGTCACGAGCTTTGAGAATGCGCTGATATTGCTCCTGTGGAATGTCACCAACTACTCTTGGATCAAGATGAGGTAGGGAAAGTACGGCAATTAAAACCAGTAACATCGTGAACCAAAAGATGGCAAAGATACGTCCATATAAGCTAGTGATTTTAGGGATGCGCATTAATCTTCCTCTACCAATAGGTAGCCACGACCACGCAAGGTCTTGATGCGTGATTTGCTATCGCTGCGTTCTGGAATCTTTTTACGTAGGTTAGATATGTGCATGTCTATCGCACGGTCAAATGCTGCAAGCCTTTTGCCAAGTACATCTAAGCTTAACGCTTCCTTGGTGATCACTTGCCCCGGATTTTGAATAAGGTGGCTTAGTAGAGCGAACTCGGTAGTGGTCAGGTCGATGATCTCGCCATTGCAGTACGCTTCTTGTTTGCCAGGGAATACTTCAATGTCTTGATATTGGATTCTATCGCTGGCGGCTTTTGGAGTGCTCGTGGTTTGCGTGCGGCGCAAGATGGCGCGAATACGTGCGAGTAATTCTCGGTCGCTAAAAGGCTTTGGTAAGTAGTCATCCGCGCCAAGTTCCAGACCGATCACACGGTCGATCTCTTCCCCTTTCGCCGTCAGCATTAGCACAGGCGTTTCCCAATGTTCTCTTAGCTTTTTGAGTGTTTCCATACCGTTAAGACGCGGCATCATTACATCCAAAAGAATCAAATCAATCTCATCATTGATCGCTTCGAGCCCTGCGTAGCCATCATTGGCTTCAGAAACAGTGAAGCCCTCAAAGCTAAGAATGTCTTTAAGTAAGCTCGTTAGCTCGGTGTCGTCATCAATAAGAAGAATGTTCGCCATGGGAAAGCCTTAATCGGTAGTTTATAGGTTAATAATACTGCTAATTATTCGTCAGCTTTCACTCTTTACGATTCTTTACGCTTTCTAAACGTCACTTTACGAGGGAAAGACTAATCTATGTTCAAGCGCTGAGATACAGACGCAATACATGACTTATTATACCGAATTGAGGCAACAATTATGAAAATGACGAAGAAACGTGTACTGGCAGCTGCGGCACTTCCACTTATGTTAGGTACAGCAAGTGCGTACGCATTTGGCGGCGGTGATAAGGGCGACCACAAAGGCATGCACGGCAAATGTGGTGGCTTCGACAAGAAAGTGATGCGCCAACTAGACTTAACTGACGCACAAAAAGAACAGTTAAAAGAGATGCGTGAAGCGAACCGTGCTGAGATGAAAGCAAAACACGCGGGCAACAAGTCAGACAAAATGGCGCAAATGAAAGCGCATCACGAGAAAGTCCAAGCGTTGGTACTAGCTGACAACTTCGATGAAGCAGCGGCAAATGATCTAGCAAGCCAAATGGTTGAGAAGCAAACTGAGCGTCGTGTAGCAATGCTTAAGAAGCAACACGAAATGATGAGTGTGCTAACGCCTGAGCAAAAAACTCAACTGAAAGAAATCCAGCAAGAGCGTATGGCGAAATGTGCTGAAAAGATGGAAAAGCACATGAACCGAGACCAATAATTCAAAGCTTGATAAAGCAAGCCTGAATGAAAGTGTTTAAAAGAAGCGGCCGAGAGCCGCTTTTTTGATCCCTAAAAATGAATGTCTTACATCCTAGCTGTCATATTCAATTGATTGTTTGCAGGTTATACTTTGTGCTATCAGTCACTTTATAGCCAAGTTATGAAACAAGAATACGCACGTTTAGTTACGCTGGCCGCTTGGGCTGCTACCACCATTGCCACTATTTTGTTGATCGTAAAAGTCGCGGCGTGGTGGGTGACAGGTTCGGTGAGCCTATTGGCTTCCGTGGTCGATTCCATGTTAGATATTGCCGCTTCGGTCGTTAACTTATTGGTGGTCCGATATTCTCTTCAGCCTGCCGACAAAGAACATACCTTTGGTCACGGTAAGGCGGAATCACTCGCTGCATTGGCACAGGCGATGTTTATCTCGGGATCGGCCTGTTTCCTCATTCTTAATGGTGTCGAGCGCTTCTTTAGACCTCATGATCTCAACTCTCCAGAAATCGGTATTTACGTCAGCTTGTTTGCGATAGTGATGACGTTTGGCCTGGTTCGATTCCAAAAACACGTGGTCAAGAAAACAGGCAGCCAGGCTATTGCTGCGGATTCACTGCATTATCAATCTGACCTGTATATGAACGCTGCAATCATGCTGGCCCTTGGGTTGAGCTGGTTTGGCATTGGTCAGGCGGACTCAGTATTTGCGGTAGGCATTGGTATTTATATTCTTTATAGCGCTTACCAAATGGCGGTGGAGGCGATTCAATCTCTGCTTGATCACAAGTTGCCTGATAAAGAGTTAAAACAGATAAAAGAGACATCCTTGAGTGTGGAAGGGGTATTAGGTGTGCATCAGCTAAGAACTCGTCGTTCTGGTCCGATTCGTTTTATTCAATTGCACTTAGAGTTGGAAGATGAGATGCCACTTATTGAAGCGCATCGCATTTCTGATGAAGTAGAGGCCAAGCTTATTTCAGTGTTCCCTGATGCTGATGTACTCATTCACCAAGATCCGTATTCGGTGGTGTTTGGACCAGAGAAACAACAAAAATTTCATTCGTGGTAATGAGCACGAAAACTAGGTAGGAAATGGTAAGTGGATGGCTTTTGAACTAGAGTGACTAGAAACTGCGAACGCTTTGGTGATTCAAAAAACACCTTAGTAACAATTAATGTTGATTCTGATGTGAATCAACAAAGTTACTGAGTAAAACTGTAATACTCTTACAGAAGTAGAAATGTTACATAATTTTTCGCGATTTAAGTGCTATTCCTGTTGAGGAAATGTAACATAACGCACAAATATAGATTTAAAATCTTGTTGATATACAATCAGCAAGAACAAGAATTGAATAATAGATTCCCAAAAATCGAGGGTGAGCATGATTAAGAAGATCGGTGTTTTGACCAGTGGTGGTGACGCTCCGGGCATGAACGCAGCAGTTCGTGGCGTAGTTCGTACCGCGTTATCACTTGGCATTGAAGTTTACGGTATTTACGATGGCTACCAAGGCCTTGTTGAAAACCGTATCGTAAAGCTTGACCGTTCAAGCGTGTCTGATGTGATCAACCGTGGTGGTACTTTCTTAGGCTCTGCACGTTTCCCTGAGTTCAAAGACGTTGCCGTTCGTGAGAAAGGTATCGAGAACCTAAAAGAACACGGTATCGAAGCACTTGTTGTTATCGGTGGTGACGGTTCTTACATGGGTGCTAAGAAGCTGACTGAAATGGGTTACCCATGTATCGGCCTTCCAGGCACAATCGATAACGACATCGCTGGTACTGACTACACAATCGGTTACCTAACAGCGCTTAACACTGTTATTGATTCTATCGACCGTCTACGTGACACGTCTTCTTCTCATCAACGTATTTCTATTGTTGAAATCATGGGCCGTCACTGTGGTGACCTTACGCTTATGTCAGCAATCGCAGGTGGTTGTGAGTACATCATCACTCCTGAGACTGGTTTAGATAAAGAGCAGCTAATTGGCAACATCCAAGATGGCATTGCTAAAGGTAAGAAACACGCAATCATCGCTCTAACTGAGCTAATGATGGATGCGAACGAGCTGGCTAAAGAGATCGAAGCAGCAACGGGTCGTGAAACTCGCGCAACGGTTCTTGGTCACATCCAACGTGGTGGTCGTCCTACTGCGTTTGACCGTGTACTTGCTTCTCGCATGGGTAACTACGCTGTTCACCTTCTTCAAGAAGGCCACGGTGGTCGTTGTGTTGGTATCGAGAAAGAAGAGCTTGTTCACCACGACATCATCGACTGTATCGAGAACATGCAGAACCCAGACCGTTCGGAGCTGTTCCGCGTAGCAGAAGAGTTGTTCTAAGCCACGCCGAGCGTAAGCTTATAGAATTTAAAAACCGCTGATTAACAGCGGTTTTTTTGTGTTTGCTTGCTTGAGTTCATAAGTAGTAAGCAATAAAAAAGGTCAACTTAAGTTGACCTTTCATTCAATTTAAACAGTGATGTTTAAATTAAGCTTTTGCTTTAGCAGCAGCTTTAGCGATAGCTGCGAAACCAGCGGCGTTAAGAGCTGCACCGCCAACTAGAGCACCGTCGATGTCTGGTTGTGCGAAGTAAGCTTCAGCGTTTTCAGGCTTAACAGAACCACCGTATTGGATGATTACTTGCTCAGCTACTGCTGCGTCTTTTTCAGCGATCATTGCACGGATAGAAGCGTGGATGCGCTGTGCATCTTCAGCTGTTGCTGCCTTACCAGTTCCGATAGCCCAGATTGGTTCGTAAGCGATGATTGCACCGTTTAGAGCTTCAACACCGTAAGTGTCGATAACTGCGTTGATTTGACGTGCACATACTGCTTCAGTTTCGCCTGCTTCGTTTTGTTCGTCAGATTCACCGATACAGAAAACTGGCTTCAGGCCGTTCTCCTGTAGGAATTTGAATTTCTTAGCGATGAACTCGTCTGATTCGTTGTGGTATTCGCGACGCTCAGAGTGACCGATGATGATGTGAGTCGCACCGAAGTCTTTCAGCATTTCTGGAGACATGTCGCCAGTGAAAGCACCGCTGTTGTTTAGGTCAGTGTTTTGAGCACCTAGGATGATTTTGTTACCGCCTTCAGCGATTAGACGCTCAGCTAGATCGATGTAAAGTGCTGGTGGAGCTACTGCTACGTCTACACCTTCAACGCCTTCAAGTTCAGCGTTAAGACCAGTTAGCAGCTCAGTTACCATTGCTTTGCTACCGTTAAGTTTCCAGTTACCCATCACTACAGGACGACGCATAGGAATATCTCCGTATTTAATCAATTAATGTAAAAAATCTTCGTAAGAATATAACAGATAAAACGCGTTAGATCATGACTGTGGTCATGTCTTTATGGGATCTTATCGATTGGTCAGAGTAGATACTGACCTTATATCAGTGATCCGACAGACAGAATAATAGCTAACTTCTCGGTTTTTTCATCGTTAGTTGGTATTAAGGGACAAACGTTTGCGTTAACAATAGGAAGTAATAATGCCGAATCTAGTTCTAGAGTACTCAAATTCAGTGGACGAGCGAGTGAATATCCAAGGTTTACTAGAAGATCTTCATCAAGTTACATTAAACTGTGGCTTGTTTGATGTTCCGTCTGTGAAATCACGTTCTCTACGTTGTCATAACTGGCTAGTCGGTGATGAAGAAGACAATGTGGACTTTATTCATATCAGCTTTGAGTTACTTTCCGGGCGTACCGAAGAACAGAAACGGGAATTGTCGCGCTCGTTAATGCAAATCTTACAAGAACAGGCGAGCCATGTTCGAAGCTTAACGGTTAACATTCGCGATATGGACAAAAGTTGTTTTCAGAAAGTGATTAACTGATTCGTGTAATAAAGTATTTGCTACTAACTTTTTGGTAGCGTATAAATTTTTTGGGTATTTTTAGATGTCGATGAAAGCTTTACTACTCTCTTTCAAAGGGAGAATTGGTCGTAAGACTTACTGGATGTGGAACATTTTCTACTATGTTGCGATTACCGGTTTTGCCTCCGGTATCTCGGTACTGTTTCCTGCCTACTCTTATATCCTACTGCCTATCTTCTTGTTGCTCCTGGTGATTCCAGACTTAGCGGTAACGGCCAAGCGCTGGCATGATCGTAACAAGTCTAACTACTGGCTACTATTGAATGTTCCGTTGGTACTAGGGCGCTTGGTTTCACCTGCTGCTGTAACAACAGCGGATTCGGTATCACCAATGCACATGGTGGCAACGGTAGCAGCATTAGTGTGTGGCTTATGGATTTTGATTGAATGTGGTTTATTGAAAGGTAGTGAAGGCCGCAACGATTACGGCGAAGATCCAGTATAAGAGTTTTCAGCCTTTAACATAAAGGGAGCATTAGGCTCCCTTTTTACTTTCTTGATCTGTCTGAACTAGTACATTTTGGGGTCAGTGTTAGGTCTGAATGGAACCACATTTTCAGGCTGAGGTTCTTCTAAAGTACAGCGCCCTTGGAGCGCGTCTTGGAACTTGCAAACCTGGCAGCGTAGCTCTTGCATGAGCACGACATTGACATGGTGAGGGTTTTTACAACGGCTGACGACTAAATCGAGATGGCTTTGCTGAGCGCGAAGTCTGCCTTGCATATTTTCAGAAGCGGAGCAGATCATCTGCTCACACATCTCGTGTTTGAATTGGTTGAATGCTTTAGGATCGTTTTGAGCAAGTTGAACCAGTTCATCAAAAGGGGGCAGTTTCTGCTCTGGTTGTGGATGTGCCATCATTCCTTCCTTAGCACTAAGCATGTTTCATATACTTAAAGCTTAAGAAAGATTTTTGTATGAATTTTGTTCGATCTTTTAATTTCTCAATATTGAGACAAGATCAATGACCTAGCGTTAAGCGGTAGCGACAGGGACTAAGGTGTAGGTACAGCGTCGTTCGCCAGTAATAATATGCTCAGTTCGACTGACGTGGCACTCATCTTTTAGTAGTTCGGTGAACACGTTGAGTTCAGATTGACACAAGCTCGGGCAACGAGTCGCCGCCTTACAAATAGGGCAGTGGTTTTCAATCAGGATGTAGTGATCGTCCTGTTCTTTCAACTCTGCCATATAACCTTCGTCTTCACGAAGTTGGGTGAGCTTTTCTAACTTACTGACTAGATTATCACAATCAGACAGGGCAGATTGATACTGTTTTAAGGTGTGTTGTTCACGCTCGGCAGCGACTTTAGCTAAGCCTTCTTTTCCGAACAGATTCTCTACCGCATCGATGACTTGAATCGTAAGTTCACCATGACGGTCTGAAAACTGACTATGGCCTTGCTGAGTAAGAGACCAGTGGCGGGTTGGACGACCGACTTTCACTTTGACGTCATGAAACGCGAGAATGCCATCATCTTCCAGGCTTTGCAGATGTTGCCTTGCACCCATTGTCGTCATACCAAACTCTTCTGATAGCTGTTTGGCCGTTACTGCGCCTTGACGCTTAATGGTCTGTAAGATTTTGTCGCTTGTTTTCATACTATCCCTACCTCATGAACCTTACTATTATGAGGCAAGGTGTTTATAAAGCAAACCATTTACTATTTTGACAGTTACTGACCTATCAATAGCAAGGGTGAGAATCTGACAGGGCAATAGAATAAAAGGCTGATACTTGGTATCAGCCTTTGAATATTCGGTTTTACTCGATATGAGGATTACAGGATGTGACCAACCACTTCTGGATCTTTACGCTCTAGGTAGTGGATTGATTTGATGCGGCGAATGGTACGGCAGCGGCCACGGATCAGCAGGGTTTCGGTTGTCGCGATATTGCCTTGACGAGAAATGCCTTCTAGCAGGTCACCCTTAGTGATACCCGTTGCTGAGAATACAACGTTGTCGCTGCGAGCCATGTCTTCCATCTTTAACACGATGCCAGCGGTTACGCCCATTTCAGCACAACGCTCTAGCTCAAGCTCACCGTGTTTACGGTTCTCTTCTGTATCGCCTTTCACTTCGTGGCGAGGCAGTAGACGACCGTGCATGTCACCGTCTAGCGCGCGAATTACTGCGGCAGAAACAACACCTTCAGGTGCGCCGCCAATGCAGTACATTACATCGACTTCGCTGTCTGGCATACAGGTTAGGATAGATGCTGCTACATCACCATCTGGCACTGCGAATACACGAACGCCCATCGCTTGCATCTCTGCAATCACTTGATCGTGACGTGGCTTAGCCAGTGTGGTTACTACCAATGTGTCGAGTGTTTTACCCAGAGCCTTAGCAATGTTTACTAGGTTTTCTTTTAACGGTAGAGCTAAGTCGATAGCGCCTTTAGCTCTAGGGCCAACTACTAATTTTTCCATGTACATATCAGGCGCTTTTAGGAAGCTACCTTTCTCGCCTGCAGCCAATACAGCCAATGCATTTGATTGGCCCATTGCTGTCATGCGTGTCCCTTCAATTGGGTCAACTGCGATGTCGACAGGGTCGCCGCCTACACCTACGTTTTCACCGATGTATAGCATAGGCGCATCATCGATTTCGCCTTCACCAATAACAATTTCACCGCTGATCTCGGTTTTGTTTAGTAGGCTACGCATGACTTCTACAGCAGCGCCATCTGCAGCGTTTTTGTCGCCACGGCCAAGCCACTTGTAACCAGCCAGTGCTGCACCTTCTGTGACACGAGAGAATGACATTGCTAAATCGCGTTTCATGCGGACTCCAAAATTTTCAAAGGGGGAATAGAAATTTCGCGGCGGATTTTACCATATCCAAAAGGAAACGTTTGCCTTTTTGCTTTTTGCAGATTGCTTTTGATCAATGAGCAGTAAAAAACCACTAATATTCATCAAAATAATTGGTTTGCGAGTGTGACTGTAAGAATTAACGTCAATATTCGGTAAAAGCGCTGTTTTTTTCATCGAATGGCGCAAAATATCGAATATATTGAGTGTTTATCCTTGCTCTGCTGAGTAGAATGGGGAAATAAGTGGAGTGAACCTTCACCATCAAATGGATAACTTAAAGGTAGGCCAGAATGTCTTTTGAAGTACTAGAGCAACTAGAAGCAAAAATTCAAACAGCAGTAGATACGATTGCACTTCTTCAAATGGAAGTGGAAGAGCTTAAAGAAGAGAAACAAGCACTAGCAACAGAAGCTGGTGAACTGAAAGCAAGCCGTCAAGAGCTAGAGCAAAAAACTCAGCAGATGCAAGAAGAGCACTCTGCATGGCAAGATCGCATCCGTAACCTTCTTGGTAAAATGGATGAAGTAGAGTAATTCACTCTTCAGATTAAAAAACGCCCGCTACTTAGTAGCGGGCGTTTCTGTTTGTGTTCTAGGGTTATTGTGAGTGACTTATGAAGAGCTAGGACTACTCGACTTCTTCTTCATCAGCGTCGAGATCAAGCTCAACGTCTAAAGGTTCGGCTGAAAGAATAATGCCCGTATTGTCGGCGTAAAGGTAATCTTCCGGTAAGAAGGTTACGCTGCCAAAGTTAACGGGTACATCTAGCTCACCAACACCATCTTGACTAGCTCCAACGGGAATGGAAGCCAGAGCTTGAATACCTAGGTTCATGTCTTCCAGCTCATCGACTTCGCGAACGCAGCCATACACCACAATACCTTCCCACTCATTGTCTTCGGCAAGTAGAGCCATTTCGGCATCAATCAGTGCTTTACGCAGTGAGCCGCCGCCATCGATTAACAACACACGCCCTAGACCGTCTTGCTCTAGTATAGAGCGAATCAAAGCGTTGTCTTCAAAGCACTTTAATGTCGTGATCTGTCCTGCGAAAGAGGCACGTCCACCAAAGTTGCTGAACATTGGCTCCACGACATCAACTTGATCTAAATATATGTCGCACAGTGCTGAAGTGTTGTATTCCATTAGTATACCTTTTGAACAATGAGCTTACTTTGAGTATATCGGTGCTTGATCGCTTTGCAATGATTAGTCTCAATTAACTCAATAGAGTTTGAGCTACGACAACCCCTGCAAACAATAGGTTAGTGACCAGCGAGCATTTCACGATAACAGGCATCATAGGTGCAATTTGAGCGGGTTTTTCTGTTTCCCAAACCGCTTTACCATGTTTGTAGACAATAATAATACTGAGTAAAAACGGCAGGCTGATCCAAACGGGTTTTTCTTGAATCAGTAGGTAAATCGCAAAAGAGACAAGTGCACAACCAAGCAGAGCAAAATGGTATTGCTTAGCTTTACGTTGCCCCAAGCGAACAGCCATGGTGCGTTTACCACATTCACTGTCGTTTTCGATATCACGCATATTGTTGATATTGAGTACCGCAACCGCCATCAAGCCACAGCCTAACGCAGGAAGGAACAGGCTTGGTTCAACATGACCAGTATGTAGGAAGTAAGTACCTGAAACGCCTAATAAGCCAAAGAAGATAAATACCGATAAGTCGCCAAGGCCAATATAACCATAAGGCTTATTACCCACGGTGTAAGCGATAGCGGCAACAATGGCTAATACGCCTAGCGCGATGAAAGACAGAATGCTCTCAATTGACTTTAAGGCATGAAAAATCAAAATCAGTCCAGCAATCATGGTAAACACGATGTTGAGGATGATTGCTTGCTTCATGGTTTGAGCCGTCACCGCACCGGATTGCATGGCGCGCATTGGACCTAAGCGGTTTTCGTTGTCTGTACCTTTTACCGCATCACCGTAGTCATTCGCCAGGTTCGACAAAATCTGTAATAGGGTTGCGGTTAAAAAGGCCAACAGAGCGATCGATAAAGAGAACTTACCGTTGGCGAACGCTAAACTACTTCCTGTAAGAATAGAGACGAGTGCGAGAGGCAGAGTTTTTGGTCGTGCGGCATCAAGCCAAATCATAAGAGATTGTTTCATCGTAAGTCTATTTCGTTGTAAGGACACCTTGATTAGCAGGGCGCCTATATTGTAAGTATTGGTTTCATGCGGTGATTTTAGTATACGCCCATTTTTCAGGTAATAAAAAGCCCACTCGAAAGTGGGCCTTGAATTCGCTTATTAGCTGCTATTTCTTTGAGATAGAGCAATAAGTTGGAGTTTCGTGTGCTACAGGATGAAGCGGCTTAGGTCTTCGTCTTCAACGAATTCACCAAGCTTTGAGTTTACGTAAGCTTCATCGATCACTAGCGTGCTACCTGCTTTGTCTGTTGCATCGAATGAAATCTCATCCATTAAACGCTCCATCACAGTGTGTAGACGACGTGCACCGATGTTCTCAGTGGTTTCGTTTACGCGCCATGCTGCATCCGCGATCTGGTTGATGCCGTCTTCAGTAAACTCAATGTTCACATCTTCCGTCTTCATTAGGGCAATGTATTGCTCTGTCAGAGATGCTTTTGGCTCAGTTAGAATGCGTTTGAAGTCATTCGCTGAAAGCGCTTCGAGTTCTACACGAATTGGTAGACGACCTTGCAGTTCTGGGATTAGGTCAGATGGCTTAGCCACTTGGAATGCACCTGATGTGATGAACAGGATGTGGTCCGTTTTCACCATGCCGTGCTTAGTTGATACTGTGCTGCCCTCGATAAGAGGCAGTAGGTCGCGCTGAACACCTTCACGAGATACGTCTGGGCCTGAGCTATCGCCACGCTTACAGATTTTATCGATCTCATCGATGAATACGATACCGTTGTTTTCAGCGTTGAAGATCGCGTTCTCTTTCAGCTCTTCCTGGTTCACAAGCTTAGCGGCTTCTTCTTCCGTTAGGGCTTTGAATGCGTCTTTGATTTTCATCTTACGCTTTTTCTTGGTGTCGCCAGCTAGGTTTTGGAACATGCCCTGTAGCTGGTTCGTCATCTCTTCCATACCTGGAGGTGACATGATTTCAACACCCATTTGTGGCGCTGCTACATCAACTTCGATCTCTTTGTCGTCTAGCTTACCTTCACGCAGTTTCTTGCGGAAAATTTGACGAGTGTTTGAAGAAGTAGAATCTTCGCTTGATTGCTCGTTCTGACCCCAAGCGTCGCGTGCAGGTGGTAGTAGGGCATCAAGGATGCGCTCTTCAGCTTGTTCTTCAGCTCGGTATTTTACTTTTTCCATCGCTTGTTGGTGCGTCATCTTGATCGCAACATCCGTTAGGTCGCGGATGATGGTCTCAACTTCTTTACCAACGTAGCCAACTTCAGTGAACTTGGTTGCTTCTACTTTGATGAACGGTGCGTTTGCTAGTTTCGCTAGGCGGCGAGCAATCTCGGTTTTACCAACACCAGTTGGACCGATCATCAGGATGTTCTTTGGTGATACTTCAACACGCAAGCTCTCTTCAAGCTGCATACGACGCCAGCGGTTACGTAGTGCGATAGCCACTGAACGCTTAGCGTTGTCTTGGCCGATAATGTGGCGATTGAGTTCGTGAACAATTTCTCGAGGAGTCATCTCAGACATGGTTTTTCCTTAATTCTTTAATCACTGTTGATACAAGTTTTGGGTAGAAGCGTTTGTTATTCTGGCTTTGGTAGCTCAACAGTGCTTTCTAGCTCTTCAACAGTGTGGTGATGGTTGGTGAACACACAGATATCGCCAGCAATATTCAGCGATTTTTCTGCGATTTCACGTGCATCTAAATCAGTATTTTCTAATAGTGCCGTAGCCGCTGCTTGAGCGAAGTTACCGCCTGACCCGATAGCGATTAGGTCGTTCTCTGGTTGAACAACATCACCGTTACCTGTGATGATCAGTGAAGCGGTTTCGTCAGCTACCGCTAGTAGTGCCTCTAATTTACGTAGAGCACGGTCACTACGCCAATCCTTCGCTAGCTCAACGGCAGCTTTGGTTAGGTGGCCTTGGTGCATTTGCAGCTTGCTTTCAAATTTTTCGAATAGCGTGAAAGCATCAGCGGTACCGCCAGCAAAGCCAGCCAGTACCTTGTCATTGTATAGGCGACGCACTTTACGGGCATTGCCCTTCATTACCGTGTTGCCTAGAGATACTTGTCCATCACCCGCGATGACGACTTTATTATTACGACGTACAGATACAATGGTAGTCACGAGTAGGGCCTCTTAATGTTCTTATCTTTGGGTATAAAAAGTATATGAGGATGGCGCTCGGATAATTCAAGGAATCACAAGTGATGTCGCGCAACTTATCGATGTAAGTTTAAGAGAAGATAGAAAAAGCGATGAATAAAAGAAAGCCTCCACAATGGGAGGCTTTAGTCATTTGTCTTTTTTGCGACTGCTTTACTGGAATTACTCGGTATCTTTCCAGATAGCGCAAGGCTCGATTTTAGCACGCTGCAGCTTGTGGCGGTCTCGCTCTGCATCACGCTTAAGTTTGTATGGCCCAAGCACAACGCGGTACCAGCTGCTGCCATCTTTCTTACGGATTTCACTCGAGATACCTTGGAAGGCGATATCCAACTTACGTGTTTCTGCCTGAGCTGAAGTTTTGTAGGCGCCACATTGCATGATGTAAGGGATCTTCGAGACCTCTTGTTCTTTGGCTTTCACTTCAATTTCGCGACTTGGCAGCGTTTCAACATAGTCCCACTTCTCTTCAGGAGGTGGCGGGATTACTTTAGCTGGTTTTGGCTTAGGCTTTGGTTTGCTCACTACAGGAGCCGGTGCTGGTGGCTCTGGGTCATTACTCAATAGATAAAGTCCGTAACCAAACCCGCCAACAAGGAGGATCGCCAAAAGACCACTACGCCATGGTTTACGGCGAGGGGCTTGTTTTTTGGTCGGTGTTTTCGTGCCACGACCACGCTTCACATAATCTCTATTAGCCACAAGACAATTCAGTAGTTGGTAAATCTGCTCTCATGGTAATCCAGATTGCGCGAGGATAATAGTGTAGAAATGGAAGCGGCACATCAAAATGCGCCGCAGATTTATATGGGTATTTCGAAGACTTACATTCGAGGTGGTGCAGTACTGCCTCGAACCACTAGGCTGGCTTCTAGAAGACGCGAACCTGCTTGCACATCGTTGCCTTTTAGTAGGTCTAGCATCATCAACATCGCTTGGCGTCCAATCTCATAACGAGGTTGAGAAATTGTGGTTAGCGGTGGATCGCAGTACTGAGCGAATTGAATATCATCAAAGCCAACAACAGATAAATCTTGAGGCACTCGTAAACCGAGTTTCTTCGCTTCTTGAATCGCACCAATTGCCATCGCATCGTTGTGACAGAAAATAGCGGTTGGCTGCTCTGGTAGCGCTAACAGTTGGCGAACCGCTTGAGCACCCGCTTCGAAGGTAAAATCACCGATGGTGCTGTAGGCTGGGTTCATTGACACGCCAGCACGACGCAGCGCTTGTTGGTAACCTTGCTGACGGAACTTACATAGGGTTGCTGACATGGGGCCAGAGATTTGAGCGATACGCTTATGACCCAATTGAGCAAGGTAGTTTACGGCTTCGAATGCAGAGGTCAGGTTATCGATGTGTACCGTAGGCAGTTCAAGCTCTGGTGCGAACTCACACGCCATTACCATCGGAGGTAGGTTCTTTTGTTCAGACTTGCTGACATCGAACGGATGGTCGGTGCCTAGTAGTAGCATGCCATCTGCTTGCTTGGTGAAGACGAGATTAACAAACGAAGATTCGCGTTTTTTCTGTTGACCGCTGTCACCCAGTAGGACGAGGTAATCATTTTCGACAGCGGCATCTTCGATACCACGAATGATTTCTGCAAAATACGGGTCACAGATATCAGGAACGATAGTAATGATGGTTTTTGATTCGTTGCGACGTAAATTTCTAGCTAATGTATTGGGTGAGTATCCAGCTTCAAGTACGGCTGTTTCCACTCGTTTTCGAGTCGAAACTGAGACTTTCTCAGGGTTCATCAAAGCTCGTGATACGGTAGCCGTTGAGACGCCTGCTAGCTGGGCAACATCCTTCATTGTCGCCATAAATTAAACCCTCTTTTAAGTTCCTTTGCTGCCTAAGTATCTAAGGCATGACTAATAAATGTAATAGAATAGATATATGAAAGTGTTGCTAACACTTTTTTTATTGCAATATTTTATTCGTTTCATCTGTGTAAAGTTACGGCTAGATTAACAAAAATCACATAACTCGTGTGAACTTGCTCACGAGAAATATGAAATATTTGTGAACAAACTTATCATTAGTTTTAACCCGAAGGGGTTTAGCTCAAATCCTGCGGCTCTATATCGAGCGACCAACGAACTTTTTTCGCGGCGGGTAACATATTAATTGCCGGCTTCGCACTCATTAATAGCTTCTGCATAAGTGAGCGAGTTTGGGTTTGCAAAATCAACTGCCAGCGAGATTTACCCGCTCGCTTCGCCAGTGGCGCAGGGGTTGGGCCTAACACCATGCAATATTGGTCAAACAGTGGGTGTGATTCCAGTGTATGACGAACCTGACGTAAGAACTCTTCCACTAAGCGTGTGTCGTTCGCTTCTGCTCTGAACAGCGTCATAAAGGTGTAAGGAGGCAGCATCGCCTGTTTACGCTCTGCTAAGGCCGTTTGAGCAAAGTGGTTATAGTCTTTGTGCAGCAGCGCTTGCAGTAATCCGTGTTCTGGGTGATGGGTTTGTAAGATCACCTCACCAGGCTTACTCTCACGGCCTGCACGCCCTGCCACTTGAATAAACAGCTGAGCAAGACGTTCTGAGGCTCGGAAGTCACTGCTGTATAAAGAGCCATCGACATCCAATAACGCCACGAGTGTCACGTCAGGGAAGTGGTGGCCTTTAGCTAACATCTGGGTGCCGATAAGAATCTGGTATTCACCTTTGCGAATCGATTCGAGTGCGCTTTCTAGGCTGCCTTTACGACGAGTGCTGTCGCGGTCAATACGAATGGTTTTGTATTCGGGGAATAGCTGACCAAGTTGCGCTTCCAACTGTTCGGTACCCACACCGACCGTGACCAAGTTTGCTGAACCACAGCCTTGGCAGTTATGCACAATATGCTGTTGTGAGCCACAATGGTGACAGCGCATCTCGTTGCTGTATTGGTGATAGGTGTAGTAGGCATCGCAGCGCTTACACTCTGCCGTCCAACCACAATCGTGACACATCAATGCCGGAGAAAATCCTCGCCGGTTGAGGAACAGCATTACCTGATTACTTGATTTTAAGTGTCGTTGCATCTCGGCAATGAGTGACGCAGACAAGCCACTTTCCAGATATTCACCTTTTACGTCCAACACTTTATTGGTGGTGGGTAGCGCGACACCGGCACGTGAGGTTAGAGTCAGGTGACTGTACTTACCTAGCTGCGCGTTGTGAAGTGTTTCGAAAGCTGGGGTTGCTGAGCCTAATACCACTGGAATCTGCGCTTTGTGCGCACGCATGATCGCCACATCTCGAGCATGGTAGCGTAGGCTATCTTGCTGCTTATAAGAGGCGTCGTGCTCTTCATCGACAATAATAATGCCCAGATCCGCAAACGGTGTGAACAGAGCCGAACGGGTACCAATCACAATGCCGGCAATTTTATCGCGAGCTGATAACCACGCATTCAGGCGTTCTGAATCGTTTAGGCCTGAGTGGATAACCTCAACAGGCACATTAAAGCGTCGCTTAAAGCGGTTGATGGTTTGTGGTGTTAGGCCAATCTCTGGCACTAGCACTAAAGCTTGTTTACCTTGGTCAAGAATCGGCTTAATCATATTCAGGTAGACTTCCGTCTTGCCTGAACCCGTGACACCTTCTAAAAGGAAGCAACCAAAGCTGTTTTGACTATTAACCGTTGCAATTGCGATGGCTTGCTCTTCGTTGAGCTTAGGCTTGTCTTGGTCGTTTTCGAGGTCGGCTGGCCACGGTTGGCGTTTTGGTTTTTTCTCAACCGACTCAATCCAACCTTTCTCTTCCAGTGTTTTGAGAACGGCGCTGCCTACCTCTTGGTCGATGAACTCTTGATGAGGAACGGCGCCGTGCTCGAGCATGTGCATGACTTTGGCTTGCTTGACTGCGCGGCCAAAGCCTTGCATCAGTTGGTCGCGGCCTGATGGTGTTAACTGCCATTCAACCAAAGTTGCGAAGTCTGCAGCTTTGCCTTTGCGTAAAGCGCTGGGTAGGGCATTGGCAAAGGTTTCGCCAAGTGGGTACTGGTAGAACTGACTGCACCAAGTTAATAGTGAATAGACAGATTCAGGCCAAACAGGTTGGTTATCCAATAGCGCTTTAATGGGTTTGAGCTTGTCTAGCTCGAATTCTGATTCGTTAACCAGAGCCGTGACAATCCCTGTTAAGGTTTGTCGTCCAAAAGGCACAGAGACTCGACCCCCAATAATCGGGAATAGGTGGCTTGGAATCTTATAATCAAACTGCTTGTCGAGTGGAACAGGCAGCGCCACACGGGCAATCATTGGACACATAAAGGGACGGCTTTATCTAAATTGACGAGAGCGAACAGTCTAAAGGATAAGACGTTTAAATTCGAGAAACAGTTTGGCTGACAAGGGGAAGTGAGTGCCTGAAAGTCGCTGCCGTCAAAGAATTTCAATAGATGAAGAAAATAATATCAATATTGGCGAAAAATGTATCAAATCAGTTGATCCTACCTCACAGATTCATTACTATACTGCGCCTTAAAGGTATGGCTTCATCGCGTTTTAGTGATAAGCGGTGTCTTTATTTCTTTTTAAACTACGTGTGGTGTGCGGCTTAGAATCGTATAGCGACACGGCCTACTTGAGGTTATCCCATGAAAGCTGGAATCCACCCAGAATACAAAGCAGTTACTGCTACTTGTTCTTGCGGCAACACTTTTGAGTTCAACTCAACGCTAGCAAAAGAATCAATCCACCTAGACGTATGTGACAAATGTCACCCGTTCTACACTGGTAAGCAACGTATCGTAGATACAGGCGGCCGTGTTGACCGCTTCAACAAGCGTTTCGGTGCTCTTTCTAGCAAGAAGTAATTCTCGCTATTTAGACATAAAAAGGACACTTCGGTGTCCTTTTTTGTTGCCTGAAATTTGAGAAAATACAGACTTTCACCTCAAGCTTTCATTCTCTCCTACACTAAGCGGCTTGCCTCTATATTGAAGGGTAATTCTTCGCTTATTACTCATCACTGCAAATCCGCTCGAAAGTTCAACAAGCGATAGTAATTTCAACTGCTCACTGGTCTTATTAGTAGTGAAATCTCGTTTTTTAATGAGACAGAGGCCTTTACCACCTAGGAACTTTGAAGTACATCCATTAACATAAACAAGATCCCCCTAATAATAATATCCTAGGAACCTACACCTATGTCTGAAGACAGCAGCCAAGATCAATCCTCTCAAGAATTATCACCTCAAGAACAATTCCGTCAGCAAGCTCTTGATTACCATGAGTTCCCAATTCCAGGCAAAATTGCCATTGAGCTGACGAAGCCTGCAAACTCTGCAGAAGACCTAGCACTTGCTTACAGCCCAGGTGTGGCTGAGCCAGTTCGCGAGATCGCACAGAACGTAGATAACGTTTACAAGTACACAGGTAAAGGCAATATGGTTGCAGTTATCTCTAACGGTACAGCGATTCTTGGCCTAGGTAACCTTGGTCCAATTGCTTCTAAGCCAGTAATGGAAGGTAAAGCGCTACTGTTCAAGCGTTTCGCTGGTTTAGATTCTATCGATATTGAAGTAAAACACCGCACAATCGATGAGTTTGTCGATACGGTTGCGAACATCGCAGATACATTCGGTGGTATCAACCTAGAAGACATCAAAGCACCTGACTGTTTTGAGATTGAACGTCGTCTGATTGAGCGTTGTGATGTACCTGTATTCCACGATGACCAACACGGTACTGCGATCGTAACAGCAGCAGGTATGCTGAACGCGATTGAGCTTCAAGGTAAGAAGCTAGAAGAGTGTAAGATCGTCTGTCTAGGTGCTGGTGCAGCAGCAGTTGCTTGTATGGAGCTACTGATTAAGTGTGGCGCTCAGCGTGAGAAGATCTACATGCTAGACCGTAAAGGTGTGATCCACACTCGTCGTGATGATTTGAACGAATACAAAGAGCTATTCGCAAACAACACAGATAAACGTACGCTTGAAGATGTTATCGAAGGTGCTGACCTATTCTTGGGCGTATCAGGTCCTAACCTACTTCCAGCAGAAGCACTAACGCTGATGGCTGATAAGCCAGTTGTGTTTGCATGTTCAAATCCAGATCCAGAGATCAAGCCAGAGCTTGCTCACGAAGTTCGTTCTGACCTTATTATGGGCACGGGCCGCAGTGATTACCCTAACCAAGTAAACAACGTCCTTTGTTTCCCATTCATTTTCCGTGGTGCACTTGATGTGCGTGCAAGCGAAATCAATGACGAAATGAAGCTAGCGGCAGTAAAAGCGATTCGTGACCTAGCGAAAGAAGAAGTACCAGCGGAAGTACTAAAAGCAGCGGGTGAGACTTCACTTGAGTTTGGTAAGGGTTACATCATTCCTAAGCCAATGGACCCACGTCTACTTCCTCGCGTAGCAAAAGCAGTAGCAGAAGCGGCCGTTGAATCTGGCGTTGCACGTATCGAGATGCCTGCTAACTATATGGCTTAGAGGCATAGCGACTGGATGGCATAGTCGCTTGTTATAACGGTTGCTCCATAGAGCACAAATAATAAAAAACCGACTCAGCTAGAGTCGGTTTTTTATGTCTCTTATTCACAGAACACTGAAAAGACGAATCAGTAATATGAACATTCAGCTAAAGCGAATCAATATTGAAGGCAGTGACTGAGTTATTGTTACTCTTCGTCAAATGCTTCGAACTCGATACCCATCTCTGTCATCAGCTTTTTCACCTCTGCAGGAATATCATCTGGGCGATCTTTACGAAGGTCTTCATCCGTTGGCAGTGGTTGGCCTGTGTACGCATGTAGAAAAGCTTCACACAGTAGCTCACTGTTTGTTGCATGGCGCAGGTTGTTGATCTGGCGGCGAGTACGCTCGTCAGTAAGCACCTTTAGCACTTTTAAAGGGATAGAAACTGTAATCTTCTTTACTTGTTCGCTTTTCTTTCCATGCTCAGCATATGGGCTTATGTATTCACCATTCCAGTCGGCCATTGCGTACCTTCATCACTTTAGTTGTTAG
This sequence comes from Vibrio sp. HI00D65, assembly GCF_001635455.1. GTDB lineage: Bacteria > Pseudomonadota > Gammaproteobacteria > Enterobacterales > Vibrionaceae > Vibrio. The sequence goes on from NZ_LWEH01000552.1 coordinate 66,420, forward strand.
ATTAAATTAATAGTGGTGATTTTAGCGGGATTTACCGCCATAAGCAAAGACATATAGACGTCTAGAAGTGTTGACGTCTCACTTTTATGAAAGTAAAGTAAATAACATATATCTAACACAGCCGCAAAATGCCGACAAGCAGCTGTGACTCTCAGACGCAAACTTGTAAGGAAGCACCTATGAGCAGCCGGAAGCCAGCAACAATCGCAGTACGTACTGGTATCGAGTCAGACACGCAACACCATGCCGTTGTCCCGCCTATTTATCTTTCGACTAACTATGGGTTTCCCGCTTTTGGTGAAGTGCCAAAGTACGATTACACCCGTTCTGGTAACCCAAACCGCGGTTTATTAGAAACGGCACTGTTTGAGCTTGAATCAGGCAAAGGTGCAGTGGTTACTAACTGCGGTACTTCGGCACTGAACTTATGGGTTTCGGCTTTCTTAGGTGGCGATGATCTGATCGTTGCACCACACGACTGCTACGGTGGTACTTACCGTCTATTTAACACTCGCTCTCTTAAAGGTGACTTCAAAGTTCTGTTTGTTGATCAATCGGATCAAGAGGCATTAGATGCGGCGATCGCACTTAAGCCAAAGTTGATCTTATTAGAGACACCATCAAACCCGTTAGTTCGCGTAGTCGATATTGCAGAAACCTGCCGTAAAGCGAAAGAGGTCGGTGCGTTGGTTGCTGTCGACAACACGTTTTTGACTCCTGTGTTCCAAAAGCCTTTAGAGCTGGGCGCTGACTTTGTTATCCACTCAACGACCAAATACATCAACGGTCACTCAGATGTGATTGGTGGCGTTGTCATCACCAAAACTGAAGAGCACGCTGAAGAGCTAGCATGGTGGGGCAACTGTATTGGTGCGACTGGTACTCCATTTGATAGTTACATGACGCTACGTGGCATTCGTACGCTAGGTGCGCGTATGCGTGTTCACGAAGAGAGTTCACGTGAAATTCTGACTGCCTTGCAACAGCAAGATCTTGTCGGTGCGATTTATCACCCAAGCCTCCCTGAACATCCAGGTCACGAGGTCGCCAAGAAGCAACAGTCAGGCTTTGGCTCAATGCTGAGCTTTGAGTTTGCAGGCTCATTCGAGGCGCTCAAATACTTTGTTGGCGAGTTAGAGCTGTTCTCTTTAGCGGAATCACTTGGTGGTGTAGAAAGCCTGATTTGTCACCCCGCGTCGATGACTCACCGTGCGATGGGTGAAGAAGCACTGGCAGAGGCGGGCGTTTCTCAACAGTTGCTGCGTCTTTCTGTTGGTCTTGAAGATGCAGAAGACCTGATTGATGACCTTAAGCAGGCGTTTGAAAAAACACAACGCTTTATTGCTGAAGGGGAGGGTTAATAATGGCAACTTTTCGCCAGCTACATAAATTTGGTGGTAGTAGTTTAGCTGACCCTGAGTGTTACCTACGTGTGGTGAACATTCTTAGAGAGTATTCATCAGCAACAGACTTAGTGGTTGTATCGGCAGCTGGCAAAACCACTAACCGTTTGATTGAGTTTGTAGAAGCGCTTGATAAAGATGGGCGTATTGCTCATGAGTGTCTACAAACCCTTCGTCAGTTCCAGCTTGAACTGATTGAAGCGCTGCTTGAAGGTGAACCTGCAGAGCAACTTACGGCGACTATCCAACAAGAATTTACCGCTTTGGGTGGCCTAACAGCGCCTCTAAGCGAAGCACAAAAAGCACAAGTATTAGGTCACGGTGAAGTATGGTCGTCTCGCTTACTAGCGGCGCTTTTATGTCAGGGTGATCTCCAAGCCGTAGCACAAGATGCACGAGACTTTCTGCGTGCTGAAGCGGGTGCACAACCAGAGGTGGATCGTGCACGCTCTTACCCTCTTATTAAAGAAGCGTTAGCGCAGCATGCTCATTGTCGCGTGGTGATTACCGGCTTTATGGCGCAAAACAGCGATGGTGAAACGGTATTGCTTGGTCGCAATGGTTCAGACTATTCAGCGACTGTGATTGGCGCTTTGGCTGAAGTGGATCGCGTAACGATTTGGAGTGACGTAGCAGGCGTATACAGTGCTGACCCTCGCTTGGTGTCGGATGCGTGCTTACTGCCTCTGCTTCGCCTTGATGAAGCAAGTGAACTCGCTCGTCTAGCCGCACCTGTACTTCATAGTCGTACGCTACAGCCTGTCGCACAAAGTGCGATGGACCTTAGTTTACGTTGTAGCTACCAGGCAGAGTCAGGTTCAACTCAGATTGAGCGTGTTCTAGCGTCAGGTCGTGGTGCAAAAATCATTACTTCTCTAGATGAAGTGCTTATCGTACAACTAACCTTTGGACATGGACACGATTTTGAACGTCTAGAAAGTGAAGTGCTTGAAGGGCTTAAGCGTGCTCAACTAGAGCCGTTGGCTTACGAACTAGAACCGGATCAACACTGTTTGCGCCTTGCTTACACAGAAGAGATTGCGGGTGGTGCTCTGGAATATCTACAAGATCATGCAATTGACGCTGAGATTAAGCTGAAAGAGGGTTTTTCTCTGATTGCTGCCGTTGGTGCAGGTGTGACGAAGAACCCGAATCACTGTTACGGTTTTTACCAGCAATTAAAGAATTCATCGGTTGAGTTTATCTCAGAGGCGAACTCTGGCCTGAGCTTAGTGGCGGTGATTCGTAAGAGCGAAACATCAAGCCTAGTGAAGGGCATTCACTCTCAACTATTCCAAGCGCAGAAGCGTGTTGCGATTGCCTTGTGTGGTAAGGGTAACATTGGTTCAAGCTGGCTGAGTCTGTTTGCAGAGCAAAAGGCTGAGCTTGAAAAGCGCCGTGGGATGAACTTTGAATTGGTTGCCGTGGTGGATAGCCAAACCTATTGGTTCGACGACCAAGGCATTGATGCAACCTCTGTCGGTGAGCGCTTTGATGATGAAGCGATTGCTAACAATGGTAACAACTGGCTAGAGCGTTTGGGATCTATTCAGGGATACGACGAAGCAGTTGTACTTGATGTGACTGCCAGCCAAGCTCTTGCAGAAAAGTATCTGCAGATCGCTCAGCATGGTATTCATCTAATCTCGGCGAACAAGGTCGCTGGTTCAGCATCAAGTGAGTATTACCATCAGGTACAAGATGCATTTGCTAAGATCAGCCGCCATTGGTTGTATAACGCGACCGTTGGTGCGGGCTTACCTATTAACCACACGGTACGTGACTTACGTGAAAGTGGCGACGATATTATTGCGCTGTCGGGTATCTTCTCAGGTACTTTGTCTTGGTTGTTCCAGCAGTTTGATGGCACGGTGCCGTTCAGCGAGCTGGTGGATTTAGCATGGCAACAAGGCCTGACAGAACCAGATCCTCGTGCTGACCTCGATGGTTCAGACGTGATGCGCAAGTTGGTGATTCTGGCTCGTGAGTCGGGTTTAGATATTGAACCTGAAAATGTAAAAGTAGAATCACTGGTCCCTGAAGAGTTGCAAGACCTATCGGTGGATGACTTCTTTGACAAAGCCTCTGTTTTGAGTGAAGAGCTGGCGGAGCGTTTGGAGAAAGCACATTCTCAACAAAAGGTGCTACGTTACGTCGCACGTTTAGAGAAGAACGGTAAAGCAACGGTAGGTGTTGAAGCGTTATCGAAAGAGCATGCTCTGGCGAACTTGCTGCCTTGCGACAACATCTTTGCGATTGAGAGTAAATGGTACAAAGATAACCCATTGGTTATTCGTGGCCCAGGCGCTGGACGTGAAGTAACGGCTGGCGCAATTCAGTCTGATTTGAACCGAATGTCGAGCTTGTTCTAATACTCAGATGATTTGCTATGAAAGGTAAATAGCATACTATTTACTAAGATGAATAAGGCTGAGAGCACGATGTGTTTCTCAGCCTTTTTTCTTCTTTATTTCTGCTTTGCGACCCATCTAACGACTTGAGTTTTACTCACGATCTACTTGAGAAAAATTCATAATGGATCTGTTGACATTAAATCGTATTCAATACATTCTGTGGACATATAGACGTCTAAACGTCGTTTGAGGACTTGAGATTTTAGTGGTTGCTTTTGCCACAGGGAGAGTAAGATGGGATACACACACGCTAGTCATATCGACGCTTTAAATCAGAATATCGCTGAGCTTTCTGACAACATCAATGTGTCATTTGAGTTTTTTCCACCAAGCAGTGAAAAGATGGAAGAGACTCTGTGGAATTCTGTTCACCGTCTTAAAACGCTGCAACCAAAATTTGTATCAGTGACCTACGGTGCAAACTCAGGTGAGCGTGACCGTACCCACTCAATCATTAAAGAAATCAAAAACCAAACCGGTCTTGTTGCTGCACCGCACCTAACGTGTATTGATGCGAGCAGTGAAGAGCTAATCCAAATTGCTGACGACTACTGGGCAAATGGTATTGAAAGTATCGTTGCGCTGCGTGGTGATATTCCACCAGGCGGCGGTACACCAGAAATTTATGCATCTGACTTAGTTGAGCTACTGAAATCTCGCCACGATTTTGATATTTCAGTCGCGGCATTCCCTGAAGTTCACCCTGAAGCAAAAAGCGCTCAATCTGATCTTATCAACCTAAAACGTAAAGTAGATGCCGGCGCTAACCGCGCTATTACCCAGTTTTTCTTTGATGTGGAAAGCTACCTACGTTTCCGTGACCGTTGTGTAGCGGCTGGCGTTGATGTTGAGATTGTACCGGGGATCTTACCGGTTTCTAACTTTAAGCAAGCGTCTCGCTTTGCAGCAATGAACAACGTGAAAGTACCAGGCTGGATGGTGAAACAATTTGAAGGTTTGGATGATGACCCAACGACTCGCCAATTAGTCGGTGCTAGCCAAGCGATCGATATGGTTCGTACGCTGAGCCGTGAAGGGGTAAAAGACTTCCACTTCTACACGCTAAACCGTGCAGAAATGACTTATGCACTATGCCATACGTTAGGTGTACGCCCATAGGTTGCTGCGCTTTCAGCAAGACCTAAGAAGTAAAGCCCAAACTCTCATAAAAGCATCGCTTTAAAATTCAAATCCTACAGATACAAAAAAGCTTGGACTCTAAGAGTTCAAGCCTTTTACTTTTCTAGCTTCTAGCTTCTAGCTTCTAGCTTCTGCTTAAGCGATAGCACCAAGTTCAAGCAGTACCTCTTCTGCCCATAAAATCCATGCTTCACGGATAAGTAGGTTACGACGAAGTGTCAGGCGCTCAAGGCGAGCTTGTTTGTCTAGAGTTGATGGCGTTGCGTAGTAAGCTGCTTCGATTTCTTTGTAGTGAGAAACCAGTTTGCGAGACTCTTCTACAAGCTCAGAAAGTTGTACACGGTACGCGTCAGAAGGTTGTACAGCACAAGCCATTAGCTTAGCTGAGAACTCGTCGCGAACAGTTGGGTGTGCAGTCGGTTGTTCAAACCATTCACCCAGAGCACTACGGCCAGCATCGGTGATAGAGTAAACTTTACGATCAGGTTTGCCTTCTTGAGGTTCAAGCACGCAAGTTACCTGTTCGTTCTGAGCCATTTTATTTAGCTCGCGGTAAACTTGTTGATGGCTAGCTTTCCAGAAGTAACCGATGCTTGCAGAGAATTCTTTTGTGATATCGTAACCAGTAGCGTCGCGTGTACTTAGAACGGTTAAAATTACGTGTGGTAATGACATGTCTGAAATCCAAATGGTAAACAGTAAACAAATACTTAAACATCAAGTGTGCTTCTAGTGGCACGTTATATTGGATATGTTTAAGTTGTACCAACTCATGGGTTGGTTATGTCACCTTACAAAGCCGTTTATCACCTAGGTCGACCAGTTTGTTGGTCAAGATACTGCAGATTATGATTATTGAGTGTTTTCGCAGTAGAGTAGTAGTATATCTAAATAATAAGCATAAAGTAGAATACATGGATAAAATACCCCAAAAAAATGACAAAAAACTCATTATGGTCATTTTTTTGAAACAAAAAGGTCGCACTAGGCGACCTTTTGTCTTTTTTTTAGTGTTAATCACTAATTATCCGGTGTTTCGCATGCCTGCAGCAATGCCTGCAATGGTCACCATTAGCGCTTCTTCTAACTCTGCTGGTGGTGTTTCGCTCTTACGAGTACGGTACAGCAGCTCAGCTTGAAGCATGTTCAATGGCTCTACGTAGATGTTGCGTAGGCGAATTGACTCAAGCCCCCAAGGGTCGCTCTGCATCAGGTTCTCGTTGTTCTCTACATTTAGCACGGTTTTGATGTCTTTTTGCAGCTGCTCACGCAGTAATTCACCCAGAGGCAATAGCTCTTCGTCAACAAGACGTTGGTCGTAGTACTTAGCGATCTCCATGTTGCACTTCGAGTACACCATTTCCAACATACCCAGGCGAGTAGAGAAGAATGGCCATTCGCGACACATTTCTTCAAGTAGGGCTTGGTGACCTTGGTCTACTGAGTATTGAATCGCCTCACCAGCGCCTAACCATGCAGGAAGTACCAAGCGGTTTTGGCTCCAAGAGAAGATCCATGGAATTGCACGTAGGCTTTCTACACCACCGTTCGGGTTACGTTTCGCAGGGCGAGAACCTAGAGGCAGTTTGCCTAGCTCTAGTTCTGGTGTTGCTTGACGGAAGTAAGGAACAAACTTCTCTTCTCCACGAACCACGTTACGGTAAGCCTCACAAGAGACTTGAGACAGCACTTCCATTAGGTCGCGCCACTCTTGTTTTGGCTCTGGTGGCGGTAGAAGGTTCGCTTCTAGGATCGCACTTGCGTAAAGGTTGAAGCTGTTTACAGCAACATCTGGTAAGCCAAGCTTAAAGCGGATCATTTCACCTTGCTCAGTTACACGTAAACCGCCTTTTAAGCTCTTAGGTGGCTGAGAAAGAAGAGCGGCGTGCGCCGGAGCACCACCACGACCAACCGTACCACCACGACCGTGGAATAGAGTCAGTTCAATGCCCTCTTCATCACAAACCTTAACCAGCTTGTCCATCGCGTCATATTGAGCCCAACCTGCAGACATTACGCCCGCATCTTTCGCCGAGTCTGAGTAACCGATCATCACCATTTGGTGGTTCTGGATAAAGCCACGGTACAAGTCGATGCTCATTAGCTGTTTCATTACTGCTTCTGAGTTGTTCAAGTCGTCTAGCGTTTCGAACAGTGGACATACGTCCATTCGGTACGGACAGCCACATTCTTGCAGTAGCAAGTGAACAGCCAGCACGTCTGATGCAGTGCGAGCCATAGAAATTACGTAAGCACCGAAGGCTTCACGAGGTTGAGCAGCAATGACCTTACAGGTGTCTAAAACCTCTTTAACCTGTTCAGATGGTTCCCAATCGCGAGGAAGTAGCGGGCGCTTAGAGCTTAATTCATTGGTTAAGAAAGCAATCTTGTCTTGCTCGCTCCATTGGTCGTAATCGCCAATGCCTAGGTAGCGAGTCAGTTCAGACAGTACATCTGAGTGACGGGTACTTTCTTGACGAACATCGAGACGAACTAGGTGGACACCGAACGCTTTTAGGCGTCGCAAGGTATCAAGCAGGGAACCGTCTGCGATTACGCCCATGCCACATTCGTGCAGCGATTGGTAGCACGCGTAAAGCGGAGTCCAAAGTTGGTCGATGTTCTGTAGTGTTTCTTTCTTCGGAACTTCAGTGTCATGCAGTTTTGCATCTAGTACTTCTAGTGTGTTGTTCAGCAGAGTACGTAGGTTCTTCAGAATGGCACGGTAAGCTTCGTGCTCATCACCAGCTAGTTCACGAACGGTATCATTGCACTTAGTCATCGATAGTTCGGTAATCAGCTCGTTAATGTCACCTAAGTAAAGGTCTGCAGCTTTCCAGCGAGATAGGCGCAGTACTTCTTTGGTGATGGTGTGCGTTACGAATGGATTACCGTCGCGGTCACCACCCATCCAAGATGAGAAGTGTACAGGGCGAGCATCAATTGGTAGGCCTTCGCCAAGGTAGCCTTTTAGTCGTCCATCCATTTCACGTAGGAAGTCAGGAACGGCTTCCCATAGTGAATTTTCTACTACTGCAAAGCCCCATTTCGCTTCATCAAGTGGCGTAGGGCGTTGCTGACGAATCACATCTGAGTGCCAACCTTGAGCGATCAACTGCTCTAGGCGACGTTCGGTCTTCGCGCGCTCTTTTTGTGATAGGTCGCTTAATTCTAATTTAGATAGACACTCATTGATTTTTACCAATTTGTTGATCATGGTGCGACGAGTGATTTCTGTTGGATGCGCCGTTAGAACGAGTTCAATGTTCAGGTCGCGAACGGCTTGAGCTGCATCTAGCTTGCTGATGTCGTTCTGGCTTAATTTGGAAAATAGAGATTGCAGCACATCTGGTTCACAAACATGCTCTTCACAGTGGCGAGAGATAGTGTGGTATTGCTCTGCCATGTTTGTGAGGTTGAGAAATTGGTTAAATGCACGAGCAACAGGGGTCAGTTGTTCGTTTGGCAGGTTTTTGATTTCTTCAACTAAGCTGTCACGGTCAGCCTGGTTGCCTGCGCGGGCGGATTTGGAAAGTTTACGGATAGTTTCCACTTTCTCTAAGATAACGTCACCGTGTGCATCTTGGATTGTGTTACCTAGCAAGCGTCCTAGCATGCTTACGTTACTCTTGAGAGCGGCGTATTTCTCGTTCATTGTCATCCTGCCTCGTAAAAAAATTACATCCATTGTTCCTTGTTAAGTAAACAATCTAGCGAAAACTGCTGTACCTAGTCAAATAAAGCATTCTAAGTTTGCAATTGTTAGTTTTCGAAATGCGGGAGAAGTAAATTTTTCAATACTTCGGAATAAAGTGAAATTTAATTACAAGATCAGCTTATAGCGGGGATAACAGAATAAAGCCACCTTTTGGGGCAGCTTTTATAAAAAAGTATCATAAAGGTAGCAATAACTAGAAACAATATTTACGGATTGATTTACCTAAAATATCAATCGTTGGATTGATGAAATCGAAGCTTAAGAACTCATCCGGCTGGTGGGCTTGGTCGATTGAGCCAGGACCCAATACCAAGGTTGGGCATAGCTCTTGTAGGAAAGGCGCTTCAGTACAGTAGTTGACGGTTTGCGATTCAACTTCACACACCGACTCCATGCCGCCGATAAACGGATGGTCGTGCTGACACTCGTAACCCGGGATAGGTTCATGTAGGGGGGTAATTTCAATTCTGCCCGGCCATTTCGCTTCTACTTCTTTTAGCGCGCTGCGCAGCATGTTATCTAAACCGTCTAAGCTGATACCTGGCAAAGGACGTACGTCGTAGTGCAGCTCACAGCAGCCACAGATACGGTTAGCGCTGTCACCACCATGAATATGGCCTAGGTTTAGTGTTGGGTTTGGAATGGCGAACCCCGGGTGGTGGTACTCTTTGATGAGTTTGTCGCGCAGCTGCATTAAAGCAAATAAGACTTCATGTATGATCTCGATGGCATTAACGCCTAATGCTGGATCTGAAGAGTGACCTGATTTACCGGTTACGCGCACTGCATTCGCCACATGGCCTTTATGACCACGAATTGGCACTAGACTAGTTGGCTCACCAATGATGCAGTAATCCGGTTTAAACGGTGCATTTTCAGTGAAGTGACGCGCACCTAGCATGGTGGTCTCTTCATCACAGGTTGCCAATACATAAAGTGGCTTTGTCTGTTTGCTCCAATCCATCTTTCTTACTGCTTCATAGATAAAGGCGAAAAAACCTTTCATGTCGGCAGTGCCTAATCCGTAGAAGCGATTGTTGTGTTCTGTCAGTGTGTGAGGGTCGAAATTCCAACGCCCTTCATCAAATGGCACGGTATCGCTGTGTCCTGCCAATAATAAGCCGCCTTCACCCGAGCCCATTTTTGCGATCATATTATGCTTGCCAGGCTCTACTTCCACGACTTCTACGCTAAAGCCCAGGTCTTTAAACCATTGAGCCATTTTTTCGATCACTTTCTCGTTGCCATGATCCCAACTTGGATCCGTAGAGCTAATTGAGTCGGTGGAAATTAGGCCTTTATAGACCTCAAGGAAACTCGGTAATTGCATAATATCTTCACTTCTACTATTGACAGGAAAACCATAAGTCGGTAAAACACATATTAAATCATATTTAATGCATAAAGAATCAAATAGAGCTAAA
>NZ_LWEH01000553.1 GCF_001635455.1 Vibrio sp. HI00D65
CCGTCTCTCTGGTCGAGATTCAGCTTAAACGTCAACGCCAGAGAATCGAAGAGCTAGAAGAAGAGATCACTGGATTGATGTCTCTGGCGGCGAATAATGATAAAACTTTCTACGAATTTATGGATCTGCAAGCGCAAGTGCTGAAATGCAGTGACTTCATGCAGGTAATTAAAGCGGTTGAGCAAAAGGCACTCGACCTTGGGTTGAAGGCTCATTTGCGAATCCTTTCGCAAACGGGTTTTTATCAACTCAGCGAAGAGGGTTACTCGAAGTTTTCGCTTAACCACTTTAATGGCAAAGATGCCTACCTCGGGCGTTTGAGAAAAGCAGACAGACAAGATTTGTTTGGTGATTTTCCGGTTCCAGAGCTAGGCTCTTATGTAGTACTACCGCTTGCTAAGCCGTCTCCATTGGGCTTGCTCGCCTTTTCTAGTGAAGATGGCGGACATTTCCAACCTCATATGGACACGCTCTTTTTACGCCACTTAGCACTTGTCGTGTCTTATTTGGCGGACACCTTACCTTGGCAGATAAATAATGAGCCTAGAGCCCAACACACCTCTTCCTAATAGTCTTCAAAAGCCTCTTTCTCGCTTCTATGAATATCTCAGAAGTGAGAAGGGACTCAGCCTACACACCCAACGAAACTACAAACAACAACTTGAAACCATGGCCGAACACCTAGTCACACTTGGGCTAAAGGATTGGCGTCAAGTTGATGCGGCTTGGGTAAGACAACTTGCCAGTAAAGGCATGCGTGACGGGATGAAGGCAAGCAGCATTGCGACTCGCTTATCGTCACTGCGTAGCTTCTTTGATTTTCTTGTCTTACGGGGCGAAATAACCGCGAACCCTGCAAAAGGGGTTTCTGCGCCTCGTAAGCAGCGCCCGTTACCAAAAAACCTCGATGTAGATGAGGTCGGTCAGTTACTTGACGTGAATGAAGACGACCCGCTGTCGATTCGCGACCGAGCGATGATGGAGGTGATGTACGGTGCTGGTTTACGTCTTGCTGAGCTGGTCGGTATCAATCTTAAAGACGTGCTGAGCCGCCAAGGAGAAATCCGAGTGATTGGTAAAGGTGACAAAGAACGTAAGGCGCCATTCTCTGGTTTAGCCAAAGAGTGGGTTGATAAGTGGCTGAGAGTCCGTGGTGAATTGGCTTCTCCGGGAGAGGATGCCTTGTTCGTCTCTAAGTTGGGCACGCGTATCTCTCACCGAAGTGTTCAAAGGCGCATGGAAGAATGGGGCAAGAAGCAATCTGTGGCGAGCCATATTAGCCCACATAAGTTGC
>NZ_LWEH01000554.1 GCF_001635455.1 Vibrio sp. HI00D65
GTCGCGCCCTACTCGTTTTCACTGATGATGAGATGCCGCCTACGGGGCTATCACCCTTTATTGCGGCACTTTCCAGAGCCTTCGTCTGTCTCATTAAANGCTTAAGGGCTAATCCAATTTCGCTCGCCGCTACTTTCGGAATCTCGGTTGATTTCTCTTCCTCGGGGTACTTAGATGTTTCAGTTCCCCCGGTTTGCTTCTTGTTGCTATGTATTCACAACAAGATACTTACTTCTGTAAGTGGGTTTCCCCATTCGGAAATCCCAGACTCAAATGACTTTTACTGTCTAATCTGGGCTTATCGCAAGTTAATACGTCCTTCATCGCCTCTGACTGCCAAGGCATCCACCGTGTACGCTTAGTCACTTAACCATACAACCCGAAAGGGTCTTAGTGTATGGCAACTAACCAAGGTTTTTGGTTGTAATAAGAAGGGTTAGTTCTTATTACGTGTTTGCCGGACTCAATGTGATTCAAATTAGATTTGAATCGAATACAAGACACTTGAATGTGTTTGTGTTGTGTTTATCCAAAGGATAAACATTGAGAACTTTTAATTTGATTAACTCTTAGAGTTAATCAGTCAGCTTTCCAAATTGTTAAAGAGCTAGATATTTCAAAAGAAATAACCATTTTTAAAGATTCTTAAGGAAGAACACTTAAAGATGGTGGAGCTATGCGGGATCGAACCGCAGACCTCCTCGCTGCCAGCGAGGCGCTCTCCCAGCTGAGCTATAGCCCCATCTGGAAAAGTATTTCCTACTCTTAACTTTCTAAACCGTATCAATCTGTGTGGACACTTATCGTGAATATCTTCGTATAAGGAGGTGATCCAGCCCCAGGTTCCCCTAGGGCTACCTTGTTACGACTTCACCCCAGTCATGAACCACAAAGTGGTGAGCGTCCTCCCCGAAAGGTTAAACTACCCACTTCTTTTGCAGCCCACTCCCATGGTGTGACGGGCGGTGTGTACAAGGCCCGGGAACGTATTCACCGTAGCATTCTGATCTACGATTACTAGCGATTCCGACTTCATGGAGTCGAGTTGCAGACTCCAATCCGGACTACGACGCACTTTTTGGGATTCGCTCACTCTCGCAAGTTCGCCGCCCTCTGTATGCGCCATTGTA
>NZ_LWEH01000555.1 GCF_001635455.1 Vibrio sp. HI00D65
TTTTCTGCGTCCTGCTGAGATCGGTGTGAATATATCAGAGTAGAATAAGCGTGGGTGCTGTCTCGCAGCTATATGCCTGATAGTCATGCGATCACCCATTGCCGTATTCTCCCGCGTCATTGAAATCAAAAGAGCGAGAATTTTTTACAGCAGTCAAACAACCACTTTCGCTTCGTTCTAGCAACATATCAGGGTTACTTTTGGAATAATTGACCTTTGA
>NZ_LWEH01000556.1 GCF_001635455.1 Vibrio sp. HI00D65
GTACAGCCTGAAACCCTGAGCATCTCTGGCGGTATCATTCTATTTATCATCGCGATTAAGATGATTTTCCCGAGCGCTGGCAGTATTACAGGGCTTGCTGCAGGTGAAGAGCCGTTTATCGTGCCGATGGCGATCCCTATGATTGCTGGTCCATCTGTCATTGCTGCACGTAAACGAGAACAAACAGGAAAGAATAGAAAGAGCGAATACCACAAATACATCCACTCTCAAATCACTCAAGATTAGTGATTACACACACGCTCACGATTGGTGCACAGCTTGCCATCGACAAGCACGACCTTTTCCATCTTCAGGAAAAACTTCAGCAAATCATCCAGATCGAGACCATTTAGCTTACTAGCTTACAAGTATGGAAACGAGCTTCAGTGCCATACATCTGAGCCAGTTCTTGTGCCAGCGCTTCTCGAGTCAGAGGCTTTGCACTAAGCAAGTTTAAAACGTTGTGTGCGTGAATTTCGGTAGTCATAACTCAATCTCATGTTTAATGAATTACACGTAGAGTACCGAGTTTGAGCAAAGCTGCCTT
>NZ_LWEH01000557.1 GCF_001635455.1 Vibrio sp. HI00D65
TTTGTACTTACTAGGTAAAAACGTAGGTGAAGTGGCAAAAGATGTCACAAGCCCGTCACAAATTAGTGCTTATGTAGCACGATTAGATTGAGGTTTTTTGATGCGCTTATTAGCGGCCATAGTCTTCAACCTCACTCAAAAAGCCTTGGTTTAATTCAAGATGACGATATTGAGGGCGAGTATTCACTAACCCGATATCGTGCGTTGCTAGGATGATCGTCACACCGGCACGGTTAAACTCTTCAAACAGTCG
>NZ_LWEH01000558.1 GCF_001635455.1 Vibrio sp. HI00D65
AGACAGGATATCACGTGTCCCGCCCTACTCGTTTTCACTGATGATGAGATGTCGACTACGGGGCTATCACCCTTTATTGCGGCACTTTCCAGAGCCTTCGTCTGTCTCATTAAAAGCTTAAGGGCTAATCCAATTTCGCTCGCCGCTACTTTCGGAATCTCGGTTGATTTCTCTTCCTCGGGGTACTTAGATGTTTCAGTTCCCCCGGTTTGCCTCTTGCTGCTATGTATTCACAACAAGATACTTACTTGTGTAAGTGGGTTTCCCCATTCGGAAATCCCAGACTCAAATGACTTTTACTGTCTAATCTGGGCTTATCGCAAGTTAATACGTCCTTCATCGCCTCTGACTGCCAAGGCATCCACCGTGTACGCTTAGTCACTTAACCATACAACCCGAAAGGGTCTTAATGTATGGCAACTAACCAAGGTTTTTGGTTGTAATAAGAAGGGTTAGTTCTTATTACGTGTTTGCCGGACTCAATGTGATTCAAATTAGATTTGAATCGAATACAAGACACTTGAATGTGTTTGTGTTGTGTTTATCCAAAGGATAAACATTGAGAACTTTTAATTTGATTAACTCTTAGAGTTAATCAGTCAGCTTTCCAAATTGTTAAAGAGCATGTATTCCGAAGAATGCATTTTCTAAAGACTCTCGCAGTCGAAAAAACCAACCAACAACATAAGAAGTGGTTTGGAGTATTAACTTTCAAGAATATTTAGAGAATGGTGGGCGATACCGGGCTCGAACCAGTGACCCCCTGCTTGTAAGGCAGGTGCTCTCCCAACTGAGCTAATCGCCCACTAAAAGTTTTAATTCCTTCGTGGAGAAAGAATGGTGGGTCGTGCAGGATTCGAACCTGCGACCAATTGATTAAAAGTCAACTGCTCTACCAACTGAGCTAACGACCCAATGGTATCCCGTAGGGGAGTCGAACCCCTGTTACCGCCGTGAAAGGGCGGTGTCCTAGGCCTCTAGACGAACGGGACACTGCTAATTTGTCTCCACTTTAAAAAAGTAGAAACAAACTTCGAAGAACTTGGGAGTTCTTCGTCTCTTTACTTTCTAAACCGTATCAATCTGTGTGGACACTTATCGTGAATATCTTCGTATAAGGAGGTGATCCAGCCCCAGGTTCCCCTAGGGCTACCTTGTTACGACTTCACCCCAGTCATGAACCACAAAGTGGTGAGCGTCCTCCCCGAAAGGTTAAACTACCCACTTCTTTTGCAGCCCACTCCCATGGTGTGA
>NZ_LWEH01000559.1 GCF_001635455.1 Vibrio sp. HI00D65
GAAAGCGTCAAAAATACAAGAAGAAGATATCAATCAAGGCATCGGTCCCTCGCTTCCACACGCCCTTGGTAAAAAGTACCCGAACGCTTTTAAACAAATTGCTTGGATGTTTATCTTTCCTTCTTTAAGCATCTGTCGGCACCCACTGACTAATAAGCTTTGTCGGCATCATTTACACGATTCTGCACCAAGAAAGGCTCTCAAACGAGCGGTGCAACAGGCTAAAATCTTTAATAAACGAATAACATGCCA
>NZ_LWEH01000560.1 GCF_001635455.1 Vibrio sp. HI00D65
ATACAGCATACATTTTTGATAGATGTAAAAAAGCCCTGCTATTTCTAGCAGGGCTTTTATAATAAGTGGCGGAGTGGACGGGACTCGAACCCGCGACCCCCGGCGTGACAGGCCGGTATTCTAACCAACTGAACTACCACTCCGCAGTGGACTACTTGTCGTCGCTGACAAGTCGTTCCTAACACTCTTGTCTTCACTTTTGAAAAGTGAAAATAAATTTGGAGCCTGGCGATGTCCTACTCTCACATGGGGAAGCCCCACACTACCATCGGCGCTATTGTGTTTCACTTCTGAGTTCGGCATGGAATCAGGTGGGTCCACAATGCTATGGTCGCCAAGCAAAATTTTGCTTTTACTTTCAGCTTTTTTAAAAGCTGAAGGCAAAATAATCTGGAAAGCTTATTAAAAGTCTTATCTCTTCAAACTCATTCAAGCGTTTGTATTTTTGAGTCCATCAAAACCCCTTGGGTGTTGTATGGTTAAGCCTCACGGGCAATTAGTACAGGTTAGCTCAACGCCTCACAGCGCTTACACACCCTGCCTATCAACGTTCTAGTCTTGAACAACCCTTTAGGACGCTTAAAGCGCCAGGGAAAACTCATCTCAGGGCTCGCTTCCCGCTTAGATGCTT
>NZ_LWEH01000561.1 GCF_001635455.1 Vibrio sp. HI00D65
AATGAATACTGACTTCAAAACTACAAAAAGTAATTTTAAAGCTATTACCATTCCAACAGAATGATAATGAATTGACTGTGCCGATAATAAATTATCGATTGGTCACTCAGTTCATTGAAATCAATGTGATTCCTAAGAATCAATTTTGATATTCATCAACGAGTGCCCACACAGATTGATAGGTTTAAATTGTTAAAGAGCTTTGCTATCAACGCCTTAGCGTCAAAGCGGATGCGTATAGTACGCGACTGACTGTTGAAGTCAACATAAAACTCTAAGTTTATTTAGAACTTTATGGTGACTTGCTTAATTACTAAGCAAAGTCGAAATTAAAGCCTGGCGATGTCCTACTCTCACATGGGGAAGCCCCACACTACCATCGGCGCTATTGTGTTTCACTTCTGAGTTCGGCATGGAATCAGGTGGGTCCACAATGCTATGGTCGCCAAGCAAATTTTGCTTTTACTTTCAGCTTTTTTAAAAACTGAAGGCAAAATAATCTGGAAAGCTTATTAAAAGTCTTGTCTCTTCAAACTCATTCAAGCGTTTGTATTTTTGAGTCCATCAAAACC
>NZ_LWEH01000562.1 GCF_001635455.1 Vibrio sp. HI00D65
CGGAATCTCGGTTGATTTCTCTTCCTCGGGGTACTTAGATGTTTCAGTTCCCCCGGTTTGCCTCTTGTTGCTATGTATTCACAACAAGATACTTACTTATGTAAGTGGGTTTCCCCATTCGGAAATCCCAGACTCAAATGACTTTTACTGTCTAATCTGGGCTTATCGCAAGTTAATACGTCCTTCATCGCCTCTGACTGCCAAGGCATCCACCGTGTACGCTTAGTCACTTAACCATACAACCCGAAAGGGTCTTAGTGTATGGCAACTAACCAAGGTTTTTGGTTGTAATAAGAAGGGTTAATTCTTATTACGTGTTTGCCGGACTCAATGTGATTCAAATTAAATTTGAATCGAATACAAGACACTTGAATGTGTTTGTGTTGTGTTTATCCAAAAGATAAACATTGAGAACTTTTAATTTGATTAACTCTTAGAGTTAATCAGTCAGCTTTCCAAATTGTTAAAGAGCTAGATATTTCAAAAGAAACAACCATTTTTAAAGATTCTTAAGGAAGAACACTTAAAGATGGTGGAGCTATGCGGGATCGAACCGCAGACCTCCTGCGTGCAAGGCAGGCGCTCTCCCAGCTGAGCTATAGCCCCATCTAAGTCGATATTGGTGGGTCTGAGTGGACTTGAACCACCGACCTCCCGCTTATCAGGCGAGCGCTCTAACCAGCTGAGCTACAGACCCAATATCGTCTCTTTACTTTCTAAACCGTATCAATCTGTGTGGACACTTATCGTGAATATCTTCGTATAAGGAGGTGATCCAGCCCCAGGTTCCCCTAGGGCTACCTTGTTACGACTTCACCCCAGTCATGAACCACAAAGTGGTGAGCGTCCTCCCGAAGGTTAAACTACCCACTTCTTTTGCAGCCCACTCCCATGGTGTGACGGGCGGTGTGTACAAGGCC
>NZ_LWEH01000563.1 GCF_001635455.1 Vibrio sp. HI00D65
TTCGCGATCGCTGGGTCTAATCTGATTAATATGATCACCACCATCCCAGATGTAAAAAGCCAAGCTGAGGTGTATCTGCCTTGGTTGATTGCAATGCCGTTGGTTTCAATGTGGTGCTTCTTACTCGATGGTATTTTTGTCGGAGCAACTAAAGGCAAGGACATGCGTAATAGCATGTTTGTCGCGACCTGCAGCTTCTTTGCGATTTTCTTCCTAGCGTCTAGTTTAGAAAATCATGCCCTGTGGCTTGCGATGCTGAGCTTTATGACAATGCGTGGTATTGGTCTTGGTGTGTTATTTGTTTCTCAGTTGAAGAAGGGCGAATTCCTCGTTTAGTTCTAACGACCACAGATAGAAGATGTACAGACTACAGGGCATTTAGAACATCATGATCTAATTACTATTGGTACTATATTTTTCAATACCTTAAATAAAAACAGCAAGCTCATGGCTTGCTGTTTATGTATTTGGCCTATGGGTGGTCAAATGCTCTTATGAGTTCTTTATTTAGAATAAACGGTTAAGGCCGTTAAGAGCGGCAACACGATAAGCCTCAGCCATGGTAGGGTAGTTAAAGGTGGTATTAACGAAGTACTCTATAGTATTCGCTTCCCCTTTTTGTTCCATGATTGCTTGGCCGATGTGAATGATTTCTGCGGCACGCTCACCAAATACGTGGATACCTAGAATCTCTTTGGTTTCACGGTGGAACAGAATCTTCAAGCTACCGATGTCTTTACCCGCGATTTGAGCGCGAGCTAAGTGTTTGAATGAAGAACGTCCTACTTCATAAGGTACTTTCGCTGCCGTCAGCTCTTGCTCGGTTTTACCGACTGAGCTGATTTCAGGAATGGTGTAGATTCCCGTTGGGATATCTTCAATCAAGTGACCTTCCGCTTCACCTTTAACAATCGCTTGTGCAACAAATCGACCTTGGTCATAAGCAGCACTTGCGAGGCTAGGGTATCCAATTACATCACCGACCGCGTATACATGTTCAACGTTGGTTTGGTAATTGGTATTCACCGATACCTGGCCACGAGAGTCCGCTTCTAGACCAACCGCACCTAAGTTCAGCTTGTCAGTGTTACCGGTTCGACCATTGGCATACAGTAAGCAGTCGGCACGCATCTTTTTGCCTGACTCCAGGTGAATGATTACGCCATCATCAGTCCCTTCGATTTTCTCAAAGGTTTCATCGTTACGAATCACAACGCCACTGTTCCAGAAGTGGTAAGAAAGTGCATCTGAGGTTTCATTATCTAAGAATGACAGTAGACGGTCTCGAGTGTTAATGAGATCAGTCTTTACACCCAAACCTCGGAAGATAGACGCGTACTCACAACCGATAACACCGGCACCATAGATGATGATGTGTTGAGGGTCGTGTTTAAGAGAAAGAATGGAGTCGCTGTCGTAGATACGTTCATGCAGAAAGTCGACGTTCTCTGGT
>NZ_LWEH01000564.1 GCF_001635455.1 Vibrio sp. HI00D65
GGTGGGTCTGAGTGGACTTGAACCACCGACCTCCCGCTTATCAGGCGAGCGCTCTAACCAGCTGAGCTACAGACCCAATATCGTCTCTTTACTTTCTAAACCGTATCAATCTGTGTGGACACTTATCGTGAATATCTTCGTATAAGGAGGTGATCCAGCCCCAGGTTCCCCTAGGGCTACCTTTTTACGACTTCACCCCAGTCATGAACCACAAAGTGGTGCTCGTCCTCCCTAAGGTTAAACTACCCACTTCTTTTGCAGCCCACTCCCATGGT
>NZ_LWEH01000565.1 GCF_001635455.1 Vibrio sp. HI00D65
TACGCTTAGTCACTTAACCATACAACCCGAAAGGGTCTTAGTGTATGGCAACTAACCAAGGTTTTTGGTTGTAATAGGAAGGGTTAGTTCTTATTACGTGTTTGCCGGACTCAATGTGATTCAAATTAGATTTGAATCGAATACAAGACACTTGAATGTGTTTGTGTTGTGTTTATCCAAAGGATAAACATTGAGAACTTTTAATTTGATTAACTCTTAGAGTTAATCAGTCAGCTTTCCAAATTGTTAAAGAGCATGTATTCCGAAGAATGCATTTTCTAAAGACTCTCGCAGTCGAAAAAACCAACCAACAACATAAGAAGTGGTTTGGAGTATTAACTTCCAAGAATATTTAGAGAATGGTGGGCGATACCGGGCTCGAACCAGTGACCCCCTGCTTGTAAGGCAGGTGCTCTCCCAACTGAGCTAATCGCCCACTAAAAGTTTTAATTCTTTCGTGGAGAAAGAATGGTGGGTCGTGCAGGATTCGAACCTGCGACCAATTGATTAAAAGTCAACTGCTCTACCAACTGAGCTAACGACCCAATGGTATCCCGTAGGGGAGTCGAACCCCTGTTACCGCCGTGAAAGGGCGGTGTCCTAGGCCTCTAGACGAACGGGACACTGGATTGAAGAACTTGGGAGTTCTTCGTCTCTTTACTTTC
>NZ_LWEH01000566.1 GCF_001635455.1 Vibrio sp. HI00D65
ATGCAGGCGAGACACTGACAGCGGTGAGCCTAACGGCGACCGATAGCGACAATGCGACGGCGGTTGACAGCGATACACCAACTTATAACGCTCAAAATGACGGCCCAACCATAGATGTGGTGGCAGAGGCAGCGTCCAATGAAAACGACGCGGCGGTAGATACCGCGGTGGCGACGGTCACGGCGTCGGATGAAGAAGACGGCACACCAAGTATGGGCTTGACGGCAGGCGAAAACACCGATAGTTACGTCGGGATCAGCGGCACCGATGTGGTACTGACGCAAGCGGGTGTTGACGCGGTGAATGCAGGCGAGACACTGCCAGCGGTGAGCCTAACGGCGACCGATAGCGACAATGCGACGGCGGTTGACAGCGATACACCAACTTATAACGCTCAAAATGACGGCCCAACCATCGATGTGGTGGCAGAGGCAGCGTTCAATGAAAACGACGCGGCGGTAGATACCGTGGTGGCGACGTTCACGGCGTCGGATGAAGAAGACGGCACACCAAGTGTGGCCTTCACGCCGGGCACAAACACCGATGGTTACTACGCGATCAGCGGCACCGATGTGGTACTGACGCAAGCGGGTATTGACGCGGTGAATGCAGGCGAGACACTGCCAGCGGTGAGCCTAACGGCGACCGATAGCGACAATGCGACGGCGGTTGACAGCGA
>NZ_LWEH01000567.1 GCF_001635455.1 Vibrio sp. HI00D65
TTCTACCCCCCTCTACAGTACTCTAGTTCACCAGTTTCAAATGCAGTTCCGAGGTTGAGCCCCGGGCTTTCACATCTGACTTAATGAACCACCTGCATGCGCTTTACGCCCAGTAATTCCGATTAACGCTCGCACCCTCCGTATTACCGCGGCTGCTGGCACGGAGTTAGCCGGTGCTTCTTCTGTTGCTAACGTCAAGAGATGCCGCTATTAACGATACCCCCTTCCTCACAACTGAAAGTACTTTACAACCCGAAGGCCTTCTTCATACACGCGGCATGGCTGCATCAGGCTTTCGCCCATTGTGCAATATTCCCCACTGCTGCCTCCCGTAGGAGTCTGGACCGTGTCTCAGTTCCAGTGTGGCTGATCATCCTCTCAGACCAGCTAGGGATCGTCGCCTTGGTGAGCCATTACCTCACCAACTAGCTAATCC
>NZ_LWEH01000568.1 GCF_001635455.1 Vibrio sp. HI00D65
GAGTGAAAAACTCCCTCGCCGGAAGACCAAGGGTTCCTGTCCAACGTTAATCGGGGCAGGGTAAGTCGACCCCTAAGGCGAGGCCGAAAGGCGTAGTCGATGGGAAACGGGTTAATATTCCCGTACTTCTTACAATTGCGATGGGGGGACGGAGAAGGCTAGGTGGGCCTGGCGACGGTTGTCCAGGTTCAAGTACGTAGGCGGAAAGTTTAGGTAAATCCGGACTTTCATAACGCTGAGATACGATGTCGAGCTACTACGGTAGTGAAGTCATTGATGCCATGCTTCCAGGAAAAGCCTCTAAGCTTCAGATTGTAAGGAATCGTACCCCAAACCGACACAGGTGGTCGGGTAGAGAATACCAAGGCGCTTGAGAGAACTCGGGTGAAGGAACTAGGCAAAATGGTACCGTAACTTCGGGAGAAGGTACGCTCTTATCAGTG
>NZ_LWEH01000569.1 GCF_001635455.1 Vibrio sp. HI00D65
GCACTTGCCAATGCCAGAAAAGTCATACACCAAGTACCCGCACGAATTTTCGGGTGGTCAACTGCAGCGCATTATGATTGCAATGGCACTGATTAATGAACCGGATATTCTGATTGCGGACGAACCGACGACAGCACTCGATGTAACGGTTCAAGCTGAAGTACTTTCTCTTATCAAAGAGATCCAAGGCAAGATGGGAATGGCAATTTTGTTCATCACTCATGACTTAGGTGTGGTAAAACACTTCGCCGATCGTGTGATAGTGATGTGTAAAG
>NZ_LWEH01000570.1 GCF_001635455.1 Vibrio sp. HI00D65
AGGAAGGAACACGATCGTGTCTAAAGAAAAATTTGAACGTACGAAACCGCACGTAAACGTTGGTACTATCGGCCACGTTGACCACGGTAAAACAACTCTAACTGCTGCTATCTGTACTACACTTTCTAAAGTGTACGGTGGTGAAGCGAAAGACTTCGCATCTATCGATAACGCTCCAGAAGAGCGTGAGCGCGGTATCACAATCGCAACTTCTCACGTTGAGTA
>NZ_LWEH01000571.1 GCF_001635455.1 Vibrio sp. HI00D65
GGACTCAAAGATACAAACGCTTGAATGAGTTTGAAGAGATAAGACTTTTAATAAGCTTTCCAGATTATTTTGCCTTCAGTTTTTAAAAAAGCTGAAAGTAAAAGCAAAATACGCTTGGCGACCATAGCATTGTGGACCCGCCTGATTCCATGCCGAACTCAGAAGTGAAACACAATAGCGCCGATGGTAGTGTGGGGCTTCCCCATGTGAGAGTAGGACATCGCCAGGCTTGATTTACGTTTTCAGTTTTAAAAAACTGAAAATAAAACTAGAAACAGCACACAAGTAAGACTGATTTTAGTAACAATTTGTTGGAGGGATGGCTGAGTGGTCGAAAGCACCGGTCTTGAAAACCGGCAACCGTTAATAGCGGTTCTAGGGTTCAAATCCCTATCCCTCCACCACCATTAGAAAGCCCGCTGAGATATCAGCGGGCTTTTTTTTACATACAATCCATATTCTTCAAGTTTCTATTTGAATCCAGATTTGCGAATAAAGTTTTGCTCTTTGTTTAATAATTGCTAAGGTTT
>NZ_LWEH01000572.1 GCF_001635455.1 Vibrio sp. HI00D65
TACGTTGATGCTGTACTTATTCGTTAAGCCTTTCATGCGAACGAATCGTGCAAAACAACGAGCACCATTACCACACTGTTCCACTTCACTGCCATCCGCATTAAATATGCGGTAATGGAAATCAGTTTCTGGATCATAGGGAGCCTCAACCACAAGTAGCTGATCAAAGCCCACACCAGTGTGACGATCCGCCAAACGACGGATCAAATCTGGAGAAAAGAAAATATTTTGAGTAATGCAGTCCACGACCATGAAATCATTGCCCAAACCATGCATTTTAGAAAAGTGGAAGTGCATAACGCTTTAAATTACTCCGGAAGAATGTTTTCAAGTTCCCACAAGCTCGTAAGCTCTTCGCGCTGACGAACTAGATGAGTTTTGTTGCCATCAACCATCACTTCAGCCGCACGCGAACGAGTGTTGTAGTTAGAGGACATTACGAAGCCATAAGCGCCGGCAGAACGAACCGCAAGCAAATCGCCTTCTTCAAGCACCAAATCGCGGTCTTTACCTAGGAAATCACCTGTTTCACAGATAGGACCAACCAAATCGTACGTTACCGCTTCGCCTTGGCGAGGGTTCACTGGGACAATATCTTGCCACGCTTGGTAAAGTGCTGGACGCATCAAGTCGTTCATTGCTGCATCGATAATGGCAAAGTTCTTGTGCTCTGTTGGCTTAAGGAACTCAACTTTCGTCAATAATACACCAGCGTTAGCAGCAATCGCTCTTCCTGGCTCGAAAATAAGCTCTAGATCAGAATGATTGTCTAGGCGAGCCAATAGCGCTTTCGCGTAATCTGAAGGCTGTGGTGGTAGTTCATCCCGATAAACCACACCCAAACCACCGCCGACATCAAGGTGCTTAATGTTAATACCATCAGCACGTAGTTGTTCGATCAGGGCAAGCAAACGGTCAGTCGCATCAATGAAAGGTTCAATATCTGTTAGCTGAGAGCCGATGTGGCAATCAATACCGTGGATAG
>NZ_LWEH01000573.1 GCF_001635455.1 Vibrio sp. HI00D65
CTAGTGCACTTTCTTTATTGGGAAGTGCACTACAAAAAACCTCTCTCACTCCCCCTTCTTCATGACCACTTTCTAAACCCAACAACTCTTGGACTCGTTTAGCTATCGCTTTGCCCGAATCAACCAATACCACGCTTTTGCCTAATACTTGCTGAATCTCAGACTTTATTAGTGGGAAATGGGTACAGCCTAAAACAGCAACATCAATGACATTAATCA
>NZ_LWEH01000574.1 GCF_001635455.1 Vibrio sp. HI00D65
ACCGATAGTGAACCAGTACCGTGAGGGAAAGGCGAAAAGAACCCCTGTGAGGGGAGTGAAATAGAACCTGAAACCGTGTACGTACAAGCAGTAGGAGCACCTTCGTGGTGTGACTGCGTACCTTTTGTATAATGGGTCAGCGACTTAATTTTAGTAGCAAGGTTAACCGTTTAGGGGAGCCGTAGGGAAACCGAGTCTTAACTGGGCGTACAGTTGCTAGGATTAGACCCGAAACCAGGTGATCTAGCCATGGGCAGGTTGAAGGTTGAGTAACATCAACTGGAGGACCGAACCGACTAATGTTGAAAAATTAGCGGATGACTTGTGGCTAGGGGTGAAAGGCCAATCAAACC
>NZ_LWEH01000575.1 GCF_001635455.1 Vibrio sp. HI00D65
AGAGAGTTAGATTTGACGCTTACAGCGGGCTACTTTGAGCTAGATAAAAACGGAAACAAAACCAAGCGTAAGACACCAAGAAAACAAGCAAAGCAAAAGGAGATACAAATGTCAGCTAGAACGGGTGAAGCACCGCAGCGTCTAATCTTGCAGAAGATTATAGATGAAGCCATCAAAGCGAAAGTGAGTGTTTTTGATTTTATTCAACA
>NZ_LWEH01000576.1 GCF_001635455.1 Vibrio sp. HI00D65
ATACGCGACTGACTGTTGAAGTCAACATAAAACTCTAAGTTTATTTAGAACTTTATGGTGACTTGCTTAATTACTAAGCAAAGTCGAAATTAAAGCCTGGCGATGTCCTACTCTCACATGGGGAAGCCCCACACTACCATCGGCGCTATTGTGTTTCACTTCTGAGTTCGGCATGGAATCAGGTGGGTCCACAATGCTATGGTCGCCAAGCAAAATTTTGTTTTTACTTTCAGCTTTTTTAAAAACTGAAGGCAAAATAATCTGGAAAGCTTATTAAAAGTTTTATCTCTTCAAACTCATTCAAGCGTTTGTATTTTTGAGTCCATCAAAACCCCTTGGGTGTTGTATGGTTAAGCCTCACGGGCAATTAGTACAGGTTAGCTCAACGCCTCACAGCGCTTACACACCCTGCCTATCAACGTTCTAGTCTTGAACAACCCTTTAGGACGCTTAAAGCGCCAGGGAAAACTCATCTCAGGGCTCGCTTCC
>NZ_LWEH01000577.1 GCF_001635455.1 Vibrio sp. HI00D65
CCCGGGCCTTGTACACACCGCCCGTCACACCATGGGAGTGGGCTGCAAAAGAAGTGGGTAGTTTAACCTTTCGGGGAGGACGCTCACCACTTTGTGGTTCATGACTGGGGTGAAGTCGTAACAAGGTAGCCCTAGGGGAACCTGGGGCTGGATCACCTCCTTATACGAAGATATTCACGATAAGTGTCCACACAGATTGATGGTTTAGATTGAGTTAAAGCCAGAGCTTTAATGAATAACGCGAGTTATTGATTAAAGCTTTTTGCTTTATGCTCTTTAACAATTTGGAAAGCTGACTGATTAACTCTAAGAGTTAATCAAATTAAAAGTTCTCAATGTTTATCCTTTGGATAAACACAACACAAACACATTCAAGTGTCTTGTATTCGATTCAAATCTAATTTGAATCACATTGAGTCCGGCAAACACGTAATAAGAACTAACCCTTCTTATTACAACCAAAAACCTTGGTTAGTTGCCATACATAAGACCCTTTCGGGTTGTATGGTTAAGTGACTAAGCGTACACGGTGGATGCCTTGGCAGTCAGAGGCGATGAAGGACGTATTAACTTGCGATAAGCCCAGATTAGACAGTAAAAGTCATTTGAGTCTGGGATTTCCGAATGGGGAAACCCACTTACACAAGTAAGTATCTAGTTGTGAATACATAGCAGCAAGAGGCAAACCGGGGGAACTGAAACATCTAAGTACCGCGACGAAGAGAAATCAACCGAGATACCGAAAGTAGCGGCGAGCGAAATTGGATTAGCCCTGAAGCTTTTAATGAGACAGACGAAGGCTCTGGAAAGTGGCGCAATAAAGGGTGAT
>NZ_LWEH01000578.1 GCF_001635455.1 Vibrio sp. HI00D65
TGTTTGTGCCCGGCGTGAAGGCCACACTTGGTGTGCCGTCTTCTTCATCCGACGCCTTGAACGTCCCCACCACGGTATCTACCGCCGCGTCGCTTTCATTGAACGCTGCCTCTGCAACCACATCGATGGCTGGGCCGTCATTTTCAGCGTTATAAGTTGGTGTATCGCTGTCAACCGCCGTCGCATTGTCGCTATCGGTCGCCGTTAGGCTTACCGCTGGCGATGTCTCGCCTGCATTCACCGAGTCACCGCCTGCTTTCGTCAGCGCCACATCGGTACAGGAGACAGCGTAGTAACCATCGGTGTTTGTGCCCGGCGTGAAGGCCACACTTGGTGTGCCGTCTTCGTCATCCGACACCGTGAACGTCGCCGCCTCGGTATCTTCCGTCGTGTCGTTTTCATTGAACGCTGCCTATGCCTCCACATTGGTGGGCGCGCCGTCATTTAGAGCGTTCAAAGTGGGTGTATCGCTGTCAACCGCCGTCGCATTGTCGCTATCGGTCGCCGTTAGGCTCGCCGCTGGCAGTCTCTCCCCTGCCTTCACCACGTCAACACCCCCTTTCGCCAGTACCACATCTGTGCCGCTGATCGCATAGTAACCATCGGGGTTTGTGCCCGGCGTGAAGGCCACACTTGGTGTGCCGTCTTCTTCATCCGACGCCGTGAACGTCGCCACCACGGTATCTACCGCCGCGTCGTTTTCATTGAACGCTGCCTCTGCCACCACATCGATGGTTGGGCCGTCATTTTGAGCGTTATAAGTTGGTGTATCGCTGTCAACCGCCGTCGCATTGTCGCTATCGGTCGCCGTTAGGCTAACCGCTGGCAGTGTCTCGCCTGCATTCACCGCGTCAACACCCGCTTGCGTCAGTACCACATCGGTGCCGCTGATCGCGTAGTAACCATCGGTGTTTGTGCCCGGCGTGAAGGCCACACTTGGTGTGCCGTCTTCTTCATCCGACGCCGTGAACGTCGCCACCACGGTATCTACCGCCGCGTCGTTTTCATTGAACGCTGCCTCTG
>NZ_LWEH01000579.1 GCF_001635455.1 Vibrio sp. HI00D65
CAGTAGGTCACCAGTT
Source organism: Vibrio sp. HI00D65 (assembly GCF_001635455.1). GTDB lineage: Bacteria > Pseudomonadota > Gammaproteobacteria > Enterobacterales > Vibrionaceae > Vibrio. The sequence goes on from NZ_LWEH01000579.1 coordinate 17, forward strand.
CGATTCCGGTAGTCGGGACCATTTCTTTAAAGCTTTAAGAATAATTCCCCCTTAGTTCAGTTGGTAGAACGGCGGACTGTTAATCCGTATGTCGCAGGTTCGAGTCCCGAAGGGGGAGNCACATTTAGTGTGCCGACTTAGCTCAGTAGGTAGAGCAACTGACTTGTAATCAGTAGGTCACCAGTTCGATTCCGGTAGTCGGCACCATTCTTTTGCCTCGATAGCTCAGTCCGCCGTTCTACCAACTGAACTAAGGGGGAATTACTTGCGTTGACTTATTTAAGTTAAACACNAAATAATGGTGCCTCGAGGCGGAATCGAACCACCGACACGCGGATTTTCAATCCGCTGCTCTACCGACTGAGCTATCGAGGCAAAAGAATGGTGCCGACTACCGGAATCGAACTGGTGACCTACTGATTACAAGTCAGTTGCTCTACCTACTGAGCTAAGTCGGCACACTATATCTTTTACTGAAGAAGTTA
>NZ_LWEH01000580.1 GCF_001635455.1 Vibrio sp. HI00D65
AATCACTTCAATTGTAAATGGCTCCCCCTGCGGGACTCGAACCTGCGACATACGGATTAACAGTCCGCCGTTCTACCAACTGAACTAAGGGGGAATTACTTGCGTTAACTTATTTAAGTTAAACACTAAATAATGGTGCCTCGAGGCGGAATCGAACCACCGACACGCGGATTTTCAATCCGCTGCTCTACCGACTGAGCTATCGAGGCAAAAGAATGGTGCCGACTACCGGAATCGAACTGGTGACCTACTGAT
>NZ_LWEH01000581.1 GCF_001635455.1 Vibrio sp. HI00D65
CGCATTTCACCGCTACACCTGAAATTCTACCCCCCTCTACAGTACTCTAGTTCACCAGTTTCAAATGCAGTTCCGAGGTTGAGCCCCGGGCTTTCACATCTGACTTAATGAACCACCTGCATGCGCTTTACGCCCAGTAATTCCGATTAACGCTCGCACCCTCCGTATTACCGCGGCTGCTGGCACGGAGTTAGCCGGTGCTTCTTCTGTTGTTAACGTCAAGAGATGCCGCTATTAACGACACCCCCTTCCTCACAACTGAAAGTACT
>NZ_LWEH01000582.1 GCF_001635455.1 Vibrio sp. HI00D65
CCGGCAGTGTCTCGCCTGCATTCACCGCGTCAACACCCGCTTGCGTCAGTACCACATCGGCGCCGCTGACCGCGCAGTAACCATCGGCGTTTGTGCCCGCCGCGAAGGCCACACTTGGTGTGCCGTCTTCTTCATCCGACCCCGTGACCGCCGCCACCCCGGTATCTACTGCCGCGTCGTTTTCATTGAACGCTGCCTCTGCCACCACATCGATGATTGGGCCGGTCTTTTAAACATAATAAGCTGGGGTATCGCTGTCAACCGCCGACGCATTGTCGCTATCGGTCTCAGTTAGTATCACCGCTGGCAGTGTCTCGCCTGCATTCACCGCGTCAACACCCGCTTGCGTCAGTACCACATCGGTGCCGCTGATCGCGTAGTAACCATCGGTGTTTGTGCCCGTCTTGTATACACCTCTTGGGCTGCCGACTTCTTCATCCGACGCCGTGAACGTCGCCACCACGGTATCTACCGACGCGTCGTTTTCATTGAACGCTGCCTCTGCCACTACATCGATGGTTGGGCCGTCATTTTGAGCGTTATAAGTTGGTGTACCGGTGGAAGCCGCCGTCGGATTGACGAGATCGGCCGGCGTTAGCCGCGACGTGTGCAAGAGCCAGCCTGCATTCACCGCGTCAACACCCGCTTGCGTCAGTACCACATCGGTGCCGCTGATCGCGTAGTAACCATCGGTGTTTGTGCCCGTCGTGAAGGCCACACTTGGTTTGCCGTCTTCTTCATCCGACGTCGGGAACGTCGCCACCACGGTATCTACCGCCGCGTCGTTTTCATTGAACGCTGCCTCTGCCACCACATCGATGTTTGGGCCGTCATTTTGAGCGTTATAAGTTTGTGTATCGCTGTCAACCGCCGTCGCATTGTCGCTATCGGTCGCCGTTAGGCTCACCGCTGGCAGTGTCTCGCCTGCATTCACCGCGTCAACACCCGCTTGCGTCAGTACCACATCGGTGCCGCTGATCGCGTAGTAACCATCCTTGCTTTTGTCCGCATCGGACGCCGCCCTTGATGTGCCGTCTTCTTCATCCGACGCCGTGAACGTCGCCACCACGGTATCTNCCGCCGCGTCGTTTTCATTGAACGCTGCCTCTGCCACCACATCGATGGTTGGGCCGTCATTTTGAGCGTTATAAGTTGGTGTATCGCTGTCAACCGCCGTCGCATTGTCGCTATCGGTCGCCGTTAGACACACCGATGCCAGTGTCTCGCGTGCGCGCCAGACGTCAACACCAGCTTGCGTCAGTACCACATCGGTGCCGCTGATCGCGTAGTAACCATCGGTGTTTGTGCCCGGCGTGAAGGCCACACTTGGTGTGCCGTCTTCTTCATCCGACGCCGTGAACGTCGCCACCACGGTATCTACCGCCGCGTCGTTTTCATTGAACGCTCAAAATGACGGCCCAACCATCGATGTGGTGGCAGAGGCAGCGTTCAATGAAAACGACGCGGCGGTAGATACCGNGGTGGCGACGTTCACGGCGNCGGATGGAGAAGACGGCACACCAAGTGTGGCCTTCNCNCCGGGCACAAACACCGATGGTTACTACGCGATCAGCGGNACCGATGTGGTACTGACGCAAGCGGGTGTTGACGCGGTGAATGCAGGCGAGACGCTGCCAGCTGCAAGTCGACCGGCGCCTGAGATCTGTAAAGCAACGGCGGTTGACAGCGATACACCAACTTATAACGCTCAAAATGACGGCCCAACCATCGATGTGGTGGCAGAGGCAGCGTTCAATGAAAACGACGCGGCGGTAGATACCGTGGTGGCGACGTTCACGGCGTCGGATGAAGAAGACGGCACAACAAGTGTGGGAGGCACGCCGGGCACAAGGACCGAGGGATACGACGAGAGCAGCGGCACCGATGTGGTACTGACGCAAGCGGGGGTGGACGCGGTGAATGCAGGCGAGACACTGCCAGCGGTGAGCCTAACGGCGACCGACAGCGAGAATGCGGCGGCAGTTGAGTGCAAGAGACAAACTTATAACGCTCAAAATGACGGCCCAACCATCGATGTGGTGGCAGAGGCAGCGTTCAATGAAAACGACGCGGCGGTAGATACCGGGGTGGTGAGGATAATTGAGGCGGATGAAGAAGACGAGACACCAAGTGTGGCCTTCACGCCGGGCACAAAAACAGATGGTTACTACGCGATCAGCGGCACCGATGTGGTACTGACGCAAGCGGGTGTTGACGCGGTGAATGCAGGCGAGTCACTGCCAGCGGTGAGCCTAACGGCGACCGATAGCGACAATGCGACAGCGGTTGACAGCGATACACCAACTTATAACGCTCAAAATGACGGCCCAACCATCGATGTGGTGGCAGAGGCAGCGTTCAATGAAAGCGACGCGGCGGTAGATACCGTGGTGGCGACGTTCACGGCGTCGGATGAAGAAGACGGCACACCAAGTGTGGCCTTCACGNCGGGCACAAACACCGATGGTTACTACGCGATCAGCGGCACCGATGTGGTACTGACGCAAGCGTGTGTTGACGCGGTGAATGCAGGCGAGACACTGCCAGCCGTGGCCTATACGCCGCACCATAAGGTGAATATAACAGCCAGTGACAGCGATACACCAACTTATAACGCTCAAAATGACGGCCCAACCATCGATGTGGTGGCAGAGGCAGCGTTCAATGAAAACGACGCGGCGGTAGATACCGTGGNGGCGACGTTCACGGCGTCGGATGAAGAAGACGGCACACCAAGTGTGGCCTTCACGCCGGGCACAAACACCGATGGTTACTACGCGATCAGCGGCACCGATGTGGTACTGACGCAAGCGGGCGTTGACTCGGAGACTGCAGACGAGGCAGTCGCTGCGGAGAGCGTAACGGCGACCGATAGCGACAATGCGACGGAGGTTGACAGCGATACATCAACTTATAACGCTCAAAATGACGGACCAACCAGCGATGTAGATGGTGGGCAGCGTCAGAAGGATATAGGAGCCACGGTAGATACCGTGGTGGCGACGTTCACGGCGTCGGATGAAGAAGACGGCACACCAAGTGTGGCCTTCACGCCGGGCACAAACACCGATGGTTACTACGCGATCAGCGGCACCGATGTGGTACTGACGCAAGCGGGTGTTGACGCGGTGAATGCAGGCGAGACACTGACAGCGGTGAGCCTATCGGCGACCGATAGCGACAATGCGACGGCGGTTGACAGTGATACTCCAACGTATCATGCGATAAATGAAAGAGCAAGCATCGATGTGGTGGCAGAGGCAGCGTTCAATGAAAACGACGCGGCGGTAG
>NZ_LWEH01000583.1 GCF_001635455.1 Vibrio sp. HI00D65
GCTCGACAACCGCCGTAACTGGAAGGTGGAGCAAGTGAAGGTAGTGCACCATGCGCTACTTGATGCTTTGATGCTGAGCTATCGTAACCTGATTCAGTTTGCACGTCGTAACGACATCACGTCGGCAATCAGCCCGCAAGATATTAGTATCTTGGCGCGCAAGCTATATGCGGCGTTTGAGGTGTTGCCAGGTAAAGTGACGCTACTGAATCCGCAAATCTCTCCGGATCTTCACGAGCCAGATTTGAGCTTTATTGAGGTTCGCCAAGGGCAATCGAATAAAGCGGGTTGGTACTTGTACAAGCAGCCGCTGATTGCACATCGTATTCTTGGGCAACCGTCACTGGAGCATCATGAGTACTTGAGTAAGTTAGTGGCTTGGTCGTTCTTTAACGGCTTGATCACTGAGTCGACACGTCTGCACTCTGTGGTTCGTGATGCCCATATTGATATCGATAAGTTCTATCAAATGGTGAGTGACCTGCGTAATACCTTCTCGTTGCGTAAGCGTCGTCCGAGTATGCAGGCACTGGCGAGCCCATGTGAGATTAGCCAACTGGCGATGTTCATCAACTTTGAAAATGACCCGACTTCCCAGTTAAGTAGTCGAGAATTAAAAGTGGATCTCAAAAATGTGGATATCTTCAGTTTTGGTGAAGAAGGTAAGAGCTTAGTCGGCAGTGTTGATTTGGTTTACCGTAACTCGTGGCATGAAGTACGTACTCTTCACTTCCAAGGTGATACGGCGATGCTTGATGCTCTGAAGACGGTGTTAGGCAAGATGCATCAAGATGCGTTACCGCCAGAATCGGTTGATGTGTTCTGTTACAGCAAAAACTTGCGTGGTGTGATGCGTAACATGGTGTATCAGCTGCTTGCTGAGTGTATCGAGTTAAGGCTAAAACCAATTGAGCCAGAGAAACGTCGCCGCTTTAAGGCTATTCGTCTTGCTAACAAGATGTTTGGTCTGTTCTTTGAACGCCGCGGTGTATCGGTACAGATGCTAGAAAACTCGGTTGATTTCTACCGTAGTATCTCTACCAATAAGCTCAAGGGTTCACCTTTACTGATGCTGGATAAAGAGCAAGAGTATCAACTGCCAGAAGTGGTGGACGGTTTTGCGAGTGAAGGCTTAATCCAGTTCTTCTTTGAAGATACTGATAAAGGCTTCAATATTTATGTATTGGACGAGTCGAATCAAGTTGAGGCCTATCACCAGTACAGTGGTGAAAAAGATGAGATGATCGCGAGTGTGAATACCTTCTACACATCGGTAAAAGATGAGTCGAAGGTGTCATCTAAATTGATTAACTTTAACTTGCCTCAGTACTACCAAATCGTTCACCCAGAAGAGGGCAATTCTTATGTTGTGCCTTACCGTAACGATGCGACGTTAGCTTCTCGGAGCTCAAAGATAGTTAACATCTAGTTTATTTAGACTGATTGATATTAAAAAAGGAGTGATTGATTCACTCCTTTTTAGTTTTGCTTACAAATGATCAGACCCAATCGATCTCTTCACCTGCGTGCTTCACGCATTCTTCTTTAACCATCTCAAACAGCTCCATGCCCGTCTTAGAACATGTCCACTTGTCGTCGATTAATTTAAAGTGGAAGCCACCAGATTTAGACGCCAACCAGATTTCTTTCATTGGTTCTTGGCGGTTAATAATGATTTGGCTGCGGTTCTCAAACTCCAGCGTCATCACGTTACCAGTCACTTCGTAATCAATATCTGCCTCTGAATCGTCGATAGCTTCTTCGATGTTTTGCATCTGTATGTCGACTAGTTGATGAAATTCAGTCTCGTTCATCCTTTCTATCCTATTGCTTTTCCTGAGTGTGGTGCGATTATAGGGGGCATTGAGTTAATAATCACGATATGCAAAATGAAAAAATTAATTACCGCTCTGTTTATGCTGTCCGTTATTGGACTTTCTGGTTGTGGTCAAACGGGTCCTTTATACGATCCTGATGAAGTTCAGCAGACTGAACAATCACAATAAGTGAAACACGCAGAAATCGTTATTTATAAGGGATAAGAACTTTGGATTACTTCAACTATCAGGAAGATGGCCAGCTTTGGGCTGAGGACGTCGCACTTTCACAACTCGCAGAGCAATATGGTACACCGCTGTATGTATATTCTCGCGCTACATTAGAACGCCATTGGAATGCATTTGATTCATCGGTTGGTGAACATCCACACTTGGTGTGTTACGCCGTTAAAGCGAACTCGAACCTTGGCGTATTGAATACTCTGGCACGATTAGGTTCTGGCTTTGATATCGTTTCTGGCGGTGAGCTAGAGCGTGTAGTCGCTGCAGGTGGCGATCCAGCGAAAGTTGTATTCTCTGGTGTCGGCAAAACAGCTGCTGAAATGAAACGTGCGCTTGAGTTGAACATTAAGTGTTTCAACGTAGAGTCTGAGCCAGAGTTAGAGCGACTGAACAAAGTGGCTGGTGAGCTTGGTGTTA
>NZ_LWEH01000584.1 GCF_001635455.1 Vibrio sp. HI00D65
CTAAGCGGGAAGCGAGCCCTGAGATGAGTTTTCCCTGACACTTTAAGTGTCCTAAAGGGTTGTTCAAGACTAGAACGTTGATAGGCAGGGTGTGTAAGCGCTGTGAGGCGTTGAGCTAACCTGTACTAATTGCCCGTGAGGCTTAACCATACAACACCCAAGGGGTTTTGATGGACTCAAAAATACAAACGCTTGAATGAGTTTGAAGAGACAACACTTTTAATAAGCTTTCCAGATTATTTTGCCTTCAGCTTTTAAAAAAGCTGAAAGTAAAAGCAAAATTTTGCTTGGCGACCATAGCATTGTGGACCCACCTGATTCCATGCCGAACTCAGAAGTGAAACACAATAGCGCCGATGGTAGTGTGGGGCTTCCCCATGTGAGAGTAGGACATCGCCAGGCTCCAAATTTATTTTCACTTTTCAAAAGTGAAGAAAAAGTGTTATGAACGACTTGTCAGCGATGA
>NZ_LWEH01000585.1 GCF_001635455.1 Vibrio sp. HI00D65
ATCCAGCCTCAGGTTCCCCTAGGGCTACCTTGTTACGACTTCACCCCAGTCATGAACCACAAAGTGGTGAGCGTCCTCCCGAATGTTACACTACCCACTTCTTTTGCAGCCCACTCCCATGGTGTGACGGGCGGTGTGTACAAGGCCCGGGAACGTATTCACCGTAGCATTCTGATCTACGATTACTAGCGATTCCGACTTCATGGAGTCGAGTTGCAGACTCCAATCCGGACTACGACGCACTTTTTGGGATTCGCTCACTCTCGCAAGTTTGCCGCCCTCTGTATGCGCCATTGTAGCACGTGTGTAGCCCTACTCGTAAGGGCCATGATGACTTGACGTCGTCCCCACCTTCCTCCGGTTTATCACCGGCAGTCTCCCTGGAGTTCCCGACATTACTCGCTGGCAAACAAGGTCAAGGGTTGCGCCGGTTGCGGGACTTAACCCACCATTTCACACCACGAGCTGACGACAGCCATGCAGCACCTGTCTCAGAGCTCCCG
>NZ_LWEH01000586.1 GCF_001635455.1 Vibrio sp. HI00D65
GGGTGCTAACGTCCGTCGTGGAGAGGGAAACAACCCAGACCGCCAGCTAAGGTCCCAAAGTATAGCTAAGTGGGAAACGATGTGGGAAGGCTCAGACAGCCAGGATGTTGGCTTAGAAGCAGCCATCATTTAAAGAAAGCGTAATAGCTCACTGGTCGAGTCGGCCTGCGCGGAAGATGTAACGGGGCTAAGCTATACACCGAAGCTGCGGCTGCGCACTTATGTGCGTGGGGTAGGGGAGCGTTCTGTAAGCCGTTGAAGGTGGTCTGTAAGGGCTGCTGGAGGTATCAGAAGTGCGAATGCTGACATGAGTAACGATAAAGGGAGTGAAAAACTCCCTCGCCGGAAGACCAAGGGTTCCTGTCCAACGTTAATCGGGGCAGGGTAAGTCGACCCCTAAGGCGAGGCCGAAAGGCGTAGTCGATGG
>NZ_LWEH01000587.1 GCF_001635455.1 Vibrio sp. HI00D65
AGAAACGAAAAAAGCCAACTCAATGAGTTGGCTTTTCGATTTTCCAATTAAGNAGAATATGGTGGAGGGAGACGGATTCGAACCATCGAAGGCAGTGCCGGCAGATTTACAGTCTGCTCCCTTTGGCCACTCGGGAACCCCTCCAGGGTGTGTCTTACTTTTCACAAAGTAAGCCTAAATTGATGTTTTCCCATAAGCCCATCAATCAGGTTGTTCTCTTAACTCTTAAAGAGGTAAGAAGAATATGGTGGAGGGAGACGGATTCGAACCATCGAAGGCAGTGCCGGCAGATTTACAGTCTGCTCCCTTTGGCCACTCGGGAACCCCTCCAGGGTGTGTCTTACTTTTCACAAAGTAAGCCTAAATTGATGTTTTCCCATAAGCCCATCAACTA
>NZ_LWEH01000588.1 GCF_001635455.1 Vibrio sp. HI00D65
GCCTCCAAAAAATTTGCGGGAATAGCTCAGTTGGTAGAGCGCAACCTTGCCAAGGTTGAGGTCACGAGTTCGAACCTCGTGTGTCACTCCAATTTGTAGATTAACGCAAAAGCGGTAATCGAAAGGTGAAAGACCTTTCCGAGAATGCGACACTAGCTCAGCTGGTAGAGCGCAACCTTGCCAAGGTTGAGGTCACGAGTTCGAACCTCGTGTGTCGCTCCAATTTGTAGATTAACGCAAAAGCGGNAATCGGAAGGTGAAAGACCTTTCCGTGATGCGACACTAGCTCAGCTGGTAGAGCGCAACCTTGCCAAGGTTGAGGTCACGAGTTCGAACCTCGTGTGTCGCTCCAATTTGTAGATTAACGCAAAAGCGGTAATCGGNAGGTGAAAGNCCTTTCCATGATGCGACACTAGCTCAGCTGGTAGAGCGCANCCTTGCCAAGGTTGAGGTCACGAGTTCGAACCTCGTGTGTCGCTCCATTTTGAAAGTGAAACATGAAGAGCATTCTGGCAGAGTGCAATCCTTGCCAAGGTTGAGGTCACGCCTAAGCCTTGAAGATCGGGAACTTCGTGTGTCGCTCCAATTTGATAGACTCATTGACTTAAACAATGCATCCGGACGAGGGATGGAGCAGGTTGGTAGCTCGTCGGGCTCATAACCCGAAGGTCGTCGGTTCAAATCCGGCTCCCGCAACCACATTACAGTTAAACGCTATCTATTGCCAAAAGCAGTAAAAGCTGCGGTTAACTTATGCGACACTAGCTCAGCTGGTAGAGCGCAACCTTGCCAAGGTTGAGGTCACGAGTTCGAACCTCGTGTGTCGCTCCAATTTGAAAGTGAAACATGAAGAGCATTCTGGCAGAGTGCAAT
>NZ_LWEH01000589.1 GCF_001635455.1 Vibrio sp. HI00D65
ACCAAGGGTTCCTGTCCAACGTTAATCGGGGCAGGGTAAGTCGACCCCTAAGGCGAGGCCGAAAGGCGTAGTCGATGGGAAACGGGTTAATATTCCCGTACTTCTTACAATTGCGATGGGGGGACGGAGAAGGCTAGGTGGGCCTGGCGACGGTTGTCCAGGTTCAAGTACGTAGGCGGAAGAATTAGGTAAATCCGGTTCTTCTTAACGCTGAGATACGATGTCGAGCTACTACGGTAGTGAAGTCATTGATGCCATGCTTCCAGGAAAAGCCTCTAAGCTTCAGATTGTAAGGAATCGTACCCCAAACCGACACAGGTGGTCGGGTAGAGAATACCAAGGCGCTTGAGAGAACTCGGGTGAAGGAACTAGGCAAAATGGTACCGT
>NZ_LWEH01000590.1 GCF_001635455.1 Vibrio sp. HI00D65
AGTTCATCAGTTTCAAATGCAGTTCCGAGGTTGAGCCCCGGGCTTTCACATCTGACTTAATGAACCACCTGCATGCGCTTTACGCCCAGTAATTCCGATTAACGCTCGCACCCTCCGTATTACCGCGGCTGCTGGCACGGAGTTAGCCGGTGCTTCTTCTGTTGCTAACGTCAAGAGATGCCGCTATTAACGACACCCCCTTCCTCACAACTGAAAGTACTTTACAACCCGAAGGCCTTCTTCATACACGCGGCATGGCTGCATCAGGCTTTCGCCCATTGTGCAATATTCCCCACTGCTGCCTCCCGTAGGAGTCTGGACCGTGTCTCAGTTCCAGTGTG
>NZ_LWEH01000591.1 GCF_001635455.1 Vibrio sp. HI00D65
CTTTAAAAAGCAGAGGCAAACAAGAACACTTGAATGAGTTTGAAGAGACAACACTTTTAATAAGCTTTCCAGATTATTTTGCCTTCAGTTTTTAAAAAAGCTGAAAGTAAAAGCAAAATTCGCTTGGCGACCATAGCATTGTGGACCCACCTGATTCCATGCCGAACTCAGAAGTGAAACACAATAGCGCCGATGGTAGTGTGGGGCTTCCCCATGTGAGAGTAGGACATCGCCAGGCTCCAAATTTATTTTCACTTTTCAAAAGTGAAGAAAAA
>NZ_LWEH01000592.1 GCF_001635455.1 Vibrio sp. HI00D65
CGCCAGCGTTCAATCTGAGCCATGATCAAACTCTTCAATTTAAGATTTTGGTGACTCAATGAATACTGACTTCAAAACTACAAAAAGTAATTTTAAAGCTATTACCATTCCAACAGAATGATAATGAATTGACTGTGCCGATAATAAATTATCGATTGGTCACTCAGTTCATTGAAATCAATGTGATTCCTAAGAATCAATTTTGATATTCATCAATGAGTGCCCACACAGATTGATAGGTTTAAATTGTTAAAGAGCTTTGCTATC
>NZ_LWEH01000593.1 GCF_001635455.1 Vibrio sp. HI00D65
CAAATCTAATTTGAATCACATTGAGTCCGGCAATCACATAATAAGAACGAACCCTTCCTATTACAAACAAAAACCTTGGTTAGTTGCCATACACTAAGACCCTTTCGGTTTGTATGGTTAAGTGACTAAGCGTACACGGTGGATGCCTTGGCAGTCAGAGGCGATGAAGGACGTATTAACTTGCGATAAGCCCAGATTAGACAGTAAAAGTCATTTGAGTCTGGGATTTCCGAATGGGGAAACCCACTTACATAAGTAAGTATCTTGTTGTGAATACATAGCAGCAAGAGGCAAACCGGGGGAACTGAAACATCTAAGTACCCCGAGGAAGAGAAATCAACCGAGATTCCGAAAGTAGCGGCGAGCGAAATTGGATTAGCCCTTAAGCTTTTAATGAGACAGACGAAGGCTCTGGAAAGTGCCGCAATAAAGGGTGATAGCCCCGTAGTCG
>NZ_LWEH01000594.1 GCF_001635455.1 Vibrio sp. HI00D65
CTATTGATTTTTTCGTAGTCTTGTACAGTCAGTTCAGCTGATGGAAGTGATGCGGGTGAACAGCCTGCAAGTAAGGTGAACAAAATGGAAGCTGATGCTAAAATAGCTTTATTACGTTTCATATCAGTTACTTATGTATCATAAAAAAGCATTATATACCTTTATTCATGATACGCAACTCATTGTCACATAACATTCTTAATAACAGGCCGGCTCGTTTTCCCTCCAACCTAACTTACAATCAATCTAACATAAACCATTAAAAAATAAAGAATATACATAAATTTTATTATTTTACCTTCACATAAAAACGAGCCGGCCTGTTATCACTTTTTACGTGGCATGTTATCTTGGGGAGTTCTTGCTTCAACTTACCTATTAACAACGACTTACTAATTGCTCTGCCGACAAAATTAGCCACTACTCCTGATAAAACAAGCCGTTTTTCATACTCAAACTCCTTCTAACACCAATAAACTGTATAAAAAAAACAGTTTTGGGAGGTGGGAAATGGCAAGCAAATTCATTGAAGAAATCCGTAGACACATGCGAATGCGAGGCTATAGTCTCAAAACAGAAAAGGCCTATATATACTGGATAAAATACTTCATTCGCTTTAATAAGCTAAAGCATCCTCAAGATATGGGAACGACTGAGGTAACAGCCTATCTGTCTTATCTTGCTAATGAACAACACGTCGCTATCAACACTCAAAAAGTCGCGCTTAATGCGATTGCGTTCCTTTACAACCAGTTTTTACAAAGACCGCTTGGTGATCTAGGTTTTACTTATGCTAAAAAGCAGCGCAAGGTTCCGAGCGTACTTACGCCAAATGAAGTCCAACTGATACTGTCACACCTTTCTGGTGTTAATCACATCATTTTTTCTCTGTTGTATGGTTCTGGACTTAGAGTTAATGAGTGTTTGAGAATTAGAGTTCAAGATCTTGATTTACAAAACCTATCTTTAACCGTGCGAGATGGGAAAGGAAAAAAAGATCGCGTAACTTTACTTAGCCCAACGTTAATTGGTTCTCTTCAATTGCAAATTCAGAAAGCGTCAAAAATACAAGAAGAAGATATCAAGCAAGGCATCGGTCCCTCGCTTCCACACGCCCTTGGTAAAAAGTACCCGAACGCTTTTAAACAAATTGCTTGGATGTTTATCT
>NZ_LWEH01000595.1 GCF_001635455.1 Vibrio sp. HI00D65
TGGAACGTTGGAGTTACTTGCAGGTAACAAAGTGGTAATGGAAGCTACAGATACGTTGTCTTTGACAGCATCTGGATCAGCGGACATTGCTATATCAATGATGGAGATAACNTAAGATGGCATATGTAGGTAACCCTATAGATACACAAAATACTTTTCAATCTCTTGTAGGCAAGAGATTTAATGGTGATGGAAGCACAACTGCATTTACATTAGATGTAGCACCTTCTTCAGTATTAGACATTGAAGTATTTGTTGGTAATGTAAGACAAGACCCTAACTCAGCATACACTTTATCTGGAACAACACTATCGTTTACTGGTGCACCTCCTAGCGGCACAAACAATATTTATGTTGTTCATCAAGCAAAGAGTGTAGGAACTATTGATGTTGGTACAAATGGAGTTAGTACAATAAGTATACA
>NZ_LWEH01000596.1 GCF_001635455.1 Vibrio sp. HI00D65
CTTTTGACGAACAGACTCACTTAGCAGTGCTACTCGATCAAAAAGGTAATTGAACTCTGTTTCTTCCAATTGTATTTTAAAATCGCCTTTCAAGTTGTTTTACCTCCTTTATGAATTTATGGCATAGAAGATGATTACACTCTTCCAATTAATCTTTACCCTTGTATATGGTGAGCATAGTTGCCAAACTAAATGGATTATGTGCAGTGACTAATACTCAATCTTACACAATCGCGGGTTAGCCACGACTAGATNATACAGTCGGCTTGTTGGTATCAAAACTCACAATTGGACAAAAATCATTTTCTCAAAACCATACATTAGCAAATCATGAATAACTAAAAGTATGGGAAACACCCCGCCTCCCTTATAGAGCACAATTTACTTATAAATGCTCGGGCTTGTTCAACACTTGGGATTTAACGTTGGCTACGCA
>NZ_LWEH01000597.1 GCF_001635455.1 Vibrio sp. HI00D65
CAAGATACTTACTTATGTAAGTGGGTTTCCCCATTCGGAAATCCCAGACTCAAATGACTTTTACTGTCTAATCTGGGCTTATCGCAAGTTAATACGTCCTTCATCGCCTCTGACTGCCAAGGCATCCACCGTGTACGCTTAGTCACTTAACCATACAACCCGAAAGGGTCTTAGTGTATGGCAACTAACCAAGGTTTTTGGTTGTAATAAGAAGGGTTAGTTCTTATTACGTGTTTGCCGGACTCAATGTGATTCAAATTAGATTTGAATCGAATACAAGACACTTGAATGTGTTTGTGTTGTGTTTATCCAAAGGATAAACATTGAGAACTTTTAATTTGATTAACTCGTAGAGTTAATCAGTCAGCTTTCCAAATTGTTAAAGAGCATAAAGCAAAAAGCTTTAATCAATAACTCGCGTTATTCATTAAAGCTCTGGCTTTAACTAAATCTAAACCATCAATCTGTGTGGACACTTATCGTGAATATCTTCGTATAAGGAGGTGATCCAGCCCCAGGTTCCCCTAGGGCTACCTTGTTACGACTTCACCCCAGTCATGAACCACAAAGTGGTGAGCGTCCTCCCGAAGGTTAAACTACCCACTTCTTTTGCAGCCCACTCCCATGGTGTGACGGGCGGTGTGTACAAGGCCCGGGAACGTATTCACCGT
>NZ_LWEH01000598.1 GCF_001635455.1 Vibrio sp. HI00D65
AACCTGCTAGAAGATAAGGAGCAAAATGGAAAAGGAACAGTCATCGATATTAACACCAAACAATAAACTTGTTGGTGTAAAACCTTCAAAAGAAGAACCAAAATTACCAAAGCCAACTGGCTGGAGACTTTTAGTTTTGCCTTTTAAGATGAAAGAGAAAACTAAAGGTGGAGTAATATTAGCTGAAGATACTTTAGAGCGACAACAAGTTGCTTCACAAGTAGGTTTAGTTATGGCCATGGGTCCACAATGTTATAAGGATAAAGAGAGGTATCCTGAAGGTCCATGGTGCAAGGAGAAAGATTGGATTATGTTTGCAAGGTATGCNGGNAGNCGAATCAAAATAGAAGGTGGGGAGATGCGTCTGCTAAACGACGATGAAGTGTTAGCAACAATTGATAGTCCAGAGGACATCTTGCATGAGTTTTAACATAGGAGGATAACTATGCCAGAAGAAGAAAAAAAGACAGTTGATTTAGATACTTCAGGACCTGAAGTAGATATTGATATTGAAGAAAAGAAAGATGAGGCTGTGATTGAACAGCCAGAAGCAAAAGAAGAA
>NZ_LWEH01000599.1 GCF_001635455.1 Vibrio sp. HI00D65
GTCGTTTTCATTGAACGCTGCCTCTGCCACCACATCGATGATTGGGCCGTCATTTTGAGCGTTATAAGTTTGTCTCTCGCACTCAACTGCCGCCGCCTTGTCGATATAGGTCGCCGTTAGGCTCACCGCTGGCAGTGTCTCGCCTGCATTCACCGCGTCAACACCCGCTTGCGTCAGTACCACATCGGTGCCGCTGATCGCGTAGTAACCATCGGTGTTTGTGCCCGTCTCTAATACACCTCTGAGGCTGCCGCCTTCTTCTTGTGACGCCGTGAACGTCGCCACCACGGTATCTACCGCCGCGTCGTTTTCATTGAACGCTGCCTCTGCCACCACATCTGTGTCTTATACGCATCTGTGGCCGTCGTCGGTTGGCGGTTCGCTGTCATCCGCCGTCGCATTGTCGCTATCGGTCGCCGTTAGGCTCACCGCTGGCAGTGTCTCGCCTGCATTCACCGCGTCAACACCCGCTTGCGTCAGTACCACATCCGGTCCTCTGATCGCGTCTGACGCTGCCGTCGATATGCACTGCGTGAAGGCCACACTTGGTGTGCCGTCTTCTTCATCCGACGCCGTGAACGTCGCCACCACGGTATCTACCGCCGCGTCGTTTTCATTGAACGCTGCCTCTGCCACCACATCGATGATTGGGCCGTCATTTTGAGCGTTATAAGTTGGTGTATCGCTGTCAACCGCCGTCGCATTGTCGCTATCGGTCGCCGTTAGGCTCACCGCTGGCAGTGTCTCGCCTGCATTCACCGCGTCAACACCCGCTTGCGT
>NZ_LWEH01000600.1 GCF_001635455.1 Vibrio sp. HI00D65
AAAAGAATCAGAGTTGACTTTCCGCATAAATTTGGTAAAACTGATGAAAAGCAACCGACCGCCCCTGTTCAGACAGTGGCTTCAGCTAATAGAAGCGTAAAGCCTGGTCGCAAAACTGTGAGACTCACATCATCACAGGTCGCAATAGCGAAAAAATTAGGTGTGCCACTCGAAGAGTACGCAAAACAATTGAAAAACACGGAAGGAGCGTAAAATGGAAAAAAATAAAAATACTTCTCGTGCGAACCAAACACGGTCAAAGTCTGAAAGGCCTAAAGTGTGGGTTCCACCATCATCTCTAGATGCACCCCCTGCACCTGATGGATTCAGGTATAGATGGATAAGAGCTGAAGTACAAGGCTTCCAAGATACAACCAATATAACATCACGACAACGTGAAGGTTATGAACTGGTTCGTGCCGAAGAGGTTGAGAATGCATCAGATTATCCAGTCCTCGATGAGGGCAGATACAAGGGAGTGATTGGGGTCGGTGGCCTTCTACTTGCGAAGGTACCAATCGAGATCGCGAAGCAACGTCAGGAATACATGACCAAACGTCATGAGGAACGAAGCGAAGCAGTAGCCAACGATCTTATGAAGGAGCAGGATAGTAGAATGCCTATCAATGTTGAGAGGCAATCTCGTGTAACCTTCGGTGGTACGAAAAAGTAATTTTAAATATCATCGATTAACAAACCGTACTGGAGGCCCTTCGGGGTAGGTACATAAGGAGAAACAACATGGCTAATAGAAGCACAACTGGTTTCGGACTTA
>NZ_LWEH01000601.1 GCF_001635455.1 Vibrio sp. HI00D65
TCTATCAAATTGGAGCGACACACGAAGTTCCCTATCTTCAAGGCTTAGGCGTGACCTCAACCTTGGCAAGGATAGCACTCTGCCAGAATGCTCTTCATGTTTCACTTTCTAAATGGAGCGACACACGAGGTTCGAACTCGTGACCTCAACCTTGGCAAGGTTGCGCTCTACCAGCTGAGCTAGTGTCGCATAAGTTAATCGCAGCTTTTACTGCTTTTGGCAATAGATAGCGTTTATCTATAATGCGGATGCGGGAGCCGGATTTGAACAGACGACCTTCGGGTTATGAGCCCGACGAGCTACCAAGCTGCTCCATCCCGCGTCCGGATGCATTGTTTAAGTCAATGAGTCTATCAAATTTGAGCGACACACGAGGTTCCCGATCTTCAAGGCTTAGGCGTGACCTCAGCCTTGGCAAGGATTGCACTCTGCCAGAATGCTCTTCATGTTTCACTTTCAAAATGGAGCGACACACGAGGTTCGAACTCGTGACCTCAACCTTGGCAAGGTTGCGCTCTACCAGCTGAGCTAGTGTCGCATAAGTTAATCGCAGCTCTTACTGCTTTTGGCAATAGATNGCGCTTAACTGTAATGTGGTTGCGGGAGCCGGATTTGAACCGACGACCTTCGGGTTATGAGCCCGACGAGCTACCAAGCTGCTCCATCCCGCGTCCGGATGCATTGTTTAAGTCAATGAGTCTATCAAATTTGANCGACACACGAGATTCCCTNTCTTCAAGGCTTAGGCGTGACCTCAACCTTGGCAAGNATAATGCTCTTCATGTTTCACTTTCAAAATGGAGCGACACACGAGGTTCGAACTCGTGACCTCAACCGTGGCAAGGTTGAGCTCTATGAGCTGAGTCTGTGTCGCCTAAGTTGAGTACGGCTCTTACGAATTTTTGAAATCAATATCGTTTAACTGTAATGTGGTTGCGGGAGCCGGATTTGAAC
>NZ_LWEH01000602.1 GCF_001635455.1 Vibrio sp. HI00D65
TTGTGCCCGGCGTGAAGGCCACACTTGGTGTGCCGTCTTCTTCATCCGACGCCGTGAACGTCGCCACCACGGTATCTACCGCCGCGTCGTTTTCATTGAACGCTGCCTCTGCCACCACATCGATGGTTGGGCCGTCATTTTGAGCGTTATAAGTTGGTGTATCGCTGTCAACCGCCGTCGCATTGTAGCTATCGGTCGCCATTAGGCTCACCGCTGGCAGTGTCTCGCCTGCATTCACCGCGTCAACACCCGCTTGCGTCAGTACCACATCGGTGCCGCTGATCGCGTAGTAACCATCGGTGTTTGTGCCCGGCGTGAAGGCCACACTTGGTGTGCCGTCTTCTTCATCCGACGCCGTGAACGTCGCCACCACGGTATCTACCGCCGCGTCGCTTTCATTGAACGCTGCCTCTGCCACCACATCGATGGTTGGGCCGTCATTTTGAGCGTTATAAGTTGGTGTATCGCTGTCAACCGCCGTCGCATTGTCGCTATCGGTCGCCGTTAGGCTCACCGCTGGCAGTGTCTCGCCTGCATTCACCGCGTC
>NZ_LWEH01000603.1 GCF_001635455.1 Vibrio sp. HI00D65
AAGCGGTGAATGCAGGCGAGACACTGCCAGCGGTGAGCCTAACGGCGACTGATAGCGACAATGCGACGGCGGTTGACAGCGATACACCAACTTATAACGCTCAAAATGACGGCCCAACCATCGATGTGGTGGTAGAGGCAGCGGGCAATGAAAGCGGTGTAGAAGTAGATGCCGTGGTGGCGACGTTCACGGCGTCGGATGAAGAAGACGGCACACCAAGTGCGGCCTTCAATACACGCCCCCAAACCCATGGGTAAAACGCGAACATCGGAACCCGTCTGGTACTTACACAAGCAGGTGTTGACGCGGTGAATGCAGGCGAGACACTGCCAGCGGTGAGCCTAACGGCGACCCATAGCGTCAACGCGACGGCGATTTGCAGATAAAAGCCAGCTTATAACGCTCAAAATGACGGCCCAACCATCGATGTGGTGGCAGAGGCAGCGTTCAATGAAAACGACGCGGCGGTAGCTATCGTTTAGGCAGCGTTTACGCCGCCGGATGAAGACGGCGGGCCATCAAGGGTGGCCTTCACGCCGGGCACAAACACCGATGGTTACTACGCGAGCAGCTGCACCGACGTGATACTGACGGCAGCGTGAGATGAGGCGAAGAGTCCGGGCGAGACACTGCCAGCGGTGAGCCTAACGGCGACCGATAGCGACAATGCGACAGCGGTTGACAGCGATACACCAGCCTATTATGCTCAAAAGATCCGCCCAACCATCGGTATGGCGGCAGAGGCAGCGTTCAATGCAAGCGACGCTGAGGTAGATACCGTGGTGGCGACGTTCACGGCGTCGGTTGTAGAAGACGGCACAGCAGGCGTGGCCTTCACGCCGGGCACAAACACCGATGGTTACTACGCGATCAGCGGCACCGATGTGGTACTGACGCAAGCGGGTGTTGACGCGGTGAATGCAGGCGAGACACTGCCAGCGGTGAGCCTAACGGCGACCGATATGGCCCATGTACACGCCGGTGGCTGCGGACCACCAACTGATAACGCTCAAAATGACGGCCCAACCATCGATGTGGTGGCAGAGGCAGCGTTCAATGAAAGCGATGCNGCGGTAGATACCGTGGTGGCGNCGTNCACGGCGTCGGATGAAGAAGACGGCACACCAAGTGTGGCCTTCACGACGGGCACAAACACCGATGGTTACTACGCGATCAGCGGCTCCGATGTGGT
>NZ_LWEH01000604.1 GCF_001635455.1 Vibrio sp. HI00D65
TCCTAGCATGTTTAAACCTCAAGCTGATTTCTTACTTCGCGTAAATGGCGAAAGTATGAAAGACATCGGTATTATGGATGGTGACCTGCTTGCTGTTCACAAAACAAAAGATGTCCGTGATGGTCAGGTTGTGGTTGCTCGTGTTGATGATGATGTAACAGTAAAACGTCTAGAACGTAAAGGTTCTACAGTGCTGTTACACGCTGAAAACCAAGAGTTTTCTCCAATCCGTGTCGATCTAGAATCTCAACACTTGTCTATTGAAGGTCTTGCTGTTGGTATCATTCGCAACACGGACTGGATGTAATCAGTACAAACATCTTATTGATATTTATTCTCAATAACTTGTTATTGTAATTGATATTCATTATCATCTTCTTTGTCGAGATACAAGGAAGATGATGATGCCAATCCAAACCAAGCCTCTAGTAAAGCCGCTTATATCTAAGACGCGCTCCTCTGATCAAAAGGTTTCTGCTGATCAAGCTTCTGCACATCAAGAACTTCAAGTTCCGACAAATCTCGTTCAACATCTTTGGTTTCGCAGCCGAGAAAGCCTTGCCGATGATGGCCTCGTCTATGATCCTATTGCTGCTCAGGCCTGTAAGCGTTGTCAATTAGCGCCGGAATGCCTTACTGGTGAACTCGACCAACAACAACTTCTCTATGCGACCTTGACTCAACTTTGCGATTCTCAAGTTCAGCAGTTCCTATCTCACAACCCTGATGCTTGGATTATTAATGTGGGAGCTGGTCTCGACACCCGTTTTTACCGATTAGACAATGGCCGCTGTCACTGGGTAGAGCTGGATGTAACCGAGAATCTACTTTGGCGACAACGTTTGTTCCACAAAAATGAACGCTACCGCTTGGAGTGTGGTTCCGTAGATGATCTGACTTGGTTAGATGAACTCAATATTCCAGAGCAAGCTTCGGTAATGGTGGTGTGTGAACA
>NZ_LWEH01000605.1 GCF_001635455.1 Vibrio sp. HI00D65
CTCTTGAGCCAAGATAGGCTCACCAGCGGCAACCTGACCGATCAGAGGCAGACCCTGCTCTTCGTTTGCTGCATCTTCAAGCAAAATACGAATACCACGAGACGCACCCGGGATAATCTCAATCGCTTCTTTACGAGCAAGGGCTTTCAAATGTTCTTCTGCAGCGTTAGCAGAACGGAAGCCTAATTCACGAGCAATTTCTGCGCGTGTCGGTGGCATACCGGAATCTTCGATCTTACCTTTGATAAGGTCAAAGACTTGTTGTTGGCGGGGCGTTAACGGCTTCATGATTCACCTGTCTTTTTATACAGTTGACTGTGAGTATATCCAGTAACTGGACAAAAGCAAAGCAATTGGTTGTTTTTAGTTCATTTTTTACTAATTACAAAACCAAGATCTCAAACCATACATAAGCCGCAAGCGCTAAACAGAAAAAAACAGCTGCCGAGCCGACATCTTTCGCCATTCCTGAAAGTTCATGATGTTCACTCCCAATACGATCTACAACCGCCTCAATTGCAGTATTAATGAGCTCAACAACCATCACTAGCACGATCGAGGACACCATTAAGATTCGTTCTACATGGCCCACATCGAGGTAAAACGCCAACGGAATCATAACCGCAGCCATGAAGACTTCTTGTCGAAAGGCCACCTCATTTTTAAACGAACTTGTGATGCCTTGCCATGAAAAGCCCGCTGCTTTCACGATACGTTTAAATCCGGTGTTTGATTTTTTGGTCATTTTTAACCCTATACTCAATCAGTCGATGAATGATATTCCACAAACTTAACGGCAATATGACTATTTCCATTAAAAGGTTAGACCAGTTTCTGGTATTCTTGCATCGATTAAATTTACGCCTAGGCTTATCCCTATTTTACTTGAAAGGGTTACCCTCTCTCATCATAGAAATAGAGATACGCTTAAGCACATTGAAATAACTATTGAGGCTGTGAACCTATATGTCTTCTGGACAATCTTTTTCACGTACATTAATGAAGCTACCTTTATCCGTATTGGTAAAAGGCACATCAATCCCTTCTAATCCAGTTGAAGATTTGAACATTGATTTAGGCAAACCAATTGTATTCGCCTTACCGTTTCGCTCAAGCGTCGACCTACTGACACTACAAAAGCATGCGCTAGAACTGGGTTTACCGGATCCGTTAAGCAAGCTTGAAATCGGTGGTAAATCACTGCCACGCTACGTTTTCATCTCTTCACGTAA
>NZ_LWEH01000606.1 GCF_001635455.1 Vibrio sp. HI00D65
ATCAAAGACGGCCGAACATGACTATGAAGTCAACGAGCTCAAGCAGTATGATAGCTTACTCTTAGTTGGCGGTACCGAACATGTACAAAAAGCAATGATCACGCTATTTGGTTTTTCAGTCAGCGGCGATGCTTTGATAGTCGACAATATCAAGGGTCCAGAGCAAATTAAAGTCAAAAGATATGCACCAGATACGGAAGTACCTGTCCAGGAAAAAGCAATAGGACTTCTTAAAATGCTAAAATCTGAGAGTAAATAAAGCTCGACTACAATAAGTTATAACCAAGAAGCCGCTGAAGTCTAACCGAAGCGGCTTTATTATGTAATCAGAAGAACTATCAACCCCCCTTTTTAGATGGAAATCCAACCTTTATAAAGTTGGTCGCATCTTAATTTAGTACTTGCCCATCCTTATAGTACTTGGGAGCGTGTAGCCAATGAGAATGCAAACGGGCTTTTAAGGCAATATGTTAAGAAAGGAACCGACTTAACAACGGTAGCAGACAGTGATATTGAATTCTCGGTATCACAGATAAATTATCGACCCAAAAAGTGTTTAG
>NZ_LWEH01000607.1 GCF_001635455.1 Vibrio sp. HI00D65
CACATTTTCGATATTTCGCTGGTACTGCTGATTATCAGAGACTGTCTTTTTTAATCCCTCAAGGCGCACAGCGGCAATTGGGTCGTCGGATAAATGATTGATCCTTAGCCCTGTCGACATTTGCTCAAAAACTTTGTTCAAGCGGATATTGTTGTCCATTAATGAACGCTGCATCACCGCGTTAAATTGGGAGTCCGTTACACGCATCACTTTTCTCCTAGAATGCTCTTAGC
>NZ_LWEH01000608.1 GCF_001635455.1 Vibrio sp. HI00D65
GGTTCACACCAACGGTAAAGTCAGATTCGGTATAGCGGATTTCAGTGGTGCCGATTTCTTGAGTGATTGCCTCAAGTACCAGATTCATATCACCACTGAAATCTCTTGGCGGCATAATCACTAAGTTATCCAACTGGCTTGGATCTAATTGCCACTCATAGGTAGGGTTTCCATTGAACGTGCCGCCATCTGCGCCATTGTTTGGAACCAACTCATAAGAGTCTCCCACTTTTATCGCAACCACGGCACCTTCAGGTACACCTTTTAATGCCAAAGACATGTTCTCAGAGCCATCCTGGTCAATGAGCTCTGCACTGAGTGAGGACAATGAAATGTAAGTGTCTTCATCACCGATAATGTCTTGTGTGACCAAATTAGCCTCATCCGCGACTGGCTCAACCGTGATAGTCACAACCGTGGTTTTATCTTGCGTATCGGTTTCAGTGACACAATCCGCTTCATCAGTAATATTGGCTGTCACAGTCAGGGTTATCTCACCACTGTAATGTTCGGGAGGCGTGACTAACACATCGCTCAATCGGCTAGGGTCTGTAACCGTCCATGTACCGTTACCATTATCAACCAACAAACCTGTATCTGAAGGACTTTCAGACAGCGTACCGCCGTTTGATACCGTGATGGTCAAAGAATTAACGGTCTCTTTACCAGTCGCACTATTACCCTCACCAGTGATTAGCTGACCGTCTTCGACACTGTCACTTAACACAAGCTCGAGATTAAGGTCTGTCGCTGTGTCTTCTTGAATTGTCGTGGAGTCAGCTTCCACCGTAATGTCATCAACAACAGGTAGAACTTGAATACTAATTGTCTGCTCTGTGGTGACGGTTTGACCGTTACACGGCGAGGTTTCAATGGTCTCTATCGTAAAGTCGATACAACCAGCAAAGTCTTCATCCAATCCGGTTAGGGTTAGCTTTGACAAGCCATCAGCAGTTATCGAGTAACCAACAATTTCACCTGATGCATCGTATTCTGCAATCACACCATCACCAGAAATCTCTACGCCTTCTGGTAGTGAATCTGCTGGAATATAGAAAGAATTTTCGTTGTCAGGTTCACTCGCTACATCGGTATTTAGCAAGCCCGTTAAGTCGATATCTTCACCTTCGGGAGTCTTAATCTCTCCATCAGGTTGGATTGGGCTAGGTGGTCCCACAGGGTCACAAGAGCCTCCACCGCCATCATGTCCGGTGATCTGAATTTGAAATGAGGTATTAATGTACTTCGAGTCTTCGCCATCAATAACTCGAGCTCGAACAACGATATCTAAAACTGGTGTATCATTCGGGCTAGAGATTGTCATACCACTCAGGATTTCTTGAGCCAGTTCTTGAATAGAATCACTCGTCAGCCCATTGGCCGAAATAATCCAGTTCCCTGAACCGTCTTGGGCTGAACCATTAGGATGATCGATAATCAAAGAATAGCCATCAGGCACGTCGATCAAGATATAATCTAAGTACTCTGAACCATCGATATCAGCATCCACAAAAGTGACTGCGTCCGATACATTAACTGGAGAGCCATCATCGCTGATGTATATTTGCCCAGAACTTTCTAAACGAGTATCTAATTCAACTCTCGCATCGACAGTGACACTGATTGTGCCTGAAATGTCTTTTACATCCGTTGCCCCTGTTGGCGAAGTGTCAGTCACTTCATAGGTAATTGGTATTGTGAACGTGCCACTCAAATCTTCGGTTGCGGTTACCGATAATCTGCCACTGTTTAAAAGCTCTGAAAGTGTTGGCGTTGTACTATCTAATAGGCTCTGTAAATCTAAACCTGAAGCAGGCACTTCAATCACACTGCCATCAAAGTAAAGAGTCAGCTCAGCAGGAAGACTGTCAATCACATATCCTGTCAAGGACTCACTGCCGTCTACATCCTGATTCACCGATGGCTCTAGGTTCAAACCTATTTGGCTGTCTTCGATGCCTTGACTGCTAACGACTTGACCATCTTCTTGATCAACGACAGGTGCTAGCTCGACCTTTAAGGTCATCGGAAATTCACCCGAATCACCATCAGGTTCCGTTGAGATAGCAATGACTGTAATCTCTAATTCACCACTGAAGTCAGGTACTGGCTTGAGGTACAAGTCATTGAGTTGAGCATTAGAAACTTGGAAGACTGGCCCTGTAATATCATCAATGTACGCAATCGTCAGCGATACTGGCTTTCCCGAAGCATCCACCAGCAAAGTGCCTTCAGGGATGTTAGTAAGCAGTATGTTCATCTCTTCTGAAACATCGTCGTCCGAAGTTTGGACCACAAAATCCAGTCGAATTAAACCATCTTCGTTAAGCACCGATTGATTGCTGATAACTTTAGTTTCGCTATCGTATTCCCAGTGTGCGTTGCCCCCGTCTACAACGATCGGCTCATCTACCACACCTTTAAGAAAAATATTGATGGTTTTAGTGTCGCTAACCGCCGTCACATTAATAGGCGCTAGCGAGTCAATCGTCGATTCATAAGAGACGGCCGTTACCTTAATGTATAGGTCTTCTGTAAATGAACTGATGTCTTCTTTTGGTATTAGATAAGCAGTACCGTTCTCGATCGCTTCAGCGGATACCAGGTATGTGTTGGGACCAATTAGATCAAATAACCCACCTTGAATTGACCAACCGTCTTGTACTTCAATTTGATAGCTTAAGGACTCGGAACCATCGGTATCAGTCAGCGCACCACTGATTACGTTCTTCAGGAAAATGTTCTCATCTTCGAGACCTTTGTAATCTTTGAGGGATAGAATTGGTTTATCCGCATCAGGAGAAATCTCTACGATGACAGTATGAACATTATCAGCCGTTTTATCGGCAGGGTCAGCGAAGGAGTTTCCGGATTCAGTGGCAATCGCAGTAATTTCAAATTCAAATCGACCCGCTAAGTTTTCATCAGCTCTGATTTCCATTTTGTCGATTTGATTCTGAGTGTACTCCTTCCCCTCTTTAACGGCATTTCCGTTCAAGGTGATATTCAGACCATCTGGAATACCACTTATCGTATAAGTTAGTGTTTCCGACGAATCTTGGTCAACGAGTTGAGCGGTAATATCAAGCTTGATAGGGTCAGCGTCATCTTCTACAGATTGATAGGTGAAGACCGAGTCAGACCAATCAGGTGCGTCAGCTACAGGCAAAACAGAAACCGAAATATCGGCGGTGAGCTCTTTTGGTACCGTGCCGGTACTAATGATAGCATTGATTGCCAATATAACCGTCGACGTAGTATTGGATTCATGAAGCGCAGGGCGATAGGTTAACTGCCCATTCGGCCCCGTAAACTGACTATCAATCATCGTCAGTTGGCTTCCAGATAAGGTGACCTTGCCATCAACAACTTGAAGCAATACCCCATCAAGATACAAGCTACCGCCATTTAATGATACTTCGGAGAACTCGATAGCGGTAACGGTTTCACTTTGGTCAATATCACCGGTTGAAACACTAACGACAATTATTGCATCGTTATCTTCCGTGGTTTCTGAGTCTTCATAACGAATGAAACCTTCGTTATCGTCCAAGACAAGCTCTGCGTTACTGGTGACTTCATCGCCATCCGCATCTCGCACCAAATAATCAATGTCATCAACGATCTTTGGATCAACTGGATTAGTCGTTACGTTAGGATTCGTAGTGAGTTGGTAGCTACCATCAGGTGAAAGCGTAAACTGTCCGTAAGTCGACCCACCATCATAATCATTAATCAGGTTGATCGTGATTGGCGTGACTGCGTTATCAAACGTATAAGTGACATTGCGATAAGTGAAGCTAATGATTTCTGCACCGTCGGCGCCTGCGAATTCTTCGGTTAAGAATTGCCCAGTAAGGTTATCACCCTCAACCATTTCAATAGACCCATCTCGAGCAGTCGGCACATCATCTTTTACGTTGACGGAATAAGTAGCAGGATCTGAGCTGTCTCCATCCGCATCGTTCACCACTAACTCAAAATTAAGAGCTAAGTTATTCTCACCATTATTACCATATGCATGATCTAGTGGCGCATAGAGATCAAATTCAGTGGTCCCGTCAGTATTAAAGCGAATCCTAAATACGTTATTGGCGTCAGTGTCTTGCCCGTAATACCAACCATCAGAATCAACAGCTTGAAGAGAGATCGCTTTCCCAGCGCTAGTGTAGCTTAGTGCATCAAATGCAGCGGTGTTAACAGTGACAGAGACAACATCATCAGAGCCCTCAATAATACCCAAAGATGGGCTGCTATCTTCTACTCCAACTTGCTGACCATCCCCTAACAAGCCATCTTCATCAACTGAGATGCTTCCAGTCACCGAGATTTCAGGATCTTTACCGTCATAGATTTTTATATCAGACGCTTGCGTGTCTCTCGAGCCATCGGAGTCAATGGTGACGATAGAAGCAGGAATCGTCAGCTCCGTGTCTTTAGAACCAGAGCCATGATCAACGGACTGATAAAGCTCAATAACGACATCAACGTTTGTGGAACCATTGGCTTCAAGGCTGAAGCTATCTGGTAATTTGATTCTGAAAACAGCATCGCCATTACCAAGAACCGCATCAAAGGTACCATTACCATTATCACGCCAAGTCAGCGCTTCACCATTGCTGGTGACTGCTACACCATCGCTATCAAGAACAGCTTGGTCCGTGGTCACATCCAAACCTAAGAAAACCAGCGGGTCATTACCTGCGGTAACGGCTAAGCTCACCTTTGCTGTTGACCCAACTCCCGATTGAGTACTATCAGCAACAGGAATTTCACTCAATTCAACCATTCCAGAACCAATCGTGGGCTCGCCGCCATCAGTCACTAATACA
Organism: Vibrio sp. HI00D65; assembly: GCF_001635455.1. Classification (GTDB taxonomy): domain Bacteria; phylum Pseudomonadota; class Gammaproteobacteria; order Enterobacterales; family Vibrionaceae; genus Vibrio. The sequence continues at coordinate 4,833 of NZ_LWEH01000608.1, forward strand.
TTCAGGGTTAACTTGGTTTCATCGTTGTCATCATCTCTGGCGGTAACAACGAATGGAAGTTCATCTGTAATGTTATCTTGGTCGAGTCCCTTAAAGAGTTCAAAGGTATAAGTAACATCACTATCTGCTTCACCTGAAGGAGAGGTAAAGCTCAGGGTGAATGCTTTATTGTCAGCACTTTCAGAACCAACGTAGCCAATAAGTTCACTTCCATCCGCAGAGACCACATAAATGATCTGTACACCGCCACTAAATAACTGCGGCTGATCTGCAGAATCGAAAAATACGGACTCGACAAAGTCACTCCCGACGTTGAGATTAAACATACCAGTATCAGAAACACTACCATTAATAAGATCAGATTCGTCCACAACAGCATTGCTAGTTGAAGTTAGCATCGGATCGACCCCATCCTGGATAATCCAATCAAACTGTCCTTGTTCTAAAGCAGTACCATCTAAGTCTTCTCCATCAATGATAAGCGGCAGGGTAATAGAATCGTTGCTGATCAGGTGGTTTACAGGCTGCTCTAGGACTAATGTGACATCTGCGAGAACATCAATACCACTAGCAACTGCACTCAACGTTAGTGTGAATATCGTTTCACCATTTGCTTGTGCGGCCATCGTTTTACCATCATTGGCTAACGTGTAAGTTAGAGGAAACTCCTCGTCGCCAGTCGTGAAGCCCAAAGCGTCTAGCTGCACAAGGGTATTGGCATTAAATACAATCGAGGCGGGATCTGGATTGTCTGAACCTGCGGAAACAGTAAACTGACCTACTACAGTTTGGACTCCATCAGATATGTCACCTTCCGTACTGGTCGTTGTTCCATCTACCACTAATCCCGGATCACCATCGAAAATATCGATAACCGCGGTGCCATTTCCGAAGTCGTTACTGCTATCGCCAGCGACATAGTTGAAAGTGATGTTTTGAGCTACTGTGTGATCTAAGTTTCTGTTGGCGACAAACGTCCAGTGACCATTTGCAAAGACGGTTAAAACACCTTCATCAAGAGTAAATGAAACTGGAGCGCTGCCTGATATTGTTTGTGTCGCCCCATCAACTTCAACGCTTCTTATAGTTAACTGGGTATCAAGATCGATGTCGTTATTGAGTACATTGCCAGATACCACTTCACCTTCAATAACTTCATAAGATTCATCAAAAATGAGTGGTTCAGAATCTTTAATAACAATAGGTAGGTGGCCAATAACGAGCTCTGTAGTGCCGTCCGCATCCGTTTGTAAACCCTCAATAACCAGCGCGGTCTGAATTGAATCTAAACCAGCCTCTTGGTCGATCGCCCTATAGAAGTTGAGGTTTACGTTACTCCCGGAAATAGCCGCATCGAAGACAACCTGACCATCGCTTCGTGTTCCAACCAAGCTTTGCTTGTCAGCCGATAAGGCGACAGTGATCGTTAAGCCTTGAGAGGTTAATGACTCAGCTAGACTTTGATCATCACCAAATGAGAAGTCTGCAAAGTCAATACGGATATCGGATGTTTGTGTTTCGTCGCCAAAAATACCGATGATATTTTCCGAAAACAACACAGACTCAGGAAGAATAATCGTTGGCATGTCATCGATGGCTTCATTGCCAACTGTATTGAAAACTTTTGCGTCAATCGTCCATTCCGCAGAAGAATCAAGGGCAGAAATATCAATATTCTCCACTAACCAGTTACCCGAGGAATCAACAATGCCTTCAAAAACTAGGGTCTGAGTTACATCGCTTACTTCAATGTAAACTGGCAACCCTTCAGCAACATTGGTTGTACCCTGCATGGTGGTAAGTTGGCCACTACGAAATGCCAAAATACTAAAACCATCTAGCGTATCAATATCAATAACAGGCGAAACGGTATCAATAACAATGACCCCTGAACTATTTACTGCACTCGCTGGGTTACCAGCGATATCAATAGTGTCAGCCTCTATGGTAATACTGCCATCTGCAAAGCTCGTTAAATCGACGCCTTCGACAGACCAGGCACCATTCACAACCGTTGCCGTTAGAACGATCACGTTGGTGATGCTATCTGAAATTCTGATGTTGACCGTTTGGCCATCCTCAACATTTTGTACAGTACCGAAAAATTTAGCAGATTGGATTTCGAAACTGTTGAGAACACCATCCCCGCCATCATCAACACTTGCAGTGATACTCGCTAACGTATCTTTGATTATGGTGTCAGTCGCTGTGGTTGGGTTTCCGGCAATATCGATGGTGTCAGCAACAACCGTCAACTCCCCTTCCGAAAAACTTGAGTAGTCTTGTAGAGTGAGAGTCCATGTACCACCCGATACGCTCGTTGTGTATTCTCGGGTGAGACCTTGGTTGTCGGTAATAGAAATGCTTATCGTCTGACCATCTTCAACATTGGCAACGGTGCCGACTAGCGCTCCGTTGGCAATTTCGAACTGGTTGTAAAAATTATCACCAAAACCATCAAAATCAACATCAATTGTGGCTAGGGTGTCTTTGATTGTAGAGTCATTAGCGGCAATGCTATTGCCAAACTCATCAGCAATCACCGCATCGACCTTAAGATCCCCCTCAGCCAATGAAGAGAGATCAACGCCGTTTACCACATAGGTTTCATCGCTTGTCGTTGCCGTTGTGGTTACCGTATTACCATTAATGTCAGTGATCGTTAGAATCACGGTACGCCCGTCTCGAACATCAACAGCGGTCCCCATTATCGTGACTGAAGGTACTTCGAACTGGTTTTCATACCCATCACCACCATCTAAAATATCAACGGTTAATGCAGCACTCGGGAAAAGTATGTCGAGGTTGCTTCCATTCGATGTTGTGTCATCTTCAAAGTATTCTGTTGGTCGAGTATCAAAACCGGCTTCTGCCAGAGTTTCATCTAATGTCGAGCGAACGTAAGCAATAAAAGAGGCGCTAGCGCTAGGTTGGTCGTTTAAAGCACTCGGCTGTTCTGGCGAGCTTTCAATGTTGTTTACAAGCTGTGTCACAACCTTTTCCAACTGTTGTTCTACAGCTTCTATTTGTGGTTCTGTCAGAGGTTGACTCTGGTCCAAGCTCTGAGGTTCAATACTCACAACTTGAACACCATCGACCTTCGCTTGCGCAGCAGGTAATGGCAGCCAAGTACCATCAGGAAATACCTGCCAAATTACCCCGCCAACCTCGATATATAAAATAGGATCCATCCTAAACCTCTTCCTTACAAACGCTGACGTTGAGGGCGTCAATACACTCAACAAAAGACTAAAAAGTCAGCAGAAACACTGTAACCAACACTAGAAAACAACAAATCTATAACATTTAATTAACTACCATTGATGCGCTGTAAAGTAAACCGATATGCTGTGATTTTCATTCAGTTATATTTAACGTCACAAAATACATTTAGTGAATGTGTCATAATGTTGAAATAACTGGTTAATTTTCAAGGAATGTCATGACGGCAACGAACTACCTCAACCAACTGAATCACAAGTATCTTGCAACTCACAAAACCAAAGAAGACTTCTTTTGGGATACCTACATGGGCATCAGTGACGATCATGATGGTTCAACCCTCGCTCAAACTCAGTGGACCGAGTTTCTAAGCTCTGCTGAACAAATAAAGGCTATCGAAGCCCAACTAAAGACCGTCGACCAAATTCAAGATCCTCAAGAAAAAGAGAGCACCTTAACCGGGCTAAATGGTTGGTTAGCTACGTTCAAATCGCATGCTATTGAATCGCAGAATTCACAAGCGCTAAAGGCAGACCTCATCAAGTTTGAAGGGGAACTGTTTGAGAAAAAGCAAAACCACGTAATGACTTACGTAAATGAAGCGGGACAAGAAACAGAAGGCTCGCTTCCTGTCCTAGGTTCAGCGGTGAGAAGTAACAGTAGTGAGCAAGTTAGGCGTTCAGCACACCAAGCCTTATTGGGGCTAGAACAATGGCTACTTGTGAACGGCTTTATTGAACTCATCAAAAAACGTAATAAGTTTGCCCAGTCTCTAGGGTTCAAAACGTTTTTCGATTATTCCGTCGTAAAAACGGAGCAGATGACCACTGAGCAACTGTTTACGATTTTGGACGACTTTGAGGCGCGTACCCGAGAGAGTCACCAAAAAAGTCTCACCAACTTGGCTGCGCAAAAGGGTCAAGGGGCCCTCGAAGGCCATAACTTCACCTACTCTTTTGCTGGTGACGTGATGAATGACCTCGACCCTTACGTCCCTTTCTCAAAGTCATTGAGACGCTGGGTTGAATCTTTTGGGCGATTAAATATCGAATATTCTCAAGCCATACTGAAGTTGGATCTGCTTGATCGCAAAGGCAAGTACCCAAATGGTTTTTGTCATGGACCTATTCCTTCGTTCTATGACCAAGACACTTGGGTGCCAGCTCAAGTCAACTTCACAAGTAACGCTAAGCCCGATCAAATCGGCAGCGGCTATGATGGAATCAACACTCTGTTTCATGAGGGCGGGCACGCGGCACACTTTGCCAACGTCAAAATGAATGCACCGTGTTTCTCTCAAGAGTTTGCACCGACCTCAATGGCTTACGCAGAAACTCAGTCTATGTTCTGCGATAGCCTATTAAATGATGCCGATTGGCTAAAACAATACGCAATCAATAATGATGGTCAGCCGGTACCTAATGAGCTCATTAAAGCAATGATTGATAGCAAGCAGCCATTCAGAGCCTACCAAGAACGCAGTATTCTTGTGGTGCCTTACTTTGAACGGGCGTTGTATGAGATGACTGATGAAGATCTTACGCCTGAGAACATCACGGAGCTCGCTCGTCGTAGCGAAAAAAACATACTCGGTTTGGATTGCAGCCCACGTCCATTAATGGCGATCCCGCATCTGTTGTCAGACGAGGCCTCTTGCGCATATCAAGGTTACTTGCTGGCTCACATGGCTGTGTATCAAACGCGAGCTTACTTTACTGACAAGTTTGGTTACTTAACAGATAACCCTGAGATCGGCCCTTTATTGGCTAAGCACTATTGGTATAAAGGCAATAGTGTTAATCACAATGGAACAATAGAAAGCCTGACTGGAGAGGGTTTCAATGCCAAATACCTTGCTGATGAGTGTAACTTAACACCAGATCAAGCATGGGCAATTGAAGAGAAAAAGATCAAACAACTGGCTTCTCGTGAACGTGCACAAATCACCGATTTAAATGCGAAAATATCGATCGTCGACGGCGCAACTGAATTAGCGAATAATGAAGAGTCGAATGAACAAATGTGTGATGATTTTGAGCGTTTTATTGTTAAAAAATACGGACGATAACGAACGTTCACTATCACTCGTTGATTAAACCTTAGAAAGTAAAAAGGACGATATCAATCGTCCTTTTGTTTACTCGCCAATAAGAAGCAGTAGAAAATTAATCCAATTTACTTTACGCCGAAGTCTGCAAGCACCAGAACACAGATTGATAATTCTATTTATCTTGTTTTCCGCTACTCATCAGTTACTCTTTGCCTTCACTTAACGCGAACTTTATCTCATCCGATGAAAAACCTTTACGACAGAGCATCGCATAAGCCTTGGAGCGCTCTTTATGGTCATTAAGATCGTAAGACTTTTTCTGTAATTGTTCTAAACAAGACGAGTAGAAGTCCAGTTGCTCTTCGTTGATTAATCGGTCGATTAACGCTGATAACTCGCTGGTGTCGATTTGTCGCTGTTTCAGCTCTTGCTGAATGGCAGTCAACCCCTTCCCTTTTCGCGCGTATTTCAACACCTCTTTCTCCAAATCAGCCTTCTCGGCCTTGATCTGAAGATTACTCTTGAGCTTATGGGCTTGCGGATGCTGATCGATAGCAACCTTGATTTGTTGATAGCTGAAGCCACGTTTTTGCAGTGTCGCTACAAGCTTTTCACGGCTCATGGTAAAGCCTGAATAGTAATGATTGATTCGATCGATCAAGAGTACTTGTTCATCGATGTTTTTATCGGCAGATACCTTATGAATCGCATCCGAAATGACCGAATCGGTTAGCCCTTTCTTTTTCAACTTCTCAATGATGTATCGCGAGCCAAATTCACCAAAGAAGGCTTGCTCAACAAATTGCTCTGCAAAATCCTGATCTGACTTTAGATAGCCGTAACCTTTCAAGTTCCTTAAGGTTTCGTCAATCCAATCTTGATTGTCCGTTTTCACTTTCAGTTTCGCAGTCAACTCGCTCTCAGTCATATCCCTCTGAGTTAAATGCCACATGGCAGAGTTCATGACGCTTTCAATTCGTCGCGCTTTTCTTACCGTTGCTTTTTTAGTATCCGGGTTTTGCTGTGAATCATCCATTCAATTTCAACTATCAAGATTAAGCCTGCCCCATGATAACGTAATTCTGAGTCGGGCGTTGTAAAATCAAAGAATGAACCTTAAGCTAAAAAAGTAAGCTTAGATGGTTGTCTTGCTTTATAACACCAACTTCATCACAACTCCTATCATCATCAAAAACAACACAACTCAGATTAAAATAGATGACATTACAGTGGGTAAAATAACCTCTGTGTTTCGAATTAAATAAACACCAGCTCGTAACCAATGTTGATAGTTCCAATCCATCGCCATTATCTGTAAAGTACTACCCCAATAACAAACCTAAGTAATCCAGGCCCTAAGCACATACAGTTAAGCGCCTTAGTCCCAGTAAGAGAATGAAAAATGAATAACGAACTTGATGTAATTAAAACGCTTGAAGAACTCGAGCAATTCCTTATTGCAGTAGAAGCTGGTGGTTTAGGCCTAGAAGGCGTTGAAGGCGTTGGTATGGCGACCAATAACTCTGACGGTCGTCACTTTGTTGCTGTATTCAATAGCAGTCACCAAGTCCTACTTGCTCGTTGGATCACTGACGAAGTTTTTGAAAATGGAAAAGACTTGGTACGTAATGGCTCACGTCGAAGTCACTAGCATGACTAATAAAAGTTTGAGAATTATCTCCCTCTAACGTCGTAAACATAACTTAAAGAGGCCCAATCAAGTCACAGGCAATGATTGGGCTTGCTTTCAACATAGTTTGTTACAAGCTATGATTGCGAGACTATGTTTGGATGAGACTATCGGACCCAAGCTATTTTTCAATTTCGACCAGCTTTATTTTGTAGAGTTTCACGCATTACATTAATGCTAAATGAACAGAATCTATCCTTTTTAGCTAACCTCTCTTAAAATCATATCAATTCACTAATAAATCAGAGGCGACGGTAAATGATTTTAATCGAACTTTTAAAATATAACACACTCTATTATATAGATATTTATAATTTATTAAAACAATTGTAAATATCACCCCGCAAAATAATTAAAAATACATTCTATATCAACAACACGATAGGTTTTTATTTTCTTTATAATCCAAACAAGGTTAATGATGTGTCGATAAAAAGAACAGCTACCGGTAAATAAAAGTACTATCACATTTCGACAATGTTGTTTGTTTAATAATATTAAGAGTTGAACAAGATCTTGGTTCATTACCTGACATAACTACCCGTATAGAAATATTCACTAGAAGTTTACTACGTTACTCTTATTTTTACTTTATTGTAATAGTCATTTACTTTTTATCCTATTGTTTATATTGCTAATAATGAGAATATAAAAATGTTGATTGTCTATAGGCATTAACAGTTAGTAGTAATCATTTGCTATTAATTTTCACATTAACTGGCTAATAGCTCTAGTCTCAAAATAAAATGGAAATAATATGAAGACATTAACTGAGAAACCTGGTATCTCCCTGATAAAGTCTGGCTCTTTTAATCTTAATGATCTAAGTAAACTACTTAATGTCGAAGGGTTACAAAGTGATATGGCTGAAGTTACCGTGACAAACAAAGCTGCACCATTAACAATTGGTCATTTTGTAATGTCTCCCGGCGAAGAATTTGAGTATTTTTATGATTCAGTCGAGTATAAAGTAGTAACAAAAGGTAAAATCGTTATTCGCGATATAGAAGGCAATAAGTACGTTGCTGAAGTTGGTGACGTTATTATTTTTTCAGCCGATGTTAAAGTCATATTTGATGGAGAAAGCAATGGAGAGGCTATATATACTGCACACCGAAAAGCTGATGTAGACTTTCTACCAAAGAATAAAATCTAATTTCTCAAGTAACCAAAAAGTCCGTTTCTAAACTTTCGACTAATTAAAAGTTTGAGAATATTAAAATAAAGAATATTGGTAATAGAATTTAAGGAAGAAATAATGAAGAAGCGATTTATTGCATTTTTATTATCTAGCTCAGCTTTTTATACACAAGCTAACACATGCGATAACTTACCTAACTATCAAGAGCTAACCAGAGCCTTAAAAAGTGTAGTCGCAACTACTAGCCATGAGGCAAATGGAGGCTTGGAGTTAAATATGTGGGGAACCATAGTAGCAAGGGATGGTAGTGTTTGCGTTGTAACTAAAACAGGAGAAAACTTTGGCGACCAATGGCCAGGTAGCCGTGTGATCTCAGCACAGAAAGCAAATACAGCCAATGCCTTTAGCCTACCGGAGCTATCGCTATCCACAGCAAACCTCTGGAAAGCCACACAACCAGGAGGGAGTTTATTTGGCTTACAGTTCAGTAACCCTGTAAACTCAAAACTAGCATTTAAAGGAAAATCTAAATATTTCGGTCAAAAAAACGATCCAATGGTTAGTCACCGAATCGGTGGTCTAAATGTCTTTGGCGGTGGCCTCGCTCTGTATAACAATCAAGGTGAAATCATAGGTGGATTAGGGGTAAGTGGTGACACCTCATGTGCAGATCATAATATCGCTTGGAAAACTCGTCACGCTCTCAAATTAGACTATGTTCCTAAAGGGGTTTCTAATACTGGTGATGACAATATTATCTATGATATCGATAATGGGTTTTCTCATGTCAATTGTGGAAATGGTGAACAGCAAATAGCTGATAACTTGCCTAATAGTTTCCCTCTATCTAAGAGAAAATAAAATAAACTAGGCCTGGGGCGCCCTTAAGTACCTCAGGACCTACACTGCCTAGAATTATTGAAGTTCTTTTTATGGGATAGGCTTTGCCCTGCGGTGACGGACTGCATAAAGTCTACTAGCTAAGTGTTCCAGAATATCGGAAATTCAATACATTATGAATGCTAAAAGCTCTTCACTAGCTCTAATTCTTTGAAAGGCCTCGTTATAAGTTTAACCTTTCTAATCAGGCCCTCAGCAAATGTTTCCAAACTCTTGGATAGGACTTTCAATAACATCGTAAAATGAATATTTCAAAAAAACAAAATTATGATGAACTTAACTCTAATCGCGGTGCCCTAACATTTAGGTTTGGTGATAGTACACCTGTGGGCTTTGACAGTTTTATGACTTGTAGCACGAAGCAAAGTTACCTAAGCTAGCCGCCGTGAAACGAGCTGTTTGATTACTCCGTGAGTAAACATAACTCGTCAACTTAAAGACCAAGACCCGATACTAACTGACTCTATTACTGATTGATTTGCTAAGCACACCTAGTTTCTTTTTAACTCCACAAAACCGCCAACAAAAGCAATCGCTTTGGGCGCTTTTCCTTACCGGACTGGTTATCATAACTTGTCTGGCGAGCACGCTCTCTGCAAATAAAGTTACGTTTTCCAACTATTCTATTAGTCAATCAACGCGTCTTGGTACTGAAAGCAGTGATCCGCAAGCCTCTATGGCTTCGTCTGAAAAAATGTCTGAGCTTTATTCCAGCGTATTCGGATCAAAAGCATCTAAATCACTGTCTGCGCCAACTTCTAGTGCCTGTGACCTGAGCTCTAAAATGCTCACCTTCGCGACACCTAAAACTGGCTGGCTGATCCCTTTTATTCTTCTGATCGCTGTAGCATTCAGCCTTCCACCTCACATATCGAGATTATCCAGAGACAATCATCGCTCTGCTCGACCAACAAAGCACCGCTTACACTTAAAGCACTGTATATTTAGAGAATAAATAACCGGGCCATTACACCCTTTTATTTATTTTTTGGAGATACATTTGTGTACAACACACTTCTAACTAAGTTTGCCGATTGTTTGGCATTCTGCATGCGTACATGCGCGAAAACTATAGTCACTGCCCTACTGGTAATGACGTCATTTACAGCTCTGGCACAAACGACCGGCTGGCTGAGTGTGCCTGAGCACCCGCCTGTAAAGATGCGAATGATGTCGACTGGGGAACAATCCGATGACGGCTCTCAAATTCAGACCGTACTCGATGTCGTGCTCGATGGAGACTGGAAAACCTATTGGCGTAGCCCTGGTGAAGGAGGCATCCCGCCAAGCTGGGACTGGTCTGGCTCCACCAACATCGAATCAGTTGAGTGGCATTGGCCGATCCCTAAATATTACGAGCAGCTAGATGTAATGACATTGGGCTATAAAAAGCATGTCAGTTTCCCAGTTACGCTCACATTGAAAGACAACACCAAGCCTGCAATATTTAAGGCGTCTTTCACCTTTCCGTCATGTACCAATATCTGTGTTTTAACCGATTACGACATTGAATTGCCGATTGATCCACAAACATTGGAGCTCGATGAGAAAGCCATGTTTTTGTTCAATCAGGGCATGAGTCAGTCTCCACGCGAAGCTAATCGAACTTCTGTGAATGGCCTTTACTGGGACAAAAGCAAACAACAATTAGTAACTCAGCTGACGAGTAAAGATGGCTGGGATAAACCTATGGTACTGATTGACGGCGAAGAAGTAATCGACGACTTCTTCTCTCAGCCTACCGTTCATATTACCGACAATACAATGACCGCTGTGTTTGACGTGAGCAACTGGATTGGTGAAGTCGATCTAACCGATCGCACGGTAAGTGTCACTGTCTCAGATACCAACTTTGCTGAAGAGATGACAGCTAAAGTAGGCTCAGAGTCAATCGCTTATCAAGAGAGCAACAACGGCTTTATTGCGATGATCGGTTTCGCCTTAATTGGTGGTTTAATCCTCAATATCATGCCATGTGTGTTACCCGTATTAGGAATGAAACTAAACAGCATCATTCAAAATCAAGGTGCCTCTCATCGTCATATCCGACTTTCGTTCCTGGCTTCTGCTGCAGGTGTGATTACTTCATTTGCACTGCTAGCGCTTGGCATGACACTTCTAAAAGTAGGTGGCAATGCGATAGGCTGGGGAATCCAATTCCAGAACGTTTGGTTTATCGGTTTCATGCTGATCATCACCTTGCTGTTCTCAATTAACCTATTGGGTTTATTTGAGTTCCGACTGCCTTCAGGTTTAAACACCTGGATGGCGACCAAAGGTGACGATTCACATTCGGGTCACTTCGTTCAAGGTATGTTTGCCACACTCTTAGCAACACCGTGTAGCGCGCCATTCCTTGGCACAGCCGTAGCTTATGCACTTGGGGCAAGCTACCAAGAACTATGGGCCATCTTCATTGCACTTGGCATTGGTATGAGTGCGCCTTGGCTAATCTTTGCGCTGTTCCCAAGCCTAACCAAATTGCTGCCGAAACCGGGCGCGTGGATGTTCAAAGTTAAGTTGGTATTTGGCTTAATGATGTTCATCACCAGCTTATGGTTAACAAGCTTACTGACACCATTCATCGGTAAGTTCCCGACCATCCTGCTGTCTCTGTTTATTGTTGTTTCGGTATTGATTTGGATTGGCATGAAACTAGGTCGAAAGGTGCTGATTCCTATCATGGCTACCACGACTCTAACGTTTGGTGCTGCGCTTATCATCGGTAGCGTGACCGCTGATAACTGGGCGACCCCGATTGTCGATGACCTACCTTGGGAGAAGTTAGATGCTAAACAAATTCCTCAGTTAGTTGAGGAAGGAAAAACGGTCTTTGTCGATGTGACAGCTGAGTGGTGTATCACCTGTAAAGCAAACAAGATCGGTGTGATTCTCCAAGACCCAGTGTACAGCCACCTGCAGCAAGAAGACATTGTTTTAATGAAGGGCGATTGGACAACACCAAGCGAAAGCGTCACCCAATACCTGCAAAGTAATGGGCGATTCGGTGTTCCATTTAACATCGTTTACGGCCCAAGCTACAAACAAGGCATCCCTCTACCCGTGATTTTAGACAGCGACACGGTTGTTCAAGCTATCGATGCAGCGAGGTAATCAATGAAGACTCCCAACGCTAAAGATACAACTGGCACAACGGAAAGTGGCGATGCAAAGCACGAAGTGAAAAAGCAGAGCCGTCTTAAGAAGTGGGGAAAAGAGCTCATCTCAATGATCTTGATCGTAGGCGTTGTCTCTTTTGCCATGGATTTTTATCACAGTAGAAACATGCCTCAAGGAGATGCCATTCCAATCGTGGGTCAATCGATCCAAGGTGAAGATATTGACGTTATTGAGCTCAGTAAAAATGGCAAACCAGTGATTGTCTACTTTTGGGCTACCTGGTGTGGTGCTTGCAAACTAGTGAGCCCGACCGTGAATAGCTTCAGCGATTCACATCAAGTCGTCTCTGTTGCTTTGTCCTCCGGGTCAGATGAACGAGTACAACGTTTCATGAATGCCAAAGAGTATGATTTCCCTGTGATCAATGATCTTTCTGGTTCGATCAGCAGAAGTTGGGGCATCAATGTCACACCAAGTATTGTCATCATCAAAGATGGAAAGATAAGCAGTATCGCAACGGGCGTTACTTCTCCAATCGGACTTTGGCTAAGAACTTACTTTGCATAATATATCTGCAAAATAGATCGTTAGGTCAATTTAAACCAACTAAAGAACATTAGCGCGAGCGCAACTCAATTGGCGCTCGCCATTACAAGAATTTGAGATTAATAACATGAAAAAACTTCTAATTAGCACACTGATTTTAGGCTCAATGATGAGCGCAAGCGCTTTCGCAGAACTAAACAAAGAGCAAGTACAGCAACTTGAGGAGATCAACCAATTCCTCAAAGAGAACCCTTCCACAATTTCAGGGTTACATACCAGCTTAGAGCAGTATGTTGCAGGGCAAGCGCAAGCAAAGAAAGCTCAAGCAGAGAGCCATGATTGGCTGTACAACAACGATGCTCATCCCATTACCGGAAACCCTGATGGTAAGTCGGTGATCATTAACTTCACTGATTACAACTGCCCATTCTGTAAGCGTTTAGAAAAAGGCTTGGTTCAACTAGCCTCAGAAGACAGTGATATTAAGATCATCAATGTTTACCTGTCGTTCAAACAGCAACAAGTAAGCGGCCTTGATACCAATGCGGCGTTATATGCGATGAAAGTTTGGAAGGATAAGCCAGAAGCATTCCCAGAAGTCGACAGATTACTGATGGCGAAAAGTGGTATTCACACCAAATCATCATTGCAAGCAGTCGCGAAGAAAACAGGAACAGAAGCACAATTAGAAACGACGCCGGACCAAAGTCAAACACTGCTAACCAACCACCAAACGTTTAGTGCACTCGGTTTAACAGGCACACCAACACTGATGATGAATGGGAAAATATTACCAGGGTATGTTCCTTACGATCGCTTGAAAGAGATCGTGGATGAAGCGTTTTAATCTCGCTAATAAGTAAAGGCAAAGCCACCCAGTAAAAACCAAAAGCCTATTTGTTTAGTTCACAGTAGGTTTTTTGTTTACCAGTATTTTCACTGCGGTTTGAAGTCATGACTGTAAGGTCATCATTTTGCAATAGAAAAACACTCTAAGTGTCACCACTACGCAATGGGCTCTTAATCTAACCTCGGTAGCTTAAAAACAGTTCTGTCGAGAGTGCGAAGACGTGTTAACTCTAGACAACTGTCCTTTGACCGAGCTTAGCTCGGTCTTTTTTTGAGTGTTTCAAAGGTGATAGAGCAAGTGCCTAAAGGTGAAACTCGATAGTACTTAACTCAATAAACGACATACAAGCGCACCAGGCTCTCTCAACGCATCCACGTTGTAACTGAGAACGCGCCCCGCCGATGGCGCATGATAGCGGCGGCACTCATTGCCAAACGCATCATATTGAACAGCCAACAAGTCTTCCTTTTCTACACTTTGTAGAAGTTCAACTTGAGGAAGGACAAATCCGCCAATATCAGCACGAATCGACACCACGTTGTTGCCTTCAACCCAATCCATTCCAGGTAATTGCTTATTTTCGAGGTCAGATGCTTGAGCAGATTCAAACATGTCATAGTAAGAGAGCATATTAAAAACGCCGTTTACAGCTCTTTGAATCATATCCGGTTGAGTGAATTTACCCATCCCTACTTCGACCGTAATACTTGGGATTCCACTTCGATTCCAAACCGTTTCTAGAATACCGGGATCGCCGGGATCATTGAGCACGCAGTCCGGTCGCATCAGTCTTGCCATTTCTAAACATTGATCAATTCTGTAATCCGCGAACACATACAGCGGGTATACCGCACCACGAGTCTGGGTATGTAAGTCGACGGCAAAAGTAGCATTGTGCTTGAGTAAGCGTTCCCATAAAGAAGCAACAAAGCGCTCGGCTGCTAAGCCATGCGGGTCTCCAGGGAAAAGTCGATTGAGGTTCGCGGGGCAAGAACCAGGGTCCGAAGAGATGAAGTCTCGGCTATGGTTTAGTAAACCTGACAGATTCACCGTTGGTACAACGGTCACGGTTCCTTTTAGCTCTTTCCCCACTAAGTCTCGGATAATTTGTTGTGCAGCTAACACGCCATTTAGCTCGTCGCCGTGGATACCAGCGGTGATCATCAACTTAGGTCCATCTTGGCTACCTTTAAAAACAGAGACAGGCATATTTTTTGGTTGTCCTAACCCATCACTGGTGACTTGAAACCAAAACTGATGCTCTCCAATCGGCAAGTCTTTAACATTCAAAGAGCCAATAACCTGCCTACCTTGTAAAACATCCCCTAAGTACTCTGTTCTCATCCAACTTCTCCATGCTTTTGAACAAAATCTATTCTGTTGCCAGTTTTTGCATCATAGAGGATATCGTAATCAGTACAAGCAGTTAATCAGTCCAAGAGACGCTACTCGCTTGCTCTCCCTTCCCACTTCCTCAATTTATCTTTCAGATTGAGACCAACCCGGTGACTACTCTCCAATTACTTTATTTGGATAACTATTCACTAATCACTCAACCAATTGAAATAAAAGTACAATAAAATCAACACTTAAAAAAGTTCCCTATTCACTGAAATGTAATTTTATAGAAATGAAAGCTTAATTTAGCTGCACTAAATTAGCTTCATATCGAAACGGAGAGCACTTCGCTCACGGATTTTAAAATACAAGGTAAGTGATTATGAAAAAGGCAGTTCTAGCTTCTGCAGTGGTAGCAGCACTAGTTTCAGGTTCATCTCTAGCAGCAACAGTTTACAGCTCTGACGGCACTGAGCTTAAGATTGGTGGTCGTGCGGAATTCCGTGGTGACTTCATTGGTTCTGGTGGTGCTGAAGTTGAAGGTACAATGGAAGATAAGACTCGTTTCCGTTTAAACCTTGGCGGTAAAACAGAACTTACCGATACGGTTACTGCATTCGGTTTCTACGAAGCAGAGCAAAGCACTGGTGATAGCGAGTTTGATAACCGTTACATGTACGCTGGTGTTGATTTCGATGGTCAAGCAGTCTCAGTAGGCCGCCAAGACATGGCTTCAGTCATCGTATCTGACTTTACAGATATCACTGAATTCTCAGGTGTTCAGCAAGTAATCGACGCAGCTTCAGATAAAGAGGATAGCGTATTTGCATACCGCGGTGGCTTTGATGCCCTTCAGTTGGAAGCAACTTACCAAGCAAACAGTGAAAAAGACTCTGATGGTTACGGCATCTCTGGTGTTTATTCATTGCCAATCGGTCTGGATCTTGGTCTTGCATACTCTGGTCAAGATCTAGGAGCAGGTAAAGGAAGCGCAAACCAAATCCTTGCTGGCCTAGCATATTCACTAGATAACCTTTACCTAGCAGCAACTTACTCAACGGGTGACTTAAACGATAAAGCCGTTGGCCCTATCGCTGAGTCATTCACTGCAATGGAATTCTCAGCACAATATAAAATCACTAAGCAGGTTTCTGCTGCAGCAGTATACACATACCAAGAAAAAGAAACGGCAAACGGTTCTACAGCCGACTCTGTTGATGGTATCGAGCTTGTTGGCTACTACAAACTAAACAGCAACTTCCGCACATACCTTTCTTACTATATCAATGGCTTAGATGAAGTGAAAGACGTTACTACAGGACTAACAACTGAAGGTGAAGATACGCTTCGCCTAGGTGTTCGCTACGACTTCTAATCTAAATTTACTTTAGGTAGATACTAAAAAAGTTGGGCAATTGCTCAACTTTTTTCAAGTTCGAATATTCTGACCAACTTCATCAATGCTTTTTTCTGGTTAAGTGGTGCTAAATCCGTATCATAGGCAAATCACATTAAATAATTAGAAACATCATGTCACAACACCATCCGATCCAAGGCGCTAGCTGGATGCTTACTGCAGGCTTAGCCTTTACCGTAATTAACAGCCTGACTCAAATTGCTAGCATTCATTTCGGACTGACTTCTACTACCGTTGCCGTCATTCAATACGCCATCGCTTTATTAGTCATTCTTCCCTACTTGAAAACACTAGGCATTCACCGTGCACTCCAAACCGACAACCTCAAACTGCACGTGTTTCGTGTTTTTTTGTCGGTTATTGGTATCCAGCTTTGGATATGGGCGCTCGCTTACCCTGTGCCAATTTGGCAAGGTATCGCACTGCTGATGACCTCTCCGTTGTTTGCGACCATAGGATCGGGGCTGTTCTTAAAGGAGAAAGTTGGTGCTGCACGTTGGGGAGCAACATTAGCAGGCTTCATTGGTGCGATGATCATTCTTGAGCCATGGGCGGAAGACTTTAGCTGGGCAACCTTATTGCCTGTCGGCGCTGCATTCTTCTGGGCCTGCTACTCGCTGATGGTGAAGAAACTGTCATCACAAGATAGCCCATCAACCATGGTGGTTTATCTACTACTATTGATTACACCTTTCAACATCATGTTAGCCGTGCCTGACTGGCAAACACCAAGTGGCAGTACCATTTGGGGTATTCTGGCTGTAATTGGTGTGTTAACCGCCCTCGCACAATGGGCCATTGTAAAAGCCTACTCAGTGGCTGATGCATCCTTTGTCCAACCGTTTGACCATGCAAAGCTACCTCTAAATGTGCTGGCTGGCTGGCTGGTATTCAGTTGGGTACCGCCAGGTCGTCTATGGTTAGGTGCGGCAATCATTATTGCGTCTGTTGCCTTCATCACTCACTGGGAAACAAAAAAACCAACTAAAACGCGGAAAATTTAGAAGGTTTGAAATAAATAGTTCTGCTGTCCGTTCTATATTGATACGAGAATTTGAAGCGAGGTCGTAACCATGAAGAAACGAATCAAGATTACACTGTACCGTTGGGCAGGCAGCTGGGGTCCATTTAAAGTAAACATCCCATGTGGAGAGTGTACCCTTACCAAAGACATTCTGAAGGACACCTTTGAGAATGAACTGACAGATGTCGATGTCGAACTAGAAGTGAAAGATTGGTTGTCTCACTGGTGGGAGCCTTTAAAACTTGGGGCTTGGCACGCTCCTATCTTAGTTGTGGAAGGTAAGGTAGTCAGCCAAGGTGAAGCGCTTAACCGTGGCGTGCTCGTACAATCGGTAATCCAAGAGTGGACGAAACGAGATAGCCTAAAAGGCAATATTGTTTACGGCAAAGCGACCTGCCCATACTGCGTAAAAGCAAAGAAAATGTTGGATGAAGCGGGTGTCGAGTATACCTACCATGATGTGGTTAAAGACAGTGCAGCTCTATATCGCATGATTCCTGAGGTCAAAGCCTACATCGGTCAAAAAACCCCCGTAACCGTGCCTCAGATCTGGCTTGATGGTAAGTACATCGGCGGGGCTGATAACTTGGAAGCTTGGATGAAAGAAAACGGTTTAGACAGCATTCCAAATAACGTCATCGACTTATCTAACCAATCAACAGGCTAATCTTCCTTAAAGAATTTCAGTCCCCCATTAATGTTTTTTTGTCCATCCACAATAGAACAAAGCGATAAAATCACCTATCGCGCATACGAAAAAGGCCCTAAACTTCAAAGAGTTTAAGGCCTTTTAAAACTCCGTTTGGAAAATGGTTACTTAGCCATTTTCTTCATCATTCGCTTGATGAATGATGCTTTTTTCGGCTTTGACTTGCCGTACATTGCTTCGTGCATCATGTTTTTTGCTGCCGTTTGACCAAGGTATGCGTGGCCTAGTTCGTAGTTCATGCTTATCTCCGCACATAATCAACTTTATTGTGCGCGGATTCTACACTGAAAACGCCTAAGAACAAGATCGACATCACACTTTATTGCAATTCACCAATTTTAATTACAACACACCTTTTATGCGTAAGAACGGCTTGAGATATTCACAAAAAGAGCAGCTCAAGTGAGCTGATCTTTTTGTGAATGTTTTACTTAACAACAGCCGTTTCAAACTATAGCTGCTAGCGACAACAAACGCTTAGCTACGCTTTGGCTGTCGGTAAGTTTTACCAGCAATCTGGTAAGTCTCTTTTTGCTTTAGTTCGAACATTGTTTCAAAGAACCAAGCGGCAAATTTGATCAAGTCATCGCCTTCATTCATAACATGCTCGATGTACTCTTGCTCTTCACCCTGTTCGTTGTCTTGAAGTGTCACGTGATAAATACGCTTTTCACCTTCAACTTCAGCTAGTGCAAATTGACCAGTCAGTGATGCGGCAGCCTCAGCGACTTCAGTATCTTCATTGGATTTCAATAGCTCAAGTGCCTGTGGTAGGCCATCTAGTGCACAGATAGCTTTTACCAGTACTTCAAATTCATTTTGCTGCATGTTTTATTACCTATTAAATGGACGCCGGTATTGTAGAAAACCATCTATCCAAATACAACGTCTTAAAGGCCGCATACACAAACATCAGCACAACACGCTAACTACATTCGACTTCTGTATCGCCAAGCTTCTTTTTTATTCGTGTTGAAGACCACAGCACCGAGCCCATAGCCGCACCAATCACTAAATAGAATACCCCAAGCTGCAGATGGTTCGTCACCCAACTCTCTACCAAATAACCGCCTAATAGACCTGCTAAACACATTTGGATCGAACCAGATAATGCAGAGACAGCACCCGCTTGTTTCTTATGTGGTTCCAACAACATGCTAATAGAGAGAGGGAATGAGATACCCTGTGCAATAGTCAGCCAAGTAAACGCCCATACCAAGTTAAGGATGGTTAATTCATGTGTCAGCAACCAAGCTCCAGACGCTAAGATAATCAAGATTGCAAAGCTCATTAATTGAGGCGTACTAAAGCGACGATTCAGAACATTCAATACCACACTGCCAATCAGCAAGCCCGCCGAAGGCACAATCATTAATGAGCCATACTCCGCAGCTGTCAGCCCCAATTGCTCCTGCATTAAGAATGGGAACAAAGATAACGACACCAAACTTGCCATATAGCTCATCCAGTTGTAACTGGCACTACTCAACACTTGTCGATTCGTTATCAAACTTCCGTAGTTCCTGACGACTTGGCTTACCTGGAAACGACTCTTGCTATAAGGGAGCGTCTCGTGAAGAACAAAATAGCCCAGAGTGAATATCGCGAGTAGATAGAGCAAAACAAACAGGAACACCGCTTCCCAACCAAGGTGGAATGAAATCCAACCACCAAATACAGGGGCTATGATCGGCATGATCGAAGCGGTAATTGAGATGTAAGACAAGGCCTTAGTAAGTTGTGCGCCATCATAACTATCGCGAAGCACGCTACGCCCGAGCACCGAAGCACTACCCGCGCCTAAGCCTTGCAACAAGCGACCAATCTCTAACGCTGTCATGTTGTCAGAAAAGACGACACAAACAACAGTACCAATCAAATAAACACCCTGACCTAACAAGAAGATAGGTCTTCGTCCAACTGCATCTGACATCGGTCCGTAAAATAGTTGAGATAAGCCAAAGCCCACTAAAAATAGTGTAACGAGCAACTGTACATCAACTTGAGTGATGCTTAAGTCAGCAGCAATCAGCGGCAGTGATGGCAGGTAAATACTGACACCCACTTGCCCAGTAGCAATGATCATCATTGCCAACAGTAATGGTGTTTTTTTAAAGGTCGATTGGCTCAAAAAATTTCCTTTTCGTTTGTTATTTGCTCAAAGATGAGTTTACATTCAGAGCCAGCAATTGATAATTAACCAAATTGGAATTTGATTAAGTCTCAACAGGAAATAATATGGATTGGATACTTAACGTAAAAAGTTATGTAAAAGTAGTGGAAGAAGGCAGTTTTAATGGTGCTGCACGTAAGCTTAATACCACCAGCTCGGCGATCAGTAAAAGGGTTAACTGGCTTGAAGAGCGTATCGGAACTCAGCTACTTAAGCGTACAACTCGCTCGATTAGCCAAACAGAAGCAGGCGCACTCTTTTACCAACGAGCCAAAGATCAACTCGATAACTGGCAATCGATCATTGATGAAACCCGCTCGGTTAACCAGACCCCCGCAGGCCTATTAAAAATTGGGGCAACCATCGCGGTTGGGTCTAAATTTCTAGTCCAACACATGGACGATTTCTTAGAAAAGTATCCAGACATAAAAGTACAGCTGATTACCACCACTTCAGGGCAACTGCCTGAACTTGGCTTAGATCTGGTGATAAGTCGCGAGCTCGAGCAACTCAACTCGTTAAGCTTTAAAAAAACACCTTTGTTCGAGCACAAAGCGGGGTTCTACGCAGCTCCAAGCTACTTGGCGAAACATGGCTACCCAAATTGTGAGCAAGATTTGGAGCAACACAATTCGCTGATTTGGGGTGAGCGCCCTACTCGTGAGGTTACGTTAACGAAAGGACAACGAATCACATTGAATGGAAACTTTGCAACAACCAACCCTGAGGCTCTATTTCACGCTGCCAAGCGAGGCATGGGCGTGTTATTGACCATCAAAGCCATGATCAAAGAAGATCTAAAACAAGGGACATTAGTTCCAGTATTGCCAAATATCACCGCTGATGAGGTGATGGTTTACGCTTACTACCCTAAGCTTGATTACTCGCATACACGAACCAAACTGTTTCTGGATCACCTCAAAGATCGGCTAGACAAAGAACGTAGTACTCAGATTTTGTGAAACTAGTCACAAATAAATTTGAAAAAAGATGCAGCGAGGACAATAATAAACAGGACGCATATCACAATTGTACGCGGTGATTCTGGTTAACTATGGATGGTGACTATGACTCAACACACACAGAACGGCGTAATAAACACAGAGCGCATAGGCCGCTTATTGAAGTTGGAAGGTGTCGACCTTCTTGAGTCTGCTGCACTCACCTTGCACCAAATCTTTGATACGCAGTATACCAGCATCATTGGGAAGAAGTATTTTCCTGACCAAATTGTTCCTCTCGTTATCGCGCACTCTGATCATGTTTTACACGATAAGATAAACGCTCGTCATGGGCATATCTACCAGCAGGCCGTTAATCAAAAACACCCGGACTGTTCGTTTGCTCAATATGTTGTTCAATCTCTACCGACATCCGCCTTTCGACAGGAGATCACTTCACAGAACTCTATCGCGATCCCAACTCGTACTCAGAGTGGTGAAGTAATGGGCGTACTGTTTTCCACTTTTACATCACCGCTTAGCCCAACTCAGCAACAAGAGGTCATCAAACATCATCAGCTATTCGCCGATATCATTATCTATACACTAAGGGAGATGTGGTTCAACGACCGTTCTGAGCAACTGGTTAACCAGCTCAGTTATGAAGTTTCACACGACAGCTTAACAGGCTTACTCAACCGTAGCTGCTTGTCAGATACCTTAGAGTCAATCACTCAGCAAAGCGTGACGCCCTTCTCTGTTGCCTTGCTCGATATCAACAGTTTTAAAGCGATCAACGACCAACACGGCAATTATATTGGTGACAAAGTACTACAGTTCGTTGCTGAAACGTTACGCCGCACCTTACCCGAAAACAACCTTACATTCCGTACAGCAGGCAACGAGTTTGCTTTCATTACCTACCACTCCGACCCAATCGCCATTTGTGAACAAATACTAGCGAAGATCAAACAAGGCTATTCAAGCGTCGACATCAAGATCGATTTTGAGGTCTGTATTGGTATTGCCCGCTCAGAAGGAGACAACAAAGATGTCGAGCAGATCATCTTCAACACCAGCTTGGCATTAAAAGAGTGTAAACAAAGCCCCGATACCCACATTCAATGTTATGACACCCATCTAAGATTTCGCTACCAAAGAAAGGCGGAGCTCATTGCCGCACTGCGAAGTGAACTTGAAAACCCTATTTCCAATTACCTAACGCAAAATGGTAATGGCATGTACGTGGTTGCCCAGCCTATTGTTAGCCTGGTGGAAAAACGCTGGGAATACTTTGAAGTGCTGACACGCTGGAAAACCGCTCAACATGGCGATATCTCTCCAGTGGAGTTTATTCAATTAGCAGAAGAGTCTGGATTGATTGTTGAACTGGGTGAGCGCATCATCCAGTTAGTGTGCCGTGCAAAGAAAACGTTAGAGCAAGGGCTAGGCTATAAAATCAAGCTCGGGATAAACTGCTCTGCCCACGAGCTTACCGACTCAAAGCGTTATATCTCTTACCTTACTCGGGCCATTAAGCAACATCACTTTGCAGCAAACGAGTTTGTTATTGAGTTAACCGAGACCGTACTGCTATCACCGACCCAAGAAACGAAAGCCGCACTTAACTACCTCAGAGAGCAAGGTTTTACTATCGCTTTGGACGATTTCGGTACTGGCTACTCCAGTCTGAACTACATTCACAGCTATCCGATCGACTGCATTAAGATTGATGCTACATTCATTCGCAATTTGCTGACCAACTCCACCTCGGAGAGCGTCGTTTGGTTGATTGTCCAACTGGCACATAGACTCGATGTGTCACTAGTGGCTGAGGGTGTCGAGAAACAGGAACAGTTAGAAAAGTTACACGCAATGGGATGCGACAAGATCCAAGGATATTTCTACTCTCCACCAATGAGACCAGAAGCTATTGTCAGCTACGTGACACACTCTGAGCCTCTCGCTTGAGCATGACTAACGCCGAAAAAAGCCCCTAGTTAAGAGAACAAAAAAGCCGTGATGCCTAGCCTTAGAATTCTAAACTAGCCTCACTATCGCGGCTATCTCAGCAGTGTGGTCTTAAACAACTTATTAATGACAACTAAACGTCACTCATTAACTCTTGTTTGATTGCGCTTCTAGTTCTTGCTGTAGCAAGGCATCCGCTTGGTCTCTCGCCGCGATAAACGTTGATTTTTCCTTTTTCGGTACAGAGTCTGCCATTGGAATATTCGCTTTCATCGCATCGACAGGACGACCACGTTCAATCAATTCGTAATGAAGGTGTGCCCCAGTAACTCGACCCGTTTTCCCTGATAATCCAATACGTTGGCCACGAGAAACTGTTTGTCCTTTACGAACCAGAATCTTGCTCAAGTGCAGGTAGCGCGTTTTATACGTACTACCGTGTTGAATCACTACGTAGTTACCTGCATAAGGGTGTTTACGCGTCATGATCACTTTGCCGTCGCCCGTTGCCTGAACTGGCGTACCAATCGGCGTTGCGAAGTCAGTGCCATTATGCGGTGAAATTCGGCCTGTCACAGGGTGCAAACGCTTAGGGTTGAATTGAGAGCTTTGACGCCAGCTGCTGCTTACCGGATAACGTTGGAAAGCACGTTGCAAGCTATCACCGCTCGCATCGTAGTACTGCCCATCAGTATGTAAGTACGCAGAGACAACGCGGTTCTTGTTGATGATCTTAATCGCTTCAATTTCGCGTTTGCCGGTGGCAACACCATCGACAAACTGTGCTTTCTGCAGCACTTCAAACTTATCGCCAGCACGTAGGTCACGGCTAAAGTTCACCTTGTCTTTTAACAAGGTAACAACGTGGTCAATCTCAAGGCCATTTAGACCCAGTTTATTTGCTGATACAGAGAAACTGCCTTGAATGTCACCCACTAAAGGTTTTTGTCTCCACTCACCTGGAATAGAGATGTCTTCAAATTCGTAAGAGCCGTCTTCAAGTAGTCGGTAAACCACTTTGTCAGCAACGCTGAATTGAAGTTCCATTTTGGATAGATCACCTGTCGCCTCATCACGCCAAAAACGGAGCGTATTACCAGGGCGGAGCGTATCAAGTGCAAGGAAGTTTAAGTCGGTTTCCATCACATTCATCATCGATTTGTAAGAGAAACCAAGTTGAGTGAAGATGCTACTTAGGTTGTCACCCGTTTGAATTTGATACTCAAACGTTGGCGGTTCAATAACCATGACAGAAGAAGATGACAAAATAGACTCAATCACGGTTGAATCAGGTAGGTTCAAATCGATCGTTTTCGTCAGATTCGATTGAGATGATTGCAGAGCAAGGCCGATTGCGGCAACAAGTGGCAGACCTAAAATCGCTACTTTTTTTACAGGTGAAAGCTCAGCAAACGGAGAGGAAAATATTTTTGAATACACGGTAAACAGGTCTTTCTACGACATAAAGACATAGGATATGCTTTTCAAACGCATAAATCATCAACGCATTGTCATAATATGACGCGAATCTTACTGGATATACCCAAGTCATTGAGTTGTCGAGGCTGGAACAAGGCATCCCATTAAATAAAATTAACCGCTAAATTTAAAAATAGAAAAGCAGAAACGGCTAGCCTCTGCTTTATATTGATTTACGTTATTCCGTTTCGATTAATTAATAACCGAAGCGAATTAGTGAGTAATTTCATCAAGCCACGGAGTGGACTTCGAGTAACTCAACCAACTCGCGTTTAGTAAAAAGTGCTTAGTTTCTGGGGGCTACGGTTAAGCGCTTACCGTTGATACCAAGCAGTTATCCTCACCAAACTCATTAGGGATGTAGCGATCGGCATTAGCATCGTTTACCCATTGCTGATCGTCAACAAGGTAACGGAATTGAAACTCGCCACCTTTAGGCAGGCGAGTTTTAAACTTATATACTTTCCCTTTCGCCAACTTTCTCATTGGCGTCGCTTTCCAATCAAGGAAATCTGCAACGATAGACACAGAATTCGCTTCCTGAGCTTCCAGCTCAAAAGTCACTTCAACTTCATCTTTCGTTTTAAAAAAACGTTTATTAATCATTAGCAAGCTCCATTTGTAAAGTAAGCAGACACAAGGCTATGAGTGTCTAAATTTCATTCATCTACGTAAGATAATATGTAAATTAGCTCACATAAACAACAGATCCTTACACTAACAAAAACGTTATTACTTACCAATTGATTGCGTATCAAAAGAAAAGCTCATTAACACCTTTTCAGAGGGCGCTTCTGCAAATGATTGTTCCGCAGAATGCTGAGTAAAGCCGATAAAACCTTCCCCGCTTTGTTTACCTTTTTTTTGAGTGCCCTCCTGTTTAGCGACCTCTAGGGTTTGGATCTCAACACGATCACCGAGGAAGAGTTGATCCACCAGCACCACACGGCTGCGCTGTTGGTCATGCTTAAACAAACCTAGATAATAAAAGACACCGCTACCTTGGTTAGACACCGACATTGGCGCAACAAAAAAGTGAGTTTCTCCCAATTTGGCAGCGAACAGTTTTTGAGTATCAACGGTTACCACTCCGCGCTCCACGCCCGAGTCGTAATGTCCAGAAGCGAGCGATTGATGCTCGTCTACTTCACCAATAAAAGCGTAAGCATTCGTTTCTGGCACTTTGATTGTCCATGGGTTGGTTGTCTTCAAGTCAAATACAGTTTCCACAACCGAGTCGTAACTGACCTGAGAAGACGGAAACTTCGCCAAGATTTCTTCATCACTAAGACTGAAACGGTAAACACCCGCTACGATGACAACCACCAACATCACAATGGGAATGAGTAAAATCAGCGGAATCGGTAAGATTTTCTTTTTCATGAGCCATTTTATTCTTTTGTTTTCATCCTGTTGTGCAGACCATAAAGGGCTTTAGTATAATTATCAATACAGGGCTAATCAGAACTGGAGCACGGATGGATATCAATCATAGTAAAGATAAAAATATCAGAAGTTGCGAATGTCGCTGCGGTGCAGTCAATCTTGTGTGTAGAGGGGAGCCTCAACGAACCTCTGTCTGCCACTGCTATGAATGTCAAAAACGCACCGGCAGTGTGTTTGGTGTACAAGCTCGATTCCTAACGGAACAAATCTCTCTGAGTGGAGAGGTAACCTCATTTTCGCGCATTAGCGATACTGGCAATGAAGTGACCTATCAATTCTGCCCCAAATGTGGCACCACCATGTTGCTACAATCCGTTGCTGCCTCAGATTTTTACATCGTCCCGCTTGGATTGTTTAAAGAACAAGATTTCCCGCTGCCGAGCTTTTCGGTCTACGAAGAGCGCAAACATGGTTGGGTCAAATTTGACCATCAAATGAGTCACTATAATTAGTGTCTGCTATCCCCAAGTATCGTGACAATGCTTGTCGGAATACAAACTGCAATACTGTTGCCTAAGATCAATTATCGATGCTCTACAATGCTAGCGAAACTTTTTGCTAGCGTTACAATCTGCCTCTCTTTTTAACCCTGGGTGAACCCCATGATTTCTAAGCTACCTTGCTGGTTGAATACGGTGCTCTCCTGTTAGCAGGCCTTGCTGGCAGCGTAAATACTATCGGTCTACTTGGTTTCCAACACCAGGCGCTCTCACATATTTCAGGCACAGTCTCTCTACTAGGGAGTAGCTTACTTACGTCTACCTAAGCTTCTTTGCATCTATTAATCGTTATCATGAGCTTTATGTTGGGCGCTGCTTTTAGTGGTTTTTTCATCGAAAACCAAGCACTGAAGCTAGGGATCATGATTGGTACACGCCTAAAAGGTACCCTCTTTGATCGCCGAAAAGCAAAGTTGCTCATGTTCATTGTCGTAGGCTTTCTATTTGGTGACTTAACGGGCGCATGCTTTTTCCAACGTTTTGAGATTTTGGCTCTCGCTTTCCATGCCTCCTTCGCCTTTATTATTGCGTTTAGCTACTGGCTTTATTTGACGTATCGAACAGACACCCCAGTAATTTTATAAAAAACTGGCAATATATCCTCAAATTACGTAACATCCGCAACACTTTATTCTAAACTCTTAATGTATAGCAAAATAACTCGCATGAATATTTAGCGATATTTGATGAATAGTATTGCAAGCAATATTAATACTGGGTAATCTTGCATCCAATAAGAAAATACGGACGTTTAGTGAATAAAAATGCCAAGGAAACGGCTTTTTCACGTGTAGAAATTCGAGAACAATAACATGTCTAACAACACGAATACTGCTCAACCAGAGAAATCTAAAGGCAGTTTCTGGGTTTTCCTAATCCCATCATTAATTGGTTTATTCCTTTTCATGGCTCCAATTAGCTACCAAGGCGATCTCACTATCCCTGTTGCTATCCTAGCCAAGTCAATTCAAGCGGTTTTCGGTGAACACCTAGTCTCTATCATCACTGCGATCATCGCTTTCATGTCTGTAGCTTCAATTTTAAGCACCATTTTCAAGCCTACATTCATTACATCGAATTCGTTTTTGAACAACCTTTTCAACCCTTCTCCACTATGGCTGGCGGTTCGTCTAATTGGTGGTGCCGCTGCATCTATGGCGTTCTTCCAAATTGGCCCTGAGTTTATCTGGGAGGAGAACACCGGCGGCTTAGTATTAGAAGGTCTACTTCCAACACTATTCTCAGTGTTCATTTTTGCTGGCCTGTTACTGCCTCTTCTACTTAACTTTGGTTTACTAGAACTTTTTGGCACACTATTAAGTAAAGTTATGCGCCCTATCTTCAACCTACCTGGTCGTAGTGCTATTGACTGTATGACTTCTTGGTTAGGTGATGGCAGCGTTGGTATCCTACTGACAAGCAAACAGTACGAGAAGAAATTCTACACTCAGCGTGAAGCTGCAGTTGTGGGTACTACCTTCTCAGCAGTATCTATCACGTTCAGCCTTGTAGTTATCGCGCAAGTAGAACTAGAGCACCTGTTCTTGCCGTTCTACGCGGCAATCTGTCTAGCAGGCATCGTGGCAGCGGTAATCATTCCTCGCCTGCCACCTTTGAGCACGAAAAAAGACACTTTTATTGATGGTAGCAAGCCAGAGAAAGATGCAGATGCAATCCCTGCAGGTCACTCAACGTTCTCTTGGGGCCTTGAGCTAGCAGTAAACAAAGCATCACAAGTTAAATCTGTTAAGTCTGTATTTGGAGAAGGCGTTCGTAACGCAGTGGACATGGTATTTGGTGTACTACCTGTAGTTATGGGTCTTGGTACGATGGCGTTGGTCATTGCAGAGTACACTTCTGTGTTCTCATTCCTAGGTCAACCTTTCATTCCGTTCCTCGAGCTATTAGGCGTTCCTGAAGCGGTTGCGGCATCAGAAACCATCGTGGTTGGTTTTGCAGACATGTTCATCCCAGCGATCCTTGCAGCGTCTATTGATAACGAAATGACTCGCTTTGTGATTGCAGCAATGTCGGTAACTCAGTTGATTTACATGTCTGAAGTTGGTGCTCTACTTCTAGGCAGTAAGATCCCTGTAAATATCGCAGAACTATTTATTATCTTTATTCTGCGTACATTAATTACACTTCCTGTTATTGCTGGCGTTGCTCATATAATATTCTAATTTAGATACTGCTTATGTGATTAAACCGTTTAAATTAAAAAGCCCCACTTTGTGGGGCTTTTTAATTGGACAAAATATGGACACCAGGTCACCTTATATTCAGATTCTTAGTTAACAGGCATATCAGTTAATTTCGTATCTTTTCTCTAAGCCCCCTCTTCTATATAAAAAACAAAGTGCATAAAAGTAAAATTAATACATTTTTAATTTCACCTTAAAGTCCGAAACTTCTAACTCCTCAACTCATTGAAGCAATTAATAAAATTAACAATTATGTGATTTAGTGAATTTTGTATTGTTTAGGTTGTTGTGTTTTTGTAGTCTATTTTGTGAATTTACATTCAAGTAAATTGCCATCCTGTCGATATATATAAATACAAAAACACAATTAACTTTAGTCTTCGCAAAGCCTGTGAGAAGGGGAAAATTCAATGAAATTTAGCCATAAGGTGGTTGCTGCATCATCAGCCTTGCTGCTAGTGACAGTATCATTGCTTTCAATACAACAACTTTACACTGTGAAAAGTGCTGTACAGAACAACGTAAATGCGAGCCTAGAAGAGATGGTATCTGGTGTTAAGAACACCGTGGTATCAGAAATGGACGCTAAAAAAGCATTGGCGCAGTCGACGACTGAAGTCATCGAAATTAACCCTCAAAATCGCACCTACGTTAAAACTATTCTTGAAAAGTCAAAGCTTAAAAACAGCTTCCTAGCCGTTGGTTTTGGTTATGAAGCAAACGGTTTCGTTATCGAGAATGATGACGGTTGGGAAGCGGGTCCAGATTACGACCCTCGAATTCGCCCTTGGTATATTGATGCTAAATCCAAAAACAGTTTAGTAGTCACCGCTCCTTATGTGGACGCATCAAGCAAGAAGGTGATCATCTCAGTTGGTACTCCAGTTAAAGACAACGGCCGCTTCACAGCAGGTATGTTCTACGATTTGGAACTCACTAACCTGGCGACATTGATCAACCAAGTAAACCTATTTGATGCAGGCTACCTATTCCTTGTGACTGCTGATGGTACAACGATCGCTCACCCGAACGCGAAAAACAACGGTGAAGTGCTTTCAAGCTACATGCCACAAGCAACCATTCGTGAGGGCTCTCAAGAGATCGAAGTCGACGGTAAGATGTTCCTAGTTAACTTCACTCATATCCCAAGTGAAGATTGGTACATTGGTGCCATCCTTGATGAAGAGATCGCTTACCAAACGGTTGAAGACTTGAAACACAGCTCAATGATCTATTCTTTGATCGCTGTGGTTCTTAGTATCGTTGCACTCACGGTTCTGATTCGTGTGCTAATGCGTCCACTGGATGCTCTTAACGAAGCGATTCAAGACGTAGCGAGTGGTCAAGGTGACCTGACTAAGCGTCTAGATACCAACACAGACAAAGAGTTCTCTGACTTAGCAAAAGGCTTCAATACCTTCACTGAAAACCTACAAAATCAAATCATTCAATCGAAGGCGATTGGTGTGGAGATTAAACGTGGTACTGAAATCACAGTAAGAGGTGCTGGTGAGTCAGCAAGCGCTATGAGCACTCAACTGCAAGAGCTAGAGCAGCTTGCGACTGCAATGAACGAGATGGCGGTAACGGCAACTGAAGTAGCCAATAATGCTCAAGGTGCAGCAGCTGCGGCTCGTGAAGCGGACGAGGCTACATTAGACGGCACATCGGTCGTAAGTGAAACCACACAAGCGATTGATCACCTATCAGAGCGTATCGACCAAGCCGTTGCTGAAGTACAAGTTCTAGAATCAGCAACAGCGAACATTGAAACGATTCTTAAGGTAATTAACGATATCGCGGATCAAACCAACCTATTGGCACTAAACGCAGCGATCGAGGCAGCGCGTGCAGGTGAATCTGGTCGTGGTTTTGCTGTCGTAGCGGATGAAGTTCGTACTCTGGCACAGCGTACTCAAGAGTCGACAACTGAAATACGCAACATGATTGAACAACTTCAAGCCGGTGCGAGCTCAGTATCGAATGCGATGAACCAAAGTAAAGACACAGCTACTGACGCCGTTGAACGAGCTCAGCAAGCCAACTCTTCACTAGACCGCATCCGTGACGCCATTCAACGCATTTCTGATATGAATATTCAGATTGCATCAGCGGCAGAAGAGCAGAGCTTAGTGGCGGAAGAAATCAACAACAACACGGTTAAGATCAAAGACCTTTCAACACAAGTGTCTACTGCTGCTCAAGAAGCAAATGCGGCAATGCAGGTGCAAACCGACAACGTTCGCCAACAAGACGAACTACTGAACAAGTTCACGGTTTAGTCACCTTTAGGTTTGAGCAGTTAGATTCCTAGCTTCAAAACAAAAAGGCCCACTTACTCACACGAGTAGGCGGGCCTTTCTTTTAATCTTTTCTTAAAGTGAGCCGATTAGCTGTTCACAAGCTCAGGGTCATTGATTGTCAGCATCATGCATTGATTGGATTCAACCTTGATCGTTACTTTACTATCAATGCAATCAATCACTTTGCCTGAAAGCAAGTCCATTACTGGTCCAGTCCAAGAGAGCGATACCGTTTTACTTCGCTTAGACTTATTGATCACTACAATACCTTTGTCCCCACGAACAAACACCATTAAGTCATCATTAGCCTCAACCACACGCATCGCTTCACCATGAACATAATTGTGAAATTGAATCATGCTTTTCATATATGGCGCTTGCCAATCATTGAGCCAACGAGGCTGGCCATGTTGATCCAGAATACCACTGGTGCTCAGCTCACTGTATATAAGCGGCACACCACCATCACGACCAAGAATGAAAGCGTGAGCAAGACGCTCATCAACTTCATCCATGATGTGTTCCAAGAACACATCATTGTTTGGGATATCATGGGTCACAGCAAAGGTGATAGCTCTCATGTTCGATAGAGCTTGGCCAAAGCAGTAAGGGTTGATCAAAGACTTAAAACTGCCATGCTCTTCAAACGCTTTGTAGATAGTATTAAACAGTGGAAAATCGTAAGCGCCTAAACGAGTGTGCTTTAGATAGGGCTCGAGAAATAGTTGGTACTCTTCCTCCGTCGCGCCACCATCAGTGATGATTTCACCAAAGATATGCATTTCTTCACATATATCATCCGTCCACACTTTTCTAAGGTGTGACAGTGTCATGTGTTTTGCTGCATCGATACGAAAGCCTTTCACACCAATCGCTTTTAGAGCTTTTAAATACGCTCGCTGCTGCGTGACCACATTGTCGTTGTGGAGCAATGTTGGCAGGCCCGGATCACTGGCTCCCCCTGTAATGCGCCCGTTTTGAACTTCCCACGTATCTTTCCAGTTTTTGATGCCGAACGCTTCTACAAAGTCATTTTCATTAAAAAGTGGCTTAGACAGATCACCAAACAAACGAATTGATTCATAGTATTCATGAGCATTTTGATAAGACGTCAGATCCTGTGCGTTTGGATACGTTAAATCGCTGCGGATACTAGATTCATTCGCCATGTGGTTGAATACCACATCGACATAAGTACGAAGGCCGTGCTGCTTTAGTGCCTTCACCATCGCAATAAAATCGATCGTATCACCGAGTTGGTTATCAATCATACGATAGTCTTGTGGTTGATAACGTTGCCACCACTGAGTTCGAGACGCTCGACCGCTATCTTTGGACGCGCGTAGTGATTTCATCGCTGGTGAAACTAAAACCGATTTATATCCCAACTCCTGAATCAGTGGGGCGTTCTTCATTACGTCAGCATAGCACCAGTCAAAAGCATGCAAGATAACATCTGTCGCTGGGTTGCTTAACATAGCTGAACTCTCCATGTTGTTCTCCTACCAAACTCGTTTACAGCTTTCTAGACAAGCTAAAGGCAAAGCTGTTTAAATGTCCTCAAGAATGGCATTTATTATATGAGTTACTCATTAAAACCCCTCCTCCTCCTCGTAATTACTCGTGGTGGATGATGAAGGGCGTAGCATTAATTATCGCATCGCGTCTGGGATGAACACTCAGCCATAATCCAATTAAATTCATCAAAAAGTCACAAAAAAGGAGCATATATACGCTCCTTTTATTCCATCTAATACATATCTTACACTAGGTTCTATAAAGAACCTTAACCACGTGCCAGCCAAATTTCGTTTTAACAAGATGTGGGATCAGCGTCTCGCCAGAGAAACAAACCTTATCAAACTGAGGCACCATCTGCCCTTTACGAAACTCACCTAAATCGCCGCCCTTTTTACCAGATGGACATGTTGAGTACTTCTTTGCTAGCGTTTGAAACTTAGCGCCTTTTTTAAGCTGCTTGATGATGTCTTCTGCTTGTTCTTTGTGCTTCACCAAAATATGAAGCGCTGCTGCTGTTCTTGCCATGATAACTCTCAGTTTGTTGCAGTCTGCTTGCCGACTTATTTCATCGACAGCGGGTATTTCGCGTGATTTTAACCCAAGCGCTACCATTCTTCACTCAATAACCGAAAACAACCACCTTAAAGCCCCTAAAAACCGTATAGTTACTTGCCGCGGCTGTTATTTACCTTTAAATTATTCGTTATAAATTAAGCGTATAGTAAACAGGAGCCACTTATGGCCAAACCGATAAGTAAAGCGAGTCAGTCACAGGGAATGTTAATGTTTAAGCTGTCCCTCACTCAAAGTTTTGCTATTGGCACGCTTAAAGTCAGGGAAATTGTTCCTTTTCAACCAATGACCCAAATCCCCTATTCTCATCACCATGTGATTGGCACCGCGACCATTCGCGACCTTACGGTTCCTGTCATTGATATGTCTGCCGCGATTGGCTTTCGTCCGATCACTCCAGCTGAATACCAAGATTGTGTACTCATCGTGACGGATTGCTTGAGAACTGTAGTCGCATTTTTGGTTCGCTCAATCGATAAAATCATCGAATGTGATTGGAAGAGCATTGAGTCGCCACCAGCAAGCGTAGGGCGAAATGTGTTTGTGACAGGCATTACGCGCTTTGAAGATCGTATCGTACAGATGCTCGATGTCGAACTTCTGCTCTCCAAGATCTACCCAGATTATGAGAACGCACAAATTCCTATGCTGACGGATGTTGAACGAGAGCGTCTAAAAGCACTGAATATCTTATTAGTGGATGACTCTTTAATTGCGCGTAAGCAGTTGTCTGATGCTCTAGACAGCATCAACATTCCTTACAGTATTTGTAACAACGGATTAGATGCGATCGACCTAATGAGACGCCAAGCTAGCGTCGGAAATGCGGTCGACCTACTGGTGAGCGATATTGAGATGCCAGGACTCGATGGCTACGAGCTTGCGTTTGAGGTTCAAAATGACAGCGCACTAAGCCATGCTTACTGTATTTTGCACACTTCACTATCGAGTGAGATCTGTGTGGATCGTGCTAATCAGGTTGGTGCCCATGAAGCACTTGAGAAGTTCAATGCAGGTGAGTTAATCGAAGCCATGTTGCGTGGCGCAAAAGTTTTAAACAACGCCTCCACGACCGCTTAAACGCTATCTTAGACTTTCATCGATTAATCAGAACAGGGCTAAACGTTAGTCTTTCTTTTTAGGCATAAAGCTTTTTGGCATCGAGTAACTCTTACTCACAAACTCCACTTCCTCAACCTCATTGATATGATTGGTATAAAACGCCAAGGCATACAGTGTATTTGCAACTAAGTTAGCGTATTTAAATAGAATTGGATCTGGAAACTTTTTGCTTTCATGGTGCTCAATACTCACCAAAGCGCGCACAACTTTCTTAGCCTGGCATGAAGTTCGCTCGATACCCGATGCCCGCCAGGCAAAACAAACCCT
Organism: Vibrio sp. HI00D65; assembly: GCF_001635455.1. Taxonomy (GTDB): domain Bacteria; phylum Pseudomonadota; class Gammaproteobacteria; order Enterobacterales; family Vibrionaceae; genus Vibrio. The sequence goes on from NZ_LWEH01000608.1 coordinate 39,340, forward strand.
TTGAAGCCACCCTCTAGCTACTCGCGAATACGGTGGTAATCTTGCTTAAGCTCGACCAATTCGGACTCAGAAATCGCTAGCTTGCCACGCACCGAGCCATTCAAGTGGTAGATATTCGGCTGCAGGCGTTGCAGGATCTCACGAACATGTAGTTCCAACTCTAGAGACAGCACCAATCCAATTCGGCAACAGAGTTCATCCGATAGAATCTCAAAATTACAGATAGGACAGTCTTCATAAATAAATGGATAACAGAACTCGTCCCAATCTCGAGTCACTGGTTTCACGTAGCGATCCTTACACATAACTATTAATCAGACGCCAATATAGCAAACTCTTTAGTTGAGTCTGCTTTTATCATCTCAATGGCACTCAATTTCTTAGGTTACAAATGAAATAACAGAGACAATCAAACGAAAAAAGCCCTCCAAAATGGAGGGCTTCTTAGTAATCCTTTAAATGGGATTACTCGTTCGATACTTTTTTGTGACCTTCTTGCAGGTGAACAAAGTCAACTAGGTCATCACCAGATACTTGGTACGCTTGACCAAAACCTTTAACGAACAGGCCGTTCTCTGCTTTCAAGTTGAATAAAGAGAAATCTTGAAGCTGGCTCAAGCCATCAATGACCTCGCCAAAGCGCTCTTGCATCTGGCCAATCACTTGAGTCCAAAGCTCAGTTTCACGCTCAACAACACTTGCTTGCGCATCAAACGTTAAACGCTTACGCGCGTATAGCTGCTTTGAGCTCTCTTCATCTTCAATCATCATCAAAGAAACTTGTGGGTTCGCTTTCAAGTTACGAGCGTGACGAGCAATATCAGAAATTAGAACAAAGTAACCTTCTTGGTTTTGAACGAAAGGCGCGTAGCTCACGTTCGGGCGGCCCTCTTCATCAACCGTTGCCAGTTGAAGGGTACGGCGCTCTTGGCGAAACTCTTTAATTTCTGGACCTAGGCGACCTTGTAGACGTTCTTGTTTTACTTGTTGTTCCATGGGTAATTCCTTTCTTCGCTTTCTCTGATTTATTATGTTTGATCGAGGCTGAGCGACCCTAGTGGCGATTTACAACGACCATTAATCTATGTGGTCCTCGAGCATGAATGTTTTATTAACTGCTGCTGATTTTTCTTAAGCTTGTTCTTTTAGTGCTTTAAAGCGTTCTACTTGGTCGGCGATAAGCTCACGCTTTTCATTGCGGCCTAGGTAAATCTTGAAAATGTTCTCACCTGTTTCACTAAAGAAACCAAAGTAATGACTTTCACGCCCCATGAACGCTTTGCTCACCAAACCGATGTGTTTGATATTGTCTAACTTAAGGTGACCGTGAAGCTCGCCATCTTTACCCATCAAATTGTAGTAGCCACGCGCTACTTTACCTTTAGGGAATGGCGCTTTTACTTCAAAGATAGAGCCAAATGAGTGCACGATCGTGGTGACTGGTCCCCAACCCACTAAGCCTTCCAAAATTTCTTGAGCACGGCTGCCATCTAGCATCACTGCCATGTCGTTTGGAAAAGCAGCGACGACTTCAACCTCTGAAACGCCAAGCTTCTCTGCAATAGCAGTTGGCAGCAGTTTTGGTTCTTCTTCTAGGATGTGTGCGACACGTTGCTCTAGAGTTTCTGTTACTTCTAATGTTGTATCTGTCATTGAATATATTTCCGTATAAACATGTAATTACGTAAGTTAAAAAATGAAAATTCTATATTAAGCGTACTTCAAACTCGCGTGTGGATGAACACCCGTTGCTGCTGCTTTCGGAGCGGGGTTCGCAGCTTGATACTCGCCGTTAAGCACTTGAATAACACTCTGAGCTAGGCTTACTGCCCAAAAGCTGCCAGCAATAGTAAGACTCAGATAATCTTCTGAAACCTCAACTAAACCATTCTGTTCCCAATGTCCGAATAGAGGTTTCAGGTAATCGAAGGTGTCTTGTCCCATGAAGCTTGGAAGTGTGCTTCTTCTAACCACACCAGAATCAAAGCCGGCCTTTAATGTGGAGAACGTCGATTCCAAGGCACTCTGTTTGGTCATCATGGCTATTGGTAATTGCCCTTGCTTAATAGACTCCATGTAGCTGTCTAAAGTTCGGTGTTGCATCACACCATGACCACCGATATTGCCACCAGCACCACAACCAATAGGCAAAACCTCGGCATAAGTTTTCGCTAAACTGTTGTAAATACTGCGTTCACGATTGTCGCGAGTCCAGTGATTAACGCTCAGCTGTTTAACCTTGTGCTTAGCCATGAACTCAACACCCGCTAAATACATGCTTGCTTTATCTGGCGTATTAGCCGGTGGTGGGATCTTCCCTTTCTCAACCAGATTAAGCATAGGAGCACTGCCCCCAACAATCAGTTGGTAAAGGTCAATACCGTGTGCTCCCGTCGACATGTAGTCTTCCAGATCTTGTTGGAACACATCCATAGATTGGTATGGTAGACCATACAGTAGATCGAGAACGATCGGTGCTTGCTCAGTGCGGCTTAAAGAGCTGATACGTTCTAGAACCACTTCACGGTCATCTAAACGTTTCGCGCTGCGTCGTACTTTGGTGTTGAAACTTTGAATACCAAATGAGAATCGGTTGAAGCCACCTTCAAGTGCACAATCAAACATGTCATCACCGAATCGGTTGATGCGCCCTTCTAAGGTCATTTCAACATCATTGGCGAGTGGGAAGTACTGGCGAATAGCCTTGCCTAATAGCTCGACTTGTTTAGGCGACAAATCGGTTGGAGTTCCCCCACCGATATAAACGGCATTAAACAGCCCAGACTGTGCCCATGGTGTTTTGGCTTTTTGCTTTAGTTCGACCATCAATGCATCGAAGTACTCGTCTACCAATTTGCGACTTGCCGCATTTTGGAAAAAATTACAGAAAGTACAACGCACGCGACAAAAAGGAATATGGATATACAAGCAACGCTTATCGTATTTTTTCCCTTCACTCAACATCAGTTCATCAAAGAGCTCCAACTTCTTGCTCGGATCAACCGGAATTGAGCTTCCTCCGGCGTGTGCAGAATGCTTTTTGGCAAACGCAAAACGAAGCGGATCAGGGCTAGAAACGCCCAAGATTGATTCGTCAAATTTATAAATATCAAGACTCATATAATCTCTCTAAACACTTACATAGCAAAGCCTGGAAGACTATTCGCTAAAAACTGAGAGAATCATAAATAGCCACAAATGATAATGCAATTGATAATTGATCTTATTTAGATTCTAAGCAATAATCCGGTACAGAATTTAGATTTGGTAAAGGATTGAAAGTGAACGTTCCTAGGTATGTTATTGCAGGCGGTGCATCGTTAGTGATTCATGCGGCGCTATTATTTGTCGCTCAAGAATCCAAAGTATTTGCGATGCCTGCAGGTAGCCAATCGAACACGGTATCGATCAACTTCACTCCGAAGAGCACACCTTCTCAAGCTCAACAAAAAACGGTCACTGAGTCCGTCGAACCAGAACCAATCAAAGAACCTGTTTCAAAGGCAGAACCTAAACCAGTCGAGCCAAAAACTGTTGAGCCAAAACAGGCTAAACCAACACCGAAGAAAAAGGCGATCACCAATAAGCCACAGCCAAAAAAAGTCGAAAAGAAGATTGGTAAAAAGAAGCCGGTTCAAAAAAAGTCAGTTGCTGAAAAGAAGGTCTTTAAGAAAGAGCGCCCTGAGCCAAAAGCAAAGTCAAAACCTACGCCACAACCAGAAAAGTTAGCCGACAAGAAAGTCGATAAGAATATGGACGAGTCCGCCAACCAGTCTCAGGAAGTAAACCAAGGCCTATCAAACAAAGAGCCCGTATTAATCACGAAGCCATCATTTTCTTCTCGCCCTACACCGCCGAACTACCCTCGCCAAGCACGACGTCGAGGTATAGAGGGTGTAGCAACTTACGAGATCTGGCTAGACGCTGAAGGTAAACAAGTTAAACAAGCATTAGTAAATTCATCAGGCGCACTGATGCTCGACAACGCCGCATTAGAAGCCATTAAACAATGGAAGTTCTCACCTCACACTGTCAACGGCCGAGCAATCGCTCACCGTGTACAAATACCTGTTCGTTTTAGGTTGGATTAATCATGCAACAAATCAGTTACTTACAAGATCAACTTGGCTTAATGACTTGGCCGCTTCTCATCTGTTCAGCACTATCGGCAATGATCATCGCTGAGCGAATCTTCCAAGTTATGTTCAGCATTGGTGTTGGGAAACGTGCTATTCGCCGCGAGCTAAACCAAATTTCACCAACTAATAGCCAAGAAATCGAAGCACTTGCTCATTCAATTTCAGGCAAAAGACCTTTGCTCTACAAAGGTGTATCTATGCTGCTCGCTCACCACTCATTTGCAAAAGGGTTACGTGAAGATGCCGCTGGTATTTGGCTTCAAGAAAAACGCCACCAACTGCACGCAGGATTAAGACTGTTGGGGTTGATCGGTGTTATCAGCCCACTTATCGGCCTACTTGGCACGGTACTTGGCCTTATCGAGATGTTTAAAGGTGTTGCAGCGACAACAGGCAGCATCACACCCAATGATTTGGCAGATGGACTTGGTTTAGCAATGAGAACGACCGCTGCTGGCTTGATGATTGCTCTACCTGCTATCTCTGGTGCGCAACTGCTCGGGCTATGGGCGGATAGAGTGCTAGCGCAACTTGAACATACTCTGAATTACGTAAATGTGTGGCTAGAAGGCATGTCCATCCAAACAAACCAGTCTGGCGATGTAAATCATTCGTCTGCAAGCCAAGCCTCTGTGGGTGATGTGAGCCAAGCATGATTAAAACGCCAAACTCGTCCAATACACAAAGCCTAACTCCTGACTTAACACCACTGCTCGACATCATTTTTATCGTGATGGTTTTTCTACTGCTTACGGCTTCAGTAAAGCTGGAGTCGCTTGAAGTTGACCTACCAAGTTCAGACGTCAAAAACGTTTCAGAAGTCCACAAAGATTCGATTAGCGTCAATATCTTAGAGCATGAACCTTACTGGGCTATCAACGGAAAAGAGTACATTGAATGGGAAAACTTCAAGATCGCCTTATTGGAAGAAACAGGCTCAACGGATAAAAAGCCAATCATTATTGGGGCCGATAAAGCTGCCAACGTTGAGAACTTAGTGAAGCTATTGTCTTTCCTTCAAGAAAACGGAATTCCTGCGACTCAGTTGCTCACTGACGATGGCTAGAGCTACTCGATAACTTGAAACAAACACGATAGTTAGAACAACACATTATTCAGAAGGCTTGGCCCTTGGTTGCTTAGACCAAACGGCCGGAACCGAGCCTCTTTATTGATTAGAAACTCACAATGCGAACGAACTGCTCACTGAGAATCTTCGCGAAACAAAAAGACAGTATAAAGACACTATTATGAACAATTTAAACGTGCTAAATAAATTAAAGACCAAGGCTTCTCTCTTTTCATTGGCAGCAATGAGCTTATTTCTTAGCGCACCAACCACAATGGCCAACGACATTGAACAACCGCGAATCATCAGTGCTGGCAGCGCCGTTACAGAATTGGTTTTAGCGCTTGGCGCAGAAGAACAATTAGTTGGCATTGATGTGACCAGTCGCTTCCCTCAATCTGAAAAACTGCCAAAGATCGGCTACCACAGAAACCTATCTGCGGAAGGTTTGCTTGCTTTAGAGCCAACAACACTGATTGGTTCTGATGAGATGGGGCCGGACAATGCGATCTTTCAACTCAAATCTGCGGGCGTCAATGTCGAAATCGTAAACACTGAGGCTAACGTTGAAGGGCTACTAAAACGTATCGACCAAATCGCAAAGATCACCCACACCGAAGATCACTCAAAGCAAGTCAAAGCCGAAGTGAATCAGAAGGTTGCGGCACTTAAAGCAAATCAAGTACCAAGCAACCAAGCCAAGAAAGTACTGTTCCTATTGCTGCACGAAGGTCGCCCTGCCAACGTAGCGGGTGGTGAAACATCACCAAATGCGATCATTGAATTGGCTGGCGGTATCAACCCAGCAGCTCAAAGCCTTACATCTTACAAACCATTATCAATGGAATCGCTTGTAGAGATGCAACCTGATGTCATTTTAGTGAGTGGTCGCAGTTACCAAAAAATGGGCGGCGCTGATGCGATTCTTAAGTCGTTACCTATGTTAGCGGCAACCCCTGCAGGTATGAACAAGCAAATCATCACTGTAAATGGCAGCGCTTTAGTGGGCGGACTTGGTCTGGAAAGCCTTTCAGAAGCGAAACGACTAAACGCACTTATCTATCCGCTATAACTCGACTACCTATTCCAACTATTGCTGTAGCCTGGCTCCATCACCAATCCTTAGAACCATGTTGGTTATGCGCCTTCTGGATAGCAATAGACATTGAGGCCATTTATGTTGCTACGATCCGTCCCCCTAAAAACAACGATGTTAGGCCTAGGTGCAACCCTAGCCTTTGTTGCGCTGTACTCAATCACTGTTGGGCCAATGAATATTAGTTTAATGGACAGCACAACGAGCTTAGTTATTCCAAACAATGACTTAGCGCCTCACATCAATTTAGTCATTCAAGAGATTCGACTGCCTAGAACCATATTATGCATGCTAATTGGTGCCATTCTTGCACTATGCGGTGCTGTTATGCAGGGGCTATTCCGTAACCCACTCGCTGAGCCTGGCATCATTGGCGTGTCTGCCGGTGCGGCCTTAGGGGCTGCGCTAGCTATCGTTCTGTTCTCTGAGCTTTCGCTTCAATACTCGGCATTCATGAACTTTGCCGCAGTACCTGTCTTTGCTTTCTTGGGCGGCGCTCTAACCACATTGTTGGTTTACAAACTTGGTACTGGCAAATTCGGAACTTCAGTAACTATCATGCTACTAGCAGGTGTCGCGATCAGCGCACTTTCAGGTGCAGGGATAGGCTTCTTAAACTTCATCGCTGATGATCAAATGCTGCGTGACCTTTCGCTATGGTCGATGGGCTCATTAGCTGGCGCTAAATGGTCAGGGATTATACTTGCTGCAATTACGCTCGTTGGACTGTTCGTCATTTTCTACCGACAGGCGATGTCTCTGAATGCCCTACTCTTAGGTGAATCAGAAGCGCAACACCTGGGTATTCCAGTTCAAAAACTGAAACGACAGCTGATTCTACTGACAGCAGCTGGTGTGGGTATCACGGTAAGCCTATCTGGCATGATTGGTTTTATCGGACTGGTTATCCCACATTTAGGTCGCATGCTCGCAGGCCCTGATCACCGAGTTCTGTTACCTTTATCAGCGGTACTAGGCGCACTACTATTAACAGCAGCAGACATGTGCTCACGCGTTGCTCTTGCCCCAGCAGAGCTACCAGTAGGAATTGTCACCGCGATTATTGGCGCACCCTTCTTCTTGTACCTACTATTCCAACAGAAAGGGAGAATCCTTTAATGTTTCCTGCAGCGCTAAAAGCGACCGATATTGAAGTAAAGTTCGGCAGTAAAAAGATACTAGATAGTGTATCCATAGAGATTGAAGCAGGAAAAGTAACCACGCTGCTTGGCCCAAATGGAGCCGGAAAAAGCACTCTGCTCAAAGCCTTATGCCAGGAAATATCCAGTACTGGCGACATTCAATATTTTGGGCATGGTAAAGACAAATGGCCTTCACACAAGTTGGCGAAACATCTGGCTATGCTTCCTCAACACAGTACGTTGACATTCCCGTTTCTGGCGCACGAAGTTGTCGAGCTTGGTGGCATACCACTGCAAGAGTCAAACAAGACACTGACCAATATCGCGAACCAAAAGATGGACATCGCCGATGTATCTCACTTAGGAGAGAGACTTTATCCTTCTCTTTCCGGTGGTGAAAAGCAGAGAGTTCATTTGGCTCGAATACTCACTCAACTCCACCACTCTGGCGACCAATGCATTTTGATGCTTGATGAACCCACCTCTGCATTGGATCTCGCCCACCAGCACAATACGCTAAAGATCGCGAGAGAACTTGCAGACAATCACAATGCAGCCGTTATCGTGGTGTTGCACGATCTAAACTTAGCGGCTCAGTATTCCGACCGATTGGTGGTGTTGAAAGATGGCAATTTAGTGTGTGATGGCAGCCCTTGGGAAGCTCTCAGGCCGTCAATGATTGAGGATGTTTATGGGTATAAAAGCATCGTAGAAAAACACCCTACGATGAGCTTCCCTCAGGTACACCCGGCACAATAAACTCGATTTAGATCCGGCTCATTTTTGACATTGCCACGAATGACAATCAAATCATTAAAAGCCTCAATTTTATCGAGGCTTTTTTATTGGCTCATCACCTCTCTCCCTCCTTAAACTCAATTTTACCACTAACCATAGCGATGCTCCCAAAACGTATCACCTAGAGCCTTAAAGGCGCTAGAAATAAACACTATCAGTAGACACTCGCCAAGTTAGATTGGAAAAGGTGAGCACAAGGCTGATGTAAGCCTATAAAAAGAAATATCGCTATTAGAGACACGAATAAACGAGCTGCTTTAGAGAGTGACAAAAGAAAGAAGTGAGAGATGTAAGGCGATAGGAACAAAAAAAGCTCCCTCAGGAGCTTCTTTAAGTACGTATTGATTATTGGCTCATACGAATCAGTGATTTACCAATCAACCACTCAAGTTCTTTACCGCTTGTATCACCAAACTGAGTCTCAGTTAGCTTGTAAAGACGATCAATACCGTTTGCCGCAAATTCGTGTGCGTTTTCAGCTGTAACGATATGGTGGAAAAGTAAACGTAAGATTGCTAGGAACTCAGCGTCTTCAAGCGCTTTAACCCAGCTAGCTGAAAATGCATCAAGACCATTTTCGAAATCAATATGCTCCATGAACATCTTAAAGATTCGACCGTCTAGAGCAGCTGTAAAATCTGTTTTCTTTGGAAAGTGGTGGCTTATACCTGTACGAGAAACGCCCGTTTGCTGACTCAACGTCGTGTATGACATCTTGTCGTAACCCAACCTTAGTAACTGGTCTACAACGGCATCCATAATCTTCTGGATTGTGATTTCTGTATCTTCTTTACTACGCTTTGGCATATTCAGGCTCTTCTCTTTGTAAATCCATCTAACTCAATAAAATGAAGTCAGAATGAAAATTGTTATCAGCATTATGTGAGCAAGGCATTTTTTCGCAAGCATTTCCATTAAAATACCCGCCAGTACTTCGCATAAACAACTTTACAGTGCTGCCTCTTTGGGCACTTTGTCTAATTATTCTTCGAAAGTAACCCTACCGCTCTAAGTGGTTAATCAAAAATAACTACTTGGAATATCAAATACCCAACAATAAATTCATTTTATACATACCTATCAAGCAATAGATAGTCTTATAAAATTAGTCACGACGCAACTAACTGAATGATATTATAACAAATTAATGACACTGCTTTTCAAAAAAACATGAGATAGATCACATACATATTTGTCGGCATGAATGTACGTATTCATTTAACCCCACGACAAACAACATAGCATACCAATACAAATTAGTTCAAAGATTTTAATTTTTGTAGATACAGTTCAAATTGCTCGATAGAATAACCTCAGATTTTGTAGGAGGATTATTTATGAGCCAAGATATGGGTAACAACGACGTATGTGAAGCTTGCGGCTGTGCAGGCGAAATCGGGTTCATCATTAAAGAAGGTGACGATGTTGCTGAAGTAACTGTATACGGCAACTCGAAAGCACTAATTGAAGCTGAATTTGCAAAGTACGTAGAGCTGGCAAAGCAAGTATCTAGCAATGTTGAGTATGAAGCGTCAGAAATGACCGAAGAAAGTACTGAATTGCATGCACGCTTCAAGTTCGAAGTAAGCGCAGAAAAGATTATTTTCGAACTTAAGACTCGCTCTCTAGCGCGTTAACATAAGCATTTATGCTCTTATATAAAGACGAGTAAAATTACTCGTCTTTTTTTATTTGTATCCAAGCAAGTGCCCCGTTCGTTTCAAAATTGTTTTCCGCAGCACACTGAATCACAACACCAGAGACTTCGAGTACCGCTCCAATGCTGTATGCCTTGTCATCGTAATAACAAACTCGTTGTTGTTGACCGCTTTGAGTAACGACCACCGCAGCCTTCCCAGGTGTTGAAATTACTTTATTCGCACTGGCAGACATTGAGCAAAACATTGCACTTGCTACCAAGACGCTCTTAATTATTTGTATATTTACTCTAGTCATCAATTTACCTGCCATTGTCGCTGAATTTCTGATTAGCCAAACGATTTCTATTTTATCTACCGCCAAATAGGTAAAACACTATGCGAGAATAATTTTTCCATTATAGTGTTAGCGTCTATCGTAATAAGAAGCCTGTTATGCTGAGAATGATTGCACTTATTATTGGTTCTTTAACCATAACAAATATCAGTGCAGAACCAATCGATCACTATCAAATATTGAACCATCTGGACAATTACGGAAACTTATATCTCCGAAATAAGCCTTACACAGCACTTCCAACCGGTTTAGTGGTCGATGGTAATCTTAATATCGAAAACACCTCGATCACACGTTTACCCAAAGGGCTTGATATTAAAGGCAGCCTCAAGGCTTTTAATAGTCAGCTAACCAGAGTAGCAAGTGGTGTAAAAATCAAAGGCTACGCCGACTTGATGGGTAGCAAAATCACCAGTTGGCCAAAAGGCGTCAAAGTCGGCGGGTTCATTAATTTCACTGACACTCCATTGCAAAGACTGCCCAACGGCCTGCGAGTGAGAGGCGACCTCAGTGTGATTCGTACCCCTTTAACCGAACTACCGAATGGCATTGTGATTGACGGTGACCTATATATCGGCGGCTCAGCAATTACTGCATTCCCAGAGACGATGACGGTAAAAGGCAATATCTATTTAGGTGGCAACACCGTCAAGACTTGGCCAACAAATTTGGACCTTGGCGGTGCAGTGGCGCGCTAGCCTTCCCCGCAGCTTTGCCTCTTTCCATCAAAAGTATAAGCAGAAAAACAAAAAAAGGAGCTCAAGGCTCCTTTTTCAAATCAATCAATTAAACGAAATATTCACTAACCAATGTTCTTCACGGGGTTCGCATAGCTGTCGATCAAGTACTTACGCGCACCTTTTGGCAACGTCGCTAACTTATCTTCGAATTCTTTCTTAACCGCAGCTGTAATTGAGTCATCTTCTTTCTCTGCCGCCAGTAGATTTACTGGAAACAGCTTATAGTGGTCATGGATCTGGCGATCAATCTCTTCAGCCAATGCTTCTGGAGTCTCAAAGTCTCGATCGATAACCTGCCCAAACCCAACGTGGATGCGGCCTTTATTGCCCACAATACCTTGGATAATGCTTTCGATATCTTCAAATTCGCCTTTTTCATAGCTGCCGTTTACATCTTTTTCAAACAGCTCGATCGCTTTCGCCGTATCACAGGGATCATTTTCATATGAGATAGCAACAGGAACAATCTTCAGTGACTTCACGTATTCAGGAAATGCCACCTTCTGCTTACGTCCTTCAACATGGAACATTTTAAGGATGGCAGGATCAGTGAAGTCATTACCGTCTTTTGCACGGCCTTCTTTCTGAGCGATCCAGATAGAGTTACCAGTATCTAAAGAGTGCTTAATATAAGAAGAGAGCTGGCCTAACGCTTTCATCATCTCACGTGGCCCTTTAAGAGAGCGCTTAACGATAAAGCTCTTATTCAAGCGCATCAGTTCTGTCGCACACGGCTTCTTCAGAAGGTTATCACCAATCGCAATGCGACAAGTTTGGTGATTTTGTTGATGCAATGCGTAGTTCACCAACGCCGGATCCATAGCAATGTCACGATGGTTTGATACAAACAAGTATGCTTGATTCACATCCAATGACTCTAAGCCTGTGTACGTCACACCATTTGTGGTGTTCGCTAGCGTGTCACGTAAGTAATTTTTCACTTCAATTTGAATGGATTCAACGCTAGTCAGCTTGCTCCACTTCATTTTTAAGTAAACACGCAGAATTGGGCTCATTAATGCTTGGAACCAAGCTGCGTGATTCGAAAAACGGTAGTGCAGAATCGCACTAATGAATTCTTCATCATTAATAAGACGGTTTAGTGCCGCTGGAATTTCATCATCGCCGTAAGGACGAATATCAACATATGGATCGGTTGGAGAGGTCATTTTTTCATTCATATAATAAAAAGCTGGTTCATTCTACGCGTTGTTTTGACTTCTCGCAGCTACAGAGCCCATACTTTTGACAAGGTCAGACCAGAAACAGTGAAAATAGCCTGTTATTGTTGGCATTCTTTGAGATTAACGGTAATCTTGACGCCCCAAAATTAAGGTACTATCTATGAACTTCGCTATTGAATATACATCGGCTTACTTTTCACACCTGGTGATCACACCACGCAAGAAAGTACTAAAACATAGCCTTGTATCGGTTCAAAGTGGCTTAGTTTTGATCAAGCTGGGTAAGCAAGAGTACGCTGTTGAACCTGGCCAAAGCGTATGGATTCCATTGGACTGCTTAACTTCGTTGACCTACTTCCCTAATACTCAAGTTAGCCGTGTCGATTTCTCTGTTCGACTGACAGATGCTTTTCCACGCCAAGCAGGTTACATCACACAAACTAACCTCTCTTTGGCGTTGCTAGAGAAACTAGAGCTGACTCACGGCCGAGCTTCAGGTGCTAACAATACCGAGCAAGCGTGCAAAGATATGCTTTCTGTACTCAAGCAAGAAGTGTTGGCATTCAAACCACTGCTTTGTGAAAGTGCGTTGTCTCAGCGATTCAATCAGTGGAACATTGATGACTCTAACCTGCCACAAGAGCACACCTTGGTGATGGTAATGCGCGAGGCGAAAAAGCGCATGCAATCAGGTCAGAAACGTGCTGCCGTAATCGATGACCTATTCTCAGGTAAAGAAGACGAGTTTGAACAACTGTGTATGCTGGTGTTTGGTGACGACCTGTAGTCGCTCAGAAAAGCTAAAACTTAAATACTAAAAAGCCGCAAAAACTGAGTTTCTGCGGCTTTTTTAATTCTCAGTACTAATTCAGGATAAATAAAGGCTAGGTTAACAATCTTATAGAACGATCGCATTTGTCTAAAACGGTAACTCGACTTGCATCATCAAATCGGCATCTCTTGAATCGTGCCAACGATAATCAAAGCGCATACGTGGTTGCCCTTCTACTTTCTCACCGAAGCCAATACTCAATTGCAAACCGTGATTCAATAGCCACTCTTCAGTCGACATATCATACTGTTCGTCTTCCAAGTCTTCAGGGAACCACATTCCCAATCCAACATAGTTAGACTCGAGGCTTTGAGTTAACATAGGCGTGTCCTTGGTTTGAAGTACCCAGTCGGACCAATAGTCAGGTATGCTATCGGCTTCTTTCTCACTCATACCAGTTATTTCTAGCATGCGCTGACCGAAAGAACCGATGCTCGTAGAAAAATCTAGACAGCTATTTTCATCATCAGAAGCCAGCATGATTGAGTCTAAGCTAAAGAAGTCACATTCAGCCTGTGCAGGTAAACTGCATGCTGCAATGATCATCGTCGCTGGTATCGCGCGCTTTAGCATAGTCATGAGACCTCTTTAATTAGCGAATCTACATTATTGTATACAGACCACTATCTTGCAACATCTTTGTAACTGACTTTGTACTCAGTTTTGATACATCACTTCCACTTATCAATGCATTACGAATATCTGTGCTGCGGATTTTCACTTTCTCTGGGCAAGCCATTACAGACCATCGCTCGGTAATCTCTTCTGACTTATAGAAAGATGAGAACTTAAAAAAGTTGTCCGGCCCAATCACAAACGTAAGTTCAGCGTCACCATGTAACTTTTGCAATTCACTAAGTACAGCATAAGTTGTCACACTGTCACCGGGCGTAAACAAGCGTTTCTCAATCAATGATAGCTCAACTTGATCCAGTGAAAGATCGCTAATAAAAGCGTTAACTAACTGACATCTCGTATCAAAGTCTAGCATCTCTTTTCCCCAAGCATGGGCAATACTTGGTACCAGAAAAATCTTGTCAAAATGAGTCAGTGAATCAATTACACTTTTATGCCCTAAGCTCGGCGGATTAAACGCACTGCCGAAAATGGCTATTTTTTCCATTGTTAATTACTGCCTTCTCTTTCTATGCTTGTGCAAAGAGGTTTTTAAATCGAATGATTTAGGTATGATAACACTAGATTTTTAATTTGCTTGCAGGAAAGGAATACGAATGGAACAGTTAATTCGTGACGAAATGCGCGTACTACCTTCAATTGACCCTCACTTCGAAGTGACTCGTCGTGTGGACTTTATCAAAACGAAACTTCAGCAGTCTGGTTGCAAGTCCCTGATCCTTGGTATCAGTGGTGGCGTAGACTCGACTACCTGTGGTCGACTAGCACAACTGGCTGTTGACAGCTTGAATGAAAGCACAGGTAGCAATGACTACCAATTCATCGCAGTTCGCCTTCCTTATGGTGAACAAAAAGATGAAGATGAAGCACAACTGGCTCTCTCTTTTATCCAGCCTTCTCAATCAGTTTCTGTAAACATTAAAGCGGGTGTTGATGGGCTTCACGCGGCGTCTCACGCTGCACTTGAAGAAACAGATCTACTACCAACAGACTCAGCGAAAATCGACTTCGTAAAAGGTAACGTAAAAGCTCGAGCTCGTATGATCGCACAATACGAAATCGCAGGTTACGTTGGTGGTCTTGTGATTGGTACTGATCACTCAGCAGAAAACATCACTGGCTTTTATACTAAACACGGTGACGGTGCCTGTGATTTAGCGCCTCTATTTGGCCTAAACAAACGTCAAGTTCGTGAACTTGCAGCAACATTAGGCGCGCCAGAGTTGCTAGTTAAGAAAGTGCCAACAGCCGATCTCGAAGAGCTTGATCCACAGAAAGCTGACGAAGCAGCACTGAACCTAACTTATGATCAAATCGATGATTTCCTTGAAGGTAAAGAAGTGCCTCAGGACGTATCAGACCGCTTGGTGAGCATCTACAAAGCAACACAACACAAGCGTCAACCAATCCCAACAATCTACGATTAATGCTTTAAGTTAGTCTCAAATTAAAAAGGCTGGAAGTTCAACTTCCGGCCTTTTCTATTTATGAAAGGAGTGACTTAATTAGCCATTAATCCACAACTTCGATATCGGTTTGAGGCACACTGCAACATGCTAAAATCTGGCCCATGTTACGTTCGTGCTCCTGCAGCGCTGGTACATCCGGTTGGTGAACTTGCCCAGACTCAAGCGTCACTTTACAAGCACCACAAAAACCCGCACGGCAGCTTGATGCAATAGATACCCCCGCCGACTCAGCTTGCTCTAATAAGGTAGACTGGTTGTTACCTTCGAATAGGTAGCCATTAACACTTAGCTGCAGCTGCTTAACTGTCTCTTCCGTTGATTGTGCGACACCAAATGTCTCTTGATGATAGTGCTGAGGATTCAAGCCCATTTGAATCAGTAGCTTCTTCGCATTATCCATGAAACCATCAGGACCACAAACAAAAGCTTGGCGTTTATGAAGCGCTTCAATTTTCGCTACATGTGACACGCTCAAACGACCAGACAAACCATCCCAATCTTTCGTTGGTTGGCTCAATGAATAGATCACACGTAAGCCTTCGTGCTCTTTGGCGATTTGGTCAATCTCAGCTTGATAAGGAATATCTTCTTCGCTGCTGCATTGATGATAGAAAACCACATTATTAATCTGACCATGGTCTGCTAAATAACGAAGCATCGACAGCATAGGCGTTATACCACTGCCTGCAGAAAGCAATAACAATGGGTGCGTTGGGTTCTCTTCTAAGTAGAAAGCACCATCAGGGTTCTGCGCAACTAAGGTATCGCCAACTTGGAAATGATCGTTCAACCAGTTGGAGATCTGGCCATCATTAACACGCTTCACTGAAATCGCTAAACGACCCGCGCGAGATGGGCTTGAAGATAGCGTATAACGACGAGACACTTTTTCACCATCGATAACCATTTCAATCGGCAGATGCTGACCTGGTTGGTAACTTGGCAAAGAGTGGTTCTCTCTCGCTGGCTCTAACCAAAATGTCGTAAAGTCTCTAGCGATCTCTTCACGCTCGACGCAAGTTAGATGCAGCGACTCTACCCATGTGTCTTCGTAATGTTCTTTTTCTTTGGTTTCGAGTACTTCAACCACATCACCTGCTCTGACTAAGCCTTCATTTTTAGCGACTAGATTTTGACCAAAGAACACGCCACCACGATCATTGGCTCTGAATTTAGAGAAGGTATTCAGTGGCTCTTTTGTCGCTCTTAACTCACCACTATTAATGTCCACAGTAGTTAGAACACAACGTTCACAAGGCTTCACCGCCTCGAACTCAACCTCACCAATTCGAATGCGCTTCCAACCATCTTCAGCAAACGCTTCAGTGTTTGAGACCACGAAGTTAGTACGGAACTGATCCATGGAATGCGTTTCAGGACTACGGCGATTCAACTCATCAAGCGAAGCTTGGCTGATGACTAACATCGGGTAACCGTCGGCAAAACTCACGTTATGGCCCAACTTTTCACGAACACGATTCGATTGTTCACCAGAGAAAAGCAGCTCAACACGTACACCCAATACATCACTGAACCAGTCATCAGCTTCATCACTCGTTGTGTAGGCCATGAAGCTGTCTTTCCACACTGTTGCTGGCGCCTCTTGCATCTTAAAGTTCGCATACTTAAGGCGCAGTGGCTCTTTATCTTCATAAGTAAAGATCAAACCATCTGGCAGCAAGCAGGAAGACACTTTGACCATTTTCGGATATTTAAGCGCCGTAACCATTGAGCCATCAGCCAATGCCAGCATGAAACGTCTGTCAAAAGTAAGGCCTTGTTTTTCTACCCAAGCAGAAGAAAGCGCAATGCCGCCCACTGATTTAACCGGAAACACATTGATTTGAGATAAGGAAGGAGCTTGCTCTGAAGCCTTTCGATCTAGAGGTGACTGCGACATAACGATTCCAATGTTTTGTAGTTTGTGCCAATGCTAACAAATGGTTACAAATAGATAAACTGCCAGCCATTGAACGCTTTATACTGAGCGAATATCTTGAGGTGTTTAACTCATTGTCTTCTGTACACATTACGGCAGCAATGCATCAACACCCTCCGGACCTTCTATACTTTGGATACTGTTGATGCATTGAACTTTCATTGAATAAAAAGGATTTATCATGAGCAAACTCGTCATTATCATCTTATGTATACTGCTTCCTCCTTTAGGTGTGTTTTTCGCACGAGGCGCAGGAAAAGACCTTTTGATCAACATCGTCCTCACTTTCTTTTTCTGGATTCCGGGAATGATACACGGGTTGTGGGTAGCGACTCGATAATCCATCTTCAAAAATAAAATACACAGAAAAACAAGCTCCTAACTTTGAAGAGCTAAAAATAGGATGAAATGAAAGTGCTTTTCCACTATCATCCTGTCGCCTAAATGTAAGCGATTGCTTTCACAGATTTCGCCGAGTTTAGGCTCCAACTACATAACATTTCAAATGGTGGGAGCCTTCAATGACACAACTTACGATCACTCGTCCTGACGACTGGCACGTTCATCTACGTGATGGCGATGTATTAAAAGATACAGTGCGCGATATCAGCCGCTACAATGGTCGAGCGTTAATCATGCCAAATACCATCCCACCGGTAACTAATACCGAAATGGCTCTAGCTTACCGTGAACGCATCATGGCAGAGCAGCCAAGCGAGCAGTTTCAGCCTCTAATGGCGCTTTACCTGACAGACAACACAACACCTGATGAAATTCGCAAAGCGAAAGAATCTGGCGCTGTTGTAGCTGCGAAGCTTTACCCAGCGGGCGCAACAACCAACTCTGACTCAGGTGTAACCTCTGCGAAGAATATCTACCACGTACTAAAAGCTATGCAAGAAGTTGGCATGCTACTTTTGGTACACGGAGAAGTAACCACGCACGATGTTGATATCTTTGACCGTGAGAAAGAGTTCCTAGATACCGTTCTTGCGCCAATCGTGAATGACTTCCCTAACCTAAAAATCGTTCTAGAGCACATCACGACTGCAGATGCTGCGAATTTCGTAAAGAACGCTAACGACAACGTTGCTGCGACAATCACAGCCCACCACCTGCTTTACAACCGCAACCACATGCTGGTTGGCGGCATTAAGCCACATTTCTACTGCCTGCCAATCCTTAAGCGCAACACTCACCAAAAAGCGCTAATTGAAGCAGCGACAAGCGGCAGCAAGAAGTTCTTCTTAGGTACAGACTCAGCACCTCACGCAAAAGGCGCAAAAGAATCAGCATGTGGCTGTGCGGGCTCTTACACGGCACACGCAGCTGTTGAACTGTACGCAGAAGTATTCGAACTAGAAGGCAAGATTGAGAACCTAGAAGCGTTCGCAAGCCACAACGGCCCAGACTTCTACGGCATCCCACGTAACACAGACACCATCACTCTAGTAAAAGAAGAGTGGAACGTTGCTGAAACCATGCCATTTGGTTCAGACATCGTTGTGCCAATTCGTGGCGGCGAGACGATCGCTTGGTCAGTAAAATAAGCACTCGGAAGGCAAATTAAATACGTTGTAGATACTTCGTAAATACTTCACTTCGACTAAAAAGGGTCACCCAGTTATGGGTGACCCTTTTTAATATGTATGAAAGGAACGCTTTTAGACGTTGTTTAAGCCCTACTTGCCGCGAACCTTCTCTATCACACTCCAAAACGCGACAACAAGTAACCCTGCCACTACACCAATCACACCATTCAACAAAGTAGGAACAACCGCAGTCGAAACCGTATGTCCGCTGAAGTCCATGATGATAGGCTCAATCAAATGATGAATGGCGGGAACGTTATGAACCACGATACCACCGCCAACCAAGAACATGGCAGCCGTGCCGACAACAGCAAGCATCTTCATTAGCTTTGGCGCAAAGGAAACAAGCCCATTACCAAGCTTTGCTTTTACTGCGCTACCGTCAGATGTACGTTGAAGATAGAAACCTAAGTCATCTAACTTAACGATCCCTGCAACCAAGCCATAGACGCCAATCGTCATCACAACAGCAATCAAGCTCACAACAATAATCTGGGTCAAGATACTTGTCCCCGTCACGGTACCCAGAGCAATCACAATGATTTCTGCGGATAAGATGAAGTCGGTGCGAATTGCGCCTTTAACCTTTCTCTTCTCATAGTCCTCAATGGACTCACCGGTTTTATCTTCATCTCCTTTGTCGTTATCTTGGTGGGCATGCGGGAAGAACTTTTCTAAGATCTTCTCGGCCCCTTCGAAACAAAGAAATAAGCCACCAATTAACAACAATGGCATGATCAACCAAGGAATAAATGCACTAATCAATAAAGCGGCAGGCACAAGAATCAACTTGTTCTTGAATGAGCCTTTTGCAACCGCCCACACCACAGGGATTTCTCGTTCAGCAGAGACACCCGAAACTTGCTGTGCGTTAAGTGCTAAATCATCGCCCAATACACCTGCGGTTTTCTTCGCCGCCACTTTAGACATCAGTGCAACATCGTCTAGCACTGTGGCTATGTCGTCTAACAGTGTGAGTAAACTTGCTCCAGCCATTTTATTGTCTCTTTTAAAGGATTGAACAACAGATAAAATGTAACACTATCAATTCACTCATCAAAGTTATGAGTCTGTAAAAAATAAAGTCACAAACTGTGTTTTCTATTGCCGTCTCAGCGAGACAGGACTAGTCTGTCTGCATCTTTCACGAACATAAAAGAAAAAGTATAGATGAAAAGTGAATACAGCTACCCAATCGGTGAACCTGGAAAAAAATGGCAAGAAGTAGAACGTCAAGCATGGTTTGCTCAAAGAACCGTTAAGCGAGAATACCAGCAAGAAGTCGTTCCTAAAATCCAAGCATTAGCAGACCGCTTTGACATCGAGCAGTACGGCGCACTGAGCTACGATGAAGCTCGTTTCCCTCTATTTGCAATCAAGAGCAAAAACTGGGATGCATCAAAACCAACCGCTCTGGTCACGGGCGGTGTTCACGGTTATGAGACAAGTGGTGTGCACGGTGCGATCAAATTCGCAGCTACTCAAGCAGAGAAATACGCAGCGCATTTCAACGTAGTAGTTGCACCTTGTGTTAGCCCTTGGGGTTACGAAGTTATCAATCGCTGGAACCCAAACGCCGTTGATCCAAACCGTTCTTTCTATGAAGGTACCCCTGCTGAAGAATCAGCAAACTTACGTGCATTAGTGACGTCTCTACCAGAGGTGCTGGTTCACGTTGATCTACACGAAACGACAGATTCTGATGAGACTGAATTCCGCCCAGCACTTGCTGCTCGTGACGGCATTGACTACATCGAAGGTATAATTCCAGATGGTTTCTACACAGTCGGCGACACTGAAAACCCTCAGCCAGAGTTCCAAGCGGCTGTCATTGCTTCAGTTGAAAAAGTAACGCACATTGCACCAGCAGATGCAGACGGCAAGATCATTGGCTCAGAGGTGACACAGCACGGTGTGATAAACTACCCAATGAAAGAGCTAGGCCTGTGTGGCAGCGTAACGAACTGTAAGTACGGCACAACGACAGAAGTTTACCCAGACAGCGACAAAGTAACAGATGAAGAGTGTAACGACGCACAAGTTGCAGCTATCGTTGGTGCTTTAGATTACGTGATTAAACACGAGCTAAAGGCGTAAGCGAATAATTTATCTCTAGAGAACTAGAATAAAGTTGAGAAAAGCCACAAGTGACAAATCATTTGTGGCTTTTTTATTTCTTGATAGCGCACATAAAAGACTCCCTCGCACTGAGTACAAGAGAGTTTCAGTAATACTTAGGGCGTCATTAGCGAGTAATTTATCTCACTAGAAAATCGCCCTATTTAGCTGTTTCGCTTACGTTTGCTTGGCTTTTATCTACTTCCGTAAATAGACCTTTCAGCAGGCTCACACAGCCAATCAGAAGAATGACAGTGAACGGCAGCGCTGCAATAATCGTGATAGATTGCAGTGCTTGGATAGATTGAGTACCACCAATCCACAACATCACCATCGCAATCACGCCTGAGATAACCGCCCACACTACTTTCTGTTTCACTGGTACTTCAAGCTTACCACCAGCCGTCATACCATCGATAACAATCGAACCTGAGTCAAGTGTCGTCACGAAGAACACAATGATCAGTGCCACTGCGATAACCGATAGAATACTACCAAACGAGTACGCATCTAACATATGGAACAAGCTTAGCGATACATCAGTGATACCCTGATCAAGACCAAGTTGACCGACATGATTAATAACCTGTTCAATCGCCACACCACCAAACACAGACATCCAAGCCGAAGTCACTAGCGTCGGAATAATCAGTACACAGAACAAGAACTCACGAACCGTACGACCTTTAGAAATACGCGCAACAAACATACCGAAGAATGGTGCATACGCTACCCACCACGCCCAGTAGAACACAGTCCAACCATGCAGCCATGTCGTGTCTTCACGACCTGAACTCTCGCTCAATGCCAAGATATTTTTCACATAGCCCGTTGCTGCTGTTGCCACAGAATCAAGCACAGTAGTGAAGTTGAGCACAGCGATAAGGCCAAGGAACACAAATGCAATAACCATGTTTAGGTTACTTAGGAACTTAACACCCCCGTCCATACCACGAAGTACAGATATGATCGCTAGGCCCATGATCAAAACAATAATAGATTGCTGGAGTAGGATATTATTTTCCAAGCCAAACACATGGCTAATACCACTTGCCGCTTGCGTACCACCTAAGCCTAACGAAGTCGCCAAACCGAACAGAGTAACCAGTACCGTTAGCACATCGATCACATCACCCGTTTTGCCCCACACTCGCTCACCCAAGATCGGGTAAAAAACGGAGCGCATAGATAGCGGAAGACCTTTGTTATAAACAAAATACGCTAGGCAAAGTGCTGTCATGCCGTAGATAGCCCAAGCATGGAAACCCCAGTGGAATACCGTTGCACCCAGCGCTAACTCACGACCTGCTTCTGTAAAAGGTTCTGCGTTCAACGGAGTACCAAACCAGTTGGTAAAGAACGCTGTTGGCTCAGCAACCCCCCAGAAAATAAGTCCGATACCCATGCCGGCTGCGAATAACATCGCAATCCAAGAGGCCATTGAATAGTCTGCCGTTGCGTCTTCACCACCTAAGCGAACTTTACCTAGCGGTGAGAATGCCAAAATAACAGCAAAAATTAACATGATGTTGGCTCCCCACATGAACAGGAAGTCAAACTTTGATAGAACCGCACCCTTGATGGAGTCAATTGCCGCTTTGGCATCTGCAGGAGGCAGAGCAAGAAGGGTGATGATGAAGAGAAGAGATAAGCCAACAGAGGCTACGAAAACTGTGTTATGGACATCCATGCCCCATTTACTGACGTTATCTTGACCAACTTGATAGTCAGTAGAATCAATACTGTACTTTTTTGATTTAAAACTCATAAATTATGATGTTCGAATATCCGAATCAACGAATATAAGGACTCGCTCCATATCCAACTATTACTTGATTGGCTCGCCAAATCACCTAAACAACGCATGGTGAAAGTCACTATCTGAGATAGTGAATGGACTTACTAGCTCAATCCCAAGCCGCACAATATAGCACAACACGAAGCATTTTTACTGATTTTTAGCTCAATAGTTACTCATAATCGCCTTAATAATGATAATTAACCCAATAAAATAAAGCTCAAAGAAACAATAAAAAACCATAAATTACAATAAGTTAAATCAGAACACTGCATCATAAAATCTTTTTTAAAATTTCGTCAGATAATTTTAATAAACACGATATTTACTTATAGCTCTAATAAAAAAGCCCCGCTATAGGGGCGGGGAAATTACCAAAGGTAAAAGAGAAATGGATGTTAGCGCTTCGCACTGCAGCGCTTGATATTAGAGTGCGAAACAAAAACCAAGGTTGTAGTCATCGCCATTTTTCGCAGTGAACTCTTTTTCTTCACTTGATGCATTTGGCCGACCACTTTCATCGCCCTTCACCAAGCTAACCCAGTGTCGGATTCCAGAAGAAATACTTGCGTCTTTTTGACCAAACGTGGTGCATGTCTCTAGTTGGATGTCTTCGATGTCTACAAACTCAAGATTACCTGTGCCTTTTCGAGCACCAATCGTCACTTCCAGATGTGTACCACTTTCATCGCGAAACAGGATTGATGAGGGCTTAGATTTATCACCGGTGTATGCCACAAAATGCTTCGCACGTTTCAGGCCTGTGTGTTCGCCATTTTTGAAGTAAACCTGAACATGTCGGTAGTCAATCTCATAGCTCACAACATTTTCATGAGAGCCCGACTCAAGAGGAAATAGAGTATCTAGCAACTGTTTCGACATCTTCTGCTTTTCGAGCTGCTTGTCTGCTTTCACCATTTCGACGGCAAAGACAGCTTCAGCAATAAAAGTTGAATGGTTTCTGTGAAGTTCTGTTTTGTCTAGTGTCAGCATATTCATAGTCTACCCCTCGTACGGCTTTAAATTTCACGTGTGTCAAACATCCTAATTGACCCTTTTCAGATTTGTTCTTTACTGCTTTGTTTCCATGCTTTTCATACTACTGTTATTTTTGAAACAATTTCACAACAAAAATTACACACTGTGAATTTTACTAAATTGCTTTTTTACACAGCCTTACTTTTGGGGGTAATATGGATAACAAGCATATAATTTTTATAGACTTATGGGGCGTAATATTCTCATTTCAGGTCTTGTTTGACTCGTGTACTAACTTCCTCGTGAAAATAGTGAGTAACAATTTAGTGATCCATTGGCGGAAAGAGTACATTTTAGTTGCTCATCAATAAGGAACCACAATGCTCAAAATCAACAATAAGCAATTACTCTCTTTTATGGTGACAGAAGCAGATAGTGCGGTTGCGGTCACCAATCCAGCAACCGGTGAGCTCATTGGCTATGCGCCAATCTCTACCGAGGTGGAGCTAGATAACGCTATCAAGCGTGCAAATATCGCACAGAAAGAGTGGGCAAAAGTTCCAGCCAAAACTCGCGCTGCGCTGCTTAATAATTGGTATAAGTTGATCCTTGAAAACAAAGATGCTCTTGCTCGCTTGATGACCATGGAACAAGGCAAACCGTTGGCTGAAGCCACTGGCGAAGTGGTTTACGGAGCAAGCTTCATTGAATGGTTCGCCGAAGAAGCTAAACGCACCTACGGCGATTCGATCCCTAGTACTGCGGCAGATAAGCGTTTAGTTACTATCAAACAACCAATTGGGGTGGCCTGTGCCATCACGCCATGGAACTTTCCCGTTGCGATGATCACCCGTAAAGCAGCGCCTGCATTAGCGGCTGGCTGTAGCTTCATTGTGAAACCTTCTGACGAGACACCACTTTCAGCATT
The DNA here is from genome assembly GCF_001635455.1 of Vibrio sp. HI00D65. Classification (GTDB taxonomy): domain Bacteria; phylum Pseudomonadota; class Gammaproteobacteria; order Enterobacterales; family Vibrionaceae; genus Vibrio. The sequence goes on from NZ_LWEH01000608.1 coordinate 63,793, forward strand.
TGCGGTCGTTAAACTGGCTTACCAAGCTGGAATCCCTGAAGACCTTATTCAAGTGGTTTTAGGTAATAGTCCTGAACAAATCGGTGAACTGTTTACCTCACACCCATTAATCAAAAAGATCTCATTTACGGGCTCTACCCGTGTTGGCAGCATCTTAATGGCGCAAGCCGCCAAAGGCATCAAACGCACTTCAATGGAGCTTGGCGGCAACGCACCCTTTATTGTGTTTGACGACGCAGACATCGACGCTGCCGTGCAAGGTGCAATGGCATCTAAATTCCGCAATGCAGGGCAAACTTGTGTTTGTGCTAACCGCTTCTATATCCACAGTAAAGTACACGACGAATTTGTGGCTAAGTTCGACCAAGCAGTACAACAGCTTAAGGTCGGAAATGGCTTTGATGAAGGCGTCAACATTGGCCCAGTCATCAGTGAAAGAGCGAAGCAAAATATCCAAGGTTTAATTGACCGAGCTATTGAGCAAGGTGCACAGCCAGTGACACCAATCCAATTACTCGATGGCCAGTTTATTCATCCCGTCATTCTTAAAGACGTGAAACATGACATGGACATCGTTCAACAAGAGATCTTTGGTCCTGTCGCTCCAGTTATGAAGTTCGACAGCGATGAAGAACTCATCGAGATGGCGAACGATACGATTTATGGTTTAGCGTCTTACTTCTACAGCCAGAATATTCACCGTGTGTGGAAGGTATCAGAAGCGCTTGAATACGGTATGGTTGGCATCAATGACGGCTTGATCTCTACTGAAGTAGCGCCGTTTGGTGGGGTGAAACAGTCGGGCATTGGTCGTGAAGGGGCAAAAGAAGGCATCGATGAGTACATGGATATTAAGTATCTATGTTTTGGTGGAAATTAAGGCTTCGGTGGAAACTAAGGTCTCGGCAAAAACTAGGTTTTAGCGGTAACTAAGCTTTTCTCCTCAAACCCTCTGAAACGAAAGCAAAAAAAAGCCGCGCTATATTGCGCGGCACCTTGGGCTCGGTTAAGGGGGGTACTTTTATCGTTGTTATTCTTTTCTTTCTTATTATCCGGTTATTTTGCTATTTAAGTGATTTCAGTTTCAAGCGCATAGCGTGGAGTACTGGCTCGGTATAACCGTTTGGCTGAGCACAGCCTTCAAACACCAACTGACACGCTGCAGAAAACGCAATGCTGTTTTCAAAGTTTGGCGCCATATTCTGGTAGCTTGGATCCCCAACGTTTTGCTCATCAACAACAGCAGCCATGCGCTTCATCGTTTCCATCACTTGGGCTTCATCGCAAATGCCATGACGTAACCAGTTTGCAATGTGCTGGCTCGAAATACGCAGCGTGGCACGGTCTTCCATGAGTCCTACGTTATTAATATCAGGAACTTTCGAACAACCTACACCTTGGTCAATCCAACGCACTACGTAACCTAGAATGCCTTGCGTGTTGTTATCCAATTCATTTTGAATATCTTGTGCAGTTAGCTTTTGATTACCCAGTAGAGGAATAGTAAGGATATCGTCAACGTTTGCTCTCACACGCTCGCGCAGCTCTTTTTGGCGACTCGGAACACTCACCTTGTGGTAGTGCAATGCGTGCAAAGTAGCAGCGGTTGGCGAAGGAACCCAAGCGGTATTAGCACCCGCTCGTGGGTGACCAATTTTGGCATCCATCATCTTGGCCATGTTATCAGGTTCTGGCCACATACCTTTACCAATTTGGGCTTTACCTTGCAGGCCACAAGCTAAGCCCAGATCAACGTTTTGATCTTCGTAAGCGCCAATCCATGTCATGGTTTTCAGTTGCGTTTTAGGAGCAAATGGACCCGCTTCCATACTCGTATGAATCTCATCCCCCGTTCGGTCTAAGAAACCTGTGTTGATAAACACAACACGATCTTTAGCGGCGCGGATACACTCTTTCAAGTTCACAGAGGTACGGCGCTCTTCATCCATAATGCCAACTTTGATAGTAAAGCGTTCTAAACCTAATGCGTCTTCAATGCGACCAAACAGCTCATTGGTAAATGCCACTTCTTCAGGGCCATGCATCTTAGGTTTTACGATATTGATGCTATTAGCGGTCGAGTTTTGGTAAGCACTGTTACCTTTCAAGTCGTGCATAGCGATCAGTGAAGTAATCATGCCATCCATGATGCCTTCAGGTACTTCATTCCCTTCATCATCAATGATCGCTGGGTTCGTCATTAAATGACCAACATTACGAACAAACAACATGCTTCGACCTTTAAGCGAGATCTCACCACCCGTTACGCTGGTGTATTGGCGATCTGGATTAAGGCTACGAACAATAGTTTTGCCATTTTTTTCTAGCGACTCTTGTAGGTCTCCTTTCATCAAGCCTAACCAGTTACGGTAAGCCAGTGCTTTATCTGCACCATCGACAGCGGCTACTGAGTCTTCAAAATCCATAATGGTCGTTAGTGCAGCTTCCACAAGCACATCTTTAATACCGGCTGCATCAATGCTGCCGATTGGCGCACTAGGATCGATTTGAATTTCGATATGAAGGTTATTGTGTTTAAGCAGGATACAAGACGGCGCACTAGCGTCACCTTGATACCCAATAAATTGATTGCAGTCGATTAGCGTGACTTCTTCGCCGTTATCTAGAGTCGCCGTAAGCGTATTACCAATACTCACGTTACTGATGCTGTATTTGGTCACGTCTTTATGAGAAACACCATTGAGCGGTGCGGCATCATCAAGGAAGCCGCGAGCATAGCTCACCACTTTGGCACCACGTACCGGGTTAAAGCTACCGCCTTTCTCGGCGCCATCACTCTCGCTGATCACGTCTGTGCCGTAGAGCGCATCATATAGACTGCCCCAGCGCGCGTTTGCTGCGTTAAGTGCAAATCGCGCGTTCATGATAGGCACTACAAGCTGCGGCCCAGCTTGCGTTGCGATTTCAGGCTCAACATTGGCAGTAGTTACTTGGAAGTCATCAGCCTCAGGTACTAGGTAGCCGATCTGCTGTAGGAACTGTTTATATTCTGCAGCATCCAGTTTTTGACCAGCACGCTCTTGGTGCCATACATCGATTTGATGTTGGAGATCTTCACGCTTGATAAGCAATGCACGATTCTTTGGTGCCAGATCTTTGAGGATGGCTGCAAATGACTGCCAGAAGTCTTCTGCAAGAATACCCGTGCCAGGGATGATCTGTTCATTAACTAGTTGGTAGAGGGTGCTATCTATGTTCAAGCTTCCCTGTTGAATACGACTGCTCATAAAATCTCTCTCAAGTTAATCACTGACTACTCACTTAAATTTACGTAACTGACAAAAATTTAGCTAATTTATGCCAGTTATAATGGACATTCACAAAAGAAATACCCTAAAAATAGGGTTATTCTGTCACACCACTTTCGATTTCATTGGCGACACTTTTGATCAAGCGACGCATCCACTGGTGGTCTGGATTGGTTTGTAACAACGGGCTCCACGCCATCTTCACCTCAAAAGGTTCAATGGCAAAAGGGGCAGGTTTGATCAATAACTTAGGGTTGTTGCGTTGCAGCTGTGCTGCTTTGGTTGGGATGGTAAGGATCAGGTTTTTCTGTTGCGCGAATAAAATCGCTGACAGGTAGTGTCGAGTAAACACAGTAATGTTTCGGGTTTTACCAATACGCATTAGCGCTTCATCGATCCACCCTAATTTCTGCGCTTCACTTGGGTTAATCCCGACCCCCGTCCCCATACCGGTTTTGCTCACCCAAATATGTTGCGCTTTCAAATAAGAAAGAATATCGAAATTGTCAGCTATCGGGTTGTCGCAGCTAAATAAGCAAGAGAAGCCGTCGTGCCAAAGGCTCATTTGGTGAAAAGACTGAGGAATATCATCGAAACGGTTAATAATGATATCAACGGTACCCTGTTCTACATCCTGATAGCTCACGTCACTTGGCGTCATAATATCGAGGCGTATTTTCGGCGCTATCTCACTCAACTTTCTTAATAGCGGCTGAATAATGGTGGATTCAGCATAGTCACTCGCCATGATACGAAATACGCGTTCACTATCTTCTGCGTTAAATTCCGTCGTTGGTTGCAAGGTCTTTTCTACATTCGCCAAGATGTTGCGAATCAAAGGTTGCAACTTTTGCGCGCGCTCGGTTGGCACCATTCCTTCACTTGTTCTTACCAGCAACGGGTCCTCAAGTAGATCGCGTAATCGGCGCAGTCCATTACTCATTGCAGGCTGAGTAATCCCCAACTGATTCGCTGCTCGTGTAACGTTTCTTTCACGTAGCAACATGTCTAAATACACAAGTAAATTAAGGTCTATACGAGCAATATTCATATAAAAAATACCGAATATAATAACTATAAATTAACAAAATTATCACATGCATGATTATTCTTTGTCCATGGCAAAGTTTTAATCCAAGCCAAGTTGGCAACCATACCCACGTGAAACTAAGGAATAGTTATGTCGCAAATTACACAAGATATCGAAATGATAGAAGTTGCAAAAAGCGCTGCAGGTGCTTCATGGGATGCAATCGATGCTGAATCTGCTGCTCGTATGCGAGCTCAAAACAAATTCAAAACAGGTCTAGATATCGCACAATACACGGCAGATATCATGCGTGCGGATATGGAGGCTTACGATAAAGACAGCTCTCAATACACTCAATCTCTAGGTTGCTGGCACGGTTTTATCGGCCAACAAAAGCTGATTTCTATTAAGAAGCACTTTGATGGTAAAACAGATCGCCGCTACCTTTACCTTTCTGGTTGGATGGTTGCAGCACTTCGTTCAGAGTTCGGTCCACTACCAGACCAATCAATGCACGAGAAAACATCAGTTGCAGCGCTAGTTGAAGAGCTATACACCTTCCTTCGCCAAGCAGATGCACGTGAACTAGGTGGTCTATTCCGTGAACTAGACGCAGCTCGTGAAGCGGGTGATGTTGACCTACAAGATCGCATCCAAGACCAAATTGACAACCACGTAACACACGTTGTACCAATCATTGCGGATATCGATGCTGGTTTCGGTAACGCAGAAGCGACTTACCTAATGGCTAAGCAGATGATTGAAGCTGGTGCTTGTTGCCTACAAATCGAGAACCAAGTTGCCGATGAGAAGCAATGTGGTCACCAAGACGGCAAAGTAACCGTACCTCACGCTGATTTCCACGCGAAACTACGTGCACTTCGTTACGCTTTCTTAGAGCTAGGTATCGACAACGGCATCATCGTTGCGCGTACTGACTCACAAGGTGCTGGTCTAACAAAAGAAATCGCAGTAGTGAAAGAGCCTGGCGACCAAGGTGACATCTACAACTCTTACCTAGATGTTGAAGAGATCGATGTAGCTGACATGAAACAAGGCGACGTTTGCTTCAACCGTGAAGGCAAGCTGGTACGTCCTAAGCGTCTACCATCTGGCTTGTACCAATTCCGTCAAGGTACTGGTGAAGACCGCTGTGTATTTGACTGTATTGAAGCAATCAACGCGGGTGCTGACCTGCTTTGGATTGAAACAGAGAAGCCTCATATCGGTCAGATCAAAGAGATGATGGATGGCGTTCGTGAAGTACACCCTAATGCGAAGCTGGTATACAACAACTCTCCATCGTTCAACTGGACGCTAAACTTCCGTCAACAAGCATACGATGCGATGGTTGAAGCTGGTGAAGACGTTTCTGCATACGACCGTGCTAACCTAATGAGCGCTGAGTACGATGAATCTGAACTATCTCAGCGTGCTGACGACAAGATCCGTACGTTCCAAGCAGATGCTTCTCGTGAAGCGGGTATCTTTCACCACTTGATTACTCTGCCTACGTACCACACTGCAGCGCTGTCTACTGACAACCTTGCTAAAGAGTACTTCGGTGACCAAGGCATGTTGGGCTACGTTGCTAACGTTCAACGTAAAGAGATCCGCCAAGGTATCGCATGTGTTAAACACCAAAACATGTCTGGTTCAGATATGGGTGATGACCACAAAGAGTACTTTGCAGGTGAAAACGCATTAAAAGCAGCGGGTGAACTAAATACATCGAACCAATTTGATTAATCGCTAGCACTTTTTGATTAGTCACTAAAGCTAAAACCTCCCCCGTCCTTCTCTCTTACTTCGGTAAGAGAGAAGGACGGGGGAAGGCTTTGAGATAAAGCTTGTACTGCCGGCTTTATCTCAAAGTCTCAGATTTGTGCCCTAACCCACGGCCAAGTGAGAAACTTCGGTTTAAGCTAACTGTATTCATGTTTTATGAGATTCCTGTTTGTTGAAATTTCTTTTGATTGAGAGCGCCTATGACTTCAATACCTAAACACCTACAAGATGCAAAAACACTGCTATCAGAAAATGGTTTCGCAACAGGTGATACTTGGTATCACGGAACCTCTTCAGCGCTAATCGCTTCCATTAAAGGCCAAGGACTAAAACGCTCGGGCGACAAAGCACTCAACCAAGCCGCCGTAAAAACCATGGCCACGATCGGCAATAACTACACAGAATCGGTTGAGCCAGTCTTCTTAACCCAAAGTAAAGAGCTTGCATACTACTGGGCACAACAAACGGTGAGAGAGCGCAGCGTTCGTTTCGAAGGGGAGGAACAGCCTGTTGTCTTAGAGGTGAATTTATCTGAAAAGCAACACGCTAAAGTAAGACCAGACGTTGGCGCAATGAGTTTGCTAATGATGAGTGTAGGCGAGAAGTTCATGGCTCACCTCGCTAAGGTTTACCAAGAGAACGACATTACAGGCCCAGATATCGATCTTCGTACTGCAGACCGCATGGATTACCTGAACAAACTGGGTATGGCGTACATCGATGAAGACATCAGCCGAGCTTGTATTTTGGAGTTATCCGAAAGCGAACTATCAAAACCTGAATTATCCGAGGCGTAATAAACCATTACGAACTTACGATAAAGCACTTACCAAAATAAAAATGGCTCCTAATTTTGGAGCCATTTTTGTGTTAGACGCTATGTTTGATATCTAACTGAGGCTATTGGCACAAACGGCCTTGCTGCGCGGCCTGAACCATTTCGGTATCGCCTTGTAGAGAGCGGTATACGATCGTATTCCACACTTCACCATTATCCATTTCAAACTCAATCGCGTAATTCAAACCAGCCACAACTTGAGTTCGAACGCTCAAAATCTGTTTAAGCTTTGCAGACGTGTTCATCTGGCTAAGCACGGCGTCTAACGCTTGCTCAGCTTGTGGTGTAACTTCACTTTTCGACCAACCACCTGTTAAGTTTTTAGTACTACAGATCGGATTCGTTTTCTCTTGTGATTGAGTCATCACTTCACCACTCTGACTGCATCCAGCCACAGCAACCACGCCAGCTAAAGTCGCTACCCCAAGTAGTGATGTTAATCGTGTTTTCTTCATAAATCCTCACTAAATAAATCATTCAGTTTTAACAAGTGACCACACCGTTATCGGGGTGTTTTATATGCTTACAAGCTTAAACCGCCAATGTCATCACTTCATCAGAGATTATGGTGAAACTACTCTATAAACACAGAAAAATGTCAGAAAAACAAAGCCGGGCATTCATACTCAGCTTGTTTTCCATGTATTCGAGATTTGTGCCTTAATGAAAATAGACCAAGATCTCGACATCATCACCTTGCTCTACTGCACTTAACAAGAAATGTAAGTACCCTTCCTCAGTCACTGGTATTTGCAGATACTCATTGCTGCCACGATAATCCGACGCATAATCATGCTGCCCAGCGGTTGGCCAGTATGCGCGGCTCGCAAACAGATCAACATTACCTTGTCCTATTGAACCAATGTTTTGATCGGTTAACCATACGCGAACCTCTCGCACTCCCTGCGGAACATAAACAGCAGCGTAACGTTGTTGATGAACCGTAAACAGGTGAGCCTTACCAGATTCTAGTACCACAGGCGTTAGGTCATCTTGCTCTGGAGAAGGTGGAACGGGGTGCTCTGTTTCCAACGATGCAAGCAGCCTCACCCCGTTGAATTCAGTTCGTCCCACAACACTCATGTAGTAACGACCAGGCTTAATATATCCCGTCGCCTCTGACTCAAATGTCACCATCTCATTACTGCCACTGCCATATTGACTGAACTCAAAATCATAGTAATGCGCAGTGCGGTTATAGCTCATGTAGAGATCTGCATCCCCCTGATTTTGTCCTTCAATTGATACCTCAAAATGAGTGGTGTTCTCAGGTACGTCGATGTAGAACAGTTGCTCACTGTATGCTTTACCGCTCAACAGCACGCTTTGGTTAGCGACAAGATCCTTGATTTGATCGCTTGGTTCTGTCGGCTCATTTGGTTTTTCGGGTTCTAGTTTTGGCTCGTCCGCTACCGTATCTAACCAACGCTCAAACTCACCCTCGTACTGCTGGCCAAACACTATAACCAGCTTTGCCCAGTCAGCGAACTGACCAGAGCGAGACAGTGCCAGTAAGCTTTGCACTTCATTGGGGTGCTCCTCTAGCATAAAGCGTGTCGCTAAATATCCCCATCGGTAAATACGATTAGAATCATGAGAGTAAGTGGTCGCAAACACATCTGATAGGCGCATCTTACCGCCATCAATTAAGCGAATTGCAGCATCGTAGCCTTGCTTATAGTGCATGTATTCAGCGAAGCCTTCTAACCACCACACTACGTAACCATGAGCCAAGTTATCATCAAATGAACCATGTAGATTGAAGCGCGCATCTAGGTAATGCGTATATTCATGTTCAAAATTCAGAATAGATAGCTCATCACCATCGTCGAATCGGTAAGCTACGAAGCGCGCTACATTCTCCAAGTCAGTCGGATTACCCTCTAAGTACTGACCACCGTTATCTGTCGTATTACCAAACAGGAATGAAGAGTAGTCAACGTAGCTACCTTTGCTACCAAATACCGCGATCTCAACATTATTATTGTTGTCATTAGCCACCGGTTGCTGCCCAGTATTAGCCACTTGGTGGAAATCTGCCTCTTTTGCCGCCAATACATCACATGCCTTTGCAGCTTGTAACTCGGTTAAATTTTGAGAGCGCAGAATAGCAGGGCCTTGGCACTCGTAGCGGTTAGGTAAGATACGTCGAGCAACGTCGCGTTTCGCCTGTTCAAGATCGAGCCCGTTCAAACCCTCTGGTGCAAAGTATCCCAGCATTTCTACCGCCGCTAGCCACAGTTTGTCTTGCTCACTACCCAATGGATTTTGCGCCATCACACCTTGCATCACTTGTAACGCTTTATCTTTGGTCGCTTTATCTGGGCTTGCTAGCAACCTCCCAGTCTCGCGAACTGCGTTGTAAACCAGAAAACTTGCATCTGTATCCAAAGCCCATCGATTGTCGCGAGCAAATTTCGCTAGTGTCTCTATATGTTGAGTGTTGTTTGCTAGGTAATCGTAGAAGTCATCCCGAGCGGCATGCCCGGCCATCGCTCTGAATAGATTATTAAGCCCATCGACCCAGTGTGTGTCTAACGCCGTTTCACGGTTGAATTGGCTAAGTGCCGCAAGTTGTGCATCCATAGTGAGTGGAAGTTGCTTCACGTTGTCGACCATTAATGTCAGGCTCTTCAGCGCACCAACTTGTTCTCTCCCTTGGTTTAGCGAATTCGGATTAGCAAGGAATGCATTAGTTGAGTGTGCAAAGCGCTCGCTTAATTCCTCAGAAAATTCCTCCGCCTGCGCGTTATAACGAACGTAATAAGCTGCACGAACAAATTCACCCAAGTTTTCAAGTTTGCGTGCTTGGTCAGCTTCGCCTTGGTAACGGGCTATCTCTAAGTTCAGTAAATGACTAACTTGGGTCAGGCTGTTTTCGCTGTAGATATTGGTTAACGAACTTTTTGATGCAGAGAACCAAGAGCTATAACAACTGTTGTCGGCTAATGAAACCGCATGAGCAAGATCTGGTGACAGCTGAAGTTCAGGCACCTCACATTGGCTTTGAGCAAAAGAGAAAGTAGATGCACTAGAGAGTAAGCAAGCGAGCACCAAACGGTGACGTGGAAATAAATGAGTATGAAGCATAAACATAATGACTTTTTGTATATTTAAGCCACTCTTATATCCCCCATAACTATCAGGGTAAATTATCATTTACACTAACTATGATTCCGATTCAAAAAATAGATTTTTGATATCGATATGTAAGTCTACAGATTTATGCTCGCAAACTGCATATTAGGCTAAGTTTATGAACTGAACCGCAAGCCATTGAAGACACGCTAATTTAGAGTTTATTAAATTAAAAATACCCTATTGTTAAGAATATGAGCAAGTAGTAGACTTGCGCGCTGTTATGCAACTAGCATCACCTTGTTGACACAAACAACGTTATCAATACACAACTAAAAAACGTTATTTAAAGGCTTAATAATATAAGTGTCAGAAAGTGAGTGCAGATCTAATAAAATAATTATATCAATCTAGGTTAACACCATGAAACTACTATCGTCTTTAAACTCGCTATTGGCTAGCGATGAGTCTATCGAAAAGCAACAACGAGCACTAATAGATCTCGTCATCAATACTTATCAGACCGAGCAGCGCACCGCTCTTTTCCAAACCGTTACTGATTTTCGTCGAAACCTTCTGGGAGCATTATACCCAGAGCATCAAAGCAAAAGTCTTTCAGTGTTATTTGAGTTAATGGATTATCGCGATCTCATTCAGCGGTACCCGAGCACTTTAGCTCCTGATATGGTTCTACTAGAAAAAGCAGCCAGCCATTGCTACATGTCTTGGTTAGACTTTTGGTGCGAATGCGAGATTGCCGCAATAAAGGCAAGATCACCACTGAGCGATCCTCCCAACTCACGTATCGAGTTACCTATTAAAGATTCCGCGTATTATGGCGCGATCATTGAGCACATCGAATCCGATTCACTCATAGTACAAACACCGTGCCATCCACAAGCCATGCCCATCAATGATGCGATTGCTTTGAGTAACCTAGAAACCTTCATAAAGGGCGAGAAATGGTTTGAGATGCTACCTCTCTTACACCTTTCGCAATCTGGTAAACACTTTATCTTGCTCAAGCACCCAGTAGATGAAGCGTTTCCAACACTAGTATCCTCTGCACTTCTGCAAGACTGGTCAACCAAGGATACTTGGTTAAGCTATGCACCACCTTTCAGTAATGAGCACTGGCAGTACTGCTTACCAGATCACGGCTACCAACAGCTGTCGGGATTGAAACTTTTCACGCCACCAACACTTCCAAAGTCTTACTCTCTTCCTGAGTTTGACAGTACTTTTCGCTTGCAATTGTCAGATACACAAGCCATATGTGAAGTGTTGCGCCTGACAGTCAGCGGTAGCACCCAGCAAAAGCTCTACTTCCTCTATCTCGGTCAAAAGGAGCTGATGAACGTATTACATCAAGTTGGGTATAAGGTCGGCTTCACTATTATAGAGCAAACCTTCATGCTCCAGTTTTATCAAGCTATAGATCCAAAAGCGTATTTCCACTCTGGTTTTTGTGATCTAAATAACGATGGTACAACCATTTATCGTGGTTTTTGGCATTTTGAACGAATGGTTAGAGTTTTCGAGGACACAGATTTTCACCGGTACAAGCTTACCGTACGTGAGACAAGACGATTAGACTCGGCCAGAAAGGGAAAACATGTTTGAACTGGACTTCGAATCAACGGAATATGCTAAAGCAATTACGCTGTTTGCAGCTGCCACTGCTGTCGTAATCTGGCTAGCGTATTATTGCTATCATCTAAAAAAACAGCATCTAACAATCAAAGGGACATATCATGTTCCCTATATAGCCTACTCGTTTTGTGTAATTTTTTGGATTAGCACTAATGCATATTTTCATACAGATTACTTGGTTAGATTTGGTCCTTCATTTGCAGTATTAGTGGCTAAATTAGCTAATCTCGCATCATCTTTAGCATTTGTCAGTGCTTACTACTTTTCATGTCAACTTTTGGCTAGTTATAAGAAAAGCAAAGTAGCAATTTGGCAAAAGTTAATATTTTCTAGCTCAGCTATATATTCGCTTGTTATTAATTTACAACCTAATTTAACTATTATAAATGTTGATATAGTGGGACGAAGCCAATTCACTATTGGCTTTGGAGCTCATACTTTTTACTTTTTTACTGCAATGCTTGTGCTTTTGTGCCTCACATTTACAAATGTGTTGGTTATGAGGATTAATAGCGATAGGCTTACTCAAGCAAAAACTAGTTATATGATTGCAGGTATCTTGGTATTCATGATATCAACAATTACAATACAAGTCGGAATGACTTACTTCCTCAAGGACTTTTCGCTAACTTGGCTCCCTCCCGCACTATCCATTAGCGAGATGATGTTTGTTGGGTATGCTCTGCTGACTTCACGTTTTTACAGCGTGAAATACCTTGCTTACCTTGGTCTTAATACACTTTTGGTGTGCATGATTTTAGCAGTTCCATTCGGCGCGATATTCATCCCCCAGACTGACGATAACCAATGGTTAATCGCAATCCCAATCTGTGCGATGATCGGTATCATCTGGCAATTGATCTACAAACGTGTCAGTCGCTATGCGTCTTTCTTCGTTTATGGAAAAAAGAAAACTCCAGTACAACAAATCCTCGATTTAGAAGAAGATTTTAAGCTATCGATTGACGATGCAATGCGCCGTTTAGGTCAACTATTGCAAATCCCTGAAGACAAGCTTCGTCTTGTTAACAGCAACTACAACGAAACCTTCTACGAAGACTACCTTTCAACAAACGAGTCAGTGCTAGTGTTCGACGAGTTATCTCAAGAGCTGGATTACAAAACACCCTCCAAACTTTCGCTCAAAGCGCTGTATGACAAGATGAGTTTGAACAATACCGCCTTGGTTATGCCACTGTTTGGGCAAGGGAAGTCTGTCACACATTTACTGGTCTCGTCGCACAAAAGCAATGATCAAATGTTCTCTAATGAAGAGATCTCAGCGCTACAGACCTTACTGGCCCGCGTTCAAAGTACCATAGAAGCCGATAGACGAGTCCGCCAAAGCCGAGCTCTCGCCAACTCAATAGCTCATGAGATGCGTAACCCACTTGCTCAAGTGCAACTTCACTTCGAGGTCTTGAAACAGCATATCGAAAACCAAGCCCCAGAAAAGCAGGTCCAACTTGACATTAAAAATGGACAAGCGGCCGTTCAGCGCGGGCGACAACTAATTGATATTATATTGCGAGAGGTTAGCGACAGCTCACTTGAGCACGGGCCAGTCACAATGACTTCAATCCACAAAGCAATAGATCAAGCAGTCAGCCATTATGGTTTTGAAAACGAGAAAATAATAGAACGTATTCGCTTGCCTCAACACACTGATTTTGTGGCAAATTTAAACGAAACTTTATTCAATTTTGTAATTTTCAATCTTATCCGAAACGCAATTTACTATTTTGATTCGTACCCAGATAGCCAAATCGAAATCAGTACTCAAGTCGGTTCTTACGAAAATATCCTCACTTTCAGAGATACAGGACCAGGTATTGATGAAGCGATTAGACACAAGATCTTCGACGACTTCTTTTCTTACCAGAAAAGCGGTGGTAGCGGCTTGGGGTTAGGCTACTGTCAACGAGTAATGCGTTCATTTGGCGGCAGAGTTGAGTGTCAATCCGAGCGCGGTAAATTTACTGAGTTCCATCTTTATTTCCCTGTGGTACCCAATGCACCAAAAGCGGACACCTTACGGACACCTTACTTTAACGACTGGCAGCAAAGCCAGACCCATGTCGAAAAAGCCAATGAAGCCGTCTCGCAGCCCCAAAAAATCAGAACTGAGGAAAAAAAATCCGCTCCAATAGCGACACAAGTTACTACGAATAGCATAGCCCCAACCGTGCTCATCGTTGACGACAAAGAGGTGCAACGCACCCTAGTTCAAATGTATCTAAGCAGACTGGGCGTAAACAGCCTACAAGCAAAAAATGGGGAAAATGCCATCGAACTGTTTAGAAAAAATCACGTCGATTTGATATTAATGGATGTACAAATGCCAGTCATGAATGGTTTTGAAGCAAGTCAGATCATCAAAGCACGCTCACCTAACACACCTATCATCGCCCTTTCTGGTGAGTCAGGCCAGCGTGAGTTAGAGACGATCGAACAGTTAATGGATGCCCGCCTAGAGAAGCCAACATCCATAGACGCTCTGAAAATTGTGCTCGATAAATGGCTCAAAAAAAGCAAACAACTTCAAGCTTTCCAAGAGGGCGAAAGTGAATAACCACCAAGCAATATTGAATTGAGTGTCATTCAAATATCCCCTAATAGATAGGTTTAGGGGATATGTTCAAACCACATTAAGATTCAGCGAGCACCAAGTTTTTAGATTGCTGACGATACATTATGATTAATGCGATTCCAGTGGATAGAGACAATATCCAGCTACTGATCACCATCACTTGATGGGTGGCTGGAACAAAGGATAAACAAAACGTAAAACCAAATGCTCCAACCATCTGTAATGCACCATAGATAGCACCAACCTGGCCTTTGTGATTAGGAAACAAATACAATGCAGATACACCCGCGACTGCTAACAAAAATGCTGAGCCAAACGCCATGACAGAAAACCCAATTAACATTAATAAATAGCTATGGAGAACAAGGCTTAAAGTAATCACAACACAACCTACAATTTGAATAAGGCTCCCATAAATTAGTGTCATATTCTCACTGATACGGTGCTTTAAAAATTGAGTCCATATAAATCGAGATGCAACACTACTTACAATCAAAACCATTGATCCAATGCCATAGTCTGCAGCCGTTAAATCAAATTCATGTTGGGCTACAAAAGAACCTGTAACTTGGAAGAGCAATATACAACTGGTCCCACTAAACATCATTGTTAAATAACACAGGAAGGTAACATTTGATGCAATGAGAGCATAATCTTTTAGTATCTGTTTAGGCTTTATTGCATCGGGGTTCTTCTTACGTATAGTTTCACGTTTAACAAATGCGATGATCAATAGTGTGGCAATCGATAAGCATGCCATAAACACGAAGTTACTATGCCAACCAAAGTGCTGAGTCAGATACCCACCTAAAATTAGCGTTAAACCGGGTAAACTCATAAAAAAAATCCCATACCAAGCAAGTATCCCCATGAGCTCTGTCTTCTCGAAAGCGTCTTGTAGTATCGTCCGACAAAGCAAATAGAGACCACCAACCCCCAAACCCTGTATGATCCTGCCGATTAACAAAACCTCTATACTATCAGCCAAAAGGCATGTCATTGAGCCAATAACAAAAACAAAAGATGAGAGCATCGCTATTGGTTTTCTCCCATAGCGCTCAGAGAGCGGACCACAGATAAGTTGACTACAGGCTAAAGCGATAAAAAATAGGCTTAAAGTCTGTTGCACCAGCGCCTCAGAAGTTTGAAGTCCACTTTGTATGTCCGGAAAGCTTGGTGTATACATACTTGACGAAAAAAAGTAGACCGATACCATTAGGACACTGATAGCTATATTAGTTATTTTAGACAATGGTTTTCCCCATAACATTAAGAACAGATCAACAGATTAAACTGATTGCGCTGCTAAGGTTTTGGGTGAAACGACACTCGGTTTACAAATTGCGCCAAATTTACCACTAAAGAGATTTTTTCTGATGCTCTTTAAATGCAGTAGAAAATGAAGATAAGCTTGAGTATTCGAGTTCAAATGCAATATCAGTTGCGCTAACGCCTTCTGCCATCATTTTTTCAGCACGTTCCATCACAACTTTTTGGCGAATATCTCTGAAAGACGCTTTAAAACTAGAGAGAAAAAGTCGGTTTAAAGTACGCACAGAGGCACCAGTTTGTTTAGACATATCTAAAATAGACAATTTGATACTTGGCTCGTTTGATAGTGCGTCGATTATCGGTAATAATCTTCGATCCATTCCTCCCTTTGCAATTAAAGGGTTATTAGCTGCTTTACAACAGATACACTGGTCGATTAGGACATGTATATAATGAGGTTCAAGCTTTGGTTCTGGGCTACCATTTTCCCACAAGCGAAATAATTGAGTAACGATGGGGGATACATCCAACATGCATATTTCTGTGAGTTCAGGAATTGATGTTAGGGGCAGCCGAAGTAAAGAGACCTGGGATTGTTTTAAGAAATCAGCACAGTGTGGAACGCCGGCTGGAATATAAATTAAAGACCCCGGCATAGAAAGCAAACTATGCTTATCAGTAGATAGAATCTGACAACCCTTATGTATAAAAGCGAGGAGTGGGTAGTCGTGGCTATGTAACTCACTCGAATGATGAGATTCATGATATGTCACAATAAGTTGATGCTCGTTCAAATTAGTTATCTCGTCGACTCTTTCATTAATGTAATATCCAGTATAATCATATTTTCCACCATCTTCTCTAGTCCATTTATTCTGGTGTTCTTAGCCTAACTCTGATAACAAAACAATAATTGATAGCTTACGGCACACCTATTGGAGACGCGACAGTCAAATTTATAACCCATATGGATGTGTTTAATCGAACAAGAATTATGTGGACCTTGCCTAACTTAAGGTCATTTCGCCACTTAAACTCGTAAAAGTTTCAATAATCATATGATTTAAATGGTAAAAAGGTTATAAAAAAGAATGTTTAATTTAACTTGCTGAAATCTCGTGACAGCTAAAGAAATCCTAAAAATTCCCAATGTTCGCTATTTTCTAATGTTTCGAAGTAGCTACTTTGCGCGTTTTTATTACCCAGTATTCACTCTACTCTACCTTGATTACGGCCTAACCCTATCGCAATTTGCCATGCTTAACGTAGTGTGGGCGGCGACCATAGTACTTGCTGAGGTCCCATCTGGAGCATTTGCCGACACCTTGGGTCGTAAGAAGCTAGTGTTACTCTCTTCCCTTGTGATGTTTGTTGAAATCGCCATGATTGCCTTAGTGCCGACCGAAAACCCGAACTTAGTTTTCATGGTCTTTCTGGTCAACCGAATACTCAGCGGGTTAGCCATGGCATTGGCAAGCGGTGCTGATGAAGCACTGGCGTATGACACCTTAAAAGAGCAAGGCAATGAGGAGCTGTGGCCTCGTGTGTTGCAAATCCAGCTTCGTATCGCCTCAAGCGTCGGCATATTTGTCACCTTAATTGGTGCTGCCATGTACGATGTAAACTTCATGACGAACATTTTCCATGCACTAGGGTTAACCGCGCCAGCAAGTACCAAAGACTTAATGCGTATTCCTGTATTCGCCACTTTATTGGTTGCACTACTTGCGATTTATGCGGCGGTAAACATGCGTGAAAAAAAGAAAGTGATGCCAAATGGTCAAACAAAATTAGCCACAACCATTGCTAGCCTTAAGCTCACTGCTGACACAGGTAAGTGGGTATTCGCTACGCCATACGTGCTTTTCATACTGCTCTATTACAGCCTGTTTGAGCACACATCACGTATGTTCCTCACCATGAACAGCCAATACTACCTTGCCATTGATATTCCAATTATTTACTTTGGTTTTATTGGCGCGGGAATCAGCCTATTAAAAATTATTTTAGCGGGCCAAAGCCGTAGACTGGCAGAAAATATCGAGCCGAAAACCTTTATTATCATCATGGGCTTAGCAAGTATCCTCACCTACTATTGGATCAGCTTGGGTTGGTCAATCTATGGGGTAGTTCCTGCACTGGTGCTTATCTTTATCATCATGACGATGAACATTTTTATCAGTTACCACCTGAACAAAAGGACCAAGTCGCATAACCGTGCCACCGTTCTTAGCTTCAAAGGTTTGATGTTTAACCTCGGATATGGGCTGATCGGTATTTTGTATGCGTACTACTACAAACTGGTTTCTAATAACTACTCTGAGCAAGAGATAGAGCAAAACCTCGCCTTCTTGGCGTCACTATCTTCGTTCTGCTATTACTTCGCCTTTCTATTCGTATTAATCAGCGGATGGTTCTACTACAAAAACAAAAAGACACCAATCTTTTGAAATATAACGTAACAGCAACTCAAAAATGAGGTGATTCCCCTACCCATAAATAGGCTATATCACTTCTTATTATCTGTTTTTTTATTACTATAAATCAAACCATTACATCACTTTTGGAAGTTATATGTCTTTTAGTTGGATTGCCTTTACCCTCCTTGCAGCCTTCAGCCAATCTTGGCGGAATGCCTTTCAAAGCAAATTAAGTGGCACCATGAGTGTCGCAGGTGTAACACTAGCAAGATTCATTTGGGCTGGTCCGGTCGCCCTCATTTACCTTTACACTTTATATCAATGGCAGCCAGTCTCCGCCCCTCATTTTTCCGGAGAATTTGTTTTCTACATTGTTGCAGCCGCAATTATGCAGATCATCGCAACAGGCTTAATGGTAATGCTATTCAAACTCGAAAACTATGCCATTGGTGCGGGACTTGCTAAATGCGAAGCCCCTGTTTCAGCGGTGCTCTCAGTATTATTTTTTGGTACAGCATTAACTGCTACTGGCTGGATAGGAGTTTTAATTGGTACTCTGGGAGTTCTAATCATGAGCTGCTCTTCGGGGTGGCGCAGCCTATCTCCAAAGGTCTTTTTTCTCGGTATGGCTTGCAGTACCGCCTTTGCTCTTACTTCTCTTTGGGTACGTGAGGCGAGCTTAAGTATTGGTCTTCCCTTCCCTCACCGCGCCGCTTGGGTTCTGTTTTTGGTGATCACTCTTCAAACACTTATAATCTGTACTTATCTCTTTCTTAAAGAACGTGAAACATTACGCCAAATATTCAAGAAGTCGAGATTAGTTCTGATGACAAGCCTAACAAGTGTGATTGGCTCTCTTGGTTGGTTCAGTGCTATGTCGCTTCAAGCCGTGCCATACGTGAAAACATTAGGCCAAGTCGAAGTGGTCTTTATGGTCTTGATTTCTTACTTCTGGCTAGGACAAAGTATTGCCCGCAAAGACATTATTGCGCTGATATTACTTTCAGTCGCTGCAATCTTGGTGATGTGGCAATAGAGGCTGTGTTGCAACAAAAAGCCATGTAGTAATAAACAGCAAGGTTCAAGCAACCAATTCAGTGATTATCTCAAAACCTTTGCGCCTGTGGCAGCTACAGTCAATGCAATAAATACGACAAACTAAGCACAAGAACCCGACATATAGTCTCAAAATCAGAAACATGAAAATGAGTTACTTGGTTGAGCAGCACCTAACTGGCATAATGAAATAGCACTGATGGGAATAACTTTTTAGATCCCACCAGTGCATATCCTATTGCCAACACAGACGGCTTGTTAACGTGCTATCTAGAAAACGAATGCGTCCACTTGACCTAACTTAAGTAATCGGCTCATGACAGATACCAAAAGAAACACCCGAATTAGCCAGTTCCGATTCGGTCAGCCGAAAGAATCTCTCAAGATCGAGCATGTCACTTTAGGAATACTCGATAAAGATAAGGTTCGAGTACAAATTGAAGCGACCAACATTAACCCAAGTGATCTATTGTCGATTCATGGAGTGGGGCAATACAAACACAGTCACCAGCCGCCCAGAGTTCCAGGATTTGAAGCAGCAGGTACGGTTGTAGAGTCTAGTCACTCTGAATTTACTGTGGGCCAGCGAGTGCTTGTGGCGACAAGTGGAACCTGGCAGAGATACGTCAATGTTTCACCTGACAACCTTTTCCATCTGCCTACACATCTAGATAACGACTACGCATGTCAGTTATACATTAATGCACTCACCGCATGGATACTTACCACTGAAGTAACAAAGTTGACCAAAGAAGATGCGTTAATCATCAACGCTGGCAACTCAGCCATTGGTAAGATTTTCTCCCAATTATCACAATCGCTTGGCTTTCAAATCATCGTTGTGAAGTCACAACCCAAACGCGCTCTTACGACTTCAAAACATGTGTTGGATGCCAAAAATGACTTAGTTGCACAAATCCAGCAACTTGGCCTACCGCAACCAACGGTTGCCTTTGATGCGATTGGCGGTTCACCCGGAACCGAGCTTATTCACACGCTGGGCAAACAAGGGCGTTTCATCAACTATGGTACGCTTTCTCTGGATTTTTATGAGCCGCGTTTCTTCGAGTATGCCAAAAGCCAAGCTATCGAGTTCAGCACCTTCTTCTTGAAGTATTGGGAAGAAGCTGAGGGTAAAAAAGCACGCCGTGACCAATTCGAGTCCATGCTCGATCACTTCATCAAGAACGAGATTCAACTCGATGTCGACCGTTGCTTTCCTCTCGATCAAGTTCAGACAGCGATTGATCTTGTCGAATCTAAAACCACACGATTGGATGGCAAGATCATCTTGCTGCCTGCTTAAGTTGAAGATATTTAGGAATGCACTTTCAACCACCAAAGTGAAGGTCGAAAGTGCCAGTGTGAAGATATTGGTTAGAATTCCATAGGCTCTATGGTTAGTGAACTTTCAGATTAAACCAACAAGCTACTTGCGCCAGACAAGATACAAAACAAACAACCCACCCAGCGCCGCTGTTACAATCCCAACTGGAAGTTCTTGTGGTGCCAATATCGTCCTACTTACCACATCCCCAAACAGCAAAAGCACCGCTCCCCAAACTGCGATCAAAGGAATCGCTCGTTTATGGGTTACCCCAGAAAATGGTCGAACAAGATGAGGCACCATCAAACCAATAAAGCCAACTACCCCAGTCATTGCAACGATTGATGC
Source organism: Vibrio sp. HI00D65 (assembly GCF_001635455.1). Taxonomy (GTDB): domain Bacteria; phylum Pseudomonadota; class Gammaproteobacteria; order Enterobacterales; family Vibrionaceae; genus Vibrio. The sequence goes on from NZ_LWEH01000608.1 coordinate 84,462, forward strand.
AGTACAAAACGCGCAGCAGAGAAAAATCTCACTTTGTAGGCGATGAACGTTGACGCCCAATGAGCTTGTCGTTTGCTCACTCACTAATAAGGTGTCGAGTTCGCGATAACGCTTAACCACTAGAGCAACCAGACACAGCACACCCACCAGAGCAAAAATCAAATTATCCCAACGAGCAAGCCCTAGACCGCCCATCGTCCAGAATAAAATTGAGCTCGCCGCTCTTTGATCGCCGGAATAGATTAAAAAGCTGGTGATTGCTCCAAATAGGAATGAAATCGCCAAACCACACAAGATCAGGTTGTCGTTACCCTTTTTCTTCTGCATCGAGAACAGAATCAAAACTGCCGTGGCTGAAACAATACCTCCTGAGAACGCCGCCAACGGCAATGACCAAATGCCCAAGGCATCACCCAATTGAGTGATCACCAATACTGCACCAGCAGACGCACCTGAGGACAAGCCAAACAGAAATGGATCCGCCAAGTCATTGCGTGTCGACGTCTGGAGTAAGGCTCCTACCATCGCCAGCCCCGCACCAGCAATAACAGCCAGTAACGCCCTAGGTAACCTAAGGTCGAACAGTATTCTGCTTGCCATATCAGGGCTTGGATCATTAAAAGAGATTAATCCAACCATCACCTCTCTAAAAGAAAGAGGGACAGAACCAAATTGTAAGCTCATCATAAAGGCGAGCAGCATTGCGCTGATACCCATCAACCAAGCTGCTCGATATTTATCAAATAAAATCAAAAGACTACTACTCTTTTCGATAATAACCTTGCCAACTATTCAGAAACAAACGCTGCTGCAAGTTTCTCAATAGCATCAATATTGGCTGGCCCAGGGGTCAGCTGCTCATAACGCAATTTGACATAGCGACCAGCAGTCACCGCATTGGTGTATTTCATTAACGGATGCGCTTCTAGAAAACGTTGCAACGAATCGGCACCACTTGCAGTTTGGTAGTCGAGAAGAATGATGACATCAGGGTTGGCGCTAGCCACATTTTCCCAAGAAGTTCGTGCCCAGCTAGCTTCCATATCACCTGTAATATTTTGTCCACCGGCTGCTTCAATCATTGCATTAGGCATTCCGTACTTACCTGAAGTAAAAGGCTTGTCTTCACCGGAATCAAACAGAAAGACTTTTGGACTAGGTTTTCCAGACGCTTTTTGTTGTTCAGCGACTTTTGCAATTCTCTCTTTCCAACTGTTCACCAGAGCTTCGGCCTCTGGCTGTTTATCGAAAATAACGCCTAGCTTTTCCATATCATCATAAAGTAAGTCCATGGTAGCGCCTTGCTTTTGGCTCTGAGTATGAATACAGCTTTCCGACAACACTAAAGTATCAATTCCATAGGGTTTCAGCGTTTGAGGCGTCACTTCTCCCCCTACTTTCATCCCGTAATTCCAGCCAGCAAAAAAGAAATCGGCATCCGAGGCAATCAATGTTTCTAATGACGGGTACTTAGGGGCAAGCTCTGGAATATCGCCTAAGCGTTGTTTGAATGAACCAGACATCTTGTACCAACCAGTAATGCCCGTCACACCCACCATGTCCTCCTGAAGGCCAAGAGCAAATGCCATATCAGCCATGTTTATGTCATGCACGACCGCACGCGAAGGGTGCTTCTCAATCGTTAGTGGGCTCCCGCAATTATCCACCGTAACCGGGTATTGAGTGCTTGTTGCATGAGCTATAGATAAAGGTAAAAGACACAAAAGGCTAGAAATTACAGGCCACTTCATTGGGCTGCTCCTATTAGAGATAAATTAGAGTGATTGGATGCAGCTTCAAAATGATGGATGGTGCTGCACATATTGGGGTGATTGAACGACAAAACGCGCAACCCAAAAACGGGAACCATATAGCGGTCTTGAATGACCGTATCTGGCGATGCAAATGTGACCATTTTTTGGTCAGACATCAGAAGAACTTTATCGGCAAATGGGGCAACTAAGGGCAGATCATGCAGCACAACAACTGATGCAATGCCGCGTTGTTTAATAAGGCTCAGAAGTTCAAGACGAGCCAGAGGATCAAGGTGATTAGTCGGCTCGTCTAGCAATAAAAGCCTAGGCTCTTGTGCAAATGCTCGCGCAATACTTGCACGTTGTTGTTCACCACCCGATAACTCACCAAAGCTATGTTGGCTTTTATGTAATAGCCCAACATCTTCCATTGCCTGTTTGACTGCTCGCTTGTGCTCTTTCGTACTGCAGCAGAAAGTATGCGGCGTACGGCCCAAGCCAACGTATTCAGAGACACTCAAGCGGGGATCCACATGCTCATGTTGCGTAACCAACGCGACCTTTTTCGCTACCTGTTGCCTTGCTAGACTTTCAAGTTCGATACCAGACAACAACATCTCACCGGCAACGGCTTTGTACTCGCCTGTAATTCCTTTTAGTAAGCTAGACTTTCCACTTCCATTCGGCCCAATGATGGCAATACACTCCCCATCATTCACGTCAAATGTCACATCCGAGACCGCCCTCCAGTTTGCTAAACCATTGGCGCAGAGCCCCTTCACTGACAAAACAGGTTTATTCAATTTCCCCACCGAGTATCAAAAAACAACACTTGGTTATGTTATAACATAACAATAAATTAAAAATACAGTTATTCGTAAATAATCTTAGAAGGTGCCAATCAACGCGAGAAACCCCAAGTACCCTAACCGAGCCTAGAGAATAACAACCTATTTAGGGGGGACTTATCCAGCGACCAACTGATCCATTCCTTCAAGAATCAAGTACAAGTTATTAATAATTCGATATAAATCGCTCTATATCCTCAAATTGTCGTCTACAGTTTGAGAGAGTCTATCGTGATAGTAATCACCAACACATAACACCTTTGGTGATCGCTTTTTGATTACAAGGAGAGGAAATGGAAAGCCCAGTGGTCACACTGCAACAGGCCAGTAAGAGCTTTATTGATGGCAAAGAGAGCCATCAAGTGCTGGACAATATCGACTTCAACCTAGGAACTGGTGTCAGCGTTGCTTTGACTGGTTCAAGTGGCAGTGGCAAGAGTACTCTACTCAATTTAATTGCGGGCTTTGAACCTCTTTCCGAAGGCGAGTTATGGCTCGATGGTGAAAATACATCAGCTTGGAAAGACCAACACTGGAGCCGTTTCCGCCATCAAAAGCTCGGCGTTATCTTTCAGCAGTTCAACTTGCTCACTCCACTCAATGTAAAACAAAACATCGCCTTTCCATTGCATTTAAACCAACAGAAATGGGGATCTTGGTGTGATTACTTAGTCGAAGCATTAAGTATCAGCGAACTACTTAATAGACACGTATCTGCCCTCTCTGGTGGTCAACAACAGCGGGTCGCTATTGCTCGAGCATTGGCTCACAAACCTAAACTTTTGCTTGCAGATGAGCCCACAGGAAATCTAGATCATAAAGCAGGGTTGGAGGTGATGAGATTACTAAGTGAAATCACTACACAAGGCAACACCGCTGTATTACTGGTAACGCACAGCGCTGAATGCGCTGATTTTATGCAGAGACAGCTGGTCTTGGACAATGGAAACCTTAAGCATATGAGCCAAAATCAAGTCAGTGAGATGACTCATGCTAAAGGCTAATTCTACTAGCTTACTAGCTCGCTTAGCGATCACACATACCAAACTGACGCTAAACCTATTCGCCGCGCACTATCGTCAGTCACCATTGCAAGCTGCGGCAATCTTGATTGGTATTGTGTTGGCAGTCACCTTATTTGTCGCAGTACAAGCCATCAACTTGAATGCCAAACGTAGCTATGCAGAATCCACCGAGCAACTGAGCGCTCAGGCTCAGAACCTAATCATTCCACCAGCAGGACAAAAGTACCTACCTGAGTCGCTCTACTTCAAGCTAAGACAAAACGGACTCAGCGCGGTACTACCTGTGATTGAAGGGCGTGTGAGAGACGAGCAAGGACGTCGTTGGTCAATCCAAGGCAGTGAGCTCATCGCCGCTCTTACCTCAAGAGCTCGCTACTCCGAAGAGAACGAACAAAGCATATCTCTTTTTGACAGTGCACTTCCCCTACCTCAGCTCTTGGCAGGCAAGCCCATCGTGATGATGAGCCAGTCGCAGCATCAAAACTTAGACGAAGTGGACACGCTGATTCTCGATGACATCGTTACCCAAGTGGTTGTTCTGCCTGATGAATGGCAACTAGGGAGTCGAATGCTGATGGATATAGGATTCGCTCAACAACTGCTCAACAAACAAGGTCAACTGAGCTACATCGCCGTTTTTGATGTCGAGAACCAACCACAAGATAACTGGCAGAATCTCATCTCAGAACAAGGACAATGGATCACCAATAATCAAAGTACCGACCTTGGCTCCATTACCGACAGCTTTCACCTCAACCTGACGGCCATGAGCTTACTCGCGTTCTTGGTTGGTTTGTTCATCGCTTATAACGGCGTGAAATACAGCTTACTGAAACGTAATCGACTATTGGTTCAAATTCAGCAAGCCGGTGTAGCACCAAGCATCGTATTTTCTGCTTTGCTCATTGAACTTACCGTTTTGGTAACCCTGGGAACTTCACTCGGTTTCATTTTGGGTATTCAATTAAGCCACTGGCTCCACCCCACCGTGGCGATCACGCTGGAACAACTTTACGGAGCAACACTTCTGCCTGGCACATGGCAGTGGTCATGGTTAGTTCAGGCCTTAGTGCTCACCTTAGCCGCCACACTTGTTGCCTGCTGGCAGCACTTTAAACAACGCATTCACCAACCGCTCTCCTCTCATGGTGGCTTTTATCAAGCGCCAGAGGCTTCAAACGAAAACCAACTATTTATCATCGGAATAACACTCACGGGTATCGCATTAGCTGGCTTGTGGCTTAGCGAACACCACCGCTTCACTATAGCGTGGCTTGGCGTGTTAGTGGTATCTATTCCTTTGTATCTGCCTAAAACCCTCAGCGTATTAGCAAATTGGACTGAACAGCGCACTCAATCGGGGTTGATGCAGTATCTGTTCGCTGAATTGCGAGAACTCATATCTCCGCTTTCCCTTGCCATGATGGCGCTATTGCTTGCTGTAACGGCTAATATGGGAATGAATACCTTAGTAGGCAGCTTTGAATCCACTCTAAAGCAATGGTTAGAACAGCGGCTGCATGCCGACATTTACGTGAGCCCGGCTCAAGGTGAAATCGCTAATGTAGAACGTGCGTTAGAGCAGTTTGAGAACGTTGAAACCGTCTATAAGCAATATTACGTCGACGATAACTTGCAAGGCTTGCCAACGTTACTCGGTACCAAAGACAAAGATACACTAGCGCAAACCATGGTGTTCCAATCGCAGCTAGATAACTTTTGGCTGCGCTTCTACCAAGGTGAACTGGTAGCGATCAGCGAACCCACGGCGGTGAAGCTTGGTTTGTCTTTGAACAGCGAACTTAAGCTCGACTCTATTCCAAACCAATCACTAGTCGTCGGTGCGATTTTCCACGACTACGGCTCACCCAATGGAGAGGTATTGCTGGCCCCTAATTTATGGCTTGAAAGCGGTTTTACTAACTTGCCGACTAGCTTAGGGATTAAAGTCTCTGGAGACCAACAACAAGTCTACGAACAGTTACGCCAGCAATTGAACTTGCACCCAAGTCAGCTCTACGATCAAGCTCAGATCAAGTCTCTCGCCTTGGACATCTTTTCACAAACCTTCGCCATCACTCGCGCACTAAATGGCGTTACCTTAATGGTCGCTGTTATTGGCTTATTCTGTGCGTGTTTTATGCTGCTTGATGCTCGTAAGGCCGCTATCGCAAGGTTGTATGCACTTGGCGTAAGCCGTAAAAAATTGATGGCGATGGTGATCGGGCAAATCGTTGTGCTTGTGGCCTTTACTTTGGTTATCGCCATTCCACTCGGCGCTATGGTTGGCTACGTACTAACAGACATCGTCACCCTTCGCGCCTTCGGTTGGAGCTTAAATTATCAGTGGAATTGGAGTGATGCGCTTAGCATATCCTTCATCACAATTATTGTGGCAGTGATTGCAACACTCATTCCTCTATGGCGATTAGTCAGTAAGCCTGTGGTATCTAGTTTGCAAAGTGAGGTGTTGTAATGAACATTGGCTTGAAGAGTAAGTTAATCAGACTATCTGCTCTATCACTGGGTCTGCTATCTCTATGGGGTTGTGACAAGGCTGATCCGAATTCCGCTCAAAACATGGGATCAATACTCGGCGGGAGCAGTGAGCAGCAGAGTGATCAATTCAGTACCGTGATTAGAGGCGTTGAACTCACCTTCCCTAAAGACCATCAAGCGCACCCGAGCTTCCGTCATGAGTGGTGGTATCTAACCGCTAATCTCATCGATGAAGACGGGAATGCGCTAGGCGTACAATGGACACAGTTCCGTTTTGCCGCAGCCCCAAAAAACAGCGTCGAACAAACTAAACAAACCGCATGGCAAAACCAACAGATCTACATGGCGCACAGTGCCGTCACCACCGAAGACAAACACTACGCCGATGAAAAATGGTCACGCGATCACGCAGAACTGGCAGGGGTAAACACATCACCATTTCGCGTCTATCTTGATGATTGGCAATGGACATCTTCTACTGATGACTTATTCCCTGCCACATTGAATGCTAACTCAGAGCAGTTTGGCTACTCGTTAACACTGATTAGCGACGCTCCCTACCAAAAACAAGGAGAGCAAGGCTACAGCACCAAAAGCAGCGATGGCAAAGTCGCCTCCTACTACTACAGCCAGCCAATCATCAATGTGTCAGGTGACGTGACGATCGATGGCGTGACGCATGAAGTTTCAGGCAAAGGCTGGATTGACAGAGAGTGGAGTTCGCAGTTCTTACTCGACTCTCAACAAGGCTGGGATTGGTTTGCACTTAGGCTCAATGATGAAACTAGCCTAGTCGTGTTTCAACTGCGAAACTCGGCAACAGGCGAAGCCAGTTATGCACACGCAAGGCTGATGCAGCAAAATGGTTCTGGTACTGCCATTTCGCAGCAAGACATTACTCTCACTGCAACCAAACAAACAGTTATTGATGGGCGCGATTATCCAACAGAGTGGCAGGTTTCAATTCCAAGCCAGCAAATAGAACTGACAGTCTCGGCACTCAACCCAAACGCAAAAATGCCACTATCGGTTCCCTATTGGGAGGGTCCAATCTCAATTAAAGGAACACACTCAGGTTCGGGCTATATGGAGTTGACTGGATATTAGGTATTTATCACTAAAGCTCCTCGCAATCTCAAATTAGCATAATAAAGACGGTTCTGTCTGGAGATAGCATTGAAGTTATATAGACTGGCTAGGATAGATTTAAAACGCTAAGTAAAAAAGTGTCTGATAAAAATGAGTTGCCAACCTTTTAACAGAGGGATTGGCAACTTAACTGTAACTACTTTGAGTATTAAACAACTTCTACAGGGCCATGATCATCGCAATGATTGCCGTGTTGATGATGCAAACGCCCATCTACGATATAATCAATGTGGTCTCCATGTTGTATGGCTTCATGGCCACAGTTTGGACCATGAACATGCTCCCCACACGAATGAATTGGCTTGCACTCGTTTGGATTAACGTCACTATATTCGACAACATGTTCATCGCAATGGTCACCATGTGGATGGTGCAACTTCCCATCGACTAAATAATCGGTGTGACCGCTATGACGAATAGCAGTATGACCACAACCTGGACCATGGATGTGATTTTCATGAGTATGAGTGTTAGAGCATGGCATCCTTAAATCCCCTTAAATATAAAACCACTTACATTTAATATTAGTCGTGGATCACTTAAACACATACTATGTGCGCTAAAATGCGATCACCATCAATATGAAAATTAGCCAACACCTAGATTCATTATTTCGCATAAACTTTTCGTTAAACAATCTATCTAGAAAACATTGAGGTTTGCCCTCCTATCTTTCTTGTTCTGATAACTCTCTTATCTTGATGGCTGTTTACGCTACTTATTATTTTTCATCAGTGACTTAGAACAGACTCCCGGCACTCTGTTTCACTTTTAATTTAGGCAGACGCTATTCTGAAATAGTCTGTGAGTTATTATTCGGCTCAACATCTCTGTGAAGGTTTTTCTTTGATGAAAATCCATATCACTGATTAGTCTCAATCAGCTAAGCTTTAAGTTTATTCAGGGAGAGCTGCATGTGGTGGATCGTTTTTAAATATTTAACAACAGCAGCAATTGTTGTTCTTATCTCTGAACTTGCCAAGCGCAGTGACAAGCTTGGTGCGCTAGTCGCAGCTTTACCAACAGTCACCATTCTTGCCTTAATATGGATGTATATTGAAGGTCAAGGTTCCGACAGATTATCAAACCACGCTTTCTATACGTTCTGGTTTGTCGTGCCAACGCTTCCTATGTTCTTGCTGTTCCCATACTTATTAAGCAAATATTCGTTTTGGATAACGCTATTACTAAGTTGTTTTGTATCAATCATTTGCTTTGGTATCGTAAATACGATGGCCAAGCATTTTGGAGTTAATCTCTTATAGTTGATGAGTCCGCAATAAACATTTGAACCATTGTCAGAGTGACGCTCAATGTTCGGCTATTTCCATGAAGATTGAAGGTTGTGTTTACCGAGCTGATGTTTAAGCTAGTAATTTGAAATCATCACCCAAAGGGCGTTAATCGAAGGAAAATATAAATCATTTTTTATCAGCGAAGCCCGGTTTAGTTGTTATGACTTGTGGTGTCGCAGGTTCAGGCAAAACTACATTCGCACAGAAACTAGAAACACAAGGTTTCAGTCGGCTGTCAATCGATGAAGAAATATGGGCTACTTTTGGGCGTTTCGGTATCAACTATCCCGAAGCTGATTATAGCAAATATCAAGATCTCGCTCGTGATATCGTTGAGGGAAAAATTCTTGATAACCTCAAGAACAACCAAGCCACCGTCTTAGACTTATCGTTTTGGAGTAAAGACGAAATAGAACGAGTAGCTAAGCCAGTCGCACATCATGGTGATGAGCACCAAATTGTTTATTTGAAAGTTCCGGGAGATGTATTGAAAGCACGCTTAAAGGAACGCAGTAAAAGGTTTGATACTAATGCTGCGTTCACCATTACCGATGAGATTTTTGACCTTTACTTCAATGGATTCCAAGAACCAAAAGGGGAAGATGAAATTGTCATCGAAGTCTATTAACCAGAAAGCCATTACTGAGATGGCTTTTTTATTTTTCAGAGTGACAAATAACGATTAGTCTTGTTTCGACGCTCAATCAACCGTTACAGCGGCTGTCATATATGTCATTTACCCAGCTTGGGTTATCAATAAACGGGTTGCGGTTGCCTTGCCATTTAACAGCTTTTTCATGGCGATTACGCTCCCAATCATCGACAGGGTCGGCGTTATGCCATTGCAGTAATGTACACAGTTTTCCAACCTTAGGTTGCCCTGAAGAACTCGACGTGTCATCAACTAAGTACAAGTCCGGCATTTTCGCGTTATTGCCTTCATAGCGCACCGCCATGTAAAAAAGCGAACGAGCGGTATCCCCTTTCACCGCATCGCGAGGTTCAAAGCTGTCGTAATCCGTCTTGTTAAGCGGTGACTTTTTCAATGGCGCACCACCAAAATCGAAGTCTTTGTTCGAACGGATAGAGTTAATCTCTGCGTCGGTTGGTTGAAGATGGTGAATGTCTGTATAACCCCACTGATCTTTGCGCTTGAAACCAAAAGATTTTGGCCAAAGATGTTCACGATTCCAAGCATTCTTGTCGTTATTGCCTGATGACGTAAATTCTTTGGATTGTGAACGACCGCTATAATATAAAATCACATTATTCGGGTTATTAGGATCTTCGTTGGTGTCTTTCAACGCAGACCACACCTGAGTATACGTGAGTTGCTTTTGCCCGCGAGCAGCAATCACACCAAGCATGTCTTTTAAGGCATTACCGCTTAGCCCTTCAGCTTCAATATAATAACCATCAGGGTAGCTAGTATTAGCAAGCGCAACTGGACTAAGAGCCGTCGAAATCAGCAAGAGGCTTAGATTTAAACGCATTTTCATTGTTTTTATTATCCTTGTTATTGTTGTTATTCACCCACCATTGATGAGTGCCCTCATACTCTACAAAACACAATTGATATGCAATCTGTTTGTTTATAAATCTTACTTGAGCTACAGCCTTAATATTTAAGCCATAAGGTATAGCTGTATACAAACTTACAATGATCCATGCTAGGTAGTAAGTACTTTGGGGTTAGTATGCTTACTCCCGAACACGAATAAGCCGCTTTTATTAGTGACGCAGGGCGAAAGTGAATCACTTACGCCCTGCTATCTTCGGTTAAGTTAAGTTCGAGACAGATCTAGCCACGTCTTCCGCGCCTTTTTGTATCTCTTCGATCACAACAGATACGCTTTCTAGCCTATCGTTTGTTTCGATGGACGATTGACTGATAACTTCCATAGATTGAGTAATATCGTTGGTTAGAGATAAGTTCTCTGCAACGACTCGACTAATTTCCTCTGTTGAATCGGATGTTCTCGAGGCTAAAACTCTGACCTCATCAGCAACCACGGCAAAACCACGACCGTAATCTCCAGCCCTAGCCGCCTCAATGGCCGCATTAAGCGGCAATAAATTCGTTTGATCAGCAATATTGCCAATGACCTGCACAATGTTTTCGATGCTGCCCGATAATTCAGTCAGTCGGCGAATCAAATTTTCAGACTTCTCGATATCTTCAACTACATTTCTAGACAGCTCACGGGTCAATGCGAGAGAAGATTGCCCATCACTTGCCACTTGCACTGTCTCTACTGCGGTACTATAAGCTATAGAAGTCGCATCCGACGTCGCCTCTTCTTGCAACACTTCATTGGTAATATCGGAAGCAAACTTTACGACTTTATAGACATCGCCTCGCTCGTTCTTTATTGGGCTGTAAGAGGCTTGAATCCAAACTTTGCCACCATGTCGATCTTTTCTTAAGAAGCGCCCAGTAAATGCTCGACCCGATTGCAGCTCTTGCCAAAAGTTAGGGTTTTCTTTGTAAAATTCGTCAAAGCAGAACATCCGATGATTCTGCGAAATAACCTGTTCTTTTGAGTAACCCAAGGTTTTCAGGAAGTTGTCATTTGCATCCAAAACATTACCATCAGGCGTAAACGAAATAGTCGCAAAGGTTTGGTTGAGTGCTTCTAATAGCTCGCTGTCTAGCGTCTGCTTTAAATGAGACTCGGTAACATCAGCAGCAACTTTAACGACCTTTTGCACTTCCCCATTTGAAATGATTGGGCAATAAGTCGCTTCGATATGAACTTGTCGCTTGCCCTTCGCATAACGAGGAAAAATGCCGCTTTTCTTTGAACCTGCTGCAAGGTCTCGCCAAAACTGCGTATAGTGCGAGGTATTCACTATCTCGCCGGAACAAAATAGTGAGTGATGTTTCCCTTTTATTTCATCCAGTGAATAACCCATCAATGTTAAGAATGGCTCACTCGCATCCAACACATGCCCGCGGGTATCAAAAGACACCATTGCTAAAGAACGATTCAGTGAATCAACAATATCCATATTGTGATCAGATTGATCTGTGCTTTTTTCCTTCTTTTTAAAAAAATGATACTGTCCACCTTCAAAAATAATAATTGGTTTCGTGTTTTATACCCTTAGTAAATAAGGACTAAATCCCCATCGTGCCGATTTAATTAACGACTGAGAGTTCGATTGGCAAACTGCTAGTAGGATGCGTGTTGAGTTCGACTTTATGAAAGCCAAATAGTTGGACAATATGAATAAAATTGTCCATGTTAATATTGGATAAACTGACTGTTAATGGCCTAATTTGTTGTTACTCGTCTGAGAAGCATTGCTCTAGGTCTGCCTGAGAAACATATAAAGTACTAGGAAGATATTCGGACACACCTTCATTAAGATCTGCCCTTATTCCATGATCTTCTTTCGAATATTCAAGTAGGTAGTGAAGTTTATGCATGTCATTCAACCTATCCCTGTAGCTTTGGGATAGCTCTCTAAGTTCACATAAACGCTCTTCAAGTAAAGTTTTACCATACTTGCCAGCCTGTATGATCGACTTTATCTCTTTCTTAATTGTTTTATATTTGATCTTATTTATTTTTGGCTTAAACCATCGCACCAATATCTAGTTTCGGGCATCTCTAGAAACATGACTTCTTGAGTTGGCAAACGAAATCCAAAGGTGCAATAAAGCGTTGTCTATCGTTGTTGATTGTAAACGCTCGTATTTGTAACTCGACATTGTCACTCTTTATTTTCGAACTGCTACGTTTTGTAAAATCAACTGGGCTGATTACCTGCCTACCTGTATCCCCCCAAGAAATGAAAAATTATCTGGTTGACTATTGAGGTATGGGTTTATTTATTAACGGATGCTTCTTTTTCAAAAAATATTGTCATACACATTTCTCTGATGTAACAGAACATTTATTAAACAATAATTGAATTTATGATCAAATAGCAACAGCAAGGCTATAGAAATAATGGAAACTAATGAAAAACTGGCTAAGGATTAGATGTAATGAAATATAGTCAACCTAACAGCTCTCTTCACTGTTCATCAGGTTCACCCGCGAGTAAAACGTGATCAGGTGCATATTAATGTCATCTAGCAATATAATAAGCAACTAATCACTCATCAAATAGAGATGCTAGTGATAGTATTGATTCTCATTAACATTAAGTTACCATGCAACTTTTAATGTTTTATCTGCACAGAGTAAAGGACTCTCGTTAGTCAACAAACTCTTAGGTAACTCTTGTAGTAATACGTTCCAAAAGCAACATTTTGCATATTAGAATCACGAAGGTTTAGTGCGTTAATAATTAGAGTCGAAAGTCGTTGTGTAAATCTGTCGTGAAGAAATTAAGCTAATTATGAATCTTTATAAGAATTATCGAAACTCTAAGCTAGAAAGCCTCCTGCGAATCTCTAATATCAAGCAAGAGGATATAAAGTAATGATCACTAAAATAGCACAATATTATATTACGCAAGAGCTGCTCCCTGCTCTCGCCCGATCTAAAACTGGACTTATAATAGGAACGATTGCGGAAGGGGTTGCTGCTCTGACTAAAGTTTTCGCTCTATTATGCTTAATACAACTGATAGATAACTTTTCGAGTCAATGGTTATATACAGCCATTGTATTATGGATTACGAGCGCTGCGCTTTCATCACTAGCCTCTTGGTCGATTCACAAGGCGGAAGCACAGTTCTCTTCTCAATTGCGTAGACAAATAGCTCAGCACCTCGTGAGGTTACCCCATAAAGCGTTAACACAATACAGCGATAACCAACTTCGTCGTTTGACGACAGAGGATATTAATGCACTTCATCATATGGTGGCTCATTTACCCTCAGAGTTCGTTACATTTATGGTAGTGCCATTGGCATCAATAACTATCATGATACATTTTGCTGGTGCAACCGCCCTGCTGGTTCTGCTCCCTGGGCTAGTTGCATCACTCTATTACCTAATATTTCTCCCGAACTACGCAGCTAAACATGGTAAACGACGTATGAGCATCATGGGAGAAATAGTAACGGCAGTTAACGATTACATACGAGGAATCAAAATAAACAGAATCTTTGAAACTCACGTTGGTGCTATGGCAGATTATAATAAAGCCACCCAATGCTTCACTAATGGTATTGTTGGTTGGGTAAGTAAAGTCGCTTTACCAGCCGCAATAGCTGTAGCACTTCTGCAAGCAGTGGCTACATTTTCAATTGCATATACTGTGTCCTACCAATTACCCGTTCCAGAAATGGCAACAATCTTCTTTTTTAGCTTAGCTATTGTAACGCCAGTGTTGAAGCTAGGGCACGGACTCGATTATGTCGTTGCAGGAAAAAGTGCAGCAAGACGACTTCAAAGCTTCTTGAAAGAGTCCCCAATAAAAAAAGCTCAAGCTACCGTCGATACTGCCGAGCAATTACATGCAAGAAATATACATGCTATCTATGAGCGAACACTCCTGATTGACAATGTCAGTCATACGTTTACTCCAGGTTCATGTACTGCGATTATGGGACCTAGTGGAGTCGGTAAAAGTACTTTTCTACGAATCCTATCTGGTTCTGAAATTCCAACTAAAGGCTCGGTTTTTCTTGGAGAAACACCAATCCAGCAATTAAACGAAAAGTCACAATTCTCTGCCATTCGCTACTTACCACAGCAGGTCAGTATTTTGAACACAACAGTGAGAAGTAACTTACAGTTGGCAAATAGCGAAGTTACTGAAAGGCAGATGATAGAGGCACTTGACATTGCACAGATAAGTATTGACTTAGAAGACAATGCCGGTGCCTTATCGGGAGGACAAAAACAACGAATCGCACTCGCTTGTTTGCTTCTCACTGATGCGAACATATTTTTACTTGATGAACCGACCAGTGCACTCGACAAGCACACCGCAATCTCAGTCATCGAGAATTTGCGGACCTTTGCCCACGAGAAGAATAAAACTTTGATCATAGTCACCCATGACTCAGAGTTGGCTCAGAAAACAGATGTCAAGCTAACCTTAACACGAACGAACCGCACTTGGAGTGAAGCAATATGACAGCGCAAGATTCACGACTTTCTGAGCAAAAACTTCCATTGGCAGTAAAACAACGTTTGCTTGGTATTGGCTGTGCTTGGGGAGTTATTGCAGCTCTGGAAGCCTTTTCCTATACATGCCTTGCGATGGCAATCGTGCAACAGCTCCCGCCACTCTACGTAGTCGTTCCCGCTTTCATTACAATATTAGTAACCATCGTTGTTACTCGGAGTGGCTTCATAGCTGGCGCACAATTGGCTGGTATCCTTTATCAGTCACTTGGATATGCGCTAAGCCGAGCGAAATTAGCATGGTTTAACGATAAAAATCGGGCCCAGACAACCCAACTTGCGGAACAGGGGATACCGGACTTTATGGCAATTCCCGCACACCAATTACAAACCTTTATTTATGCCCCACTTCTTCCCTTATTTATTATTTTTGGTATCGGTTTTGTCGGAGGCTTTCAGATTGCAATGCTGAGTGCAGCTTTGCTTTTTATGTCACTTTTCTTTCATCACAAGCTTCAAACCCTACTCAGTAAAGCCGATGCATCACGCCATGATTCGGATACTCAAGCTTCGCAATCAACAATAGAGCTTCTTGAGCATCTCGATTTTCTGCGCTCAACCGTAGGTCCTGGAAGAGCAGTAAAAAGAATGGAATCTAGTTGGGTCAGACAAGAAAAAATTTACGCACATATCAATTGCACAATTGCAAAAGTCACATTTTTATCAGCTCTTGTAAACATAATTCCAATTACAGGCATAGCAAGTTATATGGTCTTTAATGATATAGACCAGCCTGTACTAATTTTGGCCATACTAATTCTTATTACAAGAGCTTCTGCAACATTAGAAAAGTTAGTATTTACAGGGATGGACGTTAACACCGTAAAAAATTCAATAAGTGACTACCTTTACTTAACGAACGTCCCCTGCTTACCCGACCCGGAAAAAGTCAGTGCACAATCCCCAAGTCATCATCACCTTCAGTTATCTGGAATAAGCTATGGTGACATCTTCAGTCACATTGCAGCCGATATCCCCCAAGGCTCAAACGTCGTTATAACTGGGCCTAGTGGTTGCGGAAAAAGCACGTTGTTAGGGCTGCTGTTACGGTTTGATGATCCTACATGTGGGCATATTTCTTTGGGGGGCATCGATCTAACCAGAATTCCGTATAATACGCTCACTAAGCAACTTTCTTACGTTGCACAAGACCCTATCATTTTTACGGGTACGATAGCTGAAAATATACGACTAGGAAAGCCCGACGCGAGCGATGAGGAAGTAGAGGAATACGCTAGGCTAGCTCAACTCAGTCAAGTACTCGAACGATCGGCTTTAGGCATTCACCAACACGTTGGACTAAAAGGTAGAAGTTTATCCGGAGGTGAAAATCAGCGAATAGCGATTGCGAGAGCATTGATAAAACAAGCTCCTATTTTGATCCTTGACGAAGCCACCTCAGCTTTGGATGAAATGACTGAACGTTCTATTGCTGAGCTCACTCACTCATTAGCATCGACTGTTCTTGTTGTTACGCATCGTGATTCAAGTATTTGGCAACCAACTTTCGAGTTAAATATGGAAAGCTAATTTAAAGTACTGTATTAAAGAATAGCCCAAATTAATATTTATCAGCGAGCGAAAACGTACTTGCGCTCGCTGATAAGTTTAGCTGCAACTCAATGTGTAAAGTTAATTAGGCTAAACTTGGGCGACGTGACAGAGAGAACTTGCTCATTGAAAGGCTATTGCGTCAAATCAGCCTTAATCTGATCAACTTGATTCGCCAGAGAAGTATCTTGGAAATATTCACTGTGTGTTTTTCCTAAGTACAACTTCTTGTTTTTAACGCGTTGATCCAACTTATCTTTAACAACAGTGCCTTGTACTAACTTGTTGTTTAGCTCGTCGGCGATAGCAGAGCTGTCTGATACTTTGTTTCCTTTCGTATCATAATAACGAACTTTGCCGATATTTTTATCAAATGGATCACAGTAGGCTATGTCTAAATCACCACTTTCAATAATGTTGTTGTATTGGGCTTTTGTGATTGGCTTCTCTTTATTTGATGCGAATTGGCTACCTCGAATACACCAATTGATTCGGGTACCTACACCTGGGAAATACGCCGAAATTAAGTTAACGGCATAATATGAATCAGGGTCTGACAGATTTCGTTTTGCATATCTATCAATCACCTTACCGCCAACCACTTGATATTCGGCTTCGCCATTATTATAAGGCTCCAAAAAATAGCTATTTCTAAACATATCACTGAAACTAACAGTATCAACTATACGCTCGCTACCTGAGCTGAAACTCTTCAATTGCTGCTTGTTCTGAGTAGCACCAGTAATGCTAGTTGTCACTAGACCAATCACTGTGTTTTTCTGAGAATCAATTTGCCAAGCAGTATAGTTTTTCCAATTTTGTTGAGGTGTGTTTTTAGCGGCATCAACGCTGTATTGGTGCCTAAGCTCTGTAATGTCTTCACCCACCTTATTCACTTTGGCATAGGACTTGTAGCGACGAGCTTCGCAATCTTGATGGTTTGCATCATAGTAGAAGTAGCTGATCCAATCTTTTGCTTCAATCATTTCTTTGCTGTTCTCAGCATAGTCTACGATCCCATTTGCGCCGTAAACCCCGTAAAACCCTTTGAGGTCTTTTTGCTGCTTAAGTGATAACTCTTCATTAAATTTATTATCCCAGCCAATACTATAAATATTAAATAAGTTTAAAGATTTGATGCACTCTTTGATATCAGTGCTGCCAATGGTATTTGCCGAATACATGGCAGGGCTGCTAGAGAACTTCTGTGCTGTATCATCTTTTGGATCAGCCACACTACCTTTTGCTGGAGTGACCGACATTTGAGGCACTACTGTTTGTGTCTTTTGAGCCGGTGGCGCTGAATCGCCGCCGCCGCCACCGCATGCAGAAAGTGTGGCAACTAACACTGATAATATTGAGATTTGGAACTTCAAGGTTTTCCTCGATACGTTAAGCAAGTGGTAAATAAATCATCACCGAATGACCGAAAGAAAACTAAATGCTTATATAACCAAATTAAAACCATAAAAGAATCAGGTCTAGAATCAAGCTAAAATCAATTGAGTTTAGTCAACTAAAACAATAATTTAGATATAAAAACAAGAACCTCCACACTGTTAATCGAAGGAATTAACAAAACCTATTACAACAAACGGTTCTTATACTGCTCAGGAGTTTGACCTGAATACTTCTTGAACATACTGATGAAAGGACTGGCTTGGTTATAGCCTAACGTAAGCGCAACTTCTTTAACCGATTGCCCATTTCTTAGCAGATCCATTGAGTATAAATAGCGAACACGCAGTCGCCATTCAGTAAAACTCATGCCCAATTCACTCTGGCAATGACGCGACAAAGTGCGCTCGGTAGCATGGACTTTCTCCGCCCAATCTTTCAACGATACTTCATCCGTTGGGTTCTCTTCTATCGCCGCTAAAATAGGCGCGAGGTATTTGTTGTCGGTTGACGGTAAGAAATGGTGTTCAACTTTACGTTCTGCGAGTTGATCCAATAAAACCTGGACCAGTCTCTTATCTGGTTCGGTTTGTGCAACATTAATGTCACGCTGACGAAAGTCATCAATGATCGAAGAGACTATCGGCGTGATCTTAATAAGGCTGGTCTTTTCTGGAAGGTGCTGAGTTAACTCCGGGGCGATATTCAGTGAGCAGTAATCAAGTGGTTTACGGTTATAGCTGCAGTGCCTAACCCCTGCTGGCACCCAAATTGCGAGATGTGGCGGCGCCAAGAAGCGAGTGCCCTCTGCCTCCATTTCAAGAATCCCTCCACTGATCAACTGAACCTGTCCCCAAGGGTGACTGTGGACACGCGTTTCAGTATTCGATAAGAACGCTTCAAAATTCATAAATACGTTGGATGGTGCCTTATCAATTGATAAGGATGGATGAAGGTTTCTTGGGTGTTTTTTCAAACTTGTCTTCCTATCGCGCCTGATGTCTTTTTAAAGATATCTGTAAGTATAACGACCTGTCAAACTAGCCGCATCAACTCATTTTGCGATGGAATTCACATGCATTATCTTTTACCTTTTTTCACAGTCTGTATCTGGGGTGCAAATGCGATAGTCAACAAGCTCGCTGCAAGCACCATCGAACCAAGCGCGATGAGTTTTTACCGTTGGTTTATTGCGATGTTAATTCTGACTCCTTTCTGCATTCGCTCGGTTATCAAACAGTGGCCAATCATTAAACCTAATTTATCAAAACTAGCTTTCCTTGGCTTTCTAGGCATGGTGTTGAACCAATCTTTAGGTTACTACGCAGGCTTAACCACTTCCGCTTCGAACATGGCTTTGATTACATCATTAGTGCCATTGATCAGCGTATTCCTTAGCGTTCCACTGCTTAAAAAGTCGATTTCAAGTTTGAGTATTGTAGGCGGTGTGTTGTCTCTTTCAGGCTTAGCATTAATGCTTGGCAAAGGCGATCCTCTATTCTTCATCCACCAGGAGTTAACGCAGGGCGATGGCTACATGTTAATCGCAGCTTGTGTGTATGCTTCTTACTGCGTATTGCTAAAACGTTGGAAAATGCCGTTCAGCAATTGGGTTGTCATCTACACGCAAGGGATATTCGCGGTCGCGATGTTGGCGCCACTTTGGCTAACGAGCGATCAGCTAGTGCCTTCACAACAAGCCATTCCTTTGATTGGTTACGCAGCTGTAGCGGCTTCTATTTTAGCACCTTGGATGTGGGTTAAAGCAATTGACACGATTGGCGCTGATTCAAGTGCGATGTTCATGAATTTAATGCCTGTAGTCGCGATTGTATTGGCATCGACATGGTTAGGCGAAGAGATCAACCAGTTCCATATCATTGGCGGTATCATGGTCGTTTCTGGTGTTATCCTTGCTCAAGTAAAAAGAAAGCCAAGGCTGGAAGTGCCACTACCTCAACAAAGTTAGGCTAACTTCTCATGCTCTGAGCTATCAACACGAGAACAAGTTCTACTTAAGAGTGCCTGCGTAATCCTGCAGGCATTTCTACCTAGGTTTATTATCTCAAACCGCTTAGCTTATTTGTCATTAGTCTGGTGAGATTGGTATGACTATTCGCATACAACTTGAGTACTACCAAAAACTTGTCAAAGAGAGCCCTGAGCAAATTAAAGCGCAAGCTCTGCTATTTTCTTACGTTTACTCGTTCAAAACTCGTCAGGCACCATTTGATGATTTCAGAGTACGTCAAGCACTAAGTATGGCCGTATTTGAAGCACTAAATAGTGTAAAACGTCAAGCTGAAGCGAAATAGCTACTTGAAGACGCTGGATACGACAAAGCAAACCCTCTGAAATTCACACTCACCTATAACACCAGCGAGAACCACAAAAATTGCCATCGCAATTGCCTCAATGTCGAAGCCTCTTGGGGTAAATGTTGAATTACAAAACATGGAATGGAAAGCACATGTCGCAGCGAAAGGAACCGTAGACTATCAGCTTGCTCATTCATGGGGATTTGGCGATTACCCAGAACTCTCTGCTCTTCTAAAAGCACTCATTTGCGATCACACAGCAAACGAAAGTGGTTTCTGTAATCCAGACTAAGATGAGCTTTTACAGCAAGCAAGCAAGACGGAAGTTCAGGCTAATCGCTTTGCTTTATACCAGCATGTTGAGTCGATATTAAATGAATCTGCAGCAGCTATGCCTATATATCAATACAATCACACTCGATTAGTTCGAAATACTCTCAAAGGCTTCCCAAGCAACAATCCGAAAGGAAATATCTACGCGAAGGATCTATACTTCATAAAACAGTAGAGTGAGCTCAGTAACAAAGCTTTTACTACCACTTTAGTGGTAATGGAGATAAAATCACTTTAACTAAACCAAATAAAACAACGGTTAGTTGGCTAACACAATAAAGGTACCGCATGAGTACCTAATGGCTTAAAACACCTAGCACTGCGCTAGGTGTTTTTCTTTGTTACTCGAGTGCGCTACAGTTTGTTTATTAAAGCTCCCATAAGCCCCGTAAACACTAACCTTCATCTGATTCTCATCCGTTTGAAAAAATACTCATGACCTTGAGATTATCCGCTTTAAATTATGTCGTCTTAAGTATATTGTTATTAGCAAGTAACACGCATGTTATGCAATAAAATAATAAAGGAAGACACATGAGCAGTAACAATAGCCGACAAGATGGTAAACGAGACGTTACTCTGCGTTTTTTAGCTGAACCCGGGGATGTAAACTTTGGTGGTAAAGTTCATGGTGGCGCAGCAATGAAATGGATCGATTTAGCGGCCTATGCTTGCTCTGCTGGATGGAGTGGCAAATATTGTATTACAGCCTATGCTGGTGGTATTCGATTTGTTGCCCCAATCCATGTAGGTAACTTGGTAGAAGTAAGTGCAAAAGTGATCTATACCGGTTCCTCTTCTATGCATATTGCTATCGATGTACAAGCCAGCGACCCTAAAGAATTGAATAACCGACTAACCACTCACTGTATCGTTATTATGGTAGCTGTTGATGAAAATGGAAACCCGACTAAAGTCCCAGAGTGGGTTCCAGAAACACCTGAAGACGTCGAACTAAGAGATTCAGCTATTCGCCTCATGAACATGAGAAAGCAGATCGGTGAAGAGATGGAAGCACACGTGAAATACTTGAAATAAGGTTAATCATTAGCCCTACATTATCATTTAACAGCTATTTTCAGACCAAACCGTTTCAATGCCAAGCGCTCGCTTGGCATTCGTTTATCTAACCCTATCTACCTATCTAACATGCCCTAAAGGCACTCTGTTACACACATAGAACGTGATTCTCAGCCAACACTTATAATGAATTGCCCTAAGCTCAATGATTTATTTTGACTGTAATAAAGTCGTCATTTTGCTCTGGTTAAATACCGCCAATCATAATGGATGCATTAAATTTCCCGGAGCCAAACTTGAGCGTTACACGCCCCACTCTTAGCGAAGCTACACTGAATAATTTGAAGGCTGTTGAGTACCAATGGGTTAGAACTTTGTACGTCGAAGGCTACGACAGTAATGAGATCAACCACTACATCCAAACCTGTTTCGGCGGTGACTCGACGTTTGCGGACCTGTTTCGTCGCGTGGCCTTGGATCAAGAAAGTATCTATGTATTACTGCAACACCTTGGATGCGCTCCTTCAAGTAAAGAGTTCTAACTCAATACTCAACCAAACACTTCACAAAACCAATACCCAAAGTACCTTATGCCTTATACCTTATATAAGCATATAAAATAACGTTGAAAAGCTCCAAAAGACACCATTGTGCCCACGTCCTTTTTTTATGCAATATCTATAGTTGTTGCATACAAATCATTGAAGTATCACGCAATAGAATATTAGCAATATATCAATAGACTAATCCGCCCTTATACTGAAAGTCTGATATGTGAGACTAGTTCACTTCCTCAAGTGACCGGGATGATGCAGTCAATATTTAGGAGAGAAGTGACTCGAAACTTTGAATACTCAAACCCTTGTAAACGTAACAATTGCGCTGGGTACACTGTTAACGAGTAAAGCTGACACAAAGGTAAGATTAAAAACAGCAGGCATAAAAAAACCCAAGTAAATACCTGGGTTAGAGTTACAAAAACCACCAATCATTAATAACGTAAGGAATCTGATTAGTAGCCAGCTATGCGTAACCTGAGGGTTATTTTTATTACTGATCGGCGGCCAAACCAAATGATGTAATAAAAATGCCAATATAGAGCGACCTAATAGTCGCTCTTTTTCTTTCTTATAGATTACAGCTTATCCTTTTACACCACCTGCCGTCAAACCGCCAACTAACCAACGTTGAGCAAGTAAGAACACGATAGTGATAGGAAGCGCTGAAAGTACAGCCGCTGCCGCAAAGTCACCCCATAAGTAGTTCTGAGGGTATAGGTATTGCTGCATACCTACTGCTAGCGTGTAAGAGTTCACATCGGTAAGTAGGATAGACGCTACTGGAACCTCACCAACTGTCGCAATAAAAGATAGGATAAACACCACCGCTAGAATTGGCACAGACAGCGGCAGTAGAACCAGCCTGAATGCTTGCCATGGCGTAGCACCGTCTAGTGCTGCCGCTTCTTCTAGAGAGTTATCAATCGTCTCAAAGTAGCCTTTAATCGTCCATACGTGCAGTGCAATACCGCCTAAGTAAGAGAAGATCAAACCACCGTGCGTATTCAAGCCTAAGAACGGAACGTATTGTCCAAGTTTGTCGAATAGCGCGTAAATCGCTACAAGAGCCAATACCGCAGGGAACATTTGGAAAATCATCATCGCTTTCAGGATTGTATTTTTACCTTTAAAGCGCATACGAGCAAACGCGTAAGCTGATGTCGTAGACAGTGCCACAATCAGAATCGATGTAATACCCGCCACTTTCACTGAGTTCCACAACCAAGTCAGTACTGGGAATGGTGGTGTTGTTACCGAACCATCCGCGTTTGTTACTGAAATGCCTAGTGCAAGTTTCCAGTGCTCCAGCGATGGATTATCTGGAATCAAGCTACCCGTTGCGAAGTTACCTTCACGGAACGAGATCGCGATGATCATCAGTAGTGGGAAGATAATCATTGCCAGGAAGCACCACAACAGAGCATGTGTTGCCCACACTCGGTATTTAAGGCCTTTACCTTGTACCATAGCCATTGTCGTGCTCCTTAATCTTGAGACAGTTTAGTGAAACGAAGGTTTAGTAACGCTAGTGCACCAACCAATAGGAAGATAAGCGTCGCGATAGCACTTGCTAGACCAAAGTCTTGACCGCCGCCGCCTTCGAATGCGATTCGGTAGGTATAGCTTACAAGTAAGTCTGTGTAACCCGCTGGCTCAGAAGTGCCAATCATGTTCGGGCCACCGTTCGTTAATAGTTGAATCATTACGAAGTTGTTGAAGTTAAAGGCGAACGCTGCAATCAATAGCGGTGTTAGCGGCTTAATCATCAATGGGAAAGTGATTCGCTTGAAGTTATCGAGGAAGTTCGCACCATCGATTGCTGACGCTTCGTACAGGTCATCAGGAATCGCTTTAAGCAGACCCATACATAGAATCATCATATAAGGGAAACCTAGCCATGTGTTTACAATCAACACCATGGTTTTCGCAAGAATCGGGTCAGAGAACCAGTTCGGGCTTAGGCCGAAGATATTCTCAAGTACCATGTTGATCTCACCAAAGCTCTGGTTGAATAGACCTTTAAAGATAAGAATCGAGATGAACGCTGGTACCGCGTAAGGCAAAATAAGTAAAACTCGGTAAATCGAACGACCTTTCAGTTCTTCCCACTGTACGATGTTTGCAAGTACAAGACCGATAATCAGTGTGAACGCCACAGTACATACAGAGAAAATAACCGTCCAGATGAAGATGCTGATGAAAGGTTCTTTAATACCGTCATCTTTCCATACACGTTCAAAGTTGTGCGTACCGATGCCAACGACGAAGCCAGGAGAAATAGTGTCACCAGTAAACTCACCGTTTGTATCAACAGGTTGGTAGAAACCGACTTCCATATTTGGCTTTAATACATCACCAGTTTCGTTGTTAACCAGTGTTTCACCATCTTCTTGTAGTGTGTAAAGCGGAGCAACAGAAGCAAACTTACGTAAACCACTCATGCGGATGTCATCGCCGTTTGGCAAATGGAAGTCTACGCTACTGATCGCAGCTCTGTTTTGAATGATCGCTTTGATCTTCTCTTTTTCACCTTGAGTCGACTCGATAACGGATAGGTCCATATCTGTCGCTGTCATGCCTTCTAACGAAAATACTTCAGTCGCTAACAGTTGATCGCCATCTTTAACCACGATTTGATGGCCGTTATCTGTTTTGTACAAAGTGAATGGGTAGCTTTCGCCGCTTTGGAAAGAGCGGTCTAAAAGAACGGTTTGAGTACGTTCTAGAGAAAGTTGGTTTTTTGCGCTGTAGTTAGTAAACGCAAGCCCAACGGTGTATGCCAATGGGAAAAGAATGAACAAGATCATTCCGGCAATACCCGGGTAAATATAACGGTGGGCGTAAGTTTTCTTACTACCAAAAATGTAAAGAGCTAAAGCCGTTAAGATCACTGTAAGCAGCGCAAAAGCGAGCTCACCGCGAGAATACATTAGAATTGTAGCGTAGCCATTAATTAAGCCAACGCTACCAAGCAACCCCCATTTGATGAAGACGCTTTTACTGCCTGGAAGGCTTGATGGTGCTGGGATAGCATCTGTACCTTGAACTGACTGCATAGAGGAACCTGCTAGCGATATAGATAAAAATAGAAAAGTAAGGAGAGGTTGCCCTCTCCTTAAAAGGTAGTGCTTAGTTATTACTTAGTCATGCGAGCTTCAGCACCTTTCAGCGCTTGGTCTACTGTTTGACGACCATCAACTACGTTGCCGATCGCTTCTTCCATGCTGTACCAGAACGTTGTGAACTGAGGGATGTTAGGCATGATTTCGCCGTTCATCGCGTTGTCCATTGTCGCTGCGATACGAGTGTCGCTGTCTAGTTGACGTTGGAAAGAGTTTAGAGCAACAGCGCCAAGTGGTTTGTCGTCGTTCAGGCTCTTCATACCTTCATCAGTTAGTAGGTAGTTTTCCATGAACTCAACCGCTAGGTCACGGTTTGGAGAAGCTGTGCTGATACCACCAGCCCATACGCCAACGAAAGGTTTAGATGCTTTACCGTTGAACTTAGGTAGAGTTGCTACGCCGTAGTCTACGCCAGCTTTCTCGATGTTTGCCCAGCCCCAAGGACCGTTGATTGTCATTGCAACGTTACCTGCAACGAACTCAGACTCCGCTACTGAGTAGTCCATGTCTGCAGAGATAACTTTGTCTTGTACCATTTTCTCGATGAAACCTAGTGACTTCTGAACACCTTCAGTCGCTACGCCTGCATCTTTAATGTCGTAACCTTCAGCAACCTGTTTGAATGCGTAACCGCCGTCAGCTGCTAGTAGAGGCCATGTGAAGTATGCGCCACCACGTAGAGGCCACATTATCGCTTTCTTACCTTCTTTTTGAAGTTCAGCGTTAAGTGCTGGGATTTCTTCCCAAGACTTAGGTGGGTTAGGAACAAGTGCTTTGTTGTAGATTAGAGAAACTGACTCAACAGCAACTGGGTAAGCGATTGTTTTACCCTCGTAAGAAACTGCGTCCCATGCGAAGTCTACGATACCTTCTTTTGTTTCTTTAGAAGGTTTGATATCAACAAGAAGACCCGCTTCTGCAAAACCACCAAAACGGTCGTGTGCGTAGAAAATCATATCTGGGCCGTCACCAGCCGCTGCAACTTGAGAGAACTTCTCTTCTAGTTTGTCAGGGAAAGCTACTGTTACTTTAACGCCAGTGTCTTCTTCAAAGCGTTTACCTACTTCAGCCATCCCTTCGTAAGCTTTGTCACCACCTACCCAGATTGTTAGTTGTCCTTCTTCGATAGCAGCGTTTGCACCAAAAGAACTCAATGCAACTAATGTACCTAGAGCTACAGCGCTTAGAGCGTTTTTCATGTTAATATCCTTTTTATACTTATACGTAGGGCACATCAGCCAAGACGAGCCAGTTATCGACAGTTATGATCTGAGAAAACACTCACTAGCTCATCATCCTAGCCACTACGCCCTAGCTATTATGGCTTAAATTCGTGATCACCATCCGGTCAGATTAGAGACTAAAATCACAAAAAACGCACTCACCGTGATCGGCATCACCGTTATCCGGTGGATTTATTTGAACTGGATCGCTAATTATTATTGAGCTCATTTATCTACTCATCCCCTCCTACTCCCCCTAGTTAATTTTCCATTAGGAGGATGTGCGCTTACGCTAATTCTCCGAGACTACGTTCATCCAAGAGTGGATAGTGAGAACTCTTTCCCAGCGAGTATTATGTGTATCGCATGATTCATTAAGCTGGCTTAACTGCCCGCTGTTGTCTTTATTAGGCATCAAGCTAAACCTGTGATGGAATCACGGGGGAGGTTTAGCTTGTTGTGGGGGAAATAGGCATCAGTTTGGCAATGACGGGGGGGCTCGGGTAACGATTCAAGCCCCACCCACTTTTTTTACTCACTCAGTACTTACCAATTCCTACAGTTACTGCTGGCCCACAAATTCCTTATAATGATAAGCAGTACAACTTAAAATTTGATCGAGGACGAGCTAGATGGCGAGTGTCACTTTAAAGAACGTTTATAAATCATATGGCGATGTACAGATTTCTAAGGACGTAAACTTAGAGATCAACGAAGGTGAATTCGTCGTATTCGTTGGACCATCAGGCTGTGGTAAATCGACGTTGTTACGTTGTATCGCAGGTCTAGAAGACATCACTTCAGGTGATTTGTACATTGGCGACGAGCGTATGAACGACGTTGAGCCATCAAAGCGTGGCGTAGGTATGGTATTCCAATCATACGCGCTATACCCTCACCTAAACCTTTACGACAACATGTCTTTTGGCCTTAAGCTAGCGAAAGCGGATAAAGCTGAGATTGATAAGCGTGTTGAACATGCAGCTGAAATCCTGCAGCTTGGTCACCTACTAGAGCGTCAACCTAAAGCGCTTTCTGGTGGTCAACGTCAGCGTGTTGCGATTGGTCGAACACTGGTTTCTCAACCAAACGTATTCCTACTGGATGAGCCGTTATCTAACCTAGATGCTGCACTTCGTGTTCAAATGCGTTCACAAATCACGAAACTACAGCGTCAGCTTGGCTGCACCATGATCTACGTTACCCACGACCAAGTGGAAGCGATGACAATGGCTGACAAAATCGTTGTTCTTGATGGCGGTTACGTATCTCAAGTGGGTAAGCCACTGGACCTTTACCACTACCCTCAAAACCGTTTTGTTGCAGGCTTCATTGGCTCACCTAAGATGAACTTTATGTCAGTTCATATCGAGCAAGCTGAAGCAGAGCGCGTACTGGTTCAACTTTCAAACGGCACGACTTTCTGGATCCCTGTTGATGGCACAACCGTTAACGTGGGTGACCGTATGTCTCTGGGTGTTCGTCCTGAGCACTTGATGTCTGCTGACCAAGGCGACGCAACGATCGAAGGCGACGTAATGATCGTTGAGAAACTAGGTAACGAAACTCAGGTTTACCTAAACCTTGAAAGTGCTGATGCAGACGTTATCTACCGTCAACCAGACACACTAACTTTAGAGCCTGGCGACAAGCTTGCTATCGGTATCCCAGCCCACCGTTGTCACCTTTTCCACAGCGATGGCAAAGCATGTCGTCGTCTGTACAAAGAGTACGGCACCGAATAAGCGCTAAGCCTTTAGGATATTGCTTGCCCAATTTAAATCCCTCTTACGCTGTAAGCGGGATTTTTCTTTAGATTCAACCTATATCACTAAACAACAAAAACCAGTAAGCAATAAAAAAGGCCTAGCGAGTGCTAGACCTTTATTTGTTCTGTTTGAGCCTTAGCCCAACCAATCACTTAACAGTTTCACCTAAAATAGGTCTGTTTCAAGCTTAGTGGATTGGCGTATCATTCTTTTTGTTGAACTGACCAAAGTGCGCTTCTAATACTTCAGGTGTCAGTTTGCCTTCCGCTTCTAGTCGCTTAAATTCAGCAACGATCGCTTTTTGCTCTTCAAGTGATGGCAGTTTTACCTCAGGCTCATCGCCCATCTCTTGAGTCATCTGCTCTAGTTCTTTTTCAAAATCGCTCATGATACATACTTACCTAAATATTAAACCTAATCAGATTTTACTCATTTCCGCTCTATGATGCTAGGTTGATTAAAAGCAAAGCCCGAAACCAGATCAAGCTAAATGCAGTTAGAAGCAAATAAGCCCACCAATAAAAAGAGCCGGATTCACGATGAAATGAATCCAGCTCTTCGTCTATATCACTTTCTAAGCCATGTTATCGCTTGAAAGGGTTAAAGCTTAAATGAACCGACCATCTTATCTAGGCGAGAAGACAAGTCACGAAGCTCTTGGCTCGCTTCAGCAAGTTGCTCAGCTGTGCCTGTTGTAACTTCGTTAATCGCGTTGATCTCTTCGATGTTCTGGTTAATGGTGTGAACCACCGTTGATTGCTCTTCAGTTGCTGTTGCGACTTGCGTGTTACGGTCAGAGATATCAACAATACGGTCAGAAATACCGCCCAATACATCGACCGCTTCATCTGATGCTGATACACCTTCAAGCGTGATCACTTTGCCCGCACTCATCGCCGTTACCGCATCTTTTGCATCGCTTTGCAGTTGGTTGATCATCTTCTGAATCTCTTCCGTTGAATCCGCAGTTCGACTTGCTAAGTTACGAACTTCATCCGCTACAACCGCAAAACCACGACCTTGCTCACCGGCACGCGCAGCTTCAATCGCAGCGTTCAATGCAAGTAAGTTGGTTTGCTCTGAAATATCACGGATAACACCCAGAATAGAGCCAATGTCTTGCGTTGTTGAAGCAAGCTGCTCAACTACTTGACCTGTACTTTCGATGTCTTGTGCCAAACGGCTAATCGCATCTTTTGCTTTATTCACTACAGAACGGCCAACTTCTGTATTGCCTGAAGCCTGTGTTGCCGTTTCAGCAGCGGTTGCCGCGTTCGATGCAATCTCGCTGATGGTCATGCCCATCTGGTTGATTGCAGCCACCACTTGAAGGGTCTGGTCACGTTGCTCTTGGCTGTTGTCATGGGTGATGTGTGCTTTGTTAGAAACACTCTCTGCCGCCACTTGAAGCGCTTGGCTTGTAGAGCATACTTCTTTCATCGACTCGTGAATCTTCTCAATGAAGCCGTTGAAGCCTTTTGAAAGCTGGGCGATTTCATCATTGCCTTTCACTTCGATACGCTGTGCAAGGTCACCGTCACCTTCACCAAGGTCACTGAAACGCTTAGCCAGTAGTTTAATTGGCTGAGTAATGCTGTTTGCTAGCACTACGCCCATGAGGATAAATGCGAATGCTACAACCGCAGTCATGATAAGCATCTTTTGTGCTGTCTCATCGAGCTCAGCAAACACTTCACCTGTTGGTACCACGCCAATAACAAACCAATCCATTGAAGACACATACAAACTTGCGACAAACAGTTCTTGGCCTTGGCTTTCCGTTGTGATCAGGTTAAAGCCTGATTTTTTCAAAAGTTGGCTTGCTTGAGGACCGTAAAGTTGTTGAAGAGAAGAATCACTGCGAGAACGCTCACGGTGAATCTGCACATCACCTTGGCTATCAGTTAAGAATACAAAACCAGTATTCTCAATTTTGAAGCCATTAAGCAAGCTCACCATGTCATCCATCGACTTTGAGAGACCAGACATCGCCAAACCAGAAGGCTGTTGGTAGTTAGCGAACATCTTCACTTCACCGTTCGCTTCTTGGAACATGCTTACCATGGTTGGCTGCCCAGATTGAGTAAAGCCGAAGAACCAACCATCTTGTTGTTGGTTAAGCTGGCGTAGGAAGCCATTTTGGTTCCAGTAATACGCCGTTTGACGGTTCGCTACTGAAGCATCGTTTAAGTTGTATTGGTTACGCACATTATTCAGTTGTTTGACCAACTTACTCTCTAACGCTGGATCGCGCTCTGTAGACTCGATTGCATCGGAAATGAATTCGTTTGAAGCGATTTGCTCAGCGGCCAGCAATAGCTGAGAAACTTCACGGTCAATCTCGCCATTGATTCGCTCTAGCATTCCAGGAAGTTCAATACCGACCAGTCGATGACTCAGTACATCTCGTGCTTGTTGCTGTGCCATCGCGCCAACAATAACCGTAGAGGCAAGAACCGCAAAAGTAATACCTAGTACTACCTTTTGCTTAATACTCAGGGAGTTAGTTTTAAACATATTTGGACCTTTAAAAAGAATCACTCTTAATTTGTATCCCCAAAATAGGGCTTTTTCGTGCACTCTTAGGTTGGAATGCACAATCTAAGTTATGTATCGACCACCCCCCATAAATCTAAAGAATTATATCTCTAAAATTTGCAAAACAATGTAATAAGCAAAATCATCAAAAATCGCACAGTATCGACACACCAAGAATGCCTTCATTCGACCTTCATCAACCATCTACGCAATTAAAACTTCCACACACATACACAACTACCTAAGTAAGTACTTTGGTGTATAAACATCAATTGATATGGTAAAACAACCTATCAAACGCGTTTCTCGCTAAGCGCTTATAATTCACTCCAAATTTGAAAAGATAAATTGCGTGGATGTACCGGAACTTTTTGCCTTCAAGAAGTGACCAATACTCACAATAAAAAATCAAATGGCTACCCAGAGAGTCCAAAATGCACAAAACGAATTTCGAAGTCCTTCAAAACTATTTAGAGTCTCAAATCATTGGTCAGCAAGAGCTCGTCAAACAACTGATGATCGCACTTCTTGCTGATGGTCATATTCTGGTTGAAGGTCCTCCGGGTTTAGCGAAGACCCGTGCAGTCAAATCACTGGCTGATTGTGTTGAAGGAGATTTCCACCGCATTCAATTTACCCCAGACTTACTGCCTGCCGACTTAACGGGCACCGATATATTCCGACCAGAGACAGGGGAATTTACGTTCCAATCTGGGCCGATCTTTAACTCACTTATCCTAGCGGATGAGATCAACCGTGCTCCTGCAAAAGTGCAAGCGGCGATGCTAGAAGCAATGGCTGAAAAGCAAGTCACTGCTGGCCGAAAAACCTACGCCCTGCCAGACCTGTTTTTGGTAATGGCGACACAAAACCCGATTGAGCAAGAAGGTACATACCCATTGCCAGAAGCTCAGTTAGACCGTTTCCTACTGCACCTTGAAGTTGAATATCCAGACATGGAAAGCGAGCTTGAGATCCTGCGACTCAACCGTGGTGAAGCTCAAGGTAACGAGTCAGTACAGCCACAAGAGATCTCTCAGCAGACTATCTTTGAAGCGCGCCAAGAAGTGCTCAATATCCACATGGCAGATACCATTGAGCAGTACATCATCAGACTAGTTATGGCGACTCGCCAACCTAAGCAGTACAGCGACCAATTGGCTCAATGGTTAGATATGGGGGTGAGTCCACGTGCGACTATCGCTCTAGACCGCTGCGCTCGTGCACATGCATGGCTTGCGGGTCGCGACTATGTCACACCACAAGATGTTCAAACGATGGCATTTCCTGTCTTGCGTCACCGCCTGCTTCGTAGCTACCACGCACAAGCTGAAGGTGTCACAGCAAACCAAGTGATTGCACACCTAATTTCGTTGGTTGGTAGCGCATAAGGACACGCGCATGAATAATTTATTACCGAACCACAGTGACGGCGTGATGCTGAACTTGGACGAACTACTGCAATACAAAGCACAGTCTGTTCGATGGTTGCCTCCAGCGAAAAGCCTCTGGTCACAGCTTAATGGTCAACACGAAAGTAACCGCAAAGGTCGTGGGATGAATTTCTCAGAAGTTCGTCAATATCAAGCGGGTGATGACATACGCAGCATTGACTGGAGAGTAACCGCAAGAACAGGCAAAGCGCATACTAAGTTGTTCTCTGAAGAGAGAGAGCAGCCTGTCATCTTGTACTTAGATTTATCAAGCAGCATGATTTTCGGCTCAACCTTATTGCTGAAATCGGTTCAACTTGCGCACTTTGCTAGTCAGTTGTGTTGGTTAACCGTCGCTCAAAAAGACCGAATTGGTGCAGTCATCGATACCGGTAAAGAGATCATAGAAATCAAACCGAGTGGCAGTAACCATGCTCCTTTGCGTATTTTGCAAAAAGTCATAGAAATCAATAATTCAGCGCTAACCAATGACGATAATCGTTGCGATACTACCTTAGAGCATGGATTGAAGTCTCTTCATCAACTTTGCCCAAAAGGAAGCGATATTATCCTCCTCAGTGACTTTGTACGTTACCAAGAAAGTGATTACTCACTTGTTAGTCAAATACGCCGACACAACAGAGTACGCCTGGTACATTTTTATGACCCGCTTGAGCAAGGTCAAACAGCCTATAAAGGCTCAAAACAAGTCACCGATGGCAGTAAAACGCAGTGGTTTAACTTCTCCTCCAACAAAGAGAAGCAAAAGCTCAACCACGCGTTCTCCCTAAAAAAGCAGCAGCTACAAGAGTTGAGTTTATCTCTTGCGATACCCTATAGCTCGTTGTCGAGTGCACAGCCATTGATGAGTCAGATATCAGGAGCTCAGTCATGAAGCAGCCCTTAGATTTAAGCCCTGTGATTACACCAGATGCGCCAACATGGTGGCCTCTGGCGTGGGGTTGGTGTGCAGTGATTATCACATTCATCATCCTGATTGCCTTCGTGTTTTATATTGCTAAGCGAAGAAAAAACAACCAACAGCCAAAGCAAGAAGCGCTGTCTTACTTCACAAATAGTCAGTCTTCAGATCGTTTATCTCCGAGCGAAGCGCAACGTATTCTTCGCCAAGCAGCATTAAGCTACTTCCCACGTGAAAAAGTGGCTGGCCTAGCAGGCGATGATTGGTTGAAGTTCTTAGATACGCAACTGAAAAAGCCGTTGTTTGTAGAGAAACAAGCTCAGTGGCAACAGTCACTCTATCAAGATACAACTTCGATGAATGACGAACAGCGTCAAAGCCAACAGCAATTGGTTGACGACTGCGAAACGTGGCTTCGTAAAGCCCTGCCCCCAAAGCGAGGTAGTCATGACTAACTTTCTAAGCGCTAACTGGTTAAATATCGAGTTCGTTTGGTGGTGGATGTTTTTCCTCGCACCACTGCCGTTTCTCATTTACATATTCTCACCTAAAGCAGAATCAAGCAGCGCTCTTAAGCTTCCATTTTTGCCAGAGGACAGCAATACCAAGACACCGAGTATTCGCTTACCAAAAGCGTTGTCAGTGCTTATTTGGCTACTGCTAGTCACGGCGAGCGCTCGTCCAGTTTGGTATGGCGAACCAGTTGAGTTTCAGCCGAAGCACCGCGATTTAATGTTGGTAGTTGACCTCTCTTATTCGATGAGCCAAAAGGACATGCAATTCAATGGCGAGTACATCGACCGCTTATCAGCAGTGAAACATGTGTTGAGTGACTTCATTGAACGTCGTAAAGGCGACCGAGTTGGTTTGGTGCTCTTTGCCGATCATGCCTACCTACAAACACCTTTGACTTTGGATAGAGACACTCTGTCACAGCAACTCAATCAAGCAGTCCTAAGACTGATCGGTAATCAAACCGCGATTGGTGACGGCATTGGACTGGCGACCAAGACCTTTGTTGATAGTGATGCACCTCAACGTGTGATGGTACTACTCAGCGACGGCAGTAATACCGCTGGGGTATTAGACCCATTAGAGGCTGCAGATATTGCCAAGAAGTACAACGCAACTATCTACACCATCGGTGTTGGCGCAGGTGAAATGGTGGTTAAAGAGTTCTTCATGAGCCGTAAAGTAAACACCGCTCAAGATCTAGATGAACGCACGCTAATGGAAATTGCCAAACGCACTGGCGGTCAATACTTCCGAGCGCGTGACAGCAAAGAGCTGGCAACGATTTACGACACCATTAACCAGTTAGAACCCGTAACAAATGCCACCAAGATATGGCGACCACAACAAGAGTGGTTTGTATGGCCTTTGGCGGCTGCCATGTTCTTCGCATTTATGCTGTTAGCCATTAGGAGAAACAATGTCTAACTTTACTTTTATCTACCCATATTGGTTGTTGGCACTTGCTGCCCTGCCCGCTATTTGGTGGCTCAGCAAGAGACAATCAAAACAAGGGTTACTGGCGTCTCATATCGCGCGATATTTGGCTCCAGAATCAAGCAAGCCCTCTAAAAAACAGAGCACTTACTTTGGTATTTGGTGGTTGGTTGGTGTTATTGCGCTAGCCGGACCAAGCTTTCAAAACAATGAGCAGCCTAGCTTTGAAAAAACGCAGGCTCGAGTTGTGATGATGGATATGTCGATGTCGCTCTACGCTACCGACATAAAACCAAACCGTTTGACACAAGTACGATATAAAGCGCTCGATCTGCTCTCATTGTGGAAAGAGGGCTTGACCGGAATGGTGGCTTACGCTGGCGATGCTTATACCATTAGCCCGCTTACGTCAGACATCAATACGATTAAGAGCCAAGTACCGAACTTATCTCCAGATATCATGCCTTTCCAAGGTAGTAACGCCCCCGCAGCAGTTAAGCTTGCCATTGAAATGATGACTCGCGCGAAGATCTACCAAGGTGATTTGGTACTCATTGCCGATGACATCGATGACCAAGAGAAGAAAGAGATCGACTCGCTACTATCTGGTAGCAATTGGACGCTATCTATCTTGGCGGTGGGCAGTGAAAGTGGCGCACCAATCTCGCTGTCAACTGGATCGATGATGCGAACCAACTCTGGACAGACGGTAATAGCAAAAACCAACTTAAAGAACATGCGCGATCTTACAAGCCGCTATGGTGGCACCTTTACTGAAGTTCAGTTTGATAATTCAGATGTCGAACACATCGCAAACTATCTCGACCTCATTGCAACTACGACAGAAGTAACCAAAACCAATAACTCACTCAACACCAGAGTCAACAATGGCTTTTGGCTACTGCCATTCCTATTGCTACCTGCACTTGGGCTTTTCAGAAAAGGCGTTATTTGGTGCGGCTTGGCTGTAGTTCTATCTTTTAGCCAACCGAATACTGCGCTTGCAAGCCCATGGAAAACCGACGACCAAGTAGGTTATCAGTTTTACCAAGATGAAGATTTCCAGCTAGCTGCGGAACAATTCAAACAGCAAGAGTGGAAAGGCATCTCACAATACAAAGCGGGTGACTTCGAAGCGGCGGAGCAAACACTACAAGGTTTGACTGACGAAAGTGCTCGTTACAACCTTGCGAATGCTCAAGCACAACAAGGCAAGTACGATCTAGCGATTGAAGAGTATCAACGTATTCTCCAAAACAACCCAGATCATGAGTATGCGAAGAAGAACCTAGAAGTCGTCAAGCAAGCCCAGAAGCAACAGCAGCAGCAGCAGCAGCAGCAGCAGGGTAATTCTGAATCCAAAGACCAAAAAAACCAAGACCAGCAGAATCAGCAAGGTCAGCAAGGTCAGCAAGGTCAGCAAGGTCAGCAAGGTCAGCAAGGTCAGCAAGGTCAGCAAGGTCAGCAAGGTCAGCAAGGTCAGCAAGGTCAGCAAGGTCAGCAAAATGATTCTTCACAGGGCTCGCAGGATCAACAGCAAAACTCTGCGGACGCTGAAAATTCGCAGAGCAAAGCTGATAGCCAATCTCAAAATACAAACCAAGAGCAAGCCAAAGACCAATCGAGTGCAAACGCAGGCGACCAAGAGGGCGAGCAATCTAAGCAGCCAAGTACAGCAAACCAATCTGCAGAAAAAGAGCAGAATAAGTCGCAACCTCAAAGTGCAAGTGCACAGCAAGCTTCAAACAAGAAAGGTGATAAAGATGTTCAACAAGCTTTAGCACAAGCCTCAGAGAAGCCGCTATCAAATGACCCGGATATTCGAAAGCTTGAGCAAGTAGAGAGCGTCCGAGACCCAAGCCAACTGCTTAAAGCACAAATGATTTTACAAGCACAACAAAAAAGTGCCCCTAACAACCAGAACAAAAAGTGGTAACCATGCGATTACTAAATAAGCCATTTTTATCCATAGCCCTAACGCTGCTGTTGGGCGCTTTCTCATCATTTTCAGCATTGGCGGCGAATGCCGTAGCGAGTGTTTCGCAGAACAGTGTCACCAAAGATGAAGTATTCTTACTTAGAGTGACCACCGACGAGAAGGTCTCTTCTGATGCTCTGGATCTCACCGCACTTCAGCAAGACTTCTATGTCGGTACACCAAGCTTTGGTTCATCGATGCGAATCATTAATGGTAGCCGTTCGGTATCTAGTGAATGGAACATCACCCTTGCTCCACTGCGCTTAGGCCAGATACAGATCCCGAGCTTTGATATTAAAGGAGCCCAAACCAAGTCTATTACCATCAATGTGGCCGTTAATAAGTCAGCGCCAACGCAACATGATATGGCTGAGTTTCAACTTAACCTAAGTAAGAGCTCACTATACCCACAAGAAACTGCAGAGCTTGATGTAAAACTGATCATTAAAGCAGACCCAAGAAGGCTACAAGAGCCAAAAATAGCGCCACCAAGCTCTTCTGGCTTAGACGTAGAACCTATTGGGGAATCGAAGCAGTTTCAAGACGTTCTCAAAGGAAAGGAGGTGACAGTAGTTCAACAGTTATTCCGAATCTCGTCACAAAAAGCAGGTCAATTTAAGCTGAACGGACCGAAGCTAACAGGAGCAGTCGTCTACTCAACCAACAACTCCGGTGCAACTCGACTGTTCCAACTCGATACGCCCGTTGAAACCTTAGATGTCACCGTAAAGGATGTGCCAAAAGGCTACAAGGGTGAGTGGTTACCAACATCGAACTTCAAACTGATTCAGCAGTGGTCGGATAGCCAAGGTAACGAATTAACCAGTACCAATGAATTAGCAGGCGACAAACAAGCCATCGAAATGGAAGCGGGTGATTCTTTAACTCGTACTATTACCATGACGGCGAGTAACTTAACGCAACCCCAACTACCGAAACTGAATATCACCTACCCTAAATCGGTTCGTGTTTATGAAGAAAAGCCGCAATTTGGTACCACAAAGTCCGGCGACGCAGTTGTAGTGTACAAACAGGTACTAATCCCAAAAGAAGCAGGAAACATCTCGCTTCCTGACGTTTCCCAAGCTTGGTTTAATACTGATGCTCAATCAGAACAAACCAGTAAAGCTCTGGGCTTAGAGCTAGCAGTAACAGCAAGTGATCGTGTTGTATCAAGCACACCTCCAGTTGCTAGCGCGCCGCTCCAACAAACAGCGCCAACGGTGATTAATGTCGATAATCCTGGTTTCTGGCCTTATCTCACCGCCCTATTCGCTGCTTTGTGGCTAATCAGCTCAGCAATGGCTTTCTACTTCTGGTCACGCCGTGGAAAAATCACACAACCGAAGCGCCCAGAACAAAGATCTCCCAACACCGAAGAGGCGCTAGTCACCGCTCTAAAGGCGCACAATGGTGTGATGACCAGAACCTTATTTGAGCAATGGAAAGCTGAAAATACAGACCTAAGTGATGAGACGTTAGAAACCGTTGAAACCGAACTTACTAAGCTAAACCAAAGCCTTTACGGTGAAGCCGGTTCATCAGCCCAAACATGGAGTTCTGAGCTGGCAATCAAAACTGTGAAGAAGCCCAGAAGAGTAGCGAATAATAAGCATAACAGCTCGCTAGAAAAGCTTTAGCCGACAATGCTCGTCAAGAACAGTAAAGCACAAAGGCTGTTGATCATATGAAGATTAACGGCCTTTATTTTAAGAAAGAGAGGATGTGACTTTTTTACGTTTTAATGCAGAAACAATTCGGTTTCGTCCTGAGCCTTTAGCTTGATATAAGGCTTTATCTGCCTTGCTATATAGCAAATCAAAATCAAATTGGCGTTTGTCAGAAGTTATCGAGGCATAACCAACGGATGCGGTTAAATAAGGGCTAGTGCTACTTTCACAATGGAGGATTTTTGCCTCTTCAATGCATTTCCTAATCGACTCTGCACGTTGCTTTGTCTCTGAGTGATTCGTACCAATCATCAACAACATAAACTCTTCTCCGCCAATCCGACAGAAGGTTTCTTTGTCATTGTGAACATTAGCATTCAGTATCTCACCTACCGTCCTCAACGCTGCATCCCCTTCAGTATGACCATAGACACTGTTATACAAACCAAAGTGATCAAGGTCGATAAGAATCAACCCAAATGTAATTTCGCTCTGCAAGGCAAACGCACCTTGATCGTTGCAATTCAATTCTTCTAAAACCTGCGACAACATACGACGGTTTCCAAGGCGTGTAAGAGGATCTAATTTAGAGATGATGTCTAATTGCTCATTCGCCAACTCAAGCTCTTGAGTGCGCTTACTGACTTCTTGCTCCAGTGTTTCATTGAGTTTTTTCAGCTCTTCTTGAGCCATGGTTCTTTGCAGCACCTCAGCAAGGCTTGAAGCAAAGATACGTATGACCTCACTAAGCTGTGAGGTTAAAGGGCTGCGAGTCAACAAGTTATCGGCAGCGATAAACGCAATAGGCTCACCCGTGTTTGTGGTGAGCATAGTCATGGCCGTCCAACCAACGCCAACAATATTGAAATCGTGGTAAATCGGGCCCGACTCTTCGAACGCGACTTGATTCGGACAAACACGTGCTGCAGCGACAATGTCACGTTCCACTAGCTCAGAGCGATAATAAGACTCATCGACAATATTACCTTTAATGTCAGTGCCCCAAGTACCCTGCATGTAACTGCATTTTTTGTCTGTTAGGAAAACAGCCAGTCGATCGATACCTAGGTGTTGAATCGCAAAACTAACAGCGGACTTACAGACTTCACTGACGCTATCGCATCGAGATAGCTCAACCATACTCGAGTGCAACATACGTATGTTCTGCTCTTGGCGCTTGCGAATATAGATCTGAGAGAGCAAGGAGCCAAAAGACTCAAGCATCTGCTTTTGATAGTTAGTAATCGGTGAACGATGAATGTAGTT
Organism: Vibrio sp. HI00D65; assembly: GCF_001635455.1. Taxonomy (GTDB): domain Bacteria; phylum Pseudomonadota; class Gammaproteobacteria; order Enterobacterales; family Vibrionaceae; genus Vibrio. Next base: position 123,676 of record NZ_LWEH01000608.1, read on the forward strand.
ATCCATGGCGATCCAGCCAACAGGTTTGTCCCCTTCACGCAAGATAAGCATGCCATTCCACCCCTGCCCGACCACCTTACCTTCTGTATACAGAGGCACATTGTCGATGATGACTAGATTAGTATGGTTGTCAGATAACGCTTCAATGTATTCCGCTTGAAGTTGGTGCAAATCGTATTGAGTGTGGTGTTCACTGTTGGTTTTACCCGCTTCGTCGGTGCCATAAGTCCCACTGAAACACCGCTTTTTCATATCAAGCAACATAAAGATCGCTCGATCAAACCCTAGTCTATCTCGAATAGCCTCAACCGAGGCTTTATACAAAGCATCTAATGATTCGGGATTGGAAAGCTCAAGCGCGACCTGATGAACCAACTTCATGTTCTCAACAAACAGTTCACGTAGCTTTATCTCATCTAAGTATTGAGCTTCACGTGTGTCTCTATGTTTGATTTCTAGCGCAGCGTTCTTCTCTGCTCGAATGCACTGCCAACGGGCTGCAGCCAACTGAAGTACATCAAGGTCTTGATCAAAAGTCTGGTTTATCTGCTCTGTACAACAATTTTGAACAATTAAATAAGTTCTTGAGGCAGGCGCATTGTCGAGCATCATGATGAATGACTCGCCACCACGTACCTTCATGTGTTCCCACTTGCAGCTGTTGATAGCCATAGGCAAAACCCCGTCCGCGGTATCAAACTGGGCAATCCAAGGCCAAAATGTAGCAGGATAGTTAGCCAATGGAGAAAGTTCGCCGTGAGAGAATAGCGGTAATGCGTCGCTCTCTGACGTCGGCTCAGCAAATATTCCTATCCCCTTGGGGGCTAACACGTTAACCAGATAGTCAAAAAGAGACTCAGCCAACAGACGATGGTCGCGTGTCGCAGATATTTGTTTTGCAAAGGCTTTAACAGGCACAGCTTCCTTCCATTGGCGATTAAGAATAAAGCAAAAATACAGAAGCCTTGATATGCAATCAATGTAACTAAAAATGAGATGTTAAGCGGGTCGCAGTTTCACCCTTAACATTATCACAAGCATGAGAAGGACGACAAAAATGGGATTCTCTGCCCAAAATCACATCGACATTGGGTCTTTTTAGACACATAAAAAAGCCCCACCTAAAGTGGGGCAAAACTTCCATCGCTTATAGTTATAGTGATAATTCTGTCGTTCTATTCGATTATCTAACCTGCGTTTCAGTTAGTGTGTAAAAGTATCTAATCGCTTAAATACCACACGTAAATCGTCGATTAACCAAAGTCACCGTTTACGTAACCTTTAGTGCGATCATCTTTTGGCTCACTGAAGATAACGCTGGTTTCGTTATGCTCTACAAGCTCTCCCATTAGGAAGAAAGCAGTGCGGTCTGAGATACGACGCGCTTGCTGCATTGAGTGCGTTACGATAACGATAGTGAAGTCTTTCTTCAGATCTTCCATCAATTCTTCAATCTTGTGTGTCGCGATTGGGTCTAGAGCCGATGTTGGTTCATCCATCAGGATTACATCTGGTTCCATTGCAATGGTACGTGCGATGCATAGACGCTGTTGCTGACCACCCGACAAACCAAATGCGTGCGCTTTAAGACGGTCTTTTACTTCATCCCACAGTGCTGCACTGCGTAGAGAGCGCTCAACTACTTCATCGATGTGCTTTTTATCTTTGATACCTTGAGCACGCAGGCCGTATGCCACGTTCTCGTAGATGCTCATTGGGAACGGGTTTGGCTTTTGGAATACCATGCCTACACGGATACGTAGGTCAGCTACATCGATATTGCCGTAGATGTCCGTGCCATCCATATCCAACTTACCTTTGATAGTAACGCCTTCAATTAGGTCATTCATTCGGTTCAAACAACGCAATAGTGTTGATTTACCACAGCCAGACGGGCCAATAAGAGCAGTCACCTGACGAGTTGGAATTGGCAGGTTGATAGATTTAAGCGCTTGGTTGTCGCCGTAAAACAGATCTAGGTTCTCAATATCAAATTTGTTCATGTTCGTAATCTCTAAATTCTTAAATTCGTGTCTAACTTGATGCTTTCTTTATCACGGGGCTCTCTTTATTGTTGAGCCAGTAGCTAGTGAGCTTAGTAAGTTGCCGTGTTGAAGCGTCTCGCAATCAGTTTTGTAACCATGTTGATAAAGAGAACCAATACGATTAGGACTGTCGCCGTACCGTAGGCTTGGTTCCACTCATCGATAGTAAATAGCTCTGTTGTCAGCTTATATAAGTGAACCGTTAGTGTACGGCCAGAATCGAATACCGACTCAGGAACTCGTGCCACCATACCTGCTGTTAAGAACACAGGTGCTGATTCACCAATGACACGACCAATACTAAGAATGACCGAAGTTAAGATACCTGGCATTGCGCTCGGTAAAATCAAACGCCAGATAGTGTAGATTTTTGAAGCGCCAAGGCCGTATGAGCCTTCACGGTAAGTTTGTGGTACTGCCATCAATGCTTCTTCTGTAGTACGAATGATTACGGGAAGAATCAGGATACTTAGCGTTAGTGCGCCCGACAGAATCGAGAAACCAAGACCAAGAATCGATACAAAGAAGGTCATACCGAATAGACCGAAGATAATCGACGGAATACCCGCAAGAGACTCAGTACAGAATCGAATCGCTTTAACCAGTCGGCTACCAACTTTCGCATATTCAGTTAGGTAGATTGCCGTCATGATGCCCAGTGGTGCTGCAACGGCAATCGATGCAATTACCATATAGATCGTGGCGATGATCATTGGAAAAATGCCACGTTCTTCACCAGTACGAGTGTAATCGTCAGTGATGAAGTTCCAATCTACGTATTGCAGACCGTTCGATAGGATGTACCAAATAATCCAGAATAAGAAACCAACAGTGACTGCTGCTGCCGCCCAGATAAAACCTTTTAGGATGTTATCTTTAGTTTGACGGGCTTGTTTTAGTTTTACGAGATCCATATTACTCATCCCCGCTTACTTCGATTTTTCACGGTTAAGATAAAGTAGAGCACCATTTAACATCATGATGAACACTAGAAGTACAACACCGGTTGCGTAGAGTGCATTTGCGTGAACGCCACTTGCGTAAGACATCTCAATCGCAATGTTCGCTGTTAGTGTACGAGCCGAGTCCAAAATACCTTCTGGCATTGCTGGAGCGTTACCCATCACCATGATGATTGCCATGGTTTCACCAAGTGCACGACCGATACCTAGAATCACACCAGTCATAATGCCAGAACGAGCGGCCGGAACGAGCAGCTTAAAAATCGTGTAGATTTTAGAAGCACCCAGTGCAAGTGAACCTTCTTTATAAGTGCGTGGCACTGCACGAATCGAAGTTTCAGAAACCGTAATAACGGTAGGAAGAATCATAATACCCAGAACGATGATACCTGCCAGGATGGTGTTACCCGCTGGTACAGAGAAAATGTTCTGAATCATTGGAACGATAATTACCAGACCAAAGAAGCCGTATACTACCGACGGGATACCCGCTAGAAGTTCAACTGCTGGACGAATAATATCTGCAAGACGCTTAGGAGCAATCTCGGCAATAAAAATAGCGGTTAATACACCTACTGGTACACCAACAACTACAGCGCCTAGTGTTGACACAATCGATGCAACAATCATGGTTGCAACACCGAATAGAGCTGGAGGTAACCAGTCAACACCCAAAACGATGCCAGAAACACCAGCCTCTTGGAATGCAGGGATACTCTCTGCAACGATAAAGTAAGCGATAACGGCTAGTGATACGATGCCGATTACAGCACTCGACAAGAACAAGCCGTGAAAGATTCTTTCTTTCCAGTCAACGCGCTTTTTTGTACGCAGACTCGGCTTATTGATTTGAGTTGCTTCAGTATTCATAAGCTTTTCACTATGTGCGATGGTCATATATAAAATCTCAAACTTTGTGGCTCAAAAAGAGCTCTAAATAGCCAAAGTTGAAAGAAAAGGCTCAGCCTAAAGTCAGGCTGAGCAATAATTAAGAGTGAGCCAGTTAAGATTAGTTAACTGTGATGTAACCTTTCTTACCAGCGATAGCTTGAGCTTCGTCTGAAACCATCCAGTCCAAAAACTTTTGAGTTTCAGCTGTAGGAGCGCCAGACTTGTATAGCACTAGGAAAGGACGAGCAACTTTATAAGAACCGCTCTTAACATTAGCCACTGTCGCAGCTGCACCATCGATAGTTAGAGGATGTACAGATTCGTCAACCGTACCCAAAGAGATAAAGCCGATTGCGTATGGGTTGCTTGCTACAGAAACTTTAAGTGCGCCGTTGCCGTTCGCAACTTGTGCACGCTGAGAGATAGCCGATACTTTCTTATCACCAATTTTCTTCTTAAGCTTCATGATGTCCTCGAATGCACCACGTGTACCAGATGCAGTATCACGAGTGATTGCTACGATTGGCTTGTCTGCGCCACCCACATCTTTCCAGTTAGTGATATCGCCTTTGTAGATTGAAGTGATTTGCTCAGAAGTAAGAGCAGATACTTCATTATTTGGGTTTACAACAACTGCGATACCGTCACGAGCGATAACTAGCTCTTTCAGGTCAGCTGTTTTTTCTTCTGCTTTCAGTTCACGAGAAGAGATACCTAGGTCAGCACTTCCATTTTTTGCTGCTTTGATACCTGCAGAAGAACCTGGAGCTTGAATCTCGATGAACACTGGTTCACCTTTATTCATGAAGGTTTCTGCAAAAACTTCAACCAGTGGAGAAGCACTGTTAGAGCCAACTACAGAGATAGTTTCGTTAGCTGAAGCTGTATTCACTGTTAGAGCGCCTAGAAGTGCGATTGCACCGATAACTGTCTTTTTCATCACAAATTTCCTTTCGTGGCGTTATTGCCGTAATGTTGTGTTTGCTTGAACGGTGCCCACTTTAGAATCCGAATGTGACAGTTGTGTTTCACTAAATTGAAGCCTATATGACAACTGCAACTTATTTTCTTGTTCTATGCTTATTTAGATGCCTTCAAAGTAATACATTTGCTTGTTCTATAAGCACTAAGTATTAATGCCTACCAAATGAAAACAACACGCGTAATTAACCATCTCGGCTCATATTTACATAGGACATGGGCAACTCCCCCCCTTATTGTCCTTATTTTTACAAAGGTAAATAAGCTCAGTCGGAACAATTAATAATCAAAACCTATCAAATAACCATCAATATATAAATCAAATCCATTACTGATTGAATTGTCATTCTCAGAAGTTAGAATTACCCACTAATAACAATAATAACAATTGCTTCTGCTCATTTATTCAAAGAGGGACATTACATGCGCCAACTTCTCAGTGGCTTATCTATAAAAATACAAATACTAATACCTGTTCTCTTTTCCGTCGTTTTGCTTTTGGCGGGGGTTATTATCGGTGGTGACAAACTAGAAAATGCCTTTAAAAAGGTATCTATCGCAACAGACCGACTGATCCTACATAAAGAGGAACTCAGCGAAATCGTCGACAACAGCTACGGTATGCGCATCAAAGCGATCTACAGCTTGTTCAATGCAGATGATGTGAAAACCTTGGTTCAAACTCTTGATGAGAAGCGTGACCTGAACACTCGTCTGTTGAACTCCTTAAATACTGTGCCGGGGATGCAAGGCGAAGTAGCAGCGATGAGTAAGGCGATGAATCACTATGTCGACTTTTCTCGTACAACAATGCTTCCTTTATTAAAGGCAAAACATGGTAATTCAGCTCTGTCTTCTGACTTCGATGTACGCTACCAATTGGCCATTGACCAATACCGTCATGCAGGCAACGAGATGGTACAAGCCATCAGTACCCTATCTAAAAAACTCAACTTACTTGCGACACAAGAAGTAGACATCAATGGTCAGCAACACACCAATACACTGGATTCGGCAACAGTAGCACTGTTAATTATCCTTTCAGTCGCACTAGGCATCAGCTGGATACTCGCAAGCATCATTGTTAAACCAATAAGCAATATTCAAGCAACCATGCGTGAAGTAGCCAAAGGTAACTTGTTAGTTAAAGCAGAAGAGTACGGCGATAACGAAATCTCTCGCCTAGCAAAAGACGTTAACCAATCGGTAGACCAACTGCGTGACACCGTAAGTTCACTTTCTCGCATCAGTATTGAAGTCGCTTCAGCTTCCACAGAGCTAGCAGCAGTAATGACGCAATCAAGCGTGAACTCAGATCAAGAGAAGCAAGAAGTTGAGCAAGTTGCTTCTGCAGTGAATCAACTGGAGAGCACTGCTTCTCACGTTAACGAAAATGCCGTTCAAGCAGATTCGTCGTCTAAGCAAGCTGATGAGATGGCAACGCACAGCATGAGTCTGTTCAACGAAAGCAACAAAGCCAATGAGCAAATGGCGATTCAACTTAGCGAAGCAGCGAATGTTGTCGGCACACTGAAAGAACACTCAGAACAGATTGGTAAAGTAATTGAAGTGATTCAAAGCATCTCTGAACAAACTAATCTACTTGCGCTTAACGCGGCCATTGAAGCGGCGCGTGCGGGAGAAAGCGGTCGTGGTTTCGCGGTGGTTGCCGATGAAGTTCGAATGCTAGCGGCACGTACTCAAGACTCAACCAAAGAGATCCAAACCATTATCGAAGGTTTGCAAATTCAATCTGGCAACGCCAATGAAAGTATGAGCAACTCGCTGGCTATGCTAGAACAAAACCAAGCGCTTGCTAATGAAGTGAGTATCGCCCTTTCTGGTATCGCTAACTCGGTAACGGACATGACGGAGATTAACACTCAAGTAGCCTCTGCAGCCGAAGAGCAAAGCCAAGTGACGTCAGACATCAACCGCAATATCTCAAACATCTACAGCTTAGTAAGCCAGAACGTAACCGGCATTACCCAAGCTGCTGCTGCCAGCCATGAGTTGTCTAATCTTGCAGAGCAACAGAAGCAACAGTTGGGTTACTTCAAGGTGTAAAGTTTAAGATTGAATATTCGATCTTATAGTCAAAGCACCCCACCTAATAACAAAAAGCCAGTCACTCGTGACTGGCTTTTCACTAATAAACTCTTTCGTTGAACAAACTTCGTTACTCAAGCTCTGCATCCCAAATTCGTTCTATCGCTTCGACTCTTCTGATCTGCTTTGAAGGAAAATGGGCAACTCTGAGCTTCGCGATTGTCTTTTGTCGTTCGGCTTGTGATAGCACTGTGTCGTCTAGGATATCTTTTCGTTCTGCTAAGTAAATCTCCAAAGCACCTTCAAAATCCGCTCTTTGCTGGTCAAGTATTTCAAGCCTTTGCGCTGCTTCATCACCCACCAGCTCATTTCGCTTCAAGTATTTCTCTTGCTGGTCAAGCCCTTCAGAGTTGGATAATTGTTGAAGCAAAACCTGATTCTTGTGACTCGTTTGAACATAATCGGCTTGCTCAGAGATTAAAGAGTCTAACCGTTGTTGGTACTCCAACTCATTCAACCCTTCTTGCTTCAATCGAAGCTTTTCTAGAGCAATTTCCCTCATTTGGTTATCGTGAGTAAATAAAATACTTATCTCGCTCGGGCTAAAAAACTGAGCCTGAAGATCGAGTAAGGCTAGGTTTAAGCGTTGTAGATCATCGACAGAGATCGAGGAGGGGTCGAACTGAACGTCCAATGACGTCAATGCCGACTTGTAATTAAGATATTTGGTAAACAAGACCTCGTCGACAATCGCACCCTGTGAATGAGCATGATGTTGTGCAACGTTGCTACGAATATCTTCAAGGGTTAGCTCTGTTTGTCCAGAGACAAAGTAGTCCATAGTGTCTTTGGCCGATGCACTATCAATATCAGTATCTTGTTGAGAGCTCACTTTCAACGAGGAGATACTTTGTTTGTCACCACTTGGGTTTAAGCCCTCTTCCACTGGAAATAACAAAAAGACCGCCGCTACACTCATCAGGGCTATCGTGGTTATCGAAAAAATGGCGGCCTTAATCATCATATTTTCCTTATGGTGTTAATGAATCTTCAAAACAGTCTACAAGCCTGCCAACTTCAATCGGTTAGCGTGCTGGCGATACAACGTCACCGGATCAGTCTCAAACAAATGATGGATGCCCAGCAAACCGTTGATCTCATCCAGATGGTTCATTTTGTAATCATCGCCAATCACTTTACCTAGGTGAGCACTACAGGCTCCAACAAGCCCATCATTTGGCTCGTTGAACGCTAAACCTAGCACTGTCATCGCCGCATCGGTTGGGTCCAGAAGGTTGGTAAAAGTGGAAGACCCTGTCCATGAGTAGTAATAAACACCGTTGCTGGCTTGCCACTCACCATCACCGCACGCAGAGGTTGGAACCCCTTCAGGATAAAACTGGTTGAAAGCAAGAGAGCCTTCTGTGGTCAGCGCTTCTAATGATGCCAAGCCATCTTGTTCCAGATCAGAACCACCGGAAAGTAGATTGATGAGTGTCGTCAAACCACCAGCCAACTTAACTGCTATCCCTTCTGAAACTGACCCCTCAGGTACCGTTCCACGGACTAAATCCGCCACTTTTGAACCTTTATGAACGCCACCAATACTCGTTACCGATGCGACAAGGTCTGGCCTCACTGAGGCCACATACCGCGCTGTGGGGCCACCATGACTATGCCCGACAATGTTGACCTTATTTGCTCCTGTTGCTGCTAGAAGTGTTTCGACTTGAGCCAGTAACTGCTCTCCCCTAACTTCTGAGCTATTCGTCGCTGATACCTGCGCAACATATACGCTCGCGCCATCTTTGGTTAAGGATTCAGGCACTCCGTAGAAGTAATCCACACCAGCTAAAGTATCGAACCCAAATAAGCCATGCACTAACACAATGGGATATTTGGTTTCAGTGTATCCACTGACTTCTAACGCCGATGCGCTCGTTCCTGCATAGACCCCCATACTCGATAGGCAGGCGATTGTCCAAATTAATATCTTTTTCAATGCTCTCTCCTTAAACAAGTTAGACCTCTGATGAGTATCAAAAACGTAGGTGATAATTTTATAAAAATAAAAAGAGCGGCTCGAGATTTGTGAAGTTGAACAGGAAATAAACAATAGGAATTAACATTGAACGACGAAAGTCACAACAAACCAAATATAAAATAAGCAACTGATTAATAAGCATTAATTAACATAAATACTAATAGTAAAACACTAAAAATGCGGGTAAGAGCTTGCGCCCAAAGAAAAGTGAATAAACGTAAACTCGTTGAAAGTTGGATCCATGTAACACTTATTACACGTGCTTTATATGAGTAATTGACGTAACAGCGAATAATGTTCGATACATTTTTAATTGATATTGATTCTAATTATTAACAATCAAGTAATTAAACACACAACCCTTGGTAAATGAGTACTCGAAAATGAAGAAAATGATCTTGGTATTTGCACTGACGATGCCCCAAATTGCATCAGCTCAGGCAGAGACATCAATGCCCGATGAAGTAATACAAGAACAGATGCTTGATACACAAACATACGTAAGGTGCTGGTACCGATCCGACATATCAAATGACTCAGTCGCGACGGATTGGAAATGGGCAAGAGACAAAGAGGGCAATTATTACACCATTGAGGGATATTGGTGGTCACCCTCCTCTTACAAAAACATGTTCTTCAGTGAAACTCCGCAATCAGAAATTAAACAACGTTGTGATGAAACCCTAGACCTTCAGCATGATGCCGCAGATATCACGTATTTTGCAGCAGACAGTCGCTTCTCCTACAACCATTCAATATGGACTAATGACGAAGAACGCCAAGAGAATCAAATTAATCGAATCATCACATTTGGAGATAGCCTTTCTGACACTGGGAACTTATTCAACGGCTCACAGTGGGTGTTTCCAAATGCCAACTCGTGGTTCTTAGGTCACTTCTCAAACGGCTTGGTCTGGACCGAATACTTGGCAAAAGAGAAAAATATACCTCTTTACAACTGGGCAGTTGGTGGAGCAGCAGGCACAAATCAGTATGGCGTGCTCAAAGGCGTTTATGATCAAGTGACGTCATACTTAAAATACATGGAGGCAACTAAAAACTATAAACCGGAAAACTCACTGTTTACTTTAGAGTTTGGACTCAACGACTTTATGAATTACGACCGCTCTGTCGTCGATGTAAAAGCCGATTTTAGTAGCGCTCTTATTCGGCTAACAGGGTCTGGCGCTCAAAACATCTTACTATTTACACTCCCAGACGCAACTAAGGCACCACAATTTAAGTATACGAGCGAGGCGGAAACAGAGCTCGTAAGACGTAAGATTATCGAGTTTAATCTCTTTATCGAAGAACAGGTGAGCTATTACAAACAAAGAGGACTCAATATCGTTCTATTCGATGCTTATACTCTGTTTGATAGCATTACCGAAAACCCGCAGCAGCATGGTTTCCAAAACGCAACTGAACCCTGTTTAGACATCCAACGTCACTCTGCGGCCGATTATCTCTACCAGCATAACCTTACCAATGAGTGTGCGGCCTATGGTTCAGACCATTACGTCTTTTGGGGGGTAACTCATCCTACGACCGCAGTACACAAATATCTCGCAGAGCATATTCTCATGACGCATTTATCGACCTTTAACTTTGACTAGTAAAATTTGCCTGGGATGACATTATTCGCCCCATAACGCGATTAACATTTTATCGCTAACTCAATGTTATCGACGGAAGTCAATGTACTCAAATACTGTTATACCCAGCTCTTAGAAACGGATCATGAGCGAAGTTTTAATTAGACTAAGAAAAAGTAGAGAAACATCGATACAAAAAACCGCCTGTATAGGCGGTTTTTATTTATCTAAACTTTATCAATAAAGCTTTTAAACTGGCTAGTGATTACTCGTCGTCCACTTTTGGCGACACTTTCTTCTTAGGAATAAACACGCTATCACCTACAGCCACATTTTGGTGGAAACTCTTATCGCGTTTAACTGGCTTCTTCGCTGTCTTCTTCGCTTGAGGTTTGCCCGCTTTCTTAGCCGGACCACCCTTCTTGAAGGCTGGCTTACGAGGCTTGATGCCTTTGAACTTACCTTTAAGGCCTTCAAGAACTGAAAAGTTAAGATCTTGCTGCAGGTAAAGCTCAACGCGCTTGAAGCTGTCCCAATCTTTTGGACCAACCAAAGAGATTGCATCACCTTTATTACCAGCACGGCCGGTACGACCAACACGGTGAACGTACTCTTCAGTGTGCTTAGGCATATCAAAGTTGATAACATGGCTCACGTTTGGAATATCAATACCACGTGACGCAACATCTGTTGTTACTAGAATCTTGTAAACCGCACGCTCGAACTGGCTCATGATGGCATTACGTTGCGTTTGGTTTAGGTTACCACTCAGTGCAACCGCTTTTAGCTTCTTCTCGTTAAGCTTGTCGGTTAGACGATCAGTATCAGCACGAGTTGCCGTGAAGATCATAACCTGGCGGTACTCAGCCTCTTCCAGAACTCGGTCTAGAATCGCTTCTTTATGATCCAAGTGGTCACACAGGTAGAATTGCTGCGTGATATCAAGGTGCTGCTCATTCGATACACCCACGGAAATACGCTTAGGTGCGTCTAGCATCTCATTAGCAATATCGTTCACTTCTGCGTGATCAAGCGTAGCTGAGAACATCAAAGTTTGACGGCGACGGTGCTTCGCAGCATTCGCAATACGGCGCAGTTCAGGCGCAAAGCCTAGATCAAGCATTCGGTCTGCTTCATCAAGGATCAGTGTTTCAACACCATCTAGGAACAACGAACGGTGCTCTAGGTGATCGGCTAAACGGCCAGGAGTCGCTACAATAAAACGAGGGTATTTACGCAGTGCTTTAACTTGATCATTAAAGTTCTCGCCACCTAGGATAAGAGTCGCTTCGTAAGACAGACCACCCAGCATGCTACGCAATTCGCCATATACCTGCTTAGCCAACTCACGAGTAGGAGCCAAGATTACACCACGAGGATCACGAGCAGAAAACGCTTTGGTTTTTAATGCTTTGTGAATCATTGGCAAAACAAACGCCAATGTTTTACCTGAACCCGTTTTTGATGAAGCCAATAGATCCTTACCGGCAATAGCAACAGGGATCGCTTTCGATTGGATCTCTGTCGCTTTCTTAAAGTCGTAATGTTTTAAGTTCTTCAGTAAGCGGTTATCTAAGCCTAAATCTTTAAAGTGCAAAGGACTCTCCAGTCATGATGGTATTGAATAAATTTATTTTAACGCGACATGATACCGCGAAAATGCATTATAAGGATAGAGATCACAGTAAATTTATCCTTACTAACAAAGTTGTTTAGAGCATTGTATGCGTTGACAACAAAAGGATGCCTGCATTAAATCAGAGACAAAGCTCTTCAAAACAACCCATCTCATAAGTGAGACTGGACGTGATGCTCAGCTAATTACCTCAAAAATTTAGCAATTTCTTTAGTTATTGTTTTTGCGCTTAAAAAATTAGTCGCTACAATCATTAATGAAGCGACTATATGATAAAAAATGTATAGCGCATCTTTTGATGTTAAATAAGCAAGGAGTTCTTATGAATAAGACGTTAATCGCAGCTGCAGCCTCAGTTTTCATTCTAGCTGGTTGTTCTTCAGAGCCAGAAGAAGCTGCAGTGTCAGAAATGGATCAACTAACTAACCAAGTCGCTCAGCTTACAAATGAAGTTGAAGCACTTAAGAGTGATAAAGCAGCAGCAGAAATGAAAGCTCAAGAAGCTTCTGAAGCCGCTATGGCAGCAAAAGAAGAAGCGGATCGTGCTAATGACCGTATCGACAACATCGCTGAGTCTTACACTAAATAGTTTGATATTTAAACGCGATTAAGCTGTAGATTAAATAAGTCGCAAAAGCAGTACATCGATAGCACCACCTCTTCACAGATGTGGTGCTTTTGTTTTTTAAGGAGAATTGGCGAATCTATTAGAGCAAACTGCCTCAGATAAGAAGAAGTGCGTTAAAACTCAATCACCGGAGGAGCAATTTCAACAGGTACACCATTTTGCGCAAAGATAACCGCTTTAGCTTTTGAATTAGGCAAATCTGCATCTTCAAGCCACCACTTAAGTTCAACAGGAATTTGAAGTGATTTCTTAGAACCGTCACTTCGAGTTAATGGCTCATGCGCTTCAACAAACACACTTCGATCTGGTTCTAACGAGATCTTGATCGGCTCATTAATAATCGACACTTGCTCACCGCGGCTCACCTGCTCAAAAAGCCACTCGATATCTTTAGGTTCCATTCGAATACAGCCAGAGCTCACACGCAGACCAATCCCAAAATCCTTATTGGTGCCGTGTATCAGGTAATCCCCAGCTCCATACGCAAGTCGCAGCGCGTACTCACCTAGAGGATTTTCTGGTCCAGCAGGAACAACTTTCGGCAACTCAATACCTTTCTCTAGATACTCTTCACGGATTGACTTAGGCGGCGTCCAAGTCGGGTTTGGTCTCTTTTGGCTTATCTTGGTTATCATCTCTGGGGTATCACGTCCAATCCTACCAATACCGACAGGGAATACGTGCACCTGGTTTTTCTCTGGCTCAAAGTAGTACAACCTAAGCTCAGCCAAGTTAATCACTATCCCTTTTCTTGGGGTATCAGGAAGAATGAGGCGGCTAGGGATACTTAGCACATAACCTTCAGGGGGAAGAAAAGGATCAACGCCTTTATTTGCGGCCATTAAAGAGAGAAAACCGATATCGTATTGCTTAGCAATGATGGCTAACGTTTCACCTGCAGCAACTTCATGCTGTTGTATCCGGCCAACAATGCGGCTCTCTTTCGGAGGAAGCTCAAAAGTTGCCGCAGAGGCCCACGACGACACAATCCCAGCAGCAATCAAAGTCCCTTTTACAGTAAGCCTAGTCGTTCGCTGTGCGAGCAAAGCGATCTTACGTATATATGTTTTTATGGAGTACATAAGCGTCGAGTTAGGGCAATACAACATACAATTCCTTGGTTTGCCGCCTTTATCAAAGTTTAGATTATCGCTGATCAAACGTCTCTACAATGTATTGTTGCCTCAAACATCAGGTGCAATTGCGCTTTCGTCTAAAATATTTACTTTATCTGACCTTTAATTTATTGATACAAAATCGATTGCCTTTACGCTTTCAACAGGTTTGGTTATCAATATTAATAAAACGATAATAGCAGATCCATTTTGTGACTAGCGTCTCATGGAGGCTGGTTTTAACTCGCTAATATTGCCTCAATAAAACAAATTCAATTCAACAGAATCGGTAATTGATTAAATTCTGTTCCTAAAATTACCATTTAAACTTTGGAGAACGACCATGGCTACGCCTCATATTAACGCTCAAGCTGGTGATTTCGCAGAAACAGTACTGATGCCGGGTGACCCGCTTCGCGCAAAATACATTGCTGAAACATTCCTTGATGACGTTAAGCAAGTTTGTGACGTTCGCAACATGTTTGGTTACACAGGCACTTACAAAGGTAAGAAAGTTTCTGTGATGGGCCACGGTATGGGTATCCCATCAGCTTGCATCTACACACACGAGCTAATCGCTGAGTACGGTGTAAAGAACGTAATTCGCGTCGGTAGCTGTGGTGCAGTACGTGACGAAGTTAAACTTATGGACGTTGTTATCGGTATGGGCGCTTCAACAGACTCTAAAGTTAACCGCATTCGTTTTAACGACCACGACTTTGCAGCAATCGCTGATTTCGGTCTTCTTGAAGAAGCTGTTAACCAAGCGCGCGCTCAAGAAGTTCCAGCGAAAGTTGGTAACGTATTCTCTGCTGACCTATTCTACACACCTGAAGCAGACATCTTCGAGAAGATGGAAAAACTAGGCATCCTAGGTGTAGACATGGAAGCGGCAGGTATCTACGGCGTTGCTGCAGACCTAGGCGCTAAAGCACTAACAATCCTAACAGTTTCTGACCACATCATCCGTGGTGAAAAACTAAGCTCAGAAGAGCGTCAAAAATCGTTCAACGACATGATGAAAGTTGCTCTAGAGACAGCTATCAACATCTAATCATTGATTAACGATACTTTGAAAAGCAATACCCCGCAGCCAAGTTCGCTTGGCTGCTCAAATAATCCCGAGGGGGAGATCGTGTCTAACGATAAGCTGCCAAAAGATGCAGATGGTTTGCAACTCAACTTTTGTAAAACATTGGCGTGTGACAACTTTGGCTTGAGCGATGCAAAATGTTATGTTTTGCAACACGCTAACCCTAAGCGTCCAGCGATGGTTTGTCGTGAATGTGGAGCTTTCCCCCCCTTACTTAACAATCGTGAAGTGTTAAGCGAACTTCATCGCCTGAGACAACTTCACAGCGATGGGCTCCCTGCCTGTCGTAATGATGAGTGCGATAACTTCGGCTTATCGGTTCATACTCACAAACATCTTTACCATGCCTTCGGCTACAGTGGCGACAGGCAGCGTTATCGATGCAAAGACTGCCAATCAACCTTCGTTGACAAGTGGTCTGGCTCCAATAAAAAACTCCAGTTCCAAGAGAACCTCATGGGCTTATTGTTCATGGGATATTCTGTACGTGAAATCTGCAGAAAATTAGAGATCAATCCTAAAACTTTCTATGATCATGTTGACCATATCGCTAGCCGTTGTCGTCGCAAACTCGCGATGATTGACGCTCGATGGGTTAACCATGCCAAAGATTATCAGTTCGCCTCTCACTATCAGCGTTTACAACCTCAAAGCAACAACGGTGTGGTTTGGATCGCGACAGGTGAAGCACATTCTGGGTACATCCTTTGCCAACATGTAAATTACTCACAAAATGAAGAGCCCTCAGGAAATGTTGACCACAACCCGTATGATGATATGGCACGCTTTGTCTCCAAAGAGCACTCTTCAGAGGCAAACCTTGACCTACCACAACGCTCAGACAAGCTAAAAGAGCGTATTGAGCAACAATACCAAGTTATTTTGGCGCGAGGCAACGTTGAGGACCCGATGGGGAATCTAACAGCATTTAGCTACCCGTCAAAAGGGGCGCTAATTCGGCCACCTTATACGTCTTATGCTCACTTCCTACATGTATTAGACATGTGCGATGAAAATAAGCACGTAGCGATCTATATGCCACAAGATCCATTACTAAGATCTGCCGCCCTAAGCGTGTGTTTGCCGCGTATACAGAGTCAAAATATTGACCTTATGTATGTAGAGGAAGATTCCGGCTGGCAAGACGATCACCGTTTTGAAAAGATCGACATCGTCCATATGAGTTGGTGGCGCGATCGTTGGGCTATTGCTAATCAAGGTGATAAGCAGAAAGGTATTTGCTACCTAACGGGTAATAATCCAGAGCCAAAACAGTGGTTTAATACTGCTTCAATTCAACAAACTAAGTTTTATCAAGAGCGTTTTCAGGTGCTATTTGATAGCTTTATTAATGAACCTAGACGTAAGCTTCGTCCTGGTGGCATTCTTCCATTACTCGATATATTTAGAGCTTGGCACAATCTGTGCTACCAAGATAAGCAAGGGCTTACGGCAGCGCAACGCTTAGGTGTAGCGGAACAGCCATTGACCCTGAAGCAACTACTTTTATAGAAACGTACCTCTAGATAGTGATTCGGGAACTCATTGATTTTTAAGTAATAACATGAGGTAACATCCATAATTGGAAAAGATACGTGTTCCTTTAGTGCTCTAAGAAAGATAATTAGTGGCTTATCCTAAATCACACTCTTATAATGATTGTGTTATCAATATGTTCGATAATTACGGATCTAAGCCTTGGACAAAAATCAGTACCTTCTTGAAACAGAACTAGAACAACTCAAAACTCGTGTCGACTCTGAACCGCTGATGATCCTTGAGATTGCTCAGCAATGCCTCGTCAGATCTGAGCAAGTTCTGTTTGAAGAAGGAGCGATCCAATCGCTTATGTTAATGGCAAGATGTTGCTGGAGCCTGATGGATTACCAAAAAGGTTTAAAGTACGTCAAAGAAGCCTATAAGCGCCAAAACCGATTAGACACCGACCTTTTTCTTCCTGAAATCCTTCACTTACATGCGCTCCAATATTGGGGACAAGCCAAGTACTACTCTGCACAACAGTTCTGGATCAATGCGTTAGAACAATCAGCACTAGTAGATGAAGTCGAAATACAGATCGAATGCCTCATTGGTCTGGGCAACATCTGGAGAATGACTCACGAATATAAGCTGGCTCGTTCAACACACCAACTCGCGGTTAAAGTGGCAAACAACAGCCGTATTGGTTGGCTTGAAGGCAAAGCAAGAATCCTTCTCGCTTGGGATTACTACTTGCTTAACAACTATGTTGAAATGCTGTCGGTATTAGATGGTGCGGAAGAAGCGTTAAAAGGACATAAAGACAACACTTGGCATGCCGAGGTATGGGACTTTAGAGGCCTTGCACTACTTGGGCTTGAGCGCTTAGATGACGCTGAGCGTGCCACAGCCAAAGCCCATGAACTTGCGGTTGAGCACAACCTAGTGTGGATGAAAGCCCACTCTTATATCAGCCGCGCACGCTTAGAGTTACTCAAAAAGAGACCAGAGCAAGCCGCAGAGTTACTCTGGCTTGCGGAGGAGTCAGCAAACGAGTTTGATAATGGTGAGCTGCTCAGCCAAATCTGTTATCAACAATCTTTGGTCGCAGAAGAAAACCAAGATTTTAAAGCCGCTTTAATCGCCTTTAAGAAGTATCGTCAATACTCTATCGGCATGCTTCGAGAGCAGACCACTCGCGTGGGGTTAGATAAAGCACGCAGTTCAAAACGTCAACTCGAGCAGAGAGCGAAAAAACTCATCAACCGTATTCGTGGCCAACACGAGTATGACCCTGAAAAGCATCTCTCTTATGTTGTGTCTGAAACCTGTTGGTGGGAACAGCTGGTTCTGTTCAAAACAGAGCTTAAGCGTTCAAATCACAGCATCATTATGTTCCAACACGTCGATCCCGACTATTTAGATGTCTGTACCGAAATCGCTCACACCTTATGTAATCAAGATGACTTCATTTCAAGGCTCAGTTCCGAGCGTGTTGCGCTCATGCTCTCTGAAAAAGGTGAAGCCGCAGAGCAAATCTTCCAAACTCTAAACACCATGCTTGATATTTATCCATGGCACAGAAAAGGATTAAAAGGTTCAAAACCAACCGTCAGCCTCAATGACATTTTGACGTTCCCATTCACTCTTGAACAACTAGAAGAGTACGATGCCGAGGTAAGAGTTTGATGGAAACGCTACTAAGTAAAATCACCGATGCCGGTCTCGATCCCTCTTCCGTTTCAGGTGAAGAAGCGATCATATTCTGGAATCATATTCGCCAGCATGTTTCGACAACCAAAACCGAGCAAGCGCACTGCTATATTATTAGTTCGGAATATCGCGCTGAACTGCAACAAACCCAAACCAGTATCGAAGAGCTTAGACTGGCGCTCAATCTATTAAATTTACCAACAGATATAGAAGATATTCTGACCGTCAAAACCAGCCTAAGTGATCGCTTGGTAGAAGTTGGTGAATACACTTCAGCACTTAATGAATTCGTTAGCTCGTCATCCATTGCGGTTGAACATGGCTATATCAATGAATACGCAATGGCAATTCTAGGCATGGGTAACCTGTGTGACGCTTATGGCGACCACAACCGAGCTCTCCGCTATTACCAGAAAATAAACAGCATTGACCATGCGATAAGTAGTCGCTCACTTCGTCTTAAGTTCAAGCTTCATATGGTGGCGAGCCTAGTTCTACTGAATAGGATTACTGCAGCAAGTGACCTGCTCAATGAGTGTGAAGAGCTCAGCATTCTGGTCAGCAACAAACTACTGACTGCTCAAATATTGCTATACCAAGCAAAAGTGTTGCGTGCAAAGAAGAAGTATCAAGAAGCTCTACGTTGCCTGTCTCAGATTCAATACTCTGCGAACAACATGCAAGCAAGTTGGTTAGCAACCATGACGCGTCTCGAGCTCGCTCATTGTTTAAGTGCAATCGGCAAGCAAGAATACGCCAGCATGATCTTGTCGAGTACAGACAAGCGCATGAAGGTATACTCATCCCCAGTACTCGCTAAACGATTTTATGATTCGCTAAGCGACGTGTGCATGAACCAAGGACGTTTTCAGGAAGCATTAAGCTACGAGAAAAAAGGCTACAGAATTGAGACGGATCTAATGAAAAAGATCCCTATCAGTGAACTTGGAGCCAGCCAACTTCGTCGCCTATCGAGGTTCGAGCTGCAACTTAAACTCATCCTCTCTGAACAAGAAAACCGAGAGCTAAAAGAGACAACCGAGCAGCACAAAAACGCAGTGGCACAGCTACAACAAGATGTGTTCACCGACCCATTAACCGGTTTGCATAACCGCCGATGGTTAGATGTGAAGCTAAAGGACATGCTGTTACACGACACCTCTTTCGCACTCATGGTTGTCGATATTGATCACTTTAAGTCGATCAATGATGAGCTGAGCCACCTAGTGGGTGATAAAGCAATTGTGAGTGTTTCTCAAGAGTTAAGGTCATACTTCAAGTTCCGAGGCGCTTCCTGTGTCAGGTTCGGTGGAGAAGAGTTCCTAGTCATTCTAGAGAATACCGACATGGTAAAGGCAGAAATGCACTCGGAGAATTACCGTGAGCGCATTTTCCAATTTGGTTGGCACGAAATACTCGGTGAGCGTGGCTTAACAGTCAGTATTGGTATCACGATGCATCGTGAGGGAGAAAATACACAGCGTACCTTCTATCGAGCAGACAAAGCCTTATATCGTGCAAAAGCAAACGGTCGAAACCAAGTATGCACCGAGTAATGAGATAGTTGAAGTAGTGCCGAACTACTCAAGATCAGCACTACCCAATAGCAAAACAATAACTTGCTTCCGGCTTTATCTATTAGTGAAAAGACATCATTGATAGAAGAACAAAGATATTCCTCCTACTGCGGCAAGCGTACCTATCAAACTCTGCTTTGAGACCTTTTCCCCCTTCAACGCATAGATCACCAGAATAAAGACCGGACTGGTCGCTATCAATGTTTGAGCTATCGCGGGATTGGCATTTTTTAAAGCAATTTGTTGTAACCAAAGCGCGAGAAATGTCCCAACAAAAATGGCACTGAGTAACCATAGCTTGTCGAGTTTAGTCATATCCCATAAATCCCTTTTGATTGATGAATAAGGTTTACGCTCGACAAAAGGAATAATCATCATCACCGCAAATACCCCGATTGTCAGGCGAATCAAAGCCCCCAACAATGGTGGGATATCACCGCTAACCAAAGCGTAGTGAGAAATGACCACACCAGAAGCTTGGCACACACTTGCTACTAGCCCGTATCCAATGCCGATCCATTGCGCTTGGTTAGTGGAATCCTCACTCACCGAATTAGATGGCTGAAACACCACAAAGGTCACCGCTAACGTGGTGATGACGACACCGAGCCAACTTTGAAGTGTCAACGCAGCACCCAAGAACATCAATGTCAGTACGCCAGAAAGAGGCGGAGCTAAAGACTCAAGCAACAGTGTCTTGTTGGCACCGATTCTTTTCAAAGCAGCAAAGTAAGCGCTGTCACCAATTGCGATTCCAATAATCCCTGAGATCGCCAATATCCAAAAGTGATTAGCGCTCAATTCAAACTCTGGCATTGGGATAAGCGGCATCACAATCAGCATCATGACTGAAGCAACAAAACCCTTGATGATATTGAGCTGCATTGCTGAGAAACGATGCCCAAACTGCCCATAAATCCAAGTCGCACACGCCCACACGATAGCCGCACCGATCGCTGCTACTTCACCTATATACATTTGTATCTATCCTTGTAGTTATGTGCATCACGCATATTTCAACGATCACTCTTGAGTCAATATGACAAACAAGATAACAGAAATAACTCCATACATTAGAGATGTGATTTTATAAGTTCCAAGAATGACATCGCTCACATTAGAAGCAAAAACACATTATTTATAACTCGGTAAATCACATTGATAACAATTACTTGGATGATAGCCTACTATATTTATAACTAATATCTAACATCACAAGGATCTGTTATGTTTTTAGACTACTTTGCGCTCGGTCTGCTGATTTTCGTAGCATTAGTCATCTTCTACGGCATCATAGTCATTCACGATATTCCCTATGAAATTGCGAAAGGACGCAATCATCCTCATCAAGATGCTATTCATGTCTCTGGCTGGGTTAGCCTTTTCACTCTACACACTATTTGGCCGTTTCTTTGGATCTGGGCGACGTTATGGCGCAAAGATCGTGGGTGGGGCTTTGCCAAACTCGAAGAAGAACAGCACGATATTCACCACCGCGTTGATACCTTAATCGACCAAGTGAGCACTCTTCAGGAAGAAATATCACAGCTCAAGAAAGCAAAGCCAGAGCAAAGCAAGCAAAACAACGACCAAAATAAAGCTCAAGTCCAGGAGGTTAAGTAATGGATTTACTGCTGATAATGACCTATGCGGCACTTTGTATCACCATTTTTAAGGTGTTCAACATTCCGCTCAATAAATGGACTGTCCCTACTGCTGTTCTTGGCGGTGTGATCATCATCGGTACTTTGATTTTACTGATGAACTATAACCACCCTTTCACTCAGATTGGTAACCAAGTTTACTCAACAACTCCTATCGTTTCAGGGGTTAGAGGTAAAGTGATTGAAGTACCAGTAAAGGCGAATAAACCTCTTAAAAAGGGTGATATCCTCTTTAAAATCGATCCTATTCCATTCGAGGCTGAGGTCGCAAGATTAGAAGCAAAAGTAAAAGAAGCGAGCCAAGGTGCGTTAGGAATGGAATCTGATGTTGCTGAAGCAGAAGCTGCGAGAATCAAAGCCATTGCTGAAAGAGATAAAGCACAGCGTGAGTTCTCTCGTTACAAGCGCGGTTACGACAGTGGCGCCTTTACGGAACAACAATTGGACACTCGTAGACAAGCTTACAAAGCATCAGAAGCTGCGGTTAAAGTGGCGGATGCAACCTTGGAAAGAGCAAAATTTGCTTTAGATTCTGAGATCGGTGGTGAGAACACGGCGGTGTTAAGTCTATTATCTGAATTGCGTAAAGCTCAGTTTAACTTAGAGCAAACTGTCGTTCGAGCACCTACAGATGGTTACGTAACACAATTAGCGCTGCGTCCGGGAGTTATGGCGGTACCACTTCCACTCGCTCCGGTGATGACCTTTGTCCACACAGAAGACAAGTTCTACACTGCAGCCTTTAGACAAAACTCTTTGCAGCGCTTGCAGCCAAGCTACGAAGCAGAGTTCCTGTTCAGAGCATTACCAGGCAGAGTATTCAAAGGACGAATCGAAGAAGTGATTCCAGCCATCGGTGAGAGCCAATTTCAAGCGAGAGGTGAACTACTAGGTACTGAGGCATTGCGTACCAGTGGCCGTGTGCTTGTTAAATTAAGCATTACTGATGATCTGTCTGGCTTCCACTTACCTATGGGTACAGCAGTAGAAGTTGCGGTTTACTCAGATAGCTTCACTCACGTCTCTATAATGCGTAAAGTACTTATCCGCATGAAGAGTTGGCAGAATTACCTATATCTAGATCACTAAGCTAGGTATAGGTTGGTCAAGAACAGACTTAACACACTGTTAATATATATGAAAAAGCCAGATCTGCTCTGGCTTTTTTGTTGCTTGATTAACCACAAACCACGGTTTTTTACATCATATAAACGTATCTGGATGGAATTTTAGACATCTAGACACTTACCTTCCCTTATAGAAGGGTTCTACTGTATAATGCGCGCCTTATTTTTTATATTTGCCTAAAAAATGATCTCGATGAGATACCTGTTAATAATGGCGAATATACTTTCTTTGTTATTTTTATCTTTCAGTATTTGAGGTTACCTATGAACTTTTCGGCTAAAACAGTGGTTGTCATTGCCATTGGCGCAGCACTGTATGGCATTGGTGGTTTACCTATGTTTGGTGTACCAGTGTTCGCTAATACGACATTAAAACCAGCAATGGCGGTGTTAGCACTGTTTTCTGTTTTGTTCGGCCCGGTTGTAGGTTTCTTAGTAGGCTTCATTGGCCACTGGGTAACAGACCTATTCGCAGGCTGGGGTGTATGGTTAACTTGGGTATTGGGCTCAGGTATTGTAGGTATGATCATCGGTTTATTCCCGATGTTGACCAAAAACCGCCTTCAGCGAGGTGAGTTACCTATGAAAGACTTCGCGCTGTTTGTGGTACTTGCCCTTGCCGGTAATGTGGTCGGTTACGGCTGCTCTGCATTCCTAGATACCATCCTTTATGCAGAACCGTTTACTAAAGTCTTCACTCAACTGTCTATCATTGCAGCAGGTAACACTGTTCTGATCACTGTTGTTGGCTTGCTGATCCTTAAATCAGTCGCCAAACGCAACAAACAAAGCCGTAACCTGACGGAGGCATAAGCGATAATGACTATAGCATTTTCGAACTTCTCTTTTAGATATGAGTCGCTGGATAAACCGACGCTAAAAAATATCAATCTAAGGATAGAGAAAGGAGAGAAAATCGTCATTATTGGACCAAGTGGTAGTGGTAAATCTACCCTAGGTCAATGCCTTAACGGTCTGATTCCTCATGCTATCAAAGGTGAGGTGACTGGGTCTCTAGAGATCAACGGCAAGAACATCTCTGATTTTTCTATGCACGACTATACCGAGCAAGTCGGCACAGTATTACAAGATACTGATAGCCAATTTGTCGGTTTGAGTATTGGCGAAGACATCGCATTCGCGCTGGAAAATCAGTTAGTGTCGAACATTGATATGTACCCTCTGGTTAAGTCGACAGCAAAAATGGTCGACTTAGCAGATATGCTTGATCGCTCGCCACATGATTTATCCGGCGGTCAGAAACAACGCGTGTCATTAGCGGGCATCTTAGTTGATGACGTTGACATCCTGTTGTTTGATGAACCTTTGGCTAGCCTTGACCCGAAAACGGGTAAAGCGACTATCGAAATCATCAACCAGCTTCATAAAGAAACTAAAAAAACCATCGTAATCATCGAGCATCGCCTTGAGGATGTTCTACATCGCGATATCGACCGAGTGATCTTAATGGAGCGCGGTGAAATTGTTGCTGACATGACACCCGATGAAATATTAGCTTCTGAACTGCTTGAAACACACGGTATTCGTGAACCACTTTATTTATCTGCTCTTAAAGCAGCGAAAGCACCTTTGACCAGTGAAGATAAGCTATCAAACCTCAAAGCTCTCGATTACAAGAGGTTCCGTCCTGCAGTTCAGACTTGGTTTGCTGAACGCCCAACTCCAGTTACCGAGAAACAGTACCAACCTTTGCTTGAGGTCCACGGTCTGACTTACTCCTACGATGGTGAAAAGAACGCTCTTGAAGACGTTAGCTTTAAGATCGGCAAAGGTGAGTTCGTTTCAATCTTAGGCAAAAATGGCTCAGGTAAATCGACCATCACCAAGATTATCATGGGTGTGATTGACGCAGATTCTGGGTCTTCGTACCTAAACGGTGAAGACCTGTCAGAGCTTTCTATCTTCGAAAGAAGCCAGAAAGTCGGCGTTGTGATGCAGAACCCAAATCATATGATCTCTCATCATATGATCTTTGATGAAGTTGCATTCGGTCTGCGTAATCGTGGGGTTGCAAAGCAGGAAATCAAAGAGAAAGTTGAGAATGTTCTTGAGCTGTGTGGCTTGAGTAAATTCCGCCACTGGCCAATCGAGGCACTGAGCTACGGGCAGAAAAAACGCGTAACGATTGCTTCTATCCTAGTATTGGAACCTGAACTTCTGATCTTGGATGAACCAACTGCGGGTCAAGATTACCGTAATTACACCTCAATGCTGGCGTTTATCCAAAAGCTTAACCGCGAGTTAGGTATCACCGTCGTGATCATTTCACACGACATGCACCTTGTTCTAGAGTACACCACACGCTCAATCGTCATTGCTGACAGCAAGCTGATTGCTAACGCAGACATGACTGAGGTGTTCAGCCAACCATCGCTTCTAGAGAGGGCAAACCTCTGTACCACCAGTATTTATGAACTCGCGACCATGATGAAAATCGACGACACCAATGCATTTATGCAGTACTTCATCGACTACGAGAGAAGCTCGCTATGAATGCATCAAAAGTAAAATTCGGCATCAACTACATTGATACCAAATCACCGCTGCATGCGTTAAACGGCATCACTAAATTTGCTCTTTTCTTAGCTTGGGTGACTGTTGTATTAACGACATTCGACCTACGGTTTATCGCGTTACTTATCCTGACGGGGCTTTATCTACTCAAGCTAACCAGAGTGCCGGTTAGGGTTTATAAGCCTCTGTTGCTAGGTACGGCTAGTGTGTTAAGCCTGAATGCTTTGTTCATGTATCTGCTAGCCCCACAGCAAGGTACCGAGCTCATCGGCAGCGAAACTTTATTATTTACATTACCGGGTAACTACTCGTTGAGCCAAGAGACATTGTTTTACTTGGTTACCGTAACACTTAAGTACATGAGTATGTTTCCGATTGCGCTGATCTTTGTATTCACAACGCACCCGACTGAGTTTGCTGCTAGTCTCAACCGCATCGGTGTTCCTTACAAGATTGCCTACGCGGTCAGCTTAACGCTACGTTATTTGCCAGAAGTTAAGAAGGATTTCGTCAACATCATGCATGCCCAACAAGGTCGCGGTGTTGAACTTTCCAAGAAAGCACCACTTCTTGTACGCATTAAAAATGTTGCTAAAGTGTTAGGACCATTGATTTTCTCAAGCCTAGATAGAGCAGATGAAATATCGAATGCTATGACGCTACGTGGCTTTGGCAGACATAAGTCTCGCACTTGGTATAGCTACGCACCGTTAAAACGTATCGATTTTATTTGTTTATTGATCATCAGTTTAATCGTGATATTGGCTATAGCAAAACGCACTCTTGAACCAGCGTTGTTTTGGTATCCATTTTAGTATCAATTTAAACAAACAGTTAAAATGACACACCGCTCAATAGGGCAGTGTGTCATTTTATCATCCAATTTTGAATAAAACTTAACCGAACAAACCGTAACCATCGAAGTTTGACGATAAACTGACCGTTTCCTCACATGTTGGGTTTGAATTACCATTTAGAAACTCTTAATATTTCTTTTACAGAATGTTGCGCGAAATAGAGATATGTAATGGCTCGAATTACCCAAGTACAGAAACTAGAAAATCAAAAGCACTACGATGAGATCGTACTAAGCCTTTTTCTAGCTGAAGGACATGAAGCACTAACTTATGCAAGGATTGCTCAAGAAATTGGCATTAGTTTAACGACGCTTCAGGGTTACTACCCATCAACTCGTGCTATCCGCTCCGTATTGCACCAACACATGCTATCGATCGTTATAGAGAGCCTAGACTTCTCATCAGAAGAAGCCTTTCTTCAGTCTTGGCAAAACGCTCTCGATGATGAACAGTTCCGATACGTGATCAAATTGATGTTCTTCCATGCATCTCAGGTTAAAAGTCCAGAAGAGTTTAATATCAGCTCAGATGGCGCATTTAAAAGTAAAATGCTCGAGAGCTTTGGAACTAACTCCATTAGAATTATTGAAACCGTAGTAGGGCGCTCTATGCTCTACCTGACGAACTTCAAGCAGCACTAAACGAGATGCTCTCAAATAGAAAAAGGGAACTATAGGGTTCCCTTTTTTGTACTATCTAAGCTCGTATTATGTCGGATTACATTACGGGTTCAGCTTGTAAAAAATAGTCGACAATGGCGGTAGGCGAAGCTCAATCGAGGTATCCAGCCCTTCGCTTTGTACCGCTTCGATTTCAGCCACCTCTTTTACTTCAAAACCACTGCCGTTGTATTTAACATCATCAGTATTGAGTAATAGGCTGTACTTACCTTGTGCCGGAACTCCTAGGCGGAAATGCTCATGTGGTACTGGCGTAAAGTTCGATAAGACTAGCACACGCTCACCTGATTCGCTGATACGCTCGTGCGCTAGGATGCTCGCTTCCGCTGAATCCTGTAGACGCCATTCAAAACCTCGTGGGTCGAAGTCCAAATCATGCATCGCAGCTTCATTACGGTAAAGATGGTTCAAATCTTTCGTTAGCTTTTGGACACCTTGGTGACGTTCGTAGTCTAATAAGAACCACTGCAGTTGGTCATCATGGTTCCACTCTGCTGTCTGGCCAAACTCAGCCCCCATAAAGTTAAGCTTCTTACCCGGCTGTGCGTACATGTAACCCATGTATGCGCGTAGGTTAGCCGTTTGCTGCCACTCATCACCTGGCATCTTGTTATGGATAGAACCTTTACCATATACCACTTCATCGTGAGACAGGGACAACACGTAATTTTCGCTGTGCGCGTAAACTAGCGGGAAAGTAATTGTATCGTGGTGGTATTTGCGGTTAATTGGATCTTCTTGGATATAAGACAAGCTATCGTGCATCCAACCCATGTTCCACTTAAAGCCGAAGCCTAAGCCACCCATAAAGGTCGGTGCAGAAACACCAGGGAAAGCCGTCGATTCTTCCGCAATGGTCATCGCATTCGGGAAGTGTTTGTACACCTCTTCGTTCATCCACTTCAATGTCGCGATGGCGTCGTAGTTCTCATTGCCGCCATCAACATTCGGAATCCATTGATCGTGGCTACGCGAGTAATCGAGGTACAGCATTGAAGCTACGGCATCCACACGAATACCATCAATATGGAATTGCTCGAACCAGTACAGCGCATTTGCCACTAAGAAACGACGTACGTGTTCGCGACCTAAGTCATAGATGTAAGAGTTCCAATCCTGATGCCAACCACGACGTGGATCTGGGTCGTGGAACAACGGTGTGCCATCAAAGTTAGCTAAGCCGTGGTCATCACTTGGGAAGTGTGCTGGAACCCAGTCAAGTACAACACCAAGACCAGCTTGGTGACATTGGTCGACAAAGTATTTGAAATCATCCGGAGAACCAAAGCGGCTCGTTGGTGCGAAAAGACCAACAGGCTGGTAGCCCCATGAACCATAGAACGGATGCTCTGAAACTGGCATCAACTCAACGTGAGTGTAACCAAGCTCAGTGAGGTACGGGATCAGCTCTGCTGCTAACTCGCGGTAGTTTAGAAAATCACCTTCAGCATTACGCTTCCAAGAACCAGCATGTAATTCATAGAACGAAAGTGCTTCTTTACGCTTCTCTGTCACTGTGCGATTTTGCCATTTCGCATCTTGCCACTCATAACGAGCGTGATCGTAAGTCACAGAAGAGAACGAAGGGTACTGCTCAGAGTAGAAACCCCATGGGTCAGCCTTGTGCGGTAAGCCTTCACCATTTGGTCCTTTAAATTCGAACTTATATTGAGCGCCCTCTTCCAAGTCTGGAATGAATAAGCCCCAAATACCGTAGTCCAAACGTTGCATTGGATGGCGACGGCCGTCCCACGAGTTGAAGTTACCTACCAAGCTAGCCGCTGTTGCATGCGGTGCATAAACCAAGAAGCGAGTACCAGAAATTGTCTGACCATCACGCTCTAGCGTAACAAACTGAGCCCCCATGTGATGGTACATATCTTTCGGTGTGTGAAGGTCTTCGTAGCTCGCGTACAGATCATGATACTGGTAAGGATCATCGATGATCTGCTCTACTCCCGCCCAATCAACTGCGAGCTTATAGTGAGTAAAACGCAAGTCTCTTTCTTGCTTAAGAATGAATCCACTTTCATCCTCTCGCTCTAACTCAATACGAGGTTCCTTTCCAACAATCAACTCGACTTTATCTGCCCCTGGGATCCATACACGTAATGCACCTTGCTCTGAAGGTAAGTACGGCCCTAAAAACGCAAATGGGTCAGTGAAGCAAGCCTGTGATAGTTGGGTATATATTTGTTTTTGCTTTGAAATCGAACTTAGTTCCAAAACGTTTCTCCCTAACCAAACATCCAAAAAATATAATACAAAAATGCCCGCTATTAGTGCGGGCAATATAACAACAATTTATTCTACCAGATGAGCATTCATTATTGAGTGACCAAGGTTATAGTTTCGTACGCCGTAAGCAAAAAACCACCTATTTTCAAAGCCACTCAAACTCATCATTTACCTGCTTTTTCTCGAACTTCTGTTAGCTTAGAAGCAATTCGATTCACGCCGTCATGAGCAAAGATTTCGTCTAAGTTCATCGATAGTTTACGACGCCAGTTCGGGTACTCATCTACAGTACCAGGAATGTTTACTGGCTGGTCCATTTCCAACCAATCTTCCAATTGAACACTTAGCAATGTTGAGCCGCCAGCAGCAACGTGTAATTGCAGTGCTTCAGCAAGGTATGAGTCCATTGGTACTTGGCTAGCATCGCGACCAACACCTTCAGGTAAGAAACCATGCCATGCCACAGAGTCTAGGATACCTTGCTTACACTCAAGACGGTCATCAAACAAACCATTCAGCTGTTCTTGATCTGGGTACAGACCAATCTCTTGACCCATTTTCAGGTCATCACAGTGCCAGAAGCCACGTAGTGTTGGCATGTCGTGTGTACATAGTGCCGCCATCGACTGTTCAGCGTAATGAGCAGGTGAGATGAAACCACCATCTTCTTCTGATGTTTCGAAGAAGAACACCTTGTACGAGTGAACACCCGCATCAGCCAAGATATCGACAATCTCATCTGGCACAGTACCTAAATCTTCACCGATAACGCTACATTGGTAACGATGAGATTCAAGAGCAAGAATCGACAGCATGTCTTGAACTGGGTAGTAGATGTACGCACCTTTCGTTGCATCTTCACCTTTTGGAATCCACCACAGGCGAAGTAGGCCTAATACGTGGTCAATACGCAACGCACCACAGTGCTTCATGTTTGCACGAAGTAGCTTGATGTAAGCATCGTAGCCCGTCGCTTGAAGTACTTCTGGGTTTAGCGGTGGAAGCCCCCAGTTTTGACCGAGTGGACCAAGAATATCTGGTGGAGCACCGATGCTTGCATCCATCACTAGGTTGCCTTCGTCAGCCCAAGTTTCACTGCCAGAATCCGCAACGCCTACTGCTAGGTCTCGGTACAGGCCAACCGCCATGCCTTTTTCTTCAGCCAATGACTGAGCATCGTTGATTTGGCAGTCAGCTAGCCATTGTAGGTACATGTAAAGATGTACTCTATCTAGGTTGTCTTTGATGTACTTCTGAGTTGCTGGGCTATCGAATGTACGGTATTTCTCAGGGAATACCGGCCATCCCCACATACCAGAACCTTCAGCATGCAGTTCACCATGCAGAGCATCAAATGCTGCTTGGTGCATCAGGCTATCACCGCCCTCTTCAACAAACGCTAAGAATGCTTGTGCGCGATCGCTGTTTTTGTCGAGGTGACGAGTTTTAAATTCTGTAAATAGCAGAGGTAAGATGCTCATCTTCAACTCAGACACTTCGGTGTAGTTCACCCAGTGTGCATCACGCGCTTTCTGAAGGCGTTGTTGGAACTCTGCACTGCCTACCGTTTGTTGTGCTTCAGCGCTCAATGCAAACTCAGGTACAGAGCTCACATCAATGTATAGGATGTTCAACCAACGACGTGAAGACGGGCTGTATGGGCTCGCTCCTTCAGGGTTCGCAGGGAACAGAGAGTGAATTGGGTTTAGACCAACGAAGTCACCGCCGCGAGACGCGATATCAGCTACCAACTGTTTCAGGTCACCGAAATCACCAATACCCCAGTTATGCTGAGTTCTTAGGGTGTAAAGCTGAACACTTGGTCCCCAAAGTTTTTTACTTTCTTCGATTGGCGACTGCTTAAAACACGCTTTAGGTGTAATAATTAGCGTCATTTCGTAAGGCTTTTTACGGCGCTTACGGCTCACAATTAACTTGTGGTAACCCCATGCCAGATCATTTGGCAATGCAAACACTAAAGGGCCACCCTCGGCACGCTCATCACGAACGACTTGAGATTGAAGATAGCCTTCAAGTACCTCTCCTTGCTCGGTCTCTAAACGCCAACTGAACTCACTCTCACGAGCGCTCACACCTAGATTCAGCGCCACTTCTACTGGCTCGCCATCACGCAAGACAAGAACTGGGTCTAGTACATCTTTTTTATGTTTTCTTTCTGCTGACTTAAGCAGTGCATCATCGCTGTTTGTATCGTAGCCCAATGAAGCCAGTAGAGATGTAATTGTCTCATCTGATACCTGCGCTTCATCGCCCCACGCACTAACGTAACTGTCGGCAATATTTGCCATTTCTGCGACTTGTTTTAATACGGTCTGTTCTTTCATCGCTCTCTCCGAAAACGTTCTAACGCTTTCAATTTTGTAGGGTTGTTATTTAATCTGTTACTAATCAATTAGCTTGTGACAATCAGTTTGTGAGCATTGCTATCGGTAAAAACCATCTATTTGCTCACAAGCTAATTGAGCCAAGGCAGAGACTGCCTTGGCTACGTTTGAAACTATTAACGGTAAACCGCTTCAAGTTTCCAAATGTTGTTCACGTAGTCGCGGATAGAACGATCCGATGTGAACTTACCAACTAATGCGGTGTTAAGAATCGCTTTCTTAGCCCAACCCGCTTGGTCTTTGTATTGCACGCCCATGTCCTCATGCGCTTTCACGTAAGAAGCAAAGTCAGCAAGACATAGGTATGGGTCACCGCCATCTAGCAAGCTATCGAACGTTGCACGTAGAAGACCTGGTTGACCTGGTGTGAACTCTTCACCCGTTAGCAGATCAAGTGACGCTCTCAATAGTGGGTCTGCGTTGTAGTAGTCGTATGGGTTGTAACCCTGAGCTTTCAATGCTTTTACACCATCAACGTCTAGGCCGAAGATGTAAATGTTTTCATCGCCCACTTCTTCACGAATCTCAACGTTCGCACCATCCATCGTACCGATAGTCAGAGCGCCGTTTAGAGCCATCTTCATGTTGCCAGTACCTGATGCTTCTTTACCCGCTAGCGAGATTTGTTGAGAAACGTCAGCTGCCGGAATGATGATTTCCGCCATACTTACACGGTAGTCAGGGATGAATACCACTTTCAGCTTGTTACCAATGCGAGGATCGTTGTTGATCTTCTCTGCAATCTTGTTGACCGCGAAGATGATTTCTTTCGCTAGGTGGTAACCCGGTGCTGCTTTTGCTGCGAAGAAACATACGCGTGGCTCACACTCAAAACCAGGTTCGTTCAGGATACGGTGGTACAGAGATAGAATGTGTAGCAGGTCTAGGTGCTGACGCTTGTATTCGTGCAGACGCTTGATTTGCACGTCGAAGATAGCGTTAGTGTCTAGCTCGATACCCATGTTCTCTTGAACCCAATCAGCAAGGCGCTGTTTGTTTTCTTTCTTAACCGCCATGAATTCTTTTTGGAATTTCGCTTCTGTTGCGTACTTTGCAATACCTTCTAGCTGTTCAAGTTTTGCTGGCCACTCTGTGCCAATCTTGTCAGTGATAAGCTTAGATAGACCGGGGTTACAGAACTTCAACCAACGACGAGGCGTGATACCGTTTGTTACGTTAGTCAGTTTGCCTGGGAAGATTTCGTTAAACTCTGGGAACAGGTCTTTCTTAACCAATTGAGAGTGAAGTGCTGCTACACCGTTTACTTTGTAAGAGCCAATCACACATAGGTTTGCCATGCGAACCATGCGGTGGAAACCTTCTTGGATGATAGAAAGCTTCGCTTGCTTCTCACCGTCACCAGGCCACATCTTGCGAACTTCTTGAAGGAAGCGGTGGTTGATTTCAAAAATGATTTCCATGTGACGTGGAAGTAGACGCTGGATTAGCGACTCGGGCCAAGTCTCAAGTGCTTCAGGAAGCAGTGTGTGGTTTGTGTAAGCGAACGTGTTGGCACTGATGTCCCATGCCGTATCCCAATCTAGACCTTTCTCATCGATTAGGATGCGCATTAGTTCAGGAATCGCGATTGTTGGGTGCGTATCGTTAAGCTGGATTGTCTCTTGCTTAGGTAGGTCAGCTAGAGCAAAACCTGCTGCCTCGTGACGACGTAGGATATCGCGAACAGACGCTGCAGAGTGGAAGTACTGCTGCATTAGACGAAGCGTTTTACCTTTTTCGTGGTTGTCGTTCGGGTATAGAACCTTAGTAATGTTACCCGCATCGATTAACGCATGTTGTGCTTCGAAGTAGTCGCCGTTGTTGAAGCTTGCTAGTGAGAATGGTGCGATAGCCTGACATTCCCAAAGACGTAGTGGGTAAACCGTATTTGACTCGTAACCTACGATTGGCAGATCCCAAGGCATGGCTTTTACTTCCATACCCGGAACCCAAGTACGCACTTCTTTACCGTCAATGTATTCAACTTCAACATGACCGTAAAAACCAATGTGTTGCGCAAGTTCAGGACGAGCCACTTCCCATGGGTAACCTTCAACACCACGCCATGCGTCTGGCGCTTCTTGTTGACGACCGTCCTGGAAAGATTGCTTGAATAGGCCGTATTCGTAGTGAAGACCGTAGCCTACCGTTGGGTATTCTTGAGCGGCACAAGAATCCATGAAACAAGCCGCTAGACGACCAAGACCACCATTACCTAGTGATGGGTCACGTTCTTCTTCTAGAAGGTCAGTCAGGTTTTGACCTAACTCTTCCATTGCATGCGTGATCTGCTCGTACAGACCCATACTGATTAGGTTGTTACCTGTTAGACGACCAATCAAAAATTCTAGCGAAAGGTAGTTCACGCTCTTCGCATTTTTGATTTTCTCGTCATTTTCAGTTTCTAACAGGTCAAATGTTGTCAGTTCGGCTAGCGCGCGCCCCATAGCTAGGTACCATGCGCGGCTATCTGCATTTTCTATTGTAGTTGCGTAGGTTGCAGATAGATGTTTCTTAACGTTTTCTTGGAACGACACTTTATCGAAAGTTTTTTGCTGAGTTGTTTTCATTTCCGAAATCTCGCTTTTAATAGTTCTAATTCATCTGTGACATATCGTGCATGGTCACCAGAAACTAAACATCCTCCCGCTCATGCGCCAAACTAGGAGTAGATGGAAGGGCGTAGGGGGCGTACCAACACAAGGTTAGTGATCTAAATCTCATGTTCTGACTTCGAACAAAAACTTGGAGTGACTAAGATCACAAGCTCCTGTTCGATAACTTAACTTCGATTAATGTGATTTTTATCTGACCTAATTACAGTCATTATCAAATCTGAGTTTCAGATCACGAAAATATTTTCCGAGTGTCATCTTTTGCATTAAATACAGTGCAATTAGAAACAAAGTCACATTATCGAACCACCACAATGTATGACCCAAGTCACAAATTAAGGGCGTAGAGACTCAAAAACATGCAGGACTGCAAGGTTTCTGCGAAGGATCATAGTCGGTGTCGTTTTACTTCACGTAATATGAGTAAAGACTTAAGTAACTAGGCTAGTGTCATTGGACTGCACTCAATGCGTGCTTGATAGATTCCTGACCATAGCCACGGAATAGGTGTAAAACTTCGACATGTGGATCCCTTCGAAACTGACTCGTCCCGGCCGCTTACACAATGCAATTCTGCGTCCTAGGGTTCTCGATCTGCTTCAGAATGCAGATTGCTATAAACTCGTACTGTTCCGCTCTCCTGCTGGATACGGCAAGACCACCATGGCTGCTCAATGGTTGGTAGATAAACCCAACGTGGGTTGGTATAGCATCGATGATAGTGACAACGATGCCTTCCGTTTTATCAACTACCTACTTCAATCACTCAATAAAGCGACACAAAACGCCTGCCCTAATGCGCAAAAACTGGCAGAAAAAAGACAATTTTCATCGTTACACTCTCTATTAAGTGAAGTTTTCGCCGAAATGTATGAGTTCCATCAGGAATGCTTCCTTGTATTGGATGACTATCACCTGGTTAACAACGACGACATCCACGAAGCCATGCGCTTTTTCCTAAAGCACATGCCCGACAACCTAACGCTTGTTGTGACCAGCCGCGGCACACCGCCACTGGGCACAGCAAACCTTCGCGTTCGTGACTTAATGATCGAATTAGGCAATGACTCTTTGGCATTCGATACCGAAGAGACCACACGCTTCTTTAATCAACGCGTTGCCGATGGCATTGATGACACAACCGCCGATAGTATTTGTAGTTATGTAGAAGGTTGGCCTTCTGCGCTACAACTTATCGCCCTTCAAGCACAGCACCAAAAGCGCACGCTGGCACAGTCTGCTGAGTCGTTCTCTCACTTCAACCATGCTCATTTGTGGGATTATCTGGTTGAAGAAGTCTTCGACTTGCTAGACAAAGAAACCCGCCAGTTCTTGATGCAATGCTCTGTACTTGACCACTTTAATGATGAATTGGTGTGCGCGCTTACTCAACGCGAAGATGCGCTCGGAATGCTCGAATCTCTCAACCGGTTTGGCTTGTTCATCTACCCTCTTGAGGGAGAGAAGAACTGGTATCGCTTCCATAATCTGTTTGGTGAATTCCTTGCCCATGAGCGCCAAGCTCGCATTCCACAACAAGAAGCAGAGTTGCATCACAGTGCGGCAAAAGCGTGGATCGAACAGAAGACACCGCACCAAGCACTGCGTCACGCACAGCGCGCCAATGATCCTGATTTGATTGTTCAAATCCTTAGCGAACACGGTTGGCAGATGTTCAACCAAGGTGAGTTGTCATCACTCGAGATGGCAATCAAGCAACTCACCACAGAGCAGCTCTACAGCGAACCAAAGCTGTCGATGCTACGCGCATGGTTGGCGCAAAGCCAGCACCGTTATGACCAAGTGGGTACCTTGTTAGAAGAGGCAGAAACTCAGTATCAAGCACGAAACATCGAGCTAGATACTCAGCAGCAAGGCCAATACAACGCACTACGCGCACAAGTTGCTATCAACAGTAATGAGCCTGAAAAAGCGCTCGAACTCGCAGAGCTTTCTCTAAGCCAGCTTAATACCACGGTTTACCGCAGCCGCATTGTGGCAACCTCGGTTGTTGGCGAAGTGAATCACGTAATGGGTAACCTAAGCCGTGCTCTACCAATGATGCAGCAAACTGAGAAGCTGGCTCGCCAGTATCAAGTTTACCATCAAGCACTGTGGGCAATTCTTCAGCAGAGTGAAATCTTGATAGCTCAAGGCTACGTTCAGGCTGCATTTGAATTGCAAGACAGCGCCTTCAAATTGATTGAAGAGCACCAACTGCAATATGTACCTCTGCATGAATTCTTGCTACGCGTACGAGCTCAGATCTTCTGGTGTTGGAACCGTTTAGATGAAGCAGAAGAGTGTTGTTACAAAGGCTTAGATATACTTGGTCACCACTCTCCAAGCAAACACCTTCATAGTTACTCAATGCTGGCTCGTATCTCACTGAGCCGCGGTGAAATTGACAAAGCATCGAAGTTTATCGACCAGATCCAAAACTTACTTCGCCAATCAACCTACCACGTTGATTGGACGGCAAACGCTTCACTGTCTCTGATCTTGTTCTGGCAAGTGAAAGGCGATAAAGATGCTATCCGCGACTGGTTAAGCGTTGCGGTAAGACCGGAATGTGCGAGCAACCATTTCTGTCAGCTTCAGTGGCGTAACATCATGCGTGCTCACATCGTCCTTGAGCAATATGAAGAAGCAGAAGAGGCGCTAGCATTCTTGAAGAGCGAAGCACAGTGTTCACACTTGGTCACTGACACCAACCGTAACTTGATTGTTGAGGCGGTGCTGCGTACACAAATCAATGATGAAGACAGCGCGCGTGTATTGCTTGAAGAAGCCCTACACATGACCAACCAAACAGGCATGGTCGGTAACTTCTTGGTCGATGGTGGCACTATCGGGCATATTCTAGATAAGTTGAGCAACAAACCCGGCTTGGGTGATTTAGAACGTCACCGAGCACAGCAAATCATGAAGGATATCTCGACCACGCAGCGCAGCCGCTCCGTTCACTTTGATGAAGACTTTGTTGAAAACTTGGTTAACCACCCGAACATTCCTGAACTTGTGCGCACCAGCCCTCTCACCCAACGTGAATGGCAAGTACTAGGCTTGATCTACTCTGGGTTCAGTAACGAGCAAATCGCTCAAGAGCTAGATGTGGCAGGGACAACGATCAAGACTCACATTCGAAACCTTTATCAGAAGCTCAACATCGCTAATCGTAAAGAAGCGATAAGCACAGCAGAGAATTTGCTGCAGTTGATGGGTTACTAAACGGGTTCGAGAAAAAACAGAAGCTGGTCACCGATGGTGGCTGGCTTTTTTTTTCATCTGAAATTCAGAGCCTAAAAGTATCGGGTCGGGAATAGAAAAAGGAGAACACCAAATGACAGGTAAAAAAATAGCCAATCGCAATAATCGCGATTGGCTCTATATATTTGTGAACAAATCGTAGGTTCACTAACAACGTCAGTTGGCTAGGTGACCCTCGGCTTAAGAAGGGTCAATTTATGCTATGCAGTTAGCGTGCCAACTTTAATTGGGCATTTTATAAGCCCTGCATCGCATAAAAGCGGTTAATTTCACATGCGAATTGCAAAGTGCATTTGCACAATGCAATCAAGATGCAATATTGATAAGAGACCAGTTTCATCCCTAATATTAATGATAAATTACTAAGTGATTGTATTTTAAATGTTAGGCAGATATTCACATCAACGTATTGCCTTACAATTAAGAGAGTAAGAAAAGCACCTTCTGAATAGCATATTCATACTTTTTTGACAGCAAAGTTTGTATACTGCACAAAATCACCCTCAACTCTATGAAGCAATGAACTACTTAAGTACTTTTTTCAAAGGCATGGCCATGGGCGCAGCTGACGTTGTCCCAGGCGTTTCAGGCGGTACCATCGCATTCATCACAGGTATCTACGATAAGCTATTAGAAAGCATTCGCAGAATTAACCCTAGCGTCCTTGGTTTATGGAAACGCGAAGGCTTCAAAGCTGCGCTCAACCACATTAATGGCTTTTTCTTGATTTCTTTATTCGCAGGCGTATTTACCAGCATTGCGACATTCGCAAAACTGATCTCTTGGTTATTGATCACTCACCCAGTACCTCTGTGGTCGTTCTTCTTTGGCCTGATTTTGGTGTCTGTTTTCCATATTCTTAAACAAGTAGAAAAGCGCGATATCATTCGATTCGTGTTTTTACTGCTTGGTGTTGCCTTTGCTTATAGCATTACAGTGCTTAAACCACTGCAAATGGAGCCAACCAGCATCAACATCCTAATTGCAGGTGCGATCGCGATCTGTGCGATGATCTTACCTGGCATATCAGGCAGCTTCATTTTGCTGTTAATTGGTATGTACGGCCCCGTACTTGGCGCCGTGAAGGAATTCCAAATTGACGTGCTTGCCCTATTCCTTGCGGGCTGTGTGATCGGTCTGCTGACTTTCTCACATTTACTGTCTTGGCTATTGCGTTCATTCCGCGACTTCACGCTTGTGTTCTTAACCGGTTTGATGATTGGTACTCTGCCTAAGATCTGGCCTTGGAAAGAGACCATCAGCTGGCGAATCAACTCTAAAGGTGAGCAAGTGCCTCTCATCCAAGAGAATTTATCGCCGTTTAACTTCGAAGCTGTCACCTCTCAGCCTTCTCAAGTGACTTTGGCTGTGATCATGATGTTGGTTGCTATCGCATTAGTTCTCGGCTTAGAAAAGTTCGCTAAACGCAATGCTGACTAATCTCTAACAATCGAGCGGCATTTCGCATGTAGGGTACTTTCCTTAAATAGCGACGTGTCAGTAAATTGAATCCAAGCGAAGCTACTGGCTTCGCTTTTTTATATCTACCATACGCACAAAATTGTCTCTTGATACAAGCACGTATTGAGTGGTGTGATACCATCGCCGTTCTTATAAAATCAATTGAGAACATGACATGCACCCAGCATTAAAGGTTGCTGCGCTTGGTATTGCGTTGGTCGCTGGCTTTTATGGACCACAGGCAGTCGAGCAATTTAAATCGGTAGTAGGGAGCCACTCTCCTGACGTCAACTTAGATGACTACTGCATGCTTTCAACAACATCGTGTGAGCAAGACAGCGTTGCTATGACCCTTGAGCACGAAACAGCTCAACCTCTAGTCCCAACAAGAATTAAAGTGGTTTGGGAAGGCGCGGCATCTGATACCTTGATGCTATCGCTGACGGGTTTAGAGATGGAAATGGGCTCAGCACGTTTCCAATTAAAAAATACTGGTAACAACATCTATGAAGGTAATGTCATTTTACCCGTGTGTACCATGGATCACATGACTTGGCTTGGTAAGCTTACCGATGGAGTTGAAACCGTAAAACCTGCAATAAGGATGACAAGATGAGTAAGAATTGGTCGCTAGCATTGGTTGTAGCGTTTGTACTTGGCTTTGGAGTTAAAAGCTATCTCGATGATCAAACAGAGGCTCAAGAGCAACACGCTGAAAAACAACAATTTTCCGAAACAACGCTTTTTGGAAAAGACAACCAACCAATAAAACTCTTTGACGAAACCGATGACAGAATTCGTATCGTTTATTTTGGCTTCACGCGCTGTCCTGACGTTTGCCCAACGTCACTAGCGATGCTAGCTGGAGCCCTCAACCAAATCTCTGATGAATCGAAAGCCAAGATTCGCCCGATGTTTGTTTCTCTCGATCCAGAGCGCGATGCCGCGGAAGCATCATATAAATACGCGCAGTACTTCAACCCAATGATTGAAGGTATGAGTGGTCCATTGGATGTAACCACGAATCTGGCGCATAAATACGGTGTTATTTTCAGAAAGACACAGCTTGAAGATTCAGAGCTAGGATACACACTTGACCACAGCTCATATTTCTACTTTTTAAAGCCCAACGGTACCTTGATTACTAAAGTACCGCACACGTTGACGCCTGCACCAATTGTTGAAGCGATCAACACATTGACGCATTAGAGTGCTAAGAAACTCTAGAAGCTCTAGAAGCTCTAGAAACAGCGTGTACAAAAATAAAGAACTCAACCAATAGAGTTCGAAACGTAAAGTCAGGTCCCAGACCAACACATAAAACAATAAGGACAACAACATGAAGTTAAAAGCACTTGCTCTAGCAGGCTTATTGCTCACTCCTCTTGCTCACGCAAAAAGCGACATCATGGTACATGACGCGTACGCTCGTGCGACACCGCCAACAGCGGTGAACAGCGCTGTATTTACGACCCTAATGAACCATAGTGACAAAGATCGCGCTATCGTTTCTGCGACAACACCAGCTGCAGGTAAGGTAGAGCTTCATGATGTTATCGTTGAAGGTGACGTGATGAAAATGCGTCAGGTTCAACAGATCACAATCCCTGCAAATGGTGAAGCCGTACTTAAGCCTGGCAGCCTGCACATTATGTTATTCGACCTTAAAAATGGTCTAAAAGAAGGTGAGCAGATCGAAATGACACTGACTTTCGCGAATGGCGAAACACAAACTTTCGAAGCACCTATTAAGAAAGTGATGAGTGGCATGAAAAAGATGAATCACGATCACCACTAATTGTAGAAACTGACGCTCATGAGGCTTATTAAAAGTCACAACACATATCGGTAAAAAATTAGACAAAACAAGCCACGATGACTTCTCGCCATCGTGGCTTTTTGTTAAAATGCTCTCGCTTTCTGTGCAAAGCGTGACCACATTAATAACCAAGGAGAATAGAAGATGATTGCAATAAAAACACTAAAACTGGCAGTAAAAGTCACGCGTTAATTTTGTTTGGTTAAACCTACTTTAATCTCGAACTACCAACATTAAACCACCAGCTGGCTACCGCACACTTTTACCCGGTTTACAACTGATCGCACATGATCAAAGCATGCTCACAACGCATGAATCAATCCGGGGTCCTATCTATATGAATTCGACCCAAACTCTAACGCATTTTTGACGTCACGACGCTTTTTGAGCTTGTAACGCTTCTGGTCTCACCAACGATAAGAGGTCTCACAAGAAGTAAGTGCTCCCATAAGAAGTAAGTACTCCCGTAAGAAAGCTCGCACGTCTGGGTAAATAGACATGAATTCACAAACTACACTTTCTCATCCAATATCACTTCAACAACTTGGATGGCAACCTGTATTTCAACAACAACTGACACTTGAAGATTACGACCATTCAGTAATAGCACGTATCACCGCGCACCATCGCATTGGCTACACATTGGCGTCTGAGCAGGGCGAAATCACTTTACCCATTTATCACAACCAACCCGCAATGACCGTTGGCGATTGGGTAATATTGAACTCTGAACTCCAATTCGATCGCTTACTCGAACGCCAATCACTCTTTAGCCGAAAAGCTGCTGGGAGTCGTGTGGCTGAACAATATATTTCAGCCAATATCGACACAGTGTTTATAGTAGTTTCATTAAACAACGACTTTAATCTGAGTCGCATTGAACGCTATCTAGCACTTACCAATGAAGCACAAGTTGAAGCGGTTATCGTCCTAACTAAGAAAGACTTGTGTGACGACTACGAACACAAAGTACGACAGGTACAAAGCTTAGACCCGATGCTCATGATCGAAGCGGTCAACAGCCTAGATCAGGACTCAACCCAAGTGCTCTCACCTTGGTGTAAAAACAGCAAGACCGTCGCGCTAATGGGCTCTTCTGGTGTGGGTAAGTCGACTTTGGTTAACTCATTGCTAGGTGAAGCATCGCAGGCAACAGGTGATATTCGTGAAGACGACAGTAAAGGCCGTCATACAACGACATCACGATCGCTCCACTTGCTCGAATCAGGTGGCTTGCTACTCGACACTCCAGGAATGCGAGAGCTACAACTTGCAGACTGCGCTGAAGGTGTGAGTGAAACTTTTTCAGACGTAGAAGAGTTAGCAATGCACTGCCGCTTCTCTGATTGTCATCATGAATCAGAACCGGGATGCAAGATAAGGGCTGCTATTGAGAGTGGTGAACTGTCTGAAAGACGATTTACTAACTATCAAAAGCTACTGAGAGAACAAGCAAGAAACGGCGCTTCTCTTGCAGAGCAACGCGCTAACAATAAGCAGCTGTCCAAAATGTACCGAAACGCACAGTCAGAAAGCCGAAACATTAAGAAAGGTTCAGCTTAAACAGTTGGTACATGACCTCGAGCTAAGTTCATAGCTCATCCTTTAGCTGAAAACTTCAAGCCCCATGGCGTTGATCGTATGGGGCTTTTTCTTTCAACGTGATGGGGGAGCGACTATTTACGCACACAATGCTCTCACCAATCGCCATTTACACCCTCTAATTTACAGTATATTAGCTCTATCAAATGTGAATTTGCAGATTCATAGCTCAATCAAAATACATTTATTTAACATTTAGCTCTAAAAACACCACGTAGTGCAAACAATCACACTAAAAGTAAACTATTCCTAGACACCCGCTACGATCCCGCTAATATGACCGCCCATTCCACTAGTGTATAGTCGGATTCGGTACAACTTTATAAAAGATACATCACTATAATAAATTAACAATTGCAGGTATTTTATGCAAAATCACAACATGCTCGCCCGCATCGCTCGTGGGAATCTTGTCCTACAGATCCTTGCTGGTATTGTTTTCGGTGTCGTTCTCGCCATGATTTCTCCTTCAGCAGCTCAAGACGCAGGCCTTTTAGGTAGTCTGTTTGTTGGCGCTCTGAAAGCTGTTGCCCCAATTTTAGTATTCATTCTTGTTGCAGCTTCTATCGCAAACCAAAAGAAAGGTCAGCATACTCATATGCGTCCAATTATCGTGCTTTACTTGATTGGTACCTTCTCTGCAGCACTAACAGCAGTAGTACTGAGCTTCATGTTCCCAACCACTTTGACGCTAGTTGCTGGCGCAGAAGGTGCTACTCCTCCTCAAGGTATCGGTGAAGTTCTTCACACGCTTCTATTTAAACTCGTAGACAACCCAGTAAGCGCGCTAATGAACGCAAACTACATCGGTATTCTTGCTTGGGCAATCGGTCTTGGTCTTGCTCTGCACCACGCATCTGCAACAACAAAAGCGGTTTTCGAAGATCTAAGCCACAGTGTTTCACACATTGTTCGCTTCATCATTCGCCTAGCGCCATTTGGTATCTTCGGTCTCGTTTCAGCGACTTTCGCAACCACTGGTTTTGAGGCGCTAGCAAGCTACGGTCAACTTCTAGCGGTACTACTAGGTTCAATGCTAATCATTGCTCTTGTGGTTAACCCACTGCTTGTTTTCGTTAAAACAAAGCAGAACCCATACCCTCTAGTATTCCAATGTATTCGTGAATCAGGTGTAACTGCATTCTTCACTCGTTCAAGTGCTGCGAACATCCCAGTAAACATGAACCTTTGTAAGAAACTAAACCTAGACGAAGACACTTACTCTGTATCTATCCCACTAGGTGCAACCATCAACATGGCGGGTGCTGCAATCACTATTACTGTGTTAACGCTGGCTGCTGTACACACCATGGGTATTGAGATTGATATCTTCACTGCAATCCTACTGAGCCTTGTTGCTGCGGTATCTGCATGTGGCGCATCTGGTGTTGCTGGTGGCTCACTGCTACTTATCCCTCTTGCATGTGGTCTATTCGGTATCTCAAACGATGTTGCGATGCAGGTAGTAGCGGTAGGTTTCATCATCGGTGTGATTCAAGACTCTGCTGAAACAGCGCTTAACAGCTCGACAGACGTAGTGTTCACAGCTGCAGTATGTAAAGCTGAGCAGAATAAAGCTTAATTAAGCTTTATCCGCTCGTAAGCCAAATCTAAATAAAGAAAAAGGGAAGCATCTGCTTCCCTTTTTTGTTATCTGAATTTCATTATAACCACTCAAGCTGTATTCAACTTATCACGATGGATAACATGTCCCATGGATAACCCAGTGAACACCACTAACTAGCTTCTGCTCCAATTTGACTGACTAAAGTCTAGAGGGTCACTAGTCTGATTGACTTGCTTCTCTATTGGTGATCGCTCTGTATTCGATTGCTGGCTGTAATCGATGTTCGCTCCTTGTGTATTCGATAGCGACGTTTCTAGATGGCTGCTCTCCACATTAAATGACTCACCCTCTTCATCAGACGCTTCTTTCACTTTCTTTGGAATCGGTATATTGCGTTTGTAGAGCTTGTTGAGCGCTTTGATTATTGAGTGCTTGGTGATCGCTTGTTGGGTAAGTTTTGTCATGATCGGTTTAGTCAGCGCTTGTAAGCCCACAACCGCATCGACACCCAGCTCACCACCTACTTTATCTCGCTGATGCTTGGCTTCTGAATAGCCAAAGTGAGCAGATAGAAATAGCCAGATATAAGCAATCGCATTACCGTTGTTGCCATGGTCTATCCATGCCTCACCAGCTCTAAACATAGCCTCTGCACTGTTCTTTTCTGCTGCAGTTTCAAACCAGTACACAGCCTCACAATGGTTAGGCTCTACGCCAACACCATTTAAGTAACTCATACCAAGTTTGATCTTACCATCTAGGTTGTTTTTCTCTGCCGCTTTGCGATACCAATCAACAGAGCTTTCTGCGGAGTAGTCTGGGTTTTCTTTGTCTAGACACCAGTCACCCATGAACAGCATCGCTTCGGTATTCCCACCAGCGGCAGATTCCTCAATATAGGTGTAACCTTTGGGAGTGTTCTTTACGGTTCCGCGCCCATGAACCAGCGCTTTACCCATCTCAAATTTCGCCGACATGTCGTTGTCTAGGGCTGCGATCGCAAGCTGCCAAAAGTTAGCTTGTTCTCTTAAGATCAGGTCTTCTTTGCGCTTCATGCTCAAGCGCACAATGCCGTACATACCGTTGACGTTATCCAAATGCGCCGCTTTATCGTACCAATATATCGCTTCC
The DNA here is from genome assembly GCF_001635455.1 of Vibrio sp. HI00D65. Lineage (GTDB taxonomy): Bacteria > Pseudomonadota > Gammaproteobacteria > Enterobacterales > Vibrionaceae > Vibrio. The sequence goes on from NZ_LWEH01000608.1 coordinate 168,455, forward strand.
TTAATATTGTTACGCTCAGCTTCTTTCGCCAAAAATAGAATCGACGGGACATGTCCGGTTTCGGCTTTAAAGTGGCGCTCTTTTTGCTCTTGGATACGTGCTTTTTCAATCGCCTTTCGGTAAGCAACAGCACGCGCTTTACGCTCTTGTTCCAAGCGCTGTTTTCTAAGTGATAAAGAAATCAGCCACACTGCAACAAGTATTAACGAAAGAGCAGTCGCACCAATTGCGATTCCCATTGTACTCATAAAATGTTTAACCTAATTCGGTTTCGTTCTACCCTATATCGGCCACAAGTAGCCTATATTGAGTAGTTAATTTCTGGGGCTACTGCCCGGATGGTGACAAGAGACGCAGTCTCTAAACGCTCCGCCTTAAACTTGATTTAGTATCTCAGGAATACATAACAATAAGAAGTCTGCAAAGACTAATCCGTACGCAACCCATAAATCGTGTGATCTTGCTCCAATAAGGATTGTTCTCTCCAATTTCCCTTTCATCAAGTTAGGCTCAACCGCTCATCAGAAACCGATGGTTCAAGACCTGTGCCTAAAAGCAGCGGTGATGCATGCATCCCACCAAGTGTGACAACGTCATGTTCGCGTGAAATATTGAGATCTATGAAGTGGAAGCGGCACTGATCGTCGATCAAGAAGTAGAAATTGATGGCCACGTACTAGGAAAAAAGCTTACCCAAGTGGTAAAGAGGTGATTTACGAGCACTAACTTCGATTGAAGACGCACTCTTTATACAAAAGATCCGCTCACGCCAGCTATAGCTGAACTTTACATTGTAAATTAGTGAGCGCTAAAAAGTAAAAAGAAGCCAGATCGTGTGACGTCCTGGCTTCTTTTTTAATTTGATATGGCAGAGAAACCGTTAATCTTGCTGCATCTTCTCCCAAATCGTTGGCGACCCAATATAATCTTGCACTGAAGTGATGAACTCTTTCACTAGCTTGGTCTGCTTACGGTGTGGGTAGACGGCGTATATAGCGGTATCCGCTGTGGAGATGGCGTAATCAGGAAGCAGTGTCACTAAGCCCAACTCTTTCATCGATGCGTACAGGTTTGATTGATCAAGAAAGCCATAGCCTAAGCCATCTTTCACGCAAGACACCATAGTACGAACATCACTCACCTTATAGTTGCCACGAATCGTCAGGCTCTGGAAAGTGTTACCATGTGGCTCTTCACTGATACGCAGATGATCCACCGTCATATCACCGTTGGTATAAATCACCGCAGGCAGAGACAACAAATCTTGTGGCGTTTTCGGCTCACCATGCTGCTTCACAAAGTCATTCGAGGCGACCAGCATGAAGTTGCTGTCAGCTATCTTCTTCGCAATTAGATTCGATTCCACCAGCTTACTGAAGCGAAAGGCGATATCAAACTGCCCTGCAATAATGTTGGCGATCTTGTCGTCTAGTGAAAGTACGATCTGAACATCCGGGTACTTTCTCATGAACTGCGTGATGATAGGTTGCAGATATTGCTGACCAAAATAGATGGGCGACGTAATTCGTAGCACACCTTTAGGTTCAGATTGGTACGAATCTGCAATACCTTGAATCTGATTGATGGTGTCTTTCAACACGTAGGTCTGCGCGAGAATATCTTCCCCTGCTGACGTCAAAGAAAATGAACGAGTAGAACGATTGAGTAGCTGAACACCCAAATCTTGCTCAAGCTTCTTGATCTGTTTAGAGAGTGAGGAATTATCCATGTCGTGTAAGGTTGCCGCTTTGGTAAATGACCCTTGTTGAACCACATCTAAGAACAATAACAACTGATTGGTATTGGGCACTGCGCCGCTCCTAATATTAAGCTCGATTAACGTTCATCTTTAGGGGTATCCATCACCACCATGGTTGTGATGGATTGAACCTGAGCACACTCTCCTAGCACATCGGCATGAAACTTCTTGTAGCTCGGCAAGTCTTTAGTCTCGACTCGCAACAAGTACTCATTAGCACCGGTGATGTTGTGACACTCGACCACCTCTTTCTCCATAGCGACGTGCTCTTCAAACTCCAATTGAGCAGATTTTTTGTGGCTTGATAAACCGATCGAAACGTAGGCGATAAAACCCACGCCCATTAAGCCGTTATCTAGAACCGCACGATAACCTTGAATGGTGCCTTTGCGCTCAAGATCTTGTACACGCCTTAACGTCGCTGAGGCCGATAAGCCAATTCGCTCTGAGAGCTCAATGTTGGAGATTCTGCCGTCCAACTTAAGCTCTTGCAATATCCTTTCGTCAAATCTATCCATAAGTACTTATTATTGTGCATTCAGTGATAATAAAGGAAATAAAAGCACATAATTGCCTCACTTTCCACCTACTATGTTTCTCAACACGTGAAAGTCATGACCGGTCAGTCACTTAGTTCATTTTTATGCTGGAGAACCATTATGCCTTTAGAACAACTTAGCGCACTTGCCTTGTTTGCGTTTGTCTCGACCTTCACGCCGGGTCCAAATAACATCATGCTCATGACTTCTGGTGCCAATGTTGGCTTTGCCCGCACCATTCCACACATGCTTGGCATTGCTCTAGGTTTTGCTGCTATGTTGCTATTGGTTGGCTTTGGTTTAATGGGGGTTTTCAACGCCTATCCGGTGACTCACCAAGTATTGAAATACCTGAGTCTTACGTACTTGGTGTACCTCGCAATTAAAATAGCCAAGAGTGGAAAAGCGAAAAGCACTGAAGCTTATAAACCGATGACCTTCATCGGCGCGGCGAGTTTTCAATGGGTTAACCCGAAAGGTTGGTCAATGGCACTGACAGCCATTTCTCTTTATAGCAGCGGCAGTTCATGGTGGGAGCTTGCAATCATCGCAGCTATTTTTACGCTAGCTAACCTGCCATCTGTAACCTTCTGGACAGCAGCAGGCAAGCAGCTACAACACTGGTTAACAACGCCAGTCCGCGTCAAAAGCTTCAACTATGGCATGGCAGGGTTGCTGTTGGCGTCGACCATTCCGATGCTCTAATCGAATAACTTCTATATTTTAACGGTTAGTACTCTGCTGCTAACCGTTATTCTCGTTAAAAGTAACTCACAAGATCACTAAGCCAGCGATCAAATATCGCCTGCCCGCTCGGCGTTAACGTCCAGACAAACGCCGCTACATTGATAACCACTGTTAACCAATAAATCGCTCTGAACGGCTGTTTTTGTGTTTTATGACGCAGCTTATCTTGAGCGATCAAAGCCCCTAACCAACCACCAGCTACCGAAAAGATATGCAGGGTTTTCTCTGGCACACGCCAATTCCCATTAATCGCGGCTCGTTTATCTTTTGCGTACACAAAAAACGTCACGACACCGATTACTAAATACCACGCCAATAGCGCTTTTGAGCTTTCCGCAAACAACGCAGACACCACCACCAGAATCAAATAAGTGATAGTGATTTGAACAGATGAAGACAACATCAACTCCTTTTGGGTAACAGCTCACATACTGTGGTAATTACGCCCGTAGATTTTGATAAGGATGAGTAAGGCGTATTGTCATTCGGTTAGTCTGCAAAAAATAAACAAGCCCTTTCATCCCTACATAACATGATGGAAGTTAAAGGAATTATAAATATGTACAACCAAAAGTACGCCATCTACCAAGTTTTTACGCGTTTATTTGGCAATAAAAACACCCAGCATGTCCCGTGGGGCACTATTGAACAAAATGGCGTGGGCAAATTCAGTGATTTTACCGACAAAGCGCTGTCTGAAATTCGCAAGCTTGGAATGACTCACATTTGGTATACCGGAGTTCCTCACCACGCGTTAATCAATGACTACAAACACATTGGTATTTCAAACGATCACCCAAGCGTAGTAAAAGGTCATGCGGGCTCTCCTTATGCCGTAAAAGATTACTACTCGGTAAACCCTGATCTCGCTGATAACCCCGAGCAGCGACTAGACGAGTTTGAGGCGCTAATTAAGAGAAGCCACGACCACGGTTTAAAAGTGATCATCGATATCGTCCCTAATCATGTTGCACGTCATTACAAAGGGTTAAATAATCCCGAGGGCGTAAGTGGTTTTGGTGCTTACGATGACACTACACTCGAATACCACAGAAACAATAACTTCTACTACATCCCCAACAGCTCCTTTGAGCTACCGAATATCGAGCCTAAGCTTACCCCGCTCGGTGGAGAACAACACCTAGCCCTAAACTCTCCGTTTATCGAAATGCCCGCTAAATGGACAGGTAATGGTTCACGCCTAGCTAAACCCAACTTCGACGATTGGTATGAAACTGTAAAGATCAATTACGGTGTGCACCCTGACGGTTCAAAAGACTTCCCTGAATTACCGAGTGACTATGCTCAACGTGATTACCGAGCTCACTTCAATTTCTGGAAATCTATCGATGTGCCTAACTCCTGGGTTAAGTTCCGAGACATCGCCTTGTTCTGGTTAGAAAAAGGCGTCGATGGGTTTCGTTACGATATGGCGGAAATGGTACCGGTCGAGTTTTGGAGCTATCTCAACTCATCAATAAAGATGCAAAAACCCGATGCCTTTCTTATGGCAGAGGTGTATCAGCCAGACTTATACCGCGACTACATTCACTTAGGCAAAATGGACTATCTATACGACAAAGTGGACCTATACGATGGGCTCAAAGCCGTTATGCAAGGCAAAGCTTCAACAGCCATCATTCCCGAGATTCAGCATCAAATGATGGACATAGAGCACCACATGCTGCACTTCTTGGATAACCATGACGAACAGCGCTTCGCGTCTCCAGAGTTTGTTGGCAATCCAAATATTGCTAAGCCTGCAATGCTCGTCAGCACCTTATTGAGCTGCTCGCCGACTATGGTTTATTTTGGGCAAGAAGTGGGCGAACCGGGCGCAGAAAATGCAGGTTTTGGACAACCCTCGCGTACATCCATCTTTGACTACATAGGCGTCCAACAGCATCAAAAATGGATGAACCACGGCGCATTCGATGGCGGGCTATTAGACGATAGCGAAAAGCAGCTGCGTCACTTCTATCAGAAGGTGATGAACTTTTCTCTTGAGCACTCTTCAATGACTGGGCATTACCGAGACTTACACCAAAGCAATAATTTGAGTGATTCGGTTTACGCATTTCTGCGATATGACACCCAAGAGCTTACAATAGTTGCTGCGAATTTCAGCCTGCACACGACAGAGCGTGTTTGCTTGGTTATTCCACGTGATGTAATCCAAGCAATCAAAATTTCGGATGGTAGTTACTTGCTCAATGAACATATCGAATCTAGTCAGCAACAAGAATTACACGTGGAGGAAGGAGTTGGCTGCTTCAATATTGAATTAAAACCGCTGGCATCGTTGACTTGGGTATTACCATTAAATAATTAAAACTCTTGTCGATATTATATAAAAAGAAAATAAAGGATAATTGGCAATTAACTTAATTTCCACGTTAAATTAACAGCCGAACATTTCGATATCTTCCTCACATTTATAAGGATGAGCTCTCATCCTTATTCTCTACGCCTAGTTACTACGCCCTATCCTATTGATCTTAAAAAAATGAGTTCTTGGTCCAAGTAAATCTACATAAACCAAGTACAAATCGTGATATCGACACTAGGTTTCTTATTTTTACTGATTAAAAATAACTTTACATATAGATATCACAAATAGTTGACCACCACTAAGACTAGGATATTCATCATCATAAAAAGTGAAATATGGATATCGAACGTGAATAATATAAATATTAATCAATGTTTAACTCTACGAAATACCTCTAACAAAACAAAGAAAATAAACTTCAAGAAATCGACCTTAACCAAAGCGATTTTACCCCTTTTCACCGCTATTTTAATCGCAGGGTGCGGCAGTGATAATAACAGCGACAGCGGTACCGACACTGGCAGCAGTGATCTATACCCTGCTGCAGAAAACGAAGTGGTTATTTACTACAAACGAGATGTTGCCGCAGCCAGCACTTCTGAATCGACTTACGACGGCTGGGGACTGCATCTGTGGAATGGCGAGGGCTGTACCAGTACAGATTTAGTCGGCATGGGGTTAAGTGAAACTGGTACCGATTGGAACAGCCCTTACGAATACAAAGGCATTAGTGATACCTACGGGGCCTACTATGTATTAAAGGTGGATCCCGATGCCGCTGACCCACATAGGTGTATGAACTTCATCTTACACAATGGTGATGAAAAAGCCTTTGGTAGCGCGAACTCAAAAGTTGAGCTAGATAAACTCGGTGAATCTCAAGGTGTGTTTGGTTTCTATGGCAGCAGCGAGTTGTACTACGAGCCTATCTCAGAACGACCAGTGAATATTGATGGTCAAAAAGCACATTGGCTTGATGCAACGACCATAGGTTGGGAAGCAGCCAGCAATGCAGACTCTTTAAAACTCTTCTATGCATTGGATAAGAGCATCTCAATGAATGATGACAAAGAGATCATTGGTGGTACTGCGATTGAACTAGTAAAAGATGGCGAACTATCCTCGGAACTCAAAGTACGTTTCCGTCACTTAGCCAGCTTACCTGCGGTCGCGATTGACGTGGATAACCGTACGCTACGCACCATTTTAAAATCTCAGATCGTCGTCGTAGCTTACAATGCCGATGGCGATGTTATCTCTTCAACTGAGGTTCAAAAGCCTGGCGTGCTTGATGCGGTGTTTGCTAGCGAAGAGGCAGGTAATGCCATCAGTGAACCATTGGGGGCGATAGTAGATGGTGACTCTGCAACCTTTAAACTTTGGGCTCCTACTGCACAAGATGTTGAACTCATTCTATACAGCGAAGACCTACAAAGCTCACAAGTCATACCGATGACAGAGAATACTGAAACGGGGATTTGGGCGACAGAAGCAGTGTCAAGCGCCGTGAACCAATACTACCGTTACCAAGTGAAGGTTTACCACCCAACCACTGGCAAAATAGAAAATCGCCTTGTGACAGACCCTTACTCTCTCAGCTTGTCGAAGAACTCCGCATACTCTCAAGTCATTGACCTTGATGATGCATCCTTGATGCCTGATGGCTGGACTGGCTACGTTCGTCCTATCGTCGAGAAAGACGAGGACCACGTTCTATACGAGTCACACCTGCGTGACTTTAGTTTCAGCGACAAGTTAGGTACTGCAAGCCTGAACGGAAAATACCTTGCACTTACAGAAGTCGATCGTGAGTCGGTCAAACATCTTCAAGCGCTGAAAGACGCCGGTTTAACCACTCTGCATATCTTACCAGCTTTCGATATCGCTACCGTTGATGAAGATGAAGCAAGCCGCGTCGATATTACCGATACCGTTGGCAAACTGTGTGATGTAAAACCTGCCGCTGCCTTATGTGGTAATGAAAATGAAAACCGAACGATTGAGGATGTACTCGACGGCTATGACCCTTCAACAGGCGACGCACAAGCGTTAATTAACGACTTACGAATGCTCGATAGCTTCAACTGGGGTTACGACCCATTCCATTACACCGTGCCTGAGGGAAGCTACGCGACGGATCCAAACGGATCTATGCGTATTCTTGAGTTCCGTCAGATGGTAAAGGCAACGCACGACATGGATCTCAAGCTGATCATGGACGTGGTATACAACCACACCAACGCATCTGGTGTGAATGATAAATCCGTACTGGATAAGATCGTACCTGGGTACTACCACCGACTCAACGTGAATACTGGCGGCGTGGAAAACTCAACCTGTTGTGACAACACTGCGACAGAAAACCTGATGATGGGTAAGTTAATGGTCGACTCGCTCAAGGTATGGGCTGACGACTATAAGGTGGACGGTTTCCGTTTTGACTTAATGGGCCATCAGCCAAAAGATGTGATGGTCGAAGCGCTGGAAGAAGTACGTAAAATTGACCCGAATACCCTGTTCTACGGGGAAGGTTGGGACTTTGGTGAAGTCGCCAACAACGCTCGCTTCGACCAAGCAAACCAAATCAACATGGCAGGTACAGAAATCGGTACATTCTCTGACCGTTTGCGTGATGCAGTTCGTGGCGGTAGCCCGTTCGATGGCGGTGTTGACTCAGAAGGGAATCACCCGCTTCGCTTAAATCAAGGCTTCGGTAACGCAGCTATCGCCAATGAAGAAACCAAGACAGATCAAGACTCCATCAACGGTCGTTTACACAACCAAGACCTTGTTCGCTTAGGGATGGCAGGTAACCTCGCAGAATACATGCTAATTGATTACAAAGGTGATACCAAACTGGGTAAAAACGTTGACTACAATGGCGCACCGGCGGGTTACACTAAGATGCCTTCAGAAAACATCTCTTACGTTTCAAAACACGACAACCAAACACTATGGGACAACAACGCATACAAACTCGCAACTGGTACTAGCTCTGCAGACCGCGCTCGCATGCAGTCGGTATCGCTTTCTACCGTGATGTTGGGCCAAGGCATACCATTCATCCATATGGGTTCGGAACTGCTGCGCTCGAAGTCGATGCAGCGTGACTCCTACGATTCCGGTGACTGGTACAACCGTGTGTTATTCGATGGAACTGACAACAACTGGAATGTCGGCTTGCCTCGTGAGGACAAAGACGGAGCAAACTGGGATCTGATCAAAACCATCATTGCTGACCCAACGGCAAAACCAGACGCAGACGACATCGAATTAACTAAGCAACAATTCCTAGAACTATTAAAGATCCGAAGCTCAAGTGAACTGTTCCGCTTAGATACAGCTGACGAAGTCATGAAGCGAGTCGATTTCCGTAACGTTGGCGAAGACCAAGTCGAAGGCCTAATCGTGATGTCTATCGATGATGGTGTGTCTGCAGGTACAGACCTCGATCCAGCGAACGATGCGATTGTCGCAGTTGTAAACTCAACCAATGAATCTCAATCGTTCAAAATCACAGGAGCGACAGGTTTTACTCTTCATGACGTTCAACAAAACTCGGCGGATGACATAGTGAAAGGCGCAAGCTTTGCCAATGAATCATTCACAGTTCCAGCACTAACAACTGCTGTATTTGTACAAGCACAAAAGGGTGCTCAAAGCGCTGGTTTGCCGGTTGATAACTCAAACAAGGATGTATCTAGCATTCCTCCATACGGTCAAACAACCGTGTATGTGCGTGGTGACATGAATGGTTGGAACCCTGTTGATGATTGGGCGATGAGCTTTGTTGCTAATGGGGTTTATTCTGTAACAGGCAATTTGGAAGCGGGTAACTATGGCTTCAAGTTTGCAGATGCTGATTGGAAAACACCTAACTTTGGTTGCGACTCTATAGAACTTACTGATGGATCAATCAACCTAGGGACTGATGGTAACTGCCAACTAAGCGTAACAGAAGCTGGAACCTACACATTCACCTTGAATGCGATTCACGAGCTAGATGACGACGTAGATGGTCCAGTTGTTTCGGTCACTAAGCAGTAAATCTGAAAGGATCGAAGCTAAGTAACAGCTAATAAAAAAACCAGCGAAAGCTAGCCTTTGGGAGGCGTCAGTCTCCCTTTTTTATGCCCCCAACAAACACCAACCTAAAAATGCCCTCTCTACTACCCGTGAGTCACATTCAACTTTTAATGATCGACTCACCTCTTACGTTCTAGATAGAACACCTCTTCTTCATCTGTACTGCAAATTTCAGACCAAATAACCGTAAGTCACTGTATTTGAATTAAATATATAAAATAGAGAAGAGAGACCTTATAGAGACCAAAGCTATTTACACATGGCGATGGGGCCAGAGAGTATAACGTCACTAAAGACCGTATTTAATAAAGTCGACGGCGCATGAGATTCGACAGTATTCATAAACTCGCTTGTTTCGAGCTAATTGATTTTAACCAATGTGACTATTGCATTTGTGCTGGCAATAAAAAAGGACCCTATTGGGGTCCCTTCTCTTAAACCAGACTTTGTTACTGTATCAGTTACTTTTTATTGACTGCTTTCACAAAGACTTCTTGTACACCTTCAATGCCTAGTGCTTTCGCTTCATCTAATAGGCCCAAAGCTTTTGGAATATTGTCTGCTTCGACAGCGGCTTTAATCGCATTATGGTAGTAAGTTTGTGTCTCTGGCTGAATTTTTTCTATTGTTAGCTTCTTGCTTTCAATAACAGGAATTTCAGGAGCTGATGCAGATTTTGAAGGTTTAGTTAACCCACTAAAGAAACCCTCACGTTTTATTGCAACTCTAACTTCACCAATATCAACATGCTTCGCTTTAGGATCATCAATAGCAGGAACAACATTTCGCTTGGCAATAGCCATTGCTTTGGCTGGATGCAATAGTTGGGTAGTTTGTGTTAAATCTTGTTTAGTAGTGTAAATAACACCATAAATACGAGTGGTACTCATCGGTAGATTCAATTCAACTTCACCAAATAGAACATCACCCTTTATAAAGTCATTTTTATCATAATCAAAAAAGGATGAGTCGTAATTTCGCAATAATTTAAAATTTTGATCATAAATGGCTAAATTTGGAGAAAATACCTCTAAGCGTTTAACCATACCCGACAGTTCTATTATGACCTGAGGCTCAGAAACATCAAAAGAAAAACCAGCCACTGGTCCCATTATGTCTATGCTATTTAAAATCTGAGAATCTTCAGAAAAGTGAATAGAAAAGCTTGATGGGACGCCAACTTGATTCCAACTAATTTGCTCCACCGTAGAGATACTTGCTTGGCCCGAGCTCGAAAAAGAAAAATCTTGGTGGCTCGCACAACCAAATAAAACGGTCGCCCCAATTAGAATCGATACTATTTTTTTCATTCACTTATCCCTTGTAATACAGCAGCCAGCTTGTAAGCTAGCTACTGTTTTTTATTCATGACTAAATTCTAGATTACCACCAAGCTTCAACTTGCGCACCGAACATTAAGTCATTGTTATCAATGGCTTTATCACCACTGTAACTAGATGCAAAAACTCGAATTGCAGGTCGAGCCCAGAAATTTGAACCTGCTTGCCATTGTTGAGCAATTGTAACTTTCGTTAAGTCTTCTTTATCAGCCCAAGGGTATTCATCTTGGTGGTAGCCAAGCTCTAGAATAGTGCTCATTGTTTCAGACCATTTGTAGCCAGGACGAACAACAACACTCATAGCTTTGCCATCGCTGTTGCCATTGCCGTCATCCAACAACTGAGCATAAACGAACGAGTAACCAAAATTCCATTTTTCAGCTTCGATTACACCCCAATCGATTAGACGTAAAGACTCTCGTCCTTCCTGCCCTAACTCCATGTTGTATGAATCACCTGCATGATTACCTACGAAACCAGCCCAAGCATAACCTTCAGTTGCATACTGAATGACAGCTTTGTTAAAGCCCATGCTATGGCCTTGAGTGTGTTCAGCTGTAAGGAAAAAGCCTGCTTTATCTAGACCATAATCACCTGAATTACCAATACCGCCGTCAATTGCATCACTTTGTACATCTGTATGAGAAGGGTCTGCAGCCATTAAAATGAACTCCATACTACCCTTGTCATTTGTTTCAATACCTGTCAAGCGAAGGTCGATTGAATTAGCTGTTGAGTAAACTTGTGTACCCTCAAGTGGCTGTCTTTCATCTTCAGGTGTCGATGGATCATCTGCAGTTAGTAATGGAGCCTTCCATTTATGCTGAACAACTGCAGCATGAAGCTTCGCAAAACCCAAATCAATGTTTTCAACACCGGCACCAGCACCAGAGTTATTTACGTAGTACATATCCATAATATGAACATCTTTACGTCCGTAATAACGTTCACCAGCCCAAATGCTCATGCCGTTTGCCATAGTGTAGTCAGCCCAAGCTTCACGGAAAGAAGCTCTCTCACCAGACCATGGGTCATCAGGATCTGTACCGATACTTTGGAACGAATTACCACGCCCATCTAAGCCAGCATTCTCATACGTGCCAAATGCCATTAGAGTATGAATATTGAATGCATCGCCGTCTGAACTCTCCCAAATCTTGTTTACGCCAAGAGAAAGTTCTGCATAGTTATCACACTCATCGCCTAAACGACCAACTGCATGCCCAAATGTAGTAGGGCCACCATTACCATAACAATATTGCGAACCACCATCAGCATTCATGCCGAAGCCTGCGCGCATATATCCATGAAAATCAACTTCGGCAGCAAAAGCTGAACCAGCCATCAATGTCGAAGCCACTGCAGCGGCAATCAAACTTACTTTTTTCATTCTTAACTCCATTAAGGACGATTTATTTTAGGTTTTTATATTTTGCTCTCTTGCGGCAACCAAAGGCAGTTATGGTAGTCGTAAGATAGAGAGGTTCAGGGTTTCCCCTGATTCGTTTCAACGGGGTCAATATTAAGAGGGGATGACAAGTTTGACTTCCTCCACCCCCAACTAAATTAAGGGGGAGTAGAGGGGAGTAGAAAATATACAGAATGGTGTTTTAAAGAGGTGGATCACTTAATCTAGGAGGAGTAGACAGCACGAAGATCTAATTATTCAGCATAAGTGCGATCTACTTCAAATATATAATTTGAACTTCATCGATCAATTATTTTTTTAACCGTAATTAATCTGTGAAGATGCTTGACCTTACTGTGACAAAGCCTTTTACTAATAGTTCACTGATGTTGATAAACGAACAAGAAATCAAGCAATGACTAGAACGCTCGCTCGCCCTTATCCGCTAGGCGCAACGCTAGGTAACACTGGCTGCAACTTCTCTATTTATTCTCCGGACTGTAAATCTCTCTCACTCGCTCTTTTTGATGAGAACGATGAATTCACAGCTTATAAATTGGACAATGAATACGCTGATATTCGATATGTATTTATCGAAGGTATTAAGGCGGGGCAAAAATACGGTTTTATTGCAGAAACAGATAATGGTCCAATATTACTTTCTGACCCTTATGCGAAAGCAATAAGCGAGCCGCTACACTACACCACGCCTTATAGTAATGAGAAAAGCTTTACGATGGCAAAGTGTGTCGTTGTTGATGATGCCTTCGATTGGCAAGACGTCGAAAAACCACGAATTAGCCGTGAAGAGACCGTTCTATTTGAAACGCATGTTAAAGGCTTATCTCAACTTCACCCTGAAGTAGCCAGTAATACCAAAGGCCGTTATCTGGGGTTAGTGAGCCCAGAGATGCTTGCATTCTATAAGCAACAAAACATCAACTCTCTACAGCTTTTACCCATTGCGGCCTGCATGCACGAACCGCACCTGCTTGATATGGATAAAGTGAACTATTGGGGCTACAACCCTTATTTGTTCATGGTGCCTGACCCTCGCTATGCAGAAAAAGACGCCGTCACAGAGCTCAAGACAGCTATTCGTGAGCTGCACCGCAATGGTATCGAGGTGATCTTAGATGTGGTGTACAACCACACAGCAGAAGGCGGCGAAGGCGGAACAACCTTCAACCTAAAAGCATTAGATAGCCGTACGTATATTAAGCACGGCTGTCATTACGCAAACTTCACCGGTTGTGGGAATACAGTCGACCTCACCCACCAGCCAGCACTTAACCTAGTGATGGACACGCTTCGTTATTGGGTAAGCGAATTCCAAGTCGATGGCTTCCGTTTTGACTTGGCAGCCACATTGGGACGCGAAGGAGACAACTACAACCCTGAGGCCGCTTTCTTCAAAGCCGTGGCTCAAGACCCAGTGCTTAAAGAGACCAAATTAATCGCAGAACCATGGGATATCGGCCCTAATGGCTACCAAGTAGGTAACTTTCCGTTTGGTTGGAACGAATGTAACGACAAACTGAGAGACATTACACGTAGCTTCTGGCGCGGCGATCAAGGCTACCTTAAAGAGTTTGCAACGCGCCTAATGGGCTCTCGTGATATCTACAGTGCCGCGCACTGGCCTTACAAACTCACCGTCAACTACATCACTTACCATGATGGCTTCACCATGCAAGACCTTGTCTCGTACAAGCACAAGCACAATGAAGAAAATGGAGAAAGTAACCGTGATGGACATGGTGACAACCGCTCTGAAAACTACGGTGTAGAGGGTGAAACCGAAAACCTGTTGGTTATCGCGACTCGTGAAAAGCAGAAACGCAACTTCATGGCGAGCCTGCTGTTTGCTTTCGGTATCCCACACATTCTGACGGCAGACGTGTTATCCCATACTCAAAAAGGCAACAACAACGCTTACTGCCAAGATAGCGAGACGAGTTGGCTGAACTGGGAAGATTCCGAGCGCAAGACCTACTTCAAAACTTGGTTATCTGAGATGATCGCCGCACGACAGCATTACATGGTGCCTTTTATCAAAGCGTTCAGTGGCGAAAAACGCAACTCTAACCGTATATTCTGGAGCCGTGTTGATGGAACGCTGATGGAGCATGATGATTGGAATCGCTTAAGCTCTGTGGCACTGCACCTTGGTATAGGTAAAGATGGCGACGAACTGATTTATCTCATCAACCAAACCAATGCCCCAGCACGTTTCAGCTTACCCAATGATCGTGAACAAAACTGGGTAACGATATGTGATACCAACCTAAGAAATATAAAACCAGGTCACGCTGAAGGGGAAATGTTGCTCTCACCTATATCGATGGCGATTTTGCACTACTCACCAAACAAAACTGAGTTAAGTGAAAGTTAACCCCGCTCAATAAAAAAGCAAAAACCATAAAAGCCAGCAATATTTCCAGCTGGCTTTTTTGTTAGCTGAATATCACAAAACTCATTCTTTTATATAAAATCATTTACATCTATGTGATTACTCAAACTTTTTAGTATGGTCGTACTATAAAAATGAACCTATCACGTCTTTGGATATCATAGGAATAAATCAACTGTGCATTGTGACAAAGCGCTCTCAGAACGTTTTGTCGCAAATGCTATGGCTTATCGAAATGGTAAGGACGCCGACTCTTCTCGCACGCAAACTAAAAATAGACCAACGTCACTACTGCATTCCTTTGTACTCATGTCAGCAATTGATTGCTGTGTTGTATGTGAATGCGCGCTTGCATATCAGTCAGAGTATTCTGCGCATGATCTGAGATTACACCGAAGTCTCACTGTCTAACTGACTGCTTCAGCACCAGTTGAGTAGTAAAGACCTGATGACGCAACTAGACAATTAGAGTCGCTTCAATCTTGCATTGGAAAACTACGCCAACCAACCAGAAACCTATATAGCTCTACTCGATATAGATAATTTTGATCACTTAAACCGAGCTTATGGTGAAACCTTCGGTGACAATATGAACAAGCTGACAGCAGAAGCACTGCGCTCATACTTTCCGAAGCCTAAAGAGCTATGCCTTGCTCGTATTGGAGGTAAAGAGTTCGCGGTTTTATTCCAAGCAAACGACGCTAACGACGCCAAACTCCAACTAGACGAGTGCCGAATCGGCGTAGCAGAGAAAGCGATTGTGACGCCAGACATCAGCCTCTCTTTAGGCGTAAGTGTCGGTTTTTCTCAAATAGAGGGAGAGCCAGATACAGCCCTAGCACTTGCTGAGCAAGCAAAGCTTATCGCTCAACAACTTGGAAAAAACCGAGTTAAAGGCCACATCAGGGCAGTTGCAAAGGCCTCGTAAGTTGCCAAAACAAATCCCTTACTCGGATACCGATGAAAACAAAGCACCTAGGGTTCACACTCTCGGTGCTTTTGTTTTTATAGAAAGTCATTACAATGCGCATTCAACACGACCACCTCACCTATCCAACGATACGGACCTTATGAAGCTAAGTAACCGACTGCAAACTCTCCACTCCCTTGTCAGTAATGACTACCAACACATTTGGGACTGTTGCTGTGATCATGGCTTCTTGGGCGTTCAATTGTTGGCGGACAACAAAGCCCCTCACATTCACTTTGTCGATATTGTTCCGTCCCTAATGAGCGAGCTAGAAAGCAAACTGGTGCGTTACTTTCCACAAAGCGAGATGGCACAACAAAAAGTCACTAGCCAATGGCAAGCCTACTGCATGGATGTCTCTGCAATACCATTGGAAAAACACACAGGCAAGCATCTGGTCATCATTGCAGGGGTCGGTGGCGATCTAACGCAAAAGCTTGTAGACGATATTCACCGTCAACATCCAGACAAAACGATCGACTTCTTGCTCTGCCCTGTTCATCAGCAATTTGAGCTAAGAAGCCACTTAAAATCGCTCAAGTTCGGCCTGATTGATGAGGTGTTGATTGAGGAGAATCGCCGCTACTACGAAATTTTATTGGTCAGCAATAACCGAGGTGAAAGACCAGACACTTCGACAGTAAGCGAGATTTCAAACGTCGGTGATAAGATATGGGCTCCAATCAGCGATGAACAAATTAAGGTATCTCAACAGTACAAAGCCAAAACACTGCAGCACTACTTACGTATCCATCAAGGGCAGGAGAAACAAGGTAAACCTAGCCAAGTGAAGCATGTTATTGATGCCTACCAAGCAGTTAAACCATAGTAAGTACTAACTTTACTGTTGAAGATTAAGAAAGCCGAATCAATAAAAAAGCCGATAGTTCAATGAGCTATCGGCTTTTTTAATACTATTTGTTCAGTTTGAGCTTACTGCGCTTGTTACTTATAAAGCTTATCAGCCTCATCAACTGTCTCAACCTTAGAGGGCTGATCAACCCCATAGACCAAATCAAGATAGGCGTCTTTCTCTTTCCAAGTGTTGTTTAACCAGCTATGGAAGCGACGTTTAAATGCCTTATCTTCAAAGTAGTTACCATTCACGTTCTCATCCATTGGATGCAATTTAATACGCACAACGACCTTAGTCATTTTGCCTTTCAGCATATCTTCAAACGGAGAGGTTTGGTTTTCAGGATAAGCTAAAGTCACATCCACGATGCCATCCAAAATTGGCCCCATTGCAGATAAAGCAAACGCCACACCACCTGTTTTTGGCTTCAGTAGGTGACGGTAAGGGGTTTTCGCTGACGCAAGTTTCTCATGATTTGCGCGAGTCCCTTCAACAAAGTTAACTAGTGTTGTTGGTGCTAATTTGAACTTAGTACACGCTTTATTGATTGCATTGAAATCATCATTACGGCGTTCTGGGTTACGTAAGAGGAACTCACGAGAGTGGCGCCTCATGAATGGCATATCTAAGCCCCAGCATGCCAAGCCAACGAATGGTACATACAGCAATTCGTGTTTCAAGAAGTACTTCGTCATCGGCATTTCGTCTTTTAAGATCGAAGACAAAATCACAATATCCGCCCAGCTTAGGTGGTTAGACATCATCAAATACCACTGCTTGGTCGAAATATCTTCCCCCCCTTCCACTTGCCATTCGATGTCATTGTTGGCGTTCAACATCCACAAATTAAGAGAAGCCCAACACCAGAATGTGAAGTTAGCTAAGCGAGTGCATAATTTTTGAACGACAGATATTGGCAAAATAAGTTTGATTAGGGCAAACAGACTCACAGCCAATGCGGTGAATGCAGTATTAATGGTCACGAACAATACGTTCAAGGCCATACGAATATTATCAAGCATAAAACACAGTTATATTGAGAACGAAAGCCGCCATTATACGCATCTATAAATTATTCTCTTCAGTAATTGGTTGAATATCCTAGGGGTCAAACCACTCAACCTATTTCTACGATATTCAACTTGCTAAAGCCTATTAAAAAGAAAACAAAACACACTAAAGAGTCATTTAGACACGACCTTAGCATTGTCTTTTTGACAGCATTCGATCCAACAATCCCCCTCAAAGCCAGTATTGATAAGCATTCTCACTATTGGCATAGTACATGCAACTCTAAAGTCTAAATAGTTGAGTATCCTTAATAAGATAACTTCTCTTCTTAAAGGTGATGATATGACAGATATTCCTCATGGTTTAGTCACAGGTAAAGTTCTAAACAAGACAGAATGGACAGATCAACTGTTCTCACTCCAAATCAGTGCGCCTGTCTCTTCTTATCAGGCTGGTCAGTTCACTAAGCTTGGTTTACTCAATAGCGAAGGTGAGTTAGTGAGACGCGCTTATTCCATGGTGAATGCACCAGAGCATGAGCAAGGCCATCAACATCTAGAGTTTTTGATTATTAAGGATCAGAACGGTCAGCTCTCGCCTCAGCTTCACAAATTGCAAGCTGGCGATGACATCTTTGTCGGCAAAGATCCAAGTGGTTTTATGACATTAGATGAGATCCCAGAGATCGCCGACGAGCTATGGATGCTTTCAACCGGAACCGCGGTAGGTCCGTTTATCTCAATGCTTGAGAGCATTCAGATACAGCAGAATGAGTTGGCTTCAGACAAAGCCTCTTCATTCAAAAACCTAGTTCTGGTGCATGCCGTTAGAACAGAGCAAGACCTGACTTATCGAGATCGTATCACTCAACTCGTTGATCACTTTCAAGGGAGACTTAAATATGTGCCAATTATTTCTAGAGAATCAGTTACCGGAACTTTGCGCGGACGAATCCCAAGCTTGTTACTTGGAGGCGACCTCGAGCAAGCCGCGTCTGTCACTTTCAATCAAACCCGCAGTTTCTTCTACCTTTGCGGCAATCCGCAAATGGTTCGTGACACAAGTGACGCGCTAACAAGTTTAGGTTTCGAAAAGCATTTACGCCGAAAGCCAGGTCAATTCAGCAGTGAAAATTACTGGTAAAGATAGGCCACCTAAAACACCGAAGTATTTATTTCAATGCACAGTTAAAGTTAAATAAGAGGTTTTATATGAGTCATTTACGTATTCCTTCTCAATGGAAAATTCAACGTTCAACACCGTTTTTCACTAAGGACAACATCCCAGCCGCATTGCTCAATCATCACAATACGGCTGAAGGCGTGTTTGGTCAGATCTGCGTAATGGAAGGCACCATCACTTTCTATGGCTTTGCCGATGCAGAAGCGACAGAACCAGAAACCGTTATCACTATTGAAGCTGGACAATTTACCACAACTCCACCTCAATATTGGCACCGAGTAGAGCTGAGTGACGACGCGCAATTCAACATTAACTTCTGGTCAGAAAAAGAGACCAAGAAAATATTCAATACTCGAAAGTAAGATCGACTTTGCATTGATGAACTAATTAGCAAGCTACATCGTAATGTGATTTTTGACGTTCAGTAAATAACAACAAGAGACCAAATAACCATAATACTTACAATGACTAATGGTGATAGACAAGACAAAAAAACTCCAGCACACTAAACCGAGTTGTTAGTTTTTACCCCTATCAAATAAACATAATTGGGGTATTCATCTTTAGGTAAGAGAGGAAGCCATGCTCAACATTGCTTTTTTTAGCTCAAAATCATACGACGAAAAATCATTCAACCTTGCGAAAGGCGAACTCAATGCTGAGTTTCATTTCCATGATTTTCGCCTCACCACAACCACAGCCAAAATGGCGCACGACAACGAAGTGGTTTGTGCATTTGTAAACGATGACCTATCGCGAGAAGTGCTAGAGATTCTTGCCCAAGGCGGCACAAAGCTGATTGCGATGCGCTGTGCTGGCTTTGACAAGGTCGACCTAGACGCAGCCAAAGATCTTGGTTTACAAGTAGTGCGCGTTCCTGCTTATTCACCAGAGTCGGTAGCAGAGCACACTGTCGGCATGATGATGTGTTTGAACCGTAAACTTCACAAAGCATACCAACGCACTCGTGATGCAAACTTCTCTCTAGAAGGCTTGGTTGGCTTTAACTTCTACGGCAAAACTGTTGGTGTGATTGGTTCAGGTAAAATTGGCCTAGCGACCATGCGTATTCTGAAAGGCTTGGGCATGAACATCCTATGTTACGACCCTTACCCAAACCCATTAGCCGTTGAGCTAGGCGCTAAATATGTAGAGCTAGACGAGCTTTACAAAGAGTCTGATGTGATTTCTCTGCACTGCCCGATGAGTAAAGAGAACTACCATCTATTAGACGCGACTGCATTTGAGAAGATGAAAGATGGTGTGATGATCGTCAACACCAGCCGTGGTGAATTATTGGATTCGACAGCGGCTATCGAAGCGCTTAAACAGAGTAAGATTGGCGCGCTTGGCCTTGATGTGTATGACAACGAAAAAGAGCTGTTCTTCCAAGACAAATCAAATGACGTGATTGTCGATGATGTGTTCCGCCGTCTATCTGCTTGTCACAACGTGCTGTTCACAGGTCACCAAGCTTTCTTAACCAAAGATGCTCTGTTCAATATCGCGAACACAACCCTAACCAGCGTTGACGCTTTCTTTGCAGGCAACACCAGCGGCAACGAACTTGTTCAATAACGGACTGAGTTAAAAACAAACTAGCTCTACAAATACAAAGCCACGCAGGTTCTTAAGAATAGCGTGGCTTTTTGATTTATACCTGTATCGTAAACAGAACTAGATGCAGAAGTGGCAGTCCTCGATATCTAAACCATAGGTCCCTTTGCGAATCGCCAAGTGTTCTTCTCCAGCTTTCAGGCCAATCTCATAACCTGCATCCAATACCGCTATATTCATAGTGAGTCGCTTAACCGAGAACGCCTCAGGTGGCGCTATCACCTTAATGGTCGCATCTTTTGGCGGATTACGAATGAACTCCAAAGATTGGTTATAGTTTTCAGCACGTACCGCCATTGATTCTGCAATGTTTGGGAATTTTTTTAACAGCTTTTTCAACATCCATTGATACTTCTGAGGCTTCATTCGGTAGCTCAGTGGATGGGAAAGAATCACGGTAATCTCGCGTGCACCGCGGCGATAAGCTTCACGAACTGGGATTGAGTCCGCGACCCCACCATCGGTATAACAACCACCAGAGAAACAAGGTGTTTCACGATAAGCGATAGGTAAAGCCGTTGTTGCCTCAACCACGTTCGAAAGATTTTCTGGCTTGATGTGATAGTAATCTGCACTGCCTGTGTCGACGTTAGTTACCGCAGCAATCAGTGGAATGCTTGAAAATAGCTCGCCACAATCCAGTGGGTAACGTTGGTTTGATTCATTCCATAACCACTTCACATCAACCAAGTTACCACCTTTAGCGAAGCGGGCTGGGTTAAAGAAATTTTTATCGGTCGCCATTGTGGTAATCACACTGTAGCTGCGTTTTGGCGCCTGAGATAAGTAACCAACCAAATTAGACACACCCGCAGAAACACCAATCGCAAAATCATAAGGACGAAAATCGTCTTGCATAAAGGCGTCTAATACTCCGGCTGCAAAGATGCCTCTCATTGCCCCACCCTCAACGATTAATGCGCTTTTACTCATCTCAAACCCTACTACTTTATGAACTAATAGCCGTAGGATAATCCCACCCAAATCATAAAGATAATGGGCATAATTTATTACTTCGATAGGAGGAAACTATCATTGGGTAGTAGTGATAGTCGAAGCATTAGCAGTGTTATCGCTTTAAGAAGTACGGGCTGAAAAATGCACATCTCAATCGCAGCTACGGATCAATATCCTAGCATTAACTAGATTTATTATAATTGAACGTTTAGAGGCCAATTTTTTAGAAATTGGTATGAGTTGCTGGCATGTTTGGTCATCACCTTGCTTACTATTAACGCTTAGGTTTCAGGGTAGAGAGCGTGGATATGGGCACTCACTACCCAGTAGCCGATATGTGTTTAGTATCCAGCACAAACCATGCTGTATCTGGTCTGTAAAATCTTAATTAGCTTTTCATATCCAGCTTCTTACCCAAGTATTCAATTTCAAAAGTTGCATACCCAAGTCTTACCGCCTCGAAAGAGTGCATCAGGCTCTGCGCCTGCTGAGCACCTTTCGCCAATACATCGATAGAGTAAATCGGACGCTCAGTACCATCCTCTAATAGCTGGGTATTGATATAAGATGATGTAACAGAACCAGAGTTATTCAAGCTAATCACTCGCTGTAAATCGATACCCAAAACACGGTTCATTTCGAACGTTTCAACACCTTCTCTCCAGCTCAAAGTCGCACTATAGCTCTCAATTTCAGGATTGCTATCTAGCCATTTAGCCCCTAATGATTTGATGCTAACGATTTTAACGTAATCTTCCTGAAAAAAAGGGAAGTCTTGTAGCTTGGCCTCAACTGCAGCTTTATTTTTTGCAGATAGCACTAAATGCAGAATCTTTGCGGGTTCACCATCAATAGGACTTTGTGTAACGAACACACCCTTAACATCACCTTGCTCAATCAATTGACTAAACACGGTCTTCGGTTTTGGCATTGTTTTTAGGAGCGGCACTGACTTCTTGGTGTTCCAAGCCAGCTCCACACTGTAATCAGCAGCAAAGTTAGAGAAAGAAGCCAATGTAAGTATGCTTAATAGAATGATTTTTTTCATGAAGTTACCTTTCACTTATTCATTTTAGTTTTACTTCAAGACAGATTCCAAGTCTGGATCGTCAGTTTACCAGCGACTGCGGTACGTACGATGACAGTTACGGCAAGCATTCAGAGACTGTTTAAGTCCTTCTTCAGCTAATGAGGATTCTTGTCTCTGTGCGGCATGATATAAATCCATAAACCCTTCATCCATTTGCAGCATCAAACGGTTAAAGTTATCAGGTTTATCCCACACTTCTTTCTTTGCTCTGGTATCGGCTTGACTTCCTTGCGGAAAGGCATGTTGCAATTGTGCGCTCTGACGAGTGAGTTCAATCCCAATCTGCTCTAGGCTCTTCCAGTCGATATTACTACCTTTCAATTCTTTACCTGCTTTTTTCGACAGGGACTCAATTTGATCAAATGCGCTCTGACGTGTTTCGATTTGAACGCTGAAATCTTGTGCAAGCAGTATTCTAGGAACAAAGATGGTTGGTAAAAGTGCAATCAGTACCAATGTCTTTCTCATTTTTTTCTCCTTGATTTTCGTTTTTGCTGTGTTTCGCACTTAATTTACATAACAATAGTTGCGTGCACAACTATTGTTATGTAAATTGCACAAGAAAGATCATCATACAAAGAAAGGATTAAAGTAATTATGAAAATTTGGGATTTAGCAACGCGACTTTATCACTGGGCCCAGGCATTACTTTTTATGGCTTTGATGGCATCAGGATTGTCTGGCATAGGACCACACACTCAATTGGGATTAATGCTATTTACCTTGTTACTATGGCGATTAATTTGGGGAGTGATCGGCAGCGAAACCAGCTTGTTTCGCCAGTTTCTCCGCGGGCCAAAAGATGTTATTTCTTACTTGAGAGGTAAGTCGACCGCGACCGTAGGGCATAATCCTGCTGGCGGTTGGATGGTGGCTGCATTACTGACGACATTACTTTTACAGTGTATGTCTGGAATGGCTCTCAGTGGTCTATTCGATACGTGGCCATATTCCGATATTTGGCTTAACGATAACGTCTTTGCGAAGGTTGAGTGGTTTCACCTAACCTTAGCCGATCTTTTGCCTTTATTGGTCACCTTACATATTGGTGCAATCTTTTTTTATAAGCTGAAAGGTAAGCCCTTAGTGAAAGCGATGATCACGGGCAAACAAGCCCAAATGAACAAGCACACACTCTTAACGGAACAAAAAATTGTCTATCTCGCGCCACAAAGCCATGCTTTCTGGGTGCTTGTTGCTACAACTTTGGTTACTATTGTGATGGTTGCTTTATCATAAGAGTAAAAAATGAGCGAACAGTTTGAAAGACAAGACAACTTTGGTTGGATGATCAATGTCGTTGCAAACGATGCAGCTAAACGACTTGATGCCGAGTTCAAAAAACATGGGCTTACTATTGCACTGTGGCCGACCATGATGTGTTTGTGGGAGGAAGAAGGCGTGACGCAGCGCGATATCGCAGCGAAATCAAAGGTAGAAGATTCAACCACAACTCGTACATTAGATAAGTTGGAAAAGTTAGGTTTAGTCGAACGCCATCCCCACCCAAAGTGCCGACGCTCTTTCCATATCTACCTTACGGAGGAAGGACGAAGCCTCAAAGAAACCTTGCTGCCAATTCCATTGGCTGTTAATAAAGAGTTGATGAGTCCGCTAGAGCCAGCAGAGCAAAAAGAGATGCTTCGCTTGCTAAATAAGTTGGTCGCAGAGATTTAATGATTCGCTAAGTTTTTCCGCCCCATGAATAAACAAAGCCCTAAGTTCTGCACTTGGGGCTTTATGCTTTTATGCTCGCGCCTGTTTGCTTGATGTCTAACAACCTTCTGCAGCCTGCCCTCTAACCACCGAGCGCGTCGACGCTTGATTAACGTAATAGAAATAGCACGATTCACGTTCCAAGGTGTACCATTGCGGCCAAATATACACCACACGATCTAAACTAGAGTGGGTAGTGGACTGCATAGCATTGATGCTAAATATAACTATCGAGCAGAGTTTGTAATGTGTAAGCGTTTTATTCCTCCACTTATTTTAAGGTATATTTTCCCTTTACCCTGTACAAAATTTGATTTAAACATTGATAAATTGGGCTTTTTCACGACTAAGTAGACTGCCGTCGCCGCTAAGACAAAACCAACAATGCCTATCCAATCAAACGACTCACCGGAGGCAAACCAAGCTTGAAGCGCCGTGATTGGAGGCACAAGGTAGAACACAGAAGCAACACTCGATGCTGCACCATTCTTCACCATGTACAGCAACAACAGAATCGCCACACAAGACAACACGACCACAAGCCAGATTAAGGTCAGAATGAACTCCAAAGATTGGTTATAGTTTTCAGCACGCACCGCCATCGATTCTGCAATGTTTGGGAATTTCTTTAACAGCTTTTTAAGCATCGATTGATACTTCTGCGGCTTCGTTCGGTAGCTCAGTGGATGGGAAAGAATCACGGTAATCTCGCGTGCAACGCGGCGATAGGCTTCACGAATTGGGATTGAGCCCGCGAACCCACCATCGGTATAACAACCACCAGAGAAACACGATGTTTCACAATAAGCGATAGGTAAAGCCGTTGTTGCCTCAACCACGTTCGAAAGATTTTCTGGCTTGATGCGATAGTAATCTGCACTGCCTGTGTCGACGTTAGTCACCGCAGCAATCAGTGGAATGCTTGAAAATAGCTCTCCACAATCCAGTGAGTAGCGTTGGTTTGATTCATTCCATAACCACTTCACATCAACCAAGTTACCACCTTTAGCGAAACGGGCTGGATTGTAGAAAGTTTTATCGGTCGCCATCGTGGTAATCACACTGTAGCTGCGTTTTGGC
Organism: Vibrio sp. HI00D65; assembly: GCF_001635455.1. Taxonomy (GTDB): domain Bacteria; phylum Pseudomonadota; class Gammaproteobacteria; order Enterobacterales; family Vibrionaceae; genus Vibrio. Next base: position 193,558 of record NZ_LWEH01000608.1, read on the forward strand.
GCCTGAGATAAGTAACCAACTAAATTAGACAAACCCGTAGAAACACCAATCGCAAAATCATAAGGACGAAAATCGTCTTGCATAAAGGCGTCTAATACTCAGACTGCAAAGATGCCTCTCATTGCCCCACCTTCAATGATGAATGCGCTTTTACTCATCTCAAACTCTACTACTTTATAAACTAATAGCCGTAGGATAATTCCACCCAAACCTAAAGATAATGGGCATAATTTATTACTTCGATAGGAAAAACTATCGTTAGGTAATTATCTAAGATCCAATAATTTACTTAGACCAATGATCTAAAAAAGCCATTGAGTGATTGACTCAACGGCCTTCCATTTAACGAATCAAGCTAATCGATTACGACTGAAATTCACTCACATCGATTTCAAACAGCTTACCAATGCCTTCGCCGTATGCTCGGTCTGCTTTGCAACAACTTTTATTAATCGCATACAACAGCGGTAATTAAAGGTATAACAGTTCAAACTCTCAACTGCATTCTTGGTAAAACATGACTGAGTACCAATCGTAACCGAAATAATCCCGAACCTACATTCTGCGATTCAGACACCAATTAAATTTATTAGACTGATACAAAATATTGTGAAAAGAAGTGATTATGAGCCAAATTTTAATATAGCGACCTCTAAAAAATACAGCAAAATCTATATTATCATAGACCTAGAATCTTAAAGCAGGTGACAACAATATGAAAGTACCTAGCTGGATAACCATGCTACCTAAACATGTTGCTCAGTTTTTTGACGACCTAGAGCGCTACAACACTGAAGCTAAACAAATGCGTAGAGAAGATCGACTCGGCGAGATTAAACTGGAGGCACCAACCTCAACTCATACGAGTGAGCTAAACCATAGTGCAAACCACCGTTCTACTCCCCCCACGAGTACAACCATAGTACACTATAAAAACTGAAGGCCTAAAACTATGAAACTCCGGGTGAATAAATTTTAGGCGGATGTATTTTGGCTGCCTGAGAGATAAGAGGAGTAAAATTTTGTGCGAGAATGAGTCACTTCTCTGGTGCCAAGCGGTATCTAGAATAAGCCGTTTTATTCCTAATACACGGCTGTTGGTGATTTATTCATCGTTGCTAGCTTTTAAGCAATTGCTTGAACACATTAAACACCTAGTTCACCGAGCATTACTGCAGGCAGAGATTCCGTTTGCATTTTTCCCCATTCTAGACTGCGCAGGTCACCTTAGGCATTTAGTAGTAATCATGAAGAGAATACACTTTGCTAACCTATCAGCATTGATAATTCTATATTCTAATTTAGAAGCACATAGGTAAACCACATGAATAAACCGATCTTAAAAGACTCAATGAAGTTGTTTGAGCCCCTCGGAAAAATAAAATCACACTCGATGTTTAGTGGATTCGGTATTTTTGCTGATGAAACTATGTTTTCCATGGTTGTTAATGGCCAATTCCACATAAGAGCAGACAAAGACACAATAAAACAGTATGAGCGACAAGGGTTTCAGCCATACGTCTATAAAAACGCAGTCTCCCTGTCATAACTAAATATTTCGCTGTACCCGAATACTTATGGCAAGATCAGAAAAAAATCTTGCAATTTGCCAGTAACTCTCTCGATTTTGCAAAAGAAGAGAAAGCCGAGCAAACTGCAGCTAAGCCAACTAGACTCAAAAACCTTCCAAACCTTAGAATTACCAATGAGCGTATGCTGAAGAAGGCTGGAATTGACTCCGTAGAACGTCTATCTGAGTTAGGCTCTTTAAACGCATTTAACGCCATCAAGCAAACTTATTCGTCCGCTGTCAGTACTGAACTGCTTTTGGCACTAGAAGGAGCGATAAATGGCACTCATTGGTCTGTTATTCAAGATAAACGTCGCAAAGAGCTTATAAACCAGGTCAATTGAGATTATCAGAGTGAAAGTTTAACAAAACTAGGCCGCATATTTGCGGCTTTTTTACTTTGCCATACCTCAAGTTATCCATGAATTGCTAATATTTAACTTTCTGAAAATGAAAATTGTCCAAAAGTGATTTAGCTATTCGGCTAACTCATATGGATGAGTTTTTATTACCTTTCGGTAGTTCTATTTTTTATATGCTTTTTTTATACATATATGAAAAGAGTGAATCTAATAAGTATATGTAATAAATATCAAATTCACTCACTTTCCAACTCTTATATA
>NZ_LWEH01000609.1 GCF_001635455.1 Vibrio sp. HI00D65
AATCCTTCCTGTACTGGAAGAGTGCTAAGCGACGCCAGTTTACTGAACGCTTAGTACAAGTTCTAAGCCCAAACGAAAAGTATAAAAAGCCGAAGTCATCGCGATGATCACTTCGGCTTTGTTTCTCCAAACGTTTTGCTAAAGCTGTTATGCAGTCATCAACTATGACGTAGTGATAGGCCCCCCCCCCCACTTCTTAAGCATTTCTTTTAAGTCATTAGCCGTATAAGGCTTACTGAGGATGTCGTTCATCCCACATTGAATACAACGCTCACGTTCTTCCAACGTAGTCCCTGCCGTAAGCGCGACAATAGACTTAGAATAACCTTTCTCTCTGAGTGTCTCCGTTGCTTCAAAGCCATCCATGAGTGGCATCCGGCAATCCATAAACACTATGTCATA
>NZ_LWEH01000610.1 GCF_001635455.1 Vibrio sp. HI00D65
GCTCAAGGGTAGCGGCCGTAGCGGTCATCACTTCAGCTGAACTCGACGATGCAATATGTATAACTAGCTTACCCGTCTCATGAGCATTACGAGTGGTATCTTTGATTTCTCCCGATGGCTTCTTCCCGACCGATAACATCAGCAGTGGCGGATTACTTGAAACAGGCGTGAAATAAGAGAAAGGCGCTAAATTGTATTCTTGGTCAG
>NZ_LWEH01000611.1 GCF_001635455.1 Vibrio sp. HI00D65
GCGTTGGACGCATACGTAATGGAAAGCCAAGCCTCGTTGCTTGGCTTTTTTTTTTGGAAGCACTGAAGCTTAATCGGTTGCATCGAATCATTTTCTAAAAAAATGATTTTAAATCAAGACAGCGTTTCATTTGTGTTGTAGATTGGCGATCTACGAGAATATTGTTTGGATATTAGATTGCTTAAACTGGGTACCCGATTAGTCTTAATGTTGTTTTTACTGAGCTTTGGCTTAGTGAATTCTAACGGCTATTC
>NZ_LWEH01000612.1 GCF_001635455.1 Vibrio sp. HI00D65
GAGCTTGCTTCAAACTACCGAGTTCTGCGATTTGACTTGCTTGCGTGTAGTACTGAATTGCTTTGTTCCAGTTGGCTTGCAATGCCAAAATTTCAGCGCGAGCAGCAAGATCTTCATCACTGTTTCCAAGGCTCGTGTTCGCTTTTGAGAGCAGATACCAGCCATTGGCGTCATTCGGATTGTCATGTGTATAACGTTGT
>NZ_LWEH01000613.1 GCF_001635455.1 Vibrio sp. HI00D65
CGGTAGCTAAGTTCGGAATCGATAACCGCTGAAAGCATCTAAGCGGGAAGCGAGCCCTGAGATGAGTTTTCCCTGGCGCTTTAAGCGTCCTAAAGGGTTGTTCAAGACTAGAACGTTGATAGGCAGGGTGTGTAAGCGCTGTGAGGCGTTGAGCTAACCTGTACTAATTGCCCGTGAGGCTTAACCATACAACACCCAAGGGGTTTTGATGGACTCAAAAATACAAACGCTTGAATGAGTTTGAAGAGACAAGACTTTTAATAAGCTTTCCAGATTATTTTGCCTTCAGTTTTTAAAGAAGCTGAAAGTAAAAGCAAAATTTTGCTTGGCGACCATAGCATTGTGGACCCACCTGATTCCATGCCGAACTCAGAAGTGAAACACAATAGCGCCGATGGTAGTGTGGGGCTTCCCCATGTGAGAGTAGGACATCGCCAGGCTTTAATTTCGTTACTTGCATAACAAGTAGCAACCTCAACAGTGCACTAAGCTGTTGATGACAATTTGTTGGAGGGATGGCTGAGTGGTCGAAAGCACCGGTCTTGAAAACCGGCAACCGTTAATAGCGGTTCTAGGGTTCAAATCCCTATCCCTCCACCACCATTAGAAAGCCCGCTGAGAAATCAGCGGGCTTTTTTCTTATCTGCGATATATAAATAAAAAAGGGAAGAGCACTAAAGTGCTCTTCCCTTCTTAGGATTGAAAGTAGTGACAACTAGTCCGCTAAATACTTACCTTCTGCGACTTGCCAGAACGCTCGAATTAGAGGGTTATCTAGCTGCGCTCGCTTACAACATACGCCTAACTCAAATGGCTTGATGGGCTCTATCTTTAAGCGGCTTACTTTATCTCTTACTGGGCTATTGTTTATGACCACATCGGGTGCGATACCAACCCCACACCCTAGCGCTACCATACTTACAATTGCCTCATGACCTGACACTTGTGCATATATGTTGGGTTTAATCTTCATCTTCTTAAACCATGCATTTGCACGCTCACGAGCGGTGCCCGCTTCAGGGATGATAAAAGGGACTTTATTCCAGTTTGGTTTGTCGGATTGCAGTTGTTGACCAAAGCTACTGACACCAGATGGGATGATGACAGATAGTGGTATATCACTAATGGTTTCGAATTCTAACCTTGAAGGGAGGATGTCTGGTTTCGCTGAAATCGCGATATCCGCTTCGTCATTTAATATTTTATCGATAGATTGAGCTGGATCGCCCGTCGAGAGCTTGAACTCAATATATGGATGAATAGCTCTGAACTCGGTAATTAATTCAGGAAGATGGCTATAGCTTGCAGTCACGGAGCAAAATATCCTGATCTCACCCTTTAACTCTTGTTCACCACCTTTTAGGTGAAGGTTATATTGCTGCCATTCTCCAACAATACTCAACGCTACTGGCAATAGGTGTTTTCCTGCTGGAGTGAGATCAACGCTTCGATTATCCCTGATAAGCAGTTCCTGTCCTGTTTCTTCCTCAAGCTTTTGTACCTGACGGCTCAGTGCTGAAGGGCTGACATGCATGGCTGCAGCGGTTTTGCTGAAACTCTTGCTATCACATAAATGTATAAACAATTGTAGAGATTTTATGTTCATGTTCTGTGATCTTTTCCATGTTGCATTTATTGCAATAACTAATTGTGAATATATCACTTTCAGCAACGGAATGTCTGTTTTAGTATGAAGTCATTCGATAGAGAGATATCGACCTTACGGACTTATTTTTAAAGGAGTGCCTCAAATGGCTAACTATTTCAATACATTAAACCTTCGTGAACAACTAGACCAACTAGGTCGTTGCCGCTTCATGGATCGTGAAGAATTTGCGACAGAAGCTGAATACCTTGAAGGCAAGAAAATCGTAATTGTTGGTTGTGGTGCTCAAGGCCTTAACCAAGGTCTAAACATGTGTGATTCAGGTCTAAACGTGGCTTATGCTCTACGTCAGGCAGCGATTGACGAGCAACGTCAGTCTTACAAAAACGCAAAAGAGAACGGTTTTGAAGTAGATAGCTACGAGAAGCTAATTCCTGAAGCGGATCTAGTAATCAACCTAACTCCAGACAAACAACATACTAATGTAGTTGAAACCGTAATGCCTTTAATGAAAGAAGGCGCTGCACTAGGTTATTCACACGGCTTCAACGTAGTTGAAGAAGGTATGCAAATCCGCAAAGACCTAACGGTTGTAATGGTTGCACCTAAGTGTCCAGGTACTGAAGTACGTGAAGAGTACAAGCGTGGTTTTGGTGTACCAACACTAATCGCTGTTCACCCAGAGAATGACCCTAAGGGTGAAGGTTGGGATATCGCTAAAGCTTGGGCTGCTGGTACAGGTGGTCACCGTGCAGGTTGTCTAGAGTCTTCTTTCGTTGCTGAAGTTAAATCTGACCTTATGGGTGAGCAAACAATTCTTTGTGGCATGCTACAAGCTGGTTCTATCGTATCTTACGAGAAGATGGTTGCTGACGGTATCGACCCAAGCTACGCTGGTAAGCTTCTACAATACGGTTGGGAAACGATCACTGAAGCGCTTAAGTTTGGTGGTGTAACACACATGATGGACCGCCTATCTAACCCAGCTAAAATCAAAGCATTTGAGCTTTCTGAAGAGCTAAAAGACCTAATGCGCCCGCTTTACAACAAGCACATGGATGACATCATCCAAGGCGAATTCTCTAGCACTATGATGGCTGACTGGGCAAACGACGATGCGAACCTACTAGGCTGGCGTGAAGAGACAGGTGAAACAGCATTCGAAAACTACCCAGCTTCTGATCTAGAAATCTCTGAGCAAGAGTACTTCGATAACGGCATCCTACTTGTTGCTATGGTTCGTGCGGGTGTTGAGCTAGCGTTCGAAGCAATGACAGCATCTGGCATCATCGATGAGTCTGCATACTACGAGTCTCTACATGAGCTTCCACTAATCGCAAACACGGTTGCTCGTAAGCGTCTATACGAAATGAACGTAGTAATCTCTGATACAGCTGAATACGGTAACTACCTATTTGCTAACGTAGCAACACCACTACTACGTGAGAAGTTCATGCCTTCAGTATCAACAGACGTAATCGGAAAAGGCTTAGGTGAAACATCTAACCAAGTAGATAACGCTCGTTTAATTGAAGTAAACGAAGCTATCCGTAACCACCCAGTTGAGTACATCGGCGAAGAGCTACGTGCTTACATGAGCGACATGAAGCGCATTGCAGTAGGCGGTTAATTCCTTAACTCGATAGCATTAAAAAAATTTAAAGAGCTCCAAAAACGGAGTCATAAATAAAAACACAACATCTAATTAAAAGGCTTGGTTGCCGTTGACCAAGCCTTTTTTGTTTATTTGGGAAGCATGCAAGCGCTGTCGGGAGCCGCTCCCTGAAGGCTCGGGTGCATAAAAAAGGGCTGACGTTTTCACGCCAGCCCACTTATCATTTCTTGCTTGAGTGCTTACTTGTCTGCAAGTTTAGCTTCTAGCTCTGCAAGCTTTTGTTCCATTTCAGTCAGCTTTTGACGAGTGCGTAGTAGTACTTGGGTCTGAACATCAAACTCTTCACGGCTTACAACATCTAGTTTGTTTAGCTGGCCTTGTATAACTTGACGAACTTTCTGGTCTACGTCTGAACCCAGTTCTTTTACTGGCTGAGGCATAGAGTCGTGGATCTGCTTAGCAATTTGCTCTAGTTTTTTTGGATCAAACATATCGATTAAAACTCCTGACTATTTATCACTATTCTATTTAATCACACTTGATATGTCGCCTATCGTGCATAAAAAAGGCCACCGAAGTAGCCTTTTTAATTATTTTACGACTCAGCGATTACTTGTTGTCTGCTAATTCTCTGTGTGCTGCTTTTGCTTCATCGACGCGAGCTAGTTTTTCTAGATCTTTGTCTTCAACAAATACAGGAAGAGGTTTGTGTTTTTCAGCTAGGTAGCTGTAAATCACTGGCAGTACAAATAGCGTAAAGATAGTACCAATCGCTAGACCTGCAACGATTACAATACCGATACTAAAACGCTGAGCTGCACCCGCACCACTTGCGTACATTAGTGGGATTAGGCCCGCGATCATAGCTGCCGTTGTCATCAGGATTGGACGAAGACGAACTTTCGCCGCTTCCATTACCGCTTCAATACGAGTTTTGTGGTGATGCAGCTGTTCTTCTTTTGCAACTTCACAGATCAAGATACCGTGCTTGGTAATCAGACCGACCAGCGTGATCAAACCTACTTGTGAGTAAATGTTCATCGTTGCCGCGCCCCAAGCTAGAGCAATTAAGGCACCACAAATCGCCAGTGGTACAGATACCATGATAACCAATGGATCTTTTAGAGATTCGAACTGAATCGCCAGTACTAAGAAGATGATTGCTAGCGCCAAACCAAAGGTTGCGTAAAGTGCGCTACCTTCTGTTACGTATTGACGTGCTTCACCCATGTAATCGTGGTTGTAGCCACTTGGTAGCTTGTTCGTTGCCGTATCTTCAAACCACGCAATCGCATCACCCATGGCTGCGCCCGGGGCTGGTACTGCACCAATCGTTGCTGAGTTCAATTGGTTAAAGTGAGGAAGAGAGCGAGGCTCTGCCACAACATCAATCGTAATTAAACTGCCCAGTGGCACCGCTCTGCCATCTGCAGCACGAACGTAGTAGTTATTCATCGATTCAGGGTTCAAACGGAACTTACGCTCTACCTGAGGGATAACCTCATAAGAACGACCGTTTAAGTCGATACGGTTTACGTAGCCATCAGACATCATTGTACCAAGTGTGATACCAATATCTTGCATGGTCACACCGTATGCGCCTGCTTTGTCTTTATCGATGTGTACCTTCATCGTTGCTGAATCGTAGTTCAAATCAAGATCTGAGTAAACGAACAGTGGGTTCGATGCTACATCAGCCAAGATGTCAGTAGTGATTTGGAACAAGCTTTCAAAACTGTTTGGTGTTGTAATAACAAACTGAATTGGAAGGCCTGAACCGGCACCTGGAAGTTCAGGCATTTGGAACGCCGTTACTGACATTCCTGGTACGTCTTTTACTAGCTCACCTACGCGGTTAGTCACTGCTGACTGGCTTTCCTTACGTTCACTCCATGGAACCATAGATGCGATACCAAACGCTTGGTTTGCATTTGGCACACCAGTAAACACCTGTGCGTACGCCACTTCTGGCTGATCAGACAGAATCGTGTTTACGTCGTTCATGGTATTTTGCATGAAGTCTAAGTTTGCGTTTGATGGTGCTGTACCCATCAGCATGACTACACCTTTATCTTCAGAAGGTGCTAACTCACTTGGGATAAACTTAAACAGCATCGGTAAGCTGGCAAATACGATAACCGCAAAACCAATGAATACCGGGCGATGGTTCATTACCGCACCAAGCATACGCTCGTAACGGTTAGTCATACCATCCAGTACGCTATGTACCTTTTTTTCAAACTTGCTTGGCTCTGCATGAGCTTTCAGCATTTTTGAACACATCATTGGCGACAGCGTTAATGCCACGATACCAGATACAAATACTGAACCCGCTAGGGTTAATGCAAACTCTTTAAATAGTGAGCCTGTGATACCACCCATCATCGCGATCGGCGCGTATACCGCGCCTAGCGTTAATGTCATTGCAATAACTGGTACCGCAATTTCACGAGTACCGATGATTGCAGCACGGAAAGGGGATTCCCCGAGTTTGATATGTCGGTCGACGTTCTCTAGCACGACGATCGCATCATCTACTACCAGGCCGATGGCGAGTACCATTGCTAGTAGCGTCATCAGGTTCCAAGAGAAGCCCATTGCCTGCATTACCATTGCCACACCAATCAAAGACAGTGGGATAGTAACGATAGGGATCAGTACCGCACGGAAAGAACCTAGGAACAAGGTAATTACAACCAGTACGATTAATGCTGCTTCAAGGATAGTCTTGATAACCTCTTGAATCGATTCGTTAATCGCAATCGTTGAGTCATACATTACGTTCATTGAGATGTTGCTTGGTAGGTTCTTCTCTAGCTGAGGAAGAAGCTCAAGAACATCGGCTGCAATGTTGATCGGGTTAGCACTTGGTGCCGCGTTAATCGCTGCAACAACCGCTTCCTGACCGTTCGCACTTGCACGGTACACATCGTGGCTTTTCTCTAGAGAAACCTTAGCAATGTCAGATAGACGGATGATTTCGCCTTCACCGCTTCGTACTACAAGATTCTCTAGTTCTTCAACGTTAGATACTTGGGTATCAGCACTGCCGTTGTAGAGAACGAACTCACCAGTTGCCTGACCGGTTGCCGATTGGTAGTTGTTGGCATTCAGTACCGACATCACATCGCTAGCGGTTAGATTAACTGCAGCCATTTTTGACGGGTCTAGCCACACGCGTAGTGCGTATTTCATACCACCGTATAGATCAACCTTCGATACACCGTTTACCGTAAATAGCTGCGGGTTGATTACACGCTCTAGATAATCGGTAATTTGGCTCGAAACCAACTCATCACTAGTAAAACCAATGTAGAGTACCGCTGTCGTTGAACCGGTCGACATGGTTACGGTTGGATCTTCCGCTTCTTTTGGAAGCTGAGAACGAACCGAGTTTGTCTTGGCCAGTATGTCAGATAGCGCTGCATTCGGGTCGGTGTTCAACTTCATGTTAACGGTAATCGTAGAGCTACCGAGTACAGAAGATGAAGTCATATAATCGATGTTATCCGCTTGTGCCACAGCCTGTTCGAGGGGCTGGGTGATAAAGCCTTGAATAAGATCGGCACTTGCACCGTAGTAACTCGTGGTCACGGTTACGACGGTATTCGTCATTTCAGGGTATTCACGCACCTGCATTTTGAAGATTGCTTGTAAGCCAAGCAGAGCAATCAAAAAGCTGATGGATACCGCTAGAACTGGACGTTTAATAAAAACATCAGTAAAGCGCATTATGCCTCCAGTTACAGCTTAGGTGTTTCAGTTGGTGGTGTGATTGCATCACTTTCCACAACCTTAACTTTGGCACCGTTACTCAGACGTACTTGGCCAGAAGTCACAACGGTATCGCCAGCTTTCACACCTTCAAGGATGTGTGCGATATCAGCAGTGCGTTCACCAACTTTTACAACATGTTGAGTAACGCGTTGAACACCGTCTTCTTCATTCAGGATGTAAACATTGTCACCGTATAGAGTGAAAGTAATCGCTGTTTGAGGCAGGGTTACTTGGTTCTCTAGTTTAGGCAGAATGATGTTAGCGCGAGCAAACATACCGCTACGAAGCTTGCCATCATTGTTTGGAATGTCTGCTTGAACTTGAATAAGACCGCTTTGTACGCTAACTGCTGGTTCAATAGCGCTGATTGATCCTTCAAATGGGATTTCAGGATATGCGTCAACGAAGATATCAACCGCTTGACCCACACTGATGCGAGAGATGTCAGTTTGAGATACTGTGAAGCGCAGGCGCATTACACTGGTGTCTTCTAGACGAACGATATCTGTACCTGATTGTAGGTACTGGCCTAGGTAAACGTTACGGATACCAACGGTGCCATCGAATGGTGCGCGAATTTCACGACGATCGATAGACGCTTTTAAGCTCTCAATATCAGCCGAAAGAGAGAAGTAGTTTGCTTCTGCTTCGTCATAAGCTTCCTTAGAGATAGACCCTTTTTTGAATAGGCCTTGGTAACGCTTGTACTTCGCTTTTGCAGCAGGTAAGCGCGCTTCAGAACTTTTTAAATTCGCTTTCTCAACATCAGAATCTAAACGAACAAGTTGCTGACCGTTTTTAACTTCAGTGCCTGATTCGAAAGAAATTTGGTCGATTACACCACTGGTTTCATTCGCTAGAGTTACACCTTGGTTTGGTTCGATGAAGCCGATAGCTTCAATCACAGGGACCCAGTCGATCGGCTGAACTTCAGTAACGGTGACAGGAAACTCTGGTTCAGGGCGATTTGCCAAGTATTCCGCTATTTTTTGTTGCTTGAACATGTTAAACCCAATAACGCTGCCGAAGAGTAATACAGCGATGAGTAACATGAAGAAAGTCCACTTTTTCATTATGGTCAAAACTCCGATCTAGTGTGTAATTATTGCGTCCCAACTGGCTTCTATTGCTGCTTCTAATGCGGCCTCATCCATTTGGTAAAATCCTAAAGAATGCTTTCGCGCTAGAGAAACACTAGCCGCTAAGCTCAACCCGCTTAATACTTCGTTATGAAGCGGTTTAAACAACCCTTGCTCTTTCCCCTCATTAAATAGCTGCTCAACTTGGTCAAACATTTTCCGTTCAAGTTCCCTGAAGTTTAGGCTATTTGTGATGGGTAGAGCCTCATACTGGACCCGATTTTTAATCGCAGCCAAGTTCGTTCCTGCTAAGTTCCATATGTTAAGCCACATGGTTCTATAGCGTTGCTTGATTGGATCTGAATCGTTCACGCCTTCTTGAACAGCATCAGCTACTCGTTGAGTTACGAGTACACAAACATCAGCAATCAAGTGTTCTTTATCGTCGAAGTAGCGATATATCGTCCCCGCAGCGACTCCAGCTTCCTTTGCAAGCTTTTGCATCGACAGACCTTGAAAACCGACGTCAGCAATCAGTTTTTCTGCAGCAGAAAGTATTTGCTGGCGTTTGTCACTATGTGTATGAATTGTCATATACTTATCACCCCAGCGAATGAACGTTCATTCATTATAGCCTAATAACTAGACTTATGTGTAACCCCCTTTTGTATGAATGATGTAAATTCTTCAATAGGAGAACGTAGCATTCGTGATGTTGCAGCATTACTATAGGCACGCAACTAATTTGACCTTGTAAAAACAGATAGAGAACCAAATGAAACTGAACCCCAGACAAGATGAAGCCGTGAAGTATGTTTCAGGACCCTGTTTAGTATTAGCAGGCGCTGGATCAGGCAAAACACGTGTTATCACCAATAAGATTGCTTATTTGGTTCAGGAGTGTGGCTACAAGGCGCGTAACATTGCGGCGGTAACCTTTACTAATAAAGCAGCGCGTGAGATGAAAGAGCGTGTAGGGCAAACTTTAGGTAAAGGTGAAGCGAAAGGACTTATCGTTTCGACGTTCCACACTATGGGTTTGACCATTATTCGTCGTGAGTACAAAGCACTGGGCTTAAAAGCGGGCTTCTCTCTGTTTGACGACCAAGATCAGTTAGCGCTGTTAAAAGAGCTAACTGAAAGACAAATTGATGGCGATAAGGACTTATTGCGTGCATTGATGAGTGCGATTTCGAACTGGAAGAATGACATGCTGACGCCAGATCAGGCCAAAGCGCGTGCTCAAGGTGAGCAAGAGCAGTTGTTTGCGTTCTGTTTCGAGATGTATCAAAAGCAGATGAAGGCCTACAACGCCCTCGACTTTGATGATTTGATTGCACTACCAGTATTATTACTCAAAACCAATCAAGAAGTGCGTGAACGTTGGCAGTCACGTATTCGCTACCTACTTGTGGACGAATACCAAGATACCAACACCAGCCAGTACGAATTGGTTCGCCTACTGGTGGGAGAGCGTGGCCGCTTGACGGTTGTGGGTGATGATGACCAATCTATTTACTCGTGGCGTGGTGCTAAACCGCAAAACTTGGTGTTGCTCGGTGAAGATTACCCAAATCTTCGTTTAATCAAGCTAGAGCAAAACTACCGCTCAACCAGTCGAATCTTGCGTGCAGCGAATATCCTGATCGCCAATAACCCGCACGTGTATGAAAAGTCTCTATTCTCTGAGATCCCCGATGGCGAAAAGCTGAAAGTATTGAATGCCAAGAATGAGGAACATGAGGCCGAGCGTATTACTGGTGAGATCATCGCGCACAAGTTTTTGAATCGTACTGAGCATAAAGATTACGCGGTGCTCTACCGTGGTAACCACCAATCTCGTTTGATTGAAAAAGCGCTGATGCAGAACCGTGTGCCTTATAAGATCTCCGGCGGCACCTCGTTCTTCGCTAGAGCGGAAATTAAAGACATCATGGCTTACCTGCGTGTGCTGGTGAACCCTGATGATGACAACGCGTTCCTACGTATTGTAAACACGCCTCGCCGTGAGATCGGCCCGGTGACGCTAGAGAAGTTAGGTAGTTACGCCAACATGCGTGGCAAGAGCTTGTTTGAGGCTAGCTTCGAGATGGGCTTAGAGCAAACCCTAACAGGTAGAGGCTTAGAGAACCTGCGTCGATTCACTGATTGGATCGTTCGTATCTCGGATAATGCAGAGCGTGGCAATACCGTAGATGCGGTTCGTGCTTTGGTACGTGATATTAACTACGAAGATTGGTTATACGAAACCTCAGCAAGCCCGAGAGCGGCAGAGATGCGTATGAAGAACGTGTCTGATCTCTACAGCTGGATTGTGGCTGACTTAGAAGGCGACAATTACGATAAAGAAGAGAAGTCGCTACGTGAGGTTGTGCAACGCTTAACCCTGCGCGACATGATGGAACGAGGTGAAGATGATGACGATGCTGACCAGGTACAGTTAATGACACTACACGCATCGAAAGGCTTGGAGTTCCCATATGTTTATTTGATGGGAACAGAAGAGGGCATCTTGCCGCACCAAACCAGTGTTGATGAAGGTAACGTTGAGGAAGAGCGTCGCCTGATGTATGTGGGCATTACTCGAGCGCAGAAAGAGCTGACTTTTACTAAGTGTCGTGAACGTCGCCAGTTTGGTGAGTTAATTAAACCAACACAAAGTCGTTTTCTTGATGAATTGCCACATGATGATGTGGAATGGGAAAGTGTGAAGAAGCCACAGTCTGCTGAAGAGCGAATGGAGAAAGGGCAGGCGCACATTGCCAATATTCGAGCGATGTTCAATAAGAAGTGATGTTCTGTTTTAAATAGCATTATATAGAAGACAATAAAAAGGTGACCTGATGGTCACCTTTTTTGAATTTGGCATTTTTAACTATAGCTCAGCAAATTACAGACCAGCAATCATGTGCTCGATAGCATCTTTGATTTCGTCGTCTGAACAGTCCATACATGAACCTTTTGCTGGCATCGCGTTGAAGCCATTGATTGCGTGGTCAGCTAGAACATCGCGACCTTGGGCAATACGAGGACCCCAGTCACCAGCATCACCTTTTTTAGGTGCGCCACTTACGCCAGATGCGTGACAAGCGATACAAAAGGTACCATAAACTGTTGCGCCATCACGAGGGCCTGTTGGTTCAGCGGCTACTGGCTCACTGCCGACTAGGTATACTTGACCAACTGGTTTGATGCGCTCAGCAATTGCATCTTGCTCTGCTTCACTTAGGCCTGAAGCCATTGCACCAGTTGAGAAGGTTAAAACTGCGATAACAACGCTTAAAATCCGACGAGATATATCCATTAAACTCACTTTACATTCCCAAGGTAAGTACATGCTTACCAAATTATAGTGTTGGAGGGGTGTTTTGGCTTTAACCACTAAAGAGCAACTGTTAAACCAATGTAAATAATGGGTGATTATATCCCGATAAGTTGTTGCAATAAACAACAACTTATAAGCTGTGGCGGGTTGTAGTACTCAAATAAGGGGTTTATCACATATTAACTGTCGAAAAAGAGACCAAACAGAAAAAAAAGTTAAAAAAGTACTAGACGGCATTGGGTGATATACGTATTATTCCACTCCGCCGACAGGGCATGCGCCTGTAGCTCAGCTGGATAGAGCGTTGGCCTCCGGAGCCAAAGGCCGAAGGTTCGAATCCTTTCAGGCGCGCCATCCGGTCACTTACTTAGGTAAGTAAAAAATTGGCAGAAAAAGAAATTATGGTGGCTATAGCTCAGTTGGTAGAGCCCTGGATTGTGATTCCGGTGGTCGCGAGTTCGAATCTCGTTAGCCACCCCATTCTTTCTTTACAAATTATCGGTAGCTTCGGCTTCCAGTGTTGATTCATTATCCCAAGAATCGATATAAAACTAGTCGGTGAATAGCGCAGCTTGGTAGCGCATCTGGTTTGGGACCAGAGGGTCGGGGGTTCGAATCCCTCTTCACCGACCACTATTTCAATAATCGTTCATTAAGCGATTATACAAAAAATTAGTGGTGGCTATAGCTCAGTTGGTAGAGCCCTGGATTGTGATTCCGGTGGTCGCGAGTTCGAATCTCGTTAGCCACCCCATTAATTTTGTCGGTGAATAGCGCAGCTTGGTAGCGCATCTGGTTTGGGACCAGAGGGTCGGGGGTTCGAATCCCTCTTCACCGACCACTATAAGAAAGCCTCGTCAGAAATGACGGGGCTTTTTTTCGTTTAGTATTTAGAGCATTTGTGACTTGAAGGGTGTTGGCTTGAGAGCTAACTCGATCGAACCCACTATAAATAGCTTTAACTAGAGCTATCCGTGCCATAAATGCGGTACAAGAAAAATAACCTCTTAGAAGTGTCGTACGTTCAATGTGACCGCTCTTTTCCTCAGCTTTCTCCCCACAAAACCACAATTCATTAAACCGGTCGATCTATATCTAATTTCATATAATCTAATGACTGATAAATTCGACAGGTTGATAGGTTTGGTCTAAAGACTTTTACGAAAAATGAAACCTAATCCCAAAACTGTCGATTAATGGCCGTATTTAGCATTTTTCCCCCTCCCAAATCGCCGAAAATTCCAACTAATTTATCCATCTGCTTGTTTTGTTATCTCATATTTCTCTAGCCTATATTAGTGGTTGTAAATATGGCTCAAACAACCCTATTTAGTTGTTCTGTTTGATATAAATAGATAAATTAGATTATGTTTCTATAGTGTTAATTGTTTTTTGGAATAATTATTTGTTTTTGATGATTGGTAGTGAGATCTGCTCTCAACCATGGCTTTAGCTTTACAAGTAAGTTGTGGCAAGGGTTTTGTGAGTGTTTATTACCACTAGTATAATGCTGTTTTTTCTTACTATATGCCTTTGTGATGAATAGTTATGTGTTGGTTTTGCTTGTTAAGCGTTTAATGTCGACTTTTTATCCTATTTTTGTTGATTTTCTGTGAATTATTTGCCAAATTGTCAATCGTATAAAATATCAGAACAATATTCTGGTAAGAATGGATTCAATTTTGCAGACAGGGCAGAAAGCTGCCAAAGCAGTAGAGGTCTGGTAATGTCACTTTTAGAAGTAAAAAATCTTCGTATCGAATACCCATCTCGTCATGGAGTTCACGCCGCAGTTAAATCGCTTTCGTTCAATATTGAACGTGGTGAAATTGTTGGTGTTGTAGGCGAATCTGGTGCTGGTAAGTCAACGGTAGGTAACGCGGTTATCGATCTGTTGAGCCCTCCTGGTCGCATTGCTAGCGGCGAGGTATTTCTGGATGGCGAAAAAGTCTCTGGCTTATCTCCTGAACAGATGCGCTCTGTTCGCGGCTCAAAGATTGGTTTTATCTTCCAAGATCCAATGACGTCTCTTAACCCTCTATTCACCGTAGAACAGCAGTTAAAAGAAACGATTCACGCCAACATGAAGGTTTCCGATCAAGAAGCCTATGAGCGCTCCCTCGACTTGATGAATCAAGTTGGTATCCCACAGCCAGAAAACCGCTTAAAACAGTATCCTCACCAATTTTCTGGTGGTATGCGTCAGCGTGTGGTTATTGCGATTGCATTGGCTGGTGAGCCTGACCTTATCATCGCAGATGAACCAACCACCGCACTGGATGTGTCTATCCAAGACCAAATCTTAGGTTTGATTCGCGATCTATGTATTAAGAAAAACGTAGGTTGTATGTTGGTAACGCACGACATGGGTGTGGTATCTAACGTAACCGATCGCGTAGCCGTAATGTATCGTGGTGATTTGGTTGAGTTTGGCCCAACAGCTAAAGTGCTTGGTACGCCAGAACACCCATACACACACAGCTTGATCTCTGCGGTTCCGCGTTCAGACCGCAAACTCGATCGTTTCCCACTGGTGAGCTACATCGAAGAAGCGCACGAGATGGAACCACTTGATGTGAAAAATCACTGGTTGGGTCAAAGCCAAGATCACCGTGATTACACAGGCCCACTATTAAATGTTGAAAACGTAAACCTGCGTTTCACCACTAAAGATTCATTCTTTGAGAGCCGTCGTGAGTACGTTCAGGCGTCAAACAACGTGAGCTTTGAAGTACATGAAGGCGAGACGTTTGGTTTGGTGGGTGAATCAGGCTCAGGTAAATCAACGATTGCTCGTGTAATTGCTGGTTTGTACGCGCCAAACTCGGGCAAGGTAACGTTTGAAGGCGTTGACCTGACTGGCCTGAAATCTGAAAAAGAGCGTCGCCCTATGCGTCGCCAAATGCAGATGGTTTTCCAAAACCCTTATACATCAATGAACCCTCGAATGAAGATATTCGACATCATTGCTGAACCTATTCGATTCCATAAGCTTACTCGCAACGAAAGCGAAACTCGTCAGATTGTTAATGACCTGCTAGAGCACGTTGGTTTAGGTAAAATGGCTGGGGTGAAGTACCCACACGAATTCTCAGGTGGTCAACGTCAGCGTATTTCTATCGCTCGCGCTTTGGCGACTCGCCCACGTCTTTTGATTTGTGATGAACCAACATCGGCACTGGATGTGTCGGTACAGGCTCAAATCCTTAACCTACTAAAAGACTTACAAGACGAGTTAAACCTAACCATGCTGTTCATCAGTCACGATTTACCGGTTATTCGCCAAATGTGTGACCGTGTTGGTGTGATGCAGATGGGGACACTATTGGAAGTTGCGCCTACAGAGCAGCTATTCCAATCACCTCAGCATGAATACAGCAAACAACTGATTTCTTTAATGCCTGAATTTACAGGTTTGAGAGAAGAAAAAGCAGTGGCACAAGCCGCGGTATAAAATCAGCAGGCTGGAGTTTAGCTTGCTAACAACAATAAACAGACGCAAATACAACAACTAGGGATCTGGATTCCCGCATGAAGGAGTTATGCAATGAAAACCATGAAAAGCAAATTAGCAGTAGCTTTGATGGCAGCTGGCCTAAGCTTTAGTGCAGCAGCAGCAGATATTACCGTTGGCTATGCAGCTGACCCAGTATCACTTGACCCGCACGAGCAGCTGTCTGGTGGCACACTGCAAATGTCTCACATGGTGTTTGACCCTCTAGTACGTTTCACTCAAGAGATGGATTTCGAAGGCCGTCTAGCGACAAGCTGGGAGCGAATTGATAATGAGACTATGCGCTTCAATCTTCGTAAGGGAGTCAAATTCCACTCAGGAAATGCATTTACAGCTGATGATGTAGTTTGGACTTTCGAACGTTTGAAGTCTTCGGCAGATTTCAAAGGCATCTTTGGTCCTTTGGTATCTTTGACTAAGGTAGATGACTATACCGTTGAAGTTAAGACTGATGGTACGTATCCATTGATCGAAAATGTGGCGACCTATATTTTCCCAATGGACAGCAAGTTCTACTCTGGAAAAACTGCAGACGGAAAAGACAAATCTGAGTTGGTTAAGCATGGTAACTCCTTTGCATCAACCAATGAGTCTGGAACGGGTCCTTTTATCATCAATTCTCGTGAACAGGGTGTTAAGGTTGAGTTTGAACGTTTCGCTGATTACTGGGATAGCGCTTCAAAAGGTAATGTCGACAAGCTTACGCTTGTGCCAATTAAGGAAGATGCAACGCGTGTCGCTGCTATTCTTTCCGGTGATGTTGATATGATCGCGCCTGTTGCACCAAATGATTACAAGCGAGTTAAAAATGCTGATGGTGTTGATTTATATACAATGCCTGGAACGCGTATTATTACCTTTCAAATGAACCAAAACAGTAATGAGGCACTGAAAGATGTGCGCGTTCGTCAAGCGATTGTTTATGCGATTAACAACGAAGGTATCGTTAAAAAAATCATGAAAGGTGCGGCTACTGCAGCTGCGCAACAGAGCCCTGTGGGATACGCTGGCTATAACGAAGAACTAAAACCTCGCTATGATGTTAAAAAGGCAAAAGAGCTGATGAAAGAAGCGGGCTATGAAGACGGCTTTACGCTAACTATGATGGCACCAAATAATCGTTATGTGAACGATGCTAAGATTGCGCAAGCAGCGGCGGCAATGCTATCTAAGATTGGTATTAAAGTTGATCTTAAGACTATGCCTAAAGCGCAGTATTGGCCTGAGTTTGATAAGTGTGCTGCTGATATGATGATGATTGGTTGGCACCCTGATACTGAAGACTCTGCGAACTTCTCTGAATTCCTCACGATGACTCGTGATGAAGCTACAGGTAAAGGTCAGTATAACTGTGGTCACTACTCAAATTCTGAAATCGATAAAGTAGTTTTAGAAACGAATTCAGAAACTGATCTTGTTAAACGAAGTGCGATGCTGAAGCAAGTTGAAGCCGTCCTATATGATGAAGCTGCGTTCGTACCACTTCATTGGCAAGACCCTTCATGGGCAGCTAAGAGTAACGTTGAGATTGGTCCAATTATCAACGGCATGAACTTCCCTTACTTCGGTGATCTAGTTGTAAAATAACCTAGCTTGCGAGAATCGAGAGCCTGAAGCTTTCAGGCTCTCAAACTGTTAAGAAATAGATTTAAGTTTAGGTATTTGGTCTTCCTTCAGTCTGGCTAAATACCTTTTTTAAGACTGAATTTTTGTTATCTGGTCGCGGATTTTGATTAGATAATCATGGATAGATAAGGGGCAAGGAATGGTTACGTTTCTGGTCAAGCGCCTGTTTCAGGCACTGATAGTGATGTTTGTGATCAGTTTGGTGGCGTTTGCCATTCAGGATAACCTGGGCGACCCGTTGCGTGAGTTAGTCGGTCAATCTGTGTCAGAATCGGAGCGTCAAGCGCTGCGTGATGAACTCGGCTTAAATGATCCCTTCATTACAAAATACACTCGCTTTGTAGGCGCAGCTCTACAAGGTGATCTTGGTACTTCATATTTCTTTAAACGCCCTGCAGTGGACGTAATCTTAGATAAGCTGGTGGCGACGCTTGAACTTGTGTTTGGCGCTTCTCTGATCATCGTTTGTCTGTCGATTCCACTAGGCGTTTATTCAGCAATACACCCAAAAAGTTTCTTCACTAAGCTGGTGATGGCGGGCAGTAGTATCGGTATCTCTGTGCCTGTTTTCTTAACGGCAATCATGTTGATGTACGTCTTCTCAATTGAACTTGGCTGGCTGCCGTCGTTTGGCCGTGGTGAAACTGCAAACTGGTTTGGCTGGGAGTCTGGTTTCCTAACGCTAGATGGTCTTGCACACTTAGTTCTGCCAAGTATCGCGCTTGCATCGATCATGCTACCGCTTTTCATTCGTCTGGTTCGCTCAGAGATGCTAGAAGTGCTGAGCTCTGAGTACATCAAGTTTGGTAAAGCGAAAGGTCTGGAACTGAACAAGATTTACTACCAGCACGCTCTGAAAAACACAATGCTGCCTGTACTAACGGTAGGTGGTGTTCAGATTGGTACTATGGTGGCTTACACCATTCTTACTGAAACTGTATTCCAGTGGCCGGGCACCGGCTTCCTATTCCTTGAAGCGATTAACCGAGTGGATACACCACTGATTACCGCATACGTTATCTTCGTTGGTCTTATCTTCGTAGTAACGAACACCATTGTTGACCTGCTATATGGCATCATTAACCCAACAGTGAACATCACAGGGAAAGGAGCATAATCATGGAACAAACTACAACAGCTCCATCTCGTTGGGAGCGATTTAAGCAGTCAGATATTCTGTACTACTTCTTGCGTGACAAAGTGGCAATGTTCAGCTTTGCTGTTTTCACTGCTTTCTTGGTGATGGCATTGGCGGCACCTATTCTCGCGCCAACAGACCCATATGACGTGACGTCTATCGACATCATGGACTCTGAGCTACCACCGTCTTGGATGGAAGATGGCGAAGAGCGTTTCTTACTGGGTACCGATGAGCAGGGACGTGACATTCTATCGACTATGCTTTATGGTTCGCGATTATCACTGACCATTGGTTTCCTAGCGGTAGGCCTACAACTGACGCTTGGTATCATCATTGGCTTGTCTGCGGGTTACTTCGGTGGCCGTATTGATAGCTTCTTGATGCGTTTTGCTGATGTTCAGCTCTCGTTCTCAACCATGATGGTTGCGATCATTGTCTCGGCTATTTTTAAGGCGAGTTTCGGTAGTGACTTCTACGCGCAA
Organism: Vibrio sp. HI00D65; assembly: GCF_001635455.1. Classification (GTDB taxonomy): domain Bacteria; phylum Pseudomonadota; class Gammaproteobacteria; order Enterobacterales; family Vibrionaceae; genus Vibrio. The sequence goes on from NZ_LWEH01000613.1 coordinate 18,166, forward strand.
TATGCGGTAGTGATGCTGGTGGTGATCATCGGTATTGCCGAATGGCCACAATATGCTCGTACGATTCGTGCATCGGTATTGGCTGAGAAGAAGAAAGAGTATGTAGAAGCAGCACGCGTGATGGGTTTCAGAGCGCCGCGCATCATGTTCCGTCATATTCTACCGAACTGTTTATCACCAATTTTGGTTATCTCTACGGTACAGGTGGCAAATGCCATCATGTCAGAAGCGGCACTTTCTTTCCTAGGTTTAGGCCTACCGGTAGACCAACCGTCACTAGGCGCACTAATCAGTACTGGTTTTAACTACATTTTCTCTGGTGCATGGTGGATTACAGCCTTCCCTGGTATCGTATTGGTGACGCTAGTACTGGTGATCAACCTTCTAGGTGACTGGTTACGTGACGTGTTTAACCCTAAAATTTATAAAGGGTGATAGCTTGGTTTGATTTTTAGTAAAAAAAAATCACTAAACTAAGAGCCGTAAGCAATTACGGCTCTTTTTTTGCTTAATGGATCTTGAACTAAGTATCATTGATTGTGTCAATAGTACTTAAAATGGAATTTATGTTTTATCAACATTAATTCGGTAACAATTAACCCGTGAGGGTTTAAGTGGTGGTTATGAAATTGACAATGAATGATGTATGTCGTGCTGTGACTAGAAATTATCGTATGGGGCTTATTGCTGCATCCCTCTTGGTATCGAGCCAAGTTAATGCAGAATCGGTTTTATGTGATGCTACTCAGGCAAGTACCAATCAATTACCACAGCTAGAGCAATCATGTCCGATCGGTAAGGGTGTTTGGGGGAATAAAGCGCCTAAACGTCATTCAGATAACGAGCTGTTTTGGGTTCAATGTGGCCTGTTGAACAAGCCTTTGTCACTGAGCCAAGCAAAACCTCTTTACGGCAAAATTTCGACCAACGTATGGATGAAACCTGAGGGTGGTGATTATCGTTGCTTGATTGGCCCTTACTCTACATTTTCAGATGCAAGAAAAGATCTAGCTCAGGTTCGTAAGGTGTCAGGTTATGGAGAAGCCTTTATTCGTATGGTTGATAAGTCGCAGACCTCATCACAACCTATCGTGGCAAAGGCGGCCGAGCCTAAAGCAGCAAAACCGACACCGGTTAAGGCGCCTGTAAAACCTGCAACTAAGCTAGCAGCGAAACCCGTAGCAGCGAAGCCAGCGGCAACAGTCACCAGTGCGGCAGCCATTCAGGCATTACCAAGTGGTGGCAAAAATTCAGATAATGATCTAGAGATTGAAGTTCGCGTGACGACAAATTTTGCCGGTAGCCAATATGCGATCCCTTACTTGCTAGACCATGAGCAGCAGTTCTACATGGAGCAAGGTAAGCCTTGGAGTCGTTTGGATTATGGTAGTGCAGAGCTGGTATGTAATAAGATCAACATGAAGCTGATGACTGAAAAGCAATGGCAGAGCATCCTCGGATCAAGAGTGATGGAAAACCAGAATTGGCCAATGCACCTACCTTATTGGGGAGCGGATAAGAAAGGCCTGTTCACCAATGGTAACGTAAACCAACTCAAAGGCTCTTCATTACTTAACGTGATGTGTGTGAAGTAACACGTTGGATTGAAACCTTACTTAAGCCTCAGCGATTGCTGGGGCTTTGTTGTTTTTAGACCTTGTTATTTAAAGGTTAGGACATGCTGTTAAGTAGTCTATAGGAAGCCGATGGCAGACACCTTCAAATGAATTTGATCAAAAAGCACTAAAAATTGCTCAAATAGTGCAGTTGATGCGTAGAAAACCATAACTCAGCAACAAGGTGATTGAGATTATGAGTTTGAAAAAACGATTAGAAGATGTGGCTCCTAGCTTCGAAGCGGGGGGGAAGTACGAGAAGCTCTACCCAGTGTATGAGGCATTTGCGACCATATTTTACACGCCAGGGAATGTGAACCGAGGTATAACCCATGTCCGAGACAGCATTGACCTAAAACGGATTATGATTCTGGTGTGGTTAGCCACTTTCCCCGCGATGTTTTGGGGTATGTACAACGTAGGCCATCAATCCGTGATGGGGTTAACGGCTACCTACTCCAGTGCCGAGCTGGCTTCTATCATTGATAGTAGTTGGCGCCTATCGTGGGCGTTTGGTGATACACAGTCGTTAGTAGCAAGCGGCTGGGGAAGCCAGATGTTTTTGGGAGCGCTCTACTTCTTACCTGTTTATGCCACCGTATTTGTGGTCGGGGGATTCTGGGAAGTTTTGTTTGCCGTTGTACGAAAACACGAGGTGAATGAAGGCTTTTTTGTTAGCTCGGTATTGTTTGCACTTATTCTTCCGCCAACCATCCCGCTGTGGCAAGCCGCTTTAGGTATCACCTTTGGTATTGTCGTTGCCAAGGAGTTGTTCGGTGGCACAGGGCGAAACTTCCTCAATCCTGCACTGGCGGGGCGAGCGTTTCTTTACTTTGCTTACCCTGCCAACATGTCCGGTGGCTTGGTATGGGTTGCCGCTGACGGCTATTCAGGAGCGACACCGCTCAGCCAATGGTATGAAGGTGGTGGCTCATCGCTTGTCAATAACATGACTGGTGAGGCAATTACTTGGATGGATGCCTTCATCGGAAACATTCCAGGCTCGATGGGCGAAGTGTCTTCACTGCTTATTATGCTGACCGGTGTGATTCTGATTGTCATGAAGATAGCGTCTTGGCGTATTGTGGCTGGTGTGATTGTTGGTCTTGTAGTGACGTCGAGTCTATTGAACTGGATCGGATCGGATACTAACTCAATGTTTTCGATGCCGTTTTACTGGCACTTTGTACTAGGTGGCGTCGCGTTTGGTACCTTCTTCATGGCTACCGACCCTGTATCTGCAGCGTTCACTAATAATAGTAAATGGGCCTACGGGATCCTGATTGGCGTAATGACGGTTGGTATTCGAGTACTCAACCCTGCCTATCCAGAGGGCATCATGCTCGCAATCTTGTTTGCGAACCTGTTTGCTCCGTTATTTGATTTCATTGTGAAAGAACAGAATATTAAGCGTAGGCAAAAACGCATGGCGCGTTAATCTACTAAAGAAAAAGGCTTGCCTATGTGCAAGCCTTTCTATTGATAAAGAAACATAAAAGCCATTCAACTCCACTTCAAATCAATCTCGAATGGTTGTGTACTACCACAGTGCTCACCACACATCTCATCGTAAGCGCTGTTATGTATCAGCGTTGCTGACGACACGCCTTGATCACTGAAGTGGTCACGCGCTTGGTTGACACTCAAAAATTTCATCGGGTGCTGGTGGTCGTCTTTAATTAATCGCTTTTGCTCGCCAACGACTTGGTAAGCTAAGTAAATTCCGCCTTCAAATGATTCAATTAGTAGATTCATCACAAACTCCATTTTCTAGTTAGGTGGATATTTGTGTTACGTCGAATCGAGAACTAAGGTTCAAAGCGGGCATAAAAAAAGCAGTCCTAAGGACTGCTTTTTAAAAGTATCAACTAAAGGTGTTGATTAACGCATAGTTACGAACTCTTCGCTGCCCGTTGGGTGAATTGCCACAACAGAGTCGAAGTCTGCTTTGGTTGCGCCCATCTTCATTGCAACGCCGAAGCCTTGAATCATCTCATCAACCGTGAAGCCGATGCCGTGTAGGCCAACGACTGTCTCTTCTTCGCCAGCACATACTAGTTTCATCTTACAAGGTTGGCGGTGCTTGGTTACTGCTGTGTACATCGCAGTGAAGCCAGATGTGTAAACCTTGATGTTGTCTTTGCCATACTTCTCTTCAGCTTCTTGAGTCGTTAGACCGATTGTGCCGATAGGTGGGTGGCTGAATACAACAGTAGGAACTAGGTTGTAGTCCATTTTCGCGTTAGTTTGACCGTTGAATAGACGCTCAGAAAGCTGACGACCTGCTTTAACTGCCACAGGAGTTAGCTCAATACCACCTTCCATGATGTCACCAACACAGTAGATGCCAGGAACGTTAGTCGCTTGGAACTCGTCTACCTTGATGTAGCCACGGTCGTTTGTCTCTACGCCCGTTGATGCTAAGTTGATAGCGTCAGTCGCTGGGTGACGGCCAATAGCCCAGATTAGGTGGTCAACGTTTTGGATGTTGCCATTCTCTAGGTGTAGAGTCAGCGTGCCATCCGCTTCTTTCACTACTTCTTTAGGCACAGAGTGCGTGTGAAGTGTTGGACCTTCTGCTTCCATTACCTCAACCAATGTCTCAACGATCATTGGGTCGAAGCTACGCAGTGGAGACTCTTTACGGCAGAACAGGTGTGTTTCTGTGCCAAGTGCGCTTAGTACGCCTGCGATCTCAACTGCGATGTAGCCTGCACCGATAACCGCAACGCGTTTTGGTTGCTCCATGAGCTCGAAGAAACCATTTGAGTCGATGCCGTATTCTGCACCTGGGATGTTTGGAATCGTTGGACGACCACCTACCGCGATCAGGATGTGATCAGCTGTGTAGTGTTCACCGTTTACTTCAACCGTCTTTTCGTCAACGAACTTAGCAAAACCTTTGATTACGTTTACTTTGTTGTTACCAAGTACGCGATCGTAAGATTGGTGGATACGACCAATGTACGCTTGGCGGTTCTCAATCAGCTTGCTCCAGTTGAACTTCTTCACTTCAACATCAAAGCCGTAGTCTTCAGAGTATAGGTTGATCGCTTCAGCGACTTGAGCGCCGTGCCACATTACCTTTTTAGGAACACAACCAACGTTTACACAAGTACCACCAAGGTCTTGAGCTTCGATAAGTGCAACTTTTGCACCGTGCATTGCCGCGCGGTTTGCTGATGCGATGCCGCCGCTGCCGCCGCCGATACAGATGTAATCAAAATGAGTCGCCATTACTTTCTCCATTTATTGAGGGTTGTAGTCACAGTGAGTACACTGGATATCTACGTCCTATAGATTCTAAAATTGTCTAATTATTATATTGAGGGCAGATTGGTTGAACTCAATCTCCCTGTTTTAAATTTATTCGTCCACATCACAGTCTTTTGACTGCTCTTTGAGCTTCGATGTGGCATCGAGATTACTCAGGTACGATCCACTCTACTTTGTAGTGACCGGTTGCTGGAGCAATTGCTTCCTTCAAGAATGGAAGAATCTCGTTCATTTGGCTTTCCAGCTTCCAAGGTGGGTTGATAACAATCATGCCTGATGCTGTCATGCCACGCTCGTTGGTGTCTGGTGATACACCAAGTTCGATCTGTAGAATCTTGTTGATGCCCAGGCTTTCTAAGCCTTCAATCATGTCTTCGATGTCACAACGGTTCACTACCGGGTACCAAATTGCGTAGATACCCGTTGCCCAGCGCTTATGGCTTTGAGCAATGGCTGTCACTACATCACGGTACTCTTTTGCAAGTTCGTACGGTGGATCGATCAGTACTAAGCCGCGGCGCTCTTTTGGCGGCAGGCTTGCTTTTAGACGCTTAAAGCCATCTTCTTTGTAGATCGATACCTGACGATCACGGTGGAACTCTTGCTCAAGCAGCGGGTGGTCAGCTGGGTGAAGCTCGGTCAGTACCATGCGGTCCTGGTCACGTAGGTGGGCACGTGCAACACGTGGCGAACCTGGGTAGTAGCGCAGCTTGTCGCCGTTGTTTAGCGTTGAAATAGACTCAAGGTAGCTTTGAATGTCTTCAGGAAGATTTTGCTGTTCCCAGACGCGAGCGATACCTTGTTTGTATTCACTGGTTTTTTTAGACCATTCATGTGTTAAGTCGTAACGACCTACACCAGAGTGAGTGTCATGGTAAACAAAAGGCTTATCCTTCTGTTTCAAAGAATTAAGAATAAGGCTCTGTACGATATGCTTTACTACGTCGGCATGGTTACCTGCGTGGAAGCTGTGGCGATAACTTAACAAATTAAACTCTCGTAACACTCTCGTTTTAGAGTGTGGTTAGTGTAGGTGGGCTAATCTGATTATTATAACCCTCAATGGACCATAAATTCTCGAACAATTCAGGGACAGTCGTCAGCTATCTGCAGTTAGTTATTGGTTCTACTATTGAAATTTGCCTTTATGGACACTACTTAATAACTATTCGCAGGTGATTTTTAGGGCGCAGCTTAGCCTGATGACTGTAAGACGACCTCATTACAAAAAAGACGAAAGTCTCTAACGCCAAAGGAATGTTTATATGTCTAATCCGCTATTAACCTTCACGGACTTACCTCCGTTTTCACAAATCAAACCTGAGCATGTTAAGCCAGCGGTTGAGCAAGTGATTGAAGCGTGTCGCAACAAGATAGAACAAGTACTTGAAGGTAATACTTCGCCAAGCTGGGACAACTTAGTTGCTCCAATTGAAGAAGTGGATGATCGTTTAGGCCGTGTTTGGTCACCAGTAAGCCACATGAACTCGGTTGTGAACAGCGACGAGCTGCGTGAAGCGTATGAAAGCTGTTTACCCCTGCTGTCTGAGTACGGCACTTGGGTTGGTCAACACAAAGGTCTGTTTGAAGCGTATAAAGCGATCAAGGCGAGCGAAGCGTTCTCTGGATTAAATCGAGCTCAACAAAAAACCATTACTGATGCACTGCGTGATTTCGAATTGTCGGGCATTGGCTTACCCGCTGACGAGCAGCATCGCTATGGCGAGATAAGCAAGCGTCAGTCTGAGCTGGGTTCTCAATTCTCAAATAACGTACTTGATGCAACTATGGGTTGGAGCAAGCAGGTCACTGATGTTGCTGAGTTGGCAGGCATGCCTGAATCAGCACTGGCGGCGGCAAAAGCGGCGGCAGAGGCTAAAGAGCAAGAAGGTTACCTGCTGACGCTAGATATCCCATCGTACTTACCAGTAATGACTTACTGTGATAACCAAGAGCTGCGTAAAGAGCTGTACGAAGCTTACGTTACTCGCGCTTCAGATCGTGGTCCAAATGCAGGCAAGTGGGACAACACTGAGATCATCACCGAGCAGCTTAAATTGCGTCATGAGATCGCACGTATGCTTGGCTTTGGCACTTACAGCGAGAAGTCTCTGGCAACCAAAATGGCAGAGACGCCAGATCAGGTTCTGGGCTTCTTAAATGATTTAGCGGTGAAAGCAAAACCTCAAGGTGAGCGTGAAGTCGAAGAGCTGCGCCAGTTCGCTGAAAAAGAGTTTGGTGTGTCTGAGCTAGAGCTTTGGGATATCCCTTATTACAGCGAAAAACAGAAACAGCACCTCTTCCAAATCTCAGATGAAGAGCTGCGCCCTTACTTCCCTGAATCGAAAGCCGTATCGGGTCTGTTTGAAGTACTGAATCGTGTATTTGGTATGACAGTGAAAGAGCGAGAAGGCGTCGACACATGGCATGAGTCGGTACGCTTTTTTGATATCTTTGGTGCTAATGACACATTGCGAGGTAGCTTTTACCTAGATTTGTACGCTCGTGAACACAAGCGCGGTGGAGCATGGATGGACGACTGCCGTGGTCGTCGTATTACCGCTGCTGGTGAACTACAAACGCCAGTTGCTTACCTAACGTGTAACTTCAATAAACCGGTTGGCGACAAGCCAGCATTGTTTACCCACGATGAAGTTGTGACTCTGTTCCATGAGTTCGGCCACGGTATCCACCACATGCTGACTCAAGTAGAAACAGGCGCGGTTGCCGGTATCAATGGTGTGCCTTGGGATGCGGTTGAGTTGCCAAGTCAGTTCCTAGAAAACTGGTGTTGGGAAGAAGAGGCTCTAGCATTCATTTCTGGTCACTTCGAAACCGGTGAAGCTTTACCAAAAGAGATGCTAGAGAAAATGCTAGCGGCGAAGAACTTCCAATCAGCGATGTTCATTTTACGCCAGCTAGAGTTCGGTCTGTTCGACTTTACGCTACACACTACTTACGACCCAGAAGTGGGCGCGCGCGTACTTGAAACACTGGCTGACGTGAAGTCTAAAGTGGCTGTACTACCAAGCCTTGATTGGAACCGTTTCTCACACAGCTTCAGCCACATCTTCGCTGGTGGTTACAGCGCGGGTTACTACAGCTACCTATGGGCTGAAGTGCTATCGGCAGATGCGTTCTCAGCATTTGAAGAGGAGGGTATCTTCAACACTGAAACGGGTAATCGCTTCCTGAATAACATCCTAGAAATGGGTGGCAGTGAAGAGCCAATGGAGCTGTTCAAACGCTTCCGCGGTCGTGAGCCGCAAATCGACGCGATGCTGCGCCATGCAGGTATCAGCGCGTAATATTGTGCTGGTCAGAATGTAAAAAGAGCCTCCTTGTGAGGCTCTTTTTGTCACTGTTTATCAATTGATTATGGGTTCACATTACGATTGATTGGGTTTTGCAGTGAGATTAGCGTCTCGGTCGATTGCACCTCATCAATTGCCTGCAACTTATCGATTAGAACGAACTGCAGCTCTTCAATCGATTTACACATCAGCTTAACGAAAATATTGTAGGCACCAGTGGTGTAGTAGGCTTCAACCACCTCATCTAGGGCATTCAGCTTAGCGATTGCCGAGTGGTAATCTTTGGCTGCATTAAGGTTGATGCCAATAAAGCAACATACGTCGTAACCTAGCTTTTTCGTGTTAACCACCACCTCGGTACGCTCAATAATGTCGGCCGATCTCATTTTCTCGATACGGACGTGAATAGTCGCTGGGCTTACGTCAAACTGCTTTGCCATCTCAGCGTAAGGCGTACGAGCATCTTCCATTAAGGTTTTCAGAATGGCACGGTCTAGATCATCGAGACGAGCGGTAGTTGTGGACATGCTTAACCCTTAGATTGAGTGAAAATATATTGGCTAGAGCACATATCATAGCCAAGGGTGATAATATTAGCAGCAACAGTGATGTTAGGGTGAATTCAGTGCGATTTTGGGTGTTATTTATTGTGATGTGTTGGAGCGTATTTGCTTCGGCGCAGACAAAAGATGTATTGGTGATCCACTCCTACCATCAAGGCTTCTTCTGGACAAATGATTTCCATAAAGGATTGTCCGAAGAACTTGATCGCGACGGGTTGTCTTACCGCGTTGTTTACCTCGACAGCAAACGTTCTCAAAACCCTGAATATTTAGAGCGCGTGTACCAGCTTTACCATACCAAATTAATGCACGAAGAGTTTGCAGCGGTTGTGGTGAGTGATAACAACGCCCTGAACCTGATGAAGCGTTTAGCGTCAGAGCTCGATGGAACCCCGGTCATCTTCGGTGGCATCAACCACTTCTCTCCTAAAATGATAGAAGGTTTGAACGCAACGGGTATCACTGAAGACATCGATCTGGTTGGGAACATCGAACTTATCAAACGTCTCCAGGCGACCGTGAAAAAGGTTTACATGGTGACCGATCACTCGGTGACTGGTGAGGCCATTCGCGCGCAAATCGACCTGTTTATTGAAAACAACCCCAACTTTGCAGACTTAATTGAACACTATGTTCCGGACTCATACCAAGAACTGACGACTTTTTCGCAGCGCGCAGACTTAGGGAAAAGCTTGCTGTTTTGGGCGTATTACCGAGATGCAAAAGGTAATGTGAGTAGTGATGAAGACTGGCGCCAGCTGAACATTAAAACGCAAATGCCACTATATATGGTGCACGACTTAGGTCTAGGTTTTGGTGCCATTGGCGGTGTGATTCAAAGCGGTGAAACTCAAGGGCGTAACACGGGTCGTGTTTTGTTGCAGGTGTTGGCGAACCCTAATAAACCGTTGCCTCCTGTGGTTGCAGGTTCACCGGAGATTAAACTCGACTATCAACAAATATCGCGTTGGGATTTGGGAGCAGAAAACGAAGCGGCAGTAACGTTTCTTAACAAGCCAAAGCCTTTCCTGATGCGCTATCGTGATGAAATTCGCAATATTGGTTTAATTTTCCTTGGTATGTCATGCGTAATCGCCACCTTGGTGTATTACCTCAATCGTCTCAAGAAGAGCGAACGAGCAAGCCGCCAAAGCCAGCGACTGTTGGAGTCGATATTCGACCAGAGCCTTCAGTTTATGGGCATTATCGACAAAGGCGGTGTGTTGCTGTCGAGTAATAGCAAGCTGCATGAGCTGCTCTATAATCAGGGCTATAAGCTAGGAACACCTTTGCAAGAACATCAGCACTGGGAAGATTCTGCCAGTGAGGTGTTGAGAGAGTATTTTATTGAGCGAGATGATCACCCATCTTTACGCTTCGAAGCTGAGGTTTGGTGCCGAGATCGCGGTGCCATGGTATTGGATATCTCATTAAAGCCAATGCCGGGTAGTGAAGAAGGTGATATTCAGTTCTTGTTTGAGGCGCGCGATGTCACTTCACGTAAGTTGGCTGAGAACAAGCTTTTCCAACGTGAAGCGAACCTAAAACTCTATTACGACAAACAACCGGTGATGATGATTACCTTGAATGGCAATAACCGCATCCAACAAGTGAATCAGTTTGCCGAAGAGCTGCTTGGCTACCCACTGGATGAGCTTTTAGGTCATCGCCCTAGAGAGTTCTATGTCGATGAAAACGCAATGATTCCACGTCATATCTTGTTGCAGCCACAGCATAAGATTCGTGGTGTATGGCGTCGTGATATTGAATATCGTCATGCCGATGGCAGCACGATTTGGATTCGAGAAAATATCCGCCCGCTGGTGGAATCTGATCAGTTGTTGATTGTGGGAGAGGACATCACTGAGACACATGAGCTTTCAGAAAAGTTGGAGTATCAGGCACGCTATGATTTGCTGACTGATACTTTTAACCGCAACCACTTTGAGCAAGAGCTGCAGAAGGCACTCAAAGAGGTTGAGAGCCACATGCGCACTCACGCAATGCTGTTCTTAGACCTAGACCAGCTGAAAGTACTGAACGATACCGCAGGGCATGAAGCAGGCGATGCTGCGATCTTGTTTAGCGCGCAGTTATTGGAAGAGGTGCTGCCATACAATGCGGTATTGGCACGTATGGGTGGAGATGAGTTTGCGGTGCTCATCAAAGACTGTACTGAGCGAGACGCGGTGAATGTGTGTCGCAGTATCATTTCGATGATGGGAGAAAATCCATTCTTGTGGGGTGACATCCGACTTAATTTAACCTGTTCTATCGGCATTCGACTGATCGACCATACTGCCGCAACGCCACAAATGGTGCATGCTCAGGCAGATGCGGCGTGTCATGCGGCTAAAGAGGAAGGGCGTAACCGTTATCACCTCTACCATCAAGATGATGAAGACTTGCGTCGACGTCACCTAGAGATGGAATGCGTTAACCTAGTGCATGAAGCCCTGGCCAATGATCGCCTGGAGTTGTTTGCACAGCGTATTCTTGGCTTAGACGAAGACAGCAACAAAATGCACTTCGAGATCTTAGTGCGCATTAAGAATGTGGATGGGGAATACATCTCTCCGGGGATCTTCATGCCTGCTTCTGAGCGCTACAACATTGCGCATTTGATTGACCGCCAAGTGATCGGTCAGACACTCAGTTGGTTAGAGCAACGCCCACATCTGATTGATGATTTGGGGATGTGTTCTATTAACCTTTCCGGCCACTCGATGGGTAATCGAGAGTTTGTTGAGTTCTTGATTGAAAGCTTGAGCAACTCGTCGATTCCGTGTCATAAGATCTGCTTAGAGATCACCGAAACAGCGGCGATGAGTAACATGAAGCAGGCGATCAAGTTCTTCACTCGAATCAAAGACCTTGGCTGCATGATTGCACTCGATGATTTCGGGTCTGGGTTATCGTCGTTTGGTTACTTGAAGAAGCTACCAGTCGACATCGTTAAGATCGATGGTTTGTTCGTGCGTGATATTGATGTCAATGAGATGGACCATGTGATGGTTCGTTCTATCAATGATCTAGCCAAGCAGATGGGTAAGCACACAGTGGCTGAGTTCGTTGAAAACATCCAGATCATCGACAAGCTGATTGAGCTCGGAGTGAACTATGCTCAGGGGTATATCATTGGTCGACCTAAGCCGCTCGCTGAGTTGGTTGATGAACTTCAGCAAGAACGAGCGTTAGAAAACGTAAACTAACTAGGTCTTGCGTACAGCCCTTGTTTTAAACTCGCGACTTTCGGTGCTAATAGTTTGCACCGCTAATATGTATTGTTGAGGCAATCAGGTAAACTGGTTGCCTCTTTTGTTTTGAATACTACTGTCTGTTGGAGACGACCTTGCAACTACAACTGATTTGCGAAGATGCTACCCAAATCGATCACCTGAATGACTTAGCGACCCGTTGGAATTTATCTCACGATGAAAACAGCGAATTTGCTTTGGTGCTGACTAGCGAGCGACTTGAGCTGCGCAAAGTAGACGAGCCCAAACTAGGCGCTATCTTCGTTGATTTAGTTGGCGGCGCGGTTGGTCATCGACGTAAGTTTGGTGGTGGCAAAGGCCAAGCTATCGCCAAGGCGGCAGGCTTAAATAAAGGCGCTACGCCAACCATTCTTGATGGTACGGCTGGCCTAGGGCGCGATGCATTTGTACTCGCTTCTCTAGGTTGCAAGGTGCAGATGGTCGAGCGTCACCCTGTTGTTGCAGCGCTGCTTGATGATGGATTACAGCGTGCACAGCAAGACCCTGATATCGGTGGTTGGGTTAGCGAACGTATGAAGTTGATTCATGCTTCAAGCCATGATGCGCTGGATAAGCTCAGTGACGACCCTAACTTTGAGCAACCGGATGTGGTGTATCTAGATCCAATGTACCCACACCCTGAGAACAAAAAGAAATCGGCTTTAGTCAAAAAAGAGATGCGCGTATTCCAATCTTTGGTCGGTGCAGATTTGGATGCGGATGCTCTATTGGCACCTGCAATGAAGCTCGCATCAAAGCGAGTTGTGGTCAAAAGACCCGATTATGCGGCTTGGTTAGATGAGAAAAAACCGAGTATGGCGATCGAAACCAAAAAGAACCGTTTTGACGTGTATGTGAAAGCATCAATGACTTAGCGATGCGCTAAGAAAATTTCCCGTCATAAATACGATAAATTGCCATTTAACACTTGCGATAGTCGCGTTACGGATGTATATCTAACTAAGAATCATTATTATTCTTAGCTGGAGTTGTAGCATGGCTAAACGCTTTTGTAAGTTAAATCGTCGAGATATTACCGAACACCTAGGCGAGATCCACAGCTTGGTTACTGAGCCAAAGTTTGTGTGCCGTTCTTGTGCACGTTCATCGGCGGACGAAGCGAACCTATGCAAACCAACTGCAATCCCACCGCTCGGTTGCCAGAGTAAGCCAGCTGAAGAAAAGGCGGCTTGTGGTCTGTTAGCCGAAACGCTACCAAAGCCTGAGGTCACCCTGGCAGAGATGCCTGATTCATCCGTACAGATGTTTGACCCAGCCGTTGCTCTCGGGGACGCAGAAAAACAAGCGACACCGAAAAAAGCCAAGCTGAAAAAACGCATCGCTCACGCGAGTGGTGATGAGAAATCAGAACTTAAGCGAGCGAAGAAAGCGGCTAAGAAACAAGAGAAATACAATAAGAAGCTGGCGAAGATGATTAAGAAGCAGCAAAAGTTGTTTAAGAAGAGCCAGAAGCTAGAAAGTGAATTGGAACGCATTAACCTACGACTTGATGATGCCGCCTTCACTGAAAACCAGGCTGTGGTTGTGAATCACATTCACTAACAACAGCTGTTGAACATTATTCAACACGTCAGCCATATCTAAAAAGAGCGACTTTAGGTCGCTCTTTTGTTTTTTTGTCTTCGTTGAAGATTTGGCGGCGCTGGCGCATTAAAATTTGTTAGGCGTTTGCCGCCGATCTCGCCACACGCTTTTTCACCCACGTCTCATTCACGATGAGAGAAAGCAAGATAACACCGCCACCAATCGATAGTCGCACTACATCAACGTCTCGGTTCCAGATCAGGATGTTCACCACCAAACCAGCAGGTACTAATACGTTGTTCATTACGGCAAGTGCACCTGCGTTTACCATGCATGCACCTTTGTTCCACATAAAGTAGCCTAATCCAGAAGCAATTAAGCCTAAGTAGATTAGGATTCCCCATTGAAGTGAAGTGGTTGGTAGTTTTTCAGGGTTGCCTAGAAGCATGAACGCAACCGAAGCCACACACAGAGCGCCCAGATAGAAATAGCCAAATACCGTATGTTGAGGAAGCTCTGTCGATTCCTTCTCCATCACCACTTTATAGCCCACCTGACCTATCGCAAAGCAGAGGTTTGCACCTTGCACGACAAGGAATCCAACCAAAAAGTTGTCGTTAATTCCAGCGAACTTAATGAACACTGAGCCCAATACCGCAATCGCAGCCGTGACTAAGTACCAAGGTGAGAATTGCCCTTTTAGGAAGTCATAAATCAGAGTGACATAGATTGGAGTAAAGACGGTAAATAGCAGCACTTCCGGTACGGATAGCAGTAAGAAGGATTGATAGTAGAAGCAGTACATCAGGCCAAGCTGAATACCACCAATCGCCATTAATTTAGCGATCAACTTACCAGGGATGCCACGGAACTTCAGGAAAGGAAGGAAGACGATACCTGCTATAGCTACACGCATCAGAACAGAGAACCAAGAATCAACCTGACCAGCAAGGTAGACGCCAATCAGGCTAAAAGAGAAGGCCCATAGGAGGGTAACACCAGCTAAATAGCTCATAGTAAAACTTCGTTTTTAAGAGATGAGCTGTATGTTACCTAACCTTAACTCATTAGTCTTCTGAATCTCTTAGAGGCACGACCAGCATATCAACCGGAGTAGCATTGATCAGTTGTCGTGTAGAAGAGAGCAGCTTGCTCCAAAAATCTTGATGGTGACCACACACCACTAAATCAACGTTGTATTCGGTGATGGTATCGCACAGCTCATGACTCAGATCGCCGCTACCCACAAGCGTGTGAGTAATCGGGTATTGAGCATGCTCTGCAAAGTTTTGTAGCTGAATGCGAGACGCTTCCATTGCGTTGTGTTGGGTCTCGGCCATGTTGATGTCAATCAGCCCGGTATAAAGCTCGGCATAGTTAATATCGATATGGATAAAAGAGACTTTGGCTTCTAATGGCTTTGCCAATGCTACCGCTTTATCCACAATTAATTTGCTGTCTTCTGATAAATCGACCGCGACCAAAATATGTTTGTAACTCATATCGCAACCTCCTTTATTCATTGCCTGATTAAAGATTAGCACTATGCGATGCCTTTTTTTGCTGAAGTGATCTCATATCCATCGTCTTGCGTAATGAAGGTTCAAAATATCGGTTAACTAATGGTCAGCGAGATATTAATGAAAAAGTGATATAGTAGAGAAAATTGAGGATGTACTTAGGAGTCTTAAATGCTGTCAAAAACAATGGTTGAGCAACTGAATGAGCAAATTAATCTAGAATTTTTCTCATCCAATCTATACTTACAAATGAGTGCTTGGTGTGAAGACAAAGGATTTGAAGGTGCAGCAGAATTTCTGCGAGCTCATGCTGTAGAAGAGATGGAGCACATGCAGCGTCTATTTACCTACGTGAGTGAGACAGGTGCGATGCCAATTTTAGGCGCGATCGAAGCACCAAAACATGAATACGATAGTCTTGGAGCGGTGTTCAGAGAAACTTATGAGCATGAGCAGATGATTACAGAAAAAATCAACAAGCTTGCCCACGTTGCTTTCAGCACACAAGACTACTCAACCTTTAACTTCCTGCAATGGTACGTTGCAGAGCAACACGAAGAAGAGAAGTTATTTAAAGGTGTATTGGATAAGCTAGAGCTTGTTGGTGAAGACGGGAAAGCACTGTTTTTTATCGATAAAGACCTAGCGCAATTGGCAAAAGATGGTTCATCTTCAATCATGGATGCTCCTGCAGCCTAGGCTGTAAGAAAAAGACTCTGATTATCTTTTTCTTTTGAGTTTTCCTTTGAAGATGTAGGGAGGAAAGGATGATCAGCAGCGACACTATTCTATTTGCACTAATGGCTGTGACGTGTGTGAACTGGGCGCGTTATTTTACGACTCTACGAACGCTCATTCATATTATGCGGGAAGCACATCCTCTACTGTATCAACAAGTAGACGGAGGCGGGTTCTTCACGACTCATGGCAATATGACTAAACAAGTTCGATTGTTTAGTTACATCAAAAGCAAAGAGTATCACCATCACCACGACGAGGTGTTCACATCTAAATGTGATCGAGTGAGAGAGCTATTCATACTGTCTTCGGCTCTGCTTGGTGTGACGTTAGTGGCCGCCTTTATCGTCTAGGCAACTAACGTGTGTGATTAGAGTGTCGGTTATTTTCTCGTTGGACTTTGATATACGCTAGTTAGTGTATGAAGTTTGTACGGTCGAACACCAATTGCAAAGTTTAAAATTGCCGCTAGAATAGCGGGCAATTAGTAAGGATGTGCTGTTAATGCACATCCTTTTTTATTGATGGCATTTTGAGAACAGGGCGTCCTCAAGGTGCAAAATGAAGAAAGCAGAACCGCAATGAGTGAAAAATTTGATGTAATCGTGATTGGTGCGGGCGCCGCAGGCTTAATGTGTGCCGCGGAAGCTGGTAAACGTGGCCGACGAGTGCTGGTGGTTGATCATGCTAAAAAGCCAGGCAGAAAAATTTTAATCTCAGGTGGTGGTCGTTGTAATTTCACCAACTACGATGTGTCTGCGAATAACTTCCTATGTAAAAACCCTCACTTCGTAAAGTCAGCTTTGTCTCAATACACTAACTGGGATTTCATCTCTATGGTGAGCAAGTACGGCATTGAATTCGAAGAGCGCGATCATGGTCAGCTATTTTGTGTGAATGACCATACAGCAAAAGATATTGTGAACATGCTGCTTGAAGAGTGTCAGCAAGCGAAAGTTGAGCAACGCTACCGCTGCGACGTTCACTCTATCGAAAAGACCGACTCTGGCTTCAAGATGCAACTAAATACCGACCAAGTTGAATGTGATTCACTGGTGGTAGCGACTGGTGGTTTATCGATGCCTAAGCTGGGCGCAACGCCATTTGGCTACAAGATTGCGGAGCAATTTGGTTTGTCCGTCATGCCGACCACAGCAGGCTTAGTGCCGTTTACGCTGCATAAAGAAGACAAAGAAGACTTCGCCGAGCTTTCTGGTATTGCGATTCCTGCTGAGATTACAGCGCAAGATGGGACCTTATTTAAAGAAGCGCTGCTGTTTACGCACCGCGGTCTATCTGGCCCTTCTGTACTGCAAATCTCTTCGTTCTGGGAAGCGGGTCAGTCGGTTTCAATTAACCTAGTACCTGAAGTCGATGTGGCTGAGTTATTGACTAACTCTCGCGAGAAGCATCCAAACCAGAGCTTAAAGAACACACTAGCAAAAGCACTACCAAAGCGTTTTGTTGAAGTGTTGATTGACCGTAAAGAGCTTGAAGACAAACCACTTAAGCAGTTCACCGAAAAGCAGCTTAATGGCATTGTTGAGCATCTAGAAAACTGGAAAATCGCACCAAATGGCACTGAAGGTTACCGTACGGCGGAGGTTACTCTTGGCGGCGTGGATACCGATCACCTGTCTTCAAAAACCATGGAATGTAAGAACATCAAAGGCTTGTTCTTCGTTGGTGAGGTGATGGACGTAACGGGCTGGCTTGGTGGTTACAACTTCCAATGGTGTTGGAGCTCAGGTTTTACTGCTGGACAGTGGGTGTAGCTAACAATTTATACGCAATAGCGATGGACTCATAATGACGACCATCGCTGCTGTTCAATACCGTACTAGGCTTTGCCGAAAGCTAAGGGCTTATGATGCTTTGCTTGTTGGTGGGTTGCTTAGTTCTACACAACGCCCTCGATATAAAATTTCACTGTTTGGATCGCGATTAGCGGTCACTAGCAGTTCAGAACTGTTTTTAAGCGTTTGCCATTCAGTTGGCGACATATAGCGGACGTTATTTACATTTTCTAGGCTATCAATGAGTTTGAGCTCACCAGTATTTCCGTCCCTCATCCATACCATTGTTTTATCCATAGGTACTTTCGCCATCGCACGGTTTCTCTGCATGCGGATGCTTGATTGCCCGGGCTTTTCTCCTTGATAGGCGACCAAAGCAAAATGGTCTTTTTGGCTCTCAGACGACATCATGGCTAAGTAACTAATAGGGCGTACCTGTGCTATCTCTGTTGGTTGCGAGGTTGGCGATAAAAAAGGTTGTAGCGACAACCCTAGGAGCAGAGAAAAAGCCATGCTAATAGGGAGCCACCACCAACGCATAGTCTGAGTTTGCTTCGGTGGTTTGATTGTTTGGGATACGATGTTTTTCCATACTTGGCGTGGCGGAGGTTTTAAGTTGCCTTCAGAATGTGCCATGTCAACTGCTGGGGTTAAGCTAGATAAATGCTGATGCCAAAGGTCGATGTGTTCCCACCAAGTGGGATCTGATCGCATGAGTGTTTCCAACCTCTTTCGTACGAGTGGCGTTAATGTTCCAAGAACGTATTCGCCGGCGAGTTTATCTCTTAGCTTTTGATTTTGATAACGTGCGTGTTTTAATTGGTTAGGCATCGTTTTAGCTCCTGTAAACCTCGGCGAATCCACGATTTTACTGTACCAAGTGGAGTGCTCACATGCTGGACGATTTCTTGATGGCTCATCCCATGCTGATAGGCCAAGATAATCGCATTCCTTTTCTCTTCAGCGAGCGTGTTTAGACAGTATGATAAGTTGGCTCCTGAGTCAGATGTTACTTCGAGAACGACCTCTTCGGGGGGCTTTACCAGTTGTTCTTCCCCTCGATTATTCCGCTTTCTAATTTCATCTATAGCGAGGTTTCTCATACTTTGGCATAACCAAGCCCAAGGGTGATTTACTGGATATTGCTGGTTGTTGTGCCAGAGCTTTACGAACCCCTCTTGAAGTATATCCGCTGCAACGTGTTCGTCTTTAACGACGCCGAGGATAACGTTGAAAAGCCGGGTACTGGTCAACTGGTATAGCGCTTCGAACGCAGCTTGGTCTCGAAGCGCTACTTGGGAAAGCAGTAAACCTATTTTATGTTTATCGGTGTTCACGCTTTCCTCATTATTGTTCTACGATGTGCCAGACATGTTTTACGCCATTACCGCTAGTGTCACCGGGCTTTTGGTCTTTTATCCAACGATAAAGCGGTTTGTTGTGATATGTCCATTGATATGAGTCGTCGTTGCGCTGAGTCACACCAAACCCTCCCGTCAGCTTTAGATTGTCTATCCCCTTTTGAGTTATCTCTGTATCCACAAGAGCAGGTGGCCACTTGGAGGCGCAATCATCGTAGCAAACGGATTGGTTTGGCTTGTCTTTATCAAAGGTATAAAGGGTCTGATTGTGGCTATCGACTAGATAACGTTGCTTACCATTATTGAATAGTCTGATGGTGACATCATCCGCACGGGCTAGCGGCCAAACGCCTTTGATGCCCGCACCTGTGATCTCTGCTTTCTGAGAGTCTTGATGCCAGCGATAAAGTGGTTTTCCGTTCAAAGCCCATTGTTTATTACCGTTTTCTCTTGTTATTTGGCTGAAGTCTGCTTGCGTACCGAAGTGCTCGCTGGATTGTGCGGTTACAAGAACAGGCGGCCATAACTTCTCACATTGGTCAGTACATACAGATTTCCCAACGGGATCTTTGCTAAAGGTATAAAGTGATTTGCCCGAGGCATCGGTGTACACCTCTCCAACTGACGTAGTTGTAGTTGGCGCAGCAAAACTAGTTGAGGTGACCAGTAATGCCGAAAATAGTAATTTTTTCACAGTCGTTTTCCTTATTAACGAGTCCAACCTTCGCGAGTGAAAAAGGTTTCTCCCTCACTGCTGTTAACGAAATCAATGAAAGCTTGAGTTTGTGGATCTGCACCTTTTGCCTTTGCTAGGGTGAGATCTCGGTAGATGCGTCTTTCTGGCTCAATTTCTACATAGGCGACTTTATCGGCATGGTTGAGTGGCCAGTGAATCCAAGTGATCCACGCATCAGCCTTTTGCTGTTGAAAAGCTTTGAAACTTGCTCCGCTGCCTTTGGCGTAAGCAATGATTTTTTTGCGAAAGTTCTGTACGTCAGCCAGCGAACCTGTGCGCCCTGCGACGTCTTCCCAAACGCCTGTACCGGAAGTGTTGTAAACCCCTAAACCTTCAGTCACGACTATTCGTGCTGGTTTTTCGAGTAGGTCTTTAATCCCGTTGATATTTTTTGGGTTCCCCTTTGGGACCGCAATCACTGCACGGCGCAAATACACTGGCTCAACATCTTGATCGGTAATAAACGGGTAGGTTTCAACAAAAGCGCTCATGGATTGTTCAGCGGATCCAAAGATTAAGTCAGCATTTTTCTGTGCATCTTTCGTCCACTTTGATTCAGGCCCAGCGATCACGTTTACCGTCACATTACTTTTTTTACTGAAAGCTTCTGCGGCATGACGAAGAGCAGTGTCGGGGCCTCCTGGACCATACACATTGATTTCTCCATCTTGAGGTTGATGGGTGATGTCTGAATCAAGTTGAGGTGAGGCGAGTGTTGAAGTGCTCGCAAGCAGTATGCTTAGGCCTACAGTAGTTAGTTTAAGTTGCATCTTTTCTCCTAATCTAAACTCAAAATGCTTACAAGAGACGCAAGAGATCATCGATTGGATGCGGTAAAGGTAAATTTTTTGTTCAGCCTTGTTATTTAGGTCGTGATTTTATTTTTTCTCAATGAGATAGAAGGTGCAGTTGAGGGTTAAAGAAGTGGGTAGTTCGCGATTTTAGGTGCCAGCCTAAAGAAGGTTGGCACCTAACAATGTTTACCAAGAGATTAGAAAGTTATGTTTTATAATGAGCCTGATCTATTTACTCACTTTGATTTGTTGAATCACCAAACCAGCAATAATCAGCACTAAGCCAAACAGGGTTGATGGGTGAATTTCTTCGCCGATAATGGTGGAAAGTAGCATTAGAGAGATAAATGGTGAGGCGAAAATCAGATTGCTGATGCGTGCTGTGTTGTTGGTTAGCTTCAATGCCGATAGCCACAACACAAAGGTAATCCCCATCTCAAACAGGCCGACATAAGTCACCGCCATCCAACCTTTCGCCGTGATTTGGCTAAAGCTCTCACCTTCGAAAATGGTTAAACCAATTGCGAAGGGCAGCGCCACTAAGAATCCAAGTAGTACGCCTACCACAGGATCAGCCTTGTTTTTGGTGTTAAGGATCCAGTAGCCCGCCCACAGTAGAGTTGAAAGCAGTGCTAGTGCTACACCAAGTGGGCTATCGAACTGCATGCCTAGTACATCGCCTTTGGTAGCAATTACAACCACACCCGCATAACTGAAGGTACAAGCCACCCAATCTTGCTTGCGAATTTTTTGCCCCAGAAAAACGGCAGCCATCAGTGTTAGCGTGATCGCCCAGCTGTAGTTGATGGCCTGAGCTTGAGAAGCTGGCAATAGGTCGTATGCTTTGAAGAGGATCAGATAGTAGACCAGAGGGTTAACCAAACCGAGCAGTAGGTAGTACCAAGGGTTTGATAGGAATGTTGTGCTTAGCTGAGAAAGCTTACCTTGAAAGGCGCAGACCGCGATCAGCGCAATCGACGACACAATGCTGGCAATGGTCAGCATTTGGATAGGTGAAAACTCAGCAAGGGTCAGCTTAAAAGCAGTAGCGACCGTTGACCACAGCAGTACTGCGGAAATGCCAAAGCCCAAGGCACGACGTTCGTTCATCACAACTCACTCTAATGGGGGGGACTGAATACGGAGCGCTTAGTCTATCTGTCGAATTTTAATACGGCAAACTGGACATTTATCCAGTATCAAAATACCATTTAATGAGTTATTTCCAATTAGGCTAAATCATTATCATGCAATGGATTATCGAACATCAGGCAACGCTTATTGCTGCACTTTCTGGCGCACTCGTCAGTGGAGGCGTTGTGGGTTGGTGGGTTAAACAGAAGCTCTCTTTTCAGCAGCGACTGCTCGAGCAGCAACTTGAGTCTGATCGTTTGTTGCATGAATCTCAGCAGTCACAGCTCAAATCCTCCTTGGCAGAGGCACAGCAAGAGCTCGATGAAATGGATGACGAGCGAGACAAAGCCGCATTCGAGCTTAAACAAGCACATGGCAAGGTGATGGCGGCAATGGAAAAGCTTCGCTACTTCGAAGCGGTCAAACAAGAACGACAGCAGTATGCCGATGAGATTAATGTGCTGAAAGACCATAAGTCTGAGCTGGAGGCTGAACTGCGTGAACAAGAGGCAAGGCACGATCAAGAGAACCTTGCTAACAGTGAAAAGCTGCAGCTCTTAGAAAAGGCTGAATCACGCTTAAAGCAGCAGTTCGAGCATCTTGCTAATCAGCTGTTTGAAACCAAAACCGCTAAGGTCGATCAGCAAAATAAGCAGAGCTTAGAGGGGTTACTCTCACCGTTAAGAGATCAATTGGAAGGCTTTAAGAAGCAGGTTAACGATAGCTTTAGCCAAGAAGCCAAAGAGCGTCATACCTTAGTACATGAATTGAAAAACTTGCAGCGCCTCAATGAAAGCATGACTCGTGAAGCGGTTAACCTGACTCAGGCGCTCAAGGGTGACAACAAACAGCAAGGTAACTGGGGTGAAGTAGTACTGGCTCGTGTGCTTGCTGAATCAGGCCTGCGAGAAGGGCATGAATACCAAACGCAAGTGAACCTACAGAATGATGCAGGTAAGCGTTATCAGCCCGATGTGATTGTCCATTTGCCACAAGATAAGCAAGTGGTCGTCGATTCGAAAATGGCGTTGGTCGCGTTTGAGCGCTACTTCAATGCCGAAACTGATCAGCAGCGTGATGCCGCATTGCGTGATCACTTGGTCTCACTGAGAGCGCACATCAAAGGCCTGAGCCAGAAGGATTATCATCAGCTTAAAGGTATCCAAAGTTTGGATTACGTATTGATGTTTATCCCAGTTGAACCTGCATTCCAAGTCGCGATTCAAGCTGACCCTAGCTTGGTGAAAGATGCGATGGAGCAAAACATCATCTTGGTAAGCCCAACTACTTTGCTGGTGGCACTGCGCACCATTGATAACTTGTGGCGCAATGAAAGACAGAACCAGAACGCTCAGGTGATTGCCGATCGCGCAAGCAAGCTTTACGACAAGCTGCGTCTGTTTGTCGATGATATGGAAGGCCTTGGTAGCTCGTTAGATAGAGCCAATCAAAGCTATCAAGGCGCCATGAATAAGCTAGCAACAGGCCGAGGTAACGTGATTCGTCAGGCAGAAAGCTTCAAGCAACTTGGCGTTGAGGTGAAGAAACCTATCTCTATTGGCTTGGCAGAAATGGCGCAAAATGAGGCTTTTTCAGAAAATGCCTCCTTAGTAGAAAGACAACCCGCTGAGGATAAAGTAAACTAATTGGCCGCAGCGCCTCTAAACATAGCGTGTGCTGTCGATGAGAACTTACCATGGTAGATAACAGCATTATGGACACAAGCGTGCAGACAAATTCAGCAGTAGAGTCAGAAACCACACACTTTGGTTTCGAAACAGTCGCGAAAGACGAAAAAGTCGCGAAAGTAGCAGAGGTATTTCACTCTGTAGCCGCTAAATACGACATCATGAATGACTTAATGTCGGGTGGTGTTCACCGTTTGTGGAAACGATTCACGATTGATTGCAGTGGCGTTCGCCCTGGTCAGCGTATTCTAGACCTTGGTGGTGGTACTGGTGACCTGACCGCGAAATTCTCGCGTATCGTTGGTGAAAAAGGCCACGTAGTTCTTGCTGATATCAACAATTCAATGCTGAATGTTGGCCGCGATAAACTGCGTGATAGCGGTATTGTTGGCAACGTACATTACGTACAAGCGAATGCTGAAGAGCTGCCTTTCCCAGACAACTACTTCGATTGCATTACCATCAGCTTCTGTCTGCGTAACGTAACCGATAAAGATAAAGCACTTCGCTCTATGTACCGTGTGCTTAAGCCGGGCGGTCGCCTATTGGTTCTAGAGTTTTCTAAGCCAGTACTTGAGCCACTGTCTAAAGTATACGATGCGTACTCATTCCACCTATTGCCAAAAATGGGTGAGTTGATTGCTAACGATGCAGACAGCTACCGTTACCTTGCAGAATCTATCCGTATGCACCCAGACCAAGAAACGCTGGAAGGCATGATGCAAGAAGCGGGATTTGAGAATACGAAATACTACAACCTAACGGGCGGTATTGTAGCGCTGCACCGAGGTTACAAGTTCTAGTTGAACTTGGTAGCAAGTGCTTTGAGCGTGTTAGATAGAAGATAAGAATAAAGATAGAACGGATAGGTTAAGGCTTATCCGTTTTCAAAGGTAAGGACAGTCATGCCATTTGATCCATTGGTAACCGCGGTTATTGAAACCTCTTTGAATACGCTAGTAAACGATGATCCAGCACTGGTTCGTCGTTTGTCGCGTTTAAAAGGGCAGATCATTCAAGTCAATTTGAAAGAGTTGAATAAAACACTTACGTTCGTTTTTAGCCAACAAATTGATGTGTTGTCAGAATACGAAGGGCAACCTGATTGCTACTTATCTTTGAATCTATCTGTATTGCCAGAACTCCGCGAACAATCGAATATTACTAAGCTTATCAAGCAAGATAAGCTGATCTTGGAAGGTGATATTCAGTTGGCGCAGAAGTTTTCTCAGTTGATGACAGACTGCAAACCTGATTTGGAAGAGTGGTTGTCTCGCGTGACAGGTGATGTGGTGGCTCATACCTTGGTACAAGGCGTTAAGAACGTTGGTGGGCTTGTGGCAAAGCAAGCGACGAGACATCAAAACCACTTCGCTCAGGTTCTGACTGAGGAGTGGAAGATCGCTCCTGCGCCATTAGAGGTGGCACATTTTTGCGATCAGGTTGATGACGTAAAAAGCTCAGCTGCACGCCTAGAAGCTAAGTTGAACGCTCTGTTGGAGAAAGCATGACCCCAACAGAACTGAAACGTCTTTATCATATTATCAAGGTACAATTGGAATATGGCCTTGATGAGCTGATGCCAGAGCACCAATTGACCAAAGCGCCTTTGTTGGCGAGAAAGTCTCTGTTTTGGATTAAGAACAAGCACAAAGATAAAGAGTTAGGGCATCGTTTACGTCTGGCTTTGCAAGAGCTAGGTCCGGTATGGATTAAGTTTGGACAGATGATGTCGACACGTCGTGATCTGTTCCCTCCTCATATCGCCGATCAGTTGGCACTTTTGCAAGACCAGGTGGCGCCGTTTGATGGTGAATTGGCTAAGCAAGATATAGAGAAGGCACTGGGTGGCAGTTTAGATAACTGGTTTACCGACTTCGATATTACACCGCTTGCTTCAGCGTCCATCGCTCAGGTGCATACTGCGAAGTTAAAAGAGAACGGCCGAGAGGTGGTTCTGAAGGTAATTCGACCAGATATTCGCCCGGTGATTGATGCAGATCTAAAACTGATGCATCGAATGGCTAGTATAGTCGCTAAGTCGCTTCCTGAAGCACGTCGTTTAAGACCGGTTGAGGTGGTTCATGAGTACGAAAAAACCTTAATTGATGAATTGGATCTACGCCGAGAGGCTGCAAATGCCATTCAACTGCGTCGTAATTTTGAAGGCAGTGAAGAGTTATACGTTCCTGAGGTGATTCCTGATTTAAGTAGCGAAACCTTGATGGTGTCAGAGCGTATTTATGGTATTCAAGTGTCGGATGTCGAGACTTTGAAAGCCAACGGCACCAATATGAAATTGCTGTCGGAACGTGGTGTGACGGTATTCTTCACCCAGGTATTCCGAGACAGTTTTTTCCATGCCGACATGCACCCGGGCAACGTATTCGTTAACCCAGATAACCCAGATAATCCTCAATGGATTGGTCTCGATTGTGGCATTGTCGGCACGTTAAGCAGCGAAGATAAACGTTATTTAGCGGAAAACCTGCTGGCTTTCTTCAACCGAGATTATCGTAAAGTTGCAGAGCTGCACGTTGATTCGGGCTGGGTACCTCATGATACCAACGTTAATGACTTCGAGTTCGCGATCCGCATGGTGTGTGAGCCGATTTTTGCCAAGCCACTCGGTGAGATCTCATTTGGTCATGTGTTGCTAAACTTATTTAATACAGCAAGGCGTTTCAACATGGAGGTTCAGCCTCAGTTGGTACTGCTAGAAAAGACCTTGTTGTATGTTGAAGGGTTAGGTCGTCAGCTGTATCCACAACTTGATTTGTGGGAAACCGCAAAGCCTTTCCTTGAAACTTGGATGATGAATCAGGTGGGGCCGCAAGCTGTGATTAACGCAGTCAAAGAGCGCGCGCCATTCTGGGCAGAAAAACTGCCAGAGCTGCCAGAGTTACTTTATGACAGCTTGCGCCAAGGTAAAGCGATGAACCATAGAATGGATCAGCTTTATCAAGGTTACCGAGAGAGTAAGCGTCAGCAAGCAACTGGAAAGTTTTTGTTTGGCGTTGGAGCCACTTTAGTCGTATGCTCCGCAATATTAGTTTCAAGCCCTTATGAGCAGCTATCTATGGGCTGTGGCATCGCAGGTGTCACATTTTGGCTGCTTAGTTGGCGAGCTTACCGTCGATAGACAGTAGACTCTCTTTATATTTTTTGTGTAGACAGACCCGAGGACAATGACAATGGGTGGTATCAGTATTTGGCAACTTCTAATCATTGCTGTAATTGTAATTTTGCTATTCGGAACAAAGAAACTGCGCGGTATGGGCGGTGACTTAGGTTCAGCGGTTAAAGGCTTCAAGAAAGCAATGAGCGATGATGAAAAGCCTGCAGATAAGAAAGACGCAGACTTCGAACCAAAGAATATTGAACAGCAGAAGACAGAAGCGACTGCTGAAACAAAGAAAGACAAAGAGCAGGCGTAAATCGTGTTTGATATCGGTTTTTGGGAACTGGTATTAATATCTGTCGTTGGGTTAGTGGTTCTAGGGCCTGAGCGTTTGCCTGTGGCAATTCGCAGTGTATCCAAGTTTGTGGGTGCGGCGAAAAGTATGGCAAACAGTGTGAAAGATGAACTTTCTCACGAGCTTAAGGTGCAAGAGCTACAAGAAAATCTACGCAAGGCGGAACAAATGGGTATGGAAGATTTATCTCCAGACCTTAAAGCGTCAGTCGATGAACTCAAGCAGGCCGCTGCTGAGGTTCAACGTCCGTATGCTAAGCCTGAGTCTGATAAGCCGAGTGAGACTACACCTAGTGTCACGGAAACTGTCGAATCTGAAACCATTCAGGTAAACAGTGAAGCTTCAGCACCGTCAGATAAAAAAGCCGAATAGTCTCGCAAGGAGGGGTCGCCAAATATACGCGACTCCTTTTCGATCTTCCTGTTTAAGAGGTTTGAAATGTCTTCGACTGAGCAGACACAGCCTTTAATTAGCCATCTTCTAGAACTCCGTAATCGACTACTACGATCGATTCTCGCCGTTCTAGTGGTGTTTATCGGGCTAATTTATTTTGCTAATGATATTTATGAATTCGTATCCGCACCTTTGGTAGATCGTCTACCTGAAGGGGCGACGATGATCGCAACCGATGTTGCATCGCCATTTTTCACACCTTTGAAACTAACGTTAATTTCCGCAGTGTTTGTCGCGGTACCGTTTATTTTGTATCAGGTGTGGGCTTTTGTGGCTCCGGGTTTGTACAAGCATGAGAAGCGCTTGATCATGCCACTTTTGGCTTCAAGTTCTCTGCTGTTTTACTGTGGTGTGGCGTTTGCTTACTTCGTGGTGTTCCCATTGGTATTCAGCTTCTTTACGGCTATCTCGTTAGGGCAGGTAGAGTTTGCGACGGACATATCGAGTTATCTTGATTTTGTACTCGCACTGTTCTTTGCTTTTGGCATTGCCTTTGAAGTACCAGTTGCGATTATCTTATTGTGTTGGACGGGTGCAACGACACCTAAAGCGCTAGCTGAGAAGCGCCCTTACATTGTCGTGGGTGCTTTTATTATCGGTATGATGCTGACACCGCCAGATATGATTTCTCAAACACTGTTAGCGATTCCAATGTGTATCCTGTTTGAGATCGGCCTGTTCTTCTCTCGTTTCTATGTGCGTAAGTCAGATGGCGATGAAGAGGAAGAAGCTGAATCGTAAGCTAGATCTCTGCAGTAAAAATCTCATAATAAAAAAGCGGCCCTAGGCCGCTTTTTTATTCTTCTTCGTTATCGAATTTTCAGCTGATAGCCACAGTTTTGACATACATAGAGCTCTTTAATGCCCAAGATTTTATGCCATAGAGTTCGATGCTGACGTTGTAAGTATTGTGAGTGGTCACACATTATTAACTACCTCTATATGCAAGCAGTAGATAATATACATGTCACCTTGTTTTAACAAATGAATTTTATTGAAAACAATAGAAATTGGTTTTCTACATTATTTATAAATTAAACAATGATTTAGCGTTGGCTGTTGTGATCTTTTCAACTTCTTCTAGAGTGATGCCTCGCAGGTCTGCAATGCGCTTAGCGACTAGCTCTGTGTACGCAGGTTCATTGCGTTTACCACGGTTTGGCGCTGGTGCTAAGTAAGGGCAGTCTGTTTCTAAGATAACGAAGTCCATATCTAGGTGTGGGATCACCTTATCCATACCTGAATTCTTAAAGGTTGAAACACCACCTAAACCAAGGTGGAAGCCGAGCGTATTGATCGCTTGAGCTTCTTCTAGGCTACTGCCAAAGCAATGAAATACACCACGTAAACTGCCGTCTTGTTCTTGTTTTAGCAGAGTCAGGGTCTCTTCTATTGAATCTCGAGTGTGGATCACCACCGGCAGGTCGAGTTCTTTTGCCCACTGCAGTTGGGTGACGAAAGCCATCTCTTGCTCGGCTTTAAAGGTTTTATCCCAGTAGAGGTCGATACCGATTTCACCCACTGCGATAAAATCGCGTTTATCGAACCACGCGCGAATGGTCTTTAGCGTTTCTTCAATATTTCCATCAACATAACAAGGGTGTAAGCCCATCATTGAACGACATACTTCTGGAAATTGAGCTTCCGTTGCTAGCATTGGCTCGATAGATTCTAGGTCGATGTTTGGTAGTAGAATCGTATCAATACCTTGAGCCAGTGCGCGCTGCACTACCTGTTCGCGGTCTTCATCGAATTCGCTAGCGTAAATATGAGCATGGGTGTCGATCATTGTTTTGTCCTGAATGGGGTCTTTACTGAGTTGCCATGAGTATACGGCAGTGTGAGGAGAAGGTCATTTTTTGCCATTTCTCCCTGTTTTTGAGTGGGTTTTATATTTTACTGCTAGCGTCCTGAGCCATCAGTGATATGCTTTTGCCTGTATTTAGCACTTTTCATATCTGAGTATTTCAGTACTTAGACTAGGCAAGGAGAATCTAGTGTCTGTTTCAATTCAAGGTCAATTCCCAGGTCGCCGTATGCGCCGTATGCGTAAGCACGACTTTAGCCGTCGCCTAATGGCAGAAAATCAATTGTCTGTGGATGATCTAATTTACCCAATGTTTATCCTAATGGGTAAAGACCGCCGCGAGCCTGTAGAGTCTATGCCGGGTGTTGAACGCCTGTCGATCGACCTTATGCTTGAGGAAGCGGATTACCTTTCTAAATTGGGTGTTCCTGCGATTGCTCTATTCCCAGTCGTGAACCAAGATGCTAAAAGTTTATGCGCAGCTGAAGCCCATAACTCGGAAGGTTTGGTTCAGCGTGCTGTACGTTCACTAAAAGAACATGTGCCGAACATTGGTGTTATCACAGATGTCGCGCTAGATCCGTTCACCACACATGGCCAAGATGGCATCATCGATGAAGATGGCTACGTGATGAATGATGAGACAACAGAAGTGCTGATCAAACAGGCATTGTCTCACGCTGAAGCGGGTGCCGACGTGGTTGCTCCATCGGACATGATGGACGGTCGTATTGGTAAGATTCGTGAAGCGCTAGAAGAAGCAGGTCACATTCACACTCAAATCATGGCGTACTCGGCGAAATACGCGTCGTGCTACTACGGTCCATTCCGTGATGCTGTCGGCAGTGCATCTAACCTGAAAGGTGGTAACAAGAAGAACTACCAGATGGATCCTGCAAACAGTGATGAAGCGATTCACGAAGTCGCTATGGATCTTAACGAAGGTGCGGACATGGTGATGGTGAAACCAGGCATGCCTTACCTAGATATCGTGCGCCGTGTGAAGCATGAGCTGCAAGCTCCTACGTATGCATACCAAGTGTCTGGCGAATACGCGATGCATAAAGCGGCGATTCAAAACGGCTGGCTGAAAGAGCGCGATACAGTTATGGAATCACTACTGTGCTTTAAGCGTGCTGGTGCGGATGGCATCCTAACTTACTTTGCTAAAGATGTAGCTGAGTGGCTAACTGAACACAATGCAAAGGCCGCTGAGCATCTAAGAGAAAAGTAACGACTTTAGGTTAAGCTATAAGTTATTTAAAGGGTTGGCCGTCGTGCCAACCCTTTCGTTTATGAGGGTGGAAAGTATGTCAGTTATCATACGTGAAGGCTCGCTGGAAGAAGTGGTTTCGGTTGTTGAGCAGATTAACGAGTTTGCTCAAAAAGAGAGTGTGGCCTCCCTTGCGCAGCGCTTATCAGGCAAGAAGAGTTTGATTTTAGTCGCGGAAGAAGCGGGTGTGCTACTAGGTTTTAAGATCGGCTATGAATTGGAATCGAACACTTTTTATAGTTGGTTTGGTGGCGTATCACCGCTCGCGAGAAACAAAGGAGTCGCACAGGGACAATTAGATGTGCAAGAACAGTGGGTGAAACAACAAGGCTACCAACAACTCAAAGTGAAATCGCGTAACCAGTTTCCTGCTATGTTGCGCCTATTACTGAGGAATGGTTACCAGATCGAAAAACTGGAAGAAAAAAAGGATATTCGAGAGCATCGCATTCATTTTGTTAAGCGTCTGGTAGCATAGTTAACATCTCTAAGTCGTGGCATTAATCAGTTAAATGAAATTAAATGAGATTTATTATCATTTAGTGGTTGACTATTAAATGAGAATCATTATTATTAAAACTGTCTTAGGGAATGAGGAAATGTTCACAAGGATGTTAAGTAATCGAGTATTAACTTGGTTACCCAACAGAATTCTCGCGAACTTGTACTGAGTTCTTTTTGACACGACATTGCTCACATTGCTTCCAGTGTAATTTATAGCTTTTAGGTAAAGCTGTGGTATTCAATTTGAATGGCTTTACCGGTTTTTGCTAGGCGACATCTTCGGGTGTCGCTTTTTTTATGCCTACCATTTCACATGATGCATATTTAGTGGCACGTATTTTTACGAATAAAACGCCATCAGTATTCTTTTCCACAACGTAAGATCTTAAAAAGATCGTTGATCATCTGTTCGATCTGTAAATTTATACTTTATTTTCAATGGTTTGTTTGTGTTTTTTGCTTTGTTTGTCTTAGTTCTCAACAGGGTGGATAAATAATATAAACAGAGTTATCCACAGAACGCCTGTATCTAAGAACAAAAAATAACAACAAATTGATTATATCGAACACAACCGAGTGAACGGATACGGATCGACAACGTGGAATCCAACCAACAGACGTGGCATTCTTAACAGATAATTTCTGTACTTACTGGATACACAAACATTATGGCTCGTATTCCTGACAATCCATTGATTCTGATCGATGGCTCTTCTTACTTATATCGCGCGTTTCATGCTTACCCTGGCACCATGAGCAATGGTGATATCCCGACTAACGCGGTTTACGGTGTAGTTAACATGCTGCGCAGCATGATGCGTCAATTTGCTTCTGATCGTATTGCGGTTATTTTTGATGCGAAAGGAAAGACGTTCCGTGATGACATGTACCCAGAGTACAAGGCTAATCGTCCACCTATGCCGGATGATCTGCGTTGCCAGATCGAACCTTTGCACAATGTGATTCGTGCAATGGGTCTGCCACTTATCTCGATCCCAGGCGTTGAAGCGGATGACGTGATCGGTACACTGGCTTCTCAAGCATCTAAAGCGGGCATGCCGGTTTTGATCAGTACTGGCGATAAAGATATGGCCCAACTGGTTGATGACAACGTTACTTTGATCAACACCATGACCAATGTGGTGATGGATCGCGAAGGTGTTATCGAGAAGTTTGGCATCCCACCTGAGCTTATCATCGACTACCTTGCTCTGATGGGCGATAAAGTGGATAACATACCTGGTGTTCCAGGTGTTGGTGACAAAACAGCAACAGCTCTACTGCAAGGTATTGGTAGCATCGAGAAGTTGTACCAAAACCTAGATGATATTGCTGCGCTTGGTTTTCGTGGTTCTAAGACGATGGCTAAGAAGCTTATCGACAATAAAGATAACGCTGAAATGTCTTACCAACTGGCGACGATTAAGCTGGATGTTGAGCTTGAAGAGACACCAGAATCACTCGTAAAAACGCAACCAAATACCGATGAGCTGATTAAGCTATATGGTCAATTAGTTTTCAAGTCTTGGCTGAGTGAGCTTCTTGAGGGCGGTACTGGTGTCGTTGAAGCTGACGAGAAATCTGGAGCCGTACGTAGCAGTGGCACATCAGCAACCTCAACCGTTGAGATGAACACTTCAGCAGTGACGATTGATCGTAGCAAATACGAAACTATTCTTGATGAAGAGACTTTCAGCGCTTGGCTAGAGAAGTTGAAAGCGGCAGAGGTGTTTGCTTTTGACACCGAGACTGACAGTCTAGATTACATGGTAGCTAACCTGGTTGGCCTATCGTTCGCAACTGAAGAAGGTGTTGCTGCTTACGTACCAGTTGCTCATGACTACCTAGACGCACCACAACAGCTGGATCGCGATTGGGTACTAGAGCAGCTTAAGCCGATTCTTGAAGATGATGCACAAGCTAAAGTGGGTCAAAACCTCAAGTACGATATGAGCGTTTTAGCGCGTTACGGTATTGAGATGAAAGGCATCAAGCATGACACTATGCTAGCGTCTTACGTTTTCAATAGCGTTGGCGGTAAGCATGATATGGACAGTTTGGCATTGCGTTTCCTACAACATAGCTGCATCTCATTTGAGCAAATTGCGGGCAAAGGTAAGAAACAATTGACGTTCAACCAGATCGAGCTGGATGAAGCGTCTCCATATGCAGCTGAAGATGCTGACGTAACACTGCGTCTGCATAACCGCCTAATGGAAAATATCCAGCAAGATGAAAAGCTAAAAGCGATCTATGAAGAGATCGAAGTACCGCTGATTCCAGTCATGTCTCGCATTGAACGTACCGGTGTATTCGTTGATGACATGTTGCTAGGTGCACAGTCACAAGAGATTGCGGTTCGTCTTGATGAGTTAGAGCAAAAAGCTTACGAGATTGCAGAGCAAGAGTTCAACATGAACTCCCCGAAACAGCTGCAAGCGATTCTGTTCGAGAAAATGGGTTTGCCTGTTATCAAGAAAACGCCATCTGGTTCGCCTTCAACTAATGAAGAGGTACTACAGGAACTGGCGCTAGATTATCCGCTACCTAAGTTGATCATTGAGTATCGTGGTCTTGCGAAGCTGAAGTCGACTTACACTGACAAACTTCCGAAGATGATCAATGCAGAAACGGGTCGTGTTCATACCTCGTATCATCAAGCGGTAACGGCGACTGGTCGTTTGTCTTCGACCGATCCAAACCTACAGAACATCCCAATTCGTAATGAAGAAGGCCGTCGTATCCGCCAAGCATTCGTTGCACAGCATGGTTGGAAGATTCTAGCAGTCGATTACTCTCAAATTGAATTGCGTATCATGGCGCACCTATCGGGTGATAAAGCGCTACTGGAGGCATTCCAACAAGGCAAAGATATCCACGCGGCAACGGCAGCTGAGATCATTGGCGTTAATATTGAGGATGTGACTTCTGAGCAACGTCGTCGTGCTAAAGCGGTTAACTTCGGTCTTATCTACGGCATGAGTGCCTTTGGCTTGGCTAAGCAGCTTGGTATTCCTCGTGGTGAAGCACAGCACTACATGGATACTTACTTCGAGCGCTATCCTGGTGTGATGCAGTACATGGAAGACACACGCAGCGCTGCTTCAGAGCAGGGCTTCGTTGAAACCATTTATGGTCGTCGTCTGCACCTACCTGAAATCCAATCTCGTAATGGCATGCGTCGTAAGGCAGCTGAGCGTGCAGCGATCAACGCGCCAATGCAAGGTACAGCGGCAGACATCATTAAGAAAGCGATGCTGTTGGTGGATGAATGGATTCAGGCGGAAGGTGATGGCCGAGTTAAGCTATTGATGCAAGTACACGATGAATTGGTATTTGAAGTGGAAGAGTCATCTTTAGCCGAAATTGAAAGTAAAGTACGAGAATTGATGGAATCTGCTGCTGACCTAGATGTGCCGCTTGTTGCGGAAGCTGGTCACGGTGACAACTGGGACCAAGCCCACTAATCAGTTTTTGACCTTATTGAGCAAATTAGTATGAGCCAGTGCACAAACACTGGCTTTTTTTTGTCTCGAATAAAGTTCAATTACGCAAAGGGGGTAAGTGTTTTAATAAAACATTCATGAAAAAAAACTACAAAAATTGTTTTCATTTCTGAGCAATTGTTGTACATTAAATCTCGTAGGGTACAGAGGTAAGATGTTCTATCTTTCAGACCTTTTGTTTCACGTTATTGGATTAGGCTGATTCAGCCGCCCCAGTCAGTATTTGACTGGGGCGTTTTTTCTTGTGCGAAGGAAAAATATTTTCGACCTACAATCCCCCTGAAAAACGCCCTATTTCTAGTGCTTTTGTTACGCTTTTTAAATGCCTTCTTTATCTATTCCATTCGTTGTGAATTTGGAATTCAATCAGCAATTGGTAATTTAAATCCACACATAAAATGATTGTTTTATCATTTGAAATAACTTTTATTTTACAAAGTGCTGATAAAGTATTGATCGCGCGCGCCTTATTTATCAGTGCATTGAGTGGGTGAATGTTGGTCTAAGGCTTGTGGCAGTTACTTGAGTGAAGTCTTGGTGGTGTCAGCGAGTTTTTGTTTATGCTTTCAACCGTTTGGTTAAGCGCCATTTTTGTTCGTCACTAAGGATAGGGTTCTTGACGATGGCTTGCATCTTGAGCAAACCTCTCCATGCCATCAAGGTCTAAAGTCATATCAACGTTGATTAGTGGCGTTTCCGATGCTTCTTTTTCAGAGGCGGATCCTGAAAATGAAACCATAATCAACGCTATTACGATTAGGGGCATTTTCCACATGAGTGTTCCTTTCTCATTGTACTGTTTATAAAAGCTTGTCTTTTAGTATGGTTCATTCTGTTGTTTGTAACGGGTTTATCTTACTTTTTATTCTCGGTTTTTGAGCTTAAATCGTTAATTTATAGACAAAAAATACCCCACCTATATAAGGCAGGGTATTGTTAAGGTGCGATCTCTTGGAGTCGCGATCGATTCGCTATGTGTTCCCTTTATATAGAGACTACTCTGAATCGTTGTGTTTTTCGTTTTCTAGTTCGTCGATGAGTTGATCAGCAAGCGCTGGCGCGAACCATTCATCCATCTTGTTACGTAGTTGGTCAACACCAATGCCTTTCAGTGAAGAGAAAACATCAACAGCGACATCGCCACCGAAAGATTGCGCATCTTTACGAATTTTCAGTAGCTGTGCTTTACGTGCGCCTTGTTTTAGTTTGTCAGCCTTAGTTAGCAGTACTTGTACTGGAATACGGCTATCAATGGCCCAGAAAATCATTTGTTGGTCTAGGTCTTTCATTGGGTGTCGAATGTCCATCAATACCACCAAACCTTTCAACGACTCACGTTTTTGAAGGTATTCACCTAGCGACTTCTGCCACTTTTTCTTCATCTCAAGCGGTACTTGAGCAAAACCGTACCCAGGCAAATCGACGATATGACAACCGTCCGTTACCTTAAATAGGTTAATAAGCTGAGTTCGACCAGGTGTTTTACTGGTTTTCGCTAGGCTTTTTTGGTTGGTAACGCGATTTAGCGCGCTAGATTTACCAGCATTGGAGCGTCCTGCAAACGCAATTTCGATCCCTTCGTCTTCTGGTAAGTGACGAATATCAGGTGCACTGGTAATGAAATGCGTGTTTTGATAATGAATTTTTACGCTCACTGTTAACTCCATCTCGACTTTGTGTAGTCGATTGATTACTTTTTTGTGAATTTGTGTAAAATAACCGTGCTCGGCATAAGGTCGCCTATTGTACCATGAGTGGCAACATAGAGTGGTACTGGAAGCTTGATAATTATAATGGAATGTCATGAAGAAATTAGCGCTAATTTTGAGTCTTTTAGCCAGCTGCTCAGTATGGGCTCAAGGTAGTATAGAAGCTGGTAAAGCCAAATCACAAACATGTGTTGCCTGCCACGGTGCTGACGGCAACAGTCTGATCACTCAGTACCCTAAGTTGGCTGGTCAACATGAGAAGTACCTAGAGAAGCAGTTAAAAGAGCTTAAGCTAGGTATGACGAGTGGTGGTAAGCAAGGTCGTTATGCGCCTGTAATGGGTGCAATGGCGATGCCTCTGTCTGAACAAGATATGGCTGACCTAGCGGCATACTACGCATCTCTCCCAATCTCTAACAACTCTACTCCTGAGAACGTAGTTAAAGAAGGTAAGACCTTATACACAGCGGGCAACGCAGAGCGCGGCCTAACAGCGTGTATCGCTTGTCACGGCCCTCGTGGTAACGGCACCGAGTTGTCAGGCTTCCCTAAAATTTCAGGCCAACACGCAGAATACATCAAGGCTCAACTTGAAAAATTCCGCGATGGTAACCGTAATAACGACATGAATGCGATGATGCGTGATGTAGCTAAAAAGTTAACAGACGCAGAAATTGATACCTTATCGAAGTACGTTGGTGGTCTACACTAATTTGTCGGTTTTTCGCTCTTAGCCAGAGTGAAGAAATGTACGTTCGAGCGAGATTGAAGAAGACGCCCCGATCAGAAATGATTGGGGCGTTTTCTTTTTTTAGGCTTTACCAATAGATATTTGTGATGATTTATCTTGTTGTGTCTAATTTATCAATGTGTGATCAATTAGTGTTCGAAAGTGTGAAGTCGCACTATTGTAGTCTTTTTGTAACACGGTAAAGTAAGTGCCATCAGCTAGGAGCTGACTTAGATACGGATGATCATCTCGTCTAACGGTATAGACAGAAACGGATCAGGCTAGGACAGCCCAGCAACAAGGTGTTAGAAAAGGATAGCCAAAACTCATCAGGACGATGAACAACAAACAAATTTGGCATGGAAAGCACCAATAACAAATGGAGATTTGTGTACCAAGTTGAGTATGCAAATTTTGGCCGATATAGGCAGATTTAGAGAGCGATAGGTTTTCCTATCGCTTTTTTTATTGATTTGATGAAAAAACACCCAATACCTCTCCACTATAAACGCAGTTTCTGGTATGTTTCGCATCCCTGTTTAAGGATGTGCTATGTATACTTGTCCCTTATGCCATCACCAAGGCGTGAATCACTATTTTGAAGACAAACGCAGAGCTTATCTGCAGTGTCAGCAATGTGAGCTGGTATTTGTAAAACCAGATAAAAGGTTAGAAGCAAACGAAGAGAAAGCGCACTATGATCTCCATGAGAACGATCCTAGTGATGCGGGCTATCGCCGCTTTTTATCTCGCATCGCGGATCCATTGACAGACAAAATTTCATCTAACTCATACGGGTTGGATTTTGGTTGTGGCCCGGGCCCTACGCTATCTATTATGTTAGAAGAAGCCGGACACACCATGGAGTTGTACGATATTTACTACCACCCAGAAACTTCTGTGCTGGAGAAAACGTATGACTTTATGACTGCCACCGAGGTGATAGAGCACCTTTACCACCCGGATAAGGTGTGGCAGCAGTGGTTGAATTTAGTTAAGCCCAAGGGCTGGATTGGTCTGATGACCAAGCTGGTAATAGACGTGGACGCGTTTGCTGGTTGGCACTATAAGAATGACCCGACACATGTCGCCTTCTTTAGTCGCCAAACATTCCAGTTTTTGGCAGAGCGGGATAAGCTCGAACTCGAATTTATTGGAAATGATGTAATTTTACTGAGGAAGACCCAGTAATGAGCCGTAGTAAAAAATCTAGAAAGCCGGGAGCATATGGTGCTCCTGAAGTTATCGTTACTCGTAACCGTAGCGAATCTGATGTTGAAGGTCGTGAACGTAAGCGTCTGAAAAAGCGTAAAGGCCTAAAATCAGGCAGCCGCCACTCAGATGGTAGCGACGCGAAACAGCGTAAAGCAGCACAATCTCGCGACCCACGCTTAGGCAGCAAGAAAAAAATCCCACTGATCGTTGAACCAGTGAAGAAGCTAACTAAGCAAGAGCGCAAGCTATCTAACGAGCAAGAGTTAGAGATGCTTGAGAATGATCCACAACTGAACACGCTACTAGACCGTATCGAAAATGGTGAAAACCTAGGTGCAGGTCTACAGAAGTTCGTTGATGAGAAGCTTGATCGCATTGAGCACCTAATGGGCCGTTTGGGTCTATTAGAGCCAGAAAACGATGAAGAAGAGTTCTTCGAAGAAACGCCGGTAGTATCGAACAAGAAAGCAAACTCTGATGAAGACTTGCTATCTCAATTCGAAGACATCGACTTAGACAGCTTTAAGGGTTAATAGCCAATGAACGTAACCTTATTAGCAATTGCTGGTGGAATTATCATTCTCGGCTTGGGCTCTTACGCAGGTTACCTTCTACTTCAAGTGAAGAAGCAGACGGAGTTGCAAAAGCAGCATCAAGCACTAGCGATTGAAAAACGTAACGCGACGATTTACGAAAACGTAAATACTTTGTGCCTTGCGGGTATTCAAGGCCAGTGTGATTTGCCTGAGATCAGTATCCGAGTGTGTATCATCATGGATAATGTTCAGGGAGATGAGCGTGTCGACCTTGACGCAGAATATCCGGCCCTCTCCGAGCTGTACCATATTGTTAAAGATATGGCGCGCGGAGAAGAAAGGCAGGAACTGACCAAGAAAGAGCGCATGCAGCAGAATCTCACACGCCACAAGGCAGAGACTCGCTTGAACGATGCAGTTATTGAGGATTTGAAAAGGTTGCAGGAGAAGGTTAAGCCTCTTAACAACCAAATCAATATCCAGATGATCTAGTCGCTAAGACTATTAAATATAGAGGCTTGTTTACTACCGGTGTTTTTAAGATGAATAATCTTTAACCCGATTGCTAAATGAGCCTTCTTACCTTTTGCACCTCTTTATTACGGTGCATTGTTAGTGATCAAGCTAGCAGTTCTGAGTTTTTATCTAGAAAATGGATTTTGTCTTGAAACGACCTTACAGGTCGTGTGGCAAAATAACCCGTCTATATTTTAATGTATGTAAATTGATTTGAGAGAGCCTAGGTTCTCGCGAATCTAAATTGGAAGTACCGCTATGTCGAGCAAGCCAGTAACAACGAATCAGCAAATCGTTTGGGACCAAGAAATCTTAAACAAGTACAACTATTCGGGACCTCGTTACACTTCATACCCAACTGCGTTGGAGTTCCATGAAGCGTTTACCGTCTCTGATTACGACATGGCGTGCACGCAATACCCAGAGCGTCCACTGTCGCTTTACGTACATATTCCGTTCTGCCATAAGCTTTGTTACTACTGTGGTTGTAACAAGGTGATTACTCGTCACTCGCACAAAGCAGACGAGTACCTAGATGTGATTGAACATGAAATCCGCCAACGTGCCTCT
Source organism: Vibrio sp. HI00D65 (assembly GCF_001635455.1). Lineage (GTDB taxonomy): Bacteria > Pseudomonadota > Gammaproteobacteria > Enterobacterales > Vibrionaceae > Vibrio. Next base: position 57,799 of record NZ_LWEH01000613.1, read on the forward strand.
TTATTAAATGGTCGTGAAGTGACTCAATTGCACTTCGGTGGTGGTACGCCAACTTTCCTAAGCAAGGCCCAAATCACTCGTCTAATGATGATCCTACGTGATGAGTTTAACTTCACTGCTGACGCTGAGATCAGCATCGAGATTGACCCACGTGAGATTGAACTCGATGTACTGGATCACCTACGTAATGAAGGCTTCAACCGCCTGAGTATCGGTGTTCAAGATTTCAATAAAGAAGTGCAAAAGCTGGTGAACCGTGAGCAAGATGAAGAGTTCATCGTAGCTATGGTTCAGCGTGCTAAAGAGCTTGGCTTCCGTTCAACTAACCTAGATTTGATTTACGGCTTGCCTAAGCAGACTCAAGCGTTATTCGCTGAAACGCTGAAGCAAGTACTTGAGATGAAACCTGGTCGTCTATCGGTATTTAACTATGCTCACATGCCACAACTGTTTGCGGCGCAGCGTAAGATTAAAGATGAAGACCTACCAAAAGCTGAAGAGAAGATGGCTATCTTGCAAGATACCATCGAGACTCTAACGGGAGCAGGTTACCAGTTCATCGGTATGGATCACTTCGCGCTTCCAGAAGATGAGCTAGCAGTGGCACAGCGTGAGGGGGTACTGCACCGTAATTTCCAAGGCTACACGACTCAGGGCGAGTGTGACCTAGTAGGCTTTGGTGTGTCGGCTATCTCTATGGTGGGTGACTCTTACGCGCAAAACCAAAAAGAACTTAAGAAATACTATGCTCAAGTGAATGACCTTCGCCATGCGCTTTGGAAAGGTGTAGTACTAGATAACGACGATTTACTACGTCGTGAAGTGATTAAGCAGCTTATTTGTAACTTCAAACTCGATAAGAAGATGATCGAATCTGAGTTCGCTGTTGATTTTAATCGTTACTTCAAAGAAGACTTAGAGCTTCTGCAAACCTTCATTAATGATGACTTGGTTGAAGTAGACGACAAAGAAATCCGCGTAACGCTTCGTGGTCGTCTGCTGATTCGTAACATCTGCATGTGTTTCGATAAATACTTGCGTGCTAAGGCTCGCCAACAGCAGTTCTCTCGCGTTATCTAATCACGCGCTTGAGAATCAAAACATAAAAAATGCCAGCATCATGCTGGCATTTTTGTATCCTAAGAGGCCTAGTACAGTTCTTTGAGCTTACGAGTTAGGGTGTTTCTTCCCCAGCCCAAAACCTTGGCTGCGTCCTGCTTGTGACCATTCGTATGGTTGAGTGCAGCCTCTAGCAGTATACGTTCAAACTCCGGTAGAGCATAAGTGAGCAGTTCTTTTTCTCCTGAATCAAGTGCACACTTTGCCCAATTAGCAAGTAGCTGCTGCCAGTTATCGCCAGTACCTGATGGTGTGACGGTTTTTTCTTCCAATAGCTCCGGTGGTAGGTCTGAAGGAAGGATTTCACTACCGCTCGCCATCACTGTTAACCAACGACAGATGTTCTCTAGTTGACGCACGTTACCTGGCCAATTTAGCTGGTTCAGCTTGATTATGGTTTCTGGGTGAAGTGTTTTCACTTCCACACCCAGTTCTTCAGCCGCTGAGGCTAAGAAGTGATGAGTCAGCTTTTCGATATCTTGTTTACGTTCACGTAGGGCAGGAATGTGAATCCGAATAACGTTAAGTCGGTGGAACAAATCTTCACGGAAATCGCCTTCATACACTAATCGCTCAAGATCTTGGTGGGTTGCGGCAACGATACGAACGTCTACCTTAACTGCTGAGTGGCCGCCGACACGATAGAACTGACCATCAGAAAGTACACGCAACAAACGAGTCTGAATATCGAGTGGCATGTCACCGATTTCATCCAGAAATAGGGTGCCGCCGTTGGCTTGTTCAAAGCGTCCTTGGCGAACGCTGTTAGCGCCGGTAAAGGCACCCTTCTCGTGACCAAACAGTTCTGATTCGATGAGGTCTTTCGGTATTGCCGCCATATTGAGGGCAATGAAAGGCTTCTTTGCTCTTGGGCTGTGGCGATGTAAAGCATGAGCAACCAGCTCTTTACCAGTACCTGATTCACCGTTAATCAATACCGATATCGATGAGCGAGATAAACGACCGATAGCACGAAATACTTCCTGCATTGCAGGCGCTTCACCAATAATTTCAGGGGCGTTGGTCTCTTCAGAGGCTTCGTTAGCTTGTTCGCGCTTTTGTTCTTGGCTGTGAGCGATCGCTCGCTCCACGAGGGTAAGTGTCTCATCGATATCAAATGGCTTAGGTAGATATTCAAAGGCGCCTTTTTGATAAGCATTCACCGCGGCATCTAAGTCGGAGTGCGCCGTCATGATAATCACAGGTAGATCGGGAGAGCGTTGATGCACTTGATGCAATAGCTCAATCCCGTCAATACCGGGCATGCGGATATCAGATACCAGTACATCGGGTGTCTCGCGCTCAAGCGCAAGCAGTACGCTCTCTGCATCAGCAAATGTTTCACACTTTATATCCGCAGATGAAAGTGTTTTTTCTACTACCCAGCGGATAGAGCTGTCGTCATCGACGACCCAAACGTATCCCTTACTCATAATTCAATTCCTTTGCAGCCAAATCTATTGTGATAATCATTGTTTTTATTGTTCTGTATTCGTTCCTTGCCTGAAGCTTGGTTTCTCATCGAGAAGTGTTGCTTTGTTTAAATGGGTAAGTAAATCGTAAATGTGGTGTTCCCCGGCCAGCTCTCAACATCGATTTTTCCGTTGTGTTGGTCGATTAGGTTTTGAGATATCGATAGTCCCAACCCTGTACCGCCCTCACGCCCACTGACCATGGGGTAGAACAGGGTGTCTTTTAATTCATCAGGTATACCCGGGCCGTTATCGCTGATCTCAATACGAGCCGCGAGTTTGTGTCGCTGACCATGAATGTTGGCTTGATGCACCGTTCTGGTGCGAATGGTGATCTTGCCTGAATCCTGTTCCTTTAAAATCTGTGCCGCGTTGCTCACGATATTGAGCATCGCTTGTTCAACCTGCGCTGAATCCATCACAATTGGTGGCAGACTTGGATCGTAATCTCGTTCGATAGCTAATGTTGAGCCAGATTCGAGCTCGACCAACTGCCTGACTTTTTCGAGTATCTGATGGAGATTTTCTTCTGACTTGGTTCCCGGCTTTTGTGGGCCAAGTAGACGGTCGACCAAGGCACGCAAGCGGTCGGCTTGCTCAATAATGATCTGGGTGTATTCATTCAGCGATTGATCGGGAAGCATTTTTCCAAGCAGTTGCGCTGCCCCTCTTAAGCCACCCAACGGATTCTTTATTTCATGAGCTAAACCGCGTACTAGCAGCTTCGCCGCTTGTTGTTGTGCATGCTGGTTTAACTCTTGGCTGAGACGCCTTTGTTGGTCGATCTTGCGCATCTCAACGAGCAGCAGCGTCTCGCGCTGCCAGGTGATCGGGCTTACCGTCACTTCAAGCATCAGCGGGCGGTTATCGACAACAAAAGTCACGTCACTGTCGGTAATGCTCTGGCCACTCTGTAGAGGTTGAGTAAGCAGTGCTAGGTCGAGCGAAGCGTGTTGAATAAGTTGACTCAGTGGGTGATCAACTATGCGTCTCGCACTTTGTGAAAAGAGCTGTTCAGCTGCCGGGTTGGCGTATCGTACGTATAACTGTTCATCGAGCATCAATGTCGATGTCACCATATTATCGAGAATGGCGTTGGAAAGATCGTGTGTATCTATGCTGTCGCTTTTGGCTGATCGATTCACTGTTTCGTCCTTGAACTGGTGTTTTTCTCACTGCACCAAATTGGTGCGTAGCTAAGTTCAAGTATGGCGCATATCAATCAGAAGCTAAAGATAATTCATAAAAGTCGCGAAAAGCTGCTGAGAAAAGGTAAAAGTTGATGTTATTCAGTCTCTTTTAACCTATTGGCCTACTTGATCGTCGCTCGATGTAAATACACGGTGACTGGACTAGTAGATGCAATAAGCTTGCCGCTTCTATGTGCTTGAATTGCAATGGTATGAGTGCCGCGAACGATATCTTTCAACTGCCAGTTAGGTTGGGTTTGTGGTGCGCCATAACGTCGCCCATCGAGCATCAATTGCAGCCGCTCACCTATGCCCAGTTTACGGTTGAGTTCGATTTGAATTGAGATGAAGCCACGATTACTGCGAATAGTTTGGTCGTGAATGGGAGTGAGCATAGTAAGAGCTAATGGTGCTGGGACTTCTCGCTCGGTCTGTTGTGTTTTTGGTTGCTCTTGGCTTGGCATAGCCGAGGCGCTTTGGTCGTCAACGGGTTTCGATGGCTCGAATTTAGATGCGGGTGCTGAGGCTTGAACATCCGGAAGCTCAAGAGACTTAGCGCCCTTGCCTGTCGGTGTATCACTAAAATGAAGTACGCCATCTTCATCTACCCAGGTATAGACCGTTTGAGCAGAGCATGAGAATGCGACTGTTAACCCGAACAGGAACAGTATTTTTTTCATATGGTTGGCCCCTTTCATCGTTAGGTGATTTCACGTTTGGCGTTGGTTTATTATTGATTTTATTCTATTTAGCTCGACAGCCTCTGAGGGCTTTTGTCTATTATTTAAGGCATGTTATGAAGAAGGAGAGGTTGGGAGAATATAAAAAAGGCCCGCCTGCGAGGCGAGCCTAATATTTAGTCAGCGATTCTTACATGATTGCAGTAAGAAAGCTTATCTAGCAGAGATTAAACAGAGTAGTACAGTTCGAACTCAAGTGGGTGAGTTGTCATGTTTACTTTCTCTACATCTTGAGACTTAAGGTCGATGTAAGAGTCGATGAAGTCGTCAGAGAATACACCGCCAGCTGTTAGGAACTCACGGTCAGCGTCTAGACATTCTAGAGCTTCTTTTAGTGAGTAAGCTACAGTTGGGATTTCTGCCGCTTCTTCAGCTGGTAGGTCGTATAGATCTTTATCCATAGCTTCGCCTGGGTGGATCTTGTTCTTAATACCGTCAAGACCAGCCATTAGCATTGCTGAGTAGCATAGGTATGGGTTAGCTGCTGGGTCACCAAAACGTAGCTCGATACGACGTGCTTTAGGGCTTGGTACCACTGGGATACGGATAGAAGCAGAACGGTTACGTGCAGAGTAAGCAAGCATAACTGGAGCTTCGAAGCCTGGTACAAGACGCTTGTACGAGTTAGTAGATGGGTTAGCAAACGCGTTGATTGCACGAGCGTGCTTGATTACACCACCGATGTAGTAAAGTGCCATTTCAGATAAGCCGCCGTACTTATCACCAGCAAACAGGTTAACGCCATCTTTTGCTAGAGATTGGTGAACGTGCATACCAGAACCGTTATCACCAACTAGTGGCTTAGGCATGAATGTCGCTGTTTTACCAAATGCGTGAGCAACGTTGTGTACAACGTACTTGTAGATTTGAGTTTCGTCAGCTTTCGTTGTTAGCGTGTTGAAGCGAGTTGCGATTTCGTTTTGACCCGCAGTTGCTACTTCGTGGTGGTGCGCTTCTACAACTAGGCCCATCTCTTCCATTACTAGACACATTGCTGAACGGATGTCTTGAGATGAATCAACTGGAGCTACTGGGAAGTAACCGCCTTTAACGCCCGGACGGTGACCTTTGTTACCGCCTTCTATGTCGGAACCTGTGTTCCATGCTGCTTCGATGTCGTCGATCTTGAAGAAAGAGCCTGACATGTCAGTTGAAAATTTAACGTCATCAAATAGGAAGAACTCTGGCTCAGGACCGATTAGAACTGTGTCTGCGATACCTGTAGAGCGCATGTACTCTTCAGAACGTTTTGCGATTGAGCGTGGGTCACGGTCGTAGCCTTGCATAGTTGCAGGCTCTAGAATGTCACAACGGATGTTTAGCGTTGCGTCTTCTGTGAATGGGTCTAGAACAGCAGATGATGCGTCTGGCATCATTACCATGTCAGATTCGTTGATGCCTTTCCAACCAGCTACTGAAGAGCCGTCGAACATTTTACCTTCTTCGAAGAAGTCTGCGTCAACTTGGTGAGAAGGAATAGAGATATGCTGCTCTTTACCTTTAGTATCTGTAAAGCGTAGGTCTACAAATTTAACTTCGTTCTCTTGGATCAGCGATAGTACGTTTTCTACTGACATCTTGGATAACCTCCAGTGTTATTAATTTGGTATTAGCTCGATTCGGTTGAAACTAGCATTGATTAATGTCTGACAAGTGCATTAATCGATGCTGATTTAACTGTTGCCAAAAGCGTGCCAAAAAAATTATTCCATTAATTTCAATGTTTTACTTGTTTTTTCTGTTTCGCCCGCCTCTAGTTATGCACCAAAATGATCTTTGATTGCACTATATTGGTGCATTTGTTTTTCAATGCACCAATATGAGACAAAAGCGAACACCATTCAGCAATGAATTGCAGACATTGTCAATCCACTTTTGTTATTTAGCCGGAGTTTTGGCGAGTTACTCGCGTACGAGACTTTTTAGAATCCTACAGATTTTGCTAGCCAACACTGTACTGAATCAAAGTTAAGCTAATGTGAATCGCTAACTAAGAAAAAAGCCTTGGTTCAGATCACATATTTCTGGGTTTTTGTCTAGAATCTGGTATATTATTGACCGTTTTTTTAATCAAGCTAGTGGCATTTCCTCTATTTTCAGAGGTCATTTGCGGCTACTTTTATGAGTGAATCGAGAATCCATGTCTACTCCACAGATTGATAAGTTAAGAAATATCGCGATCATCGCGCACGTTGACCACGGTAAAACGACTTTGGTTGATAAACTGCTACAACAGTCAGGCACTCTTGAGTCTCGTGGTGAAGCTGAAGAGCGTGTCATGGATTCGAATGACATCGAAAAAGAGCGTGGCATTACCATTCTTGCTAAGAACACAGCAATCAACTGGAATGATTACCGCATCAACATCGTAGATACCCCGGGACACGCGGACTTCGGTGGTGAAGTTGAGCGTATCATGTCTATGGTTGACTCTGTTCTACTGATCGTTGACGCAGTTGACGGCCCAATGCCTCAAACACGTTTCGTAACGCAAAAAGCATTCGCACACGGTCTTAAGCCAATCGTTGTAATCAACAAGATTGACCGCCCAGGCGCTCGCCCTGATTGGGTTATGGATCAAGTATTCGACCTTTTCGACAACCTAGGTGCGACTGATGAGCAACTAGACTTCACAGTTGTTTACGCTTCAGCTCTAAACGGTTGGGCAACAATGACTGAAGGTGAAACTGGTACGGACATGGAACCACTGTTCCAAGCTGTTGTAGATACAGTAGACGCACCAGCTGTTGACCTTGACGGTCCACTACAAATGCAAGTTTCTCAACTAGATTACAGCTCTTACGTAGGTGTTATCGGTGTTGCACGTGTTACTCGTGGTTCTGTTAAGCCAAACCAACAAGTATCTATCATCGGCGCTGACGGTAATAAGCGTAACGGTAAAGTAGGTACTGTACTAGGTTACCTAGGCCTTGACCGTCATGAAGTTGAACAAGCGAATGCTGGTGACATCATTGCAATTACAGGTCTTGGCGAGCTTAAAATCTCTGACACTATCTGTGACGTGAACAACGTTGAAGCGATGACTCCGCTTTCTGTTGATGAACCAACAGTAACAATGACGTTCCAAGTAAACACTTCTCCGTTCGCGGGTAAAGAAGGTAAGTTCGTTACCTCACGTAACATCCTTGAGCGTCTAGAGAAAGAACTAGTACACAACGTAGCATTACGTGTTGAACAAACAGATGATCCAGACCGTTTCCGTGTATCTGGTCGTGGTGAGCTTCACCTTTCTATCCTGATCGAGAACATGCGTCGTGAAGGCTTCGAGCTAGCAGTATCTCGTCCAGAAGTAATCATCAAGAAAGATGAAGATGGCAACCTAACAGAACCGTTTGAAACTGTGACTATCGACGTGCTTGAAGAGCACCAAGGTGGCATCATGGAAAACATCGGTCTACGTAAAGGTGAGCTAACTGATATGTCTCCAGATGGCAAAGGCCGTGTTCGTATGGACTTCATGATGCCTTCTCGTGGTCTTATCGGTTTCCAAACTGAGTTCCTAACGCTGACGTCTGGTTCTGGTCTTCTTTACCACACGTTCGATCACTACGGTCCACATAAAGGTGGCGTAATTGGTCAACGTAACAACGGTGTTCTAATCTCGAACGCAACAGGTAAAGCTCTGACTTACGCACTATTCAACCTACAAGAACGTGGTCGTCTATTCGCTGAGCACGCGGACGAAGTATACGAAGGTCAAATCATCGGTATTCACAACCGTTCAAACGACCTGACAGTAAACTGTCTGAAAGGTAAGCAGCTAACGAACGTTCGTGCATCTGGTACTGATGAAGCACAGGTTCTTTCGCCACCTATCCGTCACACTCTAGAGCAAGCTCTTGAGTTCATCGACGAAGACGAACTAGTAGAAGTAACGCCAGAAAACATTCGTATCCGTAAGAAGCTTCTTACTGAAAATGAACGTAAGCGTGCAGCACGTCCAGCTAAAGCTTAATTGCTCGCTGACTAGCTTCTAGCTAAGTAAATAAGAAAGCCCTGAGTAGCCTAGCTGCTCAGGGTTTTTGCTTTTTAGTTAGCTAAGATATGAGTACACGAGATGCAGGATACGAAGAGCGTGTTTAGACTGGAGATCGCAACATACTAAGAGGGTCAGTACCTTCGTTGCCTGTCTTTTTTATCCATTTCCTATCATCGAGTCGTCATTCCAGAATCGAGGAACGAGATGTCAGGAATCTAGCTTTTGATTCCTAGGTGGCTTTCAACGAACTGCACTCGCTCATCTACCGACATAAACGGCACTTCAACTACCTCATACCCAAGCTCTTGATAGACGTTGACCAGCGCGTGGTGAATCTCTAACGCTTCTTCAAATGGGTAAGGGCGCACTTCATCTTGAACATAGATCGAAACCTCGGGGCGGCAGAACAACACTTGAGGGTGGTAACCTTGACTTGCATCTCGATAGGCCGCATCGATCTCTAAGTTAGCCTGAGCCAAATAGCCACAGATGTCGGGAATAGCGCGATCGAGAAAGGCAATCGGATGTTGATTGGCTTGGTCTTTTTGCTTGTTCATCACATCTAAACAAAGCTCAGCAAAGCCAGCAAGGTCTACCCAAGGTAAGATACCGTATTCAAGCTGACTTTGCTGTTCTATTAATTGACGAGAGGACTCTGCGAAGGTGGGATAACCCGTATCAGCCAAGGCATTAATCAGAGTGGTTTTTCCGGCGCCGGGGCCGCCAGTTATAATAATTGGATTCATACAGGCTTATCTTGTTTAGCCCTTTCAGGCGTTATTTCTGATTTAGTTGAGCAAGGAACTTGTCCGACTCGGCAATCGCTGCATTCATCTGTTTGATCGCGTACGCGATGTCTTTCTCTAGACTCATAAACTCACCTTGCAACGAGCCAACCGCACTCGCATTGAGGTTGTGCTTCAGATAAAGAGTATTGTCGCGAAGGGTATTGAGCACCGGCTCCATCTTCTTCTCTGCGCGCTTCATTGCTGACAGCATAGTTTGGTAAGACGATTTCGTTTCACGCAGCTTTTGCTCACTCGAACGACGTAGAGAGTCACTGGTGTAGAGGTCGAGCTCAGTTTGCCACTCTTCAAACAGCGCATCAGATACATCTTCAATCGCAGCGATTCGGTCAGTCAAATTTTGCGCTGCTTTTTCGCTGTCTTGGTATTTATCGTTTATCTTGTTGTACATGTCTTCTAGGTCGCCGCCACTGAAATTAGTCAGGCTGCTGAGTGCTTCAAGTGCGCTGGTAAATTCTTCCTGAGCATCCTGCTGCGACTCTTTGGCATCTTCTACTCTGTCGACCATGATGTCGCGTTTGTGATAACCCACTTGCTCCATTGCAGAGTAATAAGCGGATTGACATCCAGTAAGAGTAAAAATAGAGAGGACTATAACTATTAAATAAGGCATCCTTGTCTCCTATAGTTAACTAATACCAATTGTAGTAAATCACTTGCTCTCTGTGATTGGTATAACGGATTATTAATTAGAACTATGAACGAGTTACCAGGGAGTTACAAGTTGAAGATAACAAAGGTCGGCATACTTAGTATCCAGTATTTTCGCTACCTTTTAGCACGTATGACGCATGATCGAGTCAATGTGAATGCGGGCTATTTGGCGTACATTACCTTGCTTTCAATCGTACCCATGTTGACGGTTTTGCTCTCTATCTTGTCATCATTTGCCGTATTCGCTGACATGGGGATCGTAATTCAAAACTTCATCATTACCAATTTTGTCCCTGCATCTGGGGATGCGGTGCATGGCGCTTTGTTAGAGTTTGTCGCTAACACGGGTAAAATGACGGCGGTTGGTGGTGCGTTCTTATTTATTGCCGCGCTAATGCTTATCTCTAACATCGATAAGAACCTAAATTATATCTGGCGTGTCACTGAGAAGCGACGTGCCGTACTGTCGTTCTCGATGTACTGGATGGTGCTCACTCTCGGGCCAATCTTGGTTGGGGCGAGCATTGCAGCCACCTCATATGTGACATCATTAAGCTTGTTACAAAACGAAGTGGTATCTGGTGCCTTTAATACTCTGATTCGCAAACTCCCTCTGATTCTCTCTTTCTTTGCGTTTTTTGGTTTATACCTATTGGTACCTAATAAGAAAATCCATTTTTCTCATGCCGCGGCTGGCTCTTTGGTGGCGGCATTACTGTTCGAACTCAGTAAGAAAGGCTTCGCTGCTTACATCACTCAGTTCCCTTCATATCAGGTGATCTATGGCGCATTAGCGGCGATCCCGATTCTGTTTGTTTGGGTTTATTTATGTTGGTTGATCGTGCTGGTGGGTGCTGAGGTGACGGCTGCGCTCGGTGAGAAGGAAGAGTGGAGTGAGACGCAAAAAATAATGGTACACTCCACGGATAACGACAAAATCACAGAGCAAGGAAACAACAGTGATAGCACTGATTCAGAGAGTAAGTGAAGCTGCCGTCCGTGTTGATGGCGAAGTAGTTGGTGAGATTGAACAAGGCTTATTAGTACTATTAGGCGTAGAAAAAGGTGACGACGAAGCCAAAGCGAAGCGTTTGATGGAACGAGTGACGACTTATCGTGTCTTTGGAGATGAAGACGATAAAATGAACCTCAACGTGAAGCAGGTGAATGGCAAGGTGTTAGTGGTTTCTCAATTCACACTGCCAGCCGATACCAAAAAAGGCACACGAGCAGGCTTTTCTCGTGGCGCTCACCCAGAAGATGCCGAGCGTCTTTACAATTATTTTTCTGACCAATGTGAATCAGTGTTGCCAACGGAACGTGGCCGATTTGCAGCCGACATGAAAGTGTCTCTGGTTAATGATGGTCCAGTAACATTCTGGCTGCAGGTTTAAGCTTAAAGGAATAAGCATGTTTAAACTCATAACTCCAACCACCGAAAATCAACTGAACAAGTATTATCATTTTCGTTGGCAGATGTTGCGTGAACCTTGGCGAATGCCGGTAGGTTCCGAGCGTGACGAATACGATGGCATGAGTCACCATCGTATGATTGTGGATGGTCGAGGTCGTCCGATGGCGATTGGCCGTCTGTATATCACCCCAGATCTTGAAGGTCAGATCCGCTATATGGCGGTAAAAAACTCTCGCCGTAGCAAAGGCATGGGTTCACTGATTTTGGTTGCATTAGAGTCGTTGGCTCGCCAAGAGGGCGCTAAGCGCTTGGTGTGTAACGCGCGTGAAGATGCTATCTCATTCTATGAAAAGAACAGCTTTGAGCGTCGTGGTGAGATTAACGACCAACGTGGCCCAGTTCGCCACCAACAGATGGTGAAACATCTTGATCCAATGGCGGATGTTTTGCGCAAGCCTGAATGGTGTAATGAGCTTCAGCAGCGTTGGGAGCATCAGATCCCTATCAGCGACAAGATGGGTATCAAGATAAACCAGTACACAGGTTATCAGTTCGAGTGCAGTGCTCAGCTAAACCCAAATTTGAACCCACACAACACCATGTTCGCAGGCTCGGCTTTTACGCTAGCAACACTGACGGGTTGGGGTATGACATGGTTATTGATGAAAGAACGTGGTCTAACTGGCGACATTGTCTTAGCCGACAGTCATATTCGTTACCGTCATCCTGTGGAGCAAAACCCTGTCGCTTCAACTTCTTTAGATGGTATCAGTGGTGACTTAGATCGCCTCGCATCAGGAAGAAAGGCACGTATCATTATTCATGTGACCATCCACAGCGGTGATGCGGAAGCCGTAGAGTTTACCGGAACCTATATGATAATCCCTGACTACAAGAGGGTCCTGTCGAGTGACAGCAAGGTGAGCGAATAACTCCACGCTCGCTTGATGATAGATTGAGTTATGGATTGAAAGCGCTACTCCTCTGAAGTGGCGCTTTTTTGTTGGCAGTCATTAATCGCTGTGTACTCCGGTTGATCAAGCTTGCCAGAGATTTGGTTACATGGGTCGGATAGCATAACTGAGAGAGTGTGTTGTTCTTTTTTAAGCAGGTCTAGCTCTCCAGAAACTTCACCATTTAAAGTTTGAACGCTCTGTGAAGCTTCCTCTGCAGCGGATGCTCCAATAATGTGCATAGGTTCAAGCTTGAAGCGACCACGGTCAAAACTCGCGTTGAATTCGGGGATTTCAAACACGTTATCGGTCGAGGTTTCCGAAAGCGTATTGTTAAAGGTCATCACACCCTGGCGAACGCTGCCTTTAAGTTGGCCCGTGGTTGAATAGCCCAGCATGAGTGAATCGCCATAGAGACCAGAGGCTTGCAGTTCAAACTCACAAAAACCCGTTGCATCGAGTGGTAAGTCGAGTTGCTGCAGCATTGGCGAGATAGGTAAGCCATCTGCGGAGATATCGACACGCCACGGTTTGCTGATTTGGTTAAAGTCGAGTGTCGCATTGGCTTCGATATAACCCTGCTTAAGAGGAGCAAACAGGCGTGTTAGCGTCCATTTCCCTTGGTTACTATTCATCTCAATCACAGGTTGAGCGCTGAGAATATTGTGATAGCTAGCGTCGTTCGCGCTGGCCATCAGTTTTCCTTGCCACAAACCTAGCTTTCTATCTTGAAGCAGTTGAACGTGGTGTCCTTCAATGTGGAGCCCAGAGACTTGCCAGTAAGGCTTTTGTGCCAGTTGTATGAGTTGGGTGCGTTCCACATTTAGTCGGTCTATAGAAGCTTGCTGAAGCTCTTTAAGCCAAGGTAAGAGGCGTGTTACTGGCTGTGGTTTATCTTGGCTTTCTGTGACCCATTTAATGCCTTGCAGATCGAGCTGAGCTAATTCAATGCTTCTAGGGGTGACTTCACCATTGAGCTGAACGGTGCCTTGCAGAAATTGAGTATAGAAATCTTCAATCAGTATCTGGTTTGGCTCTAGGCTTAGCTTGATATTTGGCTCGATGAAGATGTCATCATCAACAGTGACCCCTTCGGCTTGCAGCGAGAAAAGTGCTTTCTGTTGTCGCCAAAGCTCGAAAGGCAATTTGATGTTTTCTAGTGAAGCATCAAAGGCAGCAAGGTGCCCGCTTGGCCATTCGATGTCGCTATGTAAAATATCTAAGCTGTTGATATGGTTAATACGAATGCCCGCTACGTCCCATTCTTTGTTTAATAGGCTCTGACTTTGCTGCTGGTTGAGGCGTAAACCATTTACAGTGACATTCACTAGTGACCAATCATGCTTATATTGTTCTGCTTGTCCTGAAATTTTGGCACCGCGCCATTCAAACGAAGCGCCATAAAGAGTGCTGTCGCTCGGTTTAAGGTCAAGGTCGATCAGAAGGTTATCGAAGGCTTCACCTTGCCAATAGAGTTGCGAAGCGGAAAGTTGGGTTTTGCCATAAGGCAGCAGTGTCTGATTATTGCTAAAGGTTGGCTCGGCGATCTGTAGATCGATGCCCCGCACATTAAAGCTGTTGGTCGAAAAATCCAGATTATTGATCGCCAACTGGCGGAGCTTGAGGTTTTGCTCGGTTAACAGAGGTGAGAGCGCTTCGAGATCGCTCGATTCCAACTGGATACCACTGATTAATACAGAGTCTAAGACGAGTTTGGCTTCAATGAGAGAGTCAGGGCTGAACCAGAGATCGACCTTATCGATATACAGAGGTGGTTGCTTTTCTGGTTGGGTATAGGTGATTCCCATTAGGGTGATGTGATAAGGCGCTTGATACTCGACATCTTCAATGACCACTGGTTGATCAACCGTGTGCTTGATAAAAAAGTTAGCAACATCCGCACGGTATTGAGTCTGTAGGCTTAATAGCAACGCTGCGATAACCGCAACGGCGATAGCCAACACAATACCGAACACCATGAATACCTTTTTCATTCCCTGAAAGCCTTACATTTCAATAGTCTTAAAACAGAGTGGAACAAAAAGGGACAAGCATCAACAAAAAAGCCCCTCAAAAGAGGGGCTTGCTACAAAAATATCGTTTTAAATGAGCGTTCGCTTTTGGCTTAGCCCGAGCAGATGCTTGGATTAATCGAGTTGTGGACCAGCCGCAACCAGTGACTTACCTTCAGCGTTGTCAGTGTACTTATCAAAGTTGTTGATGAAGCGCTCTGCTAGATGTTTCGCTTTGCTTTCCCATTGTAGTGGGTCTGTGTACGTGTCGCGTGGGTCTAGGATCGCTGGGTCAACATCGTGCAGCGCTAGAGGCACTTCTAGATTAAACATAGGGATAACCTTAGTTTCAGCCTGGTCGATAGAACCATCTAGGATAGCGTCGATGATGCCACGAGTATCTTGGATAGAGATACGTTTACCAGTACCGTTCCAACCTGTGTTTACTAGGTAAGCTTCAGCGCCTGCTGCTTCCATGCGTTTCACTAGTACTTCAGCGTACTGAGTTGGGTGAAGCGTTAGGAACGCCGCGCCAAACGCTGCAGAGAAGGTTGGAGTCGGCTCTGTGATGCCGCGCTCTGTACCTGCTAGCTTCGCTGTGAAACCAGATAGGAAGTGGTACTTCGTTTGCTCTGGAGTCAGTTTAGAAACTGGTGGTAGTACACCAAATGCATCAGCAGTCAGGAAGATAACCTTTTGAGCGTGACCTGCTTTTGATACTGGCTTAACGATGTTGTCGATGTGGTGAATCGGGTAAGAAACACGAGTGTTTTCTGTTTTAGAACCGTCATCAAAATCGATAGAACCATCGCCACGAACCGTCACGTTTTCTAGCAGTGCATCACGACGGATTGCATTGTAGATTTCTGGTTCTGCTTCTTTAGATAGACGGATCGTCTTCGCGTAACAACCGCCTTCAAAGTTGAAGATACCGTCGTCATCCCAACCGTGCTCATCATCACCGATTAGCTCACGTTTAGGGTCTGTTGATAGCGTTGTTTTACCTGTGCCCGATAGACCGAAGAATACCGCTACATCGCCTTTCTCGCCGACGTTTGCACTACAGTGCATTGAAGCGATACCTTGCAGAGGAAGTAGGTAGTTCATCATTGCGAACATGCCTTTCTTCATCTCACCGCCGTACCAAGTACCACCGATGATTTGAACACGCTCTGTTAGGTTGAATGCTACGAAGTTTTCAGAGTTTAGGCCCTGTTTTTCCCAGTTAGGGTTGGTTGTTTTAGCACCGTTCATTACCACGAAATCAGGTTCGAACGTTGCTAGCTCTTCGTCAGTTGGACGAATAAACATGTTCTTAACGAAGTGCGCTTGCCACGCTACTTCTGTGATAATACGCACACTTAGGCGCGTATCTGGGTTAGCACCACAGTAACCGTCAATGACAAACAGGCGCTTGCCAGATAGCTGAGTTGTTACAAGCTCTTTTAGCTCATTCCATACTTCAGTTGTGATCGGTTTGTTGTCGTTTTTGCCTTGATCTGACCACCACATGGTATCGCGGGTTGTGTCATCTTTAACAATGTACTTATCTTTCGGTGAGCGGCCAGTAAAGATACCAGTGTCAACAGCAACAGCACCTAGTTCCGTTACTACGCCTTTTTCGTAGCCTTCCAAACCTGGCAGTGTTTCTTCAACGAATAACTGCTCATAGCTAGGATTGCGAAGAACTTCGGTAACGCCAGTAAGTCCGTGCTTTGTTAGATCAATTTGTGCAGCCTTAGTATGTTCCATAACGGTCATAGGTGCTCCTTGTAGGATATTTTGTAGGGATTTTGTATTAATTTTTTATTGTTATCTGCTCACCATGCTAGCAACGAGACTCGGGGGAAACAGGGATGTAGCTCAAAAACATCCATATTAACCATGGGGTTTTAAGTGTCTCGTCACATATTGGCCTAACTAGTCTATCCTGTACGCAAACCTTTGCGCTAGGGGCTGAAACATTATTAATTGATTAAAATTAAGCGGTGATTTTATTACGAGATGTTACGAAGTTTGCGCTATTTTGATCACAAAAAAGGCCAGCTTAGTGCTGACCTTTTTGGGGTAAATTACGTGTTTTTGGTACGACGTAAATTAATGAACCGTATTGCTGCCTTTATCTGCTGCTTCTGCATACAGTGCATCAACATCGTTCTTGTCGAACGAGTAGCTCGTACCACAGTAATCACAGTGAAGAGCAACGCTACCTTCAGTGCTTAGGATGTCGTAAATCTCTTCTTGAGCAACGGTAATGATCGCTGCTGCGCTTCGTTCACGAGAACAACCGCAGAAGAATTCAACTGGTTGCGGTGTGAAAAGTTGTACTTTCTCTTGGTTGTACAAACGGTAAAGCAGTTCGTTTGCTTCTAGAGAGAATAGTTCTTCGTTTTTCACTGTGTCTGTTAGCTGCTCTAGGTGCTCGAAGTCATTTGGAGTACCAGTGCCGTCAGGCATAACTTGTAGCAACATACCAGCAGCGTGTGCTTTGCCTTCGTGCTCACCAGTACGCAGCCATAGACGAGTCTTAAGCTGCTCAGAGTTCGCGAAGTAACCTTCAAGTACTTGAGCTAGTGTGTCGCCTTCAAGACCAACGATACCTTGGTAGCGTTCGCCTTTCTTAGGATCGATAGTGATCACTAGGTGGCCTTTGCCCATTAGGTCGTGTAGGCCAGCATCGTCGGCAATATCACCTTCAAAACGAGCAACACCACGGATCTTTTGGTTATGGTCGCCATTGATAACTGCTAGAGATACTGGGCCATCACCTTGCAGTTGCATAGTGATAGAGCCTTCAAATTTTAGAGTCGCAGTCAGTAGCGTGGTTGAAACCAATAGCTCACCCAGCAGCTTTTGTACTGGAGCTGGGTATTCCTTGCTAGAAATAATCTGTTGGTACGCTTCATCCATTTGTACCAATTCACCACGTACTGATAGGTCTTCAAATAGGTAGCGATTTAAAACATTGTTTGCCATTTGGCTATTCCTTCTAGCTTATTGATGCTTGAACTTGATGATGTCACGACGTTGCTTTTTATCAGGGCGACGCTCTGGAGCTGGGTTATGTGCGTGTAGCTTGCGTTGTTTCGCAAATTCTTCTCGTTTCGCCAAGCTCTCAGTGGTTTCTTCATAGAGGGTTTGAGCGATCGGTGCTCCGCCACGATGGGCTGAAATTTTCTCGATCGTTACCGTCTTTTCCTCATTACCTTGGCGCAGTGTAATAACTGCCCCAAGTTCGACAATCTTACTTGGCTTGCTGCGCTGACCATTATAGTGGACTTTGCCACCATCGACCATATTGCGAGCAATAGATCGAGTTTTGTAAAAGCGTGCTGCCCACAACCATTTATCGAGTCTGACAGCTTCATTAGAAGTTTTCATATAGGGCTGTACCTTATTTAGTGAAAAATGAATTCGGTTTAACTGTTATGAACAGTGCGCAACATGTTTTTGATGGTGCTTATCACGTTAGGTAGAGGTTTTATGTGGAGGCAGTTAGCATTTTTTTCAAGTCATAGAGCAAAATCGCTTTGTAATGACGATTTATCGATTAGCTATGATATAGTTCGAGATCTTATGCTTATATGAACTCGGTATCTAACGAATGAATAAAAAAGCTGAAAGTTTAATAGTTTGCAATGTTTGTTGTCATGAGAAGGGGCAAAGGAAGTGGACTTTTTAGAGCTCAAAAGTCGCATGGGGAATTCCCCGCTGCTGAGCCGCCTATTAGAGAATGGATTTGTGCTTCAGCAGAAACTGAGCCTCGCTATTTGTTGTGTGCTTATTGCAGTCTCTGCATGGATTTTAGGGCAGCTTGTCTGGTTTATTGAACCAGTTGAGCAAACAGTCTTGCCCTGGAAAGCAACAATCTCATCGTCTGCGACTCCTCAATCAACCTTAGACATCTCTTCTTTGCAAAAGAGCAACATGTTTGGCGCTTACAACCCAAGCAAGCCTGCAGTGGTTGAACAACAGGTGATTCAGGATGCGCCTAAGACTCGTCTTAACTTGGTGTTAGTGGGTGCGGTTGCCAGTTCTAACTCGGAGCTGAGCTTAGCTGTGATTGCCAACCGTGGTACGCAAGCGACCTACGGGATTAATGAACAGATAGAAGGCACCAGAGCCAAACTCAAAGCCGTATTAATTGACCGCGTCATCATTGATAACTCAGGTCGTGATGAAACGCTGATGCTAGAAGGTATCGAGTATAAGCGTTTAGCTGTATCTGAACCCGCACCACGTCGGGCTTCCTCTTCAGTGCGTGGCAACAACCCAGCTTCTGCAGAAGAGAAGCTCGATGAAATTAAAGCGAAGATAATGAAAGATCCACAGCAAATCTTCCAATATGTTCGCTTATCTCAAGTGAAGCGCGACGACAGTGTGATTGGTTATCGTGTGAGCCCTGGCAAAGATTCAGAACTTTTTAACTCTGTTGGGCTCCAAAACGGCGATATTGCAACTCAGTTAAATGGTCAAGACCTGACTGACCCAGCGGCTATGGGCAAGATATTCCGTTCAATCTCAGAACTGACAGAGTTAAACCTGGTCGTTGAGCGAGATGGACAACAACATGAAGTGTTTATTGAATTTTAAAACTTTGCGTCTAACGAAAGACGAAAGTGTAGGAGAAGTACGTGAAGCATTGGTTTAAGAAAAGTGCATGGTTACTGGCAGGAAGCTTAATCTGCACGCCCGCAGCCTTCGCTAATGATTTTAGTGCCAGCTTTAAAGGCACTGATATTCAAGAGTTTATTAATATTGTTGGCCGTAACCTTGAGAAAACGATCATCGTTGACCCGTCAGTGCGCGGAAAAATTGATGTGCGTAGCTATGACGTACTCAATGAAGAGCAATATTATAGCTTCTTCCTCAACGTCTTAGAGGTTTACGGTTACGCCGTGGTTGAGATGGAATCTGGTGTTTTGAAGATCATCAAAGCCAAAGACTCTAAGACTTCTGCGATTCCTGTGGTTGGCGAGCGTGAAAATATTAAAGGCGATAGCGTGGTCACTCGCGTTGTGACGGTTCGTAATGTTTCGGTTCGCGAGCTTTCGCCATTGCTACGTCAGCTGAATGACAATGCAGGTGCGGGTAACGTTGTGCACTATGATCCAGCCAACATCATCCTAATCACTGGCCGTGCTGCGGTCGTGAATCGCTTAGCTGAAATCATCAAACGTGTTGACCAAGCCGGTGATAAAGAGATCGAAGTGGTTGAATTAAAGAACGCTTCAGCCGCTGAGATGGTGCGTATCGTAGATGCTTTGAACAAAAACACTGACGCGAAAAACACTCCAGCATTTCTACAACCTAAGCTAGTAGCCGATGAGCGCACCAATGCAATTCTTATCTCTGGTGACCCTAAAGTTCGTAGCCGTTTAAGAAAACTGATTGAGCAACTTGATGTCGAGATGGCAACCAAGGGCAACAACCAAGTTATCTATCTTAAATATGCAAAAGCAGAAGACTTAGTCGATGTACTTAAAGGTGTATCGGATAACCTGCAGTCAGAAAAGCAGACTTCAACCAAAGGCAGCTCTTCTCAACGCGATAAAGTTGTGATTTCGGCACACAGCGATACCAACTCGTTAGTGATTACCGCGCAACCCGATATCATGAACGCGCTACAAGATGTGATTGCTCAATTAGATATTCGTCGTGCTCAAGTATTGATTGAAGCCTTGATTGTTGAAATGGCAGAAGGCGATGGCGTTAACCTTGGTGTGCAGTGGGGTAACCTAGAAACGGGTGCCATGATTCAATACAGCAATACTGGCACCTCGGTTGGCCAGGTTATGATTGGCTTAGAAGAGGCCAAGGATACGGAAAGAACAGAAAGCACATACGACCCTGAAAACCCAAATGCGATTGATGGTTATGTTGAACGTAAGTTCTCTGAAAAAGGGGATTATTCGACATTAGCCTCTGCACTGTCTAGCGTAAATGGTGCGGCGATGAGTGTGGTGATGGGCGATTGGACAGCCTTGATCAGTGCAGTTGCGACCGATTCCAACTCAAATATCTTATCTTCTCCAAGCATTACCGTGATGGATAACGGCGAGGCATCATTCATTGTCGGTGAAGAGGTGCCGGTTCTCACTGGCTCTTCAGCTGGTTCAAACAACGATAACCCATTCCAAACGGTTGAACGTAAAGAAGTGGGTATCAAGCTTAAAGTGGTGCCACAGATCAACGAAGGTGACTCGGTTCAGTTGCAAATAGAACAAGAAGTATCGAACGTATTAGGCGCAAACGGTGCGGTTGATGTGCGTTTTGCTAAGCGTCAGCTCAATACTTCAGTGATTGTTCAAGACGGTCAAATGTTGGTACTTGGTGGTCTGATTGACGAGCGTGCATTAGAGAGTGAGTCTAAGGTGCCACTATTGGGCGACATCCCGGTGCTCGGTCATCTATTCAAATCAACCAGTACTCAGGTTGAGAAAAAGAATCTAATGGTATTCATCAAGCCAACCATCATTCGTGATGGTATGACAGCCGATGGTATCACTCAGCGTAAATACAACTTCATCCGTGCTGAACAGCTGTATAAGTCAGAGCAAGGCCTGAAATTGATGGATAACGACAACATCCCAGTGTTGCCTAAATTCGGTTCAGAGAGGAATCATCCGGCTGAGATCCAAGCCTTCATCGATCAAATGGAACAAGAATAATGGCTGAGTTGATAGGGGCGGCACGTACTTATCAGCGCTTGCCGTTTAGCTTTGCGAATCGCTATAAGATGGTGTTGGAGTCTCAGCATCCAGAGCGCGCACCGATACTTTATTATGTTGAGCCACTGAAATCGGCGGCGATCATTGAAGTGAGTCGTGTTGTGAAAAATGGTTTCACGCCACAAGCGATTACTCTCGATGAGTTTGATAAAAAATTGACCGACGCTTATCAGCGTGACTCGTCAGAAGCTCGTCAGCTCATGGAAGACATTGGGGCTGACAACGACGACTTTTTCTCGCTAGCAGAAGAGTTACCGCAAGATGAAGACTTGCTTGAGTCAGAAGACGATGCGCCAATCATCAAGCTGATTAATGCGATGTTGGGTGAGGCGATAAAAGAAGGTGCTTCGGATATCCATATCGAGACCTTTGAGAAGTCGCTTTCGATCCGTTTCCGTATTGATGGTGTGTTGCGTGATGTTCTCGCGCCAAGCCGTAAATTGGCGCCGTTGCTTGTGTCGCGTGTAAAGGTGATGGCAAAGTTGGATATTGCAGAAAAACGCGTGCCACAGGATGGTCGTATCTCACTGCGTATTGGTGGTCGAGCTGTCGACGTTCGTGTCTCTACCATGCCTTCATCGCATGGTGAGCGTGTGGTAATGCGTCTGTTGGATAAAAACGCGACTCGCCTAGACTTGCACAGTTTAGGTATGACGGCAGAGAACCACGAAAACTTCCGTAAACTGATTCAGCGTCCGCACGGCATTATCTTAGTAACGGGTCCTACAGGTTCGGGTAAATCCACAACCTTGTACGCTGGCCTGCAAGAGCTAAATAGCAACGAACGTAATATCCTTACTGTCGAAGACCCAATCGAATTCGATATCGATGGTATCGGCCAAACACAAGTAAACCCTAAGGTGGATATGACCTTTGCTCGCGGTTTACGTGCGATTCTTCGTCAAGACCCGGACGTGGTAATGATTGGTGAGATTCGTGACTTAGAAACTGCTGAGATTGCGGTTCAAGCCTCTTTGACGGGTCACTTGGTGATGTCGACTCTGCATACCAATACCGCGATAGGTGCCATTACGCGTCTGCGCGATATGGGTATTGAACCATTCCTTATCTCCTCTTCTCTGCTTGGTGTGTTAGCGCAGCGCTTAGTTCGTACCTTGTGTAACGACTGTAAAGAACCGTACGAAGCGGACAAAGAGACCAAAAAGCTTTTTGATTTAAAGAAGAAAGACAGCCTAACGCTTTATCATGCAAAAGGTTGTGAAGAGTGTAACCATAAGGGGTATCGTGGCCGAACTGGTATTCATGAGTTGCTAATGATCGATGACTCAGTACAAGAACTGATTCACAGTGAAGCGGGCGAACAGGCGATTGAAAAAGCAATTCGTGGCACAACACCAAGTATTCGAGATGATGGCTTGAGCAAGGTTCGGAAAGGGATAACGTCTCTAGAAGAAGTGATGCGCGTGACCAAGGAAGTCTAATATGGCGGCATTTGAATACAAAGCACTGGATGCCAAAGGCAAAAGTAAAAAGGGTTCGATTGAAGCGGATAACGCTCGTCAGGCTCGCCAGCGCATAAAAGAGCAAGGCTTAATGCCGGTTGAAATGACCGAAGCTAAAGCGAAAACAGCGAAAGGCTCAACGCCATCGACCAGCTTTAAGCGTGGCATCAGTACACCAGACCTTGCTTTGATTACTCGCCAAATTTCAACTCTAGTACAATCAGGTATGCCATTGGAAGAGTGTTTGAAGGCCGTAGCTGAGCAATCCGAAAAGCCTCGTATTCGAACTATGTTACTGGCAGTTCGCTCCAAAGTGACGGAAGGCTACTCGCTAGCGGATAGCTTAGCTGATTACCCGCACATCTTTGATGAACTGTTTAGAGCCATGGTGGCGGCTGGTGAGAAATCCGGGCACTTAGACGCGGTACTAGAGCGATTAGCCGATTACGCGGAAAACCGCCAGAAAATGCGCTCTAAGCTGCTGCAAGCGATGATCTACCCAGTGGTTCTAGTAGTGTTTGCGGTCACTATCGTTTCGTTCCTATTAGCAACGGTAGTACCCAAGATTGTTGAACCAATCATCCAGATGGGACAAGAGCTTCCTCAATCCACCCAATTTTTATTGGCATCGAGTGAATTTATCCAGGATTGGGGCATCCAATTACTGTTGTTGATCATTGGTGTGATTGTGTTGATTAAGACTGCGCTTAAAAGACCGGGCGTGCGTCTAAGTTGGGATCGAAAATTGTTGAGTATCCCGTTGATTGGCAAGATAGCGAAAGGCATTAATACCTCTCGTTTTGCCCGTACACTTTCAATCTGTACTTCAAGTGCGATTCCAATCCTTGAAGGGATGAAGGTTGCGGTTGACGTGATGTCGAACCACCATGTGAAACAACAAGTCTTACAAGCATCAGATAGCGTGAGGGAAGGGGCAAGCCTGCGTAAAGCGCTTGATCATACTAAGCTTTTCCCACCGATGATGCTGCACATGATTGCTAGTGGTGAGCAGAGTGGTCAATTAGAGCAGATGCTGACTCGTGCAGCCGATAACCAAGACCAAAGCTTTGAGTCGACGGTAAATATTGCGTTAGGCATTTTTACCCCGGCACTTATTGCTTTGATGGCGGGGTTGGTGCTGTTTATTGTGATGGCAACTTTGATGCCAATGCTTGAAATGAACAATTTAATGAGCGGCTAATTCCGTTCATAAAACGTTTTTGGATTATCGAGAGAAGGACACCATTCCCCTCAACTCGTTGTCTGTACTTTGGAGAAAATAATGAAGAATAAAATGAAGAAACAATCAGGCTTTACCCTACTAGAGGTGATGGTGGTTGTGGTTATCCTTGGCGTGTTGGCGAGCTTTGTTGTACCTAACCTATTGGGTAATAAAGAGAAGGCTGACCAACAGAAAGCTATCACAGATATCGTGGCACTAGAGAATGCGCTAGATATGTACAAACTGGATAACAGCGTGTACCCAACAACGGATCAAGGCCTTGATGCACTGGTTTCTAAGCCAAGCAGCCCAGAGCCTCGTAACTACCGCGACGGTGGCTACATCAAGCGTTTACCTAACGACCCATGGGGCAACGAGTACCAATACCTAAGCCCTGGTGATAACGGCACTATCGACATCTTTACGCTTGGTGCTGATGGCCAAGAAGGTGGTGAAGGTATTGCTGCGGATATCGGTAACTGGAACATGCAAGACTTTCAGTAAGCCTAAGCTTATTGTCGCTTGATGCCGCTATTTGATGGTCGGACGTAAACATATGGAGTCTGCAAGGTGAAAACTACGCACAAACAGCCAGGTTTCACCTTGATTGAGATTCTGCTGGTGTTGGTATTGCTATCAGTAACGGCGGTCGCTGTGATTGCGACCATTCCTACCAACAGTAAAGATGCCGCAAAAAAATACGCTCAAAGTTTCTATCAACGAATTCAGCTGCTTAGCGAAGAAGCGATTTTGAGTGGTCTGGATTTTGGTATTCGCATCGATGAAAAGAAGTCGACCTATGTTCTGATGACGCTTAAGTCTGAAGGCTGGCAAGAAGTCGAATTCGAAAAAATACCCTCTTCAACAGAATTACCAGAAGATCTCGCATTATCACTTAACTTAGGCGGTGGCGCATGGGCAGATGATGATCGGTTATTCAACCCAGGAAGCCTATTTGATGAAGATATGTTTGCTGATCTTGAAGAAGAAAAGAAACCTAAGCCACCTCAAGTATACATCTTGTCGAGTGCTGAAGTGACACCATTTACACTCTCTTTTTATCCCAATACAGGCGATACCATACAAGATGGCTGGCGCATTAAAGCGTCGGATAATGGTGTGATTCGACTGTTAGAACCAGGAGAAGAAGATGAAGAGGAATAACCGTTCTCCTTATCGCTCTCGTGGTATGACGCTACTTGAGGTGTTAGTGGCACTCGCGATATTTGCTACTGCGGCGATCAGTGTTATTCGCGCCGTAACCCAGCACATCAATACATTGAGCTATTTAGAAGAAAAAACCTTCGCGGCTATGGTCGTTGATAATCAAATGGCTTTGGTGATGTTACACCCGGAGAAGCTGAAAAAGACACAAGGCACGCAAGAGCTAGCCGGTCGAGAGTGGTTTTGGAAAGTTACCCCAATCGATACGGCCGATAATATGCTAAAAGCTTTTGATGTGAGTGTGGCAACTAGCAAAAAGGCTTCTCCAGTCGTTACGGTGCGCAGTTATGTGGTCAACTAAGAGAATGCGGTTAGTAAAAAGCATGACGGTAAACAACAGTATACCTCGCAAACTAGGTCTACCTTCAAAAGGGAGAGGCTTTACTTTAATTGAGGTGCTCGTTTCGATTGCTATTTTTGCTACGCTGAGTATGGCGGCCTATCAAGTAGTAAATCAAGTGCAGCGAAGCAACGAGCTTTCAACAGAGCGTAGTGCTCGTTTGAACCAACTGCAGCGCAGTTTAGTTATCTTAGATAATGATTTTCGCCAGATGGCAGTGCGACAATTTCGTACTGATGGTGAAGAAGCACCATCTAAGCTGGTCATAGTGAAAGAGTATTTATTGGACTCCGATAGCATAGGTATCGTGTTTACTCGTCTTGGTTGGCACAACCCACAGCAGCAGTTTCCTCGTGGTGAAGTGACGAAAGTGGGCTACCGTCTAAAAGAAGAGACGCTTGAACGCCTGTGGTGGCGCTACCCAGATACACCCGCAGGGCAGGAAGCGGTCATTACCCCTTTGCTTGGTGAGGTTGAGGCTTTGGAGTTTGAGTTCTACGATGGAAAGCGTTGGGGCAAAGAATGGCAAGGCGATAAGTCGTTACCAAAGGCGGTGAGACTTAAGCTGACGTTAAAAGATTATGGTGAGATAGAGCGAATTTATCTGACACCAAGTGGCACCCTAGATCAGGTTGGTGGTGATTCAAACAGTGACTCTTCAAGCAGTGACTCCTCAGATAGTCGCGAGGGGGACGGTGATGCGTCGAACTAATCAGCTTGTACTAACAAGACGATCGTTAGGGCGCAAGCAACGTGGTGTTGCGCTGATTATTATTCTGATGTTATTGGCGATAATGGCAACCATTGCAGGCAGCATGTCGGAACGCTTGTTTACTCAATTCAAACGCGTTGGTAATCAGCTGAATTACCAACAAGCTTATTGGTATAGCATTGGCGTTGAAGCGCTCGTACAAGATGGTATTAGGCAAAGCTACAAAGACAGTGATACGGTCAACTTAAGTCAGCCGTGGGCATTGGAAGAGCAGGTATACCCATTAGATTATGGACAAGTTAAAGGGCGTATTATTGACGCGCAATCTTGTTTTAATCTCAATGCATTAGCGGGAGTGGCAACCACTTCCAGTAACCAAGCACCTTATTTAGTGAAGGTTTGGCAAACCTTATTAGAAAATCAAGACGTTGAGCCTTATCAAGCTGAGGTTATCGCGCATTCAAGCTGGGAATTTGTCGACAGCGATACTCGAGCAACCTCTTCTGCAGGCGTCGAGGACAGCACTTATGAGGCGATGAAGCCACCTTATGTTACGCCAAATGGTTTGATGGCGGATGAGTCCGAGTTGAGAGCGGTGTATCAGGTGACTGGTGAGGTCATGAATAAAGTTCGTCCTTTTGTGTGTGCCTTACCGACCGATGACTTTCGACTGAATGTGAATACCTTGACGGAGCAACAAGCGCCGTTATTGGAAGCGATGTTTGCACCAGGCTTGAGTGAGTCGGATGCGAAACAACTGATTGATAAGCGTCCGTTTGATGGCTGGGAGACTGTGGATGACTTCATGGCAGAGGGCGCCATTACCGCAGTGAGTGCTGACGTCAGCAAAAAAGCAAAAGCATATTTAACTGTAGATAGTGCCTATTTTGAGCTAGATGCAGAGGTTTTAGTTGAGCAATCTCGTGTACGTATACGAACGCTTTTCTATAGTAGTAATCGAGAAACAGTGACGGTGGTACGCCGTCGTTTTGGAGGAATCAGTGAGCGAGTTTCTGACCGTTCGACTGAGTAGCGAACCACAGAGCCCTGTGCAGTGGTTAGTTTGGTCGACAAGCCAACAAGAAGTGATAGCAAGTGGTGAATTGTCTAGCTGGGAGCAGCTGGATGAGTTAACCCCTTACGCAGAAAAACGCAGTTGTATCGCTTTATTGCCGGGAAATGAGTGCTTAATTAAGCGTGTTGAGATCCCGAAAGGTGCTGCTCGCCAGTTCGATTCTATGCTGCCGTTTTTATTAGAAGACGAAGTCGCGCAAGATATCGAAGACTTACACCTGACCGTTTTAGATAAAGATGCAACCCATGCCACTGTGTGTGGTGTTGAGCGTGAGTGGCTTAAGCAGGCGCTAGATACCTTCCGCGAAGCGAACATTATCTTTCGTAAAGTACTGCCAGACACCTTAGCCTTGCCTTTAGAAGAGCAGGGCATCAGTGCGCTGCAGATCGACCAACATTGGTTATTGCGTCAAAGCCACTACCAAGCAGTGTCGATCAGTGAAGCATGGCTAGCGATGTTCTTACAAAGCGATTGGGTTGCCCTGGGTGATGAAGAGCAGTCACCAACGATTTTTAGCTACACCGCACTGCCAAGTGATGACGTCCAACAGCAAAGTGGCATTGAATGGCAAGCTAAGCCTGCTGAACTGGTGATGTCTTTACTGAGCCAACAAGCCATCACGAGTAGCGTAAACTTACTGACTGGCACCTTTAAAACCAAATCTTCATTCAGTAAGTACTGGCGCGTATGGCAAAAAGTAGCGATTGCAGCTTGTTTGCTGGTGGCGGTAATCGTCACTCAACAAGTCTTAAAGGTTCGGCAGTATGAGTTACAAGCTGAAGCGTATCGAATGGAGAGTGAACGTATTTTTAGAAGCGTACTTCCGGGTAAGCAACGTATTCCGACGGTTAGCTACCTGAAGCGCCAGATGAACGATGAAGCTAAGAAGTATGGTGGATCGGGTGATGGTGACTCCTTACTTGGATGGCTAGCGTTACTGCCAGAAACCTTAGGACAAGTGAAAGCCATCGAAGTGAATAGTATTCGCTACGACGGCAACCGCTCAGAGGTGAGATTGGAAGCGAAAAGTTCTGACTTCCAACATTTCGAGACCGCGCGAGTGAAGCTTGAAGAGAAGTTTACCGTTGAGCAAGGGCCATTGAATCGTAATGGTGATGCCGTATTTGGCAGCTTCACCCTTAAACCCCGTCAATAAACTGCGTAAGGAGATCAGTGATGAGAAATATGATTGAGCCACTCCAAGCGTGGTGGACTTCAATAAGTCAAAGAGAGCAACGATTAGTGATCGGTTGTTCCATTCTGTTGGTGGTAGGCATCGTGTACTGGGGGCTATTGCAGCCGCTTAGCCAGCGAGCTGAGATGGCGCAAAGTCGTATTCAAAGCGAGAAGCAACTACTGGCTTGGGTAACCAATAAAGCCAACGAAGTGGTAGAGCTGCGAGGAAGTGGTGGGATTGTTGCTAGCCAGCCTTTGAACCAATCTGTGCCTGCTTCTATGCGTCGTTTTAAGATTGAATTGATTCGAGTTCAGCCGCGTGGCGAGATGCTGCAAGTCTGGGTCAAACCTGTGCCTTTTAA
Organism: Vibrio sp. HI00D65; assembly: GCF_001635455.1. Taxonomy (GTDB): domain Bacteria; phylum Pseudomonadota; class Gammaproteobacteria; order Enterobacterales; family Vibrionaceae; genus Vibrio. Next base: position 86,464 of record NZ_LWEH01000613.1, read on the forward strand.
TCAGTTCGTAGACTGGCTGACATACTTGAAAGAGAAGCAGGGTGTCGAGGTTGAGTTTATGGACATTGATCGTTCCGATAGCCCAGGGGTTATTGAGGTCAACCGACTACAGTTTAAACGAGGTTAATGTGAAACGCGGTTTATCTTTGAAGTTAGGTTTACTTTTTGGCGGTATCTTTATTGTCTTTTTCTCGGTTAGTCTGTTGCTACATCTACCGGCCTCTTTTGTGCTCAAACATGCACCTGCTGTGCGAGGCTTGAATATTGAAGGTGTTGAAGGAACGGTTTGGCAAGGCAGCGCTAATAATATATCTTGGCAGCGTGTTAATTACGGATCAGTGCAGTGGGACTTCCAGTTCTCTAAACTCTTCCAAGCTAAAGCTGAATTAGCGGTGCGCTTTGGCCGCAATAGCGACATGAACTTGTCAGGAAAAGGGCGCGTTGGGTACAGTATGAGCGGTGCGTATGCGGAAAACTTAGTCGCATCAATGCCCGCTGCTAACGTGATGAAGTATGCGCCAGCGATTCCAGTCCCGGTTTCAATTGCTGGACAAGTTGAGCTGACGATCAAGCATGCGATTCATGCTCAACCTTGGTGTCAGTCTGGAGAAGGCACTGTGGCTTGGTCTGGTGCTGCAGTCGACTCGCCAGTGGGTTCGTTGGACCTCGGTCCTGTGATTGCTGACATCACTTGTGAAGATAATACATTGGCAGCAAAGGGCTCTCAGAAGAGTGCTCAAGTGGATAGTGAGTTCTCTGCAAGTGTCACACCAAATCAAAGCTACACTTCGGCAGCATGGTTTAAACCGGGTGCAGAATTCCCACCAGCGATGCAAAGTCAGCTGAAATGGCTTGGTAATCCAGATAGCCAAGGTAAGTACCAGTTTAGCTATCAAGGGCGCTTCTAGTTAGCTTCTCAATAACTAAGTTGTGCTAGTTATCCGATAACAAGACATAAAAAATGGGCACCTCATCGAGGTGCCCATTTTATTTTAATACTGTATCAGCTCGAAAGGTCAACAGCCCCTAATCTTTGCTCTGTAAGATCTCGGCCCATGGTAAGTCTGAATCACCCAGTACAATGAAGTTCGGGTTCTCAAGCGTCTCTCTTTCATTGTAAGAGAGTGGCTCTAATTGCGTGCTTAAGATGCGTCCACCTGCCTCTTCAACAATGCATTGTGTCGCCGCGGTATCCCACTCGCCAGTAGGCCCAAGGCGCAAGTAACAATCGACAGCACCTTCTGCGACTAAACAGGCTTTCAAAGCTGCTGAGCCTAATGGCACTAAGTCATAGTTCCAAGCGGGACTCATACGGCTAGTAATACGGTTGATGTCTTGACGACGGCTGATCGCCATTGCGATAGATTGATTTGGTAGCTCATGACGATGCGTTTTGATTTTAACACTGTCATTGAGGTCTGGAATCTTCCAAGCCCCTTTACCGCTGTATGCGTAATAGCTCACACCAGAAACTGGAGCATACACCACACCCATTATCGGCTTGTTGTGTTCAATTAAGGCGATAATTGTCGCGAAATCACCGCTTCTTGCGATGAACTCCTGTGTTCCATCTAGTGGGTCAACCAGCCAGTAGCGGTCCCATTGCGCCCGCTTTTCTAGGCTAATGTCAGCGGCCTCTTCAGATAGCACAGGAATATCTGGCGTGAGTTCACTCAGTTTTTTCGAGATCAGTTTATGCGCTGCTAGATCCGCACTGGTGACCGGCGTGTCGTCACTCTTGGTGAACTCTTCGTAATCTTTCTTTTCGTAGATCTCTAAAATGAGCTGGCCTGCAGAGCGAGCAACCTCAATCACAGAGGGTAGGAGATGAGACAAATCTTTTGTTGTTGGCATAAATATTCTCTTACTCTTCGAGTGCGCTTATTGCTTTAGTTATTTTTTAGCGAGCGAAGGGTCAATAGTAGGGCGGTAATACTGCGAGCCTCGCAGAAGTCGAGATGCGTTAATAGCTCTTCGGCTTGAGCAAGCGGCCAGCGCACAATGTCCAGTGGTTCAGGTTCATCACCCTCTAGCTTCTCTGGGTAGAGGTCTTCTGCGATAAACAGCGTCATTTTGCTAGAAAAGTAAGAGGGAGCGAGAACCACTTCCTTGAGTGGGGTGAGTTTGTTAGCACCAAAGCCAATCTCTTCTTTGAGTTCACGAACCGCAGCGTCACTTGGTTGTTCACCCGGATCAATCAGCCCTTTTGGAAAGCCGAGCTCGTAGCGTTCAGTTCCCGCTGCATATTCACGTACTAATAGAATATCGCCTTGCTCAGTAATCGGAACCATCATCACTGCGTTGCGCCCACTAGGCTTCATGCGTTCGTAAGTGCGCTCTTCACCGTTTGAAAAGCGTAAGTCGAGAGACTCGATAGAGAATAGTCTTGATTGAGCGACAGTTTGTTTAGCCAAAATCTCTGGCTTGGTCCTTTTTGTCATTGCGCTCACTCCTTAGCTCATTGGAATTCTTTCTTATAAAGTTATTCTAATATAGGGGAAATGACCTTGAGTTCCTAGATCCGAGTTTTCATATCCGAAAATTATTGAAGCAAGAATCGATTACGATCACTTGCATACCTTACTCAAGCTGGTAACGAGGTGAAAATATTGTTGGATCACAAAAGACTATAGAGAGAGCGCGATAGTCCTAACTTGCTCATACACATAACAAAAAAGGTTGACGCTTGCGCATCAACCTTCAAATAGCGATTAACTCTAAATTAGAGATTAGTAGTAAGAGTGCTCACCACGATCGTGTTCTGTTGCATCACGAACAGCAGTCAGTTCACCTTCGAACTGTTGAAGAAGTTCTTTTTCGATACCTTCTTTCAGCGTTACATCAACCATAGAACAACCGTTACAACCACCACCGAATGCTACGATAGCTGCGCCGTCTTCAGTGATTTCTACCAAGCTAACGTGACCGCCGTGACCAGCAAGTTGTGGGTTAACTTGTGTTTGAATTGCGTATTCAACACGTTCTAGAAGGGGTGCATCGTCTGCTACTTTACGCATTTTAGCGTTTGGTGCCTTAAGCGTTAGCTGAGAACCCATTTTGTCAGTAACGAAGTCAATTTCAGCTTCGTCTAGGAACGGTAGGCTTAGCTCATCTACGTATGCAGAGAAAGCTTCGAATTTAAGTTCTGTGTCAGACGCTTCAATAGCATCTGTTGGGCAGTAAGAAACACCACACTCTGCGTTTTGTGTACCTGGGTTTACCACGAACACACGAATGTTTGTACCTTCAGGCTGCTGTGACAGCAGATTGGCAAAATGAGTTTGAGCTGTTTCTGTAATAGTAATATTTGACACGACGAATACCTGAGTAAATTTGTAGGCTATTAGCGCCATTCTACTCCTGTCAGATTTGTAATTCAGCCCTTTTTTGTTGGATTGCTGTACAAGTAGCGACTCACGCCAGTTATCCAGAGGGCTCAGGAGTGCGGCAGATACAGTAAATATCAATCCTTTTCACCCCTACTTCAAGTAATAATTGGCATAATTGATACACAGTACTGCCTGTGGTTACAACATCATCAATTATCGCGATATGCGAGTAATCCAAAGCTGAAAAGTTGGCGTTTCTCATCGCGAATGCCCCTTTCAAATTACTTTTTCTTGCTGATTTAGTTAGCCCTTGTTGCGAAGCGGTTGAGCGAATGCGCTTGAATAAAACAGCATGCTCCACCTTGAGTTCTTGAGCGGTGTAACGCGCTAGTAGCTGACTTTGATTAAAGCCACGATGAAAGTATCGACGCCAATGTAAGGGAACACTGGTGACTAGCGATGCTGGCTCTTCGATGCGTGATGCGAGCAAAGTCGACAAATCTCGGGCAAACCAGAATTTATCGGCATACTTTATCTGTTGTATATAGCCTGCGGTTGGAAAGGTGTAATCACCGACACAATAGAGCCGATGCCAAGGTGGTGGGTTAGCTAAGCACTCACCACATTGTTCGACGGCTGCAACCGTTTTCAGCCCGCACCTTTTACAGCGAGGCACGGACTCGAACAGCTTTAGGCAACTATTACACCATCGAGGGTGGCTATCATCGGGCTGTTTATCTAGCTTACAGAGGTGGCATTGAGGTGTGACCAGACGCGGTGTGTGTTTTTGTAGCCAATCGGATAACATAGCTCGCGATGCTTTTGGGTTATGGTGTTCCTTTTGCTCACCATACTGAAAAGTGCAGGTTATCGCTGATGGAAAAAGTAGGGAATTTGAGAATGAGTGACGCGTTATATTGGCATGTTTCAGGGCAGGGCCCCGATTTGGTGTTGGTTCACGGTTGGGGAATGAACGGTGCTGTATGGCAGCAAACCGTTAGTGCGTTAGAGGCTGATTTCCGAGTTCACGTTGTCGATTTGCCTGGATACGGCCATAGCTCTCATTGTCACGCTCAAGATCTTGAAGGGATAGCCCAGCAACTGTTGACCGAAGCTCCTAAGCAAGCGATTTGGGTCGGTTGGTCACTCGGTGGCTTAGTCGCGACGCACATGGCTCTTCATCATCCCGATTACGTAAGCAAGCTGGTGACGGTCGCCAGTTCACCGAAATTCGCTGCCGCGAAAGAGCCGGTACTATGGCGCGGTATTCAACCCAAGGTATTAACCGCGTTTACGGAACAGTTGGTTGAAGACTTTCAAACCACCATTGAGCGTTTTATGGCCTTGCAAGCCATGGGCAGTCCTTCAGCAAGGCAAGACGTAAAACAGCTTAAGCAAGCGGTACTGTCCCGTCCATTACCAAACCCTGATTCATTATTGGTAGGACTAAAGATGTTGTCTGATGTCGATTTAAGAGAGCAATTACCGGAGATTTCCGTTCCTATGCTGCGCTTGTATGGTCGATTAGACGGGCTGGTACCAATCAAGGTAGCCAAAGATCTGGGCAATGCACTGCCTCACACCGAGCAGTACATCTTCACTCAATCCTCACATGCACCGTTTATGACGGAAGCAGATGCCTTTTGCAGTGAGCTAGTCAGTTTCGCACAAAAATAATGGCTAAATTTATCACCATCTTGGTCGATATATAATCTAACCAATGCACTGCATGATACTCAGACATCTCTCTCTCACCTGAGCAGAGTGCAGTAACTTGGGCCATACTTGTTGTGCTAACTCAGTACAAGAGTGTTATGGCAGCAGCAATGGGCGATTCTTGAGGAGAGTTCGCGATGATTGTGTCACCTGCAACTGCAGTGAGTGTGCCACTAATCGCCCCGTCCGTTAATGTGCAAACAGAGCAAGTCGCGCGTGATAACAAAGTCCGAGAGCCTGTTGCTCCCGCAGTAGCATTGGCAAGAACCAATGCAGAGCGCAAGGTAAAGTCGGACGATAAACGAAGGCAGCAGTCGGCTTGGGATCCTTCAGACCATCCAGGTTATGAAAGGGAGAACGAGTCAGAGGCCAATTCGGTTAGCCAAGAAGAGTCACAAGATCCCTTTGATAGGCTGTTCAGCTTGTTGGCGCTGCGAACATACAGTGCTGACCAAGGAAAAGGCTATACCATGCGTTTCCGCCTGCCAAAGCATGTTTTAGATGCGGCGATTCAGGAGGGACAGATGGAGAAACGACGTAAGGTCATTAAGTATCATTATGGTCATGCTGTTGCGCCTCATGCTCCATCTGAAATGTTAGTCGTGCTATGAATCGAAAATTCATGATACAACCAAATTTCGATGTCTTTTTTGAACAAATAATAAAAAACCTGCATACCCTTAGGGATGCAGGTTTTCTGTTTTAGGCGAATTCGTTTCTCAGATCCGCTAACGGATTATTTTTTCGCTTTAGCAAAAGCTGCTGCGAATGCACCACCCATCGCGCCATTCTGTTGTGGCTCCTCACGACGGCGTTGTCCACCTTGCGAGTGTTGATGCGGGCGGCTTTGCGTGCGAGGTGCGCTTGAACGTTGAGCTCTATTATCTTGTCCCGGCTCATCTTTCATACGCATGCTGAGTGCAATACGCTTACGCTGAACATCCACTTCCATCACTTTCACTTTCACGATGTCACCCGCTTTAACCACTTCACGTGGATCAGAGACAAAGCGATCGGTAAGCGCTGAAATGTGTACTAAACCATCTTGATGAACGCCAATATCGACGAAGGCACCGAAGTTAGCCACGTTTGATACCACACCTTCTAGAATCATGCCCGGTTCCAAGTCTGAAACGCTGTTTACACCATCGGCGAAGGTAGCAGTCTTGAACTCAGGGCGAGGGTCACGGCCCGGCTTATCCAGCTCTTTGATGATGTCAGTCACCGTCGGTACACCAAAGTTTTCATTGGTGTAATCAATCGCATGCAAGCTACGTAGGAAGTCTGTGTTACCTACCAGAGACTTAATGTCTTTCTGGTTTTTCTCAGCGATGTTCTTCACCACTGGGTAAGCTTCTGGGTGCACCGATGATGCATCTAGCGGGTTCTTGCCGTCCATGATACGCAGGAAGCCAGCACACTGTTCAAAGGCTTTTGGCCCCAAACGAGCGACTTTTTTCAGTGTCGTACGCGCTTCGAAGCGACCATTTTCATCACGGTAGTCGACGATGTTCTGAGCGATCGCGCTAGAAAGGCCTGCGACACGCGTCAGTAGTGCAGCAGAAGCCGTATTCACATCAACACCCACCGCGTTTACACAGTCTTCGACAATCGCATCTAGGCGCTTAGCAAGCATGGTTTGGCTTACATCGTGTTGGTATTGGCCCACACCGATCGATTTAGGGTCAATCTTCACAAGCTCTGCCAGAGGATCTTGTAGACGACGCGCGATAGATACAGCACCGCGCAGCGATACGTCCATGTTCGGGAACTCTTTTGCTGCTAATTCAGACGCTGAGTACACCGATGCACCGGCTTCGCTAACAATGATCTTTTGTGCTTTTAAGTTGCCACGCTTAATCACATCAGCCACAAAGCTGTCGGTTTCGCGTGAAGCGGTACCGTTACCAATCGCAATCAGGTCAACGTTGAACTGACGCACCATCTGCTCAACAATGTGTGCTGATTTGTCGTATTGTTTTTGTGGTGGGTGAGGGTAAATAGTTTCTGTAGCGAGAACCTTACCTGTTGAATCAACAACCGCGATTTTTGAACCGGTTCGTAAACCTGGATCTAGGCCTAACGTTGCACGAGGGCCAGCAGGCGCTGCCATCAGTAGGTCTTTTAGATTGGTGGCGAATACTTCAATCGCTTCGATCTCTGCACGCTCTTTCATCGCGCTCATGAGTTCGGTTTCCATGTGCATAGAAACCTTAATACGCCATGCCCAGCTGATCACTTGCTTACGCCATGCATCTGCAGGTGCACTGCTCAGAGTAATACCGTAGTGATCAGAGATGATGTTTTCACAGTAAGAACCACGAGCGCCTTCTTCTTGTTCAGGATCGGCATTCATCGCTAGTGTTAGGAAGCCTTCATTACGGCCTCGTAACATCGCAAGCGCACGGTGAGAAGGCACCTTGCTGAGTGTTTCGTTGTGCTCGAAGTAGTCTTTGAACTTCTCGCCTTCTTGCTCTTTACCTGCCACCACACGAGCGACTAGCTCTGAGTTGCGGGTTAGGTGTTGGCGAATCTTTTCTAGTAGGTTTGCGTCTTCCGCAATGCGTTCCATGATGATCGCACGAGCGCCGTCGAGAGCGGCTTTGGTATCGGCAATGCCTTTATCGTTGCTGATGAAGTTCGCTGCTTCCGTTTCTGGGTCGTGCTGTGGTTCATTCCACAGTGTGTCGGCAAGTGGTTCTAAACCTGCTTCAATCGCGATCTGACCTTTCGTGCGACGTTTTGGTTTGTAAGGTAGGTATAAATCTTCTAGGCGAGTCTTGCTGTCGGCTTGAGTGATATCACGCTCGAGTTCTGGCGTGAGCTTACCTTGGTCTTGAATCGACTTAAGAATCGTTTGGCGACGATCATCAAGTTCACGAAGGTAAGAAAGGCGGCTATCAAGGTTACGTAATTGGGTATCGTCTAAGCCTCCCGTAACCTCTTTACGGTAGCGGGCAATAAAGGGAACGGTATTTCCGTCATCAATTAGGGTTACTGCGGCGGTGACTTGCTCTGAACGAACATTCAGTTCTTCAGCGATCAGTCGACAGATAGCTTGGCTCATCCGATGAATCTCTTATTTAATATCGTGACAAATACATGGGGGTGAGCGTACGCTTTTTCTAGCTTTGATTGTGTAATTATCCTGTCAGAAGTCGAATTTCCGTTTGTGATACCCGCTTTGTGCGAGATCTCTTACAAGTGATGTGAGACTAAGTCACTTTAAACTCAGAAAATTGTCCTAACAAAAACGTAAGGCTATGATTTTATTGAACTTGATGTTTTTGGGCGTATTTCCCATAGTAAATGTTTTTTAGGACTATCTAGGAAACACAGCCATTTGCCGTAATATTTAACTTGTCGACAGGGAGTTGGCAGGAACAGGAAAAAGCCTAATGGACTAGGTATCTTCAGGATGAAGATTTGATTACTTAGGATGAGTAGTCAGCAAGGAAGTGATAATCTCTGGATGAGATTCGCCAGTCAGGACGACAGGCTAGAATGGACACCGCTAGGATGGCGATGAACAAAAAGGAAATTGGTTAAAGGATTTAGCCACTATCAAGGAAAGATGCAGGGAGCACCTTATCTCGAAGAGATAAACAGTAGCCGGATTGCTGCGATAGAGACTTAACCCCGCTTGGCGAAAGCCTTGCGGGGTTTTCTTTTATCTGCGTCAAATATCTTGGAAAGGACTTACAGTGCTGCTTTATCATTTACGATGATAAGATGAATCCTACATATTGAATTCACTTCGATATACCTCGTTCTCTTGCTCACTTACTATTGTACCAAGGCCCTCTCGTATAGCGTCTCTTGCGATTTATCATACTGTTGGTGATAGTGTGGTGACGAGTCAAATCGAATGTATGATTAAAAAGTGCTGATAGGCTTGAACATGATGTAAAGCAGGCTCTATTATCATGCTTTCCGTTTGTTATCTCTGATAAACAAAACGTTACTAACGCCTTTAATGCATTTATGAATACTCAAGGTTATTGAATTGAAGACGAAACTAATCACTCGAGAAGGTTACAACAAGCTTAAAGCTGAGCATGATCATTTATGGCACGAGAAACGCCCTGAGATTACTAAGATCGTGACTTGGGCTGCGAGCCTAGGGGACCGCTCTGAAAATGCAGATTACACATTTAATAAGCGCTTGCTTCGTCAGATCGATCGCCGTGTGCGCTTTCTACGCAAGTTCTTGCCTGATGTCACTATTGTCGACTATTCACCACAACAGGAAGGGAAAGTTTTTTTTGGGGCTTGGGTCGAAATTGAAAATGAAGAGGGTGATGTTAAAACCTTCCGCATTGTTGGACCTGAAGAGATTTACGGTGATGCGAAAGGTTACATTTCGATTGATTCTCCTATGGCACGTGCGTTACTCAAAAAAGAAGTGGATGATGAGTTTGTTGTTCGTACTCCGGATGGGGATAAAGAGTGGTTTATAAATTCCATCTCATACGATAAACCTTAATTTGAATTTCTATTTTTATGGACTGAGCGTCATTTTTATGTCGTGGGATAAAAGGCATTGCAAAAAATAAAATTTTTTATCATTCTTTTTTAAGAACTAAAAACCCTTATGGAGAAAGGCTTGTACGTCAAAATCGATGATTTTTGGCTAAATAAAAAAACAGTTATTTTTATCAAGTGAAAATATATCTTTACAATGAACCGATAATGACTAACAATGGCCTCGCTCTGTTGTTCAGAGTTATTAAATGAAACATCCAGTTGTAAAAGTCAAGCCCTCAGAATTCCTTCGTTATTGTTGTTGTCCTCAGTGTTTCCCTTAGCTTCATAGATACATTAAATAATTCAAGCTTTCAGCGCATCGCACTATTCTTGCGATTAATTTTTATTTTATATAAGGGACACAACATGTCTAATAAAACAAACGGCGTAGTAAAATGGTTTAACGAAGAGAAAGGTTTTGGTTTTCTAACTCAAGACAACGGCGGTGCTGACGTATTCGTTCACTTCCGTGCAATTGCTTCTGAAGGTTTCAAGACTCTTAGAGAAGGCCAGCAAGTGTCTTTCGAAGTAGAGCAAGGCCAAAAAGGTCTTCAAGCTGCAAACGTTGTAGCTGCATAAGATTTAAGTAGGCGCAAGTGGTCGATGAATGCTTGCGTCACTTCCCTCGTAACAAAAATTATATTTATATCACCTCGCGAAAATATTCAACATTCCTCTCATACTCTTTGTATTTGTCGTTACGTTTCTTATTTACTTCGTTTTTATAAATAAAATAATCATCACATACTGTAAGTAATATTTAAAATACTACAGGTTCGTTATATCTAACGAAAATAAATAAGGGATAAATATGTCTCGATCTACCGGACGTAAGCTTTTTTGGTTTCAACAAAATAGACAAAAACAAACTTCTAATAATAAGTAGGAATAGTATGAATATTAAATTTAATCTATTTAAAGATAATCTTTCTTGGAGCGGTGTTATTCATCAGCTTAATAGTGATATTTTAAAGCGCCATGTGCTTGTCAATGGCAATGTGGGTTGTGTAGATGTCAGGTTTTCATACTGTGAAGCGACATCTACTGGTCGCATTAGTAATCAGCATGATGATACTTTGGGCGAGTTCAGTATTTTAGCCTAATACAGGGCACTTAGATGCTTTGTTTCGTTTCATGATGACTTCCCCCCATTTTCCACCAATCGAATCTCTTTCCTCTAGCGTGCGCTACTGAATACCACACCCCCTTGTTAGCATCGCTATAAAAGTATACGTAATACAGCAAATGACACTTAGTTAGTGTCTGCCATGGCATGCAAAGATTTGCTGATTGTTTACTTAAGCATGTTTGATTATTCTTATAGATTAATGATTTAACTTTTATCAACTTTACCTAGGTGTATAGTGTGATGAGTTACCATAAGGAAGGCAACATACGCTAACAATTCTTTTGGCGACTTTTTCTCCAAGGCTGTTACATTTTAAGTGTCTTATACCAAAATACATTTACTAGGAACGCTTAACCTTAGGTCTGAGCTTTAATTGGTGGAACCATTACATGCAAGAAAACTACAAAATTTTAGTGGTCGATGACGATGCTCGTTTACGTTCTTTGCTAGAACGCTATCTGTCAGAGCAAGGCTTTCAAGTACGTAGCGTGGCAAACAGTGAACAGATGGACCGCCTGTTAACCCGTGAAAACTTTCACTTAATGGTATTGGATCTAATGTTGCCGGGCGAAGACGGTCTATCAATCTGTCGTCGTCTAAGAAATGCAAATAACTCTTTGCCTATCTTGATGCTGACAGCAAAAGGTGATGAAGTGGATCGTATTGTTGGTTTGGAAGTTGGTGCTGATGACTATCTACCAAAACCATTCAACCCACGTGAACTGCTTGCTCGTATCAAAGCAGTATTACGTCGCCAAGTAATTGAAGCGCCAGGTGCCCCAAGCACAGAAGAATCAGTGGTTGAGTTTGGTGAATTCCGTTTGAATTTGGGTACGCGTGAGATGTTCCGCGGTGAAGAGCCAATGCCGCTGACTTCAGGTGAATTTGCGGTACTTAAATCATTAGTCACCAACGCACGTGAGCCAATGTCTCGCGATAAGCTGATGAACATGGCTCGTGGTCGTGAGTATTCAGCGATGGAACGTTCTATCGACGTGCAGATTTCTCGCTTACGTCGCCTAGTGGAAGAAGACCCAAGTAAGCCTCGCTATATCCAAACAGTGTGGGGTTTAGGTTATGTCTTCGTTCCTGATGGTAAGGCGTTGTAATTTAGTATTGAAAGCCCGAAAGCCGTTTCATTGATTCTGCGATTCAGAGCTCTCTATTTGCGGGCCATCTCATTGATATGTGATGGCCCGTTTTCTATTCAGAGCGAAGGTTTATGGTTATAGTCATATAACGCTTTGTTTTTTCTCTCAACATCTTGGGTGCCCCATGCGTATACGTAGCTCCTTTACTCAGTCGATAGTACTTTTCTTAACGTTATTGGTCGCAAGCCAAATCTTTTCTTACTACGCAGTATTTAATTACGCTTTAATGCCTAGTTTGCAGCAGTTCAATAAGATACTGGCTCATGAGCTGAATTTAGTTCTAGACCAAAGACATGATATTGAGATTGAGGCCCCAATGCGCCAGCGCGTGCTTGAGCAATTAGGGGTGACGGTACATGCTAAAGATAGCGAAGTAGCGAACGAATATTACCACGCAGTCTCGATTGACTTGATGAGTGAGGAGATGACCAAAGAGTTAGGATCTGAGACTGAAGTGCGTCTGATTCTAGCCAAAGATAGCTATGTGTTGTGGATGGATATTGCAAAACTTCCTAATTCACTGATTCGCATACCGTTATCAGAGCTTCAAGAAGAAGACTTTATGCCACTATTTCGCAATAGTCTGATCATGGCAATGTTAATCGTTGCTGGTGGATGGTTATTTATTCGTTTGCAAAACAGGCCATTGATCGCTTTAGAAAGAGCAGCGCAGGAGGTTGGGCGTGGTGAAATTCCACCGCCATTAACGGTGCGAGGAACAAAGGAAATTCGTTCAGTGACTCGGACTTTTAATCAAATGTCTAAGGATATCCAAGAGTTAGAAGAAGATAGAACGTTGTTGATGGCAGGGGTGAGTCATGATTTACGTACCCCACTTACTCGTATTCGTTTAGCGACAGAAATGATGTCACCGGAAGACAGTTATTTAGCCGAAGGTATTATCAGTGATACGGAAGAGTGTAATGAGATCATTAGCCAATTTATGGATTACCTAAAGCCAGTTGATCGAGAGTCATTTGAAGCGGTCGCTGTCGATGATATTGCACGCGAGGTATCAAGCTCTGAAGGTGGCTATGAGGTACAAATTGAAACGGATATTCCGGATACCATGAAGCCTGCATTAGGCAACCCGATCGCGATGAAGCGTGCTGTGAGTAACTTAGTGGTCAATGCGCTGCGTTATGGTAATGGTTGGGTGAAAGTATCAACGGGTATGACAGCGGATAACAAACTGGCTTGGGTGACAGTAGAAGATAACGGTCCGGGTATCCCACAAGACCAGATCGGCAAGCTATTTGAACCCTTCACTCGTGGCGATACGGCTCGTGGCAGTGAAGGAACAGGCTTAGGCTTGGCGATTGTGAAACGTATTGTTAGCCAACACCAAGGTGCGGTAGTGGTGAATAACCGTAGTGAAGGCGGCTTAAAAGCGCAGATCAGTTTCCCTGTTAAGCCTTAGGTCATAATGAGTTACAGGGAGGGGATGAAAATAACCTCCTAGTTCGGTCTTTTCCTTGCAGTAACATTAATGTTGGTCTTAACCTAAAAAATCCTGCATTGTAAAATATGGGGCGCCTGTAAGTGAATTACCTCAGAAATGGTGTTTATTTTCTTTAGAAATGCTTATTGAGGCCAACGATGCTTGGCTTTGAATTGATCTGGATGTGGGGTAAAGATCTAATCCATAAATCCCCCACTTTCGATGTAAATTGAGATATAAAAATTTTATAAGAGCGTGCATTTATATTGTTAGCATGCTAACCTTTTAATATGAAACTAGATGATAGCCTTGGTTTTTTAATCAATAAAGCCGCCGGAGAGATGAAATACACATTTGAAAACTCTCTACGACCTTTCAATCTGACACCTGGCCAATGGTCAGTTCTGTCACGTCTAACAGAAAAGGAGGGGCAAACAATAGGCGCAATTGGCAAGTCATTATATTTTGATAAGCCAACGATATCTGGAATCATAAAACGTCTGGAGAATAAAGGTCTAATCGTTAAACGACGTCAGTCTGAGGATCAAAGAATCATAACGATCTATTTAACGAGTGCAGCAAAAGACTTGATGATTGAGCTTCCCAACTTGGCCATGGCCGTAAACACAAAAGCACTCAAGAACTTTGATGCAGAAGAGACAAAGATCCTGAAAATGTATTTAAAAAGAATCCTAGATAATATGGATTAAATTTTTACCCATTTAGTTAGCGTGCTAACTATTTTCGCAGAGGATAGAATGAAAAACTTAATGAAAATTGTTCATTTAATTAGTTTATGTGTGTTTTTTGGCAGCATAGTGACATATGTATTTCTTGGTTTAATCACACCAGAAACTGACATGCATGCGCTTGCTTTGAATCGAGAGTGGGTTTTAAAAAGTACGACTTACTTAACTGTAGTGGCTATGTGTACTACAGGTTTTACTGGGTTAGTCTTAAGCGGTAAACCTAAATCTTTTTGGGTTTGGGCCAAGTTGTTTAGCTTTATGTTGATTTGCCTTAACACCTACTTCTTTGTTTACCCGGCAATCGTGACATCGACTTTGGCATTAGGTACTGATGAGTTGAAATTTCTAGAGGCTCTTGAGTATGAAGCTGTCTTTGGCGCATTCAACATTGTGCTTATTTTAATGTCTATTGTGTTCGCTGTGAGTAAACCTAAGTTATCTGTTGCAGGCATTAAAAGAGCCATGAAAGCAAATTAAGATTATTGAGTTTTGTCGATGTCCAATTGATTGAGAAGCAATTATTCGTCGGTATCACACTCTCCTAGGTACAAAAGGGGTTTTCGAGTCGGAAATGTCACATCTAAGTACTCAGTTTTGATTCTTGATCGAGCAAGAAAGATGAACATAGATTTTTAATTGAAGGCTTAGCTAAACACCTTTTGCTAACTATATTGCATAATCTTTACTGTATAAGCTGATATTCAGAACTGCTTTCACTATGAAAGTAAAAGTAGCGTAAAAAAGGCCTCCTAAATGGAAGCCTTTTTACATTGTAAGCTTGAATATCTGGGCTATTATGCCTTCGAATACACATCACGTTCACCTAGCCAGCGATTGATGATCGCCTTAGCGTTATCGGGATAGCTATCATGAATATGGCGTGCGATACGTTGCACTTCAGGGATTAAACGTTGGTCTCGTACTAAGTCGGCAATCTTGAAATCAGCCAAGCCTGTTTGTTTAGTACCAAGCAGTTCACCAGGGCCACGGATCTCTAAGTCTCGCTGAGCAATCACAAAGCCATCGTTACTTTCACGTAGCACCCCTAAGCGCTTCTGAGCGGTTTTTGATAGCGGAGAGTGATACAGTAGTACACAGTGGCTTGCGACCGAACCACGGCCAACACGACCGCGTAATTGGTGAAGTTGAGCTAGGCCAAGACGCTCTGGGTTCTCGATGATCATTAAGCTCGAATTCGGTACGTCCACACCCACTTCAATCACCGTTGTGGCAACCAGTAAGTGCAGCTTATTCCCTTTGAAATCCTGCATCACAGCCTGTTTTTCGGCAGGTTTCATTCGGCCGTGTACTAAACCAATTTTTACGTCTGGCAGTTTACGTTGCAGCTCTTCTGCTGTATCTGCAGCAGCTTGCGCTTCCAATACCTCAGACTCATCAATCAGAGTACACACCCAATAGGCTTGTTTGCCTTCGTTGAGGCAGGCATTACGCACTCGTTCAACAATGTCCTCACGTTTGGTGTCAGGGATGGCGACGGTTTGAATAGGTGTTCGACCCGGCGGCAGCTCATCAATGATTGAGGTCTCGAGGTCAGCATAGGCCGTCATTGCTAGTGTTCGTGGAATGGGCGTTGCCGTCATCACTAATTGGTGAGGATAGTAACCTTGCTTAGCGCCTTTTTCACGCAGCTCTAATCGCTGGTGGACACCGAATCGGTGTTGCTCATCAATGATGACTAAGCCAAGGTTTTTGAATTCGACGTGTTCTTGAAAGAGAGCATGAGTACCGACCACCATCTGTGCTTCACCACTGCCAATGCGCGTAAGCTCAGTCTCACGTGCTTTACCTTTGAGTTTGCCCGCCAGCCAACCGACTTGAATGCCCATGGCTTCAAACCAATTGGCGAAGTTGATTGCGTGCTGTTCTGCTAATAGTTCGGTTGGTGCCATCAAAGCGACTTGCTGACCATGTTCCAGTGCGCGAACCGCCGCTAGCGCAGCAACCAAGGTTTTACCTGAACCTACATCGCCTTGTACTAAGCGCATCATTGGGTGTGGCTTTTCTAAGTCACTTTCAATTTCTTGGGTTACGCGTGCTTGAGCATTGGTTGGCGAGAATGGTAGCTGAGCCAGTAGTTTATCTTTGAGTGTATTCACGGGAGGAAGCGGCATCGCTTTATCTTGCTGTCCTTTACTGCGAACAGACAGCATCGACAGGTTTTGAGCCAGTAATTCTTCCATAATCAAACGCAGCTGGGCTGGGTGTTTACCTTCATCAAATAACTCGAGATCGATACCCGGAGGTGGTCTGTGAATGGTATG
This sequence comes from Vibrio sp. HI00D65, assembly GCF_001635455.1. Lineage (GTDB taxonomy): Bacteria > Pseudomonadota > Gammaproteobacteria > Enterobacterales > Vibrionaceae > Vibrio. The sequence continues at coordinate 102,788 of NZ_LWEH01000613.1, forward strand.
CAGTGCTTGTGCGAGAGTAATTTGATGGTCGTACAAACCAGACGGTAGTAGCTCATTGACGGCTGCTTTGTCGATCAGTTCTAATGCTTGGTCGGTCAGGTTACGCAGTGTGACTTGTCTCAGTCCTTCAGTGGTTGGATACACAGGAGTAAGGTTCGCTTCCACGTCTGGTTGCTGTCTTGGAGCAAAGAATTTGTAATCCGGATGGACGATCTCAAGCCCCATATTACCACGCTTGATTTCACCATAAGCATGAACTTGCTTGCCCTCGGCAAAGTTGTTCTTCATACCGGCGGTGAAGTTGAAAAAGCGCAGTGTAATAGTGCCATTACCGTCGCTGATCTTTACCGCCAACATCTTACGTTTACCGAAAATGGTATCCACGCTCATCACCTTGCCTTGGACTGCGGCCCAGATTCCAGCGTGCAGTTTGATGATCGGATAGATTCGCGTTCTATCTTCATAACGTAATGGCAGATGAAACAGTAGGTCTTGTACATTGCTAAGCCCAACCTTTTCCAGTTTCTCTGCGACTTTAGCGCCGACTCCAGATAAAGAGTTGAGAGGGATAGCAGATAAAAGCTGTGACATAACAAGGCTCATAAACGTAAGAGTGATGATCTATTCAAGCATTTTACTGGATTTTTGTACAGGATAAAGCTTAGAAGCGGATACGGGGTTCGAGTAAACGAGATGCGAAGAGATAAAAAGCAAATAGGATCTTGGAGTTATCGGTGTGATGAAAGAATAAGGCAGTAGAAAAAATTAAAGCAGACTCGAAAGACGAAAAGTTGAGTGCTGAAAAGCTTTTGCTCTTCGCATCTTGAGACTCGTATCTCTCATCTGCTTTATCTATCTGCTTTTAGAGCTAGTTCTTACGGCGTCTTACTTTGAGCGCGTGTGGCATCACACGTAGCTTCTTCATAATGCTCGCAAGGTGAACACGATCTTTAGTCGTCAGCAAGATTGTCACTGTGTACAAGCGTCCATCACGTTCTTCGGTCGAAATACCGTGAATGTTTGAGCCTGTTTTCGAGATAACGTTAGTTAACTCAGCCAGTGCACCTTGGTGGTTCTGCAGATCAACCTGAAGTTCAGCTGTGAATTCTTGGTCGTAATCGTCAGACCATTCCACCGCCATATACTTGTCTGGTTCTTTTTGGTAGCCACGAACGTTTGGACACGTTTCACGGTGAACCACAAGACCACGACCTGGAGATACATGGGCAATGATGTGATCATCTGGAATCGGGTGACAACAGTTGGCGAACGTCAGCAATAATCCTTCAGCACCACGGATCGGAAGTTTCTTCCTTGGTATCCCGCTGTTGTTTTCCACTTCAGTCAGTTCGTCAGCATCGCCCAGTAAACGACGAGCAATCACGATACTCATTAGCTCACCAAGACCAATCGATGCCAGCAAGTCTTCGATATTGTCGAGACGAAGATCAGACAATACATGTTCAACGTTTTCTTGGCCGATATCACCAATCGAATGTTCACCCAGTGCGTGGTTCAGCAGGCGACGACCTAGGGTAATCGACTCTTCACGACGCATGGTTTTCAGAACCTGACGGATCTTAGTACGCGCACGTGATGTCACCACATAGTTGAGCCATGCTGCATTCGGACGTGCGCCCGGAGCACTGATGATCTCAATGGTTTGACCGTTCTTCAGCGATTTGCTGAGTGGGTAAGGGCTCATGTCTACACGAGCACCTACACACATGTTGCCGACATCGGTATGTACCGCGTAAGCAAAATCGACCGCTGTTGCGCCAGCAGGAAGTTCGACAATGCGACCCTTCGGCGTGAACACGAAGATCTCATCTGGGAACAGATCAGACTTAACGTTTTCAATGAATTCGAATGAGTTACCTGCGCTTTGTTGTAGCTCAAGTAAGCTCTGCATCCAACGTTGTGCTTTAACCTGTGCGGTAGTGCCATTACTGCTTCGTGAGCCATTGCCTTTGTATGACCAGTGCGCCGCGACACCTTTATCTGCCATTTGATCCATATCTTCAGTACGGATCTGAACTTCAACTGGTACCCCGTGAGGGCCGATCATCGATGTATGCAGAGATTGGTAGCCGTTGGCTTTTGGTACCGCGATGTAATCTTTCATGCGGCCAGGACGAGGCTTGTACAGGCTGTGTGCCTGACCCAATGCGCGATAACAAGTATCTGGAGTATCAACCACCACGCGGAAAGCGTAGATGTCCATAATGGTGTGGAAGCGCTGCTCTTTAGTTTTCATCTTGTTATAGATGGAGAACAGGTTCTTTTCACGACCAAGAACGCGAGCAGGTAAACCGACTTCTTCAAGGCGGCCTTCGATTTCGCTATGGATACGTTGAATCATCTCTTTACGGTTACCACGCGCAGCTTTCACTACGTTTTTAAGTACGCGATAACGGTTAGGGTAGAGGGCTTCGAAGCCTAGCTCTTCTAGTTCGGTCTTGATGTTATGAATACCAAGACGGTGAGCTAGTGGAGAATAGATTTCTAGGGTTTCACGAGCAATACGACGCTTTTTGTCAGGACGAAGTGCCCCAAGCGTACGCATGTTGTGAGTACGGTCAGCTAATTTGATCAAGATAACGCGGATGTCTTGCACCATGGCGAGAACCATCTTACGGAAGTTCTCTGCTTGCGCTTCTTTGCGATCACGAAATTTAAGCTTATCCAGCTTAGATACACCATCTACCAATTCAGCAACGGTATTGCCAAATTTTTCCTCTAGATCTTCTTTAGTGACATCACAGTCTTCAATCACATCATGAAGTAGAGCAGCTTGTAGAGTTTCGATATCCAGACGCATTTCTGCCAGGATTCTTGAAACAGCTACAGGGTGGATAATGTATGGTTCACCGCTTGAGCGGGTTTGCCCTTCGTGGGCGTCTCTCGCTACCACATAAGATTGACGCAGAGCCTCAATTTGAGGCTCTGTTAGGTATTCTTGGGCAACGTCTTTGAGGCTATCGAATAGATACAAATTAAAGGCCCGGAAGGTTAATTAGTTCGAATGACGTTCTTAACGAGAGTGAGCGATGCTGCTTACTGCTGCAAGTTCAGCCGCTTCTTGCTCTTGTTGCTCTTGACGTTCACGAGCATCTAGTACGTCTTTAGTGATAAGACCTTCTTCGATTTCGCGAAGAGCGATAACCGTTGGCTTATCGTTTTCTTCAGGCACTAGTGAATCTTTACCGCCAGTTTGCATTTGACGTGCGCGGCGAGCCGCAATAAGAACTAGGTCGAAACGGTTGCCAACTTTTTCAACAGCGTCTTGAACAGTTACGCGTGCCATGAGGACTCCAAATAGTAATTAACTAATAAATTTTTGATGACGAGAAAGTATACAAGTTTAACTAGAGACTTTCTAGATCACCGTATACTTATCTCAATGGAAAATCTAGCCTTGCTAAATTATTCCGCCAGTAATGCAGTAAGCATGCCGCTGTATTTTGCTGCTTGCTTATCTTCTTTTAAGCGTTCCGCACGAATGATAGCTCTGAAGTCCATTAGGGCTGCATCAAAGTCATCATTCACGATCACGTAGTCATACTCATTATAATGAGAGATTTCTGACTTTGCTTCGCTCATGCGTTTCGCAATAACTTCTTCGCTGTCTTGACCACGAACGTTTAGGCGACGCTCTAGCTCACCATTTGATGGTGGAAGAATGAATACACTCTTCGCTTGAGGCATCTGTTTGCGGATCTGACGAGCACCTTGCCAGTCGATATCTAGGAATACATCAATACCGCGGTCTAGGTTTTCTTCAATCCAAACGCGTGAAGTACCGTAGTAGTTGCCGAATACTTCAGCGTACTCTAGGAATTCATTCTTCTTGATGAGGTCTTCGAAGTGATGCTTCTCTACAAAGTGGTAGTGAACACCATTTTCTTCACCAGGGCGCATACCGCGAGTGGTGTGTGAAACAGATACCTTCATTGCGTAGGTTGGATTGGTTTCTAGCATTGCTGAGATCAAGCTCGACTTACCTGCGCCACTAGGTGCAGATACGATGTAAAGAGTACCTTTGCCCATCTGTATATTTCCACTGTTGGTTGGATTGAGTGAAGGCGATAAACCGACACTATAAAAGATAGCACTGACCTTAACTGCGTTCCGGTAATTGCACGTATATAACGACAATTGGTGAAAATTAGGTCAGAAAAATGGAGGCGAAGAGTAGCATATTTAGGTTATTGAGAACAACTGGCTTGATCGTTATTTATTAGCGAATGATCCTTTCAAAGATCGTTCTAGAAATGTAATCACTCATCAACTGCAGTTTTTTATGTGATCTCGACAAAATTTATTGAAGTTTTAATCTCAATCCTTACAATCCGCGCAAACGATTAAATGCTGTATATGTTTGATGAAATGGATCAAATGTTTCTACTACCGAGCCTATCTTGGTGACTACAGTTTTTAGTGTAGAGACTTCTCTATTCTCACAGCATTTGAGTCCCCAAATTCTTAATTTATTGCAAAGGTTTTGTTGTGAGTACCGATTCCACCCTGAAAGCCCAGAACACCTCTTGTTCGCTTGATTCAATGTTTCAAATCACAGAAAGAAAGACCACGATTGGCACTGAGTTGTACGCTGGTTTCATTACTTTCTTGGCAATGAGCTACATTCTGGCGGTTAACCCAGCAATTCTTGGCGGTATCCCGGGCATGGATAAAGGGGCGGTATTTACTGCAACGGCTTTGGCTGCAGCTATTTCGACGTTAATCATGGGCATTTGGGGCAACTACCCTGTGATGCTAGCGCCGGGCATGAGCATGAATGGCTTTTTCAAAGGCTTGTTATTGAGTGGTTCTGTTGCCGTGCTTTGGAACGAAGCGCTATTTGGCATCTTCCTCTCTGGTATTTTGTACCTCGCGTTCTCACTGACCAATATTCGTAAATCGATGATTGAATCGATCCCTGAGGACTTAAAGCTGGCGATTACGGTATCGCTCGGTTTGTTCATCGCTTTCTTGGGGCTTAAGAACGCGGGCATCATCGTTTCGAATCCGTTTGTATTGGTTGGTTTAGGAGATATCTTAGACCCACAAGTGATCATCGCTTACATCAGCATCTTTATTGCCCTTGGCTGTATGGTTCGTGACATTAAGTTGGCGACATTTATCTCATTCGTATCAGCGATTGCACTGACAATCATGGCTGATGTGTTCATGGGTACATCAAATGCGCCAATCCCAGATCAGCTAGTCGCGATGCCACCGAGCATGGCAGGCAGCTTTGGTGCGATCTTCGACTTCTCTGCGTTTACTCCTGAGAAAATGTTCGATCTATTGTTCATCGTACTTATCTTCCTGATTGTTGACTTCTTTGATGGCTTAAGCACGATTGTTGGTGTTGGCCGTGATGCGGGTATCATCGATAAAGACGGTAAGGTACCAAATGCGAAATCTGCTCTAGTGGCAGATGCGGGTGGTACGGTGATTGGTTCTGTTCTTGGTACCACATCGATTACGGCATTCTCTGAGTCGGGTATTGCTTCTTCTCAAGGTGCGAAGACAGGTTTGGCGGCAGTGATGGTTGCAGGCTTGTTCCTAATCTCGCTATTCCTGTACCCAATCTTCTCTATTTTCTCGGCGGCTATGGTTGCGCCGGCGATGGTCGTAGTAGGCATCTACATGGTGGGCCGCCTTGGTCAGATCGACTGGGAGAAGAAAGAGTCTCGCATCGCAGCCTTCTTCACCATTATGTTCACGGTACTAAGTTTTTCACCTGCAAACGGCATGGCGATGGGTTTTATCAGCTATGCGTTCACTATGGTTGTCGCGGGTAAGGGTAAAGAAGTTCACCCGTTGATCTATAGCCTGTGTGTGGTGTTCCTGACCTACCTGATTCTTCTTTAAGGCTAATCGGCGATTTAAGTTGAAACGAAGAATGAATAGATGGCTCTACAGTGAATGTGGGGCCATTTTTGTATCTTCTGTCTCCACATAAGGTGTGTAATTGATGGTTTCTCCGCTAGAGAAGGAGCTGCTTATACTGAGGCATGCTATTGTAGAGATTGGATTAATTTTTTGCAGAGTGACAATGCCTTCTCATTTACCTAAATCTTTTAGTAAGCCTTTCTTGAAAGTCTTTCATACTCTTGAAGCGGTACTATTGGTGGCGATTACTCTCGCTACCGTGTTTGCGATGGTTGAAGAGTTCATGCATTTGTTTGTTGAGCGACAAGTTCGGCTGACCGATATTCTTCTGATGTTCATCTATTTAGAAGTGTTAGCTATGGTCCAACAATTTGTGATGAACGGTAAGATTCCGGTACGTTACCCTATCTATATCGCGATTATGGCGATTGCTCGTTACATAACACTTGGAATGAAGGAGCTGGATGCGGTTCTCATTGTTTGGTTATCTTTAGCCGCGTTTATCTTAGCTGCCGCTACCTTGTTGATTCGAGTTGGGCATCACTATTGGCCGTATGTTGATCTTCGAACCAAGCAACCGGACGAGTAAACCGTCGACTGACAAATCATTTAGAGCCCAGCCATGTCGCTGGGCTTTTTACTACCTCTTAAGAGTCAAAAAGACATTTAAATGTTTTAATGACTATTTTTATTGTGGTGTCCTAATGACTCTTTTTTCTGGCTTTTCCTTGAAATATAAGGCTTTGTTTTCTGGCATGAATGTTGATTGGTGAATAGTAGACTCATATTAAGGAACACGCTATGCATTTTGAAAGTACCCACTATCAACCTGAAGTTCTCTCCGAAAAGGTTGCACTTGTCGTGACTCGACTTCTAAAAAAAACGCTTAATCTGTTTTATGGGAAACATTTAGCCAAACGAGCAATGTTATTGGAGACCATTGCGGCTGTTCCGGGCATGGTCGCGGGGGTATTTAATCACCTTAAAGCATTGCGTCGCATGAAAGATGACGGTGGTTGGATCAAAGAGCTGCTGGACGAAGCGGACAATGAACGGATGCACTTGATGATCTTCTTGACCGTTACCAAGCCGTCCATTATAGAGCGAATCTTAGTGATGCTTTTACAATTTCTCTTCTTAATTATCTACAGCGTGATTTACTTAGCCTCTTCTAAAACCGCACATCGGATTGTCGGTTACTTTGAAGAGGAAGCTTGCAACAGTTACTCAGAGTATATCGCCAAAATTGAAGAGGGTAGTCTACCCAATCATCCTGCGCCGAGAATTGCGATGACCTATTACGGGCTACCTGAAGATGCGACATTCTTAGATGTACTTTTCCGTATAAGAGAAGATGAAGCCAAGCATCGTGACAAGAATCACGACATTGCCAATCTCTACAAAACCAAAGACTTACCTGAGCACCAATGCTAATTCAAAGGAAATTATTATGACGAGTAACGTTCAACAGCAATCTCATCAGGTCGTATTTATTACTGGTGCAAACTCGGGGATGGGCCTTGAGACGGCACTATTGTTTGCACAAAAAAATTATCGCGTTTATGGATCGGTTCGCAGTATTGCCAAAGGTATAGAGCTTGAAAAAGTGTTTGCTGAAAAAGGGTTGGCGATGACGCCTGTTGTGTGTGATGTCAGGCGATCAGAAGATGTGAACAATGCAATCAGAATGGTCGTGAGTAATGCAGGTCGACTCGATATTCTGGTGAATAACGCAGGTTATGGTTTAGTGGCCAGTGTAGAAGAGGGAACGGATGAAGAGTTTATGCATCAGTTCGACGTAAATGTGTTTGGTGTCCTTCGCACCTGTCGCGCTGTGATTCCATTTATGCGCGAGCAGAACTCAGGAATGATCATCAACGTCAGCTCATTCTTAGGAAAAATGGGGCTGCCGCTGCTTACTCACTACAATGCCAGTAAATATGCGGTAGAGGGGATCACGGACTCACTTCGCTATGAACTCTCGCCTCACGGAATCAAGGTACACACGGTTGCACCAGGCTTGTTCCAAACTGGCTTCATTAAGAATGGGCTGAAAGCGAACCCTTTGACGGTGAGTCCTGATTCTCCATATGCCGAGCAAGCGAACATCTTATTGCCACAGGTTGTTGAGAAGATAAACCAAGGCCCATCACCTATTGAGGTGGCAAAAGCGGTATTGGCCGTTGCTGAAGGTGACGCGCAACAGGCTCGTGTGCCAGCTGGTAATGATTCCGTTTATTTTGACAAGCTGAGTCGTGAGCTGACTCAAGAAGAGTTTGAACTCAATGTTAAAAAAGCGCTATCGCTAGCATAAAACCATAAAAGAAAAGCCCCTGCATCTTTCGATACAGGGGCTACTTGTATTAACTCAGCGTTGGTTTATTCGATATTCTGAATCTGCTCACGCATCTGTTCGATAAGTACTTTAAGCTCGACACCTGATGCAGTGATATCAGTGCTGATAGACTTAGACGCTAGCGTGTTTGATTCACGGTTGAACTCTTGCATCATGAAGTCCAGTTTACGGCCACATGCGCCGCCTTTCTTCAATACTGTATTGGCTTCTTTCACGTGAGAGTCTAGGCGGTCTAGCTCTTCGGCTACGTCTGACTTCTGTGCGAGTAGGATTAGCTCTTGCTCAACGCGAGAACCTTCAAGCTCAATCTTCGCTTCTTCAAATTTGTTAAGCAGACGCTCACGTTGCCACTCTAGGATTTCAGGCATGCGTGCACGTACTTTTACCACTTCTTCAGTGATCGCATCTAAGCGCTGTACGATTAGCGCCTTCATGTTCTCACCTTCACGAGCACGAGCATCAATGAACTCTGCAATCGCATCGTTGAACGCTGCTAGCAGGTCTTTGTTGATCGCATCCATGTCTTGCTCAGGTGTTTCCATCACACCAGGCCAGTTCATGACTTGGAATGGGTTAAGACGGCTCTCTTCACCTGTCATGGTCATCACTTGGTTCGCCGCATTAATGACTTGCTGCGCTAAACCTTCGTTGATGCTTAGCTCGCCTTTTGCTGCTGGGTTAGCTTCAAAGCGTAGGTTACACTCTACTTTGCCGCGCGCTAGGCGCTTACGGAAACGCTCGCGTAGGATTGGCTCTAAACCACGGAACTGTTCAGGCATGCGGAAGTAAGTTTCTAGGTAGCGTTGGTTTACACTACGGATTTCCCATACTGCGCTGCCCCAATCGCCTTTTACTTCTTTGCGTGCGTACGCGGTCATACTATAAATCATCGAATTTTCCTGTCTTTTATCATTCTGAAAATAACGCGCACGCATAGTATCACGATACGGGTGACAGCCGAAGCTCATCACTTTCGTTAAGGAATTGCTTTTCTTCAGCAGCGTCTTCGAATGGTAAATAGCTTTGCACAGTAAACTGCTATATAATCTCGCCCCAATCAAATATGTCTCACCCCTTTCTTAGGTGATGCACGCTTTCGATAGTAAATCACTTCAGACTGTTAATAAGGTAGATACCAATGCGTCCAAATGACCGCGCTGTAGATCAAATTCGTCCAATTAAAATTACTCGTAACTACACAGCTTATGCTGAGGGTTCTGTATTAGTTGAGTTCGGCAACACTAAAGTTCTATGTAATGCGACGGTAGAAGAAAACGTACCGCGTTGGTTGAAAGGTCAAGGAAAGGGTTGGGTAACGGCTGAATACGGCATGCTGCCACGTGCAACGCACACTCGTAACCGTCGTGAAGCGGCGAGCGGTAAGCAAGGTGGTCGCACGATGGAAATCCAACGTCTGATCGCTCGTAGCCTACGTGCTGTTGTGGATCTTAAAGCGATGGGTGAAATCATGATCACGGTTGATTGTGATGTTATTCAAGCAGACGGCGGCACACGTACTGCGTCTATTTCTGGTGCAAGCGTAGCAATGGCTGACGCAATCAAGAGCCTACTAGACAGCGGTAAACTGAAAAAGAACCCAATGAAAGGCCACGTAGCGGCAGTTTCAGTGGGTATCGTTGGTGCAGAAGCACTGTGTGACCTTGAGTATGTTGAAGACTCAGCAGCCGATACCGATATGAACGTTGTAATGACGGAAGACGGTAAAATGATTGAGATTCAAGGTACTGCGGAAGGCGAACCGTTCAGCCACGAAGAGCTGATGAAGCTTTTAGCCTTGGCGAATAAGGGCATTGCCGATATTGTTGAAGCGCAGAAATCGGCGTTGGCAGAATAATCAATTTTAATAGCTCCCAATTTGGGGGCTATTTTTTTGTCTGTAAAACCTGAGAGGGTGGTACAGAGCGTAAGTTAAGTTTTATTGAGTAAACATAGAGGATGAGCATGAAAGCATATCAACGTGAATTTATTGAATTTGCACTAGAGAAAGAAGTACTTAAGTTTGGTGAGTTTACTTTAAAGTCTGGCCGTAAGAGCCCTTACTTCTTCAATGCTGGATTGTTTAACACAGGCCGTGACCTAGCGCGCTTGGGTCGTTTCTACGCAGCAGCATTGGTGGATTCTGGTATTGAATTTGATGTACTGTTTGGCCCTGCATACAAGGGTATTCCAATCGCAACGACAACAGCTGTTGCACTGGCCGATCACCACGATGTAGATACGCCTTACTGCTTCAACCGTAAAGAAGCGAAAGACCACGGTGAAGGCGGCAACCTAGTCGGTAGCGCACTGGAAGGTCGTATCATGCTGGTGGACGACGTAATCACTGCAGGTACTGCAATTCGTGAATCGATGGAAATTATCCAAGCGAATGGTGCCGATCTAGCGGGCGTTCTTGTTGCGATTGACCGCCAAGAGAAAGGTAAAGGCGAGCTCTCTGCGATTCAAGAAGTAGAACGTGACTTTGGCTGTGCGATTATCTCTATCGTTAGCCTGACTGACCTAGTGACTTTCCTTGAAGAGAAGGGGACTGATGCAGCGCACCTTGAAGCAGTGAAAGCGTACCGCGCTCAGTACGGCATCTAATACAATTTGTTATAGCTATAGAATGCACAAGGGGCTGATGAATCATCAGCCCCTTTTCTTTTGGTTCAGAATATTACTTATAGCGGCTACTCTACTTATAACGAATGCCGCGTTCAGCCTCTGGGTCTTCCATGGTTTTGAAACGCTTGTGCAGCCACATCCACTGCTCTGGCGCGCGTAAGATGATTTTCTCTAGATAGCTATTCATGTAAGCGGCAGCCGCTTTCTCATCTTTTTGCGGGTAGTTATCTTCGATGGACTCATCGGCCATGATTTCATATTTGCCGTTGTCGTTTCTAAAACCAGAGCCTGGAACAATCGCGCAGCGGCTAGTGTAAGCCAGAATACTAGTACCAGTCGTCGTACATGCATCAGGCACGGCGAAGAAAGGCACAAATGCCGCTTTATTACGCCCGTAATCATGATCTGGTAGGTAGAAAAGGATCTCACCCTGACGCAAGATTCGGATCATGCGCTTCACATCTTTACGGTGAATGAGGCGGTTGCCGTTTTGGGTACGACCGCGGTACTGAATGAACTCATAAGCTGGGTTATTGTGTGGGCGATACACCCCTAACCCAGGAATACCCAGCACAGCCATTGCTCGCGCGGTGATCTCCAAGTTCAAGGCATGCACACAGCTTAGAAGAACACCTTTGCCATTGGCTTTGTGCGTACGCAGCATCTGAGTGTCTTTGTCGACTAAGATTCGTTTAAAGCGCCATGTTGGCCAGAACCAAGTAATGCCGGTTTCGATCAGCGCCATACCCGTATTCTTAAAGTTCTCGCTTACCATAGCCGCGACTTCATCTGCTGGCTTATCTGGGAAAGCGAGCTCTAAATTACGAGTGGCAACTGCGACGCGCTTTTTACCATAGCGGGCGCCTAAAGTGCCCAATGAACGGCCTAACAGTAATAACAGGCGGTAAGGGAGAACGTTAACAATAAGTGCCAACAGCCCAAAGCCGAACCATACTCCCCAATATTTAGGGTGAAGCAGTGCTAAGGTAAAAGGTGGCTTAGTAATAACGTGTTGTGCAGTGCTACTTGTCGGAGAAGTTTTTGTCATAACCATCACTTAAAGTTGGATTGCTACTTAATTTGAGCGCTGAGTAGTGCCCAATAAGCATCGAAGTTTTCTGTCGGTTGATATTTGAAGTCAGAACGTACGAATCGATTCAGACTGCCTTCAACTTGGCCGAGCAATTGTGCCGCTAAGATTTTCTCATCAACGGGGAATGACTTCCCTTCACGAAGCTTTCTCTCGCGCAGAATTTGGCGAAGTTGAGTCTCAATGCGTTCGAACAGTTGATTGATGCGGTCACGTAGGCGCTCGTTTTCAAACATTAGAGCATGGCCAGATAAAATTCGAGTCAGGCCTGGGTTACGTTCTGAGAAAACTAAGATCAGTTGCAGTACTAGGCGTATACGCTCTAGCGTGTCTTTCTCCTCATCCAGAATGCGGTTGATTCGAGACATCAAAGCTTCTTCAATAAACTCGATAAGACCTTCGAACATGCGAGCTTTGCTAGGGAAGTGGCGGTAAAGTGCAGCTTCAGAAACGCCAACTTGCTTGGCTAATTTTACCGTCGTGATACGGGAAGCACCTTCGGTCGATTCCAACATTTGTGCGAGAGCTTGTAGGATTTCTTCACGACGGTTTGATTTTCGAGTACCAGCCATCTATTTACTTCCTTTCCTAAAGATGAGGATTGAGTGAAGAAGGATTATAAACACCATTCAATTCTGTTTCCTAGTTTTGTAAGCCCTAGGTCAACAGAATCGAGAGGTGTCAGCAGATTGTCAGCTCAAAATTGTCTATTTATCCGACAATATTGCTCTAATCAGTGAGTTAGTGATGCTTTTCTAGCAATAGTTGGATCTGCTCAAGGATCTGGAAGCCAAGCGCGCCTTTGCTATCCAGTGGCAGAGACTTATCGCCACCTTTCCAATAAAGGTGCAATTCGTTACTGCTACTATTGAAGCCTTGGCCTTCAACAGATACATCATTAGCGCAAATCATATCGAGGTTCTTTCGCTCTAGCTTACCGCGAGCATATTTCTCAACATCTTGCGTTTCAGCCGCAAACCCTACTGTAAATGGACGACCTTCTGTCATTGCTGCGACAGAAGCGACGATATCTGGGTTTTTCACCATGTGAATAGTCATGTCATCTTTGCCATCTACTTTTTTAAGTTTCTGGTCTGCAATGGTCTGTGGGCGGTAATCGGCAACTGCAGCACAGCTGATGAAAACATCGTGTTGAGCGGCGTGAGCAGTAACGACATCAAACATCTGTTGAGCACTATCGACATCGACGCGAGTCACTTTGTCTGGCGTAGCGAGTGACACAGGCCCACTCACTAACGTGACCGTTGCACCTTGCTTAGCTGCGGCTTCAGCTAGCGCATAGCCCATTTTGCCTGAGCTATGGTTGGTGATGTAACGCACAGGGTCAATGGCTTCACGAGTTGGTCCTGCAGTGATAAGCACAGAGCGACCTGCAAGTGGTTTAGGTTGGAAGAAGTCTTCACAGCAGTGTACAAGCTGCATTGGCTCTAACATGCGGCCCATACCAACATCACCACATGCTTGTTCGCCAGACGCTGGCCCCCAAACCTCACAACCACGACGTTTTAGTGTCGCGATGTTCTCTTGAGTGGCGGGGTGGCTGTACATTTGTTGGTTCATTGCTGGCGATACCGCAACTGGCGCATCGGTCGCTAAAACTAAAGTGGTCAGTAGGTCGTTGCCCATGCCTGCAGTCATACGTGCAATAAGATCGGCAGTCGCCGGTGCTAACAATACTAAGTCAGCCCATTTTGCGAGTTCGATGTGACCCATTGAAGCTTCAGCAGCAGGATCAAGCAAACTATCGGACACTGGCCTTCCCGAGACCGCTTGCATAGTCAGTGGAGTGATGAACTCCTTAGCTGCATTGGTCATGACGACCTGCACTTGTGCCCCACGTTCAACCAAGCGTCGAGTTAGCTCGGCACATTTGTAAGCAGCGATACCACCACTAATACCAAGAAGAATTTTTTTCCCTGCTAGGCCTGGTTGGTCAGCGTTACTCAGTGGATTAACCTGTGTTTGCATGATTCTGTTCCTTAATTTTTCTGCGACTTACGATATCAGAACAAAGGATGAGTGCCTAGAAGCAGAACTTGAACAGACTTGACGCTCATCAAATTGGCGTTATCAAACTTATCAATTACACGGTTTTGCTGGTGGCTCGGCTGACTTTATCTCTATTAAAGGATCTCTGGATACTCGCTGGTTACGCTGATGGGTTATGTTCATAAGCAATGGATTTGCTCTTCTATGCCGATAAATAAAATGCCCGCAGAATCGATGCCAAGAGAGAAACTACTGACTCGAGGGCCAGACTCTTTGAGTGATGCAGAGCTGCTGGCCATCTTTCTTCGAACTGGCACGCAAGGAATGAACGTACTAGAGCTGGCAGACAAGCTGCTCAAAGACTTCGGTTCACTCAGGCACCTTTTCTCAGCAACACAAGCTGAGTTCTGTGCTCATAAAGGGATGGGACAAGCGAAGTATGTTCAATTACAAGCCGTATTAGAGATGACGCAGCGTTACCTCGCGGAGACCTTATCTCGAGGTGACGCATTGACTAGCCCGAGTCATACTAAGCTATATCTGTCGAGTATGTTGCGCGACCGCCAGCGAGAAGCCTTCTATATATTGTTTCTTGATAATCAAAATAGGGTAATAAAGGATGAAGTGATGTTTGAGGGGACGATTGATGCTGCATCGGTTTACCCCAGAGAGGTCGTTAAGCGGGCGCTTCACCATAATGCAGCCGCTCTCATTTTGGCGCATAACCACCCCTCGGGTATTGCAGAGCCAAGCCAAGCGGACAGGCGAATAACCCGTCGATTGACCGACGCTTTGGCGCTGGTGGATATTCGAATTCTCGACCATTTTGTGGTCGGAGATGGTGAAGTTGTCTCTTTTGCTGAGCGCGGATGGATTTGAATCACATTTTAGGTTGTTAACTACGTTAAATCTGCTATCATTCCGCCCACATTTTTAGACCTAAAATCAGCTCTGATTACTCAAGCAAGCTGCGCTGCACAAAAAAAGATCACGAAATCCGCAAAAAGGATCTGTTCGGGTCTTGAGCAATGCGTGTCAAGTTAGTATAATGCGCGACCTTTGATAGCCTTGTATGGATTTTCCATAACGGTTTTTACCTTCTATTTTTATTGATAGAGAGGTTCGGCCACCAAGGTTGATATCGAGCTGAAACGATTGGAGAAGACATTCATGTCCCGAGTATGCCAAGTAACTGGTAAGCGTCCAGTAACGGGTAACAACCGTTCACACGCACGCAATGCTACTAAGCGCCGTTTTCTGCCGAACCTACAAACTCATCGTTTCTGGGTAGAGAGCGAAAAACGTTTTGTTAAACTACGTCTAACTGCTAAAGGCATGCGTATCATTGATAAGAAAGGCATCGATGCTGTTCTTGTTGATATTCGTGCACGTGGCGAAAACGTTTAAGAGGAATTAAGCAATGGCTAAAGGCATTCGTGAGAAAATTCGTCTAGTATCTTCTGCAGGTACTGGTCACTTCTACACAACTGATAAGAACAAGCGTAACATGCCAGGCAAATTTGAGATCAAAAAGTTTGATCCAGTAGTTCGCCAACACGTTATGTACAAAGAAGCGAAAATCAAGTAATTGATGCTTTTTTGGCTCTTCTTTAGTAGAAGAAAGAATTGAAAAACCCAGCTTAATCGCTGGGTTTTTTTATACCTAAAATTTGATGCCTCCACGTATCTTTTAATCTTTATAAGGATCTAGCCAGTACAAATAGCAACATAGAAAGTATCGCCACTTTCACGATATACTGAAGACTCAATAGGTTAGATGGCAGAATCAGATGAGATATCGTGGACGTAGGTGGAACAACATACTCATGTTAAGCGTGATCGCTTTTATTGGGGTACTCAACCTTCCTACTTTGATCAAAGCGTATCTTATCGAGCCAGAACCTGAGCAACAGGTTAGTAGCGCTTACCCCCACCTGTTAAATCCTAGAGCCGAGCTGCAAGCGTTATACTTTGCGAAGTGGTCATTGGTGCTCGAAGGTGATCAGTGGGGCTATCAATTGAAAGGCTTTGCCCCAGAGCAAAACATTAGTGCTCAAGAACGCGTTCAACGCTGGCAACAGCTTGTTGGCACCAAGGTTGACTCGCAAACCTATACTAACCTTGCTTCTCAGCTCAGCACTCCGCATACCATAGAAGTGTGGTATCAAGACCAAGAAGAGCCTCAACGCGTTACTTACTATCAGCTGCCTGAGTTTTGGTTACTAAAAAACTGGAATGGTCAGTGGTTGGCGGTGTCTATTGAAGAGAGCTACCTGTTTCCAAATCTTAGCTCAGAGAATCCCTAAAATCGGACGATTAGATTATGCCTGAATTACCCGAAGTCGAAGTAAGCCGCATGGGGATCTCACCTCATTTAGTCGGCGAGACCATTAAGAAACTGACCTTTCGTACGCCAAAGCTGCGCTGGGATATCCCACAAGAGCTTAAAAAGCTAGAAGGGCAGGTGATTCGTGCGATCTCACGTCGTGCTAAGTATCTGTTGATTGAAACTGATACAGGAACTGCAATTGTTCATCTTGGAATGTCGGGATCACTGCGCGTATTAGATGCCGATTTCCCGGCAGCAAAGCACGATCACGTGGATCTCAAGCTCACTAACGGCAAAGTACTGCGCTATAACGATCCGCGTCGTTTTGGTGCTTGGTTGTGGTCAGCACCTGATGAAGTCCACGCTGTGTTGCTTGGCTCTGGCCCTGAGCCGTTAACGGATGACTTTAACGCTGACTATATCGCTGAAAAAGCAGAAAAGCGTAAAGTCGCGGTAAAGCAGTTCATCATGGATAACAAAGTGGTGGTCGGTGTCGGGAATATCTACGCTAATGAAGCCTTGTTCTCTGCAAAAATTCACCCGTTACGAGCAGCAAACAAAGTAACCAAAGCCGAATGGATCTTGTTAACCGATGAGATCAAACAAGTGCTCGCGACGGCTATCAAGCAAGGTGGCACGACGCTGAAAGATTTCTCTCAGGCTGACGGTAAACCAGGTTACTTTGCGCAAGAGCTGCAAGTGTATGGTAAAGCAGGTGAAAAGTGCCCAAGCTGCGAAGCGCTGATTCAAGAGCTCAAAATCGGTCAGCGTAATACGTTTTATTGCGACGAGTGCCAAGTATAGAAAATCTGAACGCGTGTTCACTTTTTATTGCTAGTCGATAGACTAGCGAGTGGCTACAATTGTACTAATTATATGAATTGAGAATAGTAGAATGAAATATTTGGTAACTGGCGTTGCTGGTTTTATTGGCTCTGCAGTGTCGGAGCGACTATGTGCGGCAGGGCATGAGGTTATTGGTATTGATAACCTAAATGACTACTACGAAGTCTCTTTGAAACATGATCGCCTCAAGCGTATCGGACATGAAAACCTTACCTTTATCGAGCTTGATCTCGCTGATAGAGAAGGTATCGCTGAGCTTTTCGCACAGCAAAAATTTGACCGTGTGATTCACTTAGCGGCGCAAGCTGGCGTTCGTTATTCAATCGATAATCCAATGGCTTATGCCGACAGCAACCTTGTTGGTCACTTAGCGATTTTGGAAGGCTGTCGCCATAACAAGGTCGAACACTTAGTTTATGCTTCATCAAGCTCGGTATATGGCTTGAACCAGAAAATGCCATTCCACACGGCAGACAGCGTTGACCACCCGATTTCATTGTACGCAGCGACTAAGAAGTCGAATGAGCTAATGGCACATACCTATTCTCATCTGTACGATGTACCGACAACCGGTCTACGCTTCTTTACGGTGTACGGTCCTTGGAGCCGCCCAGATATGGCGATGTTTAAGTTTGCGAACTTAATTGTGGCGGGCAAAGAGATCGACATTTACAACAACGGCGACATGATGCGCGACTTCACTTATATCGATGATATCGTTGAAGGCATTATTCGTGTACAAGATCGAATTCCAGCAAAACAGCCAGATTGGACGGTAGAGCAAGGATCACCGGCGACCAGCTCTGCACCATACCGTGTGTTCAACATAGGTCATGGTAGCCCAGTTAAATTGATGGATTACGTTGAAGCATTGGAAACGGCTTTAGGCATCGAAGCGAAGAAGAACTTCATGCCAATACAACCAGGTGATGTGTACGCAACTTACGCCGATACTGAAGATCTGTTTCAAGCAGTAGGCTATAAGCCTCAAGTTAAAATCCAAGAAGGCGCCAAAGCATTCGCGGATTGGTATAAAGCTTACTACTCTTTGTAAATCTTAATTCTTCTAATAAAAAATAGCGCTCAATGAGCGCTATTTTTTTACACAGGCTTATTTCACTGTTTTCAGTTTGATTTCATCTGCAACTTTCTGTGGCACAAACTGACTTATGTCCCCACCGTGGATCGCGACTTCACGAACGATCGTTGAAGATAAGAAAGCATACTCTTCCGAAGGCGTTAGAAAAACGCTTTCAAGACCGGGTAGGAGCTTGCGATACATGCTAGTGAGACCGAACTCGTACTCAAAGTCCATGGTTGTTCTTAAGCCCCGCACCAATACGTCAGCTTTCTGTTCTTTGGCAAAGTCGACAAGTAACCCAGAAAAGCCTTCAACAGATACATTAGGCAAGTGAGACACGGCATCACGCAACAGCTCGACTCGTTCATCTAGCTTAAACATGGTCTTTTTGCTTGGGCTCGCGGCTACTCCCACCGTGATATGATTAAACATGCTTGCAGCTCGGACAATAATATCGAGGTGACCATTGGTTACCGGATCGAAAGTGCCTGGGTAGATAACGTGTGTGGTCATATTAGCTGTCCTTGCTTGGTGTTTTAATTGAGTTTAAGGCTTTGTCGAGAGTCTGCTTTACCATGTCGAGCGTGATGTCTTTCATTAAATCATCGCCTTTTGCTCGAGTTCCCCATGGAAGGTCTTTAACCGGTTTCCCTTGTTGCGCTTCTACGTGCTGTTGATAAACACTGACCACAATATCAAGGTCATTATAGGGCCCTGTTCTTCGAGGATCACTGTGTGCGTATAACCCGATAACAGGTGTTGATTGTGTTGTTGCTAGGTGTGCTGGGCCGGTATCTGGTGCGATTACCATGGTCGCATGCTTGAGTACAGCGGTGAGTTGCTTTAGGTTAGTTTTGCCAATTAAATTGATGACAGGAGATTGGCATAGCGCTTCGATGTCTTTACCAAGGTTTACTTCTCGTGGAGCTGGAGAGCCACAGAGTACCACTTGCATCCCTTTTTCTACTGCATAATCGGCAATAGCGGCATATCGTTCAGTTAACCAATTACGTGAATCTTTGCTTGCTGCAGGAGATATAACCAAGGTTTGTTTCCCAGCCGTAGTGTCGATGGCTAGTTGTTCGTCTTCCGGTGTTAAAGGAATATCCCATTGAGGTTTATCGAAGGGTACACCAATGTAGCGAGCAAACTCGGCAAAGTTATCTAACACATGAAACTTATCTGAAATAGGCAGGTGGCGATTAGTAAAGAGTGATTGCATTTCACGAGTGCGGTTTTTGCCAAATCCTACCTTACATTTCGCCTTTATTCCCCAGGAAAGTACGCTGGCTCTGAGTGCGGCTTGCATGTGTAGCAGCGCATCAAATTTGCGGTCAGATAGTTGACGCCATAATTCACGCATCCCTTTGAAGCCTTGTTTCTTATCGAAAACAACGACTTCAATATCTGGCAGGTCGCCGATAAGCATGGCCTCTATTTTTCCAGTTATCCAAGTTATTTTCGTTTCAGGCCACTGCTTCTGGATGGCTTGAACCACAGAAATAGCATGACAAACATCGCCAATCGCAGAGAGGCGAAGTATGCAAAGAGATTGAGGTGCAGTTGAGAACAGTGACATAAAGAGTCCGAGAAAGTGAATAACATCAGAATTATGCAGATACTCGCATTAGTTGTAAAATAGCAATGACTAAAAGCGACCCAAAGGCCTCATAGATGGAAACGATTAACACTAAGAACCAAACAATTTGGTATGACTCTGAACTTCTGGCTCAAGTGCCGGTGAGTGAGATGGTTCAGATCTTTGAGGCAGAATACTGGCAGCAACGTGAGGCTATTTCAGGGAGTGCACAGGGTCGTGGCACCACCTGGTTTATTCAGCTTGATGGACTGCAAGCTGCGTTGCGTCACTATCGACGTGGTGGGCTATTTGGCAAACTCGTTGAAGACCAATATCGATTTTCTGATTGGGAAAGCACGCGCTGCGCGATGGAGCTTAATGTTCTTAATGTATTGGCTAATGCCGGTGTGAATGTACCCAAGCCGATTGCTGCGAGGGCGACCAAAAGCGGATTCTTTTATCGTGCAGATCTGATGTCGGAGCGAATCCCCAATGCGAAAGATCTGGTTGATGTCTTGGTAGCTAATCCGATAGGTGCGGACATTTATCAAAAAATTGGTCAAGAGATACGTAAAATGCATGATGCTGGCGTTAATCACACTGATCTCAACATTCATAACATCCTGCTTGATGATTCACAAAAGGTGTGGATTATTGACTTTGACAAGTGCGGTCAACAAGCGGGTGATGACTGGAAAGAAGGTAACTTGAATCGCTTAAAGCGCTCATTTCTAAAAGAAGTAAACAAGCGCCAGATTCAATGGCAAGAGTCGGATTGGGAGCCTCTTTTAACAGGCTACCAAGGCTAACGAAATCGAATGGTTGTTAGCCACTAATGTATTGTAAGGTGTTACCCAACGCCCCTCGATTCTGCTCAACCACTTGATAAGCCGCTAAGCCTTTATCTTTACGTAAGTTAGGTTGTGTGAACAGCTTTTTGAGTTGGCCTGCAATTTCATTGCTGTTTTGGCAAATAGTGACAGCTTGAGCTTCAAGCAGTTTGTCGGTGATCTCGCTAAAATTAAAGTAGCTAGGGCCATTCAGTAAGGGTAGCTGTAAAGCTGCTGGTTCTAGCAGATTATGCCCTCCAACTTTATCTCCAATAAGACTTCCGCCCATAAAACAGGCATCAGCGCCGCCGAGTAGTACCAACATTTCGCCCATGGTATCAGCTATATAGACTTCAACATCAGATGTTAATGCTTGCTGACTCGTTCGAGTGACTGTGTTGAAGCCGTGCTGCTTAGCGAGCTCTGTCACTTGGTTGAATCGCTCGGGGTGTCGAGGCACGATGATCAGTAGCGCATTCGGATTGTCTTTTAGAAGTTGCTTATGAGCATCTAAAACAATGTCGTCTTCACCTTGATGAGTGCTAGCAGCAATCCAGACAGCGCGTTCAAAGCCAAATTGTGCCCTTAATACTTTGCCTTTTTCAACTTGTTCAGCAGAGACTTCAATATCAAACTTGATAGAGCCCGTCACATGCACAGATGCTTTATCTAGGCCTAGCCTAACAAAACGCTCCGCATCACTAGGGTATTGGCAGAGTACCTGAGAAAGGTTATTAGCTAGAAGGTCAAACACGGGTTGGAATTTGGCATAGCGCTGGCATGAACGTTCAGATAGACGAGCGTTGAGTACTGAAATAGGAATCCCAGCTTTCGCGACGCAATGCAGCGTGTTTGGCCAAAGCTCTGTTTCCATGATCAACATTTGCTTTGGTTTTACTGATTTAAGGAAGCCTCGTACACACCAAGAAAAATCAATCGGCATGTAGCGATGCTCGACCAAACCACCAAGTTTGTCTATTTGCTCTGCTCCTGTGCTGGTTGTCGTGGTAACGATGATGGCTTGATTTGGGTCTCGCTGCTTCAATTGCTTGATAATAGGTATCGCAGCAATAGATTCACCTACCGACACCGCATGAATCCAGATAGGTTTTTTACCTTGGGTTTGCGGCGTAATACCGAAATGCTCTTTCCAGCGCTTACCGAAACTTGGTTTGCCGGGTTTGCTTTTATAGAGCCCATAGAGGAGCAGTGGTGAGGCTAATGACAACATAAGAGTGTATATAAGTCGTATAAGCATAAAAATATAAAAACTTTGAGAGTAAAACGAAGAAACATCGTAGATTAACTCTATCTTAAGTTAGAATGAGACTCTAGAAAACATGCATTAAAGGGATAAACTGTGAATTGCCAAAAACGTCGTTATTTGATGTACATATCACAAAACTATTCATATGCAATCTTGCGCCCGTTACAAAAAGTTATATTGGAACATCAAGGGGAGGTGCGTTGGTTCTTAGAGGGGAGCGAAGTTGATGATCGGTTTCTATTACATGACGAGGTTCAATTAAACAGTATAGCCGAGGTGAACCAATGGAACCCTGATGCTGTATTTGTACCTGGTAACGTCGTCCCTAATTTTATCCCCGGCGTTAAAGTTGGGGTTTTCCATGGTTTTAATTCAGGAAAGCTCAATCGACGTGGCAGAGAAGACCATTTTGAAATTCGAGGGTGCTTTGATATGTATTGTACTCAAGGCCCTCAAACAACTGCACCATTTTTGGAGCTAAAAGCGAAGCATGGCTTTTTTGATGTTGAAGAAACTGGCTGGCCAATGTTAGACCCATTGTTTTCGCAACATAATGAAAATCCATACTTAAATAATGATGATTCTCGCCCTGTTGTTTTAATGTGCTCGACGTTTTCACGCAATCTTACTTGTGCACCTCATCTGTACGAAGAAGTAAAACGAATGTCACAAAGCGGTAAGTGGCGTTGGTTAGTACAATTCCACCCTAAAATGTCGACAGAAATTGTTGAAATGTACAAGTCTCTTCAGAGTGAGCATCTAACATTTGTGGAAACTGATAACGTTGTTCCGTTGCTACAAGCGGCTGATGTTATGTTGTGTGATACTTCTTCAGTTCTGTTAATGTTTTTACTTCAACACAAACCCGTTGTGAGTTTTAAGAATCAAAGCCCTAAGCCTCATTTGTTAAATATTCAGGACAAACGTGAAGTTGAAGGGGCTTTAGAGTTGGCGTTGTCGCGACCAAGCAATTTAATGGATGAGGTGGAGGCATACTGTCAGTTTATTCATCCGTATAATGATGGAGAGTCTAGCCTAAGAGTATTAGGTGTAACTAACGATTTGATCGATAAAGGTACCTCACATTTGAAGAGAAAGCCGCTTAACTTACTAAGACAATATAAAATGAGGAAAGTGCTGGGGCACTGGAAGTTTTAAACTATCGAAAGAGAACAGTTATGAGAAAGCATTCACTATCCGTTATTTTAATTACAAAAAATGAAGAAGATCGTGTTGAAGAATGTTTAAAGTCGGTGGTGGATATTGCTGATGAAATTATTGTATTAGACAGCGGTTCAACAGACGCAACCGTTGAGATATGCCAAAAATACACAGACAATGTGACCATCACAGATTGGCCAGGTTTTGGTAAGCAAAAGCAACGGGCGCTAGATAAAGCGACATGTGATTGGGTGTTGTCAATCGATGCAGATGAAGCTTTAGATCCTGAAATGAGCAAGGCTCTTGTAGAGTTGTTAAAACAAGAGCAAATTAAACATACCGCTTATAAACTTCCTTGGGGAGTGACGCTCTATGGAACAACGCTTAAGTACGGTCGAAGTGCTCGTGCCGTGTTAAGGCTCTTCAGAAGAGAGGGCTCTCGATATACGTTGGATGAAGTGCACGAAACCGTTGTACCGGTTCAAGGAACGACTGGTATTCTGAAAGGCTATTTGCTCCATTATACTCATCGTGATTATGGGCATGGCTTGGATAAAGCTGCAAAGTATGCGTGGCTCGGTTCTCAGAAGTATCATCGAAAAGGAAAGAAGAGCTCAGGTTTACTGGTAGCATTGTTACGTGCTATTTGGACGTTCCTTTTAATCTATGTCATTCGTCGTGGCTTTTTAGATGGTAGTGTCGGATTTATTGTGGCAATGACCTATGCACAAGTGAATTTTAACAAACACGTTGGCTTGTGGATTATTGAAAATTGCTCAGAAGACTAAATAGGAACCGATAGATGAAGATTTTAGTTTGTGCATCTTACTTACATGCATGGAACAGCTTACGCCCAGAAGCTGCGATTTTTATCGAGCTAGCTCGTCAAGGCCATCAAGTGACGATCATGACCCAGGGAGAATCTGAGCACGTATCGAAGCTAGAAGAACACGGTATCCGAGTGGTCGATGGCTATCCGAAACGTAAAATCTGTTTTGATACCATTAAAAAGATCCGTCATGAGTTAAAAACGCACAATTATGACATCTGCTATGCTTTTAACTCTAAGACAATCCCCAATGCAGCATTTGCATGTATTGGTTTTGACGTTAAGTTGGTTGTTTATCGAGGAACTACTGGCGGGCTGTATCGACATGACCCAAGCGCTTACTTAACTCAGCTCCATCCTCGTGTTGATGGCATTGTGTGTGTGTCTGAAGCAGTGCGACAGGATGTAGTGAAGCGTGTTTGGAAGAACAAAGATAACGTTGTTACCATATACAAAGGGCATGAATTGGATTGGTACAAGGTACCACCAACTGAGCGTTCTGAATTTGGATTGAGTGAAGAAGATATAGTTGCGATTACCGCGGCGCACGTAAGGCCAAGTAAAGGTATTTCCGTTCTGCTTGAAGCGACCAAATACATTTCGGCACCCAACTTCCACTTGATCTTAGCGGGTAGTGGTTATGAGCCTTATTTTGATGAGATGAAAGCGAGCCCGATGAGTGAGCGAATTCATTACATTGGTCATCGAACTGATATCCCTTCAATTATGTGTATGGCAGACTTTCAAGTTCAACCATCGATCAGCGGAGAAGGATTGCCACGCACCATTGTCGAAGCAATGGCTAATGGCACAACGTCAGTCGTTACGACCACTGGCGGTGCTCCTGAACTCGTTGTCGATGGCGAGACTGGCTATATTGTTCCAACTGGTGACGCTAAAGCGTTGGGTGAGGCTATGGATAAGCTTGCACAAGACAAGGCCAAGTGCACAGCCATGAGTGAAGCTGCTAAGAAGCGCCTAGATGAAAGCTTTAGTTCACGAGTGACAGTGAAAAAGCACCTGGAATTTTTTGAAAATTTGCTAGTCAGATAAAATAGCTAGATATAATTTTTGAATTTAAGTTTCTAAGTCAGAAGACATAGAATTAAAAGAAATACATTAGAGTAGTTGAGTATGCTAAATAACAAATCAGTACTAATTACCGGTGGCACAGGGTCATTTGGTAAACAATTCATCAAAACCATTCTTGAGCGTTACCAGGACGTAAAGAAAATCATCATTTTTTCGCGTGATGAATTGAAGCAATTTGAGATCAAGCAACAATATCCCCATAAGGATTTCCCTCAATTACGTTTTTTTATTGGTGATGTTCGCGATCGTGAGCGCATGATACAGGCGTGTGAAGGTGTTGATGTCATCATTCATGCGGCAGCGATCAAGCAAGTAGATACTGCGGAATATAACCCGACAGAATGTATCCGAACGAATGTCGATGGTGCAGAAAATGTAATTAATGCTGCATTAAAGTGTGGTGTCAAAGATGTTGTAGCACTTTCGACTGATAAAGCTTGTGCACCAATCAATCTGTACGGGGCAACAAAACTGGCTTCAGATAAGCTGTTTGCCGCTGCGAACAATATTAAAGGTTCAAAAGATATTCGTTTTAGTGTGGTTCGTTACGGTAATGTGATGGGTTCACGAGGTTCAGTGATTCCATTCTTCATGAAGAAAAAAGAAGAAGGTGTGCTGCCAATTACCCATGAAGAGATGACTCGTTTTAACATTTCTTTGCAAGATGGCGTGAACATGGTGATGTACGCTCTTGAAAACCACTTAGGTGGTGAAATCTTTGTTCCTAAGATACCGTCTTACAAGATTCTTGATATTGCGGAGGCTGTCGCTCCTGGAATAAAAACTAAAGTTGTCGGTATTCGCCCTGGTGAGAAACTGCATGAAGAAATGATCACTGATACGGACTCTTTGAATACGATCGATCTGGGCAAGTACTACGCAATTTTACCTTCAGTGTCATTTACGTACACCGAGGCTGAGTACCTAGGCCATCACAAAGCAGAAAAAGTACCGTTTGGCTTTAAATATAACTCAGGCACGAATACTGAGTGGGAAACCATTGAAGGTTTACGTGAGCTCATTAAAGAGCACGTTGATCCAAATTTTACAGTGTGAGATGAAAAGTGATCCCTTACGGTAAACAAGATATTAACCAGCAAGATATTGACAGTGTGTTAGACGTTTTAAAATCGGATTTTTTGACGCAGGGGCCTCAGGTTCCTGCGTTCGAGAATGCGCTGATTGAACATACTGGCGCGAGCTATGCATTGGCAGTGAACAGTGCTACTTCGGCATTGCATATTGCTTGTCTCGCGCTAGGTTTGGGGCAAGGTGACTGGTTGTGGACATCTCCGGTCACTTTTGTGGCATCAGCAAACTGTGGTTTGTACTGTGGTGCAAAAGTCGACTTTGTCGACGTTGACCCAAACACGTACAACATGTGTCCTAAACGCCTTGAAGAGAAGCTTATTAAAGCAAAAGTTGACGGTAAGCTGCCCAAAGTCGTCGTGCCAGTACACTTATGTGGGCAGCCGTGTGATATGGCAGCCATAGGTAAGTTAGCTAAAGAGTATGGTTTTAGAGTCATCGAAGATGCATCACATGCGATTGGTGGCCGATATCAAGACCAGCCGATAGGGAATTGCGAATATTCAGACATTACGGTGTTTAGTTTTCACCCAGTAAAAATTGTGACAACTGCTGAAGGTGGCGCGGCACTGACCAATAATAAAGAACTTGCTGATAAAATGGCTCTGCTGCGTAGTCACGGTATTACGCGTGATCCAGAGTTGATGCGTGGTGAGTCTCATGGTGGTTGGTATTACCAGCAAATAGACCTTGGATTTAATTATCGCATGACAGAGCTGCAAGCAGCATTGGGTGTAAACCAAATGAAGCGCTTGAATGAGTTTGTCTCTGCTCGTCATGAGTTAGCACGAGGCTATTATACTAAGTTGGACAATCTACCGGTTATCTTGCCTTATCAGCTTCCTGATACATACTCAGGGTTACATTTGTTCGTGATTCGTTTGAAACTAGATGATATTTCACTTACTCATCAACAGGTCTTTGATGCGCTACGTGAGCGTGGTATCGGTGTGAATTTGCATTATATCCCAGTACATACCCAGCCGTATTATCAAGACTTAGGTTTCACTGAAGGGGAGTTCCCTGAATCCGAACAGTACTATCGCGAAGCGATTTCTCTGCCGATGTTCCACGGTATGACGGAAGCTCAACAGAATATGGTTGTCGACGTATTAACTGATATTCTAAAAGGTGCGTAATGAAAATAGCGATTATTCCAGCTCGTGGGGGGAGTAAACGCATCCCGCGAAAAAATATTAAAGACTTTAACGGAAAGCCGATCATTGCGTACTCTATAGAAGCAGCATTGGCATCTGGATGCTTTGATAAGGTCATCGTATCAACGGATGACGCTGAAATTGCTGAAGTCGCAGAACAGTATGGCGCAGAAGTACCGTTTATGCGTCCAGCAGACGTTTCGGATGATTTTGCTACGACAGCAGACGTTCTGTTGCATTCTATTGATTGGTACGAAGAAAAGTCGCAGTCGATTGAGTATCTGTGTTGTATATACGCAACCGCACCCTTTATCGATGTCAACGACATACGCAATACCTACAAGTTGCTACTAGAGTCACCCTCTGCTGATTACTGCTTCCCTGTGTGTGAGTTTCCATTCCCAATACAAAGAGGCGTAAAGTTGATTCAAGGACAACGTGTTGAGATGTTCCAACCAGAACATTTCAACACCCGCTCTCAGGATCTTGAGGTCGGGTATCATGATGTAGGGCAATTTTATTGGGGTAAACCAAGCGCTTATCGTCAAAAGACCCCTATGTTTTCAGATAAAGCAATCGCATACCCTATCTCTAGAAAACGAGTTGTTGATCTTGATACCCCCGAGGATTGGGATTTTGCTCTATTACTTTCTCAAGCATTAAAAGGTTAGATAGGTGCTTATTGGTATTCGCGTTGATGCGTCGTTCAAGATGGGTACGGGGCATTCATTCAGAATGCTCACACTTGCACGTAAGTTAGAGAGCAATGGACATCAAGTCGTTTTCATCTGTCGAAAATTGGGAGGAAACTTAATTAATTTCATTGAAGAGAGTTTCAATGTTATTAGTTTACCTGAGCCGGACGGAGAGGATACTCACAATACGCATTGTGCTCATGGTAATTGGTTGGAAGTTCCTTATCAAACTGAGATTGCACAAGTACAAGATGTCGTGTCTGATTATCTATCTGGTCTAACTCAAACAAAGTTGGACTGGTTGGTAATTGATCACTATGCGTTAGATGAGCGCTTTCAGGTGGCTTTGAGACCACTATCTTGCCGTATTCTTCAAATCGACGACTTGGCTGATAGAGTTCATGATGTAAACATGTTACTTGATCAGAATTATTATTCTTTAGGTAACAGTCGTTATGATGCTTACCTTCCCAGTTATACTAAGCGCCTTTGTGGCCCTAAATATGCGTTGCTGAGAGATGAGTTTCGTGAAAGCAGAAAGCATATTCCAAGCTATACACAGCGGCTCTCTAAGAGAAAAGTTGTGCTCTTTTTTGGGGGCATTGATTGGGCTAATGAAACATCTAAAGCGTTACGTGGATTGTTGAGTGTCGATAGTGGTGATCATCTCGAGGTGATTATTGGGATGAACAACCCTCACAAGCAACAGTTGGAAGCGTTGTGTGTTGAACATAAGGCTAGGGTGACCCTTCATGTTCAAGTGAAAAACATGATGGATTATTTTTCAGATGCCTACCTGTATGTTGGAGCGGTCGGTGCTACAACGTGGGAAAGGTGTGTGCTTGCCCTTCCTGGTATCGTGTGCTCGGTCGCCGATAATCAAACTCAGCTTGCTAAAGATTTGCATGACATAGACGGCCATTGCTATTTGGGCTTGAACTCCGAGCTATCATCACAAGATTATGCGCTTGCATATCAGCGTTTTATTTCTCAAAAAGAACTTCTCTTGAATCAATCTTCCATTTGCGGTGACCTCGTTGATGGTAAAGGGTGTGAAAGAGTTGTTGAACACTTAGAAGAGATTTCAAAAAATGACAACATTTAGTCTCCGCCCTGCACAAGAAGGCGATAAGTGGGCAGTGTTAGAGTGGCGCAACCACGCTGATGTGCGTGCTGTGATGTTAACTGACCATATTATCTCTAAAACGGAACATTCTGCATGGTGGGATAAAACCATGCTAATGAACCAAAGACAGATTTTAATATTTTGTCGCGATGAGAAACCAGTTGGTGTCGTGACCATTTATTCATGGGAACAAGATAAAGCGACAGCATGGTGGGGTTTTTACCTCAACAACAGTGCGCTTGAGCAAGCTGAAAAAACAGCTATTTGGCTTGAGCTGGAACAAGCTGTTATTCACTATGCGGGTAAAACGTTAAAGGTTCATAAGTTGTATTGTGAATCACTAAGACAGAATCAGCTCGCGTGGAAACTACATCAAAAAAGCGGCTTTGTAGAATGTGAGGCTCCTGTCGATGCGACTGATACTGCAAAAAATGTTGTTTACATGAAATATGTTTACCCAGAAAACAAGCTAGATAAACGTCAGCGGTTGTACCTATTCGCATCTCATAATACCGATTTTTTGTCGGATACCTTAACGAAGCATATTAAGACATATACGCAGTTTCCTTATAAAATAGCGACAGCTGAATTCGGCCGCTATCAGCTGGATCTTCTGGACTCTCAAAATGCTGATATCAATGATGCATCTTCTTGCTACGCTTTTATCGAGCGAATTGAAGACTTCTTTGCTGATATCTATACCTTACCAACAGAAGAGTCCTTGTTACAAACAGAGCAACGCGTGTTGCAATATCTTGCATTCGTCAAAAGTATAGCTCAGCGAGGGAATCGGGTTTTTGTTGCAGATTTTGCTATTCAGAAGGGCTTTCCTTTCTCGATTTCTGAACAATTATCAGATTCAAAAATTCAGAAGCTAATCCAAGAATGGAATAATACGCTTTATACGATGAAAACTGAGAATTTGGTTGAAGTGATTCCTTACTCTCAAATCATCAAGCGTATTGGTCAAAGTTTCTCCAATAAATATTGGTATATGGCAAGAGTACCATTTTCCATTCAATTTCTGGAAGCCTACAGCCAGGCTCTAATTGGTACTATCTTTGCTGCAAGTGCACTTTCTGCCCGAGTCTTAGTGCTTGATCTTGATAATACCTTGTGGAAAGGGATCATTGGTGACGATGGAAAAGACGGTATTAGCTTAGGGGGAGACTACCCAGGCAATATTTACAAAGACCTTCAGTCGCTCTTCCTCACACTAAAATCCAGAGGTATTTTGCTGACTATATGCAGTAAGAATACTGAGGAAGTGGCGTTAGATGCTATTGAAACCCACCCAGAGATGCGTCTCAGAGCGAAAGATTTTGTCAGTCATCGAATTAATTGGGAACCAAAATCACAGAATATTCATGCATTAAGTAAAGAATTAAATCTTGGTTTATCATCTTTTTGTTTCATCGATGATAACCCTGTAGAGCGTGCAGAAGTGCGTCGAAATGCCCCCGACGTTTTTGTACCTGAGTTACCGGAAGATCCTGCTGAATGGTTCCAGTTCCTTTGTAATCTTCCTGAACTTTGTGTCGCGCAAGTGAGTGAATCAGATAAACGACGTTCGGAGCTCTACAAACAAAGAGTGGATATTCAGAATGCACAAACCGAATTTGTTGATCGAGCGTCATTTATCAAAAGCTTGGGCATGGAAATATGTGTAGAAGCATTGAATTCAGATAACTTCGAGCGAACACATCAACTCTTTAATAAAACGAATCAATTTAACACCACAACGACACGCTATAGCAAAGAGCAATTGAGCGAATGGATGAGTACTTCTGATCATCAAGTCCTCCATGTCCGCTCTAAAGACAAATACTCTAAAGAGTATGAGGGCGTTGCGGCACTGGTTATCGTGAAAGAGGATCGTCATTGGGTAATTGATAACTTCGTAATGTCGTGCCGTGTTATGGGGAGAGATATTGAGCATGCCATATTGAGCAAGTTGATTCTTTTAGCCAGTGAGTCTTCCCTGGATTCTGTGGTTGGTCGCTTTATTGCGAGCTCTAAAAATATGCCAGTTCGAGAGCTCTACAAGAACAACCATTTTATTTCAGATGATAACGAGCAATGGTTATTTGAGTTTGCTCAGCAGTCGTTGCCGTCAGAGTCCGACATAATGACTCTAAATTGGAAAGCGTAGGAGTAATTTATATGAATGCAATGTTTTCGGCTTTAGGTGTACTTCATGTTGATCACTATGCTGTGACGACGAAAGACTTGATAGCTACATTGAAAGATTTTTTATCTGTTCCCGGAGCTAAGTTGCTCCGTGGCCCTGGAGAAAATCCCGCACAACAAGTGTACTATGCATTTGTGGAGCTCAATGGTATGGGTGTTGTAGAGATACTTGCACCACTGGACGATCATTCTCCGATTCTCGGACACCTAGGCTCAGGTGGTGGGGCTTATCATCTGTGTTATGCCGTGCACGACATTGATAAAGCGATCAAAGTTGCTGAGCAGGATTTCGGTGCAAAACTTGTGGTTGCTCCTCGTGCCGACGGCGCATTTGATGGCCGTAGAGTTGCTTTTCTTGTCCATCCAAATCATGGTTTGTTTGAGTTACTTGAAGCTTATCCTGTAGACTCAATACCTGTATCCCATAAGTCTATTAAACTTGATGTTGTAGATTCGAAAAAAGATAAGCTTATGGAGATCTATCGTTCAGTTATAGATAGTAGTCGCGTTGATTACGACGGAACGGATATGGCAAGTTGCCCTGAATGGGACTCTTTTAAACACTTGATGTTAATAATGGAAATCGAAAAGCAATTCGAAATATCGATACCAGCGTCTGATATGTCGACGTTGGATTCGTTGAAAAAGATTGAAAGTTACCTGACAAATAAGTAGGAAAAAATGAAGATAGCAAATAGAGATATTGGTAAGGGACATAAACCTTACATCATAGCGGAGATGTCAGGTAACCATAATGGTGATATCACTCGTGCGATTGAATTGATTAAAGCCGCGAAAGATGCGGGTGCCGATGCTGTTAAATTGCAGACTTACACGGCCGATACCATCACAATTAATCACGATAGCGAAGAATTTATGATTCGCGGTGGCCTATGGGATGGCTCAAAACTGTATGACCTGTACGAGCAGGCACACACACCTTGGGATTGGCATAAAACATTGTTTGATGAGGCTGAAAAGCTTGGGATCACCATATTTAGCTCCCCATTTGACCATACAGCTGTCGATTTCCTGGAAAGCTTGAATGCTCCTGCTTATAAAATAGCGTCATTTGAGTTGATCGACTTACCATTGATTCGAAAAGTGGCGGCAACCGGTAAGCCGATGATCATGTCGACAGGTAACGCGAATTTGGCAGAAATTGAAGAAGCGGTTGCGGCAGCAAAAGCGGCAGGCGCGTCAGATATCGTACTTCTTCACTGCACAAGTGGTTACCCAACCCCTGCATCACAGGCTAATATCTCAACAATGGCAGTCATGCGCAATGCATTTGGTGTAGAAGTTGGCCTTTCAGACCACACTATGGACATTGGTGTATCGGTAGCTGCTGTTGCACTGGGCGCATGCGTGATAGAAAAACACTTTACACTGGCGCGTGCTGACGGTGGCCCTGATTCGGCTTTCTCGCTTGAAAAAGAAGAGCTAAAGTCACTAGTAACAAATTGTACTATGGCTTTTGAATCAATAGGAGCTCCAAACTTTGTAAGTACAGAGGCAGAGTTACAGACTAAATGTCATCGCCGTTCACTTTATGTTGTTAAAGACATTAAACAAGGTGAAGTGTTTACTGAAGAACATGTTCGTTCAATCCGTCCAGGTAATGGCATATTGCCCAAATACCTTGATGATGTAATTGGCTCAAAAGCGACATGCGATATTAAGTTTGGAACACCTCTAGACTTTAAGCATTATTAAGTATGAAGCGCCTAGAGGGAGTAAAAGGTTTCTTCTAGGCGCTCTTTTAATAGGTGTGGGTTCTTCTTCCAAGAAATGATCTGCTCATCAAAATTACCCATTTCTTCATCTCTGAACAGCCTACGCCTTTCGCAAAATTTTTCAAATCCCAGCCCTGCAGTAGAATTAATCGATGCGACCGTTATCTTATTTGAGCTATTTAGGAGTTCGAGTTCTAAAGGGTGCTTGACGGATAGTAGCTTATCTTCATCAAAGTAAGGTCTATAGTCTTCTTTATCTTCGCTTGGGTGTAGTTTTATAAAAAAAGATAATCCTTTGCTTTCTATATGTTTAGCTATTTCTTGATGTAAGTTGAGGAAATAGTTTTTATCTTTGATCTTGTTGGCAAGAGAAGAAGACAATGGCTGGGTTGCAATGATAACAACACCTAAATGTTCATTGGTTAGTTTTGGAGTGAACTTAAATACAGTGTTGACTATTGGTAAACCATCAATATTACCAAGGAAATCAATAGCTTTCCCTTTTTCTTTGACTGAACTAGGTAACCTTTCCGGTGTTACTACATTTATAGATGTGCAGCGTGAACTCTCCCCCATAACCCAGGTATTAAGCCCTCTAAAGTTTAAAGGGTTCACGTATTTACTGATACCTTTTTTGGGTATTTCATAATAATTTCCCACACCATCTTCAATGATTTCATAGTTCAGTGTGAGTAATTTGAATATCCGAGAAGTTCTATTTCTATCATTAAAAAGGAATAAAGGTAATTTTTGTAAGTCACTTTTATCTAACGGTATGAATTTTGCTATCTCATTGATTGTTAATTTTTTTATTTTTTCTGTTGGTTTAATGCTTCTCATTGAGAGAAATAAAAGAACCCTACCTAAAAGAGAACTTTTAAACTGAGTCATCAATTCTTTACGACTTAAAAGAATTATCTTTACATTGTTATTTGATATGTTCGATTGTATTTTTTCTTTGTCTACATTTTGGTAGTCATAGAAAAATAAAATGACAGATTTTTCTTCTGGTAATGAAGCGCACCTGGATAAGCTAAACAATAAGTGTCTTAGTGTAGAACAAACATAGAGGCTCATTTGTACGTCCTGTCATGTCTTATTTTGTTAATTAATAATATAGATGTAAGTAAATAGAGAAAATATGTGCCGGGGTGAGCCAGTGGAACATAGCTAAGCCCTGCTACAAATATGAATATTGGCATGATAATTAGTAACGGAGAGTAGTTAGAGTTTAAGTTTATAATTCCGTAAATGAACGGTATTAGAACTACCCCAAGGTATAAAACTAGTCCCAACAAGCCATACTTAACAGTTCTGTCAATAATGCTGTTATGGAAGTTTTTATTATCAAACTTTGCTATTCGTCGTGTTAACTTGCCTTCTTTATACATGTCTTGAATTAGTTTTAGATGTTTAGTTTGACCTAAGCCTAAAACTAAGGGGTTTTCTTTTACTATATTGTAGCCTGCTGTCCAAAGTTGAACTCTTACTCCCCAGGATGAATCTAAATTTCCCTCTTCTAGGAGCTCGACTTCTTTTATTGTTCGTTCGATTCTACTCTCTACTATAGGGTAACTTAGTAAAGCCACAGCTAAAAATAAAGAAATTGAAATCAGAGTTAACTTCAAGCTTCTTTTTCTTAAAAATATTATAAAAATAATGGTAATATATGAAACTATCAAAGCTAGCCAAGCTCCTCTCGTATCAACCAAAATTACATTTATAGTCAGTAATATAAAGCTAAAAAATGATAGCAAGGATAGTAATTTATTTCTGCTCAAGTAACTCAGATACAACGCAATAATTGATAATAATCCCGTGTAGTTAGCATAAGGGATCGCATTCAGAGGTAGTTTGTTCCGACTTAGATGTTGTATCTCTATAATGTTTATAGTTTGATAAGATATATATATGGAACTAAATGCAGTTATATATATTAAGCTTTTGTAGCGAATTTTTTTAGGTAATGAAAATACGGAATATAAAGCAGTGCTAATAAGTACTCTAATTTCAGATGAGCTATACCCATTGTGATAATAACTAAAGGATGCATATATAGCACAGATCAAAACAATTCCGATCATGTGGTTATATTGGATGTCAATACTCTCATCACGATCGAATAGGCAGCAGATTAACTTTGTTACTAAAGATATTATTATTAAGGTGACCAAAATCTTATCACCTTTACTGATAATAAAAAGGCCACTAACAGTCCAATAAATTGGTAGTAAGTGTATAAATTGCAATAATTTTCGAAACATATTATTTATAAGGGTTGATGTTTTTTTCAGGACGAGTCTTAAGCAGTCTTAAGATCCACATATATTGCTCAGGCTTTTTGCTCACGTAATCTTCAATACATTGATTCATCATGCGTGCGTCCTGTTCTTCGCTCCCTGTTGGAAATGGCAAATCGGGGTAGAAATCCAGAGTATATTGACCAGTGTTGCTATCATATTGAGCAAACAGAGGAACAATTTTAGCCTTGCTCAGTTTAGATAATCGACCAAGGCCTGAAATAGTTGCTTTTTGTGTAGCAAAAAAATCAACGAAGACGCTGTGCTCGCGACCAAGATCTTCATCCGGGAGATAATAACCTAGGTAACCATCCCTTACAGACTTAATGAAAGGCTTTATACCACCACTGCGGTCATAAACTCGTCCGCCGTATTGTACGCGCTGACGGTGCATCAACCAGTCACTGAGCTTGTTCTTCTGGGCTTTCGCCATTGCAGATACCGGTAGATTACGTGACGCGAGTAATACTGCCGGGATGTCGATAGCCCATGTATGTGGCACCAACAAGATAACATTATCGCCACTGTCTGTAATATCGGTGAGATTGCTCAGACCATTAATTGAAGTATTGTTCTCTAGCCAATCTTTGTTTTTAAGAGTTAGGGATGCAAAGCCCATCAAAAATGAGATGGATGTAACGTATGACTTATAAAGAACTTCTTCGCGCTCTTCGATTGATTGCTCAGGAAAACACATCGCAAGGTTTACACGCGCTCGACGGTTGGCTTTATTTTTGATTTTCACGGCCTGTTTAGCCATAAACTTCGCCATAGCTAAACGAATACGATTAGGCAAAAAGCTAACTAACGAAGATAGCAGTACTGCGATCCAGGTGCCCCAGTACTTCGGTGCTAAAAAGCCCCATTCAAATTCAGGGTTGTATGCTTTGGGGTCAAAGTCATTGCGTTGTGTGGTCATCAATACACTACAGTTTTATTAAGGGAGCAAACCATGAGGTCGCTACTCAGGAAATGATCATATTCTTATAATGTCGGTTCCACCAAGAGACCCCGTCATTAAATCCAATATTTGATAACTTATTATGCGTTAACAAGCTTCATGTATTCAGCAACACCATCGGCGACAGACTTAAATTCAATATCGCAGCCTGTATTACGTAGTTTCGTTAAATCTGCCTGAGTGAACTTTTGATAAGCGCCTTTTAAGTGGTCTGGGAATGGGATGGTTTCAATTTCTCCCTTGCCATGATGTTTGATGACCGCTTTTGCTACTTCTTCAAA
This sequence comes from Vibrio sp. HI00D65, assembly GCF_001635455.1. Taxonomy (GTDB): domain Bacteria; phylum Pseudomonadota; class Gammaproteobacteria; order Enterobacterales; family Vibrionaceae; genus Vibrio. The sequence continues at coordinate 139,319 of NZ_LWEH01000613.1, forward strand.
TGACTCTGCATTGCCGGTACCAAGGTTAAAAATACCAGAAGCGCCATTTTCTAAGAACCAGAGATTTACCGCTGCCACATCGCCAACATAAACAAAATCACGCTTAAAGGTTTCGCTGCCTGCAAACAGTTTTGGATTCTCACCGGCGTTCATTTGGTTGTTAAGGTGGAAGGCAACGGATGCCATGCTGCCCTTGTGTTGTTCTCGCGGGCCATAAACATTGAAGTATCTGAAGCCTACGATTTGTGAAAGTGTCTCGTTGTGCGCTGCTGCATCAGCCGTTAAGCGACGAACGTAGTTATCAAACTGTTGTTTTGAGTAGCCATATACGTTCAATGCACCTTCGTATTTGCGCTCTTCTATGAAAGTGTCAGTTTCACCGTATGTCGCAGCAGAAGAAGCATATAAAAATGGAATTTCACGTTCAACACAGTAATGAAGCAGCTCTTTTGAGTACTCATAGTTGTTAAGCATCATGTACTTGCCATCCCACTCAGTGGTAGCAGAGCACGCACCTTCGTGGAAGATTGCTTCAATATGGCCGAAGTCATCACCAGCCATCACCTGAGTTAGAAAGTCATCACGATCCATATAATCTGTGATGTCTAAGTCGACAAGGTTTTTAAACTTCTTACCGTCTTTTAAGTTGTCGACGACTAGAATATCGTTGTGGCCCGCTTCGTTAAGCGCCTTAACAATATTGCTGCCAATCATGCCAGCACCACCGGTTACGATAATCATAATTCTCTAACTCTTTTGAATACAAAACTATCACGAGTATAGCAAGGAATGGATAAGGCGGGCTAGTGGAATAATTCCCCAACCGGAGTATGATACGGCAAGCTAAGTTATAAATTTTGTTGAGTTAATTGCTCAAAACTATAGGTATTATCATGAAGATTGCAGTAGCCGGTACAGGGTATGTAGGTCTCTCAAATGCGATGTTGTTAGCTCAGCATCATGAAGTGATCGCGGTGGATATCATCGATGAAAAAGTGACGATGCTTAACAATAAGCAATCGCCTATTGTTGATGCTGAAATAGAACATTTTCTGGCAAATAAAGCACTGAACTTCAGAGCAACGACCGATAAATCAGTGTATCAAGGTGCCGAGTTTGTCATCATTGCAACGCCTACCGATTATGATCCTAAAAACAACTACTTTGATACCAGCTCCGTTGAGTCTGTTATCAAAGATGTAATGGCTGTAAATCCTAAAGCTGTGATGGTCATCAAATCAACGGTACCTGTTGGCTATACTGAAAGGATCAAACAAGAACTGAACTGCGAAAATATCATATTCTCCCCTGAGTTTTTGCGCGAAGGTAAAGCGTTGTATGATAATTTGAACCCTTCTCGGATTATCGTTGGTGAATGCTCTGAGCGAGCGAAAGTGTTTGCAGACCTGCTTGTCGAAGGCGCAGAAAAAGAGAATATCGATGTTTTGTTCACCAACTCTACGGAAGCTGAAGCAGTAAAACTTTTCTCTAATACGTATCTAGCAATGCGTGTTGCATATTTCAATGAACTTGACTCTTACGCGGAAGCACATGGCTTGGACTCTCGCCAGATCATTGAGGGGGTGGGCTTAGATCCTCGTATTGGTAATCACTACAACAATCCTTCGTTTGGTTATGGTGGCTATTGTCTACCGAAAGATACCAAGCAGCTATTAGCTAACTACCAAGATGTACCAAACAATATTGTCGGTGCCATTGTTGATGCTAACCGCACCCGTAAAGATTTTATTGCGGATTCAATCATCAAGCGTTCTCCTAAAGTGGTTGGCATTTATCGCTTGATCATGAAAGCAGGTTCGGACAACTTCCGTGCATCTTCAATTCAAGGGATTATGAAGCGCTTGAAAGCTAAGGGTATCGAAGTGGTTGTGTTTGAACCGGTACTAAAAGAAGAACACTTCTTTAATTCGAAAGTCTATTCTGACATTGAGGAATTCAAAGCGGTATCTGATGTGATTGTTTCTAACAGAATGGTTGAAGAGATCGCAGATGTTGCAGACAAGGTTTACACCCGAGATCTGTTTGGTAGTGATTGATTTGGTTCTATTTTTGCTAGGGCTAATTAGACCAGATGTTAACAGCTCGATCTATCTGTTTAGTGGCGATATACTGAATCACTAAACGGATAGGGACACTAATAAATAATGAAAACACGTGACAAGATTGTTTACGCTGCCTTAGAGCTTTTTAATGAGCATGGTGAGCGTAGTATTACGACCAATCATATTGCTGACCACATCGAGATCAGTCCTGGTAACCTCTACTACCACTTTCGTAACAAGCAAGAAATTGTCCGTGATATTTTTACCCTTTATTCTACCGAGTTGCTCGAAAGGTTTACTCCAATCCAAGGTCAGAAAGAGAGCCTCACGCTATTAAAACATTATTTAGATTCGATTTTCACTCTGATGTGGAAGTACCGATTCTTCTATGCAAACCTTCCTGAAATCTTATCTCGTGACGAACAACTTCACCTCGATTACACGGCTGTGCAAGAGAGATTACAAACGAATCTTGTTGATATCATGGGAGCTTTTGTTGAATTGAACTTGCTGAAAGCGACAGATTCAGAGATGAAGTCGATGGTGACCTCTCTTCACTTGATTGCATCGGGTTGGTTGGCTTACCAATCAGCAATGTCTCCAAAAGCGCAAATAACGGAACAAGTTGTTCATCAAGGTATGTTGCAGATGATCGCGACCGTTAAGCCGATTGCGACCGCGCAAGGTTTTGAACAGCTGACATTATTGGAAGATGGTGTCAGAGCGTTGAACTCTAAATAGAAAGATAGGATTAAGTGCGGTATGGGATACTAATTCGCATCCCGTATCTGCTTTTACCTAACCAACCAACTCTTTGGGTTTTGAGCTTGGCTGTTTCTGCGGATTTCAAAATATAGGGATGGGCGGGTTTGACCACCAGTATCACCAGCAAGGGCAATCGCTTCACCGGCTTTCACTTTATCGCCTTCCTTCTTGAGTAGTGCTTGGTTAAAGCCATAAAGCGTCATGTCACCTTTACCGTGATCAAGAAGGACTACTAAGCCATAACCACGCAGATACTCAGCAAAAACAACGGTACCTGAGTAAACAGATTTAACCTGCTGACCATATTTGGCATTGATCACCATACCTTTCCAGTTAACTTGCCCGGTTTGGCGTGAACCGTAGTTATGCAGAACTTTTCCTTTGATCGGCCAAGGTAGCTTTCCTTTACGCTTTGCTAAGCCATCCATAGGCACCGCGTTACGTCTTTCTCGAGCGGCTTTCTCTGCTTTGGCAATCTCCGCCTTGAGGCGAGTCTCATTGCGCTGCAGCTCGGCTAAGTAATTTTTATCACCTGAGATGTTCTTCTTAATACTGCCAACGGTTTTCTTACGCTGTGTTTGAGTCTGGGCTAACTTGTCGCGTTTTGTTGTCTGTTGTTTTAACAGAGTTGCGATCTGCTCTTGTTCAAGTTGGCGCTGTTTATGGCTTTCTTCTAACTCAAGTTGTGTTTGTTCAATGGTTTTGATTGTTGCAGAACGGGCTTTAGCAAGATGTTGGTAGTAATGGCTGATACGATCTTCTTCGACGCCCGTGTTGAGAATGTTAGATGAGGCTTTGGCGCGGCTTGTCATATAGTAAGTTTGAATCAGTTGTTCCAACTTATCGGTATGAACTTTTTTCTGAGCGGTAAGTGCTGTGATCTTAGCATCTAAGCTAGCAATATTTGCATTCGCCGTATTAAGCTGTTTTTTACTGTCTTGAATGGCTTTTTCCAGTGCAGCGATAGACAGCTCTTGTTTCTTTAGGTTTGTTTGTAGAGTATCGAGCTTCTTTTGTTGTGAAGAGAGGGCTTTTTTTTGACGAGATATTTCGCTAGATACGCCTTTCAATTCACCTTGAGACGCGGCAAATGACGATGTTGATAAAAGCGCAGCACTAAGGCTAACTGATATAAGAAGATTTCGGCTGATAGCTCGAATATGTTTCATCATTATCGTCATTTAGTTGTAATCATCTACTCTTAATTTTTCGAATGTCGCTGAATCGAATTCACACTCGCTTCGTATCTCGGTTATTCTAGCGTTGTATCTGCTCTTAAATCCCATCACCATGAATAAAGTTCTGAGTACGGCCATTGAACCCTTGGTCCATATCTAGAGAGGGCTTGTCTGTTTGAGGCTTACCAACAATCTTCGCGGGAACACCAGCGACCGTAGTATGTGGTGGTACAGCTTGTAATACCACAGAACAGGAGCCAATTTTCGCTCCTTCCCCCACTTCAATATTGCCGAGTATTTTCGCACCTGCGCCAATCATCACGCCTTCGCGGATTTTAGGGTGACGATCACCGCCTTCTTTACCAGTACCACCAAGGGTAACATCTTGAAGGATGGATACATCGTTTTCGACCACCGCCGTTTCACCGATAACAATACCCGTCGCGTGGTCGAGCATAATCGCTTTGCCGATACGTGCTGCAGGGTGGATATCCACTTGGCATGCGACTGATATTTGGTTTTGCAGGTAAGTGGCGAGGGCAATTCGTCCTTGCTTCCATAACCAGTTAGCGACGCGATAACCTTGCAGGGCGTGATAGCCTTTGAGGTAAAGCAATGGCATAGAATACATCTCTACAGCCGGGTCGCGTGTCACGGTGGCGCAAATATCACAAGCGGCAGCATCAATGATTGAGTCATCTTCTTTAAAGGCTTGCTCAACCACCTCACGCACTGCCATCGCTGGCATTGAAGCTGTTTTTAGCTTGTTGGCAAGAATATAGCTGAGCGCAGCCCCTAGACTTTCATGGTTGATAATCGTGGCATGGTAAAAACTCGCAAGCATAGGTTCTTGCTCAGACTGTTGTCGAGCTTCTTTTACAATGCATTGCCAAACTTTTTGTTGTTCACAGTGTTTCATTTTTCCATCCATTCTTTATCAGGGCAGATGTTAGTGACGAGATGAGAGTTTCGAAGAGCTATAAGAGAGGAAGCGAGTAACGAAAGCTGCCCTCATTAAACGCTCTATTGCTCTTCTTCTTTTCACATCTCGTTTAATCGAATCTCGTATCTGCTTTTATTCTCTTCGCATCTCGACTACTCGCATCCCGCATCTGCTCTTTTATCTTTCTGATTTTTTATCTCGAGCAAGTAGATCTTGCGCGGCTAAGTGTGCATCCTTTCCTTGATACAACACTTGATAAATTTGTTCAACAATTGGCATCTCAACGCCCATGCGTTCTGATAGTAACCAAACTTCTTTGGTGTTGCGATAACCTTCTACCACCTGGCCAATTTCTTCTTGTGCAGTATCAACGTCCTTACCGGAACCTAATGCCAAACCAAAGCGACGGTTACGCGATTGGTTGTCAGTACATGTCAGTACTAGGTCGCCAAGTCCCGCCATACCCATGAAGGTCTCTGGTTGTGCACCAAGTGCAGCACCCAGTCGGCTCATCTCTGCCAAACCACGGGTAATTAACGCTGTACGTGCATTAGCACCGAAGCCGATACCATCCGACATGCCAGCACCAATTGCGATAACGTTTTTAACCGCACCGCCAAGCTGCATACCAATAAAATCTGAGTTTGCGTATACGCGGAATGTTTTTCCACAGTGGATCTTTTCTTGTAGCTCCTCTAAGAAGATCTCATCCGGTGACGCGACTGAAATTGCGGTCGGCATACCCATTGCAAGTTCTTTGGCGAAAGTAGGGCCAGAAAGAACCGCTAGCGAGTAATTGTCACCAATTACATCGTGTGCGACATCTTGGAGTAGACGGCCTGTTTCCGGCTCTAATCCTTTCGTTGCCCAGCAGATGCGAGAATTCTCTGATAAATAAGGTTTTAGACTATTTAATACGGTACTAAATACATGGCTAGGAACGACGACTAGGAGGTCACGGCTTGCTGTGACGGCTTTCTCAAGGTTCGATTCGATGATAAGACTTTCTGGGAAATCGATATTAGGAAGAAATGCATTGTTAGCGCGCTCTGATTCAAGGCGGGCCATATGAACAGGGTCGTGTCCCCAAAGAACAACATTTGCACCGTTACGCGCGAGAGATATAGCTAAAGAGGTCCCGTAAGAACCAGCGCCAATGACAGTCATTGCGATATCTTTGCCGTAAGCGCTATCTTTACCGCAAGCGTCTGTCGTGTGAGTCGGGCGAGTTGTGTCTGTCATGCTTCCACCTAAAAATAATGAGGCAAATCGAAGGGTTCTGGAAAAGCTTCCTACTAAATTAGAGGGCTTTCTATCTCAGTACAGTGTAAAGAAAAAATGCACATCGCAGAAGTTACGATGTGCATTTAAAAGTTAACTAACGCTTGAATCGTTAGGATTAAGTTCTACTTTGAGACTTAAGCCTGCTCGCCTTCAGTTTGCTGAGCTTGGCTCTGTAGGTAGTTCATGAACAAAGCATCGAAGTTTACAGGTGCAAGGTTCAATTGTGGGAACGTCCCTTTAACTACTAGGCTAGAGATTGTTTCACGAGCGTATGGGAACAGGATGTTCGGGCAGAATGCGCCTAGGCAATGTGCTAGTTGGCCCGCTTCCATTTCGCTTGCAGAGAAGATACCACCTTGTTGAACTTCACAAAGGAATGCTGTGTCATCTGCGTTTTTAACAGTTACTGTTAGACGAAGAATTACTTCGTATACGCCTTGGCCTAGTTCACGGCTTTGAGTGTCTAGATCCAGTTTTACATCTGGATTCCACTCTTTTTGAAACATGTCTGGAGAGTTTGGCGCTTCGAAAGATACATCTTTTAGAAAGATACGTTGGATTGCGAAGTTTTGTTGTGCGTCTTGTTGTGCTGCTTCAGCCATTTTCTTGTCCTTAAAAATTTAAATAAGGCTTTGTTCGTCATATTTGTTGAACAAAACCCGAAAGTTAGTTTACTAGGTCAGATTACTTTGCCCTTTACTATTTCTTACCTTTAACAAGAGGTAAGTTAGCTTCGCTCCAAGCTACTAGGCCGCTTTTCAGCACGCTTACGTTTTCGAAGCCCGCTTTAACCAGTAAGTTAGCGCTTTCTTGAGCGGTTTGACCTGTCTTGCATACTACGATGATTGGGTCTGCTTTGCGGTTTTCAAGGCTACCTAGGGTATTTGATTTGATGTCTGACGGCAAAATGTGAAGTGCGTCAGTAATGTGGCCCTTTTTGAACTCATCTTTAGTACGAATATCAACTATAACGCCGTTTTCACGGTTAATCAGCTGTGTAGTTTGTGCTGCAGTGATCTCTTTGTATGCTGCATTTGATGTTTTGATTACGTTCGCAATGATGGCAACAACCAAGCCAACCCATACGATGGCTAAAATCATATTCTCTTGAACAAATGGAACTAACTCTTGCATGTCTTGAACTCTTATTCGTTATTGGGCAGAAAATTATAGGGTAGGAGTATAGCGAGGTTTTAGGTTTTGTATATAGAGTGGTTTTATGTCTTTGGACTATCATTGTGACTCTAGAGTAGCTAAGAGTTTGCCTATTAAGGTTTGAGATGAGAGAATAGAGGGATTTGTTGGCGTTTGCGTAGTGTGGTTTCGTATAGATCAAAGGGCGGTAGCGTTCACTTAACATAAAGCATAGCGGCTCGCGTGAAATGTTTAATTTTTTTAACAATAAATCAAATTAATCTTAATAGAAGAAGTTATGAAAGAACACTTTCAATATATAGAATTGATAAACACTCAAGCGAAAATGAAGATGAAAGCTCAGGCGAATAAGCTTGTACTTAGTTATATATGGTGGGTACTTGAACCATTATTACTAATATCATTGTTTTACTTGGTTTTTGGACATATTTTGCAAAGGGGAGGTGATGACTTTCTGAGCTTTTTAATTATAGGTAAAATAATATTCACTTGGTTTTCTAAGAGTGTTGTATCTGCTTCAAACAGTTTACCTCAGAATAAAGGTATTATTGGTCAAAGAGCTCTGCCAAAGTGGATATTCCCAATGGTTAATATACAAGAGTCTATGTATAAGAGTCTATTTTCTTTTCTAATTATGTTTTTGTTGATATTAAATCAAGGTTACGAAGTTACTATTAATTGGGTGCAAATAATCCCATTGACGGCTGTGATGTATATTTTTATATGTAGTGTTGGAATGTTCTTTTCAATTCTAGTTGCAATAGCAAAAGATTTTTCTAACCTAATTAGCTTGTGTATGATGGGTTTAATGTTTGGCTCTGGTATATTTTGGGATGTAAATACTTTACCTAACGAAGAGTTGAAGCATTTGATATTGAAATTTAACCCCTTAGCATCTTTAGTTTCATCGTACAGAGATATTATGATGCATAATCAATGGATAGACTTTAACATTCTACTAAATGTGTTGTTAATATCTTTTACGATTTTGTTCTCTTCTTTGATTTTCTTGAGAAAATATAATAACCGAATTACGAGATCTTTGTTTTCATGAGTGATTTATTATTAAAAGTAGAAAATGTGACTGTTGAATATACTAACAAGATAGGTATTTTTAACACGTTTAAGCATAAAGCAATCGATAATATCAGTTTTGAAATCCGAAAGGGAGAGATTCTTGGCATTTTGGGAGGGAATGGGGCTGGTAAGTCTACGTTACTTAAAGTATTAGCTGGCGTTTTATCTCCTGATAGCGGCAAGGTGACCATGTCTCAAAATACAACAAGGTCGCTATTGTCTTTAGGGCTTGGATTTAATAACGAGTTGACTGGTCGAGATAATGTTATATTAAGTGCGATGTTCAATGGTTATTCTAAATCGCAAGCTCTAAAAGTTTGTGAGGAAATTAAAGAATTTTCTGAGCTCAACGAATTTTTTGAGCAACCAGTAAAAACCTACTCGTCAGGTATGCGAGCTCGCCTTGGTTTCGCTTCGGGACTGATTACTGATGTTGATATTCTTATGATCGATGAAGTATTGGCTGTAGGTGACAAAAGCTTTAGAAAAAAGGCAGAGAAGGCTCTTTTAAATAAGCTTGGGGGTGGTCAAACCGTACTTTTTGTATCGCATAGCGAAGCCCAGATAAAAAGAATCTGCCAACGTTGTATTAAGTTACCGACTGGTGAGGAAGTCACTTTGAATGAGTCCGAATTAACGAAAAAGCCTAAAGCAGAACCTGTAATTAAGATTGCTCAGGGGGATGCCAAGATACATCGGAACTTAGTTAAAAAAATAATATCCAAAGATTATAAAGAGTTGGAAGAGTTGGCAGGTAACAGCGCATCAACCCTGAGGAATATTGCTATATGTATAGAGGATATTGACTTGGAAATGGCTAATTACTTCATGCACAAGGCGCTTGAGCTGAGGCCGACAGGAACTCTTATCATCAATAAAGTAGAAGAATATAAGAAAAAATTGGGAAGGAATAAATTGTGAAGATAGTTAATCATGTTATGAGCAACGGTACTGAGAGTAGTATTTTTTCTTCATTTATTAAGTATATAGAGAAGAACGCTCAATACTTTGAGCATATCGTTACGATTGAGCCTTTACCAGATGCGGATGTATATCACTACCATAGACCTCAACTAGAGTGTGAATTACTAGAAAATAGTGTTGTAACTATACACCATGACTTACGAGATAACGACTCATGGTTAGACTTTAACTCTTTTCTTCCTCGTTACCAACAGGCTGGCCAAGTTGTTTGTTTGAATTCTAATCAACAAAAACTATTGTTGAATAACCATGGAATAAATTCAGCAATAATACCTCATGGTGTTAATGTTAATATTTTCTCAACTAAAGGACAAAAAGCCACCGTTGTTCCAAGTAATGACAAGCTTGTTTTAGGTGTTATCTCAAAACGTTATGGACGCAGAGTTAAAGGAGAAGCCTATATATATGAATTACTAAAAAGGATCGATAAAAACCGATTTAGTTTTTTATTTGTGGGTAACGGGCGGATTGAAGAATATAAAATGGCCGTAAGTATGGGGTTTGAAGCCAAGCTTTATGAGAAGTTGCCATATCGAATGTTTGATCAGGTGTATAGTAAGATCGACTTCTTATTGATGGTAAGTTTTTATGAAGGGGGACCGGCATCAGTACCCGAAGCATTGTATACCAAGACACCAATTATTGGTTTTAATGTTGGTATGATGACGGATTATATCAAAGATGGTATCAATGGTGTACTCCTTGATGGAGATTACGATAAAGATGCTAAAACCATAAACTCATTATTTGATAAATATGAAGATATTTATCAAAAAACAGTTGCTAGCAAAATTGATCCGATATCGTGGGAAGATGTATCAAGGCTGTATGAGAATATTTACTTGGAAGTTGATGAGAGATTTAAAAAATGAATGTAAAGATACTGTTTTCGGATAAGTTACATTTCCACAAAAGAAACTTCCGCTCTCTTCTTGATCTCATTAACAGGCAGGGATACTTGACTGAGTATAACCTTGAGAACGAAGATATTATTGCTAAATACGGAGACTATGATGTAAATGATAGTCGTATCATTGAAGGTTATAAATATTTAGAAAAGTTATCAAAATGTGATTTATTTGAAGAGTCTTCGTTTCAAGGGATTAACTTGTTCAAAATTGCACAAGCAGAGATCTTATCTTTCACAATGCCTTATGACTTTGATCTCGACTTCAAAATAAAAGGAAACTCGAAGCTGGTTTTTGAACACCTGTATGAAAACCATTACCATGTATTGTTAAGTAATATGTCATGTGCGATGTATTGGTTGAAGTTTTGGCATGAGAAAATTAACCTTGCGGATGAAAAATATACACATGCATTTATATTCTCTGGTTCTTTAATTTATAGCAAATCATTAATTGAGGTAGCTAAAAGAACTCGAGTAAAAACGTATATTTGCGAAAGCTCATTCACGGGAAATGAGTATTATATCGAAGAGAAATATGAACACATTGCAAATAATTCTGATATTAAGTTTAGCAATGTTAGAAGTAAGATAATTGAAAATAATCTTACTGACGATATAAAAATAAAAGAGTCAGTTCTTAAAGCATATAGAAAACTAGATAATGCTAAAAATAAAAATGTGACTCAACCTCAGAGAGGCTCTGAGGAGTTGCCATTTAAAAATGATAAAGAAAATGTTCTTATCTTAGCTCAGGTAGTCAATGACTTTTCACTTCTGGAGTCAGATATACCGAGTTATTCATCAATCAAATTATATAAAGAAATAATTGATGTTATTTTAAAAGAAACAAATCATAACATTATAGTTAAAACACACCCTTGGGAGAAAGTTAAATTAGCATCAAATGCCAATGTAACTTATGCAGAGCTGCTTAGATATTTGAATGAAAGTTATTCTAAAGCCGAAATTTCAAGAGTGTTTATAACAGAGTCTTTTAACCTCCAAGAGCTTTTTGAATTATCTAATCACTGTATTACAATTAACTCACAGTCAGGTATCGAAAGCGCGCTATCTGGAATTAAACCGATTATATTAGGTAATGCTTTTTATAGCGGATTTGGTTTTACATCCGACTGTATCGGTAGTGACGAAATCGTTGAGTATCTTTCTAGTTCATCAATAATTAATTTGGATGAATATGATAATCTTGAATTGTTTTTGGCAATGTATCTAAATGAAAATTTATTTAGCATTAAGAGTACAAAGTCAGAACTCGATAAGATAAATAGAGTGATTTTCTCAGGGGCTAAACGAGTTACAAAAAGTAAGAAAATAGAGCCTGAGAAAAAACCATACTTAGTTAACTTTACCAATAAAGTAAAAAGAAAAATAAAGAAATCAATCAAATAAATTTTTCTGGTTAAGGAACAACAATGCCTAAGTTTTTTATACATATAGGTAGTCCCAAAACGGGCTCCACTGCAATACAAGATGTTCTTAATGAAATGCAAGAGAGCGGTGTACTTGCAAGAAATAACTCTGTTTATCCAAGTGTTGGAAGAAACAAAGGTGGAGGACAAACTGGATTTAGGAAAACATTACTAGTAAATAAATCAAACGAGGATCTTGTTTGTCAGGAAAAATATGAAAACATCTTTGAAAGTGCACTTTTACACAACAAAGATATCATAATTTCTTCAGAACAACTTTGGACAGCTAGCCCTAAAAGGTTGTTAATCACTTATCCGATTCTAAAAAAGTTCGAAATTATTTTTGTGTGTTTTCTTCGAGAGCAAACATCAATGATAAAATCGCACTATAAACAAAAAGTAAAAAGCGGTTTGTTGACTGTTTCTTTTGAAGAGTTTTTTGAGAAAAACAAATCAGACTATGACTATAATAAGAAAATATCTTCTTGGGTTACAGAATTAAATCCTCACAAGGCAATTGTCTTTTCTTATGAGAAAGAGTCAAAAGGTTCGATCATCGAATCATTTTTTAATCGTATAGCTGAAAATATGAGTAAACAGAACTACTGTGAAAATTTTTTGGAGAACATATCTAAGGAAACAAAGGAAAGATACTCGAATGTCGCTATTTCTGATGAGGCTCTTTTGATTATAGCGGGGATAAATAACGCTCCGTTTGACGAGTCTCTCAAAGAAGCACTGAGGAAAAAATGTATAAAAAATAATAGAAAGCTAGCAAAGATGTTAGATCTTGAACACAAAATCTTCCCCGTTGATGTAGAGGAAAGAATAAAAGATTTTTATAAGCCTTCAAATGATATTATTGAACAAGAATTTTTTAACGACTAATTTCCATTAAATTTTATGCATTACTAAAGAGAGAGAATATAGTGAAAGCTAAATCTTTTATTAGGTTATTACGACGGTTTGTTAAAAAATCACGCGCGTTTTATAGAAGGAAAACACCTACTGTCATGTTTGATATTTTTAGTATTCTTCCTATTAATAACAAGCTTGCTGTTTTTGAAAGTTACAGAGGTGAATCATTTAGTGGTAATCCAAAATATATACAAAAAGAATTGTCCAGGCGAGATTCTTCTTTTAAATGTGTAGCATTCGTTCGTAATCCGGAGTTGTATAATGATTTGAATGATGAGGTTTTGTATATAAAGAGATTGAGTATTAAGTATATTTACTACTTGTCACGAGCAAAGTATGTCGTTAACAATGTCAATTACCCTGATTTTTTGAAGAAAAGAGAAGGCACATATCATGTGCAAACAATGCATGGTACCCCACTAAAGTTGATGGGCGCTGACCTAATTGATAATCCAGAGTATACATATAAGCAAAATTTGCTAGGTTTATTTTCTCGATCTAAACGTTGGGACTTGCTTGTTTCTCCCAATAGCTATACCACAAAAATATTTAAGAGAGTTTTTAGATATGAAGGTGAAGTGTTAGAATGTGGTTACCCGAGAAATGACATTTTAGTCAATAGTGCAAAGAGCAATTCTCAAAGACTTGAGATTAGGAATAAGCTAGGTTTAGACAATGATAAGAAAGTAATCCTATTTGCACCAACTTGGCGCGAGTCTTCTTCGCCGAGCGATATACGTGAATCCTTGAATCTAGACTTTGAAAAATTACACCAGTTATTATCGAAGGATTCTGTAATAATATTAAGATTACATCACCTAGTCTCGAGTAATTTAGATGTGTCACGGTATAAGGGTTTTATCTACGACTTTTCTGATTATCCTGACTCGCAAGAATTATTAGTTGCTTCCGATATGTTGATTAGCGACTATTCATCAATAATGTTTGACTATCTTAATTATCGAAAACCGGTTGTTTTATATCTTCATGATTATGATTCTTATTTGAAAGACCGAGGTGTTTATTTTGATATCAGAACTAGTGGAATTGGTAGGGTAAGTTATACATTTGATGAATTAGTTGATAATCTAGCATCTCATGATTTTGAATTTGATACCCGACAAAGTGTCGTTACAGAGTTTTGTCATGCTGAATCAGGTGTGGCCTCTAGCACTGTTGTTGCTCGTATGTTAGAGAATTAGTGAGTTTTAGTTTGAATATATGTTTTTGTAACTTTGATATAGAAGTTTGGAGAACCGACTTACTTTTTAAGTTGGTTAAAGAGCTTGATCTTAATGGACACTCCTGCCATTACTATAATTATAAGCATGATATTAGTGGTTTATCAAAGGATTTAGGAGTTCCACTAACTTTCCACAGTCCAGATACCACAGTTTCTAACATTGATGCTTTCAAACCTAGCTCTCAATTAATTAACGAAGCTGGGAACTACTCTTTTGGTTTAAATAAGAGACACAAAAAAGTTGGCAAGAGAAATAATAGAGTTAAAGCTAATATTAGCGACTTTATTGTCTCCGTTGACCAGCTAAGCAATGAAATTGACATAGATCTTTTTGTTGTATGGGGAGGTTTTAGGTATAAAGAGAGTTCCATTATTTCTTATGCTAAATCAAAGGGTATTAAGGTTGTTATTTTTGAGTATGGTTACTTTAGGCCTTATACACTTACTTTCGAAACTAAGGGTTTGAATTTCGATAATTCACTACCAAGAGACCCTCAATTTTATCTAGAAAGATATAATGAATCTCTAAGTTGTCGTGATGAGTTTGATAAGATAGTTAAACCTCAGTCTGCATATTTTTCAGAGGTTGATCCTGTTTTAGCAAGCCGTTTTCCTCGCCGAAAGAAAGCCGTCAATTTAACAAGTCTGTTGAAGCTTAAAAATGTAATCTACAAGAAGATAAAAGAGCGATCTTATTCTAAAGTAGATTTGAATCAGCGTTATATTTTTGTGCCTTTTCAAGTTGAAACTGATTCTCAAATCATAAACTTCTCCAATAAAATCAAGACAATGAAAAATCTGGTTGCATTAGTCTCTGATTCTGTTGAACGATATAATAGGCAGTTTGATGATAACTTAAAAGTTATTTTTAAACCTCATCCTGTTGATAAAAGTGTAAATATTGACTACATAATACGAAATTTAGGAAGTTACAACTCCTCTTTAATTTCATTGAAGGAAAACACACAAGATCTTATTGCTAATTCTGAATTGGTTATTACCATTAACTCGACGGTAGGAATTGAGGCGTTAATATCAGGAAAGAATGTTATAACTTTGGGAGATGCTTTTTATAATATTGAAGGGTTGGTCAACAACTGTCAAGATTATAACGTGCTTCATGAAGTTATTGGAAAGACATTAGGTCAAGAACTGAATTTTGAATTAGTCTTCAAATATATAAAATACTTGAGAGAAGAGTATTTTTCAGAAATATATTATGAAGGTGCAGATAAGGATTCTATCAAATCCTTATGCAATAGATTAGAAGGGTTGAATAAATAATGAGCAAAGAATCTAAGCGTGTCATAACCTTTGGAACATTTGATATATTTCATGTTGGGCATGTGAACATTATAGAAAGGTGTGCCTCTCTTGGTGGTACACTTATCGTCGGTGTATCTAGTGACGAGCTAAACTACAATAAGAAGGGGCGCAACCCAGTTTACCCTCAAGATGACAGAATGAAGATCATTCAGTCCTTGGAGTTTGTCGATGAGGTGTTTATTGAAAAGTCTCTTGAAAAGAAGCGAGAGTATATTGAGTTCTATCAAGCAGACATTCTTGCAATGGGAGATGATTGGAGGGGAAAGTTTGATGAATTTTCAGACATTTGTGAGGTGGTCTATTTTCCAAGAACCCCATCAATATCTACAACTCAAATTATAGAAGTTACTAAAAGTATCTAACCCCAAAGGTTGCTATTGATGAATATTATTGCATTTGCAAGAGAGTACCCTAAGTTCAAATCTGTTGTTTCTTGCAAGTCAACTGGGCTCTTGTATCAAAACCTTGCTATGCCATTCACATATTTGTTTTTTGTGTTACGTCTGTCCCCCAATTTAATTACTTTTTTTTCTTTAATATCGTTTATCCTGGGAGCTTTCTTTTTTATTAAAGAGAGCTTTATTTTTTGTGCAGGGTTCTGGGTGTTGTCATATGTGTTGGATTGCGCGGACGGAGCATTGGCAAGGGCTTCGAACAAACAATCTTCATTTGGCGGCTTTTTAGATGTTTCGATCGACAGGTTAATCAATTTAATCTTTTTGGCTATCGTATCTTCTTGGGCCTCTTTTCAAAGCTACACTTCTATAGAGCTGTTCGTCATAATTTTAGGGTGCGGCCTTATTACTTTTAATGCATTGCTCTCAACAACTCGAGTGTTATATTTCCCTGAGCTAAAAGGATACGGACGCAGAGAAAATACTAGCTTACTTATTTCTTTCTCAAAATTAGTTTATGAGTTATTAGAAACAGGCAACCTTTATATCATCGTATGTCTATCATTTTATTTTAATTACGAGGTTGAAGTGTTATTACTTTACTCCGGTGTCGTGTTTCCTCTTGTTATTTTTAACTTTTTTATCGCATACAAAGCTGGAGTAGAACGTGACAATGGAAAACGTTAAGTTTAGTGTTTTACTATCAGTCTATGAAAAGGAAAAGCCTGAGTATTTGAATGAGTGTTTTGCCAGTTTGGCTAGTCAATCACTCTTGGCTACTGAGGTTGTGTTAGTAAAAGATGGCCCGCTAACACCGGCTTTAGAAAGTGTTATACGTGAATGGGAGTTAACCTTAAATATCAAACAGGTAGAATTGCTAACTAACATGGGCCTTTCATATGCGCTTAAAGTCGGTGTTGAGCATTGTAGTTACGACCTTATCGCCCGCATGGATACTGACGATGTTTGTCTGAGTCATCGTTTCAAGTCACAAATAGACTTTTTGTTAGAGCATCCTAGCGTTGATATCGTTGGGGGAGCGTGTGTCAAGATCGATGAATTGGGTTTAGAGTTAGGTAGACGCGACGTGATATGCGGACATGCAGATATAGTTAAACTCATTTGGACATGCCCGCTGATTCATCCAACTGTCATCTTTAGAAAAGAGAGATTAAACTCTGTTGGCGGTTACGATGCTAAAGCACCACATAGACAGGAGGACTATGAACTTTGGATTCGTTGCGCTTTGGGCGGATTAAATTTTGCTAATATTGACTCAGTATTAATAAAATATAGAACTCCAACGGACTATCTCAAGAAAAACTCAATAGCTGTAGGCTTGGGGCGAATTAAAGTTGGCTTAAAAGCTGTATGGCATTTCGACTTCAGGTTTGTAGCAATAATTGGTGTTTTCTATCCTTTTTTCCGAAGTCTTCTTCCTCTCAAATTTCAATACAAACTAGAGGCTTTAGTGAGTAAATATAGATATTAGTCGCCCTATTTAGCGAACGAAAAATCAAGATTACCCTTTGTTAGGTTTATAGCCTGTCGGTGCGTCTAACAATATTCTTTTGATGCACTCAACGTTGAAATCATGGCAGCATTCATCCAGTTCGTTCAATAAAACCTCCATTTCAGGCCAGCTAAGCTTGCTTTCCATTGCCGTCATGATTTTTTCGTGGCTAGTTCCTTCGACATTGTCACCAATGAGAAGCTCTTCATATAGCTTCTCTCCGGGTCTTAAACCCGTAAATTTGATTTCAACATCACCTTCATCCGAGCTTGAATTAAGGCTTTCCTTCATTCCCATTAAATGTACCATGCGTTTTGCAAGGTCTAGAATTTTAACGGGTTCACCCATATCCAGTACGAAAACTTGTCCATTATTCCCCATAGCACCAGCTTGAATAACAAGTTGTGCAGCTTCCGGTATTAGCATGAAATAGCGGATGATATCTGGATGAGTAACGGTTACTGGACCGCCGGCTTTAATTTGCTTTTTAAATAGTGGGACAACTGAACCTGACGAGCCTAACACATTACCAAATCTCACCATTGTAAAAATTGTTTCGCTTCCCTTGTCGGATAGGGCTTGTAAAACAAGTTCGGCCATCCTTTTACTAGCACCCATAACATTAGTAGGCCTGACCGCTTTATCAGTTGAAATAAGAGTGAAGTTTTTAACATTCGTGTTTATTGCTGCTTGTGCACATGAAAGTGTTCCAAATACGTTATTTCTTATGCCTTCAACGACATTGTCTTCAACTATAGGAACATGTTTGTATGCTGCGGCGTGGTATAGAGTTTCCACACTGTATGCTTGCATCAACTTCTCTAGGCGATTCTGTCTTTGAACTGATCCTAAAGCAGCGATTATTTGAGTATTATTTCCTAAACTTTTATTTGTTGCGTTAAGTTCTTGCTCTATTTTGTATAGGTTGTACTCATTGAGTTCGAATAAAACCAGTGTTTTCGGTTGCTGCGCCAAGATTTGACGACACAGCTCTGAACCAATGGAGCCACCGGCACCGGTTACCATAACACACTTGTTATGAATATTTTTTGCCAGCAATCCACTGTCAGGAGTGATAGGCGCTCTGCCTAATAGATCAGCTACGTCGAGATCCTTGATCTCTGTCGCAGTCGCTCTACCTGCAGCTATATCCTCTACAGATGGTACAGACTGTACTTCGATTGGCCAGTGTGACAACTTCTCGACCAATCGTAGACGTGCACCTTTGTTAATGTTGTTCATCGCAAGCAACAGTTTCACTGGTTGATAAAGCGATTGAAGGTGCTCAAATTCACTAGGGTGATGGACCTTTAACCCAAACAAAATGTTGCCTTTTTTGCTAGGGTCATCGTCTAATAGGATCACTGGGTTGTACTCATCACCATGTATTAGCGCGTAGACAAGTTCTCGGCCAGTAGCCCCAGCACCGTAGATAAATACATTCGGTTTTTTGCGCTTAATGATCTGGTCATAGACAGTCCGGATCATTATTCTTGGTCCACCTAAAGTAAGAATCGCTAGCCCGGCGTAGATAAATGGAACACTTCTTGGGATAAAGGTTTGAAAAAAGAATCCGCTCATCACTAATGTGAGAGACGAGATAAAGACAGCAAGGAAAATGTTACCTACGGCAGGAAACATCATATAGCGCAGCACTGCTCGGTACATCCCAAGTTTGGCGAAGGTAAATATCGTTATTGTAATTGTCAGCGCTAGTGTGACCCACTCGTCTACCCCTAGCTCAAATGTAGGACGACCTAGCCTTAAAGCAACGGCAAGGTAAATCGACATTACTATGGCAAAGATGTCGTAACCAATACTGATTAAGCGTTTATTTTTTCGCTTTGTATTTAGAATCGCTCGTATTGGTTTAATCATGATTTTCCTTGATATTCTCTAAACTTCAGTCGAGTAAACGGTAAACTGAATATTTTATTCACGATATTTTAATGTTCTTAAGTGCGGTAAGCTAGATGTAATTGGCGGTTATGTGTTGCCTAATCGATTTACTGTTTATTTTGTTTGTTATTTGTTCGATTGTTGAGCGATTTTTATGAAACTTTTGGTTACGGGTAGTACGGGCTTTGTGGGGGCTAGAGTGGTTGAGCTAGCAGAAGAGTCTGATTGGGAAGTAGTTTCTGTAGTACGTCAGAGTTCCAGAACACAACCCAACTTCTTCTTGGTTTCATCTATTGGGCCGGAAACTGACTGGTCCAATGCATTCGAAGGTGTAGATTGTGTTGTTCATTGTGCTGCTCGCGTGCATCAAATGAATGAAAGTGAGCAAAATGCTTTGGCTGCCTATCGAGATATCAATACCCTTGGCACTTTGAACCTAGCGAAGCAAGCCGCTGAAGCCGGCGTTAAACGGTTTGTGTTCGTCAGCTCTATTAAAGTTAACGGTGAGTTTACTGAACCTGGTTCACCTTTTTTACCTAACCTAGATAACATCCCGAAAGATCCTTACGGTTTGAGTAAGTATGAAGCGGAACTTGCGTTAACGAAGCTCTCAAAAGAAACAGGCTTGGAAGTCGTTATTGTTAGGCCCCCACTGGTCTATGGGCCAGGTGTGAAAGCAAACTTTTTATCAATGATGCGTTTGGTTGAAAAGGGCATCCCACTTCCATTTGGTGCGATTCATAATAAGAGAAGCTTGGTGTATGTAGATAACTTAACAAGTTTAATATTAACTTGTTGTGAGCACCCCTCTGCGCCCGGGCATACCTTCTTGGCTTCTGATAGCCAGGACGTTTCAACGAGTCAATTAATAAGAGCTATTGCGCTTTCAATGGATAAATCACCGAGGCTTTTACCGATCCCAATGTCTTGGATAAAGGGAGGCGCGTCTGTATTACGAAAGCAGCATTTAGCCCAAAGAGTATGTGGCAACCTTCAAGTGGAAACTCGCCATACAAACGAAATCTTGGGCTGGAACCCTCCGGTGACTTTCAAAGACGGGATCGATAAAACTGTAGAAGCATACTTGAAGTCACACTGATGTGTTTCAGCTAATTTCCACCATTCATATCCGTAATTGAGTCAGGTACTCTTTATCAACGAATGTCAGTTACGGCATTCACAATATTCGTTTATCAGAGTTTAAGGCATCCATTGTGATTCGTTTATTAGATTTCTTTTTTGCATTGTTCGGTCTGCTGTTCCTTTGGCCTGTTTTTGTTGTCATTTGTATCCTTGGTTACTTTGACACTGGCTCTCCAGTCTTTTTTCAAACTCGAGTCGGGCGTAACAAAAAGCCATTTACTTTAGTCAAATTCCGCACTATGCCGGTAGAAACACAATCAGTAGCAACACACCTGGTGGGGGCGAGCTCAGTGACTAAGTTGGGTGGGTTCTTACGCAGGACTAAG
This sequence comes from Vibrio sp. HI00D65, assembly GCF_001635455.1. GTDB lineage: Bacteria > Pseudomonadota > Gammaproteobacteria > Enterobacterales > Vibrionaceae > Vibrio. The sequence continues at coordinate 159,871 of NZ_LWEH01000613.1, forward strand.
CTGGATGAACTACCACAGTTATACAACGTTCTGAAAGGTGAAATGAGTTTGGTTGGCCCGCGACCATGCTTATTCAACCAGCAAGAGCTGATCGATGAGAGAGAATCGAGAGGTGTGCTGGCGGTAAGGCCCGGTGTTACGGGGTTGGCTCAAATCAATGATATCGATATGTCGACACCCAAGCTATTGGCGGAATGGGATCAACGTATGCTCAAGACCTTAACGACCAAGCTTTACTTTCAATACATCATTCAAACGGTATTAGGTAAAGGGGCGGGTGATCGAGTGTAAATAGCGGTGCTTGAGGCTCACGATATATGAGATGTGTGCCAACTTTTACAGGTTTGTGTGCTGCAGCCCCTCTAATATGATGCTTTATAAGGTATTGTTTATGATTTACCCATTTACTTGAATGTGGTTATTAACTATTATGCTCTTCAATTAGTTGTTTAAGCTGAGTGCTTTATTTTGAGATAACTAATAAGTAAGAGGTTTTAGGGTAGCTTTACTGCTCTTGCTTGTGGTGCTTTTTTATATCGCTTTCAAAATATGTTGCTTAGTTGATGTTCGGTGTTTCACCCAATCACTTTCGTGAAGGAAAACCGTGCAGTTAAAGTGTCACGATACATGAACAAGCGAGGTGTACATATATGTCCCTCGTTTGTATCGATATGATTTGCCTATAACTCAGATTTGCTAGGAAAATCAGCCTCAGTTCAGTTTGAAATATGGAAGATATAATTATATGAAAATGCAGTGGTTAGCTAAGGTTTCACCGTTGTTGTTGTTATCAGCATCAGCTGTCGGAGCTGAAAACTTATACGTAGGCGCTAAAGTCGGCAGTGTAACGGCCGATAACTTTGGTCCATTAGTGGAAAATCGCACGTCTATCGACGATTCAGATACGTCTTACGGCTTATTTGTTGGTTACCAAATCCTAGACACGCTAGCGATCGAAGGTGGTTATAACTACCTTGGTGAGTATGCTCTGAAAGATGTGGCTGGCGGCGGCAGTTACGAAGCAAGCAGCTTTGATGTTGTTCTAAAAGCGTCGGGCAATGTCACGGATAGCCTAGCGTTATACGCAAAAGGTGGTGTGGCCGCTTATGATTGGAAAGCAAGCGGAGCAGGTGTTAAGTCTGACGACTCTGGCGTTGCACCAACGATTGCCTTCGGTTCTGAGTTCTCTATCACACCGGCAATGAAGATTGGTCTAGAGTACCAAATCTATCAAGATATTGGTGGTGTGCATATCGACTCGTTTAATCTTGCTTTGTCTCACTCTTTCTAATTATTTTCAGGGATAAATTGTGAAATATAAAATTCTAGCTCTATCCGTCGTTGGCGCAATTCTTGGTGGTTGTGGTAGCGATAACACAAACAGTGTTCCCGCTCCGTCATATGAGACGATGGCGTACGACCCTGCAATTATGGGTATGAAGGGCACATTCAGCTGTGACAACGGTGTAACTGGCCTATTGGAAGCAACAAGTTATAAAGGTGTTTCTAAAATAGCTGAAACTACGGTTGTTGATACACCAGAAACTTGCGCGTTTGCCTACAATAAAACGCCGGATGCCGTTGATGTATCCAACGGTAAAGACATGAGCAATGTAAGCTACAAGTTCCCTAAAGGCTTGGCAGCACTAGGTAAAACGGCGACGGCTTCTCCGCTTTCAACACTGATTGAGAAAGAGCTAGATGGCCAACCTTACAACAACTCAGTTGGTGAGCAGATTCTTAATGATCTTGGTTTAGGCGATCTAATAAACAAGGGTCGTGCTACTAGTGTTGCTGATTTCTTACGTCGTACACAAGAGATTATTGAAGATCTTCCTGCAGACGAAGCTAGCCAAGTTTCAGCGACAACGGCTGTACTATCTGATGTGCTTGTCGTCAGCTCGGATAAATCAGCCGCTGAGATCTCTAAGGCTTCTGCTAAAATTACCGAAGCAGTGATCAAAAGCTACCCTGATTACCCTAAAAAACCAGGTGGCGGTGAGATTTACTTAGATCTTGCTGAAAATCCATCGTTCATTGAAGATGTTATTGCGAACCCTGAAGCGGACGTAACCATTCCACCTTCAGCAGAACAAGAATCTAAACCGGTTCCAGATCCTGATGGAGATAACGGAGGCACTGGCGGTACAGGCGGTACCGGCGGTACTAATGGCGCTGGTGGCGGTAGTAACGGCGGTGGTACTGGCGGCTAATTTAAGTATTGAGGTAAAAAGGCACCAGTCGGTGCCTTTTTTACATGCTGTTGCTAGCAACACCGTCACAATCAAACGCAGTTGCTATTTATCATACTCGCTATTTAGTAATACTCATTATTTAGCACTATCACTATTGAGCATAGTTTCTATTTCAAATAGCTACTAGCGAACACAGTTATAACCTATTGCATACCAATGAAAATACTCAGTCACTCTAAAAACGCAGCGCTGATTGCATCCCTGAATGCATTTGCCATCGCCCCGAATGCCTTCGCTGTCGATAATTTATTGTCATCCCAAAGTTATACTGGCGCGATCATCGTGCCCAATGCTCAAGTGATGGACACCGGAGATATCTCTTTTCTCTATGGTCAGGGCGTACCCTACAGAGGAAAAACCAGCGAGCTAGACAATATTTTGTTCAGTGTTGGCCTGTTTGAAGGCTTTGAAGCTGCTGGTCGAATTGTTACAAAAACGTATAACTGCCATGGCTACTCAAATGTACCAAACTATGACCCCAACTGTGGTGGCAGTGGCGGTTCTGGTATTCGAGATCTATCAGCATCGTTTAAATACCAGCTTCCTTTTGTCAAAGAGTGGACAGGGTTTGACTTGGCGCTCGGTGTCCAAGATTTAGGCGGCGCCGCCAGCAATTTTGAAACTTACTATGCGGTTGCTGATTTTGAGCCTGATTTTGTACCAGCAAGGTTCAGTGCAGGCTACGGTAAATCAGAAGTGAGTCATGGCGTTCTGAATGGGCCATTTGCTAGCTTAGAGTATCAGCCACTGGATTTTGTTCAGCTGATTGCAGAGCACGATTCCCACCAATTTAATGCTGGCCTTAAGGTGTTCACACCAGAGCATTACTTACCACTGGATACGCAGTTATCGTTTCAATACCAGTTTTACACCAGTGGTAATGCCGACATCGATATTTGGTCGGTAGCAGCATCAACCCCCCTAATGGGCTTCTCTGAATCTCGACGAGTGAATGAGTTAACCTTAGAAGATAAGATCGCAGTAGAGCAAGCGCATCATAAGTTTGCTGGCGTGGTTCAGCTTAAAAAAGCGCTGGTCGATGAAGGTTTTCTTAATGTGAGAATCTCGGCGGACGATATTGGTTTAAATGTCGCGTTAGAAAACCGTCGTTATAATCGTAACCAAGTGGATGGCGTGGGTGTGGCTCTGGGTATCATCTCCTCTTATGTAGGAGAAGAGATGCTTCAAGAGCTTGGCGTTAAAGACTACCAGCAACAAAACATTCGCTTGTTTAACTTGGTGAACGATATGCCGATGATGGAAGTGATCACCAGCGCACCCTGTTACCGTGAGTTTGTAAAAACAGGTGAGCCTTGCAAAACGCTTCTTGTTCGTACCTCTGATGTGAAAAAGAGTTATGCCAAAGCGAATTTTGGTGAAGAGGTTACTCGTTCGGGGTTTGGCCGCACACAGGTGATTGTGTCTCCAGCTTTGTATCACAACACCGCGACAGAGTACGGTGTGTTTGATTACTCATTAGCACTGGCGACTAACTTGTACACACCACTTTGGAAAGGTGCGGCTTTGGATGTTCGACACTTAATGCCGTTAGCCAATAGTGATGACTTTGAAGAGGGCGAAATTTGGGGTAAGAATGCTTTTGAAAATGAAGTTGATAGGGTTCTTTTCCATCAAGCATTTCAACTGCCTTATAACCTCACCACTCAATTCTCACTCGGACAAGTTTATGGAAACTTTTTGGGTGGCGTGAACGAAACCCAGTATGCGAGTAACAGCGGCCGTCATATTTTAGGAACAGAATTTGCGACGTTTTCTCCTCAAGATAAGTACGATTCAAGAGGGAAAGCGATTGCCGATGCGACGCCGATGATTGGCCACTACACTTACTCAAGACCGGATTGGAACTGGCAAGGTAAGGTACAAGCTGGCCAATTCTGGAAAGGCGATGAAGGAGTGCGTGTTACCACTAGCCACTGGTTGGGTGACGTAAGAGTTGATGCTTCATACCAAACCACAAAAGCCGAAGGCAGCAATGAAGCGGAAGACTTTGTTACGCTTTCTATCGCGATTCCTTTAACATTGTGGCGTGATATGAGCCCTGACTATATTCAATTACGTGGTACTGACCAGTTTGTTTATGCGTTGCAAACTCGCGTTGGTGAGAGCCATAATAATTTAGGTACAGGCTTAGGTGTCGATACCGGCTTACAACACAATATTGAAAGGCAGTACTTCAACCGTAACCGTATTGGCGCAAGTTACTACCATGAAAACCGACAGCGCTTACGCAATGCGTACCTAAAATACTTAGAAGCCGTTAAATAGCGTAGTGTAACTATAAAAGGAAGAGCCAACACCAAGAGTGTTGGCTCTTTTTTTGCTCTTACTTCTCGTATCCCGCTTACTCGTCCCCTTAATCTGCTGTTATTCTTTTTTGTATCTCATTTACTCACATCCATTATCTAAGCTTATGCGTCTAGTGTCTTAGATTTCCTTGTTGAAACCATTCAACTAGGTTGATAATAAACACAATCTTGTGGATAATGCACACGGATTAAATAAACGTTACGTAAACACTCGATTTGTTACGTTTTAATTCAAAATTCCTAGATAAATCATAGATTGATAGGGATACATTTTATACGCAGTGTGGTGTCGCGGAGTACCAAGGGGCGGTAGCGTTTTTGGGTTCATTCTTTTGACACTAATTGGAAGCAGAGTCACAGTTGGTGTTGCTCTTATCTCCGTTGAATACAGCGTAACTGATAAAATTATTCGTTTAATTCCTTTGGGTGTCCTTTGGGGTATCACAACACATTCCGTTTCTAGAACTTGGTTAACATGAAGATTAATAAAAATCGTCTCCTTTTGGCGCTCCTTCCTGTATTACTTGCAGGCTGTACGACTCCAGGTAGTCACCTATCTACGGGTGGCAAGAATGTGGTTCAGACTTCTGAAGATCAGCAAGAGTCTGATATTTCTGAGGTGGTGAACGTTTACCCACTGACCGCGCAGTCAGTCTCGACTTACCAAACTGGCGAGTTGTCGGCTTCAAGAGCGAACCCGGAGCTAGACGTAGACATCGCGAAATACGAATACAAAGTCGGTGTCGGGGATATCTTAAATATCACGATTTGGGATCACCCAGAGTTGACCATTCCAGCCGGTTCTTACCGCAGTAGTACTGAAGCCGGAAATTGGGTACATGCCGATGGCACCATCTTCTACCCTTACATTGGTACCGTAGAAGTGGCAGGTAAAACCGTTCGTGAAATTCGAGCTGACATCGCAGCACGTTTGGCTAAATACATCGAAAGCCCGCAAGTGGATGTTAACGTAGCGGCGTTCCGTTCTAAAAAAACCTACATCACTGGCGAAGTATCTAAACCGGGCCAGCAGCCAATCACCAATATCCCATTAACGCTACTTGATGCGGTTAACCGTTCTGGTGGCCTTTCAGAAGATGCCGATTGGCGCAACGTGTCATTAACGCGCAACGGTGTAGAAGAGAACCTATCGCTGTATGGCTTAATGCAGCGTGGTGACTTAACTCAAAACCGCTTATTGCAAGCGGGTGACATTGTTCACGTGCCGCGTAACGATAATCAGAAAGTTTTCGTTATGGGTGAAGTGAAAGAGCCTAAACTTCTGAAGATCGATCGCGTTGGCATGAGCCTAACTGAAGCGCTCAGTAATGTCGGCGGTATTAACGAACTGACGGCAGACGCAACCGGTGTGTTTGTGATTCGTACCTCTGATGATAAATCACAGCGTATGGCAGACATCTACCAGCTAGACATTGCCGACGCATCGGCGCTCGTGATCGGCACCGAGTTTGATTTAAAACCTTACGATGTGGTTTATGTGACGGCAGCACCGCTCACTCGTTGGAACCGCGTCATTGGCCAACTATTACCGACCATCAACGGATTCAACAGCCTGACTGAAGGCGTTGAACGTATTCGCACTTGGCCATAGGCTAAGAGAAAATGGCAATCAGGTTGCATGTTGAGTGCGACCTGATTTTTATATTTATACCCAAGTCACTTCGGGATGCTTGAATCCTGCCTATTAAAGTCGCTTGGGAGTACAAGCCCAATACAATTAGAGACAGCTATGTTTAATAAAATTTTAGTCGTGTGCGTGGGCAACATTTGCCGTTCTCCAACGGGAGAGCGCGTTCTTCAACAATTACTTCCAGGTAAAGAGATAGCCTCTGCAGGGATCGCGGCTGAAAAGAGTCGTTTACTCGGTAAGCCAGCCGATGAGGCCGCGATTTTAATTGCAGCAGAAAATGGCGTCGATGTGGAAAACCATCAAGCCCAACAAGTGACACCTCAGCTTTGTGCGCAATATGATTTGATCTTGGTGATGGAGAAGGGCCATTTAGAAGCGCTCACTCAGATCTCACCAGAAGCACGCGGCAAAACTATGTTGTTTGGCCAGTGGATTGGCCAGAAAGACATTCCCGATCCGCACCGTCAAAGCCGAGAAGCGTTTGAATACGCTTATCAGTTGATAGACGACGCCGCGCAAGCGTGGGCCAAAAAGCTGTAGCTTGATATTTCGTCTTTAATCCGCGTATACGCCATTGACCGTCGCATCGTCGAACCGTCACAAAAGCAACAATAACAGAATCATAGACAAGAGGTGCGTCGTTCACTCTCTTGAATAGCAATCATTTAGGAAGTAGCAAACCAATGACAACACAACCCTCGCAGCCATCGCATACAGATAACTCTGATGAGATCGATTTAGGAAAACTGCTTGGTCTCTTATTAGATGCCAAATGGCTAATCATGCTCACCACATTCGTATTTGCTGTGCTGGGTATTGCGTTTGCGCTGCTTTCAACACCGATCTACAAAGCCGATGCGCTGATTCAAATTGAAGAGAAGAGTTCTGGCGGCATCTCTTCTATGGTTGGCGATATGGGCGAGCTATTCTCACAAGAGTCATCAGCAACCACCGAAGTCGAGATCATCAAATCGCGTATGATCTTAGGTGAAACGGTGGATAAATTTAACCTTACTACAGTGACGGCACCCATTTACGCACCCATCGTTGGTAAAGGCTTTGCACGCTTAACCGGTGACATCAACCATATTGCGGTCAGCCGTTTTACCTTGCCAAGCTATGCGAGCGATTACTCACACACCATCGAGATTGTGGATGCCAAGCAAGGCACTTACCAACTGGTGCGTGATGATGAGCGCGTTATCCTACAAGGTAAAGTGGGTGAGTTAGCAACGGCCGATGACTACAGCCTGTTTGTCGCAGGGTTTGAATCTCACAACGGTTTCGAATTCTCTATTGCTAAACAAAGCCGACTAGAAGCGATCGAATGGTTGAAAAAATCCTTGTCTTTGTCTGAGCAGGGTAAGCAAACTGGTATTTTGAAGTTGAGCTTTGTAGGTGAAAACAAGCAACAGATCACTGAGATCCTTAATCACATCAGCCAGATCTACTTCTTGCAAAATGTGAAGCGCAATTCAGCAGAAGCAGAAAAGAGCCTAGCGTTTTTAGAAAGCCACCTGCCGGGCATCAAGTCTGAGCTGACGGGCTATGAAGACACACTAAACAACTATCGCCAGAAGAACGAATCGATCGACCTTGGCTTAGAAGCGCAATCTACCCTAAAAGTAATGGTAGAGCTTGAAGCGCAATTGAATGAACTGACGTTTAAAGAGAGCGAAATAAGCCAGCGCTTCACCAAAGATCACCCCGCTTATAAATCACTGCTTGATAAGCGTAAAACGCTGCTACGTGAGAAAGACCGCCTGAACGAACAGATTCAAAAGTTACCGAAAACGCAGCGTGAAGTGCTACGTATGACACGCGATGTAGAAGTGAACCAACAAATCTACATTCAGCTGTTAAACAAGGTGCAAGAGCTGAGCATTATTAAAGCGGGCACGGTAGGTAACGTTCGTATTCTAGACGACGCCCAAGCCTATAAGCGCGCTGTTAAACCTAAGAAGCCTCTGATCGTAGTATTAGCGACTTTGCTAGGCGGCATGTTGAGTGTGGCGTTTGTATTGGTGAAAGCGGCGTTCCATCGTGGTGTGGAAAGCCCAGATCAAATTGAACAGATTGGTTTGTCGGTTTACGCAGCGGTACCAAAATCCGATTTGCAAATTGAGCTAACTAATCGCTATAAATCGAAAAAAATAAAAACCAAAGGCGCACAGGCACTACTGGCAGAATCTAACCCAGCAGACCTTTCGGTGGAAGCGCTGCGTGGCCTTCGTACCAGCTTGCACTTTGCGATGCTTGAAGCCAAAAACAACGTGTTGATGATCTCTGGCCCGGCGCCAGGCATTGGTAAATCTTTCATCTCGACCAACTTTGCGGCAGTAGCGGCTAAAACAGGCCAGAAAGTGTTGATCATTGATGCCGATATGCGTAAAGGTTACCTACAGCAAAGCTTTGGTTTGAAATGGGATAATGGCCTTTCTGATGTATTGAGCAATAAACAAGAATTTGCGCAATCTATCAAAGCAACACCAATAGAGAACCTAGACATTCTTACCCGCGGCCAAGTACCACCCAACCCATCGGAATTGCTGATGCACCCACGCTTTGCAGAGCTTATGGAGTGGGCATCAAAAGAGTATGATTTGGTGATTGTCGATACTCCGCCAGTATTAGCGGTAACCGACCCAAGCATTGTAGGTGCTTTCGCCGGTACTACACTAATGGTGGCGCGTTATGGCCAAAACACCATTAAAGAGATCGACGTTGCTCGTAACCGCTTCGAACAATCAGGCATTGAAGTGAAAGGTGTTATCTTCAACGCCGTCGAGAAGAAAGCCTCAAGCTCATACGGCTACGGCTACTACAATTACGCGTATTCGAGCGACAATGAATAAACAGCAATGACGTGATGGGAGTGGCGAGATAGGAAAAAGCCACTCCTATCTGTTTTTCTACTTCTTTATCACCCCTCCCGTTAAATACAATCCAATCGCAGCTAACACCGGATAACCAAACGCTTCATTGGTCATTTCTCCCAACGGTTTCCAATCGTAACCGTGCATGCAGCCAAGAATGACCATCACATGAAGTGCGACATAAGGTATGGTGAACAACAACACAATGTAGCGTTGCACCAATTTAAAAGGTTCATACGCTTTCAGTAGTGCTAGCTTGTGCTCCGCCTTTTCTTCATCAGTAAAAAACATCGCATCTCCTGTGTTGGTGAGTGCCTCTAACCCTTTGCTAATGGAAGACTGGCTTCCAAATATTCTCCCGAACAATGTCATACTGCTCCTCAGTTTATTGATTGGCTTTAGCTGACTATATCGCCTTTGACTGTTTAACCTTCTCGCTCTTTACCTCTGATCCTAATCTCTTCATATCTCGTTTACCCATCCCCCGCATCTGCCCCTAAACTCTTCTCACCTCGTATACTCGTATCTCGCATCTGCTCTTAATCTCATCACCGGACACGCCTTATTCACTCCCCAATCTTTATGCTCCTTTACTGCTTCATCTGAAATAGCGAACTTTTCTTGCAACGCCGCCAGCAAGCCAAACAGCGCCTTACGTTGCGCAAACGTGAAATTATCGTCTGGTTGCTGCTTTGCGTTACAGCCACCGATTAGACAAACCCCAATATTACTTTTGTTGCGCCCTTTCACATGTGCGCCAGTCTGCGACAGTGGTCTCCCCAGCTCTACCTTGCCATCACGACGAATCACAAAGTGATACCCCACATCGCGCCAGCCCCTTTTCTTATGCCAGCGGCGAATGTCATTCACGCCTATGTCTTGCTGCGGTGACGTGGCGCTGCAATGCACGGTAATAAAAGAGAAAGCCAAACCGGCGGGGAGGTGACACAAAAAGGAGTAAAGGGATAAAGGTTGGCCCGTTAATCGTGGCCATTGATTTCGATGAGTTGCTGGTGGAGTGCGTGACAAAATGCTTCCTCATGTTGCTGTAACCATTGTTGGGATGCAGGCACCTGGCTTAGTTCCGAATTGCAATGTTCCAGCCAAGCACGTTCCATTGTATTAGCGTAAGCGTCGTGGTAGCGAACATAGCGAAGGTAAGCAATGCAGTAGCCAAGGGTTTCACGCTTGCTAGCTCGGCTTATTGCCCAACAAACATCCTCGTAGTTAACAGCGGCAAAGCCACTGTGTTTAGGTGGTGCGCCATGTACAGAGTTCTGATATGAGCAACAGCGAGAATAATAGTGAGAGTGCGAGTAAGGGGGAGAGTAAGAGTAGCACTCTGCACTGGCCATGTTGCCTCGGTAGACGGAAATAAAAAGAGAGATGATTGCCTTCATTGAACACCTTATGGTCGCGACGGGGAAGGCAATGTAATTCAAGATTTGCGATTAGGGGTGCTGTTGATCATCAATAACCAAGGCTGAGCTAAAAAATGAGAGGTGCTTCGAAGGGAATAAGTTTAATAACAACTCTTGTTGCATATAGATGAGAGTGAACAGGAAAAACACCCTGTGTAATGATACCTCTCGCTCTCATAGATGCCCCTAACTCTTAAAAAGCGGTGTTAATGATCACTTTATCAAGACTTTCGTTTGTGAATCAGTTTCATGAAGAAGGTTTATGAATAACCGCTAACAAGGAGCGTTAATGATGTGTGTTTCTCTGATTCTTTCTTTTATGCCGCTTAAAACTGGCTCGCCGATCAGCAAGCTGGTGCTGCTCAAATTGGCCGATAATGCCGACGCGCGCGGCGTGTGTTTCCCCTCATTAAATTATTTAGCGCAATATTGCGAAGTGTCATTAAGAACCGTGACACGGCACGTTAAAGAGCTGGAAAAACAAGGTTTTTTACAGCGGATAAAGCGCTTTGATGATTCAGGGCGCCAGCGCAGCAACTTATACCAACTGCGTGTGCCAGAAGGCTGCCATATTGAACAGCGCGACTTAACTCATGACACCCCACAGCCTGCAGCTGTATCGGTAACGGATCCAGTAGCTAATACCATACACAACCCTAGTACTGATCAATCCGACACCCACCAGGAGGCCAGGCGATCCTGCACGGAGAGTGACCTCCTGGCACACATAATCTCTCATAAAGAACATAAAACAGGGTTGAGCTTAAAAAAGACCACGGTCGAGAGGGGGCACTTAGCGCAAACAGAACAAGAAAGGGGAGCCGTAGCCACAACGGATACACTCAGCATGAAGAGCAAAAACGCGGACGCCAAAAACTCGGACACCAAGAGCCCAGATGACGCGGTGATTCACCTACTTACCCAAGAAGGAAGCGCTCCGATTTATCACGAGTTCTTTACCATACTAGAACGCACCTACCCCAACTTAGACGTACTGCAACAACTGCACGCCATGCAAGCCTGGTTGTACATTAACCCCGATAAACGTAAACCGTTTGAACACATTGGCCATTTTGTGAATGGCTGGCTAAGAAGAAGTGCGAAAACCAAAACCAAACAGGGGGCATTCACCCCAATAAAGCGAACTAAAGGCACAACGCCTGTTGCCCAAGCACTGGCCGAATACCAAAGCAATAACACCCACAACCCGTTCGAAGCACGCATTAAAGCGCTCATTCAATCGAAAGCGCAGATGAACGGTGAAACTGAGTGAAGCCAAGCTCGGAGCAACTAAAACAGCGAGCAACCCAAACCACACAACGTAAGTGAGCAAGCAATGTAAACAAGGAAGAAAATAACATGGACGATACAGGCTTAAAAAAACTGACGACTGAACAGCAAGCCACGCTGTTGGCCAAAGAGGTGGCGCGAGTAGAAGGGCGAATAGGAGAGTTCTTAAAACTACTGGTAAGCCACTACCCACAAGGTTTAACCCGCACTGAAATTAAAGCACTACTGGCGGTGAACACCAACCCCAGTTTTGTTTCTTTGTACCGTAACGGCAAAATATTCATCGACATAGAGAAGCGCTACTGCGACGCCGCACAAGAAAACCGATATTACATAGGTAAACAATACCTTAAGGACGTACAACGCTTTCGCTGGGTGAATGCTTTGTGAGATATTGGTTCAAATTTCAAACTAGTCAATATGCATACACTTTGTTACAATCTCGGCCTTCAAAAAACCGTATGAAAACCGTATTAGCATGAAGTACGGTGAAAAATCATGAGCCATTGCCTTTAGGAGCCAAACCTAAGGGCGGTAGCGTGCTTAAACAAGAGTAGATCGTAACCCTGAAGGATTTATATAGTCTTCAGGTTGCTCAATTAAGGCTGTTTTACAAAGTAAGTAAAACTTTGGCCTTTTAAGGCAGCGCGCAAACAGACTGTCTCAAAATGGATAAAAAGTATCTCAGTGACTTTGAATAACTGAGATCTACCAATGAGGTTAAACCTCAAAAACTCTCTATATATTCACGTTCGTGAGTTGTTCTAAACGATATATCACAAGAGAAAACTATGAAGATCCTCGTCACTGGTGGTGCTGGTTTTATCGGCTCTGCAGTCATTCGTCATATCATAAATAATACATCTGAGAGCGTAGTCAACGTTGATAAGCTTACTTACGCAGGTAACTTAGAATCTCTTATTGAAGTGGATTCATCTGAACGTTATTCGTTTGAGCAAGTTGATATTTGCAACCGAGCAGATTTAGATCGTGTGTTTAAAGAGCACCAGCCAGATGCAGTAATGCACTTAGCCGCTGAATCGCATGTTGACCGCTCTATCACTGGCCCAGCTGCATTCATTGAAACGAACGTAGTTGGCACATATACGTTATTGGAAGCGACACGCGAGTACTGGAATAAACTTGAAGATCAAGCCAAAGCACAGTTTCGTTTCCATCACATCTCTACCGATGAAGTGTATGGTGACCTTCCTCACCCTGATGAAGTGCCAGAGGGAACTGAGCTCCCAATGTTCTTAGAGACGACATCTTATGAACCATCTAGCCCTTATTCTGCTTCAAAAGCATCAAGTGACCATTTGGTTCGCGCATGGCTTCGTACTTACGGCCTGCCAACTATTGTCACGAACTGCTCAAATAACTATGGTCCATATCACTTCCCTGAAAAACTAATACCTCTGGTCATCCTTAATGCTATTGAAGGTAAAGACTTACCTATCTACGGCAAAGGCGATCAAATCCGCGATTGGCTGTTTGTGGAAGATCACGCGCGCGCTCTATACAAGGTAGTAACCGAAGGTAAGGTTGGTGAGACATACAATATTGGTGGTCATAACGAAAAGCAGAATCTGGAAGTGGTTAATACTATCTGTGACATTCTTGATACGCTAGTTCCGAAAGAGACTAAATACGCAGAGCAAATCACGTACGTTCAAGACCGCCCAGGTCATGACCGTCGCTACGCCATTGACTCATCTAAAATGCAATGTGAATTGGGTTGGACACCGGAGGAGACTTTTGAAACGGGTCTTCGTAAAACAGTGCGGTGGTATCTAGATAATTCTGATTGGTATACAAATGTTCAAGATGGTAGCTATCAACGTGAGCGTTTGGGTATAGAAGCCGTTGAATCAAAGGTGAAGAAATAATGAAGGGGATTGTTCTAGCTGGTGGCTCTGGCACACGTTTATACCCATTAACTCGTGGTGTATCAAAACAGTTATTGCCGATTTACGATAAGCCGATGGTGTTTTACCCGCTCTCGACATTAATGCTTTCTGGTATTAAAGATATTTTGGTCATCACGACACCTGAAGATAATGCTGGCTTTCAGCGCTTACTTGGTGATGGCTCTGATTTTGGTATTAACCTTGAATACGCTGTTCAACCAAGCCCAGACGGCTTAGCACAAGCGTTTATCATTGGTGAAGAGTTTATTGGTGATGATTCTGTATGTCTGGTGTTGGGTGACAATATTTACTATGGCCAATCGTTTGGTAAGCAGCTGAAGCATGCCTGTGAATTCACAGAGAAAGGCTTGGCAACGGTATTCGGTTATCAAGTCAAAGATCCAGAACGGTTTGGTGTAGTTGAATTTGATGAAAATATGAAAGCGGTATCTATTGAAGAAAAGCCAACAAAGCCGAAATCAAATTATGCAGTGACCGGTCTTTACTTCTACGATAACCGTGTCGTTGAAATGGCTAAGCAAGTGAAGCCTTCTGAGCGTGGTGAGCTAGAAATAACCACACTTAATGAGATGTACCTTAATGATGGCTCGTTGAGCGTAGAGCTACTAGGACGTGGCTTTGCGTGGCTAGACACAGGTACACATGAAAGTCTTCATGAAGCGTCGTCATTTGTACAAACCATTGAGCACGTACAAGGTTTGAAGGTGGCTTGTTTGGAAGAGATCGCTTGGCGTAACGGTTGGTTAAGTGATGAACAAGTTCTAACTTTGGCTAAGCCAATGATGAAAAACGATTATGGCCAGTATTTAACTCGTTTGGTTAGTGAAACAAAGAAAAAGGCTGAGGTTTAATGCGTGTATTAATTACAGGTTGTCATGGTCAAGTTGGTTCTTGTCTCACCAAGCAGTTAGCTAATGATAATAATACAGAAGTATTAGCGCTTGATAGAGAGCACCTTGATATTACAAATCAAGATGCCGTAAATACAGTCATTACTGAATTTCAACCTAGCGTTATTATTAATGCAGCTGCACATACAGCGGTTGACAAGGCTGAGGAGGAAGTTGACCTCTCTTATGCGATAAATCGTGATGGTCCAAAGTACTTAGCACAAGCCGCGCAAAGTGTCGATGCGGCTATTTTACATATCTCAACAGATTATGTATTTGAAGGCAATAAAGCAGGCGAGTATACGGAAACGGATACGACAAACCCGCAAGGGGTTTATGGTAAAAGTAAGCTTGCTGGTGAAATCGCCATTGCCGAGGAATGTGATAAGCACATAATTCTTCGTACCGCGTGGGTTTTCGGAGAGCACGGCAATAACTTTGTAAAGACAATGCTTCGCCTAGGTGCAACGCGTGATGCATTAAGTATTGTCGGTGATCAGTCGGGTGGGCCAACTTATGCCGGTGATATTGCTAAGGCACTGATTCAAATTACGAAGTGTATTACTCAAGGTGACACAGTAGAGTACGGTGTTTACCATTTCTCGGGTTTGCCCCATGTAAGCTGGTATGAATTCGCCGACGTTATTTTTGATGTTGCTGTTCAGCAAAAGGTTCTTGTGAACAAGCCAGCTTTAACAAGTATTCCTACTGACCAATATCCAACACCAGCAAAACGCCCGAGTAACTCTCGTTTAAGCAATGAGAAAATTATGACGAACTTCTTCATTGAAGTGAGTGATTGGAAAGTAGCATTAAATAATATTAAAGCGTATACGGATTAAAAAATGAAAGTAATCGATACACGTATTCCAGATGTAAAAATTATAGAGCCCAGTGTGTTTGGTGATGAGCGTGGTTTCTTTATGGAAACCTGGAATCAAAAGCAATTTGAAGAGTTAGTGACGGGCAAGCCGACACAATTTGTACAAGATAACCACTCTAAGTCAAAGAAAGGGATTTTGCGAGGTTTGCACTATCAAACCGAAAACACACAAGGCAAGTTAGTTCGCGTGGTGTCTGGTGAAGTATTTGATGTTGCGGTCGACATCCGAGAGGGCTCACCGACGTTTGGTCAATGGGTTGGTGAATACTTGTCGGCAGAGAACAAACGTCAACTTTGGGTTCCTGAGGGTTTTGCCCATGGTTTTTATGTGACCAGTGATGAGGCTGAGTTTGTTTATAAATGCACTGACTACTATAACTCGAATGCTGAAATGGCAATTCTGTGGAATGATCAAACTTTAGATATCAAGTGGCCAAATAAAGAACAACCAAAATTATCAATAAAAGATATAAATGCTCTTCGTTTCTTAGATATAAAGGCTTTGTAATGAATAAAACTAAAAAAAAGATTCTTACAGTTTTTGGTACTCGTCCTGAAGCAATAAAAATGGCACCATTAGTTCATGCTCTTGCGGCCGATGAGCGCTTTGAAGCAAAGTGCTGCGTAACCGCGCAACATCGTGAAATGCTTGATCAAGTCTTAGCGCTGTTTGAAATCACACCAGACTACGACTTGAATTTAATGAAAGCGGGTCAAACACTCAACGAAGTAACGGCGCGTATTTTGTTAGAGCTTAAACCCGTACTTGAAGAATTCAAACCTGATGTGGTTTTGGTGCATGGTGATACTGCAACTACATTTGCGGCGAGCCTAGCCGCTTATTATGAGCAAATCGCTGTAGGGCATGTGGAGGCTGGGCTTCGTACGGGAAATAT
The DNA here is from genome assembly GCF_001635455.1 of Vibrio sp. HI00D65. Lineage (GTDB taxonomy): Bacteria > Pseudomonadota > Gammaproteobacteria > Enterobacterales > Vibrionaceae > Vibrio. Next base: position 176,291 of record NZ_LWEH01000613.1, read on the forward strand.
CTATTCGCCATGGCCTGAAGAGGGTAATCGTCGATTAACAGGTGCGCTAACGAAATACCATTTTGCACCCACGCAAACGTCTAAAGAAAACCTGCTAAAAGAGAACTTTAACCCAGAAAACATAAGCGTTACTGGTAATACAGTTATTGATGCGTTGTTGATGGTAAAAGACAAAATTGACTCTGCCAGTGATTTGAAGGCAACACTTTCTGCTCAATTTCCTTTTTTAGACGAAAACAAAAAGCTGATTTTGGTTACTGGCCATCGCCGTGAAAGTTTTGGCGGAGGTTTTGAACGTATTTGTGAGTCGCTTGCCATTACAGCAAAGGCTCACCCAGAAACACAGATTCTATATCCAATGCACCTTAACCCAAATGTACGCGAACCGGTAAACCGAATTCTTGCTGGCATTGAAAATATTCACTTGATTGAACCTCAGCAATACCTGCCTTTTATCTACCTTATGAACCGCGCAAATATTATTTTGACCGACTCGGGCGGTATTCAAGAAGAAGCCCCTTCACTAGGTAAACCTGTGTTAGTGATGCGCGATACTACGGAAAGACCAGAAGCCGTTGATGCGGGCACGGTGAAGTTAGTGGGCACTGATGTTGAGATGATCGTTGATAGTTTAAATGAGTTGTTAACCAATGAAAGTGCTTATCAAGCTATGAGTTTTGCACATAACCCTTACGGAGATGGGCAAGCTTGCCAACGAATTTTAAACGAATTAGAAAAATAGTAACGTTAGGAAACCATTATGTCTTTTGAAACAGTTTCAGTAGTCGGCCTCGGTTACATAGGGCTACCAACAGCAGCCATGTTTGCATCCCGTAAGAAAAAAGTAATTGGAGTGGATGTTAATCAACATGCAGTCGATACCATTAACCGCGGTGAAATTCATATTGTAGAGCCGGATCTGGATATGATCGTACATGCTGCAGTAACTGAAGGCTATTTAAAAGCTGTCACTACTCCAGAACCAGCGGATGCTTTTTTGATTGCAGTTCCAACGCCTTTTAAAGAGTACGTTGAAGGTGAAATTCCAGAGCCTGACTTACGGTTTATTGAAGCTGCAGGTAAAGCAATTGCCCCTATTTTAAAGAAAGGGGATTTAGTGATCTTAGAATCAACTTCTCCTGTTGGTGCAACAGAGCAACTGGCTGAATGGCTTGCTGAAGCAAGAAGTGACTTAACTTTCCCTCAAATAGCTGGTGAAAATGCAGATGTTAATATTGCTCACTGCCCCGAGCGTGTTTTACCTGGTCACGTTGTTCGCGAACTAGTTGAAAACGATCGTGTTATTGGTGGTATGTCAACTCGCTGTTCTGAGCGTTCTGTGGAGTTATACAAAAGCTTTGTTCTAGGTGAATGTGTTATCACCGATGCCCGTACCGCTGAAATGGCAAAGTTAACAGAAAACTCATGTCGTGATGTTCAAATAGCATTCGCCAACGAACTTTCGATTATTTGTGATGAGCTGGATATTAATGTTTGGGAACTAATCTCTTTAGCAAACCGCCATCCACGAATTAATATTTTACAGCCTGGCCCTGGCGTGGGTGGACACTGCATAGCGGTTGACCCTTGGTTTATCGTATCGAAAACACCAAATGAGGCGAAAATTATCCATACTGCACGTGAAGTAAACGATAACAAACCTGTGTGGGTTATAGAAAAAGTAAAACTAGCGGTGGCTGATTTCCTTCAAGAAAATCCAGACAAAACTGCTCGCGAAGTAACAGTTGCGTGTTACGGCTTAGCGTTTAAACCTGATATAGATGATTTGCGTGAGAGCCCAGCTGTAGAGATAACAAAACAGATTTCTGATATGCACCCTGGCCGTGTGGTTGCCGTAGAGCCAAACATAACAGTATTACCACCTAACATTAACGGTGTTGATTTAGTTACATTTGACTGTGCACGAAGTGAATCTGATATACAGGTTATGTTGGTCGATCATCATGAGTTTAAAGTAAGTAGACCTTTGTTAGGTAAGATCATCGATACTAAAGGGATTTGGTAGATATTAAGTGCCGTGAAAACTGGCACTTAACACTATTAATTTAAAATAAATTAGATCTTTAAATTTAAATGGTAAACCAGTGTCAATAATATATCTAATATCTATAGTTGTATTTTTTCTCTATGCAATCGCAAAACATAAAAATAGAAAAAGAACGGGCTTTGCTCTGTTTCTTATTTGCTTCTATAGCTTGTTAATATTTTTAGCACAATATAACTTGACAACTCTGGGGAGGTCGTTCCACCCCTCTGATCCTGAAGTGTATTTCTTAGGTGTTAAGGACTTAGACTCCATATTTGATGTAATAGAAAAATATAAGACCAGTTCTAATGTTTATTATTTTTTAATCAACTGGATTTTTTCTAAAGATTTTCACGATGTTAATTTAATTTCTGTTCTTATAAAATCATCTAACGCAGCTATATTCTTATCACTTTATTTGATTTCTACGAGTAGCTACAAATTTTCTAGAATAGAGTTAATATTAATGCTACACCCATATTTACTGTTAACGACGCTGAGAAATGTTAGAGACTTGCATGTGTTTGGTTTGACATTTATGTGTTTTAGTTTAATCAATAGAAATGTGGGTTGGTTAAAAAAGGCTACACCGTATGGCCTCATGTTAATTAGTAGGTCTTTTTACTTTCTTTTCATAGTTGTATCAGAACTTATAAATAGAATTAGCTTTAAACTGAAAAAAATACACATGTATATGGTGATAGTAGCCATCTTAGTATTGTTCTTTTACTCTAACCTTTTCTATCAAGCGATTTTATACCCAGTAGTTGCTGGGTATGGGTTTTATAATGATTATGGTGGACTTTATGGTTATTTTTTGTCCAATGTTCAGTCGTATAATAGAGGTCCAGAATTTCTTACTTCAATTGGGACTGTGATAATATTTGCCTTTGTAAGGTTTATATTTACACCAATAGTACCAAATTATATGGAAAAGTATTTTTCTGCAGAAACAGATGGTGTTTTTTTAAATATATATACAGATTTAGATATGTTTTTGATTTTTTTTGGAGGGATAATAAACGTAGTCTTCTTTATTCCTCTATTCCTAACGAGAACAAGTCTGGTAATTAAAAATGTGAAAACTATAGATGCAGCTTATATTTTTTCCTTGTTGAATTTGGTAATATACTCTCTTGCTCATTTAGGTGGAACAGATATTAGAGTTCGATTCGCATTTTTACTCGCTTTCTCATTAAGTTATGTTTTTTTTGATAAAGAGATGATTCTGTCAAGAAATAATCAATATTTAACAATAGTAATATTGTTGTTCCTACCAATTTTATATCAACTTTTAAAGTTGCTTTAGGTTATAATATGCAATTTATCACAAATGTTACTTTAGGGTACGGTAATCAAAACTATATTAGTCTCTCTAAAATCCTATTAGAAAATGGAGTGGAAAAAATTGAGTTTATCGAGCCACTAGACTACGAGAGAGATTATTATGACTTAAATATTGAAGGTTTCAAAAGGAAGTTATGGTTCCTTAAATTAGGGAACGTAATTAGATCTAAAGTAGACAATGTAATTTTAAAGAAATTAATAATTAAGATTCTCAATATTTTCTTCTTTAACATTTTTGTCTTTTCTTTGATGTTAAGAAAACCAGGAGTGCTAATTACTGCTAGATATATTCCTCTACTCTCATTTTTACCTAAGAAATATAAAATAATTTTTTACTGTACAGAGTTGTTTGAAGTTGAGAATAGGAAGGGGACATTATTTAACTGTTTTGTTGATAATATCGATGTGATAATTTCAGCTCAAAAGGATAGGTTGGAGTTTTTAAAGAGAATATTTTTGAAATCACGGTTTTACTTGGTCGAAAACTGCCCGTTTTTAAGTGGCGAAATGGATATAGAAAAGAAGAAAAATAAGTCAATTCTGTATCAAGGTAGGGTAGGGAAGGAAGCAAATGCTGAGTTGCTTTTGGATTTAATATCTGAGAGTTCTGATGACTATGTATTCCATATTGCTGGTCCAATTGACAAAGAATATGAAGATAGATTTAGGAAAGTGATAGATGATAAAAAAGTCAAATATTATGGCTATTTGAGATCTAAAGAGCTGAGAGAGCTTAGAAGAAAAGTCTCTTTTGGTTTAATTACATGGAAAGATACATCTATAAATACGAAGTATTGCGCACCGAATAAGTTATATGAATATTTGCAAAGTGGCTTGGTAGTTGTTGCTTACAAAAATCATTCAATGATTAATTTGAATTCAGAATATAAGTTTGGTTATGTGTCTGTAGACGATAGCGATAATGAAAATATTTTATATTATATTAATGGTATGTCTGATGATGCTTTTAAAAAACAATCTAATTATAATTATGGCTTATACTCTACAACTTTGAATTACAATGCCCAAATAATTCCTTTTATAAATGAAGAAATTTTATGAGAATTTTGTGTGTTGAGCCAAAAGAATACTTTATTAATGTTATAGATAAAGATTCTTTAAATGATATTGATATAGAGTTTGATGGCTATAAATTTTATGGCAAAACCACTTGCTGGTTTAATAGATATGATGCGGTGTTGAGTATTCAATATTTATGGCCTGTTAGTAATATAATTATAAGTAAGTCTAAAGCGGCAGGTATTCCTACCTATCTTTTAACTGATGGGATAATTGAATGGAATAACTGCTTTCATCACCCTGCAGTTTTAAGAACTAAGAAAAGATTGTTTCAATATATACTACATGATTTTGTACTTTGCCCCGGTGATTATGAGAGCAGCTTTATAAGCGATAGGTCATTTTCGTACCTACCAAAAAAATTACAGATAAATGAAAAGATTATGAATAATGATGACCGGCGCGCAAGAGTATTATTGACAACAGCCAACTCGGCTTATTTCGACGAGAGGGAGTTAACTGAAATAATCCAATTGCTAAATTTAACGATTAACCAGTTAAAAAAGTTAAGAGTTGATTTTATATTAAGAGTTTTTGATGACAGTATACTTCAAGGTATACACAACGTGCATGGCTCTGATATTGAAAACGACGTTAAAAATACTTTTGAGCATGTTCTTTCTAAAGTATCTAGTGTGATCACGACGCCAAGCAGTATAGTTATTACTTCGATGCTAGCTGATAAGCCGACATGTCAGCTAATTTATAGGGACTCTCCCTTATTTATGCAGTCAGGGTGGATGATTCATCGGTCATGTGATTTAAAATCTACGCTTTTGGAACTTATCAATTCAAACCCAGAAAGGATGTCTTTTCAACGTAATATACTAAAGACAAATTATCGAACTATGCCCTTATCGGAAATTATAGAAAAAGGTAACAGTAAATTTACCATGAAAGATGGTACCTTCGATATTAATAATGAGTACAGAAGCATGCTCGAGTCACCATATAATATTAATATTGAGTTTTTTCTTCGAAGCTTAGTAAAGAAGTTAAAATCAATTAAAATTCGATTAATAAAGAAGTGACATTATGGAAAGTAAAGGTTTTAAAGGACGCGTTTTAAGTGGTGTTTTTTGGATGAGCTCGGGAACCTTGATTAAAGTGTTTTTACAGTTACTTTTTATGGCACTACTTGCTCGCCTTTTGTCGACTACAGACTATGGTATCTTCGCAATAGTGTTATTGTTAGTATCACTAGCTCAATTACTAACTGATTCTGGTGTTGGCGCTGCTTTAATCCAAACTGAGCATGTGACGAAAAATAAAGAGTCCTCTGTTTTTTTCTTTAATTTAATGGTTGGTTTTGTACTTTCATTTACATTGTATTGTTTTTCATCTGAAATAAGTTTGTATTTTAATGAAAAAGAATTGATTTCAATCCTGCCATTTGTGTCAGTGATTTTTATATTAAAAAGTTTGTGTGTTGTACCGGAAGCTCTTTTGATAAGAGATATGAAGTTTAAGCAGTTAGCAATGAGAAGTACATTATCATATGTTATCGCATATAGCTGTGTAGCCCTTCCTCTTGCTTATAATGACTTCGGCGTTTGGTCTTTAGTCTATGCTCAAGTATTCCTTGAGCTTGTTAATGCTATATTTTTACTACTACTTAAAAAGCACAGTAGAAGTTTAAAAAGATTTCGATTTAGTGAGCTGAAAAAAATATTTAGGTTTTCTAGTGGTGTGCTCATAACTGGTATTGTAAACAAATTTGCAGTTAACTTAGATACTTTACTAGTAGGGAAACTACTGGGTATGTCTGTTTTAGGGAACTACAATAGAGCATATCAATTAATGGCTTATCCTGCAAATATGATGGGAGGAGTATTCAGCTCTGTTCTTTTTCCCGCGTTGAGTGCCGTGAAATGTCAAGATGAACTTAAAAAAAGGCATTACCAATTTGTAGTTACTCTTTCTTTTATACTGATGCCGCTTTCATTGCTTCTATTTTTTATATCGAAGAACATTGTAATGATTCTTCTTGGCACTGGCTGGGAAAATGTTACAAGAGTTTTACAGATACTATCATTTGCAATTTATTTTCGTATTGGTTATAAAGTGAACGGTGTGATTGCTAGGGCTAGAGGGCATGTATATAAATTAGCTTTTTGTCAGGTTATGTATGTATTCTATGTATTTGTTGGTTGTACTCTAGGAGCTAATTATGGTTTAACGGGAATTGCATTTGGAATGTTATTATCTCTGCTAGCTCAATTTATTACAAAAACTATATTGGGCTGCTCAATCTCAAAGCTCAGTGCTCACGACTTTTTAAAAGCTCATACTCTCGGTTTTCTTGTTTGTATTGTAATGTTGTTACTAAATCAATTAGATTTAATTTTGAAATATGAATTGAAAAATGATTTTGTGATTGTTGGTTTACATTCTATTTCAATGATTGTTTCATTGGCTATCGTATCTTTTTTCACATATAAGATTAAACATTATTCTTTTATTTTTTCTTTTTTTGAAAATATGCGTGTAAAATAAGGTTTTTGTTTTGGAAAAGCTAGTTAAAGTTTTTTGTGACTCTCCTATTGATTTTAAATATAAAAGTATTTTCTCTGGTATAGACAATTTAGATGTTATTTCAGGTGGTTTTTTTTATATTGTTAAAGAAATTATTAATTTGAGCGATAAAAATGCAATCTATCATTTCAGATATTTGAAATTTCGCGGGTATATTTTTACCCTGCTGAGGCTTGTTTTTATCATCGCCTTGGCTAAGATGAAAAGTGTAAAAATTGTTTGGAGTTGTCATAATGTTTATGAGCATACTTTTAAATCTAAGTTTTACAATGGTTTGATTAGAAATATCGTAGTTTTCTTTTCTGATTCTATTGTTGTATTCCATAGTGATATAAAGTGCCGTCTCCCAAGTTACTGCCATAAAAAAATTCATGTAGCTACATTCGGAGATATGAAAGACCATTTCTTATGTCAAAATCAAGTCAATGTTGACTTCAAAAATAAATTAGAGTCGTGGAGAGAGAATCACAAAGGTGATTTAAATATAATATCAATATCAACAGCTAAGAAAAATAACCTCAGGTGCCTAAATGATGGTAAAGGTATTTTTTCGTTAATCATAGCACCTAATTTAGATATAGGTTTTTCGACTTCTAACAATTGCATGGTTTATAATGATGGTTTTGTAAAAAAAGAAGTTGTTGATTTACTGATATCTTCGGACCGATTAGTTGGGTTTGTGGGGCATGAAAATTTATCTGTCCCTACTTCGATATACATGTATGCTAGTTTTGGAATTCCAATAATTTCATTAGATAATGTTCCTTCTAACAATATTGTCTATAGGAATTCTCTTGGAAAAGTGTTGTGTGATTATTCTGACTTACATCATGTTTATAATGAAATTTATCATAATTATGAATTTTATAGTTCTAATTGTAAGGATTTTATTGAGAAGTGCTCATGGAAACACTCATCAGATGTCCATACGAAGATGCTAGCTGTTCTTTTTGATTGTAATTAGAAAATAAGTTGATTAATTGATGAAAAAAAATGTAGCCGTGGTAGGCACTGTTGGAATTCCTGCATGTTATGGAGGTTTTGAATCTTTAGTCGAAAATTTGACTAAAGAATCTTCTAATAACATTCAGTATACAGTTTTCTGTTCTTCAGAAAATTATAAGAACAAACGATGTGAACATAATGGTGCTAAACTAATTTATCTGCCATTTCGTGCTAATGGGATGCAAAGTGTACTTTACGATATAGTTTCCCTGTTTTTATGCGTTTTTAAGAGGTATGATTCCGTTTTAATTCTCGGAGTCTCCGGTTGTTTGTTTTTGCCTGTATTTCGGCTTTTGTCTAAGGCAAAAGTAATAACAAATATTGATGGGTTAGAGTGGAAAAGGGATAAATGGAGCAAGCTTGCCAAAGTTTTTTTGAAGTTATCAGAGGCTATAGCGGTAAAATATTCTGATGTAGTTATTGCTGACAACCAAGCTATTGGCGATTATGTGACAAATGAGTATGGAAAGAGCAACGAAATAATAGCTTACGGCGGTGATCATGCCTTAATTAGCAATGATATAGGTTCAATAGACAACTATTTTTTATCGGTTTGCCGGATTGAACCTGAAAACAATGTTCATATTATATTGGAGGCATTTTCCAATTTAAATGAAAATATAATATTTGTAGGTAATTGGGATTCTAGTGAATATGGGTTGGATTTAAAGGGAAGGTATTCAAAATTTGATAATATCGAGATTTTAGATCCTATTTATGATGTGAAAAAGCTGTATTTTCTGAGAAGACAATGCATAGGTTATATTCATGGTCACTCAGCAGGTGGTACAAACCCTTCATTGGTAGAAATAATGCATTTCTCTAAACCTGTTTTTTCCTTTGACTGTTCTTTCAATAGGTACAGTACCGAAAACGCTTCTTATTACTTTTCTGACGTCGCCAGTTTGACTTCTGGAGTTATTGGTTTCGACTTTGCAACTACTGGCTTAGAAATGGGTAGGGCTCTTAAGGAAATTGCACAACGTAGATATACTTGGAATGTTGTAAAAAATCAATATGAATCCTTTTATTGATTTCTATTAGTTTTTTACGAATAAATCTATAGTTTTTGTGAAATTTTTAATTAATTTATTTTAAGGTGTAATAAATGCTTTTAACCGCTGGGCCATGTGTATTTGAATCTGAATAAATCGTTTTAGAAGTTGCTTCAACTATGCAAAATATTACTGTTGAACTGGGTATTGACAAAGGATTGGAAATTCTTTCTAGTGTTAAGAAAGAATTTGGCTTACGTGTTTTGACGAATGTTCACGAAGATACCCCTATTGATGAAGTGGCGTCTATGGTGACTTACGAAGAGCTATGGAGACGAATGGTAAGGACGTTTTTGATATGAAGGCTATTGATATTGCAACTTTCCATCCTGTAACTATAGCGCCTGAAGTTAGTATTCAAAGTGCATATGAGTTGATGGAAGTTAAAAAAGTTAATGCACTATTAGTCATTGAAGATACTAGGTTAGTAGGCTTTCTAAAAAATAGTGAATAATTTAGCTCTTAGTTTGATAATGTTCAGTGCTGATTTAGGTATTTCCCCCCCCTCCAACAATATTACCATACCAGTGATTATTGAAGATGCTTGATTTATTATTTAATTAGTATCATGCTAAATTAACTATTTACTCAAAAGCTATTGATATGAAATTTGTGTGAACGAGTTAATTTCATATCACGTTCTACTGGAGTGAACTTCTACAAGTGGCAATATTAAGGTATTCAGAAGAAAACATTAACTCACCTCTGGGATACGGTTCGCTTATTGTGAATTTAAATGAATACACCGTTTGTTGATACTTTCTATTAAAATTAATTGACACATATACAGTTGGCTTATTTATGAAAATTGCTATTGCTGGTACAGGTTATGTTGGCCTGTCTAATGCTATGTTGTTAGCTCAACACCATGAAGTTATTGCTGTTGATATAATGGCTAAAAAAGTAGAGATGCTAAATAATAAGCAATCTCCAATTTTTGATACTGAAATCACCGATTTTCTCATCAATAAATCGCTGAACTTCACCGCGACACTAGATAAAGAATTGGCGTATGCCGACGCGAAGTTCGTTATTATCGCCACGCCAACAGACTACGATGTTGAAACCAATTACTTCAACACATCTTCTGTTGAGGCGGTAATCAAAGATGTAATGACGATTAACCCGCATGCGGTGATGGTGATCAAGTCTACTATCCCTGTTGGTTATACTGCGCGTATTAAAGAGGAACTAGGGTGTGAAAACCTAATGTTCTCACCAGAGTTTTTGCGTGAAGGTAAAGCGCTTTACGATAACCTGCACCCATCGCGCATTGTGGTGGGTGAGCGTTCTGAACGCGCGACAGTTTTCGCGAACTTGCTGTTAGAAGGGGCGGTGAAGAAAGACGTTGAAATTTTGTATACCGACTCTACGGAAGCGGAAGCGGTAAAACTATTTTCCAATACTTACTTGGCCCTGCGTGTCGCTTACTTTAATGAACTTGACACTTACGCAGAATCGCACGGCTTAGATACGCGCCAAATCATTGATGGCGTTTGTTTAGACCCGCGTATTGGTTCGCATTACAACAACCCTTCATTTGGTTACGGTGGTTACTGTCTTCCAAAAGACACCAAACAGCTGCGTGCTAACTACTCAGACGTACCGAATAACATTATTGGTGCGATCGTAGATTCGAATACCACACGTAAAGATTTTATTGCCGATTCAATCATCAAGCGTAACCCAATGCGTGTGGGTATCTACCGTTTAGTGATGAAGTCTGGCTCGGACAATTTCCGAGCTTCGAGCATTCAAGGCATTATGAAGCGCCTGAAAGCCAAAGGCATTGAAGTAGTGGTGTTTGAGCCAGAGCTGAAAGAAAAAGAGTTTTTCCGCTCATTGGTGCTAACGGATTTTGAGCAGTTCAAATCAAGCTGTGATGTGATTGTGTCTAACCGCATGGCGCAAGAGCTGACGGATGTACAAGACAAAGTGTACACACGTGATCTATTTGGTTCAGATTAAGGGTAAACAATGAAGTATTTAGTAACAGGCGCGGCGGGTTTTATTGGCAGTGCGGTGGTAGAGCAGCTTACAGCGAAAGGTTATCAAGTTATTGGTGTCGATAACCTTAACGATTACTACGATGTCGCTCTGAAAGAAGCTCGCCTCGCGCGTATTCAGCATACCAATTTTAAACTGGTCGAGTTAGACATTGCTGATCGCGATGGTGTGGCTCACTTGTTTGAAGCGGAACAGTTTGATCAAGTGATCCACTTAGCGGCGCAAGCTGGGGTGCGTTACTCGATTGAAAACCCACACGCGTATGCGGATTCAAACCTTGTGGGGCATTTAAACATTCTTGAAGGATGTCGTCATAATAAAGTGCAGCACTTGGTGTATGCCTCTTCAAGTTCTGTGTACGGCTTAAATGCGAAAACGCCGTTTGCCACGGCCGATTCGGTGGATCACCCGGTTTCGCTGTACGCCGCAACCAAGAAGTCGAATGAGTTGATGGCGCACAGCTATTCTCATCTGTATGGCATCCCAACCACAGGCCTGCGTTTCTTTACTGTTTATGGCTCATGGGGCCGCCCAGATATGGCGCCGTTTATCTTTACTAAGAAGATTCTCGATGGCGACACAATCGATATCAACAACAATGGTGACATGTGGCGTGATTTTACCCACGTCAATGATATTGTTGAAGGTGTGGTACGCATCGCGGATGTACTGCCAACCCGTGATAACGAATGGACAGTAGAAGCCGGTTCGCCAGCAACCAGTTCTGCCCCTTATGCGGTGTATAACATTGGCCATGGCTCACCAATCAATTTGATGGATTTTGTGAAAGCCATTGAAGATGAACTGGGCATTGAAGCGAAGAAAAACTTCCGCGAAATGCAACCTGGTGATGTGTACCAAACTTATGCCGATACTCAAGACCTATTTGCAGCAACCGGCTATACCCCTAAGGTCACTGTGAAAGAGGGTGTCGCTGAATTTATTCAGTGGTACCGCGAGTTTTATAACAAGTAAAACCACAGTAGAGCTTTCTAAAGCTCCACTATAGAAATTAATCCATTTCTATAAACCTCTTCTATACACATACAGCTCTTCTGATGTTGCTAGTGCCTCATTCCATTCTGGTTTGGGGCACTTTTGTTTGCCATTCGAATGCCCAAACAAAAGCCATACTTGCTGAACCTTGATAATAAAAACGAGAAAGAAAAAGAATGCTTAAACACTGCTTATTTCCTGCAGCGGGCTACGGCACGCGCTTTTTACCTGCAACAAAATCTATGCCTAAAGAAATGATGCCTATCGTTAATAAACCGTTGATTGAATACGGCGTTGACGAGGCCATTCAAGCGGGCATGACCAGCATGGCGGTGGTGACCGGCCGTGGTAAAAGCTCGTTGATGGATCACTTTGATAAGAACTACGAGCTCGAGCACCAAATTCAAGGCACCAATAAAGAGCCGTTGTTGGATGACATTCGATCCTTGATCGACTCCGCTCAATTTACCTACATTCGCCAACGTGAAATGAAAGGGCTAGGGCATGCCATTTTAACGGGCAAAGAACTTGTGGGCGATAACCCGTTTGCTGTGGTATTGGCCGACGACCTTTGCATTAATGAAGATCAAGGTGTGCTGGCACAAATGGCAGCACTGTATCGCCAGTTCCGTTGCTCAATTGTTGCAGTCGAAGAGGTGCCAGAATCGGAAACCCACAAATACGGTGTGATTGCGGGTGAGCATTTGAGTGATGACTTGATTCGCATTACCGATATGGTTGAAAAGCCAGAGCAAGGCACAGCGCCAAGCAATCTTGCCATTATTGGCCGTTATATTCTCACGCCAGACATCTTTGATATTTTGGAAGAGACTCAGCCAGGTAAAGGCGGCGAGATCCAAATTACCGATGCGCTGCTGGAGCAAGCGAAAACAGGGTGTGTGATTGCGTACAAGTTTAAAGGTAAGCGTTTCGACTGTGGCAGCGTCGATGGCTACATTGAAGCGACAAACTACTGTTATCAAAACATCTACCTTAAAGGCAGCAAAGCGGAAATAGACCAAACGGCGACAGAAAAAAGGTAGTACTTTAGGCTGTGGTGAATCGTGGTATGGAAGGTTATTTCATCAATGAGGTTCACCATTTTACTCTCTTTCTCCTATTTCAATGCTCTACTGCTCATAGTTTAAAGAATGGCGTGAAACGACAAGTTTTAAAGTAATGCGCCTTGCCATAACTCGCCATTCGGCTATTCCTCAGCAATAAAACAATAAAACAATAAAACAATAAAACAATAAAACAATAACCAATAATAGGCTTTCCCTGATGTCACTGTTTGAGTACCTCATCGAACTCTCGATGTTTTTCTTTATTTCCCTTGCTGTGCTGTACTGCATGCGCAAAGTCGGTTATGCGATTGGCCTAACCGATAAACCCAATGCCAGAAAGCACCACGAAGGCGTGGTTCCATTAGTCGGGGGCATCTCTTTGTGCATTACCTTGTTGTACTTCCTGTATGTGAATGCAGAACAGTTCAATAACCTAGAGGTAGCTGCCACGTGTTTAACTGTGCTAGTGCTGGTTGGGGTGGCGGATGATCGCTTCGACATCAGCTTTAAGCTCAGAATGGGCGTACAAGCGATGTTGGCGATGGTGATTATGTATTACACCGAATTAACCCTCTCTCACGTCGGGGATGTATTTGGGCTTGGTGTGTTAGATTTCCCTGTGGTGCTCGACAGCGTGATTACGGTGATAGCCGTAATTGCTGCGATTAATGCCTTTAATATGGTTGATGGTATTGATGGCCTGTTAGGCGGCTTAAGCATGGTGGTGTTTACCTCATTAGGTGTCGTGTTCTTTGCTTATGAACTCGAGTTTCATGCCTTTTCTATGGCGGTCATAGTGGTCATGTTATTCCCTTTTGTTCTGTTCAATTTGGGCTACTTTGGCAAGCTTCGTAAGGTGTTCATGGGCGATGCGGGCAGCATGATGATCGGCTTTATTGTGATCTGGGTATTGATTGGTGGCACGCAGTCCGATGACGGGCACTATATGATTCGCCCTGTCACTGCATTATGGCTAATTGCCGTCCCTTTGATCGATATGATGGCGATCATGATCCGTCGCATTCGTAAAGGGCACTCTCCATTTAAACCGGACCGTGAGCATTTCCACCACATTATGCAACGTATCGGCTTTACCCCTCGTGAATCGTTAGTGGTGATATGCTTAGTACAATTGCTTTATTCAACCTTGGGGTTATTGGGAGAGTACTTCCAAGTGCCTGAATTCATCATGTTCTACACCATTGTGGCGTGTTTCTTGTTCCATACTTACTGGATGACACACTCGTTTAAGATGGCGAAGATTGTAAGACAGTGGAAGAAGCTTGAAGAGAAACAGCCAGAGGAAACAGCAGTATTATAAGGGGATGAGAGTACAGAGATAACCGTCTTTTCATGTATGTAGACGCGACGGTTAGGCTTGATCTATCGTCTGCTTAATTCATCGTTATCTATTGGTGCTGCTCCGCTAATTCTGCATTTAGGTCGTTATCATTCAATATCACAAGCAAAAGGGCCCAACCTAGATTGAGATTGGGCCCTTTTTGTTTAGGTTATCGACACAATACAAGTACACTTAACTCAATATGTTCAACATGGTAGGCTGTCGAGTCTGTTGTGCTTTTATACCCTAGTGCGTTTATTCGGAGCATTCATTTTGCTTGATTGGTTAATAAGCCCTGCCATGCAGGTGATTCTTTTGTTTTTGATGACTATTTTAGGTTTGATCCGCTATCAGTCTCAATCTGACAAAGTATTTGGTGTGTTATTGCTAGTGTTGTTCACAAGTTCGTTGGTGAGCACAGAACAAGTGATCCAGAGTTTTTCCAACAAAGGTTTGCTCACACTAATACTATTGATGATTTGTTCGGTGGCACTGGAGAAAACTAAACTGCTGCGTATAATTACTAACTATGTGATTGGGCCGAATTATCGGCTTACTTGGCTTCGCTTGTTTAGTTTGACAACACTCTCGTCTGCCATCTTGAATAACACTGCGGTTGTTTCAACAATGTTGGCACCCATTCGCAATAACCCCCACCATAAGGCTAGCAAGCTTCTTTTACCTCTTTCATACGCTGCTATATTAGGTGGCACACTCACTTTAGTCGGAACATCAACGAATTTAATCGTAAATAGCCTAGTGATTGATTCTGGCTTACCAAGTTTGAAATTTTTCGACTTTACCGCTGTCGGTTTATGTTTAGTGTTAGGCTGCGGCGTTCTACTGTTTATTCTTAGCCCCTTGTTGCCTGAGCGTGGAAAAGGCAGCGTAGAAATTCGTGATTACCTTATTGATGCCGAGGTTTCTGTTAGCTCTGATTTAGTTGGTAAAACGGTTGAACAAAACGGCCTTCGACATTTAGAGTCGTTGTTCTTGGTTGAGATTTTACGAAGTGGGCGTTTGATATCTCCTGTTACGCCGCAGGAAGTGATACAGCCTCATGATCGCTTGCTGTTTAGTGGAGATGTGAAAAAGGTCACTACTTTAACTCAATTTGATGGCTTGTCGTTATTTGCCAGTGATAGTGGTCTCCCTCTTGATAACCTCTCGGAGGTGGTCATTCGTCCTGAAAGCCACTTGATTGGAAAAACACTCAAACATGCAGGCTTTCGCGCACTGTTTGATGCTGCTGTAGTGGCAATTAAGCGCGATGGTGAAGCTCTTTCAGGCAAGTTAGGAGACGTCGAACTGCAAACCGGCGACTATTTAGTGCTAGCTGTGGGTGATGATTATGCCTCTCGTAACAACATAGCGAAGAACTTTTTTCTATTGAACGAAGTGGAAACTGAGCATTGCCTTGGTGGGTGGAAAGAGAAACTAGCAATTGGTGGCTTTCTTGGTGCGATTTTATTGGCCGCAATCGGTATAGTATCGCTGTTTAAGGTGATGTTGATCCTACTTGGATTATTACTGCTGACTGGCTGCTTAAGTGCGAACGAGGTTCTTCGACGCATACCTAAGGGTATTTGGCTGATTATCTCTTCTGCATTGCTACTATCTCAAGCGCTTTCCAATACTGGTGCTTTGGATGGACTAAAATATCTTGTTCACTCGTATGATTACTTGTTTTCGCCATTTATGGGGCTAGTGGTAGTCTATTTGTTGGCTTGGATTATGACTGAACTTGTTACTAACAATGCAGCGGCCGCATTGGTGTTCCCTATTGGTATTGAGCTAGCGTCTAGTTTGTCGGTTAACCCACAAGCGTATATTCTTGCAATAGCGTTCGGCGCAAGCGCAAGCTTTATCAGCCCATATGGATATCAAACTAACTTGATGGTGTTTAACGCTGGGCAATATAAGCTGCAAGATTTTGTTAAGGTAGGAGTTCCAATGTGCCTGCTTTATGGCGTGATTGTATTAACCGCAATCCCTGCCTTTATTGGATTGTAAATTAAGGATTTTTAGAAATGAAGATTTCTCCAGAGCGTATGACTCATCTCAAGCAACTTGAAGCTGAGTCGATACATATTATGCGTGAAGTTGCTGCTGAGTTTGATAACCCAGTCATGCTGTATTCCGTAGGTAAAGACTCATCTGTGATGCTGCACTTAGCGCAAAAAGCGTTTGCGCCAGGCATTCCGCCGTTTCCATTGATGCACGTAGACACCACGTGGAAGTTTAAGGAGATGATCGAGTTTCGTGACTATATGGCCCAAAAGTTAGGCATGAAGTTGATTGTTCATCAAAACCCTGAAGGGGTAAAAATGAACATCAGCCCGTTTGTACATGGTAGCTCTTTACATACAGATATCATGAAAACTCAAGGCTTGAAGCAGGCGTTGGAGAAGCATGGCTTTGATGCGGCATTTGGCGGGGCTCGTCGAGATGAAGAGAAATCTCGTGCAAAAGAGCGCGTTTACTCCTTCCGTGATGAACACCATCGTTGGGACCCTAAAAATCAACGCCCTGAGCTATGGAACATTTATAACGGAAAGGTGAATAAAGGCGAGAGTATTCGAGTATTCCCACTTTCTAACTGGACTGAGCTCGATATTTGGCAATATATCTATTTAGAGAATATTGAGATCCCTGGCTTATACCTTGCTGCTAAGCGACCTGTTGTTGAGCGTGATGGTATGCTTATCATGAAAGATGATGAGCGTATGGAGCTAAAAGAAGGCGAGGTGGTTGAAGAAAAAATGGTTCGCTTCCGTACTCTTGGTTGTTACCCACTTACAGGGGCTGTGGAATCTGAAGCAGCAACGTTGCCTGAAATAATACAAGAGATGCTCCTGACGACGACTTCAGAGCGACAAGGCCGTGCTATCGACCACGACAGTTCGGGATCGATGGAGAAGAAAAAACGTGAAGGGTACTTCTAAGCAGTCATGACAACTCCTTATCAACGTAAAGACCATGACTCGGTATCCGCTGATGTGGTGTGGCACAACTCGACGGTGACTCACGCAGATCGCGTTGCTCTAAAACAGCAACGGTCAGTTTGCTTGTGGTTTACAGGTCTGAGTGGCTCAGGTAAATCCACTATAGCCAATGCGGTGGAAAGCAAACTGTTGCAAATGGGCAAACACAGCTATCTTCTTGATGGTGACAATGTACGCCATGGTCTCAACAAAGACTTAGGCTTTTCAGATACTGACCGCATAGAGAACATCCGCCGCATTGGTGAAGTGGCGAAACTGTTTGTGGACGCAGGCAACATTGTCTTGACCGCGTTTATCTCGCCTTTTATCTCCGACCGCAAGCAAGTAAGTGATTTAATGCAGGACGGCGAATTTCTTGAGGTGTTTGTGGATACGCCTCTTGAAGTGTGCGAGCAACGTGACCCGAAAGGTTTGTATAAAAAAGCCCGCGCCGGTGAAATTAAACACTTTACTGGCATCGACTCAGAATACCAAGCGCCTGTGAATCCCGAGATTCATCTCAAAACAGAGAAGCTAAGTATTGAAGCCTGCGCTGACTATGTGGTGAGTGAGCTTGAGAAGAAAGGCTATCTGAACCTAAAGGATGAAGCGTAATGCATTACGATGTATTTAATGGCGATGCTGATGGCATTATTGCGCTACTGCAACTTCGCTTTGCAGAGCCAAAAGAGTCGACTCTCGTCACGGGTGTGAAGCGCGACATCAAACTGCTTAAGCAAGTTGACGTAGCAAAGGCGACTTCGGTTACCGCACTCGACATCTCCATGGAGAAGAATCTGCTTGAGCTGGAAAGTTTGCTTGCAAAGGATATCCCCGTATTTTACTGCGACCACCACCGCAGCGGCGATATCCCAAACTCTGACAAGCTTGAAGCGCTGATCGACCTTGATGCTGAAGTGTGTACTAGTTTACTTATAAACAAAAAGCTTGATGGTCAATATGCTAAGTGGGCGGTGGCGGCAGCGTTTGGTGACAACCTGTTTGTTTCAGCACAAAAACTGGCACAAGAGGTTGGTTTGACTGACTCAGAAACTGAGTTTCTAAAAGAGCTTGGCACACTAATTAATTACAACGGTTATGGTGCAACTCTTGGCGATTTGCATATCGAACCTGCAGAGCTGTATCGGCAGTTGAGCGAATTTGAAGATCCGCTTGTATTGCTTGATGATGAAAACTCACCATATCACGTGTTGAAAAAAGGTTATGCCAACGACCATGCGAAGGTGACTAACATTGAGCCTTCCCATGTCGATGCGCAATGTAAAGTGTTTGAGCTACCGTGTGAAGCTTGGGCGAGACGCATCAGTGGCGTTTTTGGTAATGAGCTTGCCAATCAAAAACCCGAATTAGCTCACGCAGTGTTAACACTAAACGCAAATGGTGAAGATTACACAGTGAGCGTACGTGCGCCGCTGAATAATCGTTTCGGCGCAGACGAGATCTGTTCATCATTTCCGACTGGAGGAGGGCGTAAGGCCGCTGCTGGCATCAATCAATTGCCAAAATATAACGTTGAAACGTTTACCCAAGTGCTGAGTGACTTCTACCAGTAATGAAACAAGCAATGCCTACCCAGATCTCAGTGTGGGCGGACAATAGAATTTACGTTTGGGCAGGAAAGCCGAAACAATGAATAATTTAGGAGAAGGTTATGTCTCATAGCTCTGAGCTAATCGCGTCGGATATTGAAGGGTATCTGAAAGTACATGAAAATAAAGATTTGCTGCGCTTTTTAACGTGTGGCAACGTAGATGATGGTAAGTCGACTCTGATTGGACGTCTGCTTTACGATTCAAAGCTGATTTACGAAGACCAAATGGCGGCGATTGAGAAAGATTCTCAAAAGTTCAACACCACGGACGAAGCGTTTGACCTAGCATTGCTAGTTGATGGCCTGCAATCTGAGCGTGAGCAAGGCATTACTATCGATGTGGCATACCGTTACTTCTCAACTGACAAGCGCAAGTTCATCATTGCCGATACTCCTGGACATGAGCAGTACACTCGTAACATGGTAACAGGCGCGTCAACATGTGAGTTGGCGATTGTTATGGTAGACGCACGTTACGGTATTCAAACTCAAACTCGTCGTCATAGCTACATCTGCAGTTTATTGGGCATTAAGCATATAATTGTGGCTATCAATAAGATGGACTTGATGGACTACAGTCAAGAGGTGTATCAGAAGATCAAAGCAGATTACCGTGAGATGGCGAAGAACTTCAACATCGACGATATTCGTTTTGTACCAATCTCAGCGCTGAAGGGTGACAACGTGGTGACCCAAAGTGAGAAAATGGACTGGTACCCAGGCGCAACCTTGATGAAACTGCTTGAGACGGTGAAAATCGACCAAGACAAAGACTTGGAGCACATGCGCTTCCCAGTGCAGTATGTAAATCGCCCGAACCTGAACTTCCGTGGTTTCTGCGGCACTCTAGCCTCTGGTCTTGTTCAAGTCGGTGATGAAGTTACGGCACTACCATCAGGTAAACAGTCTCGTATCAAGTCTATCTACACCTTTGACGGTGAACTTGAAACCGCACGTCCTGGTCAAGCGATTACTATAACGCTTGAAGATGAGATCGATGTGTCACGTGGCGACATGCTTGTACACAACGGTCATGAGCCAAATGTGACCAATAAAGTGCAAGCGCACGTGGTGTGGATGGATGAAAACCCAATGCGTACGCACAAAGAGTATACCTTTAAGTTTGCGACCAAATCGTGTGTGGGCAAAGTGAAGGCAATCCCGCACAAGATCGATGTGAACACGCTAAATCAACACGCAGAAAATAGTAACTCTTTAGAGCTGAATGAAATAGCACTGTCAGAGGTATCATTGACTGATAAGGTTGCTGTAGATACTTACAAAGCCTTGCCGCAAACCGGTGCCTTCATTGTGATTGACCGCCATACCAATGTGACAGTAGGTGCGGGTATGGTTGAAACCGTGATTGATGGAAATGAAGAGCAAGGTCGGGTGTATTCTCAAGCAGAGAAAGACTTGAATGCGTATGTACGTAAATACTTCCCTGAATGGGGATGTGCTGAAATATAAATTTGAAACTTATATTTTCATAGAATAAAAAATGGCCAAGTTCATATTGTGAATTTGGCCATTTTTGTTTCTCTATTCGTTACAAAACTTCAGCTGTAGTTTAAAGCTTATCTTTATGTAAATTAATAGACTTTCTCAGGAAGATTACGCCAACTTCTAATCCAGCTTGTGATACGCCAAACATAGCTCATCGCGACGGTGTACGAAATGAAGCAAAGCATAAACAGGATGAACATAGTTGATTCCGCGATCTCTAGGAATTCACCGTAGATACCGAAGCCAGCAAAGCCACTGGCGATTAAACAAATGATGGCCAGCGTCTGGCGCGATGTAAAACCAAGGCGCTGGAAAATATGGTGTAAATGTTCACGGTCGGGTTTGAATGGGGAATCACCACGCCTTACTCGTCTAAACATGATAGCGGCCATGTCCATTAACGGGATAGCAATTAGCCATAATGCCGTAATCGGTCGCATCATGGCTTCTGATGGATCTTGGCTTGCGCCCAGCAGTAACCAAATCACAGTAAAGCCAATCATCATGCTGCCAGCGTCGCCCATAAAGACTTTACGTTCTCGACCTAGAAGCCCGAGGTTCATCAGAATATAAGGGATAGTCGCGGCAATAAATACGGTACACAAATACGCCAAGCCGTATTGGCTATCGATTTTGAGCAAAATGGCGATACCAGCAAAGGTGACGATAGCAAGCCCACCTAATAGGCCGTCGATACCATCAACCATATTGAACGCGTTAATGGCTCCAATCACCGCAAATATTGTGACTACTGAACTCAGAAACCCTAAATGTAATGCACCTGTGCCAAAAATATTACCAATGTTTTCTAGGCGAATATCGGCAAAGTGCATCATGCAAATGGAGAGAATGGCTTGAACGACAAGCCGAATTTTGAAGCTAATATCAAATTTATCATCGAGCGCGCCGATAACGATAAGCACTGCGATAGAAGCTAAAAAAAGCTGGCTATGCGGTATCACATTGGGGTGGGTGAGTATGAACTGAGCTATCGACAAGCTGATTGCGATTCCGCCTACGAGTGGGATCGCTCCGTTATGCAGTTTTCGTTGGTTGGGTTTGTCTACTAAGCCGATGGCTTTTGCTGCTTTTCGCATCACAAAGAGCGACGAAAAGGAGAAGAAGCCAACAAGTGATAGCTCTACTAACATGATGAACTCTAGCCAAATTTTTAATGGTTTTTATTTGCGTGTAGCTTACGTTAAAACTATCAATGTGTACACTTAGTTGAGTATGTTCTGCTCACTTTTTTGGAACAAAGTTAGCATTTTTAAATATGCATCCAAGCTCTCATCTTGCGTGAATTTTGCGTTGTTATTTGCTGTCTAATCCAAAACATTGCCTCGGAGTCTTGAACACAAAATGACATTTTTTTTCACATCCGATTCGCTTACCTAAGACGTTTCTTGATCTTCCGCTACAGTTTTGACTGTAAACTGTAGTAAAATTACGCTAATTTGTTTCTATACCGATTTATTCCAAATTGAACGAGGTGAGTTCTATGTCAGCTAAGAAGCCAATGGCCCTAGTGATCCTTGACGGTTACGGTTACCGTGAAGACAACCAAGACAACGCTATCGCGAACGCTAAGACACCAGTATTAGACGGTCTTATTGCTAACCAACCGAACACACTAATCTCTGCTTCTGGCATGGATGTCGGCCTACCGGATGGCCAAATGGGTAACTCTGAGGTTGGTCACACCAACATCGGTGCTGGTCGTGTTGTATACCAAGATCTTACTCGTATCACTAAGTCAATTGCAGACGGTGAATTCGGCCAAACTGAAGCGCTAGTGAATGCTATCGACAAAGCGGTGAAAGCGGAGAAAGCGGTTCACATCATGGGTCTTATGTCACCAGGTGGTGTTCACTCTCATGAAGATCACATCTACGCAGCTGTTGAAATGGCAGCAGAGCGTGGCGCAGAGAAAATTTACCTACACGCATTCCTAGATGGCCGTGATACGCCGCCACGTAGTGCAGAAAATTCTCTTCAACGTTTCCAAGATCTGTTCGCTAAACTGGGCAAAGGCCGTGTGGCTTCTTTGGTTGGCCGTTACTACGCAATGGACCGTGACAACAACTGGGAGCGTGTTCAAGCTGCATACGAGCTGCTCACTGAAGCAAAAGCAGAGTTCACATTTGACACTGCAGTTGCTGGCCTAGAAGCCGCTTACGCTCGTGATGAAAACGATGAGTTCGTTAAAGCGACTGAAATTAAAGCAGAAGGCGAAGAGTCTGCTGCTATCGTTGATGGCGATGCTGTTATCTTCATGAACTACCGTGCCGACCGTGCTCGTCAAATCACTCGCACATTCGTGACTGACTTTGCTGGTTTTGAGCGTAACGTATTTCCAGCTATCGATTTCGTGATGCTGACTCAATACGCAGCTGATATCCCACTGCTATGTGCATTCCCACCGGCTTCTCTAGAGAACACTTACGGTGAGTGGTTATCTAAGCAAGGTAAAACGCAGCTACGTATTTCAGAAACAGAGAAATACGCGCACGTGACTTTCTTCTTCAATGGCGGTATCGAAGACGAGTTTGAAGGCGAAGAGCGTCAACTTGTAGCTTCTCCAAAAGTCGCAACTTACGACCTACAGCCTGAAATGAGCGCTCCAGAGCTAACAGACAAGCTCGTTGCAGCAATCAAAGGGGGCAAATACGACGCTATCGTTTGTAACTTCCCTAACTGTGACATGGTTGGCCACACTGGCGTTTACGATGCAGCAGTGAAAGCCGTAGAGTCTCTAGACGAGTGTCTTGGCAAAGTGGTTGAAGCAATCAAAGAAGCTGACGGCCAACTGCTTATCACCGCAGACCACGGTAACGCAGAAATGATGGTTAACCCAGAAACGGGCGGCATCCACACTGCACATACTAACCTACCAGTGCCACTTATCTACGTAGGTAACAAAGATGTTGAGTTCAAAGAAGGCGGTAAGCTGTCTGACCTTGCACCAACCATGCTTTCTCTAACTGGTACAGAAATCCCAGCTGAAATGTCAGGTGATGTTTTAGTTAAATAGCTTTTAACTTTCATCTAATACCAGAACGGCTGCACGCGAGTGTGGCCGTTTTTTTGTATCTGGATCTTGAAAAATAGATGCGAGATACGAGTAAACGAGATGAGAAAAGCTCAGGAGTAGATGCGGGGTGCGAGTAGAGGATATGAGAATAGCTTTAGAGCGGGTGCTTGATTAGAGTCAACAGGATGAGAAGCGATGAAGAGTGGGGTGAGATTCCGCAGTCAATTTAAGAATAAACGGCCTGGTAGCTTAGGTAGCTTAGGTAGGTTTGATTCACTCACCTCTCCGCACCAATAAAAATTTGCGCCAAGAAAAACGCCATCGTATGTCACGATGGCGTTTAAGTGTGTCGTTCGCCTGTGTTATTGCACTTTAAACCGCGAAATGACATCACCCAGCCCTGCAGAGGTTGCTTTCAGTTCGTCGCTGACTGATGCTGTTTGCGAGGCGTTTTCGTTGAGCTTACGAATGAGCTCTTGAATTGCGCTCATATTCCGGCTGACTTCCTGAGTCACCTGACGCTGCTCTTGAGCCGATGTCGCCATCAAGGTGTTAAGATCATTAATCTCTACGACAGAATCGGTGACAATGTTTAAAGAGTCCATGACCTGGTTAGTACGATCTACCGTTTGTTGACAACTTGAGTGCGTTGAGGCCATTTCATTGACGACATTATCGGTCGTAGACTTCAATTTCTCTAACATTTCATTAATTTGAGAAGTGCTTTGCTGTGTTCGAGCGGCGAGGGCGCGTACCTCGTCAGCGACGACCGCAAAACCACGTCCTTGCTCACCCGCACGAGCGGCTTCAATCGCAGCGTTTAAGGCTAACAGGTTTGTCTGTTCTGCGATGTCACCTATCACTTGTAACACAGAGCTGATCTGCTTGGTGTCTTCGTTCATTGTTCCAATGGTCTCAGACATAGAAGCAGCTTGTGTGACCATATCACTGACGCTTTGTACTGCGCTTCCAACAGCACGTTTCGATTCTTCTGCGTAGCGATTCGTGCGGTCAGTCAGCTTAGCGGCATCGTCAGCGCTGTTCGCAATGGACTCTGCCGTCGCGCTCATTTCTTCAATGGCAGTGATGGCCTGTTCAGATTCAATGGTGTGTTGATCTAGAGTGCTACTATTGTTGTGCGACTGTTTGGCAAGCTCACCAACCGCGTGGTCGATATGTGCAGATGAATGAGACACATCAACAAACATCTTCTGCAGTTGAGCAATAAATCGATCGATTGATTGTGATATATGACCTATCTCATCTTTGCTGTCGATATTGAGCCTTTGCGTTAGGTCACCGTTGCCGTCGGATAGGTCACCGACTAATGTCTTCAATTGCTCAAAAGGCCTAAAAGCAAAGTGGAGCAAAACAATACTGCCCAATATTATGGTCATACCCGTTATTAATAGCGCTAATGTAATCATCCAATTTAGCTTGTCTGTTTTCGCTTGAATGTTACTTTGGTCAATATACCCAATGAGTTGCCACTGGCTATTACCGAATGAGATATTTCGCTTTATCGGCGTTAAGTCACTGCCGTGCGTATTGTTGTAAATAACAGTCCCATCACCTATCAGTTCCGCGAAGCTTCCCTCAGCCGCAAGCCCAACGATGATCTTTGTCAATGCAGCTAGATCGTAAGTGAGAAAATCAACAGAATCGTCAAATCTTTTAATGGAGAAAGTGATGTATGAGGTGCTGTCTTTAACAGTGATTGGACTAATACTGAGTTGCTCAGTTTGTGTCTCAGCAGCGTTAATAAAATACTGAGCCTCTTCTTCACTGATGTTGCCCGTATCATCGAAC
This sequence comes from Vibrio sp. HI00D65, assembly GCF_001635455.1. Lineage (GTDB taxonomy): Bacteria > Pseudomonadota > Gammaproteobacteria > Enterobacterales > Vibrionaceae > Vibrio. Next base: position 201,717 of record NZ_LWEH01000613.1, read on the forward strand.
GCATAACCGTTGACGATTTTCACAATCTGAGCAAAACCAGAGGCCTCTTTGGTATCCGCAATGTCCATCATACTGAAGTTGAGATTGGTGGCTTGCGTCACTTTGCTATTGAGTTCGGCTTCGATCTTTTCGCGGGTGATGTCAATAACATGGGTGATGTTCTTAATGTCTGATTGATTTATGTAATGACTTATAAAGTGGTTGACGCTGAGGTAGGAGATAAGCGTCGTTGTGGTGATGATCGCAACGATCAGTAACACGAGTTTATTCTTAAACGAAAGGTGAGTCATATAACCTATACATCCTTGTAAGTGACTATAAAAATGACTGAAATCCGCAGTCAAAGGGGTTAAACCGGCTCAATAATAAGACACTTGTATGATATATGTAAATTAGTACCCATATTTATGTTATCGCTTGAAAGGCGGTGTTGGTCTATTCTCTTTACTTGCTCCTATTATCATTTCTACTGTTTAGCGCTTAAATCTTTTCGCTTCACGCACCTGATTTTTTAGGCTCTTCGCATCCCTATTACTCGTACCCCGCACCCGCTTTAACTCTTATACGAAGCGCAAACAAGTATCCTGAAATGCCGCCCATTATGTTTCCTAGTGCTAGGCCAATAAATAGCCCTTCGACACCATCAAGTTGGCTGCCGACCCAGGCAAATGGCAGGGTAAATACGAACAGGCGCATGAAGCTCCATTGGAAGGCTTTGAGTGGTTGATGCATCGCATTCATCGCACTGATTAACATCATCACAATGCCTTGGAAACCGTAGCTAAATGGAACTACCAATAAGTAGTGCCACAAGAGACCTCGGACCGACTCTTCTTGAGAAAAGAGGGCCGCTAAAGGGATGCTCAGTGGCACCATCATTAAAAAGATCAAACCTTGGAACAACACGGCAAAACGCATGCTTAAGAACAGGGCTTTAAAACTGCGTTGTGGGTTCTCGGCGCCAAAGTTTTGCGCCATAAAAGGGGTGAGTGCTGAAGTGAGAGACATCAAGACGATGATCAGAATCGATTCAATACGCTGAGCAGCACCATAAGCGGCCACAGCCTCGGTTCCTTGCTTGGCCAGCATCATCATAATGATGGCACCCGCGAGTGGGTTCAATGCGTTTGAAAGTGCAGCGGGTGTGCCAATAGTGAGGATTTGTTTCCAGTCTAGGATAACTTCTTGAACTTTTGGCGGGGCGAGTAATTTCTCTCGTTTGATTAATACATACAGCGAGCCACACAATGCGCCAAACCAACTGAAACCACTAGCGATGGCTGCGCCTTGAATCCCGAGTTCAGGGAAAGGTCCGAAACCGAAGATCAGCAAGGGGTCGAGGATGCCGTTAATCAGGCCCGCCAACATCATGATCTTGGCGGGGGTTTTGGTATCGCCACTCGCTCGTATCGCGCTGTTGCCTGCCATTGGGATAACAAGCAGCGGAATGGCTAAGTACCAAACTGTCATGTATTCAGATATCAGTGGCAGTAATTCTGGTTCTGCCCCAAATAAAGTAAACATGGGTTCTAGCGTTACAAGCCCCAGTGTTGATGCAAATCCAACAAGCAACACAGCAAGCAATAATCCATGACAAGTAAAGCGAGCGGCATTTTGTGCGCACCCTTGGCCCAGTAGCCGCCCAATACAGGTGGAAAGCCCTACACCGATGCCCATGGTGATGCAGTTGATTGCGAAGGTAACTGGGAAAGTAAAGCTCACGGCAGCCAGTGCTTGTGTACCAAGCAGTGAGATAAAGAAGGTATCGACCAAGTTAAACATCAAGATCGCGACCATACCGAAGATAGTCGGAATGGTCATGGTACGTAATGTACTCGCAATAGGGGCGGTTAATAGCCCGTGCTTATCTTGCATGTAAAACGCCATTTAGAACGAAAGGTGTAGGATAAACAGATGTGGCTTGGAAAGAAAGAAAAGCGAAAAGCAGATGCGAAATTCTAAAGAGCAAATTCGAGTCAACGAGGTTCGGGATGCGAAGAGCTGAAAAATAGATAAGAGTAAACGGAGTTCGAGGAGCGGGAAGGTTTATGGTGAGACTTGAGAGGCTGAACGTAGCTCGTAAAATGTATAACGATTCTCGTTGCTTGGTGATTATTTTTGGTTACAGTTCTGGTTAAGAATTGATCGTCAAGGCAATAGCGCCACTGCGATGTTCATCCATTGAAAGCAAGGTGCTTTATCAGAGAGGTTTTATGTACAGAAAATGGTTTGCGATGGTGTTTTTATTAACCATGGTTTCTGCCTGCAACGGCAGTGGTGGTAGCGGTGATGCAGGTCGGAGCGAGTTGATTAGCTTTGAGGCAAAAAAAGTCGGTAAGCACATTGTGATTCCTGAAGAGCAGTCTTCCTCCTCTATCAGCCCTGAACATTATCAAACATTGGTAGTCTCATTGCTGAGTTCGTACGTTGATGTCAATCAAGACAATAATATTTTTTTAACCGATCTGAATCCGGTGAATTTTAGCGCGCCTCAAGGTGGACTGATTCAGGATTATCACCATATTGGTCATAGTTGCTTTTATGTTGTTGATAGCAACACGAAAGAAGACGTTGCGAATATTTGTGGTTTGTTGATGAAAGAGTTTGAGAAAGGAAAAGTGAATACTGTCGCGACCATTGCAAAGTATCAGGGGCGTGATTATGTGTTCTTGACCGATGGCTCAGCTTTTCGTCGCGAGGATGCAAAGTTTGTCGTACAAAACACAACTGATAAGGTATATGACTATACGGCCAAGTGTGAGTCGGGTTTAGAACGCAATGGTCAAATTAAGAAGTATTCTATTACCAAAGGTATCGAGGATACGATTGCTAAGTGTTCTAACGGCGAAGATTATACAGAGCTGACCATAAGCAAAGCGAGCGGTGGTGAATCTCAGGTTTTTACTCACAGTGATTTACCGGATGGTAATGTTTACCTTATCTTAACGGATGGCAATTAGAGCCTGTTGACCTTTCGTATTTAAATGCTGTTAGACCCTAACGCAATGTCTCTATTACTATTAGTAAAGGGCTGCAGCAATGAGCGAGTAAACGATTATCGAAGGGCGAAAAGCGGAGAAAGCCGCTTCCGCCCTTCGGCTTTTTCAATTGTACGAGCAGAGAGACGATAACGGCTTCTGTATCTCGAATCCCAAATCTGCTGTTTCGATCACAAAATTTCCTTTCCACCCCTTGGGATCTTCCGTATCGCCCCAACATACTCTTTAACCCAATGCCCATCGTGGCAACTATCAAATTAAATGGAAATTATCAGGAGATACGACCGATGAATATCCGTCCTCTACACGACCGAGTTATCGTTGAGCGCCAAGAAGTTGAATCTAAATCTGCTGGTGGCATCGTTCTAACTGGTTCTGCTGCTGAAAAATCAACTCGCGGTACAATTCTGGCTGTGGGCAAAGGCCGCATCCTAGAAAATGGTTCAGTACAACCATTGGACGTTAAAGTTGGCGACACGGTTATCTTTGCTGAAGGCTACGGCACTAAAACAGAAAAGATCGACGGCAAAGAAGTTCTGATCATGTCTGAAAACGACATCATGGCGATCGTTGAGTAATCCGCGCTATACAAACTGAACTGACTGAATAAAGAATTTAAAGGAAATAAAGATGGCTGCTAAAGACGTTAAATTTGGTAACGACGCACGAGTTAAAATGCTAGAAGGTGTAAACGTTCTGGCTGACGCAGTAAAAGTAACGCTAGGCCCTAAAGGTCGTAACGTTGTTCTAGACAAATCATTTGGCGCACCAACGATCACTAAAGATGGTGTTTCTGTTGCACGTGAAATCGAACTTGAAGACAAGTTCCAAAACATGGGCGCACAAATGGTTAAAGAAGTGGCTTCACAAGCGAATGACGCTGCGGGTGACGGTACAACTACAGCTACAGTTCTTGCTCAAGCTATCATCACTGAAGGCCTAAAAGCGGTTGCAGCTGGCATGAACCCAATGGATCTTAAGCGCGGCATCGACAAAGCAGTTGTTGCAGCAGTTGAAGAGCTAAAAGCACTTTCAGTTCCATGTGCAGATACTAAGGCTATCGCACAAGTAGGTACTATTTCTGCAAACTCTGACGCGACAGTAGGTAACATCATTGCTGAAGCAATGGAAAAAGTAGGTCGTGATGGCGTTATCACTGTTGAAGAAGGCCAAGCTCTACAAGACGAGCTAGACGTTGTTGAAGGTATGCAATTCGACCGCGGTTACCTATCTCCTTACTTCATCAACAACCAAGAAGCGGGTTCTGTTGATCTAGAAAGCCCATTCATCCTTCTTATCGATAAGAAAGTTTCAAACATCCGTGAACTTCTTCCGACTCTAGAAGCGGTTGCTAAGGCATCTCGTCCACTTCTAATCATCGCTGAAGATGTAGAAGGCGAAGCACTTGCAACGCTAGTTGTGAACAACATGCGCGGCATCGTGAAAGTTGCTGCTGTTAAAGCACCTGGTTTCGGCGACCGTCGTAAAGCAATGCTACAAGACATCGCTATCCTAACTGGCGGTACGGTTATCTCTGAAGAGATCGGTCTAGACCTAGAGAAAGTTACTCTAGAAGACCTAGGTCAAGCTAAGCGTGTAACTATCACTAAAGAAAACTCAACCATCATCGATGGCGCGGGTGAAGAAGCAATGATCCAAGGTCGTGTTGCTCAAATCCGTCAACAAATCGAAGATGCAACTTCAGACTACGACAAAGAGAAACTACAAGAGCGCGTTGCTAAGCTAGCTGGCGGTGTTGCAGTAATCAAAGTTGGCGCTGCGACTGAAGTTGAAATGAAAGAGAAGAAAGACCGTGTAGAAGACGCACTTCACGCAACTCGCGCTGCCGTTGAAGAAGGTGTGGTTGCTGGTGGTGGTGTTGCGCTTATCCGTGCTGCATCTAAAGTGGCTAACATTGAAGGCGACAACGAAGAGCAAAACGTTGGTATCCGTGTTGCACTACGTGCAATGGAAGCGCCTATCCGTCAAATCACTAAGAACGCAGGTGACGAAGAGTCTGTTGTTGCTAACAACGTTCGTGCTGGCGAAGGTAACTACGGTTACAACGCTGCGACTGGCGAGTACGGCGACATGATCGCTATGGGTATCCTAGATCCAACTAAGGTGACTCGTAGTGCACTACAATTCGCGGCATCCGTTGCTGGTCTAATGATCACAACAGAAGCGATGGTAACTGACCTACCACAAACAGATGCTCCAGCAATGCCTGATATGGGTGGCATGGGCGGTATGGGTGGCATGGGCGGTATGATGTAATCATTCCTCGCTATTCATAGTGAAATTAAAAACGGAGACTTCGGTCTCCGTTTTTGTTACAGAGCATTAGGGGTAATTGAATGTTGTCCTCTGAAGATTTCAATAGCGTCGTTAATAATTAATTCGACAAGACTATGAAGTGGCGCTGTATGCATGGGTACTCAACATTCAGCAGGAGTGTTATCATACCCCTCAAATTTTTAGGATACTCCATATTCAAAAGTATGGAACACATACTTTGCCCAATCAGTTGGCAATATGTACAACATGAGTTTTTATAGGGACTCTCAGGGGCTGAACAAATATTGCGTGATAGCCCAACTATATTGTCACGTAAGTATATGGAAAAACTATCGGAAGTCGATGAAGCCGTTCATCGCAAGAGCATTTATTGAGTCTAAGTTGGTCTAGTTATGTTGGATAAGTTAGTTTGTAAAAATATAAAAATGGTATTGCTTGATGTTGATGGTGTTATGACTGATGGTTCCATATACATTAATAAAGACGGTGAGTTTTTTAAATCATTTAATGTTAAAGATGGTTTAGCTATCGAGTTATTACGTAGTCATAATATTCTTGTTGGTGTTATTTCAGGTAAAGCAAGTGCTGCTTTAGATACTCGTTGTCAGCAATTGGGGTTTGATGAAATAATTACCGGTTGTAAGAATAAATTACCTGCTTTGATTGATATCTGCTCTAAATATAAGATATCAGCAGATCAAATTGCATTCTTGGGAGATGATGTCCTAGATATCCCTATCTTCGAAAAAGTTGGGTTAGCCGTCGCTCCTATTGATGCTCATAGTCTAGCTATTAGTAATGCTGATTGGGTATCAAGTCTAAAGGGGGGAGACGGGATGGTCAGAGAATTTGTCGATTTACTTCTGACAAACCAACTCAACCTTTCACTAAAAGAAGTTTACAAACCTTTGCTTGATAAGATTCGCCTTGATGATGTGGCAACAATGGAGCAATAAAAGATGAGTGTTAAAGTAGTAATTCCCGCAAGATATGGTTCATCTAGGCTGCCAGGAAAGCCTCTACTCACGTTGCTTGAAAAGCCAGTGGTGTGGCATGTGATTGAACGTTGTAAAGAAGCTGGTATTGAGCAGAATGATATTTTTGTTGCGACTGATGATCAACGCATAGTCGATGCATTAAAATCTGAAAATATTCAAGTTGTTTTAACTTCACCAGAGCACCAATCTGGTACTGACCGTATAAATGAAGTTTCTTTAATTAAAGGTTGGAGTGAAGATACTATTATTGTGAATGTGCAAGGTGATGAACCAATGATCCCTCCTGCACTCATTCAACGGATAGTATCTTTTACTCAGTTACATACTTCATATGATATCACAACAGCTGTCGTTCCTTTGGTCTCTGCTGATGATTTTATTAATACCAATGTGGTCAAAGCTATTGTTGGTCATAATGGTCGTGCACTTTACTTTACTCGCTCAGCATCACCAATTAACCGTGATACCCCAAATGACTTGTCATTGGCCAAAAGACACATCGGAATTTATGCTTATCGGGCTTCATCGCTAAAACAATTTTGTTCATATCCTGAAGATGAGCTTGAGAATTATGAAAAGCTAGAACAACTACGTGCCTTGAGCCATGGCATGAATATTGGAGCAATAGTGTTTGAAGGGGCTGTGCCTCATGGGATTGATACTATTGAAGACTATGAAAATACTAAAAAAATAATGGATGAAAAAACCGATGGTTAACTCGATCGATATCGCAAAACAAGTAATTCAGACCGAAATTGACGGTTTGGATTATATGGCAAAGAGATTAGGCTCTGAATTTGAAGTTGCTATAAACGCTATTATCAATACCAAAGGCCGTACCATTATCTGTGGGATGGGGAAATCTGGGATTATAGGAAAGAAAATAGCTGCATCTTTTGCGAGTACGGGTACGCCTAGCTTTTTCATGCACCCTGGAGAAGCTTTTCACGGTGATCTGGGAATGGTCAAACCTGAAGATGTATTTATTGCTATCTCGAACTCAGGTGAGACGGATGAAGTTTTGAAACTGTTGCCGTTCTTACGAGATAATGGAAACTTCATCATTGCTATTACAGGAAGAGAAAACTCTACACTAGCAGTAAACTCACACTGTCATTTAGATATTGCTGTGCCTAAAGAGGCGTGTCCTCTGCAGCTTGCCCCTACATCTTCTACAACAGCTACTCTTGTTATGGGGGATGCTTTGACTGTAGCCCTTATGGACGTTCGTGGGTTCCAACCAGAAAACTTCGCTCGCTTCCATCCTGGGGGAAGCTTAGGTCGAAGACTGCTGTCGAAAGTTCAAGATGAAATGTTCTCTGACAGCCTTCCTAGTGTTGCATCAAATGCAGACTTTACATCTATCATTCATAAAATATCATCGAGCCATTTAGGTTTAACATTGGTTAATCTGAATGATGAGTCTTTAGCTATTATTACAGATGGTGATTTACGAAGAGCGATGGAGTCGAAAGGACGAGATGCTTTTGATCTTGTTGCAAAAGATATTGCGACGCTCAACCCAGCTTCAATATCTCCTGAGGCGCATGTACAAGAGGCTTACGAGGTAATGGAGAATAAAGGAATTACTTCATTGATCGTCGTAGAGAATAATTCTGTAGTGGGTATTTTGAAGAAATAGCTTGGGCTTTGTGGTTTTGGCTTTGATTCTATTAATGAGGTCAGGAGCTTTTTCTATCTCCACGTCTCTCGTCATTATCTAACCATACTAACACCTTGAAAACGGAGGCTTCAGTCTCCGTTTTTTTATGTCCTGACGTCGTCACTCCCTACAGTGAGGCACGAACGTGATAGGGAATCTTTCGTGTTATGCATCAAAATGTGTGTCGATGGCTACTCTTACCTCTTATCGTATCCCTTTCTTTATATTGCTCTTTCTGATTTACCGTCTTATATTCAACAGTACAGTTATGACGTTGACATAACATGGATAGCTGTTAAATAAAGGATAATAAACGCTTGATTGATATTATAAAATCAAGTTAACAATAGTCAGTGGAGACTCCCCAATGAAAAAACTACTTTCAGTACTTGCTGTGTCGGCAGCGGTAATGGCACCAGCGGCATTCGCTTCTTCGCCTGTTATGTTTTCAACGGTAAATGGTTACAACTCACCAGACTCTGATAGTGTTGGTGGAGTACGCTTGGCGGTACTACACGGGCAAGTCAGTGATGTTAAAGGTCTTGACCTTGCGGTTGTGGGGATGTCTGAGACTCAAACGACAACGGGTGTGAACCTGGGTATTTTTGGTGCATCGAAAGTGAATCAAGAAATGAAAGGTGCATCACTGGGCTTCTTTAACTGGAATACGGGTAAAACGACTGGCCTTAACTTTGGTGCTGTGAACATCACTAACGATGTAAAAGGCGCAAACGTGAGTTTCGTAAACTACTCTGAAGGCGACACTATGGTTGATGTTGGTGCGGCGAACCTTTCAGACACTTCAACAGTTCAAGTTGGTCTCTTCAACAAAACGAAAAAAATTGAAGGTGTACAAATAGGCTTGCTCAACTGTGCCGATAACGGTTTCTTCCCGTGCTTCCCAATTGTGAACTTTGCTAAGTAAGGCTTAGTGTTACTACTGTGATTCGTAACGCCTAAGTGCTTCTTACTTAGGCGTTATTTCTACTCTGTATTTTCTGATCCATTTTCAAACTCTCTCGTGCTGAATAATATAAGCATGTTGTTTTATATTTATTGTTGCAGTAAGTTAATTCATAAGTACAATGTGCGCTAAATTCACAACGATGATTGATATGCTTTGATTAATCCCCATACTATCGATTTTAAAAAGGCTTTCTTTGGCCTGACCGCCAGTTTTTTAGTAGTTTTGAGCTTGTTGCTCTTTGATTCAGCGGAAGAATCAGACAAACAGTATGGATCAGAAAATCAAGGCGTAACACATGGACTCACTGAACTCACTCAGATACTGAATGCGCTAGAGTACAACATTACAGCGCTCCACCCATTGCATGGTGAGACTTATACCTTTCCGTATGAAAAAAAGACGGAAGACGATAGCTGCTATTTCATTAGTGAAGGGCAGAAAGACCCTCTTTTTGATTTTATGTTCTCTGGCCCTACCGAGATGTGTGACTCTCAATCTGCGCTGTATGCGGAAGCGAGCAAGCGTCTGTTTATTGCCCCAACGATGGCTTACTTTACGAACACCATCAGTAGTGTCTCTGCCATTTATTTTATTTCCAAAGATAAATTTATCATCTCGGCCCCCTCTGATATTGCTCAATATATGAGAGGTGATACGTTTGACTCGATCGTTAGTCGTCGGCCCTATTGGATCAATACCATCCGCTTTGGCGTATCTCAAAATAGAGATAAGGTTGTCTATACTGGCCAATACGACGATTACCTGACTGGTGAGAAAGTGGTGACTTTAACCAAAGGGATCTATATCAACGGTGAGTTTAAAGGGGTATTAGGTATTGATGGCTATACCTCTAGCTTATTTTCGAATGCGAAGCATGGCTATGAGATCACCAGTGTCAGCGGCAGAAATAAATATGGCTTATTGGATTACACTTTTTCACAACCCTTGTATGTGGATGGTGTGAATACGCAGCTGTATTTGACCATTCAAGAAACAAAGAGCGAGCACTTCTTACACATATTGGAAAGGGACTACAAAGGGGTACTGATACTCTTTTTCCTATATGTGATTGCAGCATGGTGGCTATGGCGATTTTATCGTGAGCAAAGACACCGCCGTTTAAATGATCTTTCAATGACCGATCCATTAACAGGGTTACTCAATCGCAGTGGCTTTGAAGCGCAATTTTTGGCGCAAGATGAGAGAAAAATCTTAGGGGTTGGTGTCTTTGAAATCGATGATTTAAAGGCGATCTGCGATCGGTATGGCAATGAGATTGGTGATAGGGTGATTTGTCACGTTGCTGAAGTTATCGCCAACAGCGTGAGACAACACGATATCGTGGCGAGATTTGATGGCCGGGAGTTCGTGGTGGCGATTGCAGGAGAGTCGTCAGAATTGCTTTCGTCAATATTTGAACGAATCCAGAGCGATATTAGTTTACAGAACTACCAGTGTCTGACAGGAGAGAAAGTGGCTATCTCGGTTTCTGGGGGAGCAGTGCTCTACTCTCTACATAAGTTCGAAAGTATCGGACACCTATGGAAAAATCAGAGTGTCCGTTCTTCAAGTAAACAACTGGGCATTGCCAAGTCCTTGGGCGCAAATCAACTGTGTATCCACGTTCATTGATGTACAAAAAAGCCTAGTCGCATGACTAGGCTTCTTCGTCTTTGCAGTCGTCCTTATAGGTAACTGAGTGTGGCTTTATTTTTTCACACGGCCTTTTCTCATCCATTTCTGGTGAACACCACGACGTAGGCTTTGGAAACTGTTTTCCACCTTATCAACACCCAGTAAAATTGCTAACGCCAGCAGCGTGATCATTACCGATTGTGAAAGGTGACCAAGCGCTATCATCATACCCAATGCTGCTAATACCCAAATGATGGCTGCTGAAGTCACACCATGAATTTTTCCATCGAGTGTCATCATCACACCAGCACCCAGAAAACCAACCCCAGTTATGATCTGACCAAGTACACGAGCCTGATCGAGTGTGTTTGGTGACAGGCTAATTGCCATGGTAAGGAAGAAATAGGTACCGCTGATGATCAGAATCGAGGTTCTGATACCTACTGGTTTACCGCGTGTTTGTCGCTCGATACCGATTAACGAACCACAAAGCATACATACTGCCAGTCCTGCCCAGCTAAAGGGGGCAAGGTTTAACGTTTGTTCTATAAATTGTGACAAATCACCCCTCCTGTAAATTTAGAATAGGGCCGAGTATGCTGATAATCAGCCTGACGAGCGAACAAATATTTGTTGTCTTCTCGATTAATTTTGTTGATCCCGCAATGGATAAAAGGGACAGGTAAACACTATCAATTCTACGGCTAAGAGGGGCGTTAGCGATCAGTGAGGGCAAAATGGAGATGGCTTTTGGGCATGCTCTTTTCAGTAAGGTAACAGCGCGTTGGCTACCTATCTTTTCTATGAGTATCAAGGGTGTGACTGTTTTTAATGACTTTCTAAGCTATTGATATTGTTGGGTTATGCATCGATATTGCGCTTGGCCAGGAAATGCTGTTAAGGCCCAAATAAATAAGCTCGAAAGTCCAACATTTTCTAGAGGGATTTAATTTATTGGATTATCATTAAATTAATAACTTTAGGATGTTGTGTAATGGTTAAGATTATCCCTAATAAAGTCTCATCGATGTTGCTTCTGACTACAATGACTTTTACTTCACTCTCCGCTATCGCAGCTCAACCTCCCACCCCGCTTCGTACTTATGCTCAATCTCCCGAGCAATCGACTCATTTAACCACGGAGCTACGTTCAGCTTTTCCGGTTGGAAACCATGGCGTAGAGCTGTTTGCATCGGGCACGATGGCGAGTGTTTGGGCAAGTTCTGATACGGCAGACCTTGATTATTATCAGAATCACATTTTCGTCGGTGCCAACTGGCAGGTTAACCCTCAATTGCAAACCGAAGTGAAATATCAATACACCTATGCGGCCAATAATCACCTAGACTCATTGACCATGGACTTCCACAGTTTTTTCGGTATTGGACAAAACGGACGTGATGAAGCAGGTAAACACCAATTCCATATATCCAGTGATGAATACGGTGTATCGATTGATGATTTCGAGGGGGAAGCGTTAGCGAAAGCCTTGCATTGGTACACTCAGTACCAGCTTTTTTCTTCGAATACGAGTGCACTTGCCATCGGGGGAAGCGTTTATTACAAAAATGTCGACAGCGGTCCATTCAAAAAAAGTGCTTTTGAGCAAGCTGTACAGTTGAATTACAGCCTTGCCCGAGGGGCGAGTTCATTTTTTGCAAGCGCTGGCGTCACGCACAATGACAACAATAGTGCGTTGATAGGCACTGAAATCCGCGATTTTACCGGAGCGGTCGCCTTTGGGTATGGTTACAAATTTGGCTATTTTCATGAAGTGCTTGTTGAATATCACTGGTACCAAGGTTTGTTGGAAGATGAGGGGGCGTTCTCTGAAGCGTCTAATGAAGTGGTTCTGGGCTATCGTTTGAATCTTGGCAACGCCATGTTAGAAGCCAGCATGATTGAAAACATTATCAACATGGATAACTCAGCAGACATTGCTTTTGGGCTCGGAATTCGTTACTTCTTATGATGTGTTTGATCGCGTATTGTTCGTAGCCAGTAGCCAAAGGTTATTGTTGTATTCTGCTCAAAAGGGCCATCAACGGATGTTGCTGGCCCTTTTTTCTGTTCTACTATTCAATATTGTGCGTTATCACTCAATATGGAGGTCGAGTGGTGTCTTGCTGCTGCGTCCGCCAATTTCACGAGTTAATTTAGGTACAAGGTAGCCAGAAACCTCAGAGATTAATCCCTTAAAGTGATGTTTCGCCTCTTCATCTGAAATATAGAAGTGAGCGGCACCTTGAACCTTATCCAGTACGTGCATGTAATACGGTAGAATGCCAGCGTTGAATAGCTTCTCACTGAGTGCTTTTAATGCGTCAGCACTGTCGTTCACGCCTTTCAACATCACGCCTTGGTTAAGTAGCGTCGCGCCACTAAGCTTCAATTTATGGAAGGCGTGTTTAAGCTCTACATTGATTTCATTGGCGTGATTAATATGGCTCACCATCACTACATTGAGGCGAGTCTTAGATAAGATTTGGCACAGCTCGTCAGTGATACGAGCTGGGATAACGACGGGTAAACGGCTATGAATACGCACGGTTTTCACATGTGGTATCTGTTCGATAGCGTGAATCAGCCACTCGATTTCGCTGTCTTTGGCCATCAGTGGGTCGCCACCCGAAAGGATGACCTCGTTAATCTCAGAGTGTTGAGCTACATAATCGAGGCTGGTTTGCCACACCGACTTTGAGCCCTTGTTGTCTTGATACGGGAAGTGGCGTCGAAAGCAGTAACGGCAGTTAACCGCACAGCCACCTTTCACAATCATCAATGCGCGACTTTTGTATTTATGCAACAACCCCGGGATCGCGTTGTCTTGCTCTTCTAGTGGATCGGCCGAGTAGCCTTCATGAACTTCGAACTCTTCGCTCAATGGCAAAACCTGGCGTAATAGCGGGTCATGCGGGTTGCCTTTTTCCATTCGCTCGACAAAGCTTAACGGTACTCGCAACGAAAATAGGTTGCGTGCGGCAAAGCCTCCTTGCCATGGTGTTGGGTCTATTTCCAATGCTTCAAGGAGTTTTGTCGGGTCTGAGATCGCATTCGATAGTTGTTTGAGCCAGTTTTGCTCAACAGATTCGACTTTTCGGGTTATGATATGCGGCATTGAAATCAACTCAAAGATGTGTAAGAGGAAATCATGGCGTCAGTAAGCACCAATGAATTCAAAGGCGGTTTAAAATTCATGATGGATAACGAGCCTTGCTCAATTATCGAAAATGAATACGTTAAGCCGGGTAAAGGCCAAGCGTTTAACCGTGTAAAACTTCGTAAACTGCTGTCAGGCAAAGTGTTAGAGAAAACATTTAAGTCAGGCGACACAGTAGAACTCGCTGACGTTGTAGACGTTGAACTAGGCTACCTATACAGCGATGGCGAATTCTACCACTTCATGAACAACGAGACATTCGAGCAAATCGCTGCTGAAGTAAAAGCAGTTGGCGAGACAGCTAAATGGCTAGTTGAAAACGACGTATGTACTCTAACGTTGTGGAATGATAACCCTATCACAGTAACTCCACCAAACTTTGTTGAGATCGAAGTAACTGATACTGATCCTGGCCTAAAAGGTGACACTCAAGGTACTGGTGGTAAGCCTGCAACTCTAGCCACTGGCGCGGTAGTTCGCGTACCTCTATTCATCGCTATCGGTGAAGTGGTAAGAGTCGATACTCGTACTGGCGAATACGTTGGTCGTGTGAAGTAATTGACTTCAATCCTCTGAAAAAAGGTCGCTTAGGCGGCCTTTTTTATTAACGGAAGTTAATTTAGAGTAATGAGTGGCGGCAATCGATCTAGGTTTATTAATGGTTGTTTAGCCACTTGGGGAGAGGAGGAGAATAATTGCAAAGGTTGGAATGTTTCGGTTTGAAATCTCTGGACATCCACGAGTTGCTGGAGTGCATAAAAACGGCTGACATATTGTTGTGTCTCTTTCGGCAGTGTTAAAGCATTGAAGTCATTACTCCCGGCAGCTTTTATCGCTTTAGCCACTCGTCCTTCCCCCGAGTTATAGGCGGCAAGCGTTAATGCCATATCTTGCTCAAATTTCGTGTACAAAAAAGTGAAATACGCTAAGGCCGCTTGCGTGCTGGCTTGCGTATCAAAGCGCTGATCTTGAACTTTGGTGACGTTCAATCCAAATCGGGTGGCGGTTGCAGGTATCAGCTGCCACAGCCCCGCTGCATTCGCGTGTGATATTGCTTTGGGGTTGTATGAGGACTCAAGCATAGGGACGAGAGCTAGGTCGATCGGTAACGACTGTTGTTTGAGTTGTTTAACAATTTGTTCTATCAGTGTACTGACAGAATTGAGTCGCTGGGTGATTTGTGATTGGTATGGAGCGAGTATTTGATACTCTCTCTCAATAGTCATAGCGTTGGGTTTGGCTGCCGCTAACGGGGATAGGCAAATTAGGAAGGCCAATATCCAGCCTGGCGCCATCCATTTCTGTAATTGTCGTTTCTGTTGGCATGATAGACGCAGATTAAAAGGATGACTCTTCATACGTGTGCTGCGCGGGCTGTTGAATTTGGTTCAGTAATTCTTGGAACGCGGCTGAACTTTGTCCATTACTTTGGCTACTCTCTTGGCATTGGAGTACCAATGACTCTAAGAGTACCCATTGTTTTCTAGCTGGGACGCTGACCTTACTTGGTAAAGCATTGAATATCCTGTTAACACCGCTTTGATTACTTAGTATCCCCAAGGAGCGCATTAACTGGCTTCTTTCCTGCGTAGAGTGCGCTATCTGATTCAGGATAGGCATTTGTTTTTGTATGTTATCGTTGAGTAATTCGCCATCAAATTGTAAATACAACGCTTTTTGTTGTTGAATCAACACCAATAATTGTTGATAGCGTTGGATGTCTTCTGAAATAGAACGAACAAACTGCTGAATGTACTGTGATGCCGTTGCCATGAATGACTCCTAATGTGTTATTCGTGACCAGTGTGAAATTGCATGACAGCTTTAGATAACGCTTTGGTATCTAGGTTGAGTTCACCTTTTGCCAATGCATCACGTATTTGATTTACTTTTGCCATGTCTATATCGGGTAGAGATTTCATGGTGGCTTGCGCATGATCGATGCTGGCAGTATTGGCTTCGAATAGTGGCTCGCTTTCCTGATGTCGTGTGACTTTATCGGCGGTCTTTTTACTCGATTGCTGAAGTGTCGTTTGTGGGACATGGCCGCCCGAGACTTTGTCGATTTTCATGCTTGTTGTCCTCAATCATCATATTCTAAATCTAATAGGCGACTTGTCTGAAAGAATATTAAATATTTTTTGTACTCGATATTTACTTATTCTGACGAGGAGAAAAATTCAGAAGTGATAACTTGAGTCCAAAAATCAGAACTGAGTATGCACTTGGTTGAGTCCTGTGACGATCGCTTTGATCACTTTTCCCGAGCTGATATTTTTCACTTCAATTTGCTGCCCTTTTCTACCTTGTTCTAAGGCAACCCCTTTTATCGTCGCACTAAACCCCTGCTTTTGAGCAATGACAACCACTTGATTACCTTTCTCAATCAGAGCGGAATAGGTGAGTGTTGCTGGGTCAATGATTTGTCCCGTGCGAATACGGCGCGTGGCCTCTAATCCCGTTACTTGGTTTATCTGCGTATAGAAATCATGTTGTCGCGTGATGGTCTGTTTCTCGATTCTTAACTGAGAAGGAGAAATCGCTTCATTACGACTAATGGTACTGTTCGCTACCACAATTGGCAGTGTGATGGCCGATTTTATGGTGACGTTAATTCGCCATGGTGTTTGGGCGTCTTGACAGCTCACAGCCCTTTTTAAATGACCAATAGGCAGTGAACGGTTATCTCGAGCGGTGATCGTTAAAGGCGATTTGCAAACTGGTAAGTGATTCGCTGAACCTGGTACCCAAACGCGATAGTCGGCTTGATAGTCTGGCCAGTTATTCGATCGTGCAGAACGAGCGATCTCTTGTTCAAAGTGCTCACTCACGATCGTTTTTAATGCCTCCGATGAGAAGCTTATCTCACTGGCGACGCTTCTCATCGACCATGTGCTTATCGCCAACACACTCAGCAGTAGAGCGGAGGAAGTATGGGCTTTCCTCTTACTTAGCCTCGCTTCCGATATGCGGAAGTTAGCTTTCCTTTTGTTTTTATAAATCATTGATATGTAATGCTTTTATTTCTGGCATGTATCTTGTTTTACTCTTTGTGTCATTAGGACGAATTTAAGGAGTGATGCATGGCGATCACATTTGAAAATGCGTTAGGTGTACATCCAGAGGCGCTTAATTTTCGCGTTCAGCGTACCAAAGTCCTTGCCAGTAACCTAGCGAATGTTGATACCCCAGGGTATCTGGCAAAGGATCTGAGTTTTACCACTGTGATGAATCATACGTTTGCGGGCAATGTGAATAAACCGGCAGCTAAGTTAGTGGTAGAGGCACAATATTCGGTTCCTTACCAAAACAGCAAAGACGGTAACACTGTGGAGTTGGGGGTTGAACAAGCGAAATTCACACAAAACAACATGGACTTTCAGACGAGCCTGACGTTTCTCAATATGAAATTTAGCGGCTTGGCGAAAGCGATCGAGGGACGTTAACCATGTCATTTACTGATATCTATTCGATTACTGGTTCTGCGATGACGGCGCAAACCGTTCGTCTCAATACGGTGGCCAGTAATCTTGCTAATGCAGATGCTGTTTCTGCTAATCCTGATGATGCCTATAAAGCACTGAAGCCTGTTTTTGCCACTGTCTATCAAAAAACACAACTCGCTACGGATAATGGCGTTTATCCGAATGCAGAAGTGCGAATCGTTGATGTGGTGCAAAACGCTGGTCAGGCAGAAAAGCGCTTTGAACCGAATAACCCTTTGGCAAGTGATGAAGGCTACGTGTATTACCCTGATATTGATGTTGTATCTGAAATGGCCGACATGATGTCAGCAACACGCAGTTTCGAGACCAATGTTGAGGTGCTATCGAATGTGAAAAGTATGCAGCAAGGTTTACTGAGATTAGGGCAGGGCAGCTAATGAGCATAGCACAATTTACCACACTCTCTTCAGACGTACCTGTGACCAATAGTGCCAGTGAGAATGCTGGTGGGATTGCGACGAATCCAGCAGATTCTAATAGTGCGTCTTCGCTAGAAAATGAATTCATTACGCTGATGGTGGCTCAAATTCAAAATCAAGATCCACTGAACCCTCTAGATGGGACTGAATATGTCAGCCAGCTTGCTCAATTTTCGCAGGTTCAGAGTACTGAAAATATGTCGACGTTGATGCAAAACAGCATGGTTTTGCTCGATAACATGCAGGTGCTTTCCACGGCTAGTTTAGTCGGGGAAACCGTGTATGTCTCGTCGAATGAGTTTGAGCTAGGCGATAGCGTGCAGAGTGGCAAGCTTGAGTTAGAACATGGCTCCAATCAAATCAATCTTGTGATTAAAGATGAATTTGGTCAGTCAACGACGTTACCTCTCGGTACTCATGGTGCGGGTGACGTTGAGTTTTCTATTAATCCAGAGGAACTGGGCTTAAAGCCTGGGAAGTATAGCGTCGAGGTCGAAGTTCAAGATGGTCAAGATAGCCCAAATATATTAATGGCTGGCACTGTGGAACAAGTCCGAATTCCGAGTTCCGGGGGAGCGGCGTTAGTGAATGTTCAAGGCGTTGGCAATGTGCCCTTTTATCAAATTAGTCAGTTTGGTGCTTAACCCTTTTTGTATTAAATGGAAGTAAAAATTAACGGTCGAAAATGAGAGGACATTATGAGTTTTAATATTGCATTAAGTGGTTTGGATGCGACCAATACAGAATTGAATACCATCAGTCACAATATTGCCAATGCATCAACATATGGTTTTAAAGGTGCTCGTACTGAGTTTTCAGCGGTTTACAACGGTATGCAACCTGGTGGTGTCGAAGTGGCATCGATTTCTCAAAGCTTTGATAAAAATGGTTCGGTGACTGGTACTGGGCGAGCGATGGATTTAGCAATCAATGGGAATGGTTTTTTCGTTACTAAAGATCAGGCGGGACAAACGCTCTACACACGCTCTGGCGTGTTTGGTACAGATAAAAATAACTATGTTATCGCCAATAATGGCGCCAAGTTACAAGGATATAGTGTCGATAATAACAACACTTTGTTGACCGGTGCTGCTGGAGATATTCAGATTTCAACCTCTTCTTTGACCGCGAAGGCTACTGACAACTTAGACTTTGTCGCGAATTTTGATGCCACTACAACCTCGATTAACCAAACGGTTCACCCTTTCGACTCTTCAAACCCTAAGTCCTTCAATTCCTCTTATACGACTAAGGTCTACGACTCACTTGGTAACCCTCATACCTTAACTCAATATTTCACTAAAACGTCGGATAATGAGTGGCAATTGAACGTTGAGGTTGATGGCGCTCCGACTGTGCCCGCGACATCCGAAATCGTGCAATTTAATACGGATGGTACGTTAGCGTCTCCAAGTGGCTCATTCAATATCGCGTTTCCTGCTGCGGGTGCCGACCCTGTGAGTATTGATATTAGTTTAAGTGGTAGTACTCAGTTTGGCTCGGCTTTTGGGGTCAGCACCAACAATCCAAACGGCTATACATCGGGTGAGTTAGCGGGTGTTCGAGTGGAAGATAACGGGATGGTTTATGCCACGTACACCAATGGTCAATCGCAACTACAAGGTCAGGTTGTTCTTGCCGATTTTGCTAATACACAAGGACTATCGACGGTGAGCGGAACGTCTTGGACTCAGAGCTTTAGCTCTGGTGCACCGATTATCGGGGTTCCCGGAACGGGCACACTAGGTGGTTTGACATCAGGCGCATTAGAGGGGTCTAACGTTGATTTAACCGGAGAGTTAGTCGCACTGATGACGGCTCAGCGTAATTACCAAGCGAATGCAAAGACCATTTCTACCAGTGATGAGCTCACTCAAGCTCTGTTTAACGCAGTGTAATGGGAGTATTGCATGGATAGCTTGTTATTTACCGCAACGTCAGGAGCGAGTCGAGTCCTGAAAGCACAGCATGTTCGCTCCAATAATTTATCAAATGCAGATACAGCAGGCTTTCGTGCTGATATGGAACGTGTGCGCAGTGTCGAGCTACAAGGTGCTGGCTTTGATGGTCGCACTATGGTGGTAACCAACTCGGCGGCGACACGTTTTGATTCTGGTGAAATTATGCAAACCGGACGTCCTCTTGATGTAGCCATTATGGGCGAAGGGTATTTAGCGGTTGAAACGCCAGCAGGTAATGAAGCGTATACGCGAGCGGGTAATATTCGAGTGGATACCTTTGGTGCTATGACTATCAATGGTTTTCCCGTGGTTGGCGATAATGGGCCTCTAATCGTGCCAGAGTTTCAGAAAGTGGAAATCAGCGAGCGTGGTCGTGTGTCGGTGATTCCACCCGGTGGGGGAGCTCAAATTGAAGTCGGCACATTAAAAATGGTTAAACCTGACGACAACCAATTACAGAAAGAGAGCGATAGCTTGCTCCATAGCGTCGACGGCGTGCCTTTCCCTATGGATGAAACTGTACAGCTAGCACCTGAGCATATTGAAGGCAGTAATGTATCCGCAATTGATGAACTACTCAGTGTGATGTCATTAACGCGCAATTTTGAGATGCAAGTGCGCATGATGAAGACCGCAGAAACATTGGCGCAAGCCGGGAATAAATTGATGGCGGCAAAATAGATATTTGATGCCTAAAAGGAGATAAGCAATGCACTCAGCATTATGGGTAAGTAAAACAGGATTGGCAGCTCAAGAAACTAAGATGACTGCGATTTCTAACAACCTAGCAAACGTTAATACCGTCGGCTTTAAGCGCGACCGTGTGGTATTTGAAGACCTATTTTATAGTATTCAACGCCAGCCAGGCGCACAGGTTGATCAAGTTAATGAGCTGCCAACTGGGGTACAGCTTGGTTCCGGTGTTCGTGTGGTTGGTACACAAAAAGTGTTTACTCAAGGGAGTACGCAAAACACGACCCAAGAATTGGATTTAGCGGTGATGGGAAAAGGTTTTTTCCAAATCGAAAACTCAGATGGTCAGATCATGTATACACGTAATGGTCAGTTTCATATCAACTCCGAGGGGCTGATGGTGAATAGCCAAGGTTTGCCATTGGAGCCACAAATTCAGATTCCAGATAATGCTGTGTCTTTTTCTGTCGGTACCGATGGCACTGTCACTGCGACATCGGCCGGCGATCCGACACCGCAGCAACTTGGTCAGATCACTTTAGCCAATTTCATTAAC
This sequence comes from Vibrio sp. HI00D65, assembly GCF_001635455.1. Taxonomy (GTDB): domain Bacteria; phylum Pseudomonadota; class Gammaproteobacteria; order Enterobacterales; family Vibrionaceae; genus Vibrio. The sequence continues at coordinate 222,572 of NZ_LWEH01000613.1, forward strand.
CCGGCGGGCTTAGAAGCCGTTGGTGGTAACTTGTTTCGTGAGACGGAAGCGAGTGGTCCTGCTGATGAATTGGTGGCCGGAGAAGATGGCGCAGGTAGTATCAAGCAGGGTGCTTTAGAGGGATCTAATGTACAGGTTGTAGAGGAAATGGTCGATATGATTACAACCCAACGAGCTTACGAGATGAATGCCAAAGTCGTTTCTGCAGCCGACGATATGCTGAAATTTGTTTCGCAATCGATGTAAGTGGAAATGAGTGATTGAGGAAAAAGCAATGAAGTGGCTTTTAAAAAGTTGGGTAGTGGCCATGGTGTTACTAGCCGGTTGCGCTGGACGTGATGAATTTACTCCTCCAGAGCCTAATACAGCAGAATACGCACCACCTGTATTAGATTACACCTTACCTGATGCTCAGTCTGGCAGCCTTTATCGCCACCAATATACCATGACGTTGTTTCAAGATCGCCGAGCGTACCGCATTGGCGACATCTTGACGGTGCATCTGTCAGAAGAAACGTCCTCCAGTAAAAAAGCGGGAACGCAGTTTGGTAAGAGTTCTAATATCAACTTTGCAGTCCCAACCTTTGGCTCCCAAACCATTGATGATTTAGGGGTGAGTGTTGATGGCAGTCGTAACTTTGATGGTAATGCATCAAGTTCACAGGGAAATAAGTTGAAAGGTGCAATTACGGTTACTGTGCATGAAGTCTTACCTAATGGCGTCCTTCGAATTAGCGGTGAAAAGTGGTTGAGGTTAAATCAAGGCGATGAATTTATTCGGCTGACGGGCATCGTTCGGGTTGACGATATTAGCCGTAGTAACCAAGTCTCTTCACAACGTATTGCTGATGCCCGCATTACCTATGCTGGCCGAGGTGCATTAGCTGACAGTAATGCAGCCGGGTGGCTGACACAGTTTTTCAACAGCCCATGGATACCATTCTAATGAAGCCCATATTTGCATTTTTTTCTCATTTTTTACTGGCGTTAGGTCTCTTATTTCCAGCGGCTTCTCATGCTGAAGTAGAAATTCCGCTTATGGATCTTGTGGATGTGCAAGGCATCCGAGAAAACCAATTGGTTGGTTATGGTTTAGTGGTTGGCTTAGCGGGTCAGGGCGATCGCAACCAAGTGAAATTTACAGCACAATCGGTCACTAATATGTTACGGCAATTCGGCGTTCAGATTGATGACAGTATGAATCCTAAATTACGTAACGTCGCCTCTGTAAGTGTCACTGCTTCGGTGAATCCCATGGCGGGGCAGGGGCAGACACTGGATGTCGTTGTTTCTTCTATCGGTGATGCGAAAAGTTTACGTGGTGGTACCTTACTGTTGACGCCGCTTCGCGGAATTGATGGAGAGGTATATGCCATTGCACAGGGCAGTGTTGTGGTTGGAGGCTTGTCGGCTGAAGGTCGAAGTGGATCTAAGGTTGAAGTTAACACTCCAACGGCAGGGCGTATTCCTAATGGGGCGACCTTAGAGCGCGAAATCGAAACGGACTTCAACCAACGAGATGATATTACCCTAAATTTACGTAAACCGAGTTTTACCACAGCAAAAAATATTGCACGTGAAATAAACAACACGTTTGGTAGTAATGTGGCTAAGGCCATTAATAAAGCGCGTGTTGAGATGCGTGCTCCAATGGATACTCAGCAGCGTGTCACCATGATGTCAATGCTAGAAGAAATGTTTGTCGAAGAGGGGCGTAAGCCAGCACGAATCGTGTTTAATTCGCGTACTGGCACTGTCGTTATTGGTAAGAGTGTACAGGTGGGTGAGGCTGCAGTCAGTCATGGAGGGCTGACCGTTCGGATCTCTGAGTCGCAACAAGTAAGCCAACCGAATGCGTTTGCTGAAGGCGAAACGAAAGTGGTGGACCAAAGCCAAATCGATGTCACTGAAGAATTGGCCCAAATGGTGATTTGGCCTCCGGGCACGGAGTTAAATACCATCGTAGATGCAGTCAATAGTTTAGGGGCGACCCCGACGGATTTGATGTCGATTTTACAAGCATTAAGTGAAGCCGGTGCGTTAAATGCTGAGCTGGTTGTGATTTAAGGAGTTTAGGATGAAAGTAGATACCGGCCATGACCAAGCTCAATTAAACACGCTGCTTTATCATGACAACAGCGCTTTGGCGAGCATCAAGAAAAACTCAGAAACTGAGGGCGCACTTGAGGCCGTCGCGGGTCAATTCGAAGCCATGTTCTTACAAATGGTGCTGCGCCAAATGCGCAGTAGTAGCGATGTTATGGCTGATAAAGACAGTCCATTTTCCAGCCAGCAACAAGGTGTGTTTCGTGACATGTATGATGGACAACTGGCGATGGAGCTGGCTAAAAAGCAGAGCTCTGGTATTGCCAATATGTTGGTCAAACAGCTTAGCCCCTCAATGCAAGAGGTGGTCTTTGACCCATCACGCAATATTTCTTCAGCTAACGATGAAAAGATCACAGCGACTGAACGAATCTCACAACTTGAAAGCGATGTCTCTACGGTATCCGTTGAGGAAGTTAATTCTGTGCAGCATATGGTCGCCTCATTTGAACAAGTACTTGGTGAGGTTGGGATGACAACGGCGTTTACTCAGCCGTTAAACCGAAAAATGGAGCTGTAAATGAATCTTGTTAATATTGGCCTTTCAGGCCTGAATGCGAACCGAGTAGCGCTTGATGTCACCGCGCAAAATGTCGCTAATATCAACACAGCAGGATACAGTCGTCAACAAGCGGTGATGACGTCTGTTGGTGATAGTAAGTACAGTAAGGTCAGTCCCGGTATGGGCGTTGAAGTAACCAGTATTCGTCGTGTTACCGATCAGTATTTGGTTAAACAAACTTGGTCTACCAATAGTTTAGCTGCTTATTCAGCGAGCTACAGTACGGCAATGAGCCAGCTTGAAAATACTTTCGGAGCTGATGGTTTCAGTGTGTCGGCGGGCTTAGATTCCCTAAATGCAGCGCTTAACGATGCAACAGTAAAACCAGAATCAATTCCTTACCGCCAACAGATCATTAATGAATCAGAGGCGCTCGCGCGTCGTTTTAATACGCTTAGCGATTCGCTCCATAATCAACAAAAAGACATGAGTGATCAGCGTAATGCAGCGCTGAGTCAGGCGAATAGTTTGATGTCGAATATTGCCCAAATTAATAAACAGATTGTTGAGATGCAAGGAACTGGAGGCAACCCAGCTCAGTTGATGGACTCGCGAGATCTGTTGGTGGGTGAGCTTTCTCAGATTGTCGAAGTCAAAACTACGGATCAGTCAGACGGTAGCCTACAAGTCACATTGGCTTCCGGACAGCCTTTGATTATGGGGGGCGAATACGGGCAGCTAACGGCAAAACCTAATCCGAGCGATCCTTACCTTGCTGATTTGACGGTCGATTTTTCATCACAAAGCTTTGTTATTGATCATTCGGTAGGGGGAAAGCTTGGTGCGATTAATGATTATCAAACAGAGGTCTTAAAGCCAAATCAAGTTGCACTTGACGATATGGCAAAAGCATTAGCTGATGAATACAACGCGGTACTGGCAACCGGTAAAGACCTTAACGGTAATCCGGGGCAACCTTTGTTCAGCTATGATCCTGCCAACCCTTCTGCCAGCTTGACCATTACCAATATCGGTGCGCTAGGGTTAGCCTTTTCAGGCGATGGTACACCAGGTAATGCAGATATATTGAATGAACTGATTAACCTGAGTAACAAACCCGTCTCCGTAACGGGCTATGGCATGCTGAGCTTGAATGATGCGTTTACGACTATGGTCGGTGAAACGGCGATTAAATCGCGTCAGGCGGAGTCCGACTATCAAGCCAAAACGGTGATGAATAAACAAGCTCATGCGGCTCGTGATAATGTTAGTGCGGTTAACAGTGATGAAGAGGCGGCAAATCTGATGACATTTGCGAATGCGCATAACGCTAATATGAAAGTGATTAGTACCGCCAATGAGTTATTTGACTCTGTTTTACAGTTATTTTAAAGGGACTCAATATGCGAATCAGTGACAGCCAATTCAGTCAAATGATGCTTCAAAGCCTGCAGATGAATAATTCTGGTTTAGGTGAAGTTATGCAACAAATGGCCACTGCTAGTCGGCTCACTAAGCTATCAGATGATCCAATGGCATCCATTAAATTACTTAACCTTGAGCGTGAAAATAGCGCGATTAGTCAGTATAAAGATAATATTGCTAACTTGAAAACGACGCTTTCTTCACAGGAAACGCACTTAGACTCGATTAATGAAAGTTTGAAGAGTGTACGTGACTTAGTGATTTGGGGGGCAAACGGTACGTTAACCGACGATGACCGCAGTGGTTTAATTATTGAATTAAAGAGCTACCGTGATTCGATAGAGTCCTCATTCAATGCGCAAGATGAAGAGGGCATTTACTTATTCTCTGGAACTAAAACCGATGTGCCAGCGGTGGGCAATAACAGTGGTACATATCAAGTCGATGGTAATAGTGATAAGCGAGTTGTGACGGTGGCGAAAGGGGTAGCCATGGACTCCAATATGACGGCGAAAGAGATCTTAGAGTTAAGTAATGGTGATAATGTATTAAATCAACTCGATGCATTGCTTGCTGAATTTGAGAACCCAAGCCCCAATTTTCAATCGGTCGTCGACGCGAGCTTGACATCCATCGATGATACGATGGCAAATGTGCTCGGTGCGATGACTGAGATTGGCGGGCGTCATAACAATCTTGATCTTATGGACAGCGCACATAGTGAAAATAAGTTATTTGTCGATAAAGTGACCAGTGATTTATCAGCACTGGATTATGGCGAAGCGTCAGTACGTTTGAGTAATTACATGGTGGCGCTGCAAGCGACACAAGCGAGCTATGTGAAGATCAATGACCTTAACTTATTTGATCGTATCTAAGGAAGTTTAATATGGTAATGAGCACCGTCGATGTAAGAGCTCATAACATACGTTTAGGCGGGCAAGAGCAGCCCGCTATCCTGCCTACTCGTTCTACCCATTCGAGTCATATTGTCAACCCGCGTCATTCGCAAGCTCAGACAAACACCGCATCAGGCTATTCCATTTCTGGGTTTCAGCTTGTTCAAGGGCAGCAGCAAGCAACGTCGGTGCAAATTGCCTCTAAATCTTTGCAAGCGATTGGCAAAGAGCTCACTCAAATCAAGAGAAGTCTGACTCAAGCCATGAGTCAAGGCATTCAAAATATCCCTGGGTTGCAAGAAGGTTTGACCCGCTCGAAATTGTCTATTCAAGAAGGGGTTGAGAAAGCTCGCTTTGATGGTAAAAAATTAATCGACAACGAACTGAATTTTAATCTGGATAAAGCGGATGTTCGTCGTTTTTCGATTCCCGGACTGAATATCCATCGCCTCAGTGAGAAAACTGAGCAAATTCGTTTAGATTTTCCACAGGGGAAATCGGTGATGATACAGTTTGATGGGCAATCCCAAGGAGAACGTACAGTTAAGATGCTTGATCGCAGTTTGATTGCGATGGGGATGCGAGCGTCACTCTCGAAAGATGGGACCATTTTATTTGAAGCGCGTGACTCGGCTTATCAACAGATGCAACAGAGAGTATTAGTGACTGGAGAAGGGCATCGATTCCCTGCTGGGCAAGCGAATGCTTTGCGCTTGAAATCAGAGCCAGATGGTATTGGTGAGTTAAGTTTTGATTTGGGCTCTCGCAACGGTATTAAACAAACCATCGCCACAGTGAATCAACATTTGAGACAAGTACAAACTAGCTTAGAAGAGGCGAGAGCATTTCACGGAGAATTGAATTCACAAATACAAGCTGTACAGAGCCAGGCTAACCCATTGAGCGCTGCTGATGTGAACGCGAAACTCGATGGCTTTATGGCAACTTCTGAGCAGTTTATCTCGACATTCCAAGCGCTCAACGCACAAGCTAATGTGCGCCGTCATACGGTTGTCGCACTTCTAAAATAACCTGTATTTAGGTCGGTCTTTCTATTTATTTGAAAATATCGGCCTTATCTCCAAGCTCCTTCTTTACGTGGCTCTGAGTCATCATTGTGTTTCTCTCTCCAAATATTTTTGTAATAGAGGTAAGCGCTAGCCTTATTTGATGCTTGATTACACCAAAAAGAAAAAATAGATAAAGCAAACAAACGCAAGCAAAGTAGCGGAGAGTACGGGGTAAGTGATGTAAGAATCATGATGCGTCGTGCGTTGGTAGCAAAGTGAAACTAATAAGATATTGTAGATAACCAGTAGCAGGCTGATCATGGTGCCACTACTTAGGTTCAAGCTTGATAACCGAGTAAGAAAAATAGCCAACAATAGGTAATCAAAGATGATTAACCATAGAAAGGCTTTTTGGATGACGTCTCTTTTATTTTTATCGGACTTGGATACAGACATATCTAACTCAATGAAGCGATGGTTGCGGCTACAAAAATGACAGAACAGCAAGGTCACATCGCAGTGACCTGTCAAGATTACAAGTCTTGAATTTTCGCGATTGGAGCCTCGGAATTCACAGAATAGTGACGGGCTTCTTGGCGAACCACAGGCTGGTTTAATGCGGCTTTTTGTTTGGCTTGTTGTAGTTCGCTACTTTGCTGATGGCCAAATAAGGTGTCGAGCATTTGTGCGGCTGGTGTCGTTAAGATAAACAGCTCGATTCGACGATTCTCACTTGAGTCCGGTTCACTTGGATTAAGTAGAGCGCGATCTGACATTCCTGCGACTTGTATCACACGCTGTTCAGGCATCCCACCTGATACTAAAGTGTGTCTTGCGACGTCAGCTCGAGATGCAGAAAGTGCCCAATTAGATTGGTTACTTAGACGTCTTTTGAAAGGGGTTGAGTCGGTATGTCCGCTGATGATGACTGAGTTGCTGATGCGGCCAAACACGGGTGCTAAAGCAAGCAGTAGATCCTCAAAGAAAGGGGTAAGTTCTGCTCCTCCTCGGCTAAACATGTGTTGCTTATAATCATCTTGTAGGACAATACGAAGCCCTTGTGGTGTAATGGTGATATTGACGTTGTCTTGAGCGCTAATTTGCCCAATCACCTCATCGATCACTTTTGCAAGTAAAGCCAATTGTTCTTGGGTATCCCAGCTTCCCGGAATTAATGAATCCATTTCTGGACCATCGCCATCTCCTCTAAAGAATGAGCTTACAATATGATTTGATTCATGTTTGCTTGGCACAGAAGACTCCTGTGCCAAATCGACTGGAGAGAGGCTTGGTGATGTGTCGAAAGGGTTGCCATAGCTATTCTCGAACACGCTGGCACTGTTCAGGTGCGCCACAATGGCTTTACGCTCTTCCTTATCGACCACTTGCATGACCCAAAGGACAAGGAACAGCGCCATTAATGCGATCATGAAATCAGCAAATGCGACTTTCCACGCGCCATTATGGTGCTCATCATAGCTGTGAGCTTTAGCGCGTTTGAATACCACGTGTTCTTGTTTTTGCATTATCCCTCCTGTTCAGCTAACCACCTCTCCATTTGGTTAAATGTCGGTTTAAGATCGAGCTGAATGTGTTTACGGCCAGCGTCAATGGCGAGTAATGTTGGTTTTTTCGCAATGTAAGCAACCAAAGTGGCACGTACACACTCAAAAGCCGTCATGTTTCGCTTTACTCGCTGAGCCATGGCGTTACTGAGTGGATCTAAACAACAGTAACACCCGAAAATACCAATGAATGTCCCAACGAGGGCTGCGGCAACGTGGTAACCAATCATAGCGATAGAGCCGTCAATCGCTTGCATGGTAATGATGATGCCACCTACTGCAGCAAGAATACCAAACCCTGGAAGTGCTTCTGCGGTGCGCTGCATTGAGCGTGAAGGCAGCAACATCTCGGTTTGAATGGCTTCGATTTCTTGTTCTAACAGTCCCTCTAATTCATGAGGCGACATTTGTCCCATTGCCATTAAACGTAAATTGTCGGTAATGAATGAAACAAGGCGATGATCCTGATTAACTTTTGGATACGCGAGGAAGATCGAGCTTTGATCAGGTGATTCAATATGTGAGTCTAAAAATTTAAAGCCACGATTACGTGCGGTTTCTAGCAAGTTATGCAGTAATGCCATTAGCTCCATGTGGTACTCATATTCTTCTTTTGAGTTGGACATTGTAGCTCGTAGTTGCTGGCGCATCTCTTTTAGTACATGGGGCGGGTTGCCTATGATCAGTGAACCCACAGCTGCACCAATAATGATCAAAAATTCAGCGGGCTGCCAAATAGCACCGAGATTTCCGCCTGCCCAAATGTATCCACCAAAGACACACAATAGAACGATTATGGCTCCAAAAAACTTTTGCATATTGTGACTCCTAGGATGTCATTAACTGGTTGAGTTGTTTAAGTGCTTGTTTATGTAATTGACAAATACGAGGTGGTGTCAAATTAAGTACAAGCGCAATTTCATGTAAATTGAGTTCGTGTTGATAGAATAGCGTCATTAGCAGTTGGTCTCGTTTAGGCAGCTTACTGAGAGCGCTTTCTAGAGTACGACGGGTATGCTCATGCTCCATGCCATCGTATTGTCCCCCCAAGTGGTTGGTGCAACCTGTCTCCATGAGTTGGTCAAGGCTTTGCATCTCTCCAGCTAGTGCGGCATTTTGACGGTTATAATAGTCTTGTTCATCCGTGCCGAGTGCTTGGATTATCTCTGTATCACTCGGTACTCTGCCGAGCGAACGAGTGAGATCGCGAGTCACATCGTTTAACTCATGAGCTTGTTGACGCGTTTTTCGGGAACGCCAATCGAGCCGGCGAAGTTCATCCAAAATGGCACCGCGAACTCGGCAGACTGCAAATGCTGGGAAGTGTGGGTCATCGATATTTTGATAACGACGTCCTGCTTCTATAAGAGCAATGAGGCCAATTTGTTGCATATCTTCAATGCTGCAATGTGAAGTCGCGTGGACGCGCAGTTGATTCACCACGCGCTTCACCATGATTTGATGGCGCTGTAAGAGTGCATTTTCATCCAATGGGCTAGACGGTATATTCGCTTCTTCTGAAGAGGTATAACTTTCCTGAAAATTCATTTCTAGCATGCTTGTGCTCCGTTATTGCACAACATATTTAGTCAATATAACGTCATCAATATTTCGTACGATGTCAGTTTTATCGAAGGCCGAAAGCAAGGTACTTTTAATCTCAGCTTGTAGGGTGTCAATAGTTCCTGGTTGCTGTAGCTCATCAAAGGTTTTGTTACTAAACAGCTTAAGTAATGCGTTCTGCACCATAGGCATATAATCATCGATATTTTTTATGCGTTCCAGACGACGTGTTTCTATGGCAAGTTCTAGCATCACAAAGTGGGTTTGTTTTTTTCCTTTAATGGTTAAAACGACCTTTTCGAGTGGGTGAAAACTGGGCCCATTTTGTTCTGACTTATTTGATGTTAGGAACGCTAATGGAGATGTTTCTAAAAAGTCATTGATCCCAGCTCCCGACTGACTCAATTCAGCGCTTTTATTTAGATACCAAATTCCCCCAATGACTGTCGTCGCTGAAACGAGGGCACTGGTGATGATCATGGCGATAAACAGCGTGATCATTTGTTTTTTTGTCATAACCTTTTTCCTCGATAGTTGATTAGGCTTGAGTGTTCAGCCAGTGTTCTGAAGAGTTCGCTGCTGTATCGGATTGCAAGGGCTTCGCGTCTCGCGCGGCAAGAATAGTGATTTCATCTGATTCTGATTCTGGTGTGTGGTGTGATCGTTCATGACCTTGGTCTGAACCGACATTCACATCGACATGAACGAAGTTTTGCTCTTGCAGCTCAGCACGTAAACGTTCTGATACTTGTATTAGTGCTTCACGTGTTACCGCGTTAGTGGCGTTGATTTGCACGCTCAAACGATCACCTTCAACCCGAACTAATAAATCGAGTTTGCCGAGTTCGGGCGGATCGAGACGGATTTTTGCTTCTTGCAAGTTTTGTTGCGCTTGTAGCGTCACGCGGTCTTGTAGCACTTGCAACATCTGCTCACCCCATCTACCAGAGCCGGTATCAACGCGAACGGAAGACCACTCCGCACCTTGAGCTTGAGTTGCTGCAAGCAGTGAGGTTGGATTGGAATGTTGCGTCGCCAGTATTTGCGATAGCATGCTGCCTGCTGATATGTGATCGTGAGTGGGCAGGCTTAGCGACGGTTTCAAATCATAAGTAGAAACTTTAAGTGAGAGTGGTATGTTCGTTTGAACACCACTTTGGTTGTCTTGTGGAGGGACAGTTTTTACAGGTGTGAAAGTTTGCGCTTGCGTGGCCAGGTTCATTGAGGGTGTAGCGTTACCGAATAACAGTTCATCAGAGCTGTCCTCCGTATTGAGCTCAATTGAGCTGACGTCAGGTTGCACAGCTTCCGAGGATGAGACTGGCGCAAGTAAGCGAAATTCAGCATTGGTGGCAGGCGCATTGGTTGGCGTCTGTTGGGTGACCGTGACTGGTTTTGCTGGCGATGAAGAAGGTGAATTCGCAGACATTGAGTTAGTGACCATCATTGCGTTAGCTCCATTGTCATCGCGAGTTGATATGTCATGGCACGTTCTTGTTGATCGTTGACCATATTCATCTCTTGTTTTAGCTCGCTGGTGGCTCTTTCAAGCTCTGTAAACGCAGCGGCATGCATGGCTTTTGCTCGCTGGATTTCCGGTGCGAGTTTCGGATTTTTTAACAAAGACTTATTGTTGAAAAGCAACTCACGCAACTGTAGGTCTAAGCGTTTGAGGGCTTGCCAATCGGCTGTCTTGGTCGCGATGTGGATCCGCTTTGATAAGTGACGAAATCGCTCAGGCGATACGTTATGCTTGCTGTCCAAAATTCATCCATCCTTCTCGAATGTTGCCCATTACGCGCTCAATGTTATCTAAACGTAGGGCGTCATTTTGCACACTGGTGTGGTACAGCTCAGCTTGGCAAAAGTCATAAAGTTGGCGTAAGTTTTCCGCTACTTCACCGCCATTCTCCTCATCCAAGGCACTGGTGAGGCCAATGAGAATGTTCATACATTTATTAATACCAGCGCCTTTTTCTGCGAGGCGATTAGCCGCAAGGTGGCCACGTACTCGTTCGACTTCATCAAGTAGGCCATCAATGAGCATCACCACAAGTTGGTGCGGATTAGCTGATGCGGCTTGTGCATCAAGATCAACCTGCTGGTATGAGTCATAGCCAGAATCCATGAGCATAAATATTTCTCCGTTAGCGTTAACCAAACATCGACATTGTTTGATTCATTTGATTCATTAAGGTATTCATTTGAGTAAATTGCTTGAGGTAGCGGTCGTAAGACATCTCGTATTTCCGCTCAAGCGTTGCTTGCTTATCTTCAATACGATCTAAGTTGGATTGCAGCGCCTCTTTACGCGAATTAAACGTACCTGTTGAGTATTTTAGAAAGGGGACCATCATGTCATCTAATGAGTCTAATAAAGCGCCTTCACCGTTAAACATTGCTTCTATTGCTGCGCTATTGTTCTGCTGAGCAGCATCGAACTTTTCTTGGTCTATGACCATTTTTCCCGAGCGATCGAGGGTGATACCGACTTCACTGAGTCGCATTCCGCCATGCTCTCCGCGCACTAAACTGGTGAGTTGGCTCTCAATTGAGCGTAGAGTTGGGTCACTGGCTAATGCCCCACGGGCTTTAGTTTCGCTCCCAATTTGAGTATGTTCATCGAGGGTTGAAACGAGCGTGTTGTAGGCTTCAATAAATTGGTCAATTTGTTCTTTTGTGCCTTCCTTATCGGTACCTATCCCGAGAGAAATGGGGGTATCTCCCGTTGATTGAGCCTTATTCACAGTGATGTCAACGCCATCAATTACACCTTCAAAGGTATTACTTGAATTGGTGAGCTTCAGGCCGCTACTTTCTGCACCTAGCCAGATTACTGCGTCTTGTGGCTTGCTTATTTCTGTTGTATTGCTAAACGCGTTTTCAAACCAGTTTTCTCCTGTACCTGAAGCATTCACGTTGATGGTATTTGCTGTGCCAGTTTCAGTACTCGATAGCATTAAGTGCGTTTGACCATTTGAGCGCACTAAGGTGGCATTAACCCCGGGGTTGTTGGGATTATTGTTGATGGTGGTGACTAAATCGGTCATGGTGGCTTTTCCGTCGCCATTGTTATCAATGGAAGATAAGTCCAACGTCATCGTTTCGCCATCAATGGTGACTTCTAATACGCCTGTGGTTGGTACTTCTGTTGTAGCATCCAAGCTTGCAGGCATCCCCGTAGAGATTTGATGTGACGTCGCAACTTGTTCGACAAAAATCTGATAGTTACCTGATATCGCATTAGCATCAGTGTTTGCCGTGAAGTAGCCATCTTGAGAGAGTGTTGCCGAGTTTTTAATGATGCTATTGGTGCTACTGTTGATGTCATTTATTGCAGTACGGAAATCACGTAGTGCGTTTTCAACTTTTCCAAGTGCAGTAAGTTGAGCTTGGTATTTGTCTGCTTGCAATTGGTAGCGCTGTTGAAACGGCTGTACATCGTACGTGGCCAACTGGGTTGCCATGGTTATTGGATCTAATGAACTCATCAGGTCACTCCCTCTCTTATTTATATTTGGCGTATTTATGCCGTCAACTAATCTCTAGAAGCAAGAACTGAGCCTGATGCTTAAGTTCTTATTTATCAGTCGCTTATGTTGACATCCTGAGCTTGGGCGGAAGCGTTTTTTCCACCTTTACCGTTCCTTCTTTCCCCTTAATAAATAGGGAAGGGGTTACTCAATAAAGGCGACCGAATACAAGAGAATATTTAATCGAGACTCGCTAAAAGTGTATTGTTTTACTTTTTTGCGGAGGTTGGCTTTTACGAGTTACTGTTTAAGGGGAGAAGTTATGTAATACCAAAGGTACCGTAGCGAGTGTTTTGGCTTTCAGTCGATTTAGTCACTTAATTAATCAGATTTTTAATAAGCTTTGATGTTCGTCAGCGATGACGATTGATTTTATCTTTAGCATAAATAAAAGCCTCCCTGAATTTAGAGAGGCTTTAACGATGAATCTAACGGTAAAATTAGCGCAGTAGCGACATAGCCATGCCTGGCAACTGGTTCGTTTGAGAGAGCACCGTTGTGCCGGCTTGCATCAGCATTTGGTTCTTCGTCATATTTGAAGACTCTACGGCGAAATCAGCGTCCATGATACGACCCTTCGCAGCCGATGTGTTTTCTACCATGTTACCTAGGTTGGTCATGGTGTGTTCTAGACGGTTGATGCTTGCACCTAAATCAGAACGAACAGCACCCAATTGACCGATAACACCGCCGTCGGCAGCGCTACCAGCACCACCAGTACCTGAGTCAGAGTTGACTGACAGTGCATCCATCATATCTTGAGGGGAGTGACCAGCACCAGCTGCTGTGAAATCAGCCGTTTTTGCGTCAGCAGCAAAAGTCTTTAATGCAGCCAAACCTGTTGTACTAGAGGCTCCCGCCCCACCAATGGTCATGGTTTCTGCCTGTGATGAGCCAATTTGGAATGTAACACCTGAACTGATTGCACCACCCGCATCAAGCAGGTTATTACCACCAAAGCTGGTGTTGGTGATGATGTTTTCTAACTCTTCACCTAGGGCTTGGAACTCTGAAGATAGAGACGCCAGGTCAGCATCTGAGTTTGTGCCATTGGCCGCTTGCGTAGCAAGGTCGTTCATTCGGTAAGCGATGTTGGTCATTTCGTCCATCGCACCTTCGGCTGTTTGCATCATTGAGATGCCATCTTGTGCATTACGCATAGCGACGCTCATCCCGCGAGTTTGCGCTTCTAAGCGGTTAGCAATTTGTAGGCCCGCAGCATCATCGGCCGCTGAGTTAATACGTAGACCCGTACTTAAGCGCTCCATGGAAGTATTTAGTAGGTCATTAGTTTTAGTGATGTTGTTTTGTGTAACTAGCGAAGCGTAGTTAGTGTGCATTGATAGAGCCATAATCTGTTCTCCTTGATGGTTCAATGTGGGACTATCGCCCCGCTCACTAACAAGAGGCGGTTGGTTAGGTTTGATGATTAATTGCAAATATGAAAATTTTCTAAAAATTGCTAATTTTGATGTGTTTTAGTGACATTTATTCCAGAAAAAATCGTGTTTTAAGACTGTTCAGACATGAAAAAGGGCGAGTGCTTATTGCTGAACTCGTCCTTTTTCTTTAGCCCCGTTTAATCATCGCCGAACGATTTAAACGACAATGAAGTGGGAATATCACTGAAATAGCCGAAGTAATAACTCGCACCGAGTAAGCGGTAACGATTGAGCTCGTTTTGGCTTGCGACTCTACCTGCCACCCAAGGGAACTGATTACGACGTAGGAAGCGTGCGATGGGAAGGAACGCATGCTGATCTTGCTTGTTTTCCATGGTGACAGATAGCTTGATCAGATCGGGTTCAAACTCGGCAATGCGTTCAAAGTGTGTTTGGCTGGTCGCAATTTCAAACCACAAGGCATACGCGTTGTCTTTCAGCTGTTCAACTAAAGCAGCAACGCGTTCATGGAGGCACAGAGTTTCATCGGCTTGCAAAGCGGGCACGACATGTTGAAATGCTGCCTTGTGGAATTGAATCATCTGATTCAAAAAGTGACGCCCTGCTTGCCATAGTAAGGCGTCGACCCGGATAGGCACCACGACATTGCTGATAAGGTCCGAATGAAAGGTATCGATCTGGAACTGAGTTTGGCGCAGGGCTAAAAACAAGCTGTATAAATCTAAGCAATATTGCATTTGCTCAGACAGTTTAAACTGATAAACACTCTGTTCGCCATGTACACCAAAGCGCAAGGTAAGGTGCTGGTATTCCACCTCACCGGTTTTGGTTTTGCGGATGGCCTGACAGGCGTGTTGAATGTCTTTGTGTTTGAGCGCATCAAACACCAGTTGGTCGTCGTTCGTGACAATGTGTTGTAGTGCGAGATCGCACAAGTAGTCATACATCGCTTTTGTTGAGATGAGATTAGCCAAGGTTTCCTACTACATTGATCTGTTTATTTTCTGGGATTTCATTATACGACAGTACCGCTAAACCTTGAGTAAAGGTGCGGGCATAACGAGCCAGCAATGGGCGCAGTTGAGGCATTACCAGTAAAATAGGAGGTAAACCTTGTTGTTTCAGTTGCTGGCGAATTAACGGTAAATTTTGTTGGAATTGGTTTAAAACGTTTGGTTCAATCGGGAAGCTATCGAGCATCACAGGCCCTGCGGCTTGGGCTTGTTGTAGCGATGACATCAGCATTTGCTCGAGCTCGTCGGACAATGCATAAACGTTGAGCTCACTCTTCTGCCCAATAACTAAATTAACTAGGGTACGTTTTAGGGCGCAGCGAATATCCGCAGCAAGCAGAATAGGATCTTTTGTATTTTCTGAAGATTCCAACATAGTATTGGCTATGGTTCGAATGTCTTTTAACGGAACCTGGTCGAGCAACAGTTGACGGTAGACCTTCAGTTGTTGAGCTGGTGTTAATGCGGCCACTAAGGCCTCGGCTAATTTAGGAGCTTGCGCAGAGAGCCTTTGAATCATTGCCTCAACATCATCATGTGTAAATAGTTCAGCTAAGTTGGTTTTTATAATTTTGCTAATATGTGTGGCGATAACGGTGCCATCATCAACCACTTGATACCCCATATTAAGTGCTTTAGCTTTATCTTTATGTTCTATCCATACTGCCGGTAATTGGTATGCGGGATCACTGCCTAAAATGCCGTCGATTTCACCATAGGTCTCGCCAACGGCAATCGCCATCAAACGTTCTGGTTCAATAAAACCTTGTTCAATCACTTCACCATTTAGAGCAAGGGTGTATTGATTGGGTTTTAGACTTAGGTTGTCGCGGATACGCACTTCTGGGAGTAGGAACCCAACCTGTTCTGAAAGATTTTTGCGAACGCCACGAATACGCTGTGCCAAGGGGGCACCTTGTTCTTTGTTGACCAAGTGCACTAAGCGGTAGCCTAAGGCGAGAGACAAAGTTTGAACATGAGGAATCATATCCCAAGTGAGTGTGGTCTCTTCTTCTTGCATCGTTTGAGAGAGCGCTTCCACTTGATCCATTTGAGGTGTCTGAACCGACCGTTTACTTTGTCGCCAGCCAGCAAAGGCTAGCGCGGCGGCAAAACTAAAAAAGGCCAAATGCGGCATACCAGGTACGATACCAATCACGATCATAATACCTGCAACAGTAAATAAGGTTGCAGGTGTTGCTAGTAGCTGTCTGTGCATGGTTTCTGACATGCCATTGTCGCTATCATTGATGCGGGTCACGATGATCGCGGCGGCTGTTGCCAATAGTAGCGATGGAATTTGCGCGACTAAGCCATCACCAATGGTGAGCAACGCATAGGTTTTGAAAGCTTCTGAAGCGGGCAACCCATACTCGAATACACCAATGCTGATACCACCAATGATGTTGATAAATAAGATCAATAGCCCCGCGACGGCGTCGCCACGAACAAATTTAGAAGCACCATCCATGGAACCATGGAAATCGGCTTCATTGGCGACTTCCTTACGACGTAAGCGGGCGCTTTCTTGGTCAATTAAACCAGCATTGAGATCGGCATCGATCGCCATTTGTTTGCCCGGTAAGGCGTCCAAGGTAAAGCGAGCCGATACTTCCGAAATTCGCTCACCACCTTTAGTGATGACGACAAAGTTAATGATCATCAAAATGATGAAGACCACCATACCTACGACATAATTCCCACCGATAACGACTTCACCAAAGGCTTGAATGACTTTACCTGCCGCATCGCCGCCATTATGACCTTCGAGTAAGACGATTCGGGTTGAAGCAACGTTCAGCGTCAGCCTGAGTAATGTAGCTACCAACAAAATAGTGGGAAAGACCGAAAAGTCCAGCGGTCGTTTCGCTGTGGTACTGACCAATAATACTAAGATCGCTAACACGATGTTGAAGGTAAACAGCGCATCCAATAGTAGTGGTGGCAATGGCAAAATCACCATGGCTAAAACCATGAGTAAGACGATTGGAATGCCAATGTAGCCTTTGGTGGAGGTATGAAGTTGTTTTAACCAGCTAAACATGTTGTCGTGTCCTTGGGTAAACGCGGTTGATCAGTGTTGTAAGTGTTTTGGAATTGAAAAGTGAGGCAAAGGTGTCGGTTCTTGTCCTTGCCCTTTACGAAAGGCTTTCAATTGCAAAACGTAAGTCAGAATATGAGCTACTGCGACATAAAGTTGATTTGGGATTGCTTGCTCAATGGCTGTGGTGTGATAAATCGAACGCGTCAGTGGAGGAGCGTTGATGATCTCGATGTCATTATCTCTGGCAATACGTTGAATATGCATCGCCGTCTCATCTACTCCTTTCGCGACGAGAAAGGGAGCGTCTGAGATGGAAGGATCGTACTTTAATGCAACGGCATAGTGAGTTGGGTTCGTGACAATCACATCGGCTGTTGGCACCATCTTGTCAATTTTACGACGTGCGAACTGTTGCTGAATTTGTCTAATACGCTGCTTGACCTCAGGACGACCCTCGTTATTTTTGTATTCCTCTTTGATCTCTTGTTTGGTCATTTTGAGCTCTTTAAGGTGCTCCCAACGCTGATAAGGAATGTCAATGACGCCAAACAGCAATAAGGCAACTCCCATGAGCAAGACACCTTCGAACAAGATCGACATGATTAAAGTAACCCCTTGGTTTAGCGGTAAAGTTTGCATTCCAAGTAGAGACTGAAGATGATTGTCGAGATAGCCATACAGGATTCCGAAAATGACTAGAACTTTAACGGTAGACTTGATCAATTCGACAATCGACCGAGTTGAGAAAATACGTTTAATGCCTGAAATGGGATTTATTTTACTGAATTTGGGCATGATATTGGCTGGTCGGAATATCCATCCTCCCAGAGCCATAGTACTGCCAAATGTCACGATGATAATGACAATGAACAGTGGTAGCAGCATCTCAATGATGACTGCTAAGCTTTGACCGATATGCTCTACAAGTCGGCTTGGGTTTTCCAAATCAGCTTTGGTCAGGGACATGTTGTAACGAAAGATTCCCGACATACTTTCCCAGATTGCACTTAATTGTGACTGAAAAAATAAAGCGACGGCTAGAAAGATAGCGGCGGTTGTGAAGTCTTTCGCTCGTGGTATCTGCCCTTCTTGGCGGGCTTTTTTTACTTTTTGAGGAGAGGCTTTTTCCGTTTTATCCTGTGATGATTGCTGGCTCATGCGCCCCCTAACATAAAGTTGTTTAAGTAGCGGATGGTGTCATGAACCAAAGCTGTGTAGCGGCTAGGCACGCCAGAAATGGAAATTAATACGCTGAAAAGGCCTAGTAGCATGGTCATAGGAAACCCAAGCGCGTAGACATTTAGAGAAGGAGCTGCGCGATTCATAACGCCAAAGCTCACGTTCGCTAGTAGCATAGAGACGATAGCAGGTAGCGCTAGCGCCAATGCAGAGGCGAACATCCAACCGAAAATACCGAGTACCCCTTTAAGGGAGAGCATAGTGAGCCCTGAGCCAACGGGCCAAAAGACAAAGCTTTGGATAATAATATCAATAACTAATAAGTGACCTTCTAAAGCAAGAAACAATAATGTCGAGAAGATCAAAAAAATACGGCCAAGTATGGCGACAGAAAGACCGTTGACTGGATCATTCATCATTGCCATACCTAAGCCCATTTGTAGGGAAACGATTTGACCCAGCATAGTAAATACATTGAATAGCATATGAAGGATGAGGCCAAACACTAGTCCCCAGATCGCTTGCTCGAAGGCTAAGAAGAGTGAGGTCAGAGAAAAAAGTTCAACTTCTGGCATCGCAGGCATGAGAGGAGCGGTAATGACTACGATAGAGAGTGCGAGTAAGCTACGAACCCAAACCGGAATGAGCGCATCACCGAAAAAAGGCATAGAGATAAATACGGCTCCAATGCGGAAAAATGGCCACCAAAATTGACCAAGAATCATGGATAGTTCCGCAAAAGTGAGTGCCATTAACCTATCATCCCAGGAATGTTATGAAAGAGGTAATCGAATAGGTCCATAATTTTACGTAGCATCCAGTGCCCTGCGAAAATCACCATCAGCAGTGTAACGAGCAGTCGTGGCAAGAAGCTTAAAGTTTGTTCGTTAATTTGTGTTGCGGCTTGAAATACCGCAATACACAAACCAACAATCAGGCCAGGCACAACCAACACTGCCACCATTAAGATGATTAGCCATATTGCGTCAGAAAATAGCGTGACAGTTAACTCCGGTGTCATAGTATATTTCTATCCCCCAAAGCTCGCTGACAAGGTGCCTACTGTCATTGCCCAACCATCGACAAGAACAAAAATGACTAATTTAAAAGGCAGGGATATGATCAAGGGAGATAGCATCATCATCCCCATCGCCATCAACACACTGGCGACGACAAGATCGATGATCAGGAAGGGTATGAACAGCATGAAACCAATTTGAAATGCTGTCTTAAGTTCACTAATGACGAACGCTGGGAGGACAACGGCAAATGAAATATCTGCAACGTCTTGATTAATCGGTTCATTCGCAATACGCAGCATTTGCTCTAAAGAGCTTTGATGTGTTTGCGCTAGCATAAAATCTCTAACCGGCTGTTCAGCAACTGAAAAAGCCTGAATTAAAGTGATTTCACCGTTATCGTATGGCTTGAACGCATGCTCGTAGATATCCGTCCAAACTGGACGCATAATCAGAAGGCTTAGTGTCAGGGCAATACCGATTAACACTCGATTAGGAGGACTTTGTTGCAGGCCCAATGCTTGGCGTAAAATGGCTAATACGACAATGATGCGTGTAAAGCTGGTGGCCATCAGAATGAACGCTGGCAAGAAACTGAGAGCGGTCATCAGCAATAATATTTGCAGTTTTACACTGTACTCTTGTTGGGTGTCACCATCGGAAACTGACAAAATGGTCAGGCCGTTATCTGCCGCCATTGTCGGAAACGTAAACAGTAGACTAAGTAAAATGAGCGCGCCCATAGGCAGCATAATTTGGCTGACGTTCTGAACATTCATGGTACAACCCAATTTGACTCTATCGGCCAACGACATTGAGTGCTGAGTCATAGACATCAATCAGACGAAGTCCGTACTTATCATTGATAACAACGACTTCAGCTTGCCCCATAAGAGAGCCATTTACCTTCACATCCAAAGGTTCGCCGTTTAGTTTATCCAACTCAATAACGGTACCCTCACCCGCTTTCATCAAATCACCCAGTGGTATTTCCTTACTTGCAACTTCCAAAGTTACTGTTACAGGGATATGTTTAAAAAAACTTAAATCGCGCTCTGCGGTTTGCTCTACTTTGAGTTGAGTGTCTGCATCAAAATCATTTAACTGAAAATCATCAAAATCTAATTCATCGGCGTCGAATGCTTTGTTCTCGTGCGTTTCGCTCATCGCTGAGGTTCCTTATCTGGGTTAAAAATCAAAACAAGCTGGCCGTCTTGTTCGGCAATACGACCAGTGAAAAGGGGATGTGGACCGATACTGACAGGCACGATATTTAGCAGTTCGACGGGTAAAATATCGTTTGGTTGTAACTTAACGACATCACTTAAAGTCATTGTCTTTTTACTGAGTACAGCATTGAGACGAACAGGGGTTGATTCTAGAGAGCGACAAAAAGGCTGGAAAAGATCCTTAGCTTCTTGCAACTCCAACTGCTCAATCATGGTTTGAATCATTGTGTTATCGATCTTTAGATGAATAACACCTTGGTAATCTTCTAATGTAATTGAGAGTTCAGCGTGCAACCCAATACCGCAAGGTGCTTCATAGTCACAGGTTTGCCACATTTCTTGAGGAGCGAGCCAATTGGTGATAACTCGGCTGATCCTCTCTTGTAAGCGTAAATCACTTGCCGTTAATGATTGGGTGTAACGTTCTGTATTGGCACCATAAAAACGGTCAGCTAAACGGCTGAGTGTTTCGACATTACTATGGATATAAAGTGTTCCTCCATCTCGGTGTTCATAGGTAGAAGTCTGTTTTTTATCCAGTGATGTTGCACAAAATCGATGCAGGTCTAAAGAGGTTAAGCGAGTCTCAATTTTGTTTGAGCTCAGCCAAACTTGTAATTCATTAGTAAGGGTAGAACAGGACTCAAAAATCAAATTTTGGAGTTTTTTTCGAATGATATGGATCGGTTTACCTAACAACTCTACATCAAGTGGTTTTATATGTGAGATTGATTCATTGACACTGTTTTTCATGTGTATTTTACCGTGCCCTGACATAAGTGGTGACCAAGATTTAATTTTTTCACAGGATACACATAAATTTTTATAACTTTTTAGCTTTAGGTTTAAAGATTGTGACTTTCGTTCATATGTTGATTTTAATGGGTGCTGTGCACTTTTAATATGAAATTTAATTCGCTAATTTTATCTATCGATTGACTTATTAATAATTCAGTCAGTGAACAGGGTTCATTTGACCTAAATGGTTTTAGTTATTCTTGATTAGAATTTTTTCTTATTGTTTAAGCTTAATTTTTCTTTTTCAGTTTGTATATATGAGAGCTTTTAAGGATATTGGTGCATATTCGATGATTACTAGCCTTTGGCGAGTTCGACGACCGTTCAGGTATGGCTGTTTTATGGTGTTAACTCCATGAAAAGCTATGTATTAAGGTTGTTGATTTCAAGTTGCTTTATATCCATTAATGCAGCGTTAGCTGTAGAGGATCTAAAGATTCCTATGGACCTTTCTATTTGGTCATATAAAGGAAATAAGTTTGAATGCAACTTGAATCATTCAGATGTTCCGCAGGGGAAGTTTTATTTCCGGTCGGAAGCTGGAGGACGTGACTTATTTATTACTGACATTGATGTTAGTAAATGGAATAGGGTACTGCTTGAGAGTAAGAGTCCGCCATGGGAAAAGAGAGTTGTCATAAAAGAGATGGCATCATATTCACCGGAAAAGACAAATCACAGCATTATGTTCTCTGACGGAGTCAATTCTCTTATTAAAGATATTAAGTCAGGGAGTTGGATTCAATTATCACTCAGTCGAAATGATTTTTATGCCACTCAGCGTATAACAATACCGACCATTCAAATGCAGCAGGCATTAACTTCCTATCAACAATGCCGTGAAAACTTACCAAAGCTTTCATTTACTCAGGCTCGTGATCAAAGTATTTATTTTCAGCTTGGCCAAACGAAACTCGAACCTTCTCAGGAAAGCACAATTGCTGATCTAAATCGATATGTTGAAGTTGATGATCGTGTTGTCGCCATTTTGATTGATGGTCATACAGACAATGTCGGGTCTAAGTTTACAAACTTAAATATATCGCGCCAACGAGCTGAGGAAGTGGCCGAGGCTCTGATTCAGTTTGGTATAGATCGTAACATCATTCAAATCCGAGCTCATGGCGACCGATATCCTATTGCCAGCAATGCTACTCCTGTAGGGCAAGCGAAAAACCGCCGGGTTACTCTAAGGTTGGTAAGAGAAAATGAACGTATTACTGGCATAGAGAAATCGGAAGTGAAGCAACCCTCATCCCCCAAACAAGAGAAGGTACAGGTTCAATGACGATGAAAATGGATATTTTGTTGGTTGAGCCCAATGAAAAACTGGCTCAACCCATGCTGGATATACTTGAGCATGCGGGCTATTCGATACGCCACTGCCGTACCGGTCGCAGTGCGCTTTTAGAGAATAGTGCAGGCATTACTTTGGTTAGCACAAATTTAACCGATATGTGCGCACGTGAGTTTGTTGCATGTCATCAGAAACAAGCGCAGCGGGGGGTTGTGATTGCTGTTGTCGAGCAGGACCAAGGTATTTTAGCTGCTGAAACTATGCAATCTGGTGCAACTGATTATTTACTTCGCCCGTTTGAGTCTAACCAGCTACTCACTTTGTTGAGACGAGTCGAAGATCTAGGTAAACCATTAGCGAATATAGTGACTGAGTCATGGCGGAGTAAACAAGTTCTTCAATTAGCACACCGAGCGGCGCGCACTAATGCGAGCGTACTGATCACTGGGGAGTCTGGTACCGGAAAGGAGCTATTGGCACGCTATGTTCATGAGCAATCACCAAAGGCCAATGGTCCTTTTGTGGCGGTAAACTGTGCTGCAATTCCAGAGTCTATGTTGGAGGCTGTACTGTTTGGTCATGTGAAAGGGGCATTCACTGGGGCCGTTAATTCTCAACATGGGAAGTTTGAAGAAGCGAATAATGGCACGATTCTTTTGGATGAAATTGGGGAGATGTCTCCTTCGGTACAAGCCAAAATATTACGAGTCTTACAAGAGCGTGAAGTGGAGAAAGTGGGTAGCCATAAGTCGATTCAACTCGATATACGAGTGATCGCGGCAACAAACAAAGACTTACGAGAGGAAGTTCAAAAAGGTACTTTTCGCGAAGACCTTTACTATCGTTTAGATGTTTTACCTTTACACTGGCCATCGTTACGCGAACGAGAAGAGGATATTCTTCCAATCGCTCAATTCTTTATTGGGAAATACCAAGATGGCAGTCGTTGCCACTTATCACAAGATGCTATGTCTGCACTTTGCCAATACAAGTGGCCAGGAAACATTCGCGAACTCGAAAATGTTATTCAACGAGCCCTCGTGATGCGTCACGGCGATTATATTACTTCGAGTGACTTGATGTTACCGATGGAATCCTCGACATCAGAGCCCTCTTTAGAGCCTGCGTCAAGCTTTAGTCACATAGAAGCTAAAAAGCATGCTGAATTTCAATTCATACTCGAAAAATTACGTCAGTTTGGTGGAAACCGAACTAAAACCGCTAATGCCTTGGGTGTATCGACACGAGCCCTCCGTTACAAGCTTGCAGCTATGCGTGAGCACGGCATTGATTTGCAGTCAGAGCTCGGCTCGGCTGCCTAAAAGGAGAATAATTGATGATAAGTCAACCTACAAATGCGGTATCAGCAGAGCAATTAATGTTGTCTAAAATGGAGGCCATGAAAACGCAGGTTCAGCCAACAGAATTTGTTGTGAGTGTAAACCCTTTAGACCAAGAGAACACCAACACCCCCTTGTCTTTTTCAGAAGCGATGACTGGTGTTTTGGATACGGTTAACCAACATCAATCGCTTGCCAGTCAAAGAATGACTGCAGTTGAAACGGGCAAGAGTGATGATTTAGTTGGTGCGATGGTCGCAAGTCAGAAAGCGAGCCTGTCGTTCAATGCTTTGATGCAAGTACGTAACAAAGTTGTGATGTCGTTTGAAGATATAATGAAGATGCCGGTGTAATCAATGTCAGAATTAACCACGCAAGTTGCCGGAAGTCCAGTTGCTCATGCCGGGTCTACATATAAAGGTATGGACGAGGTAACCAGTAAGTTGAAACACTTATGGTCGAGTAGTCAGCGTAACCTTGTGTTATCTGCTGTTTTAGCAGCCATTGTCGCCGCGATTATTGTCGTTGCCCTTTGGAGTTCATCTCAGAGCTTCCGTCCGCTTTATAGCCAACAAGAACGTTTTGATATTGGTGAAATCGTTTCTGTGCTAGAAACGGAGGGCATTAGTTACCGCATGCAGGAACAAAACGGACAAGTATTGGTTCCAGAAGGTGAAGTCGCACACATCCGTATGTTGCTCGCTTCGAAAGGTGTTAAAGCTAAATTACCGACTGGGCTGGAGTCTTTGAGTGAGGACAGTTCACTGGGTACCAGTCAATTTATTGAGACGGCACGTTATCGACATGGACTAGAGGGGGAGTTAGTTCGCACTATTATGTCACTTAATGCGGTATCAAATGCAAGAGTGCATTTGGCGATACCCCGCCAGACCTTATTTGTTCGTCAAAATACCGAAAATCCGTCTGCTTCAGTTATGTTAGAGCTGAAGCCGGGAAATAATTTAAAAAGCGAGCAAGTTGAAGCAATCATTAACTTGGTTGTCGGTAGTGTAACGGCAATGAAACCTGAGTTTGTTTCAGTTATCGATCAATATGGCCGTTTGTTGAGCGCGGATGTCGCATCTCCTGAAGCGGGTAAGGTCAACGCAAAGTATCTTGAGTATCAAAAGAGTGTTGAAAAGCAAATCATTCGCCGTGCGGCGGACATGTTAACGCCTATTGTCGGTCCGAGTAACTTCCGCGTTCAAGTTGCAGCTGATATGAACTTTAGCCAAGTAGAGGAAACACAAGAGGTTCTCGATAATGCCCCTGTTGTTCGTAATGAACATACCATACAAAATAGCTCTATCGATCAAATTGCGCTTGGTGTTCCTGGCACGCTGAGTAACCAACCCCCAGTCACCGGCGAGACAGCAACGAATGATAGCCAAAATTCCAATGCACGTTCCGAGGTGAATCGTCAATATGCGGTGGGCAGCAGTATTCGCCGTACTCAATATCAACAAGGTCAAATTGAAAAGTTAAGTGTCTCCGTATTACTGAATTCACAGGCTGCACCGGATGGCGTCGCATGGAGTGAAGCGGATAAAACGCAAATCTCAGCCATGATCATGGACGCGGTCGGTATCTCAAATGCACGTGGTGATAGTTTGAGCCTGATGAGCTTCAACTTTACACCAATTGAGATTGATGCACCGCCAGCTCTGCCATGGTGGCAAGATGCGACGGTACAACAGCCACTACGATATGTGATTGGTGGAATGCTTGGCTTAGCGATGATTTTCTTTGTTCTACGTCCACTGACTATGCATCTCACCGGAAAGGATATACCGATTCAAGAGCAGAGTTCGACGGAGCCAAAAATCGAACCGGAATACGACAATTTACAGACTCGTGAAGAGCGCGAACGAGAAGAGCGACTTAACCGAAAATTATCAGAGAAAGGGATTGCCGTCTCATCAGGTTTGGATGTCAACAGTGACATGCTTCCAGCTGCGGATTCTCCTCTTGAGACTCAATTGAAGCATCTACAGCTTATTGCTAATGAAGAGCCAGAGCGTGTAGCCGAAATTCTGAAACAATGGGTAAACATCAATGAACACAACACCGTCGACCTCAAAGCAGACGCTTAGTTATGTAGAACAAACCGCACTTGTGTTGCTGGGGATGGGAGAAGACGCGGCCGCGAAAGTTCTTCAGAGTTTCACCCGAGATGAAACCCAGCGTGTAACACGTGCAATGGCTAAACTGAATGGCATTAAAAGTGATTCAGCTCGTGGTGTCATCCAGAATTTTTTTGACGATTTTCGTGAGCATAGTGGTATTCGTGGAGCATCAAAAGAGTACTTGTCCAATACGTTACGTAAAGCACTAGGTAACGATTTAGCGAAAGGCTTACTCAATCATTTATACGGTGATGAGATTCGAAATAATATGCAACGCTTACAATGGGTTGAAGCAGAGACGTTAGCGCGTTTCATCTTGAATGAGCACCCGCAGATGCAAGCTATCTTTTTAGCGTATTTACCAGCAGATAGCTCCTCGACTGTTTTGAAACATCTCCCTCAGGATTACCATGATGAGATCCTTTTCCGTATCGCTCAATTACAAGATATTGATCACCAGGTCGCTAACGATTTACATGAACTGGTAGAACGTTGCATTGATAAAGTATCAGCCAGTCAGAGCACACCATTGTCGGGAGTGAAACAAGCCGCTGACATCATTAACCGCTTTGAAGGCGACCGAGCATCGTTAATGGAGATGCTTAAGTTGCATGATGAAAATGTGGTGAATGAGATCGAAGAAAACATGTTTGATTTCTTGGTATTAGGAAGGCAGCGTGAAGAGACGATGGATATATTGGTTCAACAAGTTCCTCTTGACCTGTGGGCTGTAGCACTCAAGGGAGCCGATATTTCGTTGCAGCAAGCGATAAAGCGCTCTATGCCTCAACGTATGATCAAAGCACTCGAGGATGATATGGAGGTACGTGGAGCCGTGGTTTTGAGTCGGGTTCACCGTGCTCGTCAAGAGATTATGCAGATGGTACGTGAGTTAGATGAGGCAGATGAAATTGAGTTAGTGCTCTATGAAGAGCCAACCTTGGAGTAAGGGTATGGCAGAAAAAGTTAACAGTACGATGCGACTACCACCCAGCGGCTATCGTCTACACCGTTTTCCTCCTTTGGCGCAGCCTGTGAATGTTGAAAGTGATCTCACAATGGATAGTCAGAGTTGGCAAAATACTCAGGCTGATGTTCAAGAGCAACTAGAGGCGGGCTTTCAACAAGGCTTACAACAAGGTCATGATGAAGGTTTACGTCAAGGTACTGAACAGGGTAAACAGCAAGGCCTACTTGATGGACAAAAAGAGGGTTTTCAGAAGGGATTTGTCTCTGGAGAGCACTCTGGTAAGCAAGCTTTTGTTGAAGCCGCCAAGCCTGTTCATGAATTATTCCAAGCTTTATCTCGTAGGCAAAGTGAAAAGGAACAGCAACAGCGACATATGATTTGCGAATTGGTGCAAAAGGTAGCTCAGCAAGTTATTCGTGCTGAATTAACTTTGATGCCACAGCAGATTTTGGCGTTGGTAGACGAAACTTTATCGGCAATGCCAAGCAAAGCAGAATCGGTGGTTGTGCATCTAAACCCGCAAGATCTCGATCGAATTGTACAGATCAATACCGATCTACCGGCGGCTTGGAAATTGGTGGCGAATGTGGAATTACCCATTGGTGGCTGCCAGCTCGTGACTGAAGATGCGGAAGCTGATGCAAGTTGTGATTCTAGACTACAAGCCTGTATGGATAACGTGAAACAGCATTTGCTTGATGAAGTGACCTTGCCACCGGTTGATGTGGCGAATGAGTAGCTGTTTGAATCACGATTTACTCAATGAACGCTTGAGTGATGCGTTAGCTTCTCTCGACTCTATTCCTGTGGCAAAAGTAACGGGGAGGTTGATCAAAGTTAACGGTTTGATGTTACAAGCTGTAGGTTGCCGATTTAAGTTAGAGCAACGTTGCTTAATTGAAACCGCAGAAGGCGATTTAATCGAAGCGCAAGTCGTTGGTTTTGAACATACGGTGGCGTACTTAATGCCAATTCGTCGCTTAGGAGGGTTGTTTGCAGGGGCAAAAGTTATTCCGCTTGATGGTGACAGTACAATACAACTGAGTTCACACTGGTTGGGTCGAGTTGTCAATGGTTTAGGGGAACCTTTCGATGATGGTGCACCACTGAAAGGTGGTGATCGCGTCTCTCTTGAGGCTAGACCTATAAATCCACTCAAACGTCGCCCAGTCGACACCCCACTCGATGTCGGTGTTCGTGCCATTAACGGTTTACTGACTGTAGGTAAGGGACAGCGCATTGGTTTGATGGCCGGTAGTGGTGTGGGTAAAAGTGTTTTAATGGGCATGATCACCCAAAATACTCAAGCCGATGTGATTGTGGTTGGTTTGATTGGCGAGCGAGGTCGAGAAGTTCGAGAGTTTATTGAACGCAATTTGACCCCTGAAGCGCGAAAAAAGGCAGTAATTATTGCAGCACCAGCCGATGAATCGCCTTTGATGCGTTTACGTGCGACTTTACTTTGTCATCGTGTAGCCGAATATTTTCGTGATCAAGGTAAAGATGTATTATTACTGATGGATTCACTGACGCGTTATGCTATGGCACAGCGTGAGATAGCTTTGTCATTGGGCGAGCCTCCAGCATCACGAGGTTACCCACCTTCGGTATTTAGTGTTCTCCCACAATTGTTGGAGCGTGCTGGCAATAGTGACAATCCTGATGGAAGCTTAACGGCAATCTATACAGTACTTGCTGAAGGGGATGATCAGCAAGACCCTGTTGTTGATTCAGCTCGAGCTATTCTTGATGGGCATGTGGTATTGTCTCGTCAATTAGCCGAGCAAGGTCATTATCCTGCGATCGACATTAATGCTTCTATTAGTCGTTGTATGAATGCTTGTACCCATGAAGCGCACAGCCAGCTTGCTAATAACTTTCGTCAGTTGTACTCCAACTACTTACAAGTCAAAGAATTGTTACCTTTGGGGGGGTATCAGCCGGGACAGGACTCTGAGCTAGATCTATCTGTATCTAAGTATCCACACCTTCGATCATACTTACAGCAATCGGCTAGTGAGCCTGTCGACTACTCAACCAGTTTGCGTGCACTGACCCAAATTTTTAATAGCGATCAATCATGAGGTAAGCTTTGGAATCGAAGTTAAAAGCTGTTGGCAAGCTTTGCCAAGTGGAAGAAAAGCAAAGAGATAGGGTTTGTCAGCAGCTTGATGTCATGCGTTTGCGCCATTCACATTTAACCTTGCAGTTAGAGCAGCTGTCGGCGTTGAAAGCTAATGTTGGGCAATCGGCAATCACCACTTCTGATCTTAATAGTGCTAGCTTAATGAACTTAAATCGTGTCGATCAGATGCTACAAAAGATGTTATATCATCATGAGCAGGAGCAGGCTGTGATGTTGGCTGAGTGTACATCGATACAAAAGCAGCTAGAATCCAAGCATGCTCGTGTTAAAGGGTTAGAAAACGTTCTTGAGCGCTGGCGCAATAAGCAAAATTATCAGAAAGCACAACAAGAGCAAAAATTAGTAGAAGATATTATCAATTCACGAGTTAAGCGAAGAAGCTTATAGCCTTTCCCCTCAAATTGAACTCATTAGTGATCACCCTCTATTGTTATATGAACGTCTGGTAAATGGTTGACCTCGGTCCATGATAGCTCAACTTATGTATCACTATCATGGATTAAGGATAGGTTACGGCTTAACTAAGTTGAACACTAGCGCGCTTACCGCGACAACACCCACCAACAAGACGAAGACGCAGGATAAATCCTTTCTATAGCGGCGTAACGCCTCCACTTTGTATACAGCCACCATCGGCATAACGAACAAAATCATCGCGATTACAGGCCCAGACAAGGCTTCCATCATCCCTAAAATGCTCGGGTTGATAATTGCTACCACCCAGATCGATGCAAACAGCGAAATTATTGTGACTTTATGAGCCAAAGGTGTGGATAGAGATGTACTTTTGGTTAGCATCCCGACCATGCTTTCTCTCGCGCCCAAGAAGTGGCCAATAAATGATGATGTTATTGCTAGGAAAGCCACAATCGGGCCAAGTGTCGCAATAAACGGGTTGTCTTTAACGTTGGCCAGATAAGACAGAATCGATACGTTTTGTTCCTTCGCTTGTGCTAGCTGTTCAGGAGACAGTGTCAGAACACAAGAAAATACAAACAGCATCACAAACAGGATCAGCATGATGCTGGTGCGTTGTAAGATGTGCTCTGATTTTACTCTTGCGCTGTCATCGTAATGGCTGCGTTGAGCGTGGGCAAAAGAAGAGAGTGCTGCTAAATGACTGAATGAGAAGATCACTACTGGCGTAGATAGCCAAAGCGTGCTGCCCAAAGAAGATAATGAAGGCATTGTCAGTTCAGGAGCTTGCCAGCTTGGAATCAAGTATACGGACAAAAATAGCAGAATCGCGACTAGGGGATAAACCATCAATGAGAGTGTACGAAGTATGATCTTCTCGCCAGCGATCATCACCGCGATTAACCCTGTCACTAAGGCCCCCGAAAGCAAAGGTCGCGGCAGTGACTCTAGCCCAGCTTGGTTAACCATAAAGCTATCGACGGTATTCGTTAGCCCGACACCATAAATTAATAAAATCGGGAAGATAGACAAAAAGTACAGCAGTGAAATGATTTGTCCCGCAGTCGCTCCAAAGTGCTCAGCAACTACATCGGTAAAGTCTGCGTCTTTTTGGCTGGAAGATAGAACGAACCGAGTAAAGCCACGGTGCGCTAAGAAAGTCATAGGGAACGCTAAGGTTGCCATGATGAGCAATGGAACGAAACCACTGAGGCCTAGGTTGATCGGTAAGAAGAGAATACCAGCGCCGACAGCTGTACCAAATAAACTCAACACCCATTGAGTATCGTGCTGTGTCCAGCGCCCGCTTTTATTATTTAAGGCTGTATCTAGTTGGTGCATGAGGAGACCACTTGTATGAAAAAAATGGATACTATCTCATTTGTAAATAACTTCAAATTCAACAATATGTTGAGATTATGGCAATCGCAAAAATATCACTGGTTTGCTACATATTAGTGACTGGGATCGTGTTCCTCACCTTCATATCCACTGACTAGGAAAAGATGTTTCAGTGGTTTTTTGTGATCTTATTATCAATTATGAACGCTCATTTTCGCTGTCGTCTTTGGGTTTTAGGCCGATGTGAGAGGAAGGGGCGGGTGTACGTTTGAATTGATAAAAACTCTGAGTGGTATGACGCGAGTGACGGATCAAAAATAGGGTGCACCCATATTTCATTATTATAAGAGATTTCCTTCGTAGCACGCTCGTTTCCTAGCGAATAAAGAATGCTACGCCGGGATTAATTTTACTTGTTTTATCTCTGATTAGCATTGTTATTCAAGCAGAGCTGCCTTTGCTTTATCGACATCGACGGCTTCTTTCGCCTTTTCTTTATCGATAGCTTCATAAGCTTTTTGATAATCAATGTCGGTCCCATCAACCGATGATTTCAATTCTTCTACATCAACAGATTCAGTGGCTTTTTCTTTGTCTACAGATTCTGCCAGTTTCGTGACATCGACAGCCAAGGCTGTGGTTGGTAAAGATAGAGCCAGAATACAGGCAAGTGAAATAATTCTCATAATGATATCCTCAAACGCGATTTAGCATCTAACAGTATAGGTGCTTCTCTCTATCAACGCATAAATGGCGCCTTGAGCACTCAATAGTCCGTTCTTTGGAAAGCGTAACTTTTCTCCTTTCTATTCTTAAGTCATGTCGGTTTTTCCTTTTGATCACCGCTTCAATTTTCCTACCGTTCTGAACAGCCAAAGCCCATAAACTCAAAGTTGGTTATTGTAGAGGTTATTTTTATTGTTCGGTAAAATCTTATTTATTTGGTGAATCTTTCGATTATTCCTAAGTGTAACAATTTGATACATTACTCCTTATGGTCGGCGAGTTGCATATCAATTTGATTTATTTCGATTTAACTCGATGACAACCCTAAAGGAGAATGACATGGAAAATAGAGGCTTAGGCAGAGGTTTGAAAATAGAAGAACGACGTCAGTTACTACATAAAGGGCTGAAAGCGGCAGTATTCGGCGTACCACTGCTGGCTTTAGGCTTAACAATTAATAGTTCAGTTTTGATGACCGATGCCGGTTACAGCTACGTGCATCAAAACAATATTACTGGTGAGTTGGATGTCTTTACCGAGCCCGGTATTCATTTTCGAATGCCGTTTTTATCCAAGATAACCCAGTATGATCAGGTGATTACGGTCTCTTTTGGCAACAGTAAAGGGGAAGATTTTTATCAGAGGTTAGATCCGGTGCAGGTGCGTTTTGCTGATACGTACATTGGTGAGATTCCGGTGACATTCCGCTTTAAGCTCAGCAATGACCCGAAGGCAGTGGAAAAGATGCATAAGGAGTTTCGCAACAACAGTAATTTGATCGATGCATTGTTGGTTAAAAATGCGCGTAATGTGACAGTGATTACGGCGACTCAATACACGGGTGAAGAGTTCTTCCAAGGTGGCTTAAACCAATTTAAATCTAAATTGGGCGATCAGCTACGCGAAGGCATTTACCTGACGGAACGTCGTCAGGTTGAAGTGGAAGAGTTAGATCTTGCGCCGGTTGGTGTCAATCAATCGAACTCGAATCAATTGCAACGAACCAATCAACTGGTTTGGAAGACAGTGCCGGTGGTGGATAACACGGGTCAGCCTATCCGTCAGGACAACCCGTTATCACAATACGGCATTCAAGTAACCCAGGTCACGATTGGTGATCCGCAACCAGAAAAGCAACTTGATCAGTTACTGGCGGATAAGAAGCGTTTAGTGGCCGACCGTATCCGTGCGATTCAGGAGCAAGAAACATCAAAAGCGCAAGCTGAAACTGAGCAACTCCGCAAAGAGATTCAGCGTACTCGAGAAGTCCAAGACGCGCAGCGAGGCAAAGAGTTAGCGATTATTTCCCAGCAGAAAGAAGTGGAAATAGCTCGTCAAATAGCTGAGCGTGAAATTGTCGAAGTCGAGAAGACTAAGCGATTAGCTGAAGTTGAAAAAGAGAAGGAACTGGCAACCGCAGAAGCCAATTTGGCGATTCAAAAAGCCAATGCATTGTCTGCTGAATTTGAAGCAAGAGCGATTCTTGAAAAAGGTCGAGCGGAAGCGGAAGTGTTGAAAGCGAAATATGCCGCGCTAGGCGCCAATCGCGAGGTGTATCTGGCCGAGCTGAACCGTGAGGTCGCTAACTCGCTGTATAACAACCTGCAGAACTTCCAAGTGCAGATGCCACAAAACTACATCGGCGGCAGTGACGAAACGGGTTTGAAAACCAACCTCGATGTCATTACAGGCTTCGGAGCGTTGGGGTTAATGGACCAAACCAAGAAGGTTACACAGCAATAAGATCATGGGTAACCAAAAGCTCTAATTGCCCTGTGATTTAGAAAAGCAAAGAGGCCGATGCTTAGTTATCAGCCTCTTTTTATAGGTAATGTCTTGTATGAAAGTATGACCCTCATCTGCCAAATGACATTATTGCATTTATATTGATGGTATTGTCATCAATGATTTTGAGCTATGTAAGCCGGTGTAAATTGCACTTTGTAAGCGTATATAATGGCAACAAAAAAGCAGAACAAGAACCCCCCTGTTCTGCTTCCAGCCTTTTCACCTTAAGCTCTTCGCAACTCGATTACTCGAATCCCGTATCTACTCTTAAATCATCAAGATGAAAATAATAGACAATGCGCTGATTAGGCCTGCAAAGAAGTAGCAGCCTACTTTACCTGCAACGCCGACGTGAAATTTCAGGTCGTGCATGCCGTGGTGAAGACGGTGCATGGCATGCCACATTGGCAGTGCCAGTGTAGCGATGATGAACAGTGCACCTATTATGCTAGTGGCAAATTCAGACACACGTTCGTAGCTCATGGCTTCTGCATCGATGATGCCCATTGGTACTAAGATCCCCAACACTAAGATAGTGACTGGTGTGAACATCGCAAACCAAGTACCGCCAGCGCCGAATAAACCCCACCAGATCGGCTCGTCAGAACGTTTAGGAGCACGATTTACTTTGTAGTTTATGTTCATAACGAAAGCTCCTTACACCACAACAAGAACGATTAAAGAGATAAAAGCCACCGCGGCCCATTGAGTCAGTACGATGATTCTTTTATCAACCAATTTACCTTTCAGGCGGATTGGCATGACTTGAGGCATCATGCTGAAGAAGGTTTGAGCGTGCATTAAGCTGCCTAGCAGAGCCACGATATTAATACCGACAACGATAGGGTTCGCCATAAAACTCAACCAACCCGCCCACGCTTCAGGGCCTTTCACTAGGGCACCCAAACCAAAGGTTAGGAATACAGTGAACAGAATCAAAGGCAGTACCGTTGCTTCACGCAGCATGTAGAAGCGGTAGAACGGATGGTTGCTCCACCATGTTCTCTTCATCTCACGAACATAAGGCTTACGATTGCTCATCTTATGCCTCCTCTGCAGTTTTAACTTGGTTCTTGCTAACAGATGTACCGTCTGGCTTGAACATCGAGATAACGAAGTCCATTGAAGACTCAACTTTACCTTGGTTAACCGCCGCTGCTGGGTCTACTTTCTTCGGACATACTTCAGAACAGTAACCAACAAACGTACAGCCCCAAGCGCCGTTTTGACCGTTGATAAGCTTCATACGCTCATCTTTGCCGTTGTCACGGCTATCTAGGTTGTAACGGTGAGCTAGCGTGAGTGCTGCAGGGCCAATGAACTCAGGATTAAGACCGAATTGAGGACACGCTGCATAGCAAAGGCCACAGTTGATACAACCTGCGAACTGTTTGTATTTCGCCATCTGCTCAGGAGTTTGTAGGTTAGTGCCGTCTTCAGGCTTACGGTCATTACCAATGATGTAGGGTTTAATCGCTTCAAGGCGCTCGATGAACGGCGTCATGTCGACAATCAAATCTTTTTCGATTGGGAAGTTAGCTAATGGCTCGATGGTCAGGCCGTTCGGGTAGTCACGTAAGAAGCTCTTACACGCTAGCTTAGGCACGCCATCAACCATGATGCCGCAAGAACCACAGATCGCCATACGACAAGACCAACGGTATGAAAGGTCTTTATCTTGGTGGTCTTTGATGTAACCAATCGCGTCAAGCACCGACATGGTCTCATCGAAAGGCACTTCGAAAGTCTGCATGTAAGGTTCTGCATCTTTCTCTGGGTCGTAGCGCAGAATGTCTATTTTTTGGATACGATTCGCTGACATTATGCATTCTCCTCTTCAAGGCTCTCAGTCTGCGCGACCGTCGCTGCTGACGCTTTTTCAGCGGCCGCGGCTTTCTCTGCAGCTTCACCGTAAAGGCGTGCTTTGGGTTGAGACTTGGTGATCTTAACGTTGCTGTAGTCTATGGTTGGTGCCGTACCTTCATTGAAGAAAGAGAGTGAGTGTTTTAGGAAGTTCACGTCATCACGCTCGGTGCAGTTGTCGTCTAGGCGTTGGTGTGCACCGCGAGACTCTTTGCGAAGGATTGCTGAGTGAACCATGGCTTCTGCGACTTCTAGGCCGTAACCCACTTCGATAGCGTAAAGTAGGTCAGTGTTGAATACTTTACCTTTGTCTTTGATGCTGATCTTCTTGTAGCGCACTTTCAATTCAGTGATCTTGTTGATGGTCTCTTGCATCAAGTCTTCTTGACGGTAGATACCACAACCCGCTTCCATGGTGTGACCCATTTCGGTGCGGATATCAGCCCAGTTTTCGTCGCCTTCTTGGTTCATCAGCGTTGCGATGCGATCTTCGACCGCTTTCACTTGCTTAGCGATAGACGCTTCATTCCAGCCCTTGAATTCCGCTGCGCGTTTCACTGCGTGCTCACCAGCAACACGGCCAAATACGACGAACTCAGCCAGAGAGTTAGAACCTAAACGGTTTGCACCGTGAAGACCAACAGACGCACATTCACCCACTGCGAATAGACCCTTAATGCGAGTTTCACAGCTACCGTTGGTTTCGATACCACCCATGGTGTAGTGAACGGTTGGACGAATTGGGATTGGCTCTTTTGCTGGATCAACGTTCACGTACGCTTTTGCTAGCTCACAGATAAACGGTAGACGCTCTTGCAGGTACTCTTCACCAAGGTGACGAAGGTCTAGGTGAACGACATCACCTAGAGGGTGCTTGATAGTGTTGCCTTTCTGCTGCTCGTGCCAGAATGCTTGAGAAACTTTGTCACGAGGACCCAGTTCCATGTATTTATTCTTCGGCTCGCCCACTGGTGTTTCAGGGCCCATGCCGTAATCTTGTAGATAACGGTAGCCGTTCTTGTTGACGATGATACCGCCCTCACCACGACAACCTTCGGTCATCAAGATGCCCGTGCCAGGTAGGCCCGTTGGGTGGTATTGAACGAACTCCATGTCACGCAGTGGCACACCATGGCGATAAGCCATAGCCATACCGTCACCGGTTACGATGCCGCCGTTAGTATTACAGTGATAAACACGACCTGCGCCACCTGTTGCTAGAACAACCGATTTTGCTTTGATGGTAACAAGCTCACCTTCAGACATATGAATCGCAATAAGGCCTTGTACTTCGCCTTCTTCAGCGCCGTCTTTGATCTCCACAAGAAGGTCCACCACAAAGTACTCGTCAAATCGTTTGATTTGGTCGTACTTCATCGAAGTCTGGAACAGTGTATGAAGCATGTGGAAGCCAGTTTTATCCGCTGCGAACCACGTTCTTTCTACCTTCATACCGCCGAATCGGCGTACGTTTACTTCACCGTTTTCTTTACGACTCCATGGGCAGCCCCATTGTTCCATTTGGATCATTTCGCGAGTCGCGTTTTCAACAAAGTATTCAACAACATCCTGTTCACATAGCCAGTCGCCACCGCCAACCGTATCGTTGAAGTGGTTTTCTAGGCTATCTTCGTCTTTAATTACCGCCGCTGAACCGCCTTCTGCTGCTACCGTGTGTGAACGCATTGGGTAAACTTTAGAAATCAGTGCTACTTCCAAATCAGGATTAGCTTCAGCTGCTGCAATAGCTGTACGAAGACCAGCGCCGCCTGCGCCGATGACTGCGATATCTGTGGTAATTGTCTTCACAGTTATTCTCCAGTGTGATGCGGAGTCTTCCGCTTGTTATTATTAAAAGCTTATTTAGAGCGCAGTAAACGGCATCAACCGATTATCACCTCTAAGCCTTAAGTGGTAGGTTCAGTGTATGAGAGGGTGTAATTTCAAATATTGATTTAATTAGGTTTTTGCTTCGGTAATGCATGCGGAGGCATAGAAATTCTAGGTTATGTGATGCTAATCACAGCAAGAGTTTGTTCGTTGCCAAAAGTTAAGAAACGTGTCGATAAATGTATCGATAAATGTATCGATATTGAGTGCATTGTTGTTGATGTTGTTAATTGCTCTTGACGCTAATTATCAATCTCAGTGTGGTAGGTCGAGTTTAAGAAGAGATGATTTTTGGCCAAACAAACGGTATCTTTCGATCCAGTTATTTCAGTGAGTAATTCTAAAATCATGAACCAAGCTAACTGGCAACCAGCTGCGCCGATCAAGCAGTTAAAACAACGTGCTTTTCTGATTCGTCAGATCCGCGATTTCTTTTTTGAGCGTGATGTGTTGGAGGTGGATACCCCAGCCATGAGCCATGCCACTGTGACAGATGTGCACTTACATACTTTCAAAACTGAGTTTGTAGGGCCAGGGTATGCGGGTGGGCAAAAGCTGTTCTTCATGACCAGCCCTGAGTTCCATATGAAACGTCTTTTGGCGGCAGGAAGTGGCTGCATTTATCAGATAGCTAAGGCATTCCGCAACGAAGAGAACGGCCGTTACCATAACCCTGAGTTTATGATGTTGGAGTGGTATCGTGTTGGTTTCGACCACCATCAGTTGATGGATGAGATGGATGACTTGTTGCAGCTGGTGCTGAATTCTCGGGCGGCTGAACGAATGACTTACCAAAACGCGTTTCTTGAAGTGCTGGGTGTGTGTCCATTAGAAGGTTCAATGGAAGCGCTAAAGGTTTGTGCTGGTACATTAGGTTTGAGCGATATTGCTGACCCTGAACAAGACAGGGATACTTTGCTGCAGTTACTGTTTAGCATTGGTGTAGAACCTAAAATTGGCCAAACAGTGCCAGCATTCGTTTATGATTTCCCTGCGTCTCAAGCGGCACTGGCTAAAATTAATCCAAACGACTCGAGAGTGGCTGACCGTTTTGAGGTGTACTTCAAAGGCATCGAGTTGGCAAATGGCTTTAATGAGTTAGATAACCCGCAGGAGCAATTGCAGCGCTTTGAAGATGACAATGCTAAGCGTATCGATATGGGCTTATCGCCTCAACCGATTGACCATCATTTGATTGAGGCGTTAAAAGCAGGCCTACCAGACTGTGCGGGTGTTGCTTTGGGTATCGACCGATTGATTATGCTTGCTATGGGGCATGATCATATCGATGAAGTCACGGCTTTCCCCTTCCCACGGGCTTAACATTGGTTAGTTAGCAGAAGTTAGCGCGCAGATCGATTAGCTGACCAGAATACCAGTGCCACTATCTTACTAGAATGCCAGTACCCACTACGGCAACAATGGCTCCGACCCAAGCATAGGCGTTTGGTCTTTGCTTGGTGTACAGCCATAGAATGGGCAGCAACATGATAGGTGTGGTTGAAGAGAGTAGAGCAACCATGCCGACATTACCTTCTTGCAGTGCATACAAGATAAGCGTCATACCCACTGCCATCGCGAGAAAGCCGTTCACTGCGGTAATCGCGAATATTTGAACATTCATCGGATTCAGTGCGCGTGAAAGCTTGGCGCCCGTTAAACGAAATGCGGAATGGGCGACAAAGGCGGTGATCATTCGAATAGCAGAAGCGGCTACTGGGTCGATGCTAGTTTGCATCACTGGTTTGGCAATAATACCGCCCAATGCTTGGCAGATAGCCGCCGTGATGCCCAGAGCAACACCAATCCACACGGTGCCCTTGATGGTTTCAAGCTGGTTGTTGGCTTGGCCTCGACGACCAAAGAAGATCGCAGTTAACACGCCACTAAACACCAAGGCCGAGCCAACAAGCTCGCCAGAGGTCATGCTTTCACTAAACAGGAAATAACCGAGAATTGCAGAGAACACGGCGTGACAAGAGAACAGTAAGCCAGCTTGACGCGGGCCCATTCGGTTCAAACAGGCAAATAGAGCGGTATCACCAATGAAGATTCCAATCAGACCAGACAGCATCATTGGCGTGACTAGCTCTGTTTCGACGGTAGTCCAGCCACCAGTAAACCAAGCCATGCTTGATAAGATGACGGCAGTGCAGCCCATGCGCCATCGGCTATAGGCAAAAGAACCTAAGTGTTGAGCAGGCTTTACGGACATTAGGCTTGCGATAGCCCAAAGAAAAGCAGCGGCGAGAGCCAACCATTCAAACCCCATCGATTAACAGTCCTTCTGTCTGGGATAAATTAGCTCATCAATATGCATCAAACCGAAGTGAGAACAAAGCGATTCTTAATAAATGCACCGCTTTGCTTCTCAGTGATAGGTTTGCTCTAACTATCCGTTCGCTTGTTTGAGTTGCGAGGCTTTATACCTTAAAGCGCTCCACATCTCGACGCATCGACTCAGCAGCGCTACTCATCTCATTTGAGCTATTACGGCTGTTTTCTGCTTGTTGGGCGAGGTCGTCAGAGGCATCTTTGATCCCTTGTGTATTACGACTGATGTCTTCACTGACTGCTCGTTGCTCTTCGGCTGCGCTAGCTATCTGTAGTGCCATGTCGTTGATTTCACTGATGGCTTGCGTGATTTTAGATAGGCTATCGTGCGCTTGCTCTGCGAAGCCAACACTGTTTTCTGCGAGCTGAGTGCTGGTGGTCATGCTATCCACCGCATGTTCAGTGTTCTTCTGCAAGGTATCGATCATCACGCGGATTTCTTCCGTTGAGCCATAGGTTCTTTGGCTTAGCACGCGAACTTCATCGGCGACAACCGCAAATCCGCGACCTTGTTCACCTGCACGTGCCGCTTCGATGGCTGCATTCAATGCCAATAGGTTGGTTTGTTCAGCAATGCCTTGAATGGTCGATAAGATCTGATTGATGCTTTGCGCGTTGTTTTCCAGCTCTCGGATCACATTGGCCGCGTCTTCCACTTGAGTTGCAAGGCCAGTAATCGCATCGCGGTTTTGTTGAATTACGTTTTGGCCGTCATTACAGGCGGATGCAGAGGCCTGAGAAGCGGATGCGGTCAATTCTGCATGACTCGCGACTTCTGCAGCGGTTGCTGACATTTCATGAATCGCAGTCGCAATTTGGGTTATATCGTTTTGTTGATTTTCTACTCGCATCGAAGACTGAGCCGCAAGTTGGTTGGCTTTCTCTGCATGGTTGTTTAAATCATGGCTGTGCTCAACGACGCCTTTCAGCATGCTCTGCATTTGACTTAAGAATTGGTTTACAAGCTCGGCAAGCTTACCTATCTCATCCATGCGGGTGATATCGATACGTTGAGTAAGGTCACCTCTACCTTGAGCAAGTTGGGTTAGCGCTTCTGACAAGGTTTGTAATGGGTAAAGCAATCGAGTTATGACCATGGTGCTGACGATTGAAATCACGATATACAAAACCAGTGAGGTAATTGTAATAAATTGAATTGCGTCAGTGACTGCAGAGAACGCTAGCTCTTTATCGATAACAATGCCTAGAGACCAATCGGTGTTCGGAACTTTAGCTATGTAAATCAACTGCTCACCTAAACTAGGCCAAGCTAATGGAGTAATAGTTTGGTTTTGAACCAGTTGTGACACTCGGTTTGCGGTCAGCTCTGGATTTAAACTTGTGAGTGGCTTTTGACTCAACGTTTCATCGCTGTATGCAACAATGTAGTTGTTACCATCCACTAAGAAGGCGAAGCCATCGTTATCCAGTTCTACGTTAAGTACTGTATCGATAATGCTTGTTACGGTTAAGTCTGCAGCCAATACGCCTTGTTTTTGGCCACTGAAGGATTTGGCGAAACTGATGACGATACTGCCATCAAAATCTTGATACGGTTCAGTAATGATAAGCTCGGATGTGGCGTTGGCATCCTTGTACCATGGACGTGTGCGAGGGTCGTAGTCTGCTGGCCAGCTTTCCGTTTTATCACCATACGCGATCGTGCCATCGCTAAATCCCGCATAAACCGATAGGAATTGACCAGCTTGTTTAGTCAATAATAGCTCACGGTCAGAGTTACTGTTATTTGCTATCGTCGGCTCATTGGCCAACATCATATTACTTCGAGTCGAGATCCAATCTGCAATGTAGTTGTTTATCCCTACGCTTACATTCTTCATTTCTTGATTGATCGCGACTTCCGTCTCTTGAGTGAGCTGATTTACTGATATCCAAGCTTGAGCGCCACTCACAATGGCAATGATAATTGTAATTGCCATTTGAATTTTAAATTTGATTGTGTGTCTCAAGGTGCACTCCTCTTTTTAGACAAAACCTTATTGGTAGCGACGTGCTGAGTGGGGAAATGGGTGTGTCTTTGTTGGCCGAATAGTGTCGTTGTCTGAGAGATAATAAATGTGTTTAATATCAAAAAACTGAATATATCTATTCTGCTTTTTTATAAATAATGAATTAGAGTCACATTTTCATAATTGACTTTAGTATCAATTAGTTAGTGTTTATTTAAATGTGACGCTAAATGTAAATTTAGCGCCCTAGATAATTAAAAGGCAGAGTTAGCGTCTACTAGGTGATGATAAACAGGGCGAGGTAAACCAATAGCAGGCCGACAACACCCAAGATGATCCCCATCTTCGCCATGTCTTTGCTTTCGATAAGCCCGGTTGAGTAAGCCAGTGAATTCGGTGGTGTCGATACAGGAAGAATCATGCCGAGTGATGCTGAGAAGGCAATCACAACTAATAATCCTTGTAAGCCCCCAATTGTTGCCAAACTCTCCATAGAAGCGCCAATTGCCGCGGCTATTGGCATCAGTAAGTTGGCGGTAGCGGTGTTTGACATGAAGTTCGCCATTAACCAGCAAACGATAGATAACGTGAGAACAACGGCTGCGGGGGAGAGCGAATCATAGTCGATAGCGTGTGCTAACGCCGCAGCTAAACTTGTTTTATCAAGGCCGATACCAATCGCAATACCACCTGCGACTAACCACAACACATCCCAGTTGATCAGTTTCAGCTCTTCTTTACCCATGACGCCCGTCAAGGTGAAGACCGCCAGTGGAATGATAGAGACTACATAGGTGTTCATGCCGTGCAGCTTTGTGGTCATCCACAATAAGATGGTGGCGGCAAAGGTGACGTAAACCACGATCGCTCGCCAGCTCTTTCTGAATTGCCCATCGAGTTTAAGCACCATGTTTTTCTGCGTGGAAGGGAAGATTTGCTGAAGAAGGAACCAAGCAATGGTGAGTTGGATGATTACAAAAGGTAAGCCCATCATCATCCAGCTCAGGAAGTCGATGGTGTTTTCACCGGTCAGGTATTGCAGTGCGATGGCATTAGGAGGTGTACCGATTGGTGTTGCGATACCACCAGTATTGGCGGCAATCGGAATACACAATACGAGTGCTTTGATCCCCATATCGCCTTTGGGTGCCGAAGCTACAATAGGGCCAAGCAGAGCTAGCATCATGACTGTGGTTGCGGTATTCGACATAAACATCGAGAACACGGCGGTGATCAGCATTAAGCCAAGCATGATGAAACGCGGTTCGGTACCGAATGGTTTCAGTAGCAATCGAGCTAGGTTGTTATCGAGTTCGTACTTAGATGCTGCGATTGCGAGAGCAAAGCCACCCATGAATAGAATGATGATTGGTGATGAAAATGCACCGAATATGTCGGTATATTTAATCAACTCACCGAGAACGTGTCCCGCTGGTGGATTTCTAAATAAGTGCGGGCCTTTGTCGGAAATCATCACCAGTTCAAGTGCAATGATCAGTATCGAGGTGGCGAAAACCGGAACGGGTTCAAGTACCCAAAGTAAGGCAGCAAGTAGAAATATCGCTAGCAGGCGGTGTTGAATCAGCGTTATGTCATCGATAGGTATTGAATCTATTGGCATGAATAACACGCCCAAGGGAATCGCAAAACAAATCAACAGCTTGACCAGAACGCCAACATTGAGTTTAGGCATGTACAAAGACCCTATGAATAAAATATCTTCAGATAGAGTAAGTTATCTGGATTTTTGGTACTTGGAGACGGGTTGGAAAATCAAAAAGTTGTTTAAGGTTTCGGCAACTGTTTTGTTTTTGGTCAATCTTTTATAGCGCTGATTTATGCATTGCTCTTTTAGGTCAGGGTTTTGGGGGATTGGAAGGTTAGAGAACTGGGTAATAAAAAGGCGCGTTATTCATTCAAATAACGCGCCTTGAAAGCTAAATGAGTTTACTCAAATTATTACGCTTGGTCAGTGTTCTCTATTGAATCAACAGCTTCAGCCTCAACGTCTTTACCAGCGATGTGCGCGTAAGGCGTACCAAGAACCGTTTTCTCGCCATTTTGCATCGTGTCGTCGAACTTGATTGCATCTTTCGAAAATAAGTTGATCACGGTTGAGCCAAGTTTAAAGCGCCCCATTTCTTCGCCTTTCTTCAAGATGATTGCTTTGTCACCTTGTGCTGGGTAATCCCACTTGTAAACCGAGTTGCCACGAGGTGGAGTAATCGTGCCAGCCCATACTTGCTCGATGCTACCTACGATAGTCGCACCAACTAATACTTGTGCCATTGGGCCAAATTCCGTATCGAAGATACACACTACGCGCTCGTTACGTGCGAATAGGTTTGGAACGTTCTCTGCCGTTAGCGGGTTTACAG
Organism: Vibrio sp. HI00D65; assembly: GCF_001635455.1. Lineage (GTDB taxonomy): Bacteria > Pseudomonadota > Gammaproteobacteria > Enterobacterales > Vibrionaceae > Vibrio. Next base: position 266,446 of record NZ_LWEH01000613.1, read on the forward strand.
AGAAAAGGTCACCTGGAACGTAAATCATCTGACGCAGTGTACCGTCACATGGCATGTGTACGCGGTGGTAATCACTTGGAGATAGGTAAAGCGTTGCGAATTCACCATCTTTAAACTCTTCAGCAAGACCAGCATCACCACCTAGCAGTTCACGTGCAGAGTAATTGTGGCCTTTCGCTTGAATCAGTTGGCCGTCAGTAATTGGACCAAATTGGCTTACGCGAGCGTCAGCTGGATGAACGATAACAGAGTCACCTTCAGCGATAGGGCGCATGCCGTCTTTTAGTTCACGTACGAAGAATTCATTGAATGTTTTAAAGTGTTTTGGATCGCTATGTAGCGCTTCATCCATGTTTACTTTGTATTGTTTGATGAACCAATTGATGATCGCTGTCGTTAAGCCGCCCGCTTTAGCAGAAGCCAGTTTGCCGACTAGACGAGTTAGTCCATGTTGTGGAATCCAGTACTGCAATCCAACTTTAATCTTATCCATTGTATTAATTTTCCAATGCTATGTGTTTTTCAATTCAATCTGTCGATGACGATTTAGGGCGCGAGATGTTACTTAAATTCGGGCCAATTGTCAGTAACTGCACATATTTGTTCACAAAAACGCGATTAAAGGTCCGCTTTTTTGTTTCGTGAATACTGACGGTTGTCTTTGTTGTTGACCATGCTCTCAATGATGCGGTGGTAGTTTTCGAAGCGTAGTCGACTGATTTTCCCATCTTCAACGGCTTCACGCAGGATGCAACCTGGATCATCATTGTGCTTACAGTCGCGGAACTTACAGCCGCCAAGGTAAGGTTTGAACTCAACGAAAGCTTCGGTGATTTCATCGGCTTCTAAGTGCCATAGACCAAATTCACGAACTCCAGGAGAATCGATTAGGTCGCCACCTGAAGGGAAGTGGTACAAGCGAGCTGCCGTGGTGGTGTGCTGACCAAGGCCTGAGTTTTCAGAAACTTCACCCTCTTCGATGTCAAGTGTCGGCATTAGCGCATTCACTAGACTGGATTTACCTACACCAGATTGACCAACAAAGATGTTGATACGCCCTTTGAGTTCAGCCTCGAGCTCTTTGATACCGTAGCCAGACTCTTTACTCACGAACATCACTTTGTAGCCGATCTTTTCGTAAATCTTCAGTGTCTCTTGGTACTCAGCAATTTGCTCTTCAGTTAGTAGGTCGACCTTGTTGAGTACCACAAGCGGTGCGATTTTTACTGTTTCTGAAGCAATCAAGTAACGGTCGATAATATTAAGTGATAGCTCTGGAAGTACAGCAGACACGATAACCATTTGGTCTACGTTAGCCGCAACAGGTTTTAGACCGTCGTAGTAATCAGGGCGGGTCAGCATTGAGGTTCTTGGCTCAACGGCTTCCACAACGCCTGAAATACCAGCCATCGATTCTAGGCCTGCACGCCAAGTCACTCGGTCACCAGAAACTAAAGTCTCGATACTACGGCGTAAGTTACAACGATGAACTTCGTTTGTTTCAAGATCCTCGATATCAGCATGTTGACCAAAGCGTGTAATCACGAGTCCGCTTTTAGTGCTACCAAGCATGTTCTCATCCCATTGGATTGAGTCTTCTTTCTTGAGTCGCTTGTTCTGGTTGCTACGTACGCGACGCACCTGACCTTTAGTTAACTTCTTTTTCTTAGCCACAATTTTTCACTTAACACATCTAACTTGATGATTGGGAACTCAAACTACTGTTGCTGGTGCCATTTGATTTCGATGGCTCTAAAGCTAGTTTGAGTATAGTTATTTGGGTATAGTACCTCTTTTAAACATAAACAAATAGGCGACGCCTTATGTCCTTTAGCGATCAGAACCTAATTTGGGTAGATCTAGAGATGACGGGACTGGATCCTGAAACTCATAAAATCATTGAAATTGCGACTATCGTGACTGATAGTGAGCTTCACATCCTTGCTGAAGGACCTGTTTTGGCTATTCACCAACCTCAGAGTGAATTAGACAAAATGGACGAATGGTGCACAACGACGCACACTGGCAGTGGCCTAGTGAAGCGAATTCAAGAAAGCACCATCACTGAGCAAGAGGCTATCGAACAGACGATCGCGTTTCTTGAAAAGTGGGTACCAAAAGGTAAATCACCGATTTGTGGTAATAGCATTGGCCAAGACCGCCGTTTCCTATACAAGCACATGCCTGAATTAGAAGAGTACTTCCACTACCGCTATGTAGATGTCAGTACGCTTAAAGAGCTAGCTCGTCGTTGGAAACCTGAAGTCTTAGATGGTTTTTCTAAGTCAGGAAGCCACTTAGCATTAGACGATATTCGCGAGTCAATTGCCGAGCTGCAGTACTACCGAAAAACAATTATTAACATCTAGCCGGATAAACTGATCACGTTTGTCTAACTTTTCAGGGACATAAGGGCTGATTTTTTTGCAAATCTGTGTGCTTTTACAGCAGTTGAATAAAAAGTTTCGTAATTTTGCATTAAGGACTTGCATCACAAAAAAATGCTCTTATAATTCGCAGCCCTGAACGACGAAAGACGTTTTCAGAATGCGACACTAGCTCAGCTGGTAGAGCGCAACCTTGCCAAGGTTGAGGTCACGAGTTCGAACCTCGTGTGTCGCTCCAATTTGTAGATTAACGCAAAAGCGGTAATCGAAAGGTGAAAGACCTTTCCGTGATGCGACACTAGCTCAGCTGGTAGAGCGCAACCTTGCCAAGGTTGAGGTCACGAGTTCGAACCTCGTGTGTCGCTCCAATTTGTAGATTAACGCAAAAGCGGTAATCGGAAGGTGAAAGACCTTTCCATGATGCGACACTAGCTCAGCTGGTAGAGCGCAACCTTGCCAAGGTTGAGGTCACGAGTTCGAACCTCGTGTGTCGCTCCATTTTGAAAGTGAAACATGAAGAGCATTCTGGCAGAGTGCAATCCTTGCCAAGGTTGAGGTCACGCCTAAGCCTTGAAGATCGGGAACCTCGTGTGTCGCTCCAATTTGAAGTTTCATTGTACTTAAACAATGCATCCGGACGCGGGATGGAGCAGCTTGGTAGCTCGTCGGGCTCATAACCCGAAGGTCGTCGGTTCAAATCCGGCTCCCGCAACCACATTACAGTTAAGCGCTATCTATTGCCAAAAGTAGTAAGAGCTGCGATTAACTTATGCGACACTAGCTCAGCTGGTAGAGCGCAACCTTGCCAAGGTTGAGGTCACGAGTTCGAACCTCGTGTGTCGCTCCATTTTGAAAGTGAAACATGAAGAGCATTATCCTTGCCAAGGTTGAGGTCACGCCTAAGCCTTGAAGATAGGGAATCTCGTGTGTCGTTCAAATTTGATAGACTCATTGACTTAAACAATGCATCCGGACGCGGGATGGAGCAGCTTGGTAGCTCGTCGGGCTCATAACCCGAAGGTCGTCGGTTCAAATCCGGCTCCCGCAACCACATTACAGTTAAACGCTATTTATTGCCAAAAGCAGTAAGAGCTGCGATTAACTTATGCGACACTAGCTCAGCTGGTAGAGCGCAACCTTGCCAAGGTTGAGGTCACGAGTTCGAACCTCGTGTGTCGCTCCATTTAGAAAGTGAAACATGAAGAGCATTCTGGCAGAGTGCTATCCTTGCCAAGGTTGAGGTCACGCCTAAGCCTTGAAGATCGGGAACTTCGTGTGTCGCTCCAATTTGATAGACTCATTGACTTAAACAATGCATCCGGACGCGGGATGGAGCAGTTTGGTAGCTCGTCGGGCTCATAACCCGAAGGTCGTCGGTTCAAATCCGGCTCCCGCAACCACATTACAGTTAAACGCTATCTATTGCCAAAAGCAGTAAAAGCTGCGGTTAACTTATGCGACACTAGCTCAGCTGGTAGAGCGCAACCTTGCCAAGGTTGAGGTCACGAGTTCGAACCTCGTGTGTCGCTCCATTTTGAAAGTGAAACATGAAGAGCATTCTGGCAGAGTGCAATCCTTGCCAAGGCTGAGGTCACGCCTAAGCCTTGAAGATCGGGAACCTCGTGTGTCACTCCAATTTGATAGACTCATTGACTTAAACAATGCATCCGGACGCGGGATGGAGCAGCTTGGTAGCTCGTCGGGCTCATAACCCGAAGGTCGTCGGTTCAAATCCGGCTCCCGCAACCACATTACAGTTAAACGCTATCTATTGCCAAAAGCAGTAAGAGCTGCGATTAACTTATGCGACACTAGCTCAGCTGGTAGAGCGCAACCTTGCCAAGGTTGAGGTCACGAGTTCGAACCTCGTGTGTCGCTCCAATTTGATAGACTCATTGACTTAAACAATGCATCCGGACGCGG
>NZ_LWEH01000614.1 GCF_001635455.1 Vibrio sp. HI00D65
TTTCAACGTTGAACAGGTTTTCCATGTTCAAACCTTGCTTGATAAGGATCTCACGTAGACGACGAAGACCTTCAACTTGGATTTGACGAACGCGTTCACGAGTTAGGCTGATTTCACGACCAACTTCTTCTAGCGTTGACGGTTCATAGCCTAGTAGGTAGGCCAAACCGACGTGCAAGCACCTCTTTCTGCTTAGGATTCAGCTCATCAAGCCAGAAGATCAGTGAGTTTTTGATATCACTATCTTGAGTCGAAACCTCAGGATCTGAGTTGTTCACATCTGGAATAATGTCCAGTAGTGCTTTCTCACCATCACCACCAATTGGCGTATCTACCGAGCTCACTCTTTCGTTTAGACGAAGCAT